>JAJRWT010000098.1 GCA_024276675.1 Myxococcota bacterium | reverse complement strand
GGCCCATTCCTTCGCCAGGCACATCCGCGCAACCACTTGAAATAGCGCTGCTATTCCGGCGGGTTGCGCGGACGCACCTGGCTCGAAAGCGACTCGCCCCGGCTCGGTCCGCCTTTTCCGGCTGGGAACTACTGAGTTCCCAGCCGGAAGGTGCTCCCGTCGCAGGAACGGCCTCGAAACTCGGAAAACAAGCCGCAGGGCTGGATTGCAGCTACTCCACCAGTAGATCACCGGCCAGGTCCAGGTAGCCGTTGTCGGCCCCGTCCAGGGACACATCCATGTTGGTCAGCGTGAATCCGCTGATCTCCGGGATGGGGATCTCGGCCAGGGCGTCGGTGAGCACCGGCAGGAAGAGAGGCACCATCGCCTGGAGGAAGGCTTCGGTGTCGGTGGCGGCCACGCTGTTGCCCTCGGGGTAGACCACGTCGAATACGACGTCCACGTCGCCCAGGACCGGCAGCAGGCTGGAGCCTGAAATGTTCACGTCCAACCCGCCGAAGATGGTCACGTAGGCCTGGAGCATCTCGTTGCCCTCTTCTGCTGGACCGCCGTAGATGGTGATGAGCAGATCACCTGCCTGAAGATCCAGGAGTGACGAGCCGGTTCCCGGCAGGACCACGGGCGGGAGCAATGCCTCGGTGCTGATGTTCAGCTCCGTGATGTCGGAGAAGAACATTTCCAGGTCCGAGACATCCAGGCCCATTTCTTCGCCGGACATCTGCATGTCCAGGATCCCGCCGCCCCAGAAGGCATAGAGCGCCTGGTTGAGGAAATCCAAGGACATGGACAGGATCATGCCGGGTGTGGAGGCAAAGCTGGGCACGCTGTAGGCTCCGTAGAGGGATCCCAGCCCCGTATGGCTGCTTTCCCAGGAGTCGGTCGTGAACCAGCTCTGGAGGGAGAGGGAGAGGCCGGAGCTGTCGACTTCTATGTCGTAGGGTTGCGCGGTGATGGAGTAGGTGTTTTCCATGAGGTCAAGGGTACTGGAAAGCTCAAGACCCTGGAGGGCGTCTTCCAGGGCGGCGGGAACCTCGCTTTCCACGGCGGACACGATGGCGTCTTCCATGTAGCCCTTGATCAGATCGTCCACGTCGTCGTCGAGACCGAAGAAGTCCAGGACATCGTAGATCCAGCTATCCAGGTAGAAGTCGAAACCCGATGTGCTCACGCTCACCCCTGAGACCGTGAAGTAGAGCTGCCCACCGGAAACATTGGGGCTCAGGTCCATGGTGGCGGTGATGGAATCGGCTGTGACCCAGCCGGAGCCGGATGCGCCTATTTCGGCCACGACTCCGTCGGCCGAGAAGTCCAGGGAAGTATCGTACACCGTGAACGTGGCGTGGATGTAGCCGGTCCTGGGATCCAGGTCCATCACCACGTCGCCGATGCTGGGGTTTTCCACGTAGAGTTCGATGGAGTACCAAGTGAAGCACCACTCGTCGAACCAGACGTCGATGCAGTCTTCGGAGTACTCGTCGTAGACTGGATTTGGGATGAGGGAATCCAGGTCGGTGTCGGAGATGAGCCCTTCGGCCAGGGATTCGAGGGTGTTCAGGCCATCTTCGTTGATCCGGGCAACGATGCCGTTGGCCAGACCCGAACCGTAGGAGAGGAAGGAGTCGGACAGGAGGGCCCTGGTGTCGGACGTGGTGTTGGAATCGCCGTCGATAGCAACTGTTTCCACTGTCGTGACGCCGAAATCGTGGTCGATGGTGGTGGAGAAGCTGCCGTCACCGGCTATCGGGACTTCCTGGCCGTTGACCGTGAGATCTACTACACCGGACCACTGGTCGGAGACCGTGCCGGTCACGGGACCCGTCGTGCTGGTGGACCAGTCTCCCCGGGTTGGTTCCTGGATGTCCAGGAGAGGACCGGTGGAGTCGATGAGCAGGGGGCCCACGGAATCAGACAGGATATTGCCATCCTGGTCCTGGACCTTTGCCAACACCGTGAAGATCCCTTCCTGCCAGAAGGTCAGGTTGTTGTATGAAATGGTAACGCTGGAAGGATCGGCACCGGCATCGGCCTGGACTTCCAGGTACCAGTCGTCGTCACACTCGTTGCCGTAGGCATCCAGCACGGTGACCGTGGCGCTCGTGGTTTCGTTGACCTCCAACTCCGTATCCGAGAGTTCCAGTGAGATGCTCGCCGGTGAGCTGGCGTAGATCACCAGGTCTTCGTTGTCGCTCACGACCACCGGCTCGGGGGAGTCCTGGGAGCTGGCCTGTGCCAACAGCGAGTAGAAACCGGGTTGGGTTCCGGTCACCGTGCCATCACCCAGTTCCAGCGCCGTGCTGTCGGTGCTCACCGTGGCCATGCTGGAATCCAGGGCATTACCGTAGGTATCCCACAGCGAGACGGTCCAGGTGATTGTTTCGCCCGCGTTCATGGCCATGTCCTGCAATTGCAGGTCGATGCCGGCGGGATCGCCGGGCTCCACATCCAGGGTGGTGGCGTAGAGGAAGTCCTGATCCTGGTAGTCCACCAGCACGGTCAGGGTGTGTGTTCCGGCGAGAGTGGGGCTGATGCTGGCTTCGTCGTATGGGAGCAAGGCCTCGATGTCGCTGGTGAGGGATGGTTGAACAGGGATTCTTTCTCCGTCCAGGGTCACCAGTTCAGCCGTGTAGCCCAGCGCCTGTCCGGCCGTGGTGGTGTCTCTCTCCAGGAAGAACTCCAGCCAGATGTCCTGGATCTGGTTTTCCAACTCCAGGTACTCGTTGTTGCAGCCGGGAAACAGGATCAGGCCCACCAACGGGAGAGCGGATCTTTTCATGGATGGACTCCTGTGGGGCGGATGGTTGTGGTTCTTCCGCCGTGGGAAACGAGTTGTTTTCTCCGGGGGCTGGGGAGAGTGGAAACGGCCTGATGGAAGCCATGAGCTACGGACGCTTCTCCACCAGCACTTTTTTACCATATCTCCAGGTATTTGGGGAATGTAAACGAAAGCGCGGGGGGTTCCCGGTTCCGGCTTTGTGATTAACAGGTATCCAAGTAACAACATCATGACAGGAGAAAGCGCCATGAAGAAATTCCATATCACATCTCTCCTGATGGCAGGCGCTGTGGGGGCGGTGCTGGCCTGTGCCGCCGAAAACCTGCGTGCAGAGTCCCCGGCTCCTCCATCGTCCCAGGTCGAGTTGCCCGCGGACTTCAATCCCGCCCGAAGTTTTGCTCCCCTGGTGGAGGCGCTTCAGCCCGCGGTGGTGAACGTCTATGTCAAGCAAAAAGTCCAGGTCAACAACCAGGCCATGAACCAGGACATCTGGCGGCACTTCTTCGGCGCTCCATTCGAACTGCCCAAGCAGTTCGAGCGTGAGGGTCAGGGCTCGGGTTTCATCATCTCCTCTGACGGCTATGTCCTTACCAACAACCACGTGGTGGAAGACGCCGACGAAGTGCAGGTCAAGCTCACCGACGACACCGAGCTGGAAGCCAGGGTGGTTGGAACCGACTCCCGAACCGATGTGGCCCTCATCAAGATCCAGGCCGACCACGATCTTCCCTTCGTCGCGCTGGGTGTCTCACGGGATCTCAAGGTGGGTGACTGGGTCGTGGCCATAGGAAACCCCTTCGGCCTGGCACACACGGTCACCGCGGGGATCGTCTCCGCAAAGGGCCGATCCATCGGGGCAGGTCCATACGATGACTTCATCCAGACCGATGCCAGCATCAACCCGGGCAACTCGGGGGGTCCCTTGTTCGATATCACTGGCAAGGTGGTGGGTATCAACACGGCCATCATCCAGCACGGGCAGGGTATCGGCTTCGCCGTGCCCATCGACATGGTCACTTCCATCCTGGATGAACTCAAGACAACGGGCCAGGTGGCCCGCGGATGGATCGGCGTGGGCCTCCAGGAGTTGGACGAAGACCTGGCCACGGCTCTTGGCGTACAGGGCAGGGAAGGAGCAGTGGTGCGCGAAGTCTACCCCGACACCCCCGCCCAGAAGGCCGGGCTGCAGGCAGGTGACATAATCACGGAACTCGACGGCCAACCCATCCCCGACAACGAAACCCTCATTCGTGCCGTGGGTGACAAGAAACCAGGCGAAAAGGGGCGTCTCACGCTCATCCGCAAGGGCCGCAAGAAGAACCTGAGCATCACCCTGGCAGAACGTCCGGATGAAAGCCTCCTGGGCAGGGGAATCTACCAGGCGGAGCCGGAATCCGGTGGACGCTCTGGCGAGCCGGACCTGTCGACACTTGCAAGGCTTGGCATCCAGGTACAGGTGGCCAGGGGCCTGGGCATGGAGAGGGGCGGAAGCGCCAGTGGCCTGGTGGTCACCGAAGTAGATGAAGAAAGCCCGGCCGAAGGCAAGCTCAGAAAAGGCGACGTGATCCTGGAAGTCAATCGCGTCCGGGTGCAGACAGTGGATGACCTGGAGAAGGCATTGTCGCACTCCCAGAGCCCTATCCTGGTGCTTCTCGAGCGAGACGGTCTCCAGCGCTTCGAGGCCATCCCCCTGGAGGACTGACCGGCAAGGCGCTTCGAATCAACAAGACCGGCGCGGCGGCTCAGGGAGCCATCGTGCCGGTTTGGGTGTTTGTTCGCGGATTGCGACGAACCAGGGAGCGGGCGACGGGATTCGAACCCGCGACACCGAGCTTGGGAAGCTCGTACTCTACCGACTGAGCTACGCCCGCAGACGGGCCAATCTTACACGCCCAGCACGAGAGCGCAAGCTCCTGGGGGGGAGCTGCTACACCAGGCTCTTTCGAAGAAGCCACAGCAGGGCCAGCCCCAGGACCGACCAGCCCAGGCCCCACAATACCGAAGGCAAGCCCGTGGCTTCCTGGAGCATGGTGGCGTCGGTCACGACATGGGCGGCGTTGGAAAGCAAGACATCGTCGCGAATATCCACGAGCGCATACATTATGCTCAGAACACCCAGCGAGCGGCAAAAGAACCAACTCACGCTCCTGGGGGCCTTCACTCCCAGCAGCGTTATTCCCAGCCCGGCACAGACGCAGTAGAAGAAACCAAAAGACAAGAACGGCCTGACCAACGAGACTGCAACGAGCACCATCATGAGCCCAAGCGAAATGGTCAGACCCCGTGACAGGTTCCCGCGCCTGGAAAGAACCAGCAAGGCCACGCCGCTCAGCAACGAACCCAGGTATCCCCCATTCAACACCGCCAGCCTCCACCCACCCACTGACAACAACTGCCCGCCCTCGTCCTGGGAGAGCCTCATTTCCAGCACCCGGCCCCCTGTCAGCAAGGCCACGGCGGCATGGCCCATCTCGTGGAAGAAGACCACCAACAGCCGAAACGGGTAGAGGATGGGTGATTGCCAGGCCAGCAGGATTGCGAGCGCAAGCAGAGCCAGCAGGAAAATGGACCAGGTTTTTTCTTGCTCTGCCACTTCATCGCCCCTTTCGTACTCCGCCCACATGCCTCGCCTGCATCATTGTTATTATCTGATCCCACTTCCTGCGCCCTCCCCCAACGCTCCCATTCCATCACCCTCAAGCCGCCGGTCAAGCAATCGATGCCCCTACATCGCAACCAATCCTTCCCGACGAGTCTCCTGGCCTTCTGTCTACTGACCGCAGCTCCCTCCTGTCTGCCCCCCGTCTCCTCGGCAAGCTCCAGGGACGGAATCAGCCAACTCCCGGACAGGTCGCAAGTCGTCGGCGATCTATCCGCCACGCCTGGGACCCGGCATGATCCGGATCCGCTGCCCCCGGGCAACGGCGCGCCGATTGTCGGCGGAGACCACGAAATACCCTCCCTGGATGGGCACGTTGGAACATTGGACAGCCCCGGAGCCAGCGCTCTTCCCCAGGACCAGGACACCGGGCTTTTCGAAGGTGACCAGCCCGAGACTGTCATGTTGGCCCCACATTACCTGGACCCCGTGCTTCCCCTGGACGATGAGACCATGAAGGCCTTGGCCAATCGTGACTATGCCAGGGCGGAGAGGGCAATCGAAGCAATGGACCCCACCAGCATCCCCAGCCCTGCCGCGGCCGATCACTCGTTTTTGTTGGCCTGGCTGCGTATTCGCACGGGCGACAGCGCTGGCGCTGTTCCACTCCTGGAATCGCTGGCAGGTGCCGAAACTGCGCCCGCGCCCTACAAGGCGATCACAAGGGCGGAGCTGCTTCTTGCCGATGGCAGGCCGGTGGATGCCGTCCAGGAGTTGGAATCCCTTACCTCCGATTCCACTGTCATCTGGCCCCGGGCGATGATGGTTCGGGCCCGAGCCCTGGCGGATGCCGGACGCACATCCGAATCTCGCCAGGTTCTGCAGGAGCTGCTGGAAAGGCCAGATCCCTCCGCCGGCAATCCCGAAGCGCTGCTGGAGATGGCCACGTTGACCGGCATAGGGTCGGATGAATCGTATGACCTGCTGATACGACTCTGGGGCCACTACCCCGACCATGCGGACAGGAGCCCCGTATCCGGGTATCTCTCTTCCTATGCAGCCAGGGGTTCACGCTACCGACCCGGTTGGCGCGACAAGGCCTGGAGGGCCGACTCGCTCATGAACATGGGCAGGTACACGGAAGCCATCTCGCTGGTGCAGTCCTTTCAGCAACAGATCGATGGCCCTGACCTGGACTCGTGCAGGGCATGGTATGCACTTGGGCGCTCGCAGTACAGGCGCAACCAGCTCACCGCCGCCGCCGCCACCTTGACTCCCGCCGGGCGGGAATGTGTGGGCATCGATCAGGACCGAGGAGCCAAGAGCCTGTACCTGGCCGGCAAGGCGCTGGAACGGAAGAAACAGTGGGGCAAGGCGGCATTGGTCTATGAGAGCCTTGCCCAACTGTACCCACGGCACAGCATGGCGGACGACGGCTTGCTGCTGGCAGGCATAGCATGGCAGGAAGCAGGCGACCTCGCCAGAGCCATTGAAGACTGGACCCGCCAGGTGCAGTCCTACCCCACCGAAGACATGGCGGGGGAAGGTTTCTGGCGCCTGGCCTGGGGAGCCTACAACTCGGGCGACACTCAAGGGGCCCTGGACTGGTCGGGACGGGCCATGCAGGAGATCCCCCTGGCTGTGGACGCCACCCAGGTACAGGCTGCCGCATATTGGCACGCCCGATGGCTACTGTACCCCGACTGGGAGCATCCCCAGGAGCTGGTGGGCGATCCCACTTCCAGACTGGTGGGGATCCGCCGTCTTCTCAAGGTTTGTCAGGAGTACCCGGCCAGCATCTACGCCATGCTGGCAGCGGCACGCTTGCAGGAGTTGGACCCAGCGGCACTCCAGGCACTTCCGTCGCCAGCCTGGGACCAGGACTCTTCTCCGTGGGCGATACCATCGGCGCAATTCCAAATGCCTGCCGTACGGAACGCGACGGGTCTGGCTCGCCTGGGGTTGTGGACCGAAGCCCTGGCGGAGCTGAAGGCACTCTCATCCACAGACATGGACTCGGGCATCATCGGCGTGTTCATGGAACAAATGATGGAAGGAGAGCAACGACTCCAGGCCCTGGACAGGCTGCGTTCTTTTCTGGATGACCATCCTGCGGAAGAACTGGAACGGAACCGGGGGCGTCTGTTGAAGCTCGCCTATCCCTCGTGGTTTCAAGAAGAAATGCTGGAGGCCACCAGGGACCACGCCTTCGACTACCGGATCTTCCAGGGCCTTGTCCGGGAAGAGTCCAGCTTCAACGAAAAGGCGCAGAGCCACGCGGGCGCTCGTGGTCTCTCACATCTCATGCCCGCCACCGCCAGAACCGTGGCCGGTTGGATGGGAGTGTCGGTCAGCAACTCGCGCCTTTTCGATGCGCTGCTCAACTTGTCCATCGGAGCCCGCTATTTTTCCTACCTATTGGAGCGATACAAGGGCAACCCCTTCATGGCCATGGCCGCCTACAACGCCGGCGAGGGCAATGTGGGGAAGTGGCTGTCCGCCCATCCTGGCCGCCCCACGGACGAGTTCATCGAGTACATCGTGTTCAGGGAGACCCGACGCTACGTCAAGAGGGTCAGCAACTCCTGGCAGACCTATCGCCTCATTGATGGAGAAGAACCCACCTTTCCCGATTTGAGCAGGTTCAACCACAAGGCAATGTTGTAGTTCACCCCTTCGCCGGGTCAATCCCTGCCTGAGATCTCCCATCAGGAATTGACGCCTTTTCAGCGAAGACCTGGTCTGCTACCATGCCTTTGTAGAGCCGGCATGGAGTGGGTTTCGAGGACAGCCCACAAAATCCCCAGATTGTCATCCCGACAGGGCACTCCTATATTGTTCAGCATCCGCCATCAGCTCCTGCGATCACGGGCACAGAGCCGCCGTCGCATGATTCGCGCACTGGGCCTTTCATCGTTGGTGCACTTGGGAGCCACATGCGTGCTGCTGTCTTTCGCTCCGTTCAGCGGCGCTCCCCTGCCGGGGAGCGAGCAGAGCCTGCTGGAAACAGTCCTGTTGACCGTCCCACCTGAAGTGCTCCCGCAGGAAGCCATCTCCCGAAACGAAGAGACTCCCCCGGGTGCCACCGGTAGTACAACCAGTCCGTTTGGCGAAGACGGACTTCCCCCCAGCCTGGCTTCGGCAACAGCTCGCGATGCCGGGGTATCCGCAAGGAGTGTCGCTCCAAAACAACCATGGACGGAATTCTCGGTCATCGACCAGCGACAGGCTCCCTCCTCGTTGGACCCGGTCACCCCGGCCGACACGGAAAGCCCCGACATGCAATCCCGGGACGATCCCGGGTCGGTTTCCAGAGATGGGCAGGTACCCGGTGAAACCCTGGAGTGGGTGCGCGTCACGGGCGAGGGCGCCGGCGCTGATGAATCACCTGTTGCATCGGTCAGGATAGCCATCAGGAACCACTTCACCCTGGACGAACGCATCGCCCGGGCAACGCGCCTGGCTGGAATGGCCGCCAGGCCCGCCAATAGTTGGCCCGAGCCCCAATGGGTCTCCCGAAGCACGCCACAGTTCAACGAAACTCCCGCCTCTGCCCCTTCGAGATGCTGTTACCGCGCCGCAGGGGCGCAGCAACGGGCAGCAACGACGTCACCAGCACCCGGCACTCCCCAGCCAGTACGAAGTGGCGGCTCCGCCGATCCCTCTCAGGCTCAGGGCCAACGGCCGGGCGAGCACAGGTTCCAGGTGGCCGGCGGTTCTCAGGCAGGTGCCGTGGAGCAGTTTGCCGCATCCCCGGAATCTGCTGCTGGGGAAGCACCGGCCGGGTCCCAGGGCCAGGCGCCATGGAAACCCATCGCTTTTCGTCTCCAGAGCCAGGGAGCATCCCCGCCCAGTCAGCCCCGCCAGCCAGCCCATGCCTCCCCGCCCACCACGCCGCAGCCCGCCCCCCGGGAGACCCCTGCCAGCGGCCCCATTGAGCGATCGCGCCAGATGATGGCCAGAAAAACGTCACCATCCTCGCACCCTGATACCCGGGAGCAGGAAGAAGCGCTCGCCCTTGCCATGGCTGATAGGCCGCTCCCAGGCGACCTGGAAGAGAGCAGCACGGTTCCCGACGCCAAGACAGACCCGGCAGCGTACAGCCGCACCCACACCTTGTTTTCACGTGTTCGCGAGCGGCTTCCTTCCAGCCTGGCACTCCAGCGGGATTCCGACAACGGCCACGGAGGTGGAAACATCGTAGCTGTGCTGGACCAGGGCACGCTTCCACGCGGAGAGTACACCGATGTCTCTTCACGGGAACATCCCTACGCGAAGCTCATCCAACTGGTAGATGACCACCTGCGCCAGAACTGGACCATCCCCCTGGATGCCAGGGCGTTCCTCTTGCATGGCGAAACCGTCGTGTCATTCAGGATTACTCCCGCGGGCCGGGTGTTGGATATAGAGATAGTGCGGCACAGCGAAAATCCGGATCTGGACATATCGGTTCTCTCCGCCATCCCCGCCAGGATTGGCATCAAAAAGTACAGAAAGATCCTGCCCCGAAAAGGGCTTCGCCTTACGTACCACTTTCTGGTGAGAGAATCCGCGCAAACTCTCCAGATCCAGGAGAGTGTTTCAACTTTCACCGAGCGCGGGTCGTGACACGACACTGACATGAGGTCTCATCGCACCACCTACAGCGCTTCGAGGTACTGCCGGAACCCCCGAGCAACAAGTCGTCTTGGAAAGATCATCACTTTTGTCGGTCTTTCCCTGTTGCTCCACGTCCTGCTGCTGCTGCTGGCGATCCCGCTCTGGCCCATACTCCGGGGCTCTTCCCAGACCCCTGACAATCGGCCCGTCAGTCTCGTCCTCCTGGAGCCCGCTCCTGAAGAGCAGGAACTCCCGGAGGAGCCTCCGGATGTCAGGGGGCAGATCGTGGATCTCCCAGCCCCTCCAGAAGAAGAGGTTCCGGAGGAATCCGACTACCTGGCCGAGCACGACCGGGTGGTCGAAAAGGAAACCCGTACGGAACGTTTCCGGGTCAACCCCAAGGTGCTGGCACCCAGCTTCAGCCTGGACAGCAAGCTTCAACTGAAGGATTTCATGGATCTGAACGTCGTGGAGCCATCCACGGGCGCCAGGGTGGGGAACGACCGCTTCGAACCCGACCGCGATGGCAACCTTGCCAGTCTCCCCTCGCCTTTTACCCTTACCAACAAGGACGGTCTCCAGAAACCGGTGCCCACCAGCCACCGCTTCCAGGACGTGGCCGGCGCGCCCAATAACGACCTGTTGGATGAAGAGAAAGGCGCCGCAGTGAACCTGAATACCAGGGAGTTCCTTTTTGCCGGGTACATCAACCGCATCCGCCGCCTGGTCAACTTCTACTGGCAACAGAACCTGGACAACCTGCCCCACGGTCTGCGCCTGGCCAAGAACCGCTACGAAACTGTCATCGACGTTACTCTGACCGAAAGTGGCGCCGTGGAGGAACTCTCCGTGAGGGCCGAGAGCGGGTCGCCCCCCATCGACAACTGTGTCGTTCAAGCCTTCGAAATGGCAGGCCCCTTTCCCAATCCTCCGCAGCAGCTCATTGACCCGGACGGCCGTGTGCAGCTTCCCCACTTCGGCTTCGTGGTGCAGGTGGGGCAGGCCAGGGCCAACTACTACGGTGTGGATCCCAGGGCAGGCGTGCAATTTCCCGGCATCCTGAAATCCCCTCGCTGATTTCAACCAGGGACTTGACGCCTGCGGGTTTCGTGCTTCTATTTGATTCACGAAACAGAGTGACACATCCCTGCAAGACAGGTTTTCAAGAGCAAAATTCGCGGTGCGACAGCATCCGCGCCGGCAGGGTCTCGCCCGGCCGACGACACCAAGGAGGTGAAAAATGCTTACAGGATGGCTCGATGTGGACCGTACCTTTTCCCTGATGGACGACTTCCGCAGGCGAATGGACAGAGTCCTGGAAGACATGGAGGCAGGCCAGCCCTGGCAGGCCGCCCGTTCCAACACCTGGCCACGGGCCAACCTCTACGATACCGGGGAAGATCTCCGTCTGGTGCTCCAACTTCCCGGTGTTTCCAAGGACTCACTGAGCATCAGCTCCAACCAGGAGACCCTCACCATCAGGGGTGAGCGGAAGACCGAGATCCCCAGGGGCTACTCCATCCATCGCCAGGAACGCTCGCCCGTAGAGTTCTCCAGGAGCTTCACGTTCCCCGTCAAGGTCGATGCCGACAAGAGCAGCGCCGAACTCAAGAACGGCTTGCTGACCATCACCCTGCCCAAGCTCCCGGAGCTGAAGCCACGCTCCATCGAAGTCTCGGTGGGATAGGCGCGGGCTCCGTCCCTACAACCACTCTTTTGAAATTTCCAAGACAGGAGGCTGCCATGGCCAGCACAGAAGTCATGAGAAAAGAGCAGAACCTGCCACAATCCATGAGGGGTCGCCCCGTTGTCATGCCGCTTGTGGACATCTTCGAAAACGACGACGAATACATGATCAATACAGACCTCCCCGGCATCTCGGCCGACAACCTCAACGTCAGCCTGGATCGGGGAGAACTCACCGTGGAAGGTATCTGCCCCGACGAACCAGACACATCCGAAGCATTGGTGCGCGAGTATCGACCCCGGGACTACCGCAGGACCTTCCTGGTGCCCGATACAATCCAGGCCGATGGCATCAGCGCCAACCTCGACGATGGAGTCCTTACCATACGCATTCCCAAGGCCGCCGCGGTGAAACCTCGCAGAATCGAAATCAAGGTGGACTGACACGGTTCTTCCCGGGAAGCGACGCGGAATATGCAGGGGCACCCGTAGCCGGCAGGGACCAGGGCCGGGCCTCGGGTGCCCTCTCTGGGTAGTTTACAGGTATGCACCGATACACTGGCAGGGTGCAGATCCCGAGCAGTCGGGTGTTCTCAACAGGTCATTTCCAACGACGATGCATCCACAACCATCCATGGGGGTTTCGACGGATGGCCTGCTCGATGGACTCGGTAAAGATGGCCGTGGCTCGTTCCAGGTCCGCCTGCCGGTCCTCGCTGTATTCCAGTGCGTATGGTTCTTGGAACATGGCCCGGTGCTTGCCGATTCCAATCCGCCACTGCCAGCCGAAGACCACGGGCACCCCGGTGCGCCGTCCAAAGGCCGCAACGCTGGCGGCGGTCCGGGCAGGGGTGCCGAAAAACGGCACGAGGATGCCTTCCCTGACGCTCTGATCCATCGGGAACATCACTATGTTGCCCTGGCGGATTCTGTCGTAGATGGTCTCCTTGCAGCCAGATGGAGGCAGCAGCTCCACTCCCATGGTTTCCCTGGCCCGTTCCATGAAGCCCGCCACCCAGGGCTGGCTGGGGGGGCGGACGACACAGGTGACCTTGAAATCCGGTTTTTGCCCGAAGGCCACCAGGCAGAGATCCCACGACCCTCCGTGGCCGCATACCACGAGACAACCCTGCCCTGAACGCCGACATTCATGGAGATGCTCCATGCCTTCGATGTTGACCATGTTGCGGTGCCTCTCCGGACTGCGAAGCATGTGGAGCAGCTCCACGTAGCCCAACGCCATCTCGGCCAGTGAACGCCTGGCCAGGCGAGCCTTGTCCCGGCTGCTCTTCTCCGGAAAGGCCCTGGACAGGTTCTCCAATGCCACGGATTTGCGAACCGGTATGAAGAACCACCAGATCCAGGCAAGGCTCCAGGCCAGGAGGTGGGCCAGCACGAGCGGCAGGCGGGACAGCATAACCGTGGCGAGATCCAGCAGCCGGTGGGATGGAGGCCTGGAGCACGGCGAAGAGGAGAAACTCGTCGATTGGGGCGACCTGCTGGGCCTGGATGAGTTCATGGGTTGTTGACCGGTCCCTTCCCCGGAGCAGTTGGTGCCGGGCTGGTGGTGTACCCTGAGTAGAGGTAACGCAGTTTTTCACAGAGCGGCTTCAGGCCCTCCACGATATCCAGCTCTATTTTCAGGGCCAGCAGTTCCGTGGAGGCCAGGATGGAGGCAGACTGGTGGATGCGCGCGAGGTCCTTCTCCGTGGTTACCAGCGGCATTGCGCCGGCCCGGTCCGCCAGGGCCTGGAGTTCCGCTTCGCTGTATACGTGGTGATCAGGGAAGCAACGTGTTCCCGCCAGGTGCAGCCCTGCCTGTCGGAGCAACCGGAAGAAGCCAGCGGGACGGGCAATGCCCGCGAAGGCCACGACAGATCTGCCTGCCATGGAATCCAGGGGCAGTTGCTGGCCGCCGGAGATCCAGCAGGCGGGTAGATAGCGGGATTCCACCATGAGGGTGCCGCTTCGTAGGTATGGCACAAGGTCCTGTGGAAATGCGCCATGATTCACCCACAGCACATCGGCCCTGGACAAGGCGCCCAGGACTTCTAGCCTCTCTCCAACGGGAATTGGCCCACCGGCCCGTGGATGTCGGGCGTCGACCATCAACAAGAGGAGGTCCACTTGCAGGTCCCGCTGTTGCATGGCATCGTCCAGCACGAGGATCTGTGCGCCATGGCCACAGGCCCGACGCGCTCCCAGCGCACGGTCGGGGCAGGACACCACGAGATACCCACGCCTGGCCAGCATGGCAGCCTCGTCCCCGAGCTTTCTTGCGCTGCCTTGCCCCCCCAGCCCTGTTCTTGCCGATGGGCCGGCGGGATTCCGTCCATGGCCCCGGGTGATGATGGCCACCTTCAGGCCCTGTTCCATGAGCATGTCGCTGATCCATGCGACGGTCGGAGTCTTGCCGGTGCCACCCGAGGCCAGGTTGCCTACGCCGATCACGGGTACGCTGGCCCTGGTGGGCCTGTGGGCGGCACGCCACAGTTTCCCGAGCCCGAGATAAAACGGCACAAGTGGCCAGGCCCAGGGCCGCCGGCTGGTTTCGGGAGGCACAGGAGCATGCAGCAGGGGATCGACGATATCCAGCACCCTGTCTACCAGGCCAGCTCCGGGGGGAACTGGTGCTGGTGCCGCCAGGGCCCGCAAGATGGCCCCGGGCAGGTCCGCAGGTGATGCGGCAGGAAAACAATTGGCTGATGTAAACGAGTCCTCGTTGCCCTGGACATGGGGACCGTGAATGATGCTCACACCGGCTGCCGTTGGTTCGGCCGCGCTGTGGGCCCCCACCGAGGTGGTGAAGGTGCCCCCCACGTAGGCAGCGGCGCAGGAGTGGTATAGCCCGGCCAGCTCGCCCGCGCTGTCCACGAGCAGCACCTCCGTGTCCACAGGGACCCTGTTCTTCAAGGCACCCTTCAGCTCACTACGCCTCATCCAGGCAAGTCCGCGTTCATTCAGCAGGAGGGCAACCTCCGCGAAGCGATGGGCGTGCCTGGGAGTCAGCAGCAACAGTGGCCTGTCCGGCAGGGATTCCCAGGCATCCAGCAGCAGGGACTCTTCACCCGCGTGGGTTGAACCCGCCACGAGGCAGGGGCGTCGACCCCAGGATATGGCGGGCTGAGGCAACGGTGCTTCCAGCTTCAGATCTCCTGTGACGGGCACCGGCTGCCCCAGCCACCGACGGAGCCAGCGTGCGGAGTCGCGGTCTCGGGCAGTCCAAAGCTCTACTCTCGAAAGCAGCTCTCTGAAGAGTCGGGGCCATAGGCGGGCGAAGCGCCGGGTTCCAGGTCCCACGCGGAAGCCCACGACGGCGATGGGGATGCGGCGCGACAGGACGCCCAGGAGAGCTGGCCAGAGTTCGCCCTCCACCAGCAGCAAGGCCCGCGGTCTGCAATGCCTGGCGAAGCGTCGTAGCATCCAGGGAATATCTGCTGGGAGGCAGACGGACAGGTCGGCACCGATGCCCTGACATCTGCCGGCGTCGCTGGTGGCGGTGTGCAGAATGGGCAGCGATGGGCAACGGCGTTGCAGACCCGCCGCCAGGGCCGCCGCGGCCCTTCCTTCTCCCAGGCTGGCGGCGTGAATCCAGATGGAACCGGGTTCGGTGGGCGGTAGGGTCCAGGTGAGACGTTCCGCCACGTGGGCCAGGCCTGGATGTGCCGCGACAATGGCGAGCAGCAGCGGACTGACCAGATCTGCGGCAAGGCCCAGCAGGTGTAGACGCGGGGCGGGAACCGGCTTCATGCCTGCCCCCTGTAGAGTTGGGCATATCGACCATCCATTTCCATCAGCTCGCGGTGACGCCCTTCTTCGACGATTCGCCCTTCTTCCAGGACCAGGATGCGGTCGGCGCGGCTAATGGTGGAGAGGCGATGGGAGATGGCCAGGACCGTGCGGTTCTTCATGAGACGATCCAGGGCCTCCTGGACGGCTGCCTCGCTCTCCGAATCCAGGGAGCTGGTGGCCTCGTCCAGCAGCAGCAGGGGAGCATCCGTGAGAAGTGCTCGGGCGATGCAGATTCTCTGCCTCTGGCCTCCGGAGAGACGCATGCCCAGCTCGTCTATGCGTGTCTCATAGCCGTTGGGAAGATCCCTGATGAACTCATGGGCGTTGGCGTCGGAGGCAGCCCGAAGAATCTCGGCTTCCGTGGCGTCGGGCCTTCCGAAGGCTATGTTGGCCCTCACACTGTCGTTGAAGAGGAAGGTCTCCTGGGTGACCATGGCTATGCGTCTGCGAAGTGAATCCAGGCTGAAGTGGGATAGAGGCTGGCCGTTGATGCGGATCTCTCCTGCTGTGGGATCATAGAAGCGTGCCAGCAGGTTGGCGATGGTGGATTTTCCCGCTCCGGAAGGCCCCACGATGGCCACGACTCCCCCGGCCGGTGCCTGAAAGGATACTTCCCGGAGAACGGCGCCCTCGCCATAATCGAAGCCAACCCGGCGAAACTCCAGGTCGCAGGGACTGTTGGGCAGGATGGCGCTGCCGTTGTCCGAGACTTCCGGGGCCAGGTCCAGAATTCTGAATATTTCGTCGGCTGCTGCCACGGAGCGCTGCCACAGGCTCACTATCAGCGACAGGCCCTTCAGGGGGTCGTTCATGAGACCCAGGGCCACCAGGAAGGCGATGAGTTCTCCTGGGGCCACCTTTTCGTCGAAGACCTGGCGACCACCGATGTAGAGCGCTGTTCCCACTCCCAGGGCGGCAATGAACTCCACCACCGGTCCTGGAACGAGCTGCGCCGCTGCGGCTCGGAGTTGGAGTTGGAACTGGCGATGGTTTTCCTGGCGAAAACGCTCCTGGACACGTTCTTGAGCACCGAAGAGCTGCACGATGCGTATGCCCTGCAATGCCTCCTGGGCCAATGCCGCCAACCTGGCCAGGTTGGCCAGTGCTTCGTGGGAGCTTGCACGCAGGCGTTTTCCAAAACGGTCGATGGGCCAGGCCACAAGGGGCAGCACACAGACAGCCACTGCGGCCAGAAAGGGATTCATGGCAAAGGCAGAGCCTATGAGAACCAGCAGTGTGAGGGGTTTCTGGACTGCTGTGGCGAATCCACTGACCGCGTACTGGACGCTGTTGACATCGGCGGTGAGGCGACTCACCAGCTCCCCGGTGGGAGTCTTCTGGTGGTAGGCCACCCCCAGCCTGAGATACTGCCGAAAGAGTTGATGGCGCAGGTCACGCACCACCTGGAAAGCGATACGCTTGGTGAGCAGCCCCCTGGACACGTTGACGAGACCGTTGAGCAGGTAGAGCCCCACGACTGCGAAGGGCATCAACGCCAGGGCGGTGCCATCTCGCTGGATGAGCACGTCATCCAGCACCTTCTGGACGAGAAATACCAGCACGCCCGGGATGGCGGAGGCCATGGCCATCAGTATCGTGCCCGCCACCAGCCCGGGCAGATGGGGCTGGAAGAGACGCAGGAACCTGGTTGTGCCGGGTTTCAGTTCCAGTATCCCCCCATGTCGCGAATTTCCCTGGCGGGTTGATCAGGTAGACTGGCCGGGTTCAACTTGATGGGGGCGCCCCTGGTCGCGAATCCAAGGGGCATCCTCCCCACTGGTTCGGCAGCTCCCCTGTCACCGCAGGCGCCCATGTAGTCCCATACCTCGTATACCTGCCAACGACCGGCGAGCCTGGACAGGGAATCACGGGCCACCACCGTGTTTGGCCCGGACCTGGCCTTCCACGAGGCATCGATTCTATGGGGAGCGCTGCGCCTCCAGGGACGCACGAAAAGTGCATGATCGGACCTGGCTGGTTCGCCCACCAGGTCCAGTTGACTGGACCTGGTGTTCCCAGGCCAGACCAACGCCTGGATTCCACCGTAGAACCTGATCCATGCCGCCTCCTGGTAGCGAGAGGTATACACCTGGTCTTCGCCCCAGGCTTCCACTGCCTCGCCAAGAGCACGCCCCCCCGTGAGTTCAAGGGTGGGGTCCTTCTGGAAGTTCCACATTGGGTGTATCACGTGCAGGATGAGAAGGATGGAGGTGGTTGCAGCCAGCCCCGCCCCCACCCATGCTATCTTCCTCCAGCGATAGCCCAGGTGCCCAAGCCCCAGTATCGCGCCCAGGTAGGCAGGTGCGGCCCAGTTGGCCTCGGCCTTGGAGAACCAGGAAGCCACTGAAAAAAACACCAGGACCGGGAAGGAACTCCACCAGAGGACTCGAAGATCGCCGTTCACTTTCCAGGCTGCCAGCCAAAAACCGGCAAAGGCCAGGAACATGATGGGCGTCACCAGGGCCACCTGCCCGGCGATGAATTCCGCCACGCCAAGGGGACCTCGGTGGCCAAGCACCTGCCCTGCCATTTGCGTGCCCGTTTGGAGCCCCAAGCCGTGTTGGAGTTGAAAACGCCATGTGGCCCAGGAGTTGTTGGCCTGCCAGAACAGGTTGGGCAGGACCAGCAGCAGAGCCAACGCAGCACCCAGCCATGGCCAACGGGTTCGCAGATCTGCCGGTCTTCCCAGGAAGAGCAGTGGAAGAAGAAGCACACCCGTGAGTTTGCTCGACATCGCAAGGCCCGCCCCCAGGCCCGTCAACAGCCACCAGCGCCCACCACGCAGAGTTCCGATTATGCCCAGGGTCCAACCCATCAGCAGTGGAACGTCTGGGGTGGCCAGGAGCCCACCGAGGGCGAACAGGGGAACAGCCATGGCGGCCATGGCGATCAGCCAAGGTCTGCGCGTGTGAAAGACCATGAGCACAGCCATCAGGGCTCCCAGGATGACTCCCATCGCGCGGACTCCCAGCTCGGTGTCTCCCAGGACGACCGTTGAGGCTGCCACCATCCATGCGACTGCCGGAGGATGGTCGAAGTAGCCAAGATCCAGGGCCTTGCTCCATGACCAGTAATAGGCTTCGTCAAAGGCCAGGCCGGGAATGTGCGCCACCTGCAGCCTGAGCACGCAGAGCATGGCCAGGAAGAACAGTGGAAGGCCGACACCTTCCACGCGACGGGGGCCCCATGGCGGGACCTGTGGGCCAGGCGTGCCCTTGTTCCCTGCGGTGCCTGCCCGCCGGAGGAAGCCCCCACGAGATCCTGTCGCGAAACTGGAAGCGGCACGACCGGTGAGGCCAGTAGAAGATGCCTGTTTCATGGTCTGAACCTGAGACTGGGTACTCGCCAGGCGGCCTCGGCGGCAATGAGAAAGTTCATCTTGCTCCGGCCCATGGTCCGTTCCACGAATGTGATCGGTGTCTGGACGATGCTAAAGCCCAGTTGGTGGGCACGCCAGGTGGTCTCCACCTGGAACACGTATCCCTCCGACGCCATGCCCGACAGGTCCAGGGCGCGCAGGCAAGAAGCCCTCCAACACTTGAAACCTCCCGTGAGGTCCCGGTAGGGAAGATCCAGCCAGATCCTGGCCCAGGTGCAACCGAGGCGCGAGATCAGGCGCCTGGACAGGGGCCAGTTCTGTGTACCGCCACCGGGTACATAGCGGGAGCCCAGCACCAGGTCTGCATCCAGTTCCAGCATGGCAGGAAGAACGGCGGGGTCGTGGGAAAGATCTGCGTCCATCTGGAAGAGCGGATCATGCCCCGCCTCCAACGCCAGGTTGAAGCCTTCGCGATAGGCGCTTCCCAGGCCCCTCTTGGCGCTACGATGAAGAACATGGATGGAGCCCAGCGAGTTGGCGAGATCCTCGGCGATCTGGCCAGTACCGTCGGGGGAGGCGTCGTCCACGATGAACACGGTCATGTCAGGCATCGTTGACCTGAGCTTCGTGATGAGCAACGGCAGGTTTTCACCTTCGTTGTAGGTGGGAACTACAAGCGCAGGGTTCATTGTTCACCAGTATTGCTTCGAATCGAGAATGGCGGAAGCAGGTCCTCCAGTTCCTTTGCGGCCCTCCTGTAGCTCCCGCCGGCTCCTAGGTTTGAGCGAAGCAGTGGACCGCCCAGGTCTTCGGAACCAGCGGCAGCCACCTGGACGAGATCCCGTGCCAGCACCATGGGATCAATGTGCCCGACGTGCTCCGGTACCACCTCCCCACCAGCCAGTATATTGGGCAGTGCTATGTGCCCCACGCCCTTCACCAGCCTTTTCCCCACCCAGAAGGTGATGGGGTTCACCTTGTATACGACTACCATGGGTATCCCCAGAAGGGCCAGTTCCAGGGTCGCGGTCCCGCTGGCAACGAGGGCGGCACTCGCACCCGCGACCGCCGCCTCCAGGCCCCTTGTCATGTCCAGATGGACGGAACCGGTTGTGGGAGGCGGGGAACCCTTCCAGGAAGGGGAGAGCCCCAGCCGGAACCTGGCGCTTGGTATTTCTTCGGTGATCCTCGACGCAGCTTCCAGGAACAGCGGGAGGTGGCGGCGGATTTCTCCGGGGCGAGAGCCGGGGAGCAGGGCGAAGCAATTGGGCTGCGGAGTGTGGACGAAGTGCCGGAAGCGGTCAACCGCGGGGTGACCTGCGAAACGGGCGTCCACGCCGTGAGGGGTGAGGAGCGCCGGTTCGAATGAGAACAAGCAGAGGATACGGTCCAGGGAAGCTCCCAGCGTCCTGGCCCGTCCCGCCCTCCATGCCCAGATCTGCGGACACACGTAGCCCACGACCGGGATGCCAGCGGATTTGGCCATCTTTCCCAGGGGAAGGTGTAGATCGGGTGCATCCACCAGGATCAGCAGATCGGCCCAGGCCAGTCTTTGCTGTAGAGCGGCACGGGCGTTTCGAACCTGGCCCAGGTGCCCCAGCAGCTCCACGAGACCGTTGGCCGAGAGCTGCTCCACGCGCATGAGCGCTCGTACCCCCATGGACCGCATGGCGGGTCCGGCCACCCCCATGGCGTCGATGTGGGCCAGCTTGCGCAACTCCTTCAAGAGCCCGGCGGCAAGGGTGTCTCCGGAGATCTCTGCTGCGGAGATGAGTAGTCGCAGGGGGCGCTCGAACATTCAGCTATGGCCTCGCCGCTCCCCCACAAGGCGTTGTTCCAGTCGCCCCACCCTGGATTCCAGGGCCGCGATGCGCTTGAGGATTTCAGGGAGTTTCTTGAAGATCACCGCGGCCCTTCGCCATCGGCTGTGTGAAAACGCGGGGTAGCCCGAAACATGCGTGCCCGCGGCCACGTCGGAGGTGACCAGGCCCCGTGCTCCCACCTTCACGCCGTCGCCGATTTGCAGGTGCCCCAGCACTCCGGCTTTCGCCGCCAGCGTAACAAAGCTGCCAAGCCTGCTGCTCCCTGCTATCCCTGCGTATGACACGAGTAGATTGTGTTCTCCCACATGGGCCCCGTGCCCCACCTGCACCAGGTTGTCCAGCTTGGCCCCACGGCCCAGGCAGGTTTCTCCCACGGCGGCACGGTCCACGCAGGAGTTGGAGCCGATCTCCACGTCGTCGTGGATCCTGGCCAGGCCGGTCTGAGGAATCTTGACCCAGCCTTCGTCGGTGGGGACGAATCCGAAGCCTTCACCACCGACGACGGCGCCGGGGTTCAAGATCACCCTGTCCCCGACGACGGAACCGTCACAAACGACGGAGTTGGGCATGAGGCGGCAATCACGTCCCACCAGGGCATTCCGCCCAACGTGGGCGCCAGGCGCCACGATGGTTCCCTTCCCCACTCGGGCTCCCGGACCCACGTAGGCCAGTGCCTGGATCTCGGCGCCTTCAACCACTGCGCTCTTGTCCACCACTGCCCGGGGATGCACGGAAGGGAGCACGGGGGCCGGAGGGTGGAACAGTCGGAGAGCCACTGAAAAGCAGAGGTAGGGATCGTCCACGCGAATCGCGGTGCGACCGCGGGAGTCCGTGCCCGGGTCCAGGATGACCACGCCCGCCCGGGTGGTTTCAAGGTGCGAGACATAGCGGCGATTGCTGACGAAACTCAGGTGTCGTGGTCCGGCCTCATCGATTCCTTGCACACCCGTCAACACCGTGGAGGCACCGGCTCCCCGCTGGCCGATTTCAAGCCTGCCACCCAATCGTCGAGCCACTTCCCCAACGGTCCAGCACCTGGAACTGGTGGGATCTTCGCGGTTCGTCATGGAGCGACCTCGCTGCCGGCACGATCATGGCTGCGACTCTCTGTGCTGAAGAGGACGCTCACGGCGAACTACTTGACCGAATGGGCTGCGTTGTAGCGCTTGATGAGTTCATCGGTGACATCGTCGATACCGGAACTGAACACCACCCCGCTCTCGGTGGCTTCCAACACCAGGTTGTAGCCTTTTTCCTGGGCAATGGCGGTTGCGACCTCGCGCATCTTTGCGATGAATTCGTCCACGATCTTCATGTAGGCCGACTGCATCTCTTGCTCGGCACCCATGGCAACCTGTTGGTACTCTGCCTGTGCCTGGTTGAATGCCTGTTCCTTTTCCTGGCGTGCAGATTCACTGAGTATCGCAGATTGGTTGGCCAGCTCATTCTGCATCTGCACGAGGTTGTTCCTCATTTTTTCGATGGATTTCATTTTTTCGTCGCGCATCCCTTCCAGGCGTGCCATGGCGGTGACGCCTTCGTCCACTTCGTTGAGGGCGCGTTGGAAGTCGACGGTGGCGATGTGGAGCTGCGCCATCGCGGGACTGGCGGTGAATACCGTAAGAACCAGAGAAAGAATAATGCCGGGTATCAAGGCTCTGAACATTCGGGTCTCCTGCCTGGGGTCGGAAAGTACCTGTTATCAGCTTGAAGGAGATTGGGTAGACAGGTTGCTGCTGGTACGGAGACGGGTCGTCAAGATGGAAGGAAGTTGATAATACCGGTTCAGGGCGTGTTTAGATCCCACAACAGCCACAGACCCCTCAAGGTGAGAAAGGCATCCACATCGTCGATTACGCGGCTGTCCTTTGCCAGGAGATTTGACAGGCCCCCGGTGGCCACGCAGTGGGTGCCGGGTCCCAACTCGCTCTTGCAACGCGTGGCGATTTCGTCCACCAGACCCACATAACCCCAATACAAGCCTGACTGCATGCAGCGAACCGTGTTTGTGCCGATGACCTGTTGCGGACGTTCCACTTCCACCCGCGGCAGCTTGCTGGTCCTGGTGAACAGGGCTTCGGCGGAAATCTGAAAGCCCGGGGCGATCACTCCACCGACGTAGTCGCAGGCCCTGTCTATACAGTCGAAGGTGGTGGCGGTTCCGAAGTCCACCACTATGACGGGGCCTCCGTAGCGCTCCACCGCCGCCACTGCGTTGACGATGCGGTCGGAACCCACCTCGCGTGGGTTGTCCATTCGCACCCTCATGCCGGTGCGCAGCTTTCGCCCCACCACCAGGGCCTTCTTGTTCAGATAGCGACGAATGGATTTCTCGATGGCGTAGAGAGTGCTGGGAACAACGCAGGAGATCACGGCTCCCTTGACGTTCGCCCGTGCCATGTTCTGGAGTTCCAGGAGTTGAAGGAGCAACAAGCCCAGCTCGTCGGTGGTGCGCGGCCTCGTGGTGATGCGCCAGTGGCGGTGGACCTCGCCACCGTCCATCAAGCCCAGGACGGTGTTGGTGTTTCCCACATCTACTACCAGGATCATTTCACGCTCCCACGGCCTGTGAGGAGTTGAAGCAGCAGCCTGTGCCCTGGGCGGCCCATGATGCTCCAGCAGCACCTGCAGCCTGTTATCTTCCCGGCTCCAGTACTGCCAGCGCCACCAGGAGCCGTCGGGAAAGAAGCTGCAGGAAACAGCCGGCTCGGGCCCCGGCGAGGGACGCCAGGCGCGTAGCGAGCGGGGCTCTGCTGGATATCGGGCGTTGAAGGCGAATCGAAATACGTCAAAACGCACGATCTCCAGCAGGGCCCAGCGCAGTAGCGCATGGCGCACCGCAGCGGGCCCGAGCTTTCCCGACGGCTCCTGGTACCCCTGGAAAGGAGCGTAGACCTACGAGTGAATTCTGGATGATGTCGTTTCCACGTCGCCGGCCCTGACCAGCCTGGTGGTGCCGTCATCCAGTTGGAGGACCAACGCTCCATCGGTCCGGATATCGACCGCCAAACCCTCCACGAAGGAGCCTTGCTCCCCGGTGGAGGCTGGACTGCCCAGGCTGATCTTCACGTGCCTTCCCAGGGTGTGGCTTCGCTGCCTGAGACCTTCCATGAGAGCGGCGGAGTCGTGGCGATGCCGCCGGAGGCCGGATTCGACGCCAAGGACGATTCGTGCCAGCAGAGAAGCTCGATCATGGAGATGGCCCCTTTCGTTGCGTAGGCTGGTGGCGAGGGGAAGGTCTTGGGGGAAAACGGTCTGGTTGACGTTCAATCCCACCCCGAGGATCACGAAGGCCACCTGCCCGCCGTCCAGTTCCATTTCGGCCAGGAAACCGCAGAGCTTCTTCCCATGGGCGGTGACCAGGTCGTTGGGCCACTTGACCTGGAGATCCAGCAACTCCGCCATGGAATACGCGGCGCTCAAGCCCAGCAGCGGCGCCTGGTGGGGAGTGATGTCGGGGCGGAGAAGCAGCGAGAAGTACAGGTTGGTGCCGGGGGGCGACCACCATGAGCGCCCCATGCGCCCACGACCCCCGGTCTGGGAGTCGGCCACTACCAGCGTGCCCGCCCCAGCACCATCGCCAGCCAGCTCCCATGCCTTGCTGTTGGTGGAGCCAAGCGAGTCGAAAAAATGGATCTTCCTGCCCAGGCGCCAGGAGATGACTGCCTGGCCGAATCCATTGGCACAGTCCAGCGACAACCGGGATCCTCGCCGCCGAATACTGCATCCCTCGCTCTCCAGATCCAGCAGACGCCGCTCCAACTCCGACGGCGAGATGGAGAGGGAATCGGTCAGGTGGGTTCTGGAAACGAACCCACCGTCGGAGAGCAGATCCAGCAGCAGTGAATCGAGATCGGTGGTCATCGATGTTCTGTCCGGGGTTCCTTCAGGGGACAGCGGTAAGTTCCAGCGAGAGGTCCACCCATCGTGCCTGGTGTACCAATCCCCCGACGCTCACCAGGTCGGGCCTGGGCCCTGTTGATGCCAACATGGCCAGACGTTCAGGGGTCATGTTTCCGCTGGCCTCCAGCAGGACCTTCCCCTTGAAAACAGCCAGCGCGTGCCGAAGGGCGGAGGTGCCCATGTTGTCCAGCAAGAGAGCATCGGCCCCTGCCGCCAACGCCTCCCGCCCCTCTGCCACGTTCCGCACTTCCACCTGGATACGCATGAGATGGTGGGCTCGTGAACGAACTCTGTGTACGGCTTCCGTTATGCTGCCCACTGCACGGATGTGGTTGTCCTTGACAAGGACGCCGTCAAACAGGGAAAACCTGTGGTTGCGGGCACCTCCAGCCCTGACGGCTGCTTTTTGCAGGGACCTGTGCAAGGGGGTGGTCTTTCGCGTGTCAACGACGGCAAAAGCGCCCGCCGCGGCTTCCACGTGGAGCCTGGTCGTGCTGGCGATACCCGAAAGTTCCATGAGGAAGTTGAGGGCCACGCGCTCAGTCATGAGAATGGAGCGAAGAGGGCCCGTGATCTCACCCACGGTCGAACCAACTCCGAGATTGTCGCCGTCGGCTGCGCATGCGCGATATTTGGAGCCGCGGGCGCGGAAAACGGCTTCGGCCACCTCCTGACCGGCAAGTACCAGGTCCTGCCTGGTCACTATCCGGGCCCCGCCCTCCAGGTGGGCGGGCACGCAGGCCAGAGTGGTAATGTCGCCCGGGCCGATGTCTTCTTCAAGGGCGAGATCTACGAGTTTTTCCAGTAGCAATGGATTTGAGCCTTGCTGCAAGTGTTTCAATGTGCCCGGTACAGAGGGATCTGGCGTCGGGTGCAATCCGGAACGAAATCAAGGACCGGATCAGGGTTTTTCTTCCTTCAATGTGCCTTCGCGAGCCATTTGCAGCAACACCTGCCTGGTTGTCTCTGGCAGGCGTTTTTCGACGGTACGAACCAGAGCCTGCTCGATGATGACTCTTATGGGGCTGGAAGTGCGGAGTGATTTTTCCAGCAAGATCTCCAGGGCTTCGGGCAGGGCTGCCATTATGGCGTGCTCCATGGCTTCGTTTACCACTGTCGGGTCCACGGCCACGTGGGGGAGGGATTCGTAGTCGTTGGGTATGAACGTGGCGATTCGCTCGTTGCTCACCAGTGGGGTACGAGCCCCTTGAGGCCCACGTGGCGAACTGGCATCGCGGAAGGGATCTGTCAGGTCTTCGATGTTGGAGCCGGGGAGGTCCTCGGGAGTGGATGCGGGGAGATCCTGTTGGGTGGTTGGTAATACTGGAGAGTCCAGGCCGCCCACGACGGATTCGAGATGGGCCAGGAGTGAATCTGTCGAAAGGGGGCGCCTTATGCCTCCTGCCACTCCGCTCTCCCGGGCGAGATGGGGGTCCATGACGTCGAATCCGCCATAGAGGATGAAAACGGGGGTGCCGGAAGTCGTGGCACGGATTTTTCTGGCGAGTTCGTAGGCGTTGCCGTCTGGAAAGCTCAGGGCTGTCAAGACCACGGCGATGTCGTCGTTGCCAAGCTTCGATTCGGCTTCAGCCAAGCTGCAGGCGTGTTGCACGCCCAGCACGGTGCTGTCCAGTGCTCTTCTGACTTTCCTCGAAGTGGCCGGATCCGGATCAGCCACCAAAATGGAGCGCTTGGCCATAACCCTTCCTGGTGCTCCGTGTTGTTGAAGATGCCCGGCAGGTAGTCTGTGCTCTGGCTTCCAGCAACGGGCTGATTCATGGAGTCTACGAGAATCGAAAGCTACTGGCCAGGGTGGCCAGCTTCACCGACTCGAATTTGACGGGAATCGAACACAACGGGATGCCTGTGTCCGTCATCTTGACCGCTTATCGGATATGGGGCGCATCTGCACCCGTATCTCCCATGAGAGCTTCAACTTCATGGCTGGCAACTGCCCGCGGGTGTTGTTAGATGCCTGGCGGTCCACGGACTGAATATGCGGGGGCGTGGCGGAATGGCAGACGCGCTCGACTCAAAATCGAGTGGTCAAAGACCGTGTGGGTTCGATTCCCACCGCCCCCACCCTCCATGTCCTGAACGCATTCCCGCCGCCATCTCCGGACTGGGCGGTGATGCGCCCGGGACAACAGGTTCAGGCTACTACGATATCCATGATGGAGACGCTCCTGCGCTCGGTGGCGGTGGGAGGGTCCACGTGGCTCCGGTAGGTATCTCTCAGGCCTACGATGTCTTCGGAGAGGACACTCACGGTCAGCGCAATTTCCCGGGAAGGCGAGATGGGGGCGAATGAGCCCGACCTGCCTGTTCCCGCCAGCCCAATCTCCTGGTAGGTTTCGGTGGCTTTCATCCACGTGGGATGCCAGCCCATCGTCCACTGGGCTTCGTGGTTCCGCAGGCGATTGACCCGCGTGTTGCCACCCGTGGGAACGGCCAGGCCGGAATCGGCAAGGCTCTGCCTGGCCAACTCGCCCCAGTGTTGGTCGTCTTCGGTCCAGAGGGGATCGGCCTCGTCGATGTTGGCATGGAGTACCAGGCACCCCGCCAATTGGCCGCAGGCTGGGAGTGCAGCGGGGCGCAGGATCCGGAAGAAAGGAATGCCCGGATCCATCAGGTGGATCTCTCGAGGCAGATGGTCTGATTTCACGGGGACCATCACCTGTACCGAATGCCGAGCTTTCAAATGCCCCACATCCGCTCCCAGGGCCTTTGCAGCCGTGGGGTCGAGAGCCTTCAGCACGGCCGCGGGCGGGATTGCCGCCAGCACCCTGCCCAGGAGGGGCTCGGTTCTACCCACCAGATAGGCTCCCACTACCTGCCCGTCTTCGAGAAGGAAACTTCGCAGGGGGGAATTCAGGTACAGGCCGCCACCTGACGCCTCCACCAGCTCCACCTGTCTTTTCAGGAAATCCCGTGGAGGGAGCCGGGGGGTCAGGAGAGTACCTGAAGAAGGGCATCCGTGGTGCAGACGGGCCACGCTGGCGGACATGTCGAAGGGTGAACCCCAGCGCCTGGCACAGTAGTGGCTGTGAAGAAGATCGAAAATCGGTTCGCCGAACTGGGTACACACCCAATCACGGTAGGAGCGTATCTCTCTCCAGGTTCCCAGCAGATCACCCAGTTCATCGGCCAGTCGTGCCCTTGTCAAACCCCAGAGCACCTGGGCCGCAAGTGAGGGTTCCAGGAGGCGGCATAGATCCCGTGGCCTCAGCGGCAGAGGTCGCAATCGGCCGTTGTGGAACACAGCCCGACCCGATGTGGGTGAATCATGCTGTAGTTTGACAAACCCACCGAGGGCCTTGGCTATTGCCGGGTCGATGGGGACATCGCCAACATGGCCCAGGTCGCGGGGAATGTCGGGATTGCGGAGAGCAGCAGCATAGGGTTCCGCAAGGGCGCAGTTCACGCGAAACCCCATGGCCGAGGCCACTGCCGCGGCCAGAAGGGCATCGGGACCTGCCCCCACCACGAGCACCAAGGATGCCATGACGCCTCCAGTTCAGAGCCAGACGAGACCCTTGCCGTTCACGACCCTGTCTCGGTGTACCCTGGAACTTCCTGGTCTCTATCCGACTGAACGTTGAAACGCCCCCTGTTCATGGTGTAGGGTCCCTGGAGAAGACCGCTTCCGTAACAACTCACCTCACAGCAGGTTCGGATCAAACCATGAATATCCCATACGACAGAGTGATGGCGTTGAACCAGACGGGCATCTACGAGAGCCACTACCTGAAGGCCAATAGCCCAGATGGCCAACATGCCATGTGGATCAAGCACACACTCTTCAGACCGGATGGTGGCGATCACGTGGCGGAACTGTGGTTCATCTGGTTGACCAGGGGAAGCCCGCCCCGGGTGTTTCGCAGCGATGTACCCTGGAAGGACCTGCGTTTCGGCCCCGGCCCACAGGTGGAGGCTGGAAGCGTCCGCCTGGAACCTCATCTGGCAAGGGGAACCCTGGGAGCGGCAACCTGGGATCTGTCCCTCTCCGGTGGGCTGGGTCCGTTGCAGCATTTTCGCAGCGAAGCGCTGTATGACGGCGGTTTCCCCAAGAAGAAGATCCTCACACCTGTCCCCAACCTCTGCTTTGAAGGTCACGTCGTCCTGGATGGAAACAGGACTGATGTCCGGCAATGGACGGGACTGCGTGGGCACAACTGGGGTACCGAGCACGCCTGGAGCTATGCCTACGGCAACTGTGGCATCTGGGACGACGGCGTCCAGGGAAGAACCGTGGATGGCTTCTCGGCGCGGCTGCGCCTGGGACCATGGGTGACACCAGCTCTCTCGACTCTGTTGTTCCTTGGACCTGAAGGCTCCCGTAGCATGAACAAGTTCAGACACTGGCCGGGTCACGGGCGCTTCGATGAAACTTCCTGGACAGTTGGATATCGTGGTGTGGAGCTTTCCATGAAGTGTTACCTGTCCGACCTGGTTGGTCTTCGTTACAGGTTCCCCGACGGTCGCGTGGGCTACTGCTACAATACCAAGTTTGCCCGGGTCCGGCTCCGCCTGGGCTCGGCCGGGATGTCCAGCAACATGGGCGAGCTGGAGACTTTCTTTCCCTCTCCCCTGCCAGAAATCGCCCTTCACCCGGCAGCGGACTGGTCCCCGTCACGGGGTGTCTACGACAGCGCCACGTGGTCCTCCCGACCACGTTGACGCCAAGGCAGAAGACCCGCCAACGCCTTCCCATTGCAAAAAGAACCGATGTGTCGGTCCGGCTTCAGCCAAGGGCACGGGCACGTTCCAGACCATCTCGATACGCTGCCATCCCGGGCATCAACTCCAGGGCCTTTCCCCAGCAGTTGAGCGCCTCGCCACGATCCGCCTTCATTATTGCCATCTCACCCTTTTTGGCCAGGATTTCAGCGGAGGCTTCTATTTTTCCTGCCTCGATGACCTCTTCTCGGTAGGCCCTGCGTTTTTTGTCGTCTTTCAAGAACAGGTAGGAGGCCTCGATGGCCCGGGAGATCTTCCTGACAGCCTTTTCGAGATTCGGGGGAAGATCCCGGTAGCGGCCACTGGCCGCGAACTCCTTCTTGAGACGTCGGTAGGATTGTTCGATTTCGTGGGGGAGTGAGATCCAGTGAACTTCCAGGATGTCGAAGTGGGTTCCCGGCCCCAGTTGCTTTTCCTTTGTCTGTATGCGTGTGCCCACCCTGGCAAGGAAACGTTCCCTGGTTTCATGGACGCGATAGTCGATGAAGTCCATCTGGTTGAGGGCCCAGATGGTTGCCGCGGTTTCCCCGCGGCTCAAGTTGGAAACACTGAACAGCTCCCTCAGACGCCAGGAGTTGGAGCGCATGATTTCCATGAATTTGCGTTCCGCCGGAGTGAAGTTGATCTCCTCCAACACGCTCTCCACTCCATCGGCAAGGAACACGTAGCGATCCAGGTTTGACCTGTGGGAAGCAGCGATACTCTCCAGGGCCATTTCTTTGGTGTGGGCCTTCAGAGCCCTGAACAGGATGGTCAGCAGGCGCAGGGGGGGGGTGGCGAAGTTCTCTGGAAGACTCTCCAGGGGATAGAAGGCCCAGAGGCCCTCTTGCAGGCGCATCACCTTCTGCAGGATGAACTCCACTTGTTTTTGCAGGACCATGACGAGCTGGGGAAAGGACAATACGCCCATGTTCATGAGAGCCTCGCCCTGCCGGATACCATCGGCTTCGGCCAGCTCCAGGCTTTTCGCCAGTTGTTCTTCCGTCAGCTTGCCTGCTCTGTAGAGGAGCACGCCAAGCACTTCGCTTTCGTCCAGGGGCTCGGTGCGCCAACCAACGGGCCCGCCCCTGTACCAGAAACCGAAACGGCGTCGATCCTGGTTTTCCACAAGCACCAAGATGCCCGTCTGATGTTCCATGGCCAGGGAAATGAGGCATTCCCTGAAGCCCTTGCTGCCCAGTTCCCCCTGGATGCTCGGTTCCATCTGGGAGAGGTCGGGAAGAACGAAGCCCCTGGCAGGTTCCTGACCAGAGGGCGCTGGGGGCGGCGAGGCTTTTCGTACAGGAGTGCTCCCGCCGGGCCGGGCAGCCTGTGCCGCCGGCACGGAGCTGATGGCGGGCGAGGAAACCCGTTTTGAAAACTGCCCGGTGGCCAACAGGTACTCCTTTACCTGCTGCACCAGGTCGAGGAGATCCTTGATAGCCTTGTCCACTTGTGGGGGCAGTTGGGGAATATTCAGCCCAGCCCCCCGTTCCGGATCCTGGTGCAGAAGCTGGGCGTCGATGGGACCGACGCGCCCAATCAGCGGCAGGACCAGGTCCAGCCGAAGTTCTGTGGACAACTCACCGGGAAGATCCCTCGCTGGAATGGAGATGGCTCCATGCCTGATGGTTTTTTCGTATTCGTCCATGAATTCGCCGACGTCATGGAAACGTCTGGTGGCGTGTCTGATGGCCATCGTTGCTCCCGAGATGGATCTTTCGAATCAATATCCCTGGTGATCCTGGCTGGGGAAAAGCAGCGGTCACAACAGAAACAATAACCCTGCCTGCCGGACCTGCACCTGGTGGAAAACCCGGGCTGCCAGGACGGGGAGAACGCTCCCTGGTTCGGCGTGGATCCTCGAGCCGCCGAAAGGCCCCCTGCCGGGGTTTGGTGGGCGAGATTGCCGGGTCCGTGATATGCAGGCAGGGCAACGAAAACGATCCCTGAACCGTATAATCGAAGGTGCGCCGTGGCCAAGTACGATACATCGGACTTCAGAAATGGTTTGAAGGTGGAGATCGACGGTGATCCCTACGTTGTTGTCTACTTCCAGTTCGTGAAACCGGGCAAGGGCAATGCCTTCACCCGAACCAAGCTCAAAAACATGCTCAGCGGAGCGGTGATTGAACGGACATATCGAACCGGCGAAAAGCTCCAGGCAGCCGACGTCGAAGAGCAGACCGTTCAATTCCTGTATTCCGACGGTAGCACTTATTACTTCATGGACATGGAGTCCTATGAGCAGGTGGGCATTTCCAAGGACTCCCTTGGCAACGATGTGAACTTCCTGACCGAAAACCTCGAAGTAACCCTTCTTTTCTTCAAGGGCCGTGCCGTGGCCATGACTTTGCCCAACTTCATCGAAAGCGAAATCGAATACTGCGAACCCGGAGTGCGCGGCAACACCGCCACCGGTGCCACCAAGCCCGCCAGGATAGCCTCCGGCGCAACTGTCCAGGTACCTCTTTTCGTGGAGCAGGGGGAAGTCATCAAGGTGGACACGCGTACCTGTGAATACGTCGGCCGAGTCAAGGACTGAGCGGCGGGCAAGGAGGGGAAAGTATGGACTCACCAGCCCCCCTGCTGGATCTAACCGGCAAGATTGCGGTCGTGACCGGCGGGGCTCGTGGGATAGGCCGCGCCATCAGCCAGGGCCTGGCCAGGTCGGGCGCTCGTGTCATCGTCAACTTCCGGCGTTCTTCCCAGGCTGCACGGCAGCTCCAACGAGATTACGGTGATTCCATCGTCACTGTGGGGGCCGATGTCTCCACCCCGGAAGGCTGTCTTCGTATCATGGAGCTTGCCGATTCCATGGGCGGGGTCGACATCCTGGTGAACAACGCCGGCACCACTCGTGACGGTCTACTGGTGCGTATGTCCGACGAAGACTGGGAGTCGGTCATCGACACGAACCTGGGCTCCGTTTTTCGCCTGAGCCGTCACTCCGCCGACACCATGATCCGCAAGCGAGGCGGCTCCATCATCAACCTTGTGAGCATCACCGCCATGCGCGGAAACCCCGGGCAGTCCAACTACTCTGCCTCCAAGGCCGCGGTGCTGGGCCTCACCCGCTCTCTGGCCCTGGAAGTGGCGGTAAGGGGCATACGGGTCAACTGCGTGGCTCCCGGCTTCATCGACACCGACATGACCAGGGCGCTTCCGGATCGCTTCATAGATGGCCTCAGGAAGCGCATTCCCATGCGGCGTATCGGGAAGCCCCAGGATGTTGCCCCCCTGGTGTGCTTCCTGGCCAGCGATGCGGCTGCGTACATCACTGGCCAGGTCTTCGTGGTAGACGGCGGACTTTCAGTATAATCCCGCTCCCCCCGTCGGCGGAGCGTGGATGATCGGGATCCTGCTGGGGGCAGAGGGCGCAAAGCGTGCGAGAGCACGGATCGTAAGGGCTATTCCCGACAGGCCCATGGCTCCGCCCACGTTGCCTGTACCCCGGGTCAACGTGACAGTCGCCTCAGGATTTCTTCGATCTCCTGGCGCTTCTGGTCGCTCATGCGGTATTCGATGGCCATCCCGCGGGTCACGTCGCTGGCGAGTTCAGGCTGGTCCCGCGTGGATGATGTGACCTTGCCAGCAAAGGTCAAGGCACGTTCCAGTCCAGGAGCGTGGATTTCGAATATGCACTCTCGCCCAAGGCGCAGCGGTTTGGGGGTCTGGATGAAGGTACCTCCCTGCCGGAGGTTTTCGCGGTATTCGGCCACGAAGGTCTCGACGTTCCGGTAGTGCATCCGGAGACGGGCAGGCTTGGGAGGCCCAGGGGGCCTGGTACTCATGACCTCGGTTGGAGTTGCCGTGCTCTCGTGGGAATCACTTCGCAGGGGACGGTCGTCCAGGTCGCTGGGTGGCGCACGGTATGTTTCGCCCGTGAAAGGCTTGGACAGGCTGGCATCTCCCACGTCGAGCCTGGGGTCGAAAGGTGGGGGCCCATCCCAGTCCCCCTTGTGCTCAGGTTCTGTGCCCGGGGAGCCAGGCAGTTCATCGGTGTTTTTTTCGAAATCGTCTTCCAGGGGAATGGAGTGGTCTGAAAAATCATCCTTCATGGGTTCGAGGAGGTCGTCATCGCCGTCCAGGAGGACATCTTCCAACTCGTCGAGAGACTCGAAGGCCTCCGGGCGCGGCGTGTCGTCCAGCAACGGGTCCGAACCGAGCTTTTCATCCGAATCGTCCGTGGGGTGGGATTCGTTTTCATGGTCTGGAGAACCGCCAGCATACGATTCTACCTGGGGAACCGGGCTGTCCCTCGTGTCCAGCAGCACGGCTTCCGCCTCCAGATCCCAGGATTCGTCTTCGTCGTCTTCATCGGAAAACGGAGACTCCCCGACGGCATCGAAGCCCCCACCGGCCAGTCCCACCGCGGCCTTTATGCTGGCATCCTCGGAGAACTCATCCAGATACTCATCTGGTTCCACCGGCAGCAGTGCTTCCTCTTCGTTCAGCTTCACATCCAGGTCCGGCAGGTCGATGCGAATGTCCTTGGGGCTGCCTCCGGCGGTGAAGTCCAATTCCAGGGCGACATCATGCTCTGCCCCCGGGCTGGACCGGGAATCGGTGCCCTGGGCCGGAGCAGCTTCATCCAGGAGGATGGCGGAATCCTCTTCCAGGTCGTCCAGAGGGGCGGACTCAGGGAGGTTTGAAGGTGCGCTCTCGTCTTCAGCCCTGGTCTGTACCACGGGCTTTCCACGCAGGCGCCCCAACAAGGCGCCAATGACCGGAATGCCCGAACCGGAGCGCAGGTTGTTGGAAGGGGCGGCTGGCTTGCCGGACGGCTCTACTGCCCGTGGTATGGGGCTGGGGCTCTTGTGCACGGGTGGAGGTGCGGTTCGTGGCACAGGCACACCGTTTTCACCCACAATGAGCGGTTCCACCAGGTCTTCCGTACCTTCCATGTGGCTGTGGGCCACCTCGGCGTAGTTTCGTATGGTAATCTGTTTTTGTTCCCCGGTACCCACTTCCACTGCCCGCACCTGGAGCATCCCATTGACGTCCAGCCTGAAGTTCACTTCGAGCTTGGCTTCCATCCGGGGGAGCGGAGTAATGCCTTCCATTACGAATTCGCCGAGAAACTCGTTTTCGTCTGCTCTTGGAGAGTCGCCCTGCCGGACGATGAAACGCACGCGATCCTGGTTGTCGTGTACAGTGGCAAACAGGCGGGTCTTGGATGCGGGGATTTTTCCGTTGCGGTTGATGATGGGGGTGAACATCCCGCCGAGCGAATCGATCCCCAGGTCGAAGGGTGTGACGTCCAGCAGGAGGGGGGCGCTTGCGGAGGTGTCGGACAGAGAGTTGGCATGTACCGCGGCCCCGATGGCTACCGCTTCTTCCGGATGAATGGACCGGTTGGGCTCCTTGCCGAAGAGCCCGGTTATTGCTTCACGAATCTTGGGCATCCTGGTCTGACCGCCCACCATTATCACGTCGTCGATCTGGCCGAGTTGGAGGCCGGCGTCCTTGATGGTGCTCCTGGTGAGATCCAGCGTTCGTGCCACCAGGTCCCCCACCAACGACTCCAGCGTCGGTCTGGAGATCACCAGTTCCAGGTTGGTGGATTGGAAGACCTGTGGGATGAGGACGTTGGTGCTGGCAGTGAACGATAGCTCACACTTGGCGCGCTCGGCAGCATCTTTCAGTCGCTGCTTGGTAATCCTGTCTTCTCGGAGGTCCGTTCCATTGATGGACTGGAAATGGTCCGCCATGTGATCCACGAGGCGGTAGTCGAAGTCTTCTCCACCAAGGCTGCTGTCACCGCTGGTGACCAGAATCTCGTAGATCCCCGCCGAGAGACGTAGGACGCATACATCAAAGGTGCCCCCGCCAAGGTCGAATATGAGCAGAGTCCTGTCGATATCCTTCCTGAAACCGTAGGCGAGAGCCGCGGCGGTGGGTTCGTTCAGAAGGCGATCACAGCGAAGACCGGCTCCGTGGACAGCTTCCAGGGTTGCTTCCCGCTGTGCATGGGTGAAATAGGCTGGTACGGTGACGACGGCTTCGCTGACGGGACCATCGATGCCCCTCTCGGCAATCTGACGTGCGACTTTCAGGATGACCGACGATACCTGCACGGGAGTCAAGAACTCATCGCCGAGCTGGACCTGCGTCTTCCCGTCGCTGCTTTCGATAATGGTGTAGCCGACCCTTTTCCGGGTGGCCTGGACTTCTTCGCTGTCGAAACGTCTGCCCATCAGGCGCTTTATGGCGTATACCGTGTTTTCCGGTTGACTCAATACCAGGTTCTTCGCGGCCTGCCCTATCACATAGCGCCCCTGCCCCCTGGAAGAGACACAAGATGGAAGAACTTTGTAGCCTTTTTCGTCTTCCAACACACGGGGGCGACCATCCACTACGACCGCCACTGCTGTATTTGTGGTTCCAAGATCGATACCGATACTGGTGCTCATCAGAACCCTTGCTCCCGTTTTCTTTCAGCGCAGAATCGACCACCTGGCATGAACCGGTGCGGGATCGTCTGGGCTGATGTTTCTCGTTGCTGAAAAGATGTAATCTGGACGCCGCATGGATGTTCGCCCTGCTGGGAGGGGCGGCATGTGAAAGGGCATTCTTTTCCGGGACTTTATCAGAATCCCATGGGGCACCTGCGTTACGAACATCCTGGAAGCCACCTGTTGATAGCCAGGCCAGACTCCCGATACCAGGGTAGCGGACCTGTTCCTTCAACTCAAGTCCAACTCGAGATAATACGCCCTTGTTCATGGATCCCGGAGCCAGGGAGCGGATTCCCTCTCAACGCTCGATATCCACTGCTTCGGAACCATTGGATTGCCTGGTTGCCTGCCTGCGCTTCGAGGAAACCTGGAGACGAAGCGAGATTCCAGGAACCACCGTAAAGGTCTCGGTCAACAGGGTGTAGGTACCCTGGGGCAGCAATCCCTTGAAGTAACCATTTTGTTGAACCTGCTGGATGGCGAACTCCACTGCTGCCCGTTGATCAGGAGCGAAGGGCATGTTGTCTGTCGAAAGTTGAGCGGAGCGTTGCGGCACCGTGCTCAGCTCCACCTGACCGTAGGACCTGTCGATGTTCCAGAGCCAGTCGATGATCTGCTTCGTGGGGTTGATGCGTGCCGCCTGGCGAAGCCGATCATGTACGGCCTGGGCGTTGCCCAGCCCGCGAGCCGCATTGGCGCCATGCAAGAGGTCTTCAAAGGAGGGCTCCAGGCCAAGTTCCAGGCACTCCTGCAGGTGCCTTTCCACACCGCCCCAGAGTTGCCGGCGTGAAAGATGTTCGATTTCTTCGGAGATTCTCTGGTGCTCCGCCTGCAGATAGGCCTCGTCGTTGTTGTCGTCGGTCCTTGACGAGGCCGCCAGGGAGGCGTTGCCCAGGAAGAACAGCAATGGAAGTGACAAATTCATCAGCGCCCGTTGACCTGTGCAGGAATCGTGGGACAGGACTGCTCTACCAGCATCCCGTCTGATCTCCTTCATCGTTGTCGATGAATGTGAGCGAGGAGGTGGTGAGTGTTGCGCTGCCTGAACAAGCGATTCCAGCGCTTGATGAATGCTGAATGGTGCCATCTGACAACACGGCATCGGTTTTCAAGTAGATCATCCCGTCGGTACTCCTGCCTCCGTACTCCACGAGAAAGCCGTTCATGGAAACATCGGTGCAGTGGGAGTCCAGCTTCAGACCCACCCAATCGCCCTTGTCCGGGGGATCGGAAGAGGACGTGAGGACTACCAGGTCCTCGTCCGAAACACCGCCCTCTACGAGAAAGCTACCTGGCAGATAGGAGTTTGAGCCACATTCCAGCGAGTTCCCGGTGGAAAACTCCATGCGTACGCCGGCTGTCAGCGTCAGGGTGGGGGAGGAAGGGGCTCCCAGAGACAGGTCCCCGCTGATATTGAAGGGGACATCCAGGTCTGTCCACGTGGCAATCTCGGTGATGTCGCCGCCGCGGACCTCGATGAGATCTTCGTCGTTTCCGGTGAAGACGGAGTCGGTGTCCAGGAATCGGACGTCGTCGGGGTTGAGTACGACAGGTCTGTTGTTCCCTGCAAGCGTGTTGCCCTCGAAATTGGTGATGGCGGCATCACTCCTGACATAGAGGCCGTAGTCTTCGTTGAGCGAGATTTCTTCGCAGGACTGCAAGTCCAGTTGGGCGTCTTCCCCCACGTAGATGCCACTGGAGGAACTCAGGATCGAGGCACAGGCGCTCAGGCTGATAGATGTCTTCTCCAGGTAGATGTTGCCCTTTCCATTGCCGCCGCCGCAGAGCACCCGCAGGCCGGCCAAGTCGGTGGAAGAGGTGTTGGTCAGCAGGTAGAAGGATATTCCTTCCCAGTCGCCGGGTGAGCAGTCGTCTTCACCCCCTTCGGCCACGAAGGTCACGGGTGCTTCCGCCGTTCCCTCGGTGGTCAACGCCCCGCCGGAGCTTCGCCCCACTTCGATGGCCAATCCGGGCGCCATGTGGAAGGTCGTGCCGGCCTCGATTGTTACCACGGGATCTCCGCCTCCCTGGATCCTCAGGGAATCCGACGACATCGACTCCACCAGGTAGGGCAGATCCTGCGGGCGCCATGTGGCCGACTCGGCGACGGTATCGGCCCATACCCTTACGAAATCGTAGTCCGTGTCGAAGGGGGCGCCGCTCATGGTGTTGCTGTCGTCCAGTTCTCCCAGAGATGTGACAGGGACTGTGAGGGGATATTCTCCGTTGCTCTCCAGGGTGTTGTCACGGAAGCTGGGGCTCCACGTCGTGGACAGTGCGGCGTCCTTGTCCATGTAAATACCGTGGCCTTCGTTTCCCGAAAAAGTGGAGTCAGAGACCAGGAGCTGGACGTTGGCCTCTGCATACAGGCCATCGGAAAAGGAGTAGAGAACCTGGCAGTCCTGGATTTCGGCATCGGAGTTGTTGTCCAGGTAGATGGCGGCGGTGCCCGTGCTGCCTCCATGCTCCAGCAGGAGACCCGTCAACTGGACACGTTGGCTGTTGTCCACGACGATTCCAGCCCAGCCCAGGTCTTCGTCCATTGCTCGCATGGTCACTCCATCTGGAGAGCCGTCAACCGAGAGGAAGCCGTTGTCTACGAAGATCCCGACATCGGTGTCCAGGTAGATCTCCACCTGGTCGTCAACGTACAGGGTGGGCGCGGCAACGCCCGTGACATCCAGGTCGCCAGTGACGAAGTAGGGAACATCCAGGGGCAGGATGGTCACATCGGCCTCGATGTCGTCACCTCGGAGAACCACGTAGTCGAATCGAGAATCCCATGGATCCGACGAGAAACTGCTGCTGGTACCAATAGTTTCCACGATGGAAGCGAGTATGCTCAGTGGGTACTGGTAGTTGTCGTGGATCCTGCAGTCGTCGAAACCATCAAAGCCCGCACCCTCGTCCACGTATATTCCATATCCCTGGTTTTCCATGATTTCGACGTTGTCCAGCGATACCCGGGCATCCCCCGTGATCAGCATGCCATCGCTGGAGCAGTACCAGATGGTACTGTTCCTGGCCTGGATGGACGCTCCGTCCACGGTCAAACCCGCGGCGCCGCCATGTCCGGCGTACTCCAGGACGAGGTAATCCAGGGTCGTGTCGTCGGTGTCTGTGTGGGCGCCCAACCGCAGGCCTTCCCAGTCCCCGGGTTCCACCGCTTCGCCTTCCAGGAAGACTCCTGAGCTGAACAGGACTTCGTTGCCGGCGGATGCGTCGATATCCAGCGCACCGGGTTCTTCTCCGCCGATCTCCAGGGCGGTGCCCTCGGCAAAGTACACCTGGGTTCCCGGTTCCAGGGTGAGCACGGGCGAAGATGGGCCCTGCACCTGCACCGTGCAGCTCACGAAATGCAGAGACCCGGCTTCCCAGGTTTCGTCTTCTTCGATGAGGCCACAGTGCTCAACGGGACAGAGTTCGTCTTCGTAGCCGTCGCAGTTGTCGTCCAGGTCATTGTAGCAGATTTCACTGGCATCGGGATTCACCGCAGGATCGGCGTCGTTGCAGTCGCTGGAATCCGCAGACATGCCATCGGGGCAGATGAAACAGTTGGGCGTTGAAACGCCGTGGAGTTCTCCGAAGCCGTCGGCATCGGCGTCCATGTAGCAGTCAAGGGCATCGGCCGCGTCCGGGCCGTCCACGGAGCCATCGCAGTCGTTGTCCAGGCCGTCGCACAACTCCGTGGCGTCCGGCGAGATGCCGGCGTCGGCGTCGTTGCAGTCCAGGTCATTGTCGGCATAGCCATCCGGAGGCAGGCAGGAGATCAGGGGATCGGCGTCTGCTCCATAGCCATCGTCGTCGTAGTCCAGGTACCAGGAAGCGCCGGGATGGGCCGCCGGGTCCGAGTCGTCGCAGTCATCGGAGTTGTCCACAAAACCGGGTTCGTGTAGGCAGGATTTCTGGGCGAGATGGGGATCTCCGTAGCCGTCTCCATCGGAGTCGGCGTAGTAGGTGGAGTACTCCCCGGCAAGGGGGTCTTCGTCATCGCAGTCCAGGTCGTTGTCCACCATGCCAGTGATGGCTTGACAACTGGCGACCGCGTCGGAACCTGCGGCTCCCAGGCCGTCGGAGTCGTTGTCGGGGTAGTATGGGACGGCGTCCACCGCGTCTTCGTCCATCTCGTCGTCGCAGTCCTCGTCCACTCCATCGCAGTGCTCGTCGGCCCCGGGATGGATGGATGGGTCCAGGTCGTCGCAATCCTGCTGCGTAGACCAGCCATCGCCGTCCATGTCGAGTTCATCGCGGATTTCGCCGCCCAGCAGTGCCGGGTCCACGTCGTTGTAGCAAGCAGCGGTCACAACAAGCAATGACAGCAGCGCCAGTCTCATATTGTCTACCTCCACCCCAGACGTGTCGGTTACGACAGGCGATCCCTGGTCGGTTCCACCACTATGGATCTCCTCCAACAGATACCATGGTGGGGCCTGGCGACCAACGCAGTTTCGCAGGGGACGAGTGTAGCACATGGGATTCCATCGCTGTTCTCCCGACTCCCTGCCATCGTGGAAACCATGAGCGCTGGAGGGCTCCCAGTTGGTCCGTACACATGACTTTTGGCCTTCGGGAGCATAGACTGTCGCATGATCTGGAATGACGCCAAGCCCCCCCTTTCCGTTCTCCCACCCGAATCCGCCTTCCACAAGGTGTTTTCCTACGCCGTGGCACACGGTGTCATTGTGGGGGTCGCCCTTCCGCCCACGGCAGATCCCGTTCCCGGGTCAGTCCTCCGCAGACTCCTTCCCAAGGAGCGTTCCCATGCCGTCGGCCTTCGGGGCTGGCGCCAACCCTCGTGGGTGGCGGGACGGTTGGCCGCCCACAAGGCCCTGGAGTTGATAGGTGCTCCACGGGTGCCACTGCTCTCCGCTCCCTCGGGGATGGTTGAGAGCCCGGATGGCATCACCCTGTCCATAAGCCACAAAAAAAACCTCGCGGTCGCGCTCTGCGCGTATTCCGGCTCCGGCTCCGTGGGCCTGGACCTGGAAAACCGAGATCCCCCACGCCCCAGCATTGCCAGGACTGTCCTCGATGAAGGCGAGGCCAGGCTGGTGGAGTCGCTGCCACCCCAGAGGCGTTGGCTAGCCACGCTTCTGCACTTCAGCATCAAGGAATCCATCTACAAGGCATTGTTTCCCTACGTGGGCAGGTACCTGGGTTTCCACGAGGCATCCCTGGATATCGATCCCAACGGCTCCGCCAGGGTGCACCTGCACCTGGACCATGGCGAAGGCCCCTTCCTGGTTGAGGCCAACTACTACTGGCCACCGGAGAGGCTGTTGACCACGGTGCGAGCCATCCCCGATCGGAAACCATGACTCTCGGAGAACCTACTCCCGCCGGCTCCTGGGCGGAAGGAGACCGGGCCGGTACCGAAGGGCCCCAGCCAGGAGCCACAGCCAGCCCAGCGCGGCCATGCTCACACCCAGTAGAAGACCCGGAGGCCTGTATTTCAGGATGTTGGTCCCTTCATTGGCGTCGAGGGAGAGCAGGCCCTTCCACGAACCAGCGGGTTTGCCATCATGGAACCAACCCTTGAACGCGTTCTGATTCACCACCACCTTCGCTCCCGCCGGTGCCTGGAAGCTGATCTCGTTGGGAGTGATGCTGGCCTCGAGTTGCACGGGCTCTCCCCCTTCCCGGGGCAGCATGAACACCTCGCCAACGTAGCCCCGTTCGCCCTGGGCCTTCACGGGGCCCGGGTCTTCCAGCCAAGCGGTGGTGCGGCAGTGTGGCTTGCCCCTGTTGGCCTTGACCGCCTCCCAATTGGTCAACTCGTCATCCACCTGCACGAAGGACCCGGCGGGCGGTATTTCGTGGGGCTGCCCGGGGCCGATGCGGTAGCGCCAGGCTGACTCCACCGCCGCCGTGCGGAGATGCCAGGCGAGAGCCAAGGTGGCCAGGGGACCCACGACCCACTTCCAGCGGCCCAGGCGCCAACAGCCTTCCAGGGCGAAGCCCATGAACCAGCCCAGGTAGAGGGTCCATACCAGGGAGTAACGCTCCACGACGCGGATGTGATCCAGGGGGGGGATCCGGTGAAGCAACTGCAGAAAGTTGACGGGTGTGGCGCCTGCCCATCCCAGGTTCAGGAACAACAGGCCAGTCAAAGCCACTTCCGGTTTGCGCCGCATTGCCAGCAGGATACCAGGAAATGCCAGGAGCAAGGGTACCGGGGAAAAGAGCACGTTTTGCCCTTCGTGCCCGCTGGGCCTTTCTTCCGCGCCGGTCAAGACGTTCCAGGCTCGCAGGGGGCTGTATTCGTCGGCGATGGCCAAGACTCCCTGGGGAGCAAGTCTCTCCGCCCGCTCCCAGAGCGCCGGCATGGTGGCCAGCTTGGGACCCACCAGAAGAGTGGCCAGGAGCCCGCTGAAGGCCATGAAGCGAAGTGCCTTCCACGCGGAGGCGAGTCCGGAAGGTATGCGCGATTCGTAGAGCAGGCGGGCAAGGATTGCGCAGCCGGCCAGCAACATGGGCCACGTGGCCCATGTGCATCCCAGGAGGAGCAGGTTCAGCAGCATCCAGGCTCCCAGCATCCATGATACCCTGGGGTGTAGAAGCAGAAACAGGGAATCCGCCAGTAGAAGCAGTCCGGCATACAGTACGAGATGGTGCCCGCCGGCCAGGAAGGCCATGGCCATGGCCAGGCCCGCCAATCGCCAACTGCCCCTGCGCCTGGCCATCCACGCCAGGGCCAGCCAGGCCAGCGGGAGGTACATTACGTGGCCGTAGGCGACGAACTCCGGAACAAACGCCGACGTGAGAGTCAGAACGGCCGCGCCATGGGCTGCCACCGGTCCCAGTCTCATCTCGCGGCCCATCCAGTAGAAGGCAGCGACCATGAGCCAGATGTGGGACAACACCCAGAGCTTGAGGCCTGCGTGGGTACCGAAGAACAGCACCAGCAGGAAGGGGGGGTACAGGAACGGTGACTCAGGATTTGCCAGCAGTGGAACGCCTCCCTGGGTGTAGGGATTCCAACCAGGGAGCTGATGATGGGCCAGCAACGATGAACGGCTCACCTCGTACATGGTGAGTTGCCAGTCCCAATCCTCGTTCTGTCCATGGGGTATTGCGGTGGAAAGATCCGTGCCCATCCAGTCCAACTGCCAGGACGCGAGAGCGAACAGAACTCCCATCAGAACCAGGCCAGCGACATGCCGAACGGATCTTGCCAGGCGAGAGCTTTCCAGAGCGGTCCTCCTGGATTACATAAAGGAACATGGAATGGGAAGCCGACCCGTGCTAACGCTATCACGTCCAGCTCCCGCAGATGCTTCCCCAAGAGCGCGTGGCAGTACAGAATCCTAAGGATGAGTAGCGATGCCCCAGAAGGAGTCAACGCCAGTTCTTTCCCTCTACCGGAGTTGGAGAGCCGGCGATGCACCTGCCGGCCAGGAGATGGCACAGCGTTTCAGCGATTGGTACTACGCCATCTCGGTCTGCCACCTGGGTGACCAGGAAGGTCGCGAGCCCCTGGAGCAGGCTTGCGAACGCTTCGCCGCCGAGATCGCCAATGTCAGGAGTTCCGGGCAGCTCATGGACTGGTCCCACGCCATCATCAAAGAAGAGATCCAGCGATCCGGCTCTCGCAGCCCCGGTGGCGATTTCCCCTCCAACCTTACGAACGGTCGTTCTCCGGCAGCGATCCTGGCCTCTGTCGGCGACGCGCTCACCGACGAACAGATACGCCTGCTGGAACACAACTACGACGAAACCTACCCCAGGGGATTGCTGAAGGCAGAGGCGGATCGAGCCGGTGGCTTCCCCATTTCGATACTTCAGGCACGGTATGCCCTCAAGCGTTGGCTTCGCAACTCCCAGGGAATCCCTTTCCAGGTGACTCCGGCCCGAATCAACCCCGACTTCGCCCCGTTGCCCCTCTATGAATCCGGCCGTCTGGGCTCACACGAAGAAACCACCCGTTTCGAAAGATGGATGATCAACCACGCCAGCCTCTGCCACGACATTGCCGAGTTCGCGCCCTTTTCCCTGGCAATTCGGGGGGGGGCTCTTTCTGGCAGCGGCGCTGCTGGGGCTCTTGCAAGAGGGGACCGTCCAAGGGCTTCATCCGACCACCGTTCTCCGGTGGTATTCATCGTGTTGGTCCTGGCGGTTCTGCTGGCTCTGGCTTTTCTGCTCTACTACACTACCAACATTTTCGCAAAGTGATCAAACGTGCCAGAAAAAAAAGAGAAGGCGAGCCAGGCGGAGCAGGAAGAGCAATCTCACTCTTCCACCGTTGCATGGTTTTCCGAACCATCTTCCCTGACGGCCCTTCGCGTCCGCAAGACCAGGCAGGCATATCACAACCACGACCTGTTCACCGCCTTGCTGGAAGCCGAAGAAATCCTCGACAAGGATCCGGACAACACGGAAGCCCTGGAACTCCTGGGGAACACCGAGTTGGAGCTGGGCCACGCCCGGGAAGCACTGCTGGTCTTTCAGAAGCTTCGCTCGCTGCACCCCGACAGCCTGGACTACCTGGGAGGCCTGGCGGTTGCCCGCTTTCTCATGGCTGATTTTCGTGGCTCCCTCCGGGCCGTCATGCATGTTCTCGAAAAGAAACCCGATCTTGCCGAAGCCAACGCCAACGCCGGGCTGGCCCTGGAAAGGCTCATGATGTCGGAAAAAGCCGAACACTACCTGAAAAGGGCCGCGGAACTGGATCCCGACACCTTTCCGCTTCCGGTACCCGAACACGAGATCGATTGGTCCGGGTTGCTGGCCAGGGCCATGGAGCACCTGCCGGAGCCCATCTCCCAGTTCTATCGACGGGTTCCCCTGGTATGGCATGTCTTTCCCGACCAGGCCGTTCTCTTGTCCGTGGACCCCCCCATTACTCCCATGGCTCTCGCGCTCTACGAAGGCAACCCGCCCGGTGGAGACCTCTCCTCCGACATCCTTCCCCGTTCAGTGCGCATCTACAAGGGGATCGCCCGGCGCATGGCCTTCGACATGGAGGCCCTGGCAGAAGACCTGGCCCAGGCCTTGCTCACCGAAGCCACCGACTGGCTTCGTGTCCCCCTGCCCCCTGAAGAACCCTGAGACCGGGATGCGCCTGACCGTCCTCGGGAGCGGCACGCTTGTCCCAGACCCGGTGCGGGGAGCGCCTGGTTTCCTCCTGGAAGCCGCCGGGAAGCGGTTTCTGGTGGACGGTGGGAATGGGACCCTCCAGAAACTGGTATCCCTGGGACACGACCCCATGCTCCTGGATGGGGGCATTTTCAGCCACCTTCATGTCGATCATTGCTCGGATATTCTGCCGCTTCTGCACCTGTTTCGATCTCGTCCCGTAAATCCAAGGGAGCGCGAATATCCCATTTGGGCCGGCGCGGGCTTCCGGCAGTGGTTGGACCAGCTTCTGGCCGCCATGGGCTGGTCCCTGGAACAAAAGGGATTCGACGTACCCATCACCGAGCTTCCCCTGGATGCTCCGGGGCGTGCGCTACTGCCCGGTGGGACCATCCTCGAAACCCGTCCCGCCAACCACTCAAGGTCGGCCCTGCATCTCCGTTTCACCGAACCAGGGGGTGGTTGCCTCGTGTTTTCGGGCGATACCGGCCCATCTGCCGGCCTGGTGCAGCTATCCAGGGGGGCCCACATGTTGGTCTGCGAATGCGCCCTTTCGCCGGGAAGTACGTTTTCCGGGCACATGAACCCCAGCCAGGTGGCCGAGCTGGTTGGGGAAGCCCGGCCAGGGCGTGTTCTCCTGACCCATCTCCATCCCGGAACGGGCCCATCCGGTGCCGCCGGGATCGTTGGCGCGACGGGTGTTCCCACCGATCTGGCCGCCGATGGGCAGAAGGTCGAGATCACGTCTACCTGGCGTGGAATCCCAGCCAGGTAGCCACCTGCAGTAACCAGAGTTCATCCAGCCCGTCGTAGGGGTTGGGAGCAATGATGGAGCCCCAGCTCAACCGGGCCACCATGTCCAGGAAGGGACGTGGATCACGGCGGAGCATCCGCCGCCTGAGGCCGGCTTCGAAGGTGATCATGGGAACCGCGTAGGGCGCTCCCCAGTAGGTGGATAGGTCCAGGCGGCTGAAGCCGAAGGACACCAGGCCGGACCAGGGCAGTCGTGGATCTAGGCGCAGCGCGGAGAGTACACCGTAGTGCAGGCATGAAAAGGTCACTATGTTGTTGACGTCCGACTCCTGTTCCGTGGCCTGGGGCAGCAAGCCCAGGGTACCGCTGGCGAAGATGGACGCGCCCAGGCGGGCTCCACGCCTGTCGGCGGGTACTACGAAGGCGTCGTAACGGCCCCCCAGCCAGGAATGCAGGCCTGGATCGGGCCAGGTACCCAGCAAGGTACCAAGCCCAATACCCATGGATAGGTCTGAACCGAAAGCGGGCGCCGGTTGGGCATCGGCTGCCAGGGCCGATGGGGCCGGCAGGCCAGCCCCCAGGCAGGTTGCCAGCAGGCAGAAAAGTGCTGAAGAGCACTTGGAAAGAGGACCTTTGTGCAGGTGGGGAGTCATGTGTCGCCCTCCGGTGGGAGCTGTTGGAATTCATGGATGGTGGGTTGACCGGAGATTGGCTCCGGGGTACCAGGGTCTGCCTGGGCATTCGCCGGGCAAGGCGCGACGAAGGAGCGATATCGGGCGTGTGCGAGAAAAGAGCGATGGCGCGGGGCTGGGCTCGGTTCCCGATTATGGGAAGTCGTCCTGTGGCCAGCCCCTGAACCTGGTGTTTCAAAAGAGAAAGCCCCTGATACGCAAGGCGGTTTCCGGGAGTCGATGTTCTTCGTGGGAATGATCCGTATCAAGAAAGACCAGGGATGCACGGGGAAAGATACGGGAAAAAGCACGAAGATTGCCCGGTATGTTGTCCATGAACATGAACGGCCGCCCCATGTGGCCCATGTTGCAGCACAGGATCCTCTTGAACTCCTGTTCTGGCTGCCGCGGATCGGTTCTCATCAGTAGCCGGGTGTTCTGTCCTTCCAGGGGGAATCCGAATCGTTCCAGGCTGGCACTCGTGCAGGAGCGTGTTCCTTCCATTCGCCCGGTGAGATACACGATGCAGATGCCGCGGTCGTGCATAGACCGCACGAAGTTGGCAGCCCCGGGCATGGCCTGGTCCATGAGCTGGTATTCACCCTTGTAGAATCTCTGGTTCCACCATGACCGCAGGTCGGGGAGCAGGGCATCCACATGTTGTTGGGCCAGCCCGGCACAGGCCAGCGTGTCTTGGAGATTCCAGTTCTCTATGTGCTCCGATTCCACCTGGTAGAGTTGGGGAATGCCCCTCGTGGAGGCGAACTCCCTGATTATGTGAACCTGCCGGGGGCGGTTGTCCATGAGACAGCCGTCCAGGTCCAGTACGGCGACGTGGCCGGGAGGCAGGTGTTCGGCCCTCTCCAACAGGCCTCTCAGGATGGCGGTCTGGTCGGGATGGCGATGGAGTGGGTGGTAGGCCATTCAAGCCTTTCAGTCCTGTAGATGTTGGGGAAGGCTGGCCTCGACGTATGGGCAGTCGGCCTCGTCGCCCAGGAACTCCAGGATGCCAGCGCTGTCCCATTGGTAGACCAACTCGTGGTCCTGGTTCCAACACTGGCTGATGAGAATCTCGGTCTGCCCCAGGTCACCTGCGGAGAGCGAAGCATCGCTTCGCACGGCCTGATCCGAACTCCACCTGGTCTTGACTTCGGTGTTCTCGTCCAATCCCGCTCCGTCCAGGTCCGCCCAGGTCTGGAATTCGAACTCTCCAGTGCCTTCCTGGTCCTGCTGGTACCAGTACAGAGCAGAAACCACCTGGGAGAGATCATCGACCTCCAGGTCCTCTATCTGTACCGCCAGTTGCACGCCATCACGGTTGTCGTATTGTACATCCACCGTCCCCCGGTCGCTGGTGCTCTCCACCAACGCGAACGCGGTGATGTCCTCGAGGAATTCCCCGACTCCTTGTTCGACCGTTTCTCCGCCCAGGTGTGCCCCGGTAAAGAAGGCCGTCCATGGGCCCCCAGTCGTGGATGCGATCTGGAAGCTCCATTCATAGTACCCTTCTCCGCTTCGGAGGATCCTGGTCTTGATATAGTTCCCCGAGCCATCGCTCATGCTCCAGGGCCCCCAGAGCCGGTAGTCATCTCCCCGTTCGGTGGGGGGGGATGCACGCACCAGGTCCACGTAGCCCAGCATGGTAAAGATGGCGTCGTTGATGGATGCCGAGACATCTTCGGTCATCGCCAGGAGGTCCAGGTCGTCCGAGGACACGGGCTCGGCCCCGGAGGGAAAATCAGTTCCCCATGAATCCTCTGCCGCCAGGCCGGTGTCCGTTGCAGCTTGCTGCTGGTCTGCAACGCTGATGCTGTGCTGCTCCTGGCTTGGCAGGGCCGCCAGGAAAAGGGCATCCTCGGAAAAAGGTTCGTTGGTGATATTGCCCAGGCACCCGGCATTCAGGCCAAGGCCCAACAGCATGGAAAGGTACACTCCAGCCAGGGCTCGGTCAGTGTGGCGGCCGGTTGCGGTTGTCGTACCATGCATGAGAAGCTCCATCTTCAAAACCTGTAGCCGAAGGACAGGCTGGCTTCACTGAATGCGAGGCCGGTTTCTCGTTCGTCCAGGAGGTAGGGCAGGTACTGGAGTCGAAGCTCCACCTCTGTTTCGATTCGGCCAGGATGCCAACCCACCCATGCCAGGAGGCCGGGGCTGATGGAGAAGACATCCTGACCTGCCAGATCCTGGTGGTTGAAGTCCCTTCGGAAGTATGCTCCCGCCACCCTGATGCCCGCCCCTCCCACCAGGTCCAGTTGCAATCGTGGCGTGGCGTAGCCCGCCGATAATCCGAAGGTGGTGGAGGAAACCGTGACTGGGACGTTGTAGTCCAGACCATCGATCTGGAGGGTGGTGGCATACATCCCCGATCCCATGTCCACCGAGGCCCATCGCCCATCGCGCCAGGTGAACCGAGCCCGCGCACCGGCAAATGGCGTAGCCGGCAGGTACTCGCGGTCTATGGTCTCGTCGCTGAATCTGCGCAGTCCCGCCAGGAGATGCAACGAAAGCCTGGGCATAATGGCCTGCCTTATTCTCTTGTCGATGATGCCCTTTGCCAGGTCGTCTTCGTACTCCACCGCTTCGAAATCGCTTTCTCGCACGACGACCGTGGCCCCATCGCAGAGGTCCAGCCTGGCAACCTCCAGGTGGGATGGGAAGCGCCGCTGAACAAGGTAGCTGCCTGGCCTAAGGGCCAGGTTCCTGCCCTGGCCGTCCAGTTCTATTTCGGCCACGAACATGCGCTGGTTCTGGTTGAAGATGGCGTAGGTTCCGAAGGTGCCATCAGGGAAGGAGAGCGTGGAACGAGATGCTGAGAGATCCGCCAGGACGACATCCCCCTTTCCCGCCAGATCCCACTCGTAGGTGGGATGCTGGGTTCCGCTTCGCGTGGAGGAAGTACGAAAAACCGTTTCGTGGTACACGTAGCGATAGACCTCCGCCAGGGTCACCAGTTCGTCACCGTCATCATCCGAAGCCCCCACCAGGGCGCTGGTGAGGAAGTGGGTGAAATAGCTGCCACCGATTTCGTCGCTTTCCTGGCTGGCCTCGTCTCTGGTGGAAGAGGTGATCACCACCTGCCCCGAGGCTCCCAGGCGCTCGGTGATGTCGAAAACAAAGCTTGGTGCGTGTGTTCCGCCTTTGCTGCGTGTCATGGCTCCGGATTGGCAGGCATCCAGGAAGGCGAGCCTCACGTTCGCACCGGTACGTTCCAACAACTCGTCCAGCTCATCGTAGGTCACCCAGGTTCGGCCGAGCTGTAGACGTTTTTCGTTGGCGTGTCCCGAGTAGTAGAAGATGAACAGGGTTTCTTCTCCCCTTTCCCTGGCCAGGGCGATCTCTCCCCTCACGCCGACCATGGCACGAAAGAGGTCGTTGCGCTTCCTTCCCAGGAGAAGGATCACATCATCGGGCTGGTATCCCCCGCTGGAGACCAGTACTTCCTTCATCTTCGTGGCATCATCCTCGGCGAAGAAAAGCGCGTGCAGGCTGCTGGTACCCTCGTTGTTTCCCACGGCGACCGCGAATCGACGCACCGCGGCGTCGGCATCAGAGAAAGACAGTACCTGACACGCACATAGAACCACCAGGAGCCGCGGTAGGATGTTCACCGTTCAACTCCCCCCCATGACCGCCGGGAGCTGCCGCTTTTCTTGATGTAGATAGTGTCTACGTCGGGATCGTCGGCAAAAGCAGCCAGCAAGCCGTCCAAACCCTCCCGCCCAAGGACCTCACCTGTCTCGGCAACGGCACCGGAGACCGTGGCAGTACCGAAAAACGCAATGAACAGCTCAAAATCAGGAGCATCATCCAGTTCGATGCTGCCTGGCAGGACCCGCCTCTGCCCAGGTATGATCTCTTCAGGCTGATCACCGCTTTCGGGGTAGAAGACATTGATCTGACCGTAGCCGTCTACCGACAGCAGGACGAGGTCGGATGCTTCCGACGAACGGTAGGTGAACTGGATCCGATCTCCCTCCATGTGCAGCTCGTCTTCGTTTCCGGGATGCACTTCACCACCGCGCAACACGTAGAAGTCGATGTCGGCGCCCCCCTTGCTCCGGTTGCCGTGCTGCGGAACCACCACCACCAACAGAGCAGCAGCGGCCGCCATGGCGGTCAGACCCGGCAACAGGAGCTTCCGCCTCCAGTGCGCGCCCCGGGTCATCCCGTGCCAGATGCGGGAAAGAAGCCTTGGGAGGGGCCTGACGGCCTGCCCGGTGGCGGCATCCCGTGTGGATTCTTGTACGGCATCGAGCCCCGCCGATCTTTCCTGTCGAAGTATGTGCCGGGCCCTGGAACGAATGCGCCCGGCGTCGAAGGGCTGGACCCTTGGGGCTGCGTCCTCCAACTCCTGCAGCCAGGCCGTGGCCCGCGGCTGGTGGACGATACGCTTCTTGAGGCTTTCCGCGGCTGCTCCGTGGACCTCGCCCGTTTGCAGACGGGCCAGTTCCAGCCTGGAGGGCCTGTCACCCTTGTTGATGTGATGTGTTAGAATATCCATCGTATTCCCATGAAATAACAGGCAATCATCACAGCTAGCAGTGTGCGGGTGCCGGCAGCAGAGCTGGCCAGCATGGACTTTCGTGCGGAGGAGAGAAAGATCCTCAGGCGTTTTCTCAGAGTGGGTACGCTGATACCCAGCATCCTGGCGGTTTCTTGCCTGGTCATCTCGTCGAAGAACAGGTGGATCACCATTCGTCGGGTTTCTTCGTCGGTGTCTTCCAGGAGCCGCCGGATGGTCTCCTCGGCTTCCCAGTGTTCGGCGCCCCCCCTGGAAAAGCCGTCTCCCACGATTGCCTCCTTGTGGCGGAGTCTCTTGTGGGCCCTGGTGGACCTGTTTCTCATACGGTTGAGGCAGTAGTTCGTGCTGATGCGGTACATCCAGGTGAGAGGAGAGGATTCCTTCCTGAAACCATCGTAGTGTACGATCACGCGGGCGAATGTTTCCTGCACGGCGTCGGCGGCTTCTTCTTCGTTGCCCAGGATGCCCAGTGCCCTCCGGTAGACCACGTGGGCATATCGGTCATAGAGTTGCTGCAGATCTGCATCAGAGATTGGCACGACGCCTCCACCGGTGGATTCTTCGGCCACTCGTTTGACCCACGACAAGCGCGGAATTGAAACGAAAACGAAAACCGAAAGCGAGCCGGCTGTGTTTCAGTATCCCTCTTCCAGGGTCATTCCGTCCACCCAGACCGTGCCAGACATGGTAAATACCAGGTAGACCTTGACGTACGAGGCATCTGCGGGGGCGCGGGCATGCAGAGTGACCTGCCGCCAGCCGAAGTCGTTTTCGGTGATGTTGACTATATGGGGTTCCCCCAGGAGCCTTCCGGAGTGGTCTTCGAAGTCCATGGCCATGTAGAAGCGCCTTTTCTGATCACGTTCCAGCGTTACGTGGTGGGCCTTGAAATGAGCGCTAAGCACCAGCGGGGTATCGCCTGTCACCGGCAGGCGCTGGAACACCTGGTACCAGCTCCTGGTGTCGGAGTCGGCGTGGAAGCGCAAGCAGCGGCTGCCGTCCAGCACATCCTGCCACTCGAGACCCACCTCGGAACGAGGGATCTCCGAGCCCAGCTCGACGGATTTTTCCAGTTTCCACGCGGTTCCCAGGCCCTGTCGGTCTTCGAAGGAGTTGTCGGCAAGGGGTAGTCGCGAGCCGGGCCCGCTGGTCACCCGCGGGGGCATGGCACCGAAGAACGCAGTGAGCTTCATCCTGGCCCGTTCCTCTTGTTCCGGAGTCGGCGCCGCGGCCAACTCCATCTCGACCGAACCCTTCCGCCCAATGATCTCGATCCTCATGGAGCGCCCTGGAACACGCGCTATGCGAATCGAACGAAGTTTTTTGCAGCCGGGTAGACCCAGGGTGCGGGCCATCTCCACCAACTGATCACGTTCTGATCTGCTCCAGATCTGGATGGGGCGCACTACGCTCCGACCCATGCGCAGTTCAGCCAGCTCCGTGGCGGGAAGCCCAGAGACGTAGAGGGCCACCATGTGGCTGTTGGGATCGAGAACCTGTTCCACCAACATGGGGTCGGTTCCCGCCAGCAGGAACAGCGCTCCCTTTTCAAGGTCCAACGCTTCCATGAGTTGCACCAGCCTGTCCGGGGGGGTGTCGCTGGGCATCCGGGCGATTGCCCGGGCAGACGCCCGGTCGAGATCATCGGGGACCGGCGTCGCCGCCGTGGACCAGGCCTGTCCGGCAGGGAAGAGGAGGCAAGCAAGCAGCGTAAAAATCGAAACGACAATCGATCTCTTGAAAGGGCGGAAGGCCGACCCGAAGCTGGCATCCATCAACTGGAGGTTCCTTGTTGAAGGTTGGGAAAGGAAGTGACGGGCCCTGGGACCCGGTCCTGTCGACAGGTTTCGCCGGCGTCGGTTTCGAAAGCCGAGAAGTAGGCGTCCAGGTGCCCGAAAAACTCGGAGAAGGACTGTGAGCGTAGAAGGTTCCGTCGGAGGCATGCCCCACGAGGTAGAGCTCTGGTGAAGTAGGTGCATAGCTTCTTGGTCCTCCCCAGGGCAGCTCTTTCAGTGCGGAAACGATTCCTTACGCCGTCGATGTAGTCCTGGAGAAAAGCCCGCCGCCGGGCCATCGTGACCCTTGGAGCCGGTTCACCGCGCATCCATCTAGCCAGCAGCAGGGGCAGCCAGGGATCACGCAGCGCTCCTCGCCCCACCATCAGGCCGTGGCAGGCGGTTTCCCGAAGCATCCGCCCTGCCGATGTTGTGTCGGTGATGTCGCCATTGGCGACCACGGGTATGGAGAGACGTTCGCGGACTTGGGCGATGACATCCACGTTCCAGCCGCCCTTGAATGCTTCCTGGCGGGTACGCCAATGGACGGTCACCGCATCCACACCCTGCTCCTGGCAGATCCAGGCTAGCTCCGGCGCGTTCACATGGTCACGGTCCTGTCCTGCTCGCATCTTGACCGTGAGCGGAATGGATGTGGCGGAACGTACCTCGCCCACGATCCGGCCCGCGAGGGCTGGCTCCGCCATGAGCGCGGCGCCACCGGAATGGGCGCAGACTTTTCGTGAAGGACAGCCCATGTTGATATCCACGACGTGGGCGCCCATGCCTTCAACCATCCTGGCGGCCTCTGCCATGACGGAGGGGTTGCGCCCGTATATCTGCACGGCCACAGGTACTTCGTCCTGGTCGAACTCGGCCATTTCGAGCACTCTTGGAATGTTGCGCACCAGGCCCTCACTGGACACGAACTCGGTCGTTGTGAGGCCTGTTCCCCCGATTCTTCGCAGCAGACGCCTGAAGTGAAGGTCGGTGAGACCTTCCATGGGTGCCAGGATGATGGGCGGGTCCACGAGAAGCGTGGCTATCTTCAACTGGGGTGTGGCTGTCACTGTTTTTTCCATGCCGAGGTACTAACACCCGGGAATGTTATCGGGGGGGAGCACATCGCCCCCGGCGGAGAAGCACATGCTTTCGGATAGACGGAAGAGAATCAAGTTGCTCTTGCTGGTCCTGGCTCTCCTGGGGCTGGGTCTGCACTACGGCGCCACTGCCAGCCAGGTGGCGGTAGCCTTCAACCGCTGCGTGGAGGATCCCCTCGCCTACGACGGCTTCCAGGTCAACCTTTCTCTGTGGACCGTCCGCGCAATCGGGAGCCATGGTTACGTCCTGTACAAGGTACACCGACTGGCTCCCATACAGGGTGGGACCAGTGGCCTGGAGGTGGGCGATGTTCTCTCGGTCACGGGCCATTTCGATGCGCTCCAGGGAGTGATCGTGGAGGATACCCGTCGTGCACATCCCCTCAGGCCGCTCAAGATCGGCCTGGGTGCCGTGACCATGGTGTTTCTTGCCGTCTACCCGTGGATGTCGAAAAGAAGGCCCTCGTTCTGGAAGGACGGAACCGGTGCCTGACCTGGTGACCCACGCCTGCACGGGATTTCTGGTAAAGGCCGCCACCAGGGGCGACCTGGTTGCGGCTTTCGTGGCGGGTTCGGTGCTGCCGGATCTGCTCTCCAGGGCTCCGGTGGAGCTTTTGTTGCTGGTGGACACCCACCTGTTTCCCGTCCCCGAGATGTTGATCTACATCTGGGCTCCCACCCACCTGCCCACAGGCATGGTCCTCTGGAGCATGGCGTTCTCGTTCTTGTATGCCGAATCCCGCCGCAAACGCGCTTTTCTGAACTTGTTGGCGGGAGCCTTACTGCACCTGGTCCTGGACCTCCTGCAATCCCACCAGGGCCTGGGGTATTTCGTCTTCTTTCCATTCTACGACAAGCCCATGGAGTTGGGTTTGCTGGGAACGGAGTCAACTGTCTGGCTGGCTCCTCCCCTGGTCTTGCTCACATGGATGGTCTGGCGCCGGCGTCGTCACGAAAAGGCACCAAGGGCAGCTTGAAGCAGCGAGTTTCCGTGCTCCCGGGCCGAAGGTGGCTGTTGGAAGCCTTTACGCGACGAAACAGCGCACCAGGACCCTGGTGCGCATCGTTTCTCGCATCACCGTGAACAGCGTTCATTGTGAACGACGTTCATTTTGAAACGCGTTCATCGCAGGGAGCGCTTCACAGATCGACGTGACCTGGAACGGTACCACTCCCATCTTCGTACTGACCGGGGTTTATCAGTGCTGCACGTGCTTCCTGCGAGTCGGGCCCCAGGTACCTTTGCTCCCCGTTGGCGGAAGAAGGGGGTCGCTGTTCCCTATGGGCGGGCCTGGCACCCGTCCTGTCTCCGTTGGGCAGAAAAATGGCACGCTCCACGATCACGTCCACGGAGCGGCGCCGGATGCCATTGCTGTCGTCGTAGCTGGAGCAGGAAAGCCGACCCTCCACGCAGCAGGGCGAGCCCTTTTCCATGTAGTGGCAGAAGTTTTCGGCTTCCTTGTTCCACAGGACCAGGTTGTGCCAGTCGGTTTCCTCGATCCAGACGTCGTTCTTCTTGTGGGGCCGGCTGGTGGCCAGGCTGACCTTGCACCAGCTTTTCCCGCCCGACGTGGTGCGTAGCTCCGGTTTTGCACCCAGGCGCCCAAGAAGGATCACTTTGTTCACGCTTCTCATTTTCTTTCTCCTTTGTGTTGAGATGCGGCAGAAGTCCATTCAAGGAACGCGCCAGGCGCTGCGGGGCAGGCCTGGACGATACAAAGCGGCATTTCGCCGTCCTACCCATGGTACGGTGTCGAAAAGAGCGTCGAATATCGACGCCATCCGACGTCAAGCAGAATATGAGCACTGCTTGCTCACAGGCGCCGGCTTGGGAAGGCCCAGCAAATGTCGGAGAAAAAAAGTGACCGAAGCTACTGCGGAGGCCAGCTTCGGGTTAGATACGGTTCGGTGATGGCTGGCGTGGGATTTCCCCGTGCCGCTCGCCGACAAACCAATCCCCTTTCCCCTGGACTGCTGGCGCAGCCGGGAGGAGCACGTTCGGGGATTCCAACGGGAGCACGAAATGCCCAGAAAAACGGTACCGGACCTTCAACGAATGAAGGCCGAAAACCACAAAATCGCGATGATCACTGCCTACGACTACACGATGGCGCGCCTCGTGGATATGGCCGGCGTGGACATGGTACTGGTGGGCGACAGCCTGGGAATGGTCGTCCAGGGCGCGGAAGACACCCTCTCCGTCACCCTGGAAGACATGATCTACCACTCCAGGTGCGTGAGCCGCGGACTCACAAAAGCTCACTTGACCGTGGACCTGCCTTTCATGAGCTTTCAGATCTCACCCGCGCAGGCCCTGGAAAACGCTGGCCGCATCATCAAGGAAGGCCACGCGCAATCAGTCAAGCTGGAAGGCGGAGAGCGTAGCGCTGCTGCCATTCGAGCCATTGTCCAGGCGGGTATACCGGTGGTTGGTCATGTGGGCCTCACCCCTCAGTCGCTGCACGCCCTCGGTGGCTACAGGCTTCAAGGCCGGGGAGCAGAAGCCGCAAAGCGTCTCATCCAAGACTCCCTTGCAGTGGAAGAAGCCGGTGCATTCTGCCTGGTCCTTGAAATGGTCCCGGCGGACCTGGCATCCCGCATCACCGAGGAACTCGCCATCCCCACAATCGGCATCGGCGCCGGCGTGGGCTGTGACGGGCAGGTGCTGGTGTGCAACGATCTGCTGGGCCTGGATTCAAGCTTCAAACCCCGGTTCGTCAAGAGGTTCGCCGAACTGGAGGCTCCCGTGGCCGATGCCGTGAAGGCCTACATCCAAGATGTGCGGGAAGGAACTTTTCCTGGAGTGGAACATAGCTTTGTCAGAAAACACCCGGCTCCTCGCCTCGCAAGGGTGTACTAGGAGCCGTCGGGCAAGCTCGGGCCCGATGCGGAACGCCAGTCGTTACTGCGCCGGGCCCTGCTGGACATCGCGCAGCGTCTTCCCCCCCTCCCAGCCTCACCCCTTGGCGGGGAGGAGCTTTCCCCCCTCCCAGCCTCACCCCTGGGGGGGAGGAGCTTCGACGTATTCCAATACGCCTTCAACGCCAGATATCCAGCAGAGCCCGGCATCCGTTGCGGTCGCTACGCGCCAGGCGCTCATCGCCGGGGCCCGAGCCGGCTGTTTCAGGCAGCCTCTTTTTTCCCGACGGCTCGCAGAGCCGATACCTGAATACACACTTCCGGCCCATCTTCCAGCAGGAAAAGGCGTGGGGATCATGGCCCTGCGCTCTGTCCCGGCTCCCGGACGGCGTCGTCGCCACTTCCCGTGACACCTTGTGAAACGCCCAATGTACAGCAACGGAAAGACCACCAATGAAGCAGATTTTCGACCCGACAGACATGTCCCGATGGAGCCAGCAGCGACGTTCTGGGGGCTCGCGAATAGGCTTCGTTCCCACCATGGGCTACCTTCACCGAGGCCACACCAGCCTGATGGATATCGCCCGCGAGCGCTGCGATTCGCTAGTGGTGTCCATATTCGTCAATCCCCTGCAGTTCGGTCCCGGCGAAGATCTGGATCTGTACCCGAGAGATCCCGAGGGCGACGTGGCCAGGTGCCGAGCACACGGAGTCGACCTGCTCTTCATGCCTGCACGCCTGTATCCTCCCGGTTTCGAAACCACCGTCCAGGTGGGAAGGTTGACCCGCGGCCTTTGCGGCGCCACGAGGCCGGGCCATTTCCCGGGGGTGACAACCGTGGTGGCCCGTCTGCTGGGGCTGGTGGCTCCTCATGTGGCCGTGTTTGGCGAAAAGGACTATCAACAACTCATGGTGATCAGAAGAATGGTGGCGGACTTGGCCATGAACGTGGAAATACTCGCTGGTCCCTTGGTTCGTGAACCCGACGGCCTGGCGATGTCGAGCCGCAACCGTTATCTCTCCCACTCCGCCCGTAGCAGGGCGCTGAGCTTGTCCAGGGCGCTATTTGCCATGCGGGACGCCAAGTCCGATGATCCGGAGCACTTGAAATCCCTGGGCATGTCGATCCTGGACGTCGACAAGCTGGACTACCTGGAAATCGTCAACGAACGGACCCTCCAACCCATCGGGTCGCTCGCTGCTCCGGCGAGGGCCATGGTGGCCGCGTGGGTGGATGGCACCAGGCTCATAGACAACGTATCGCTTCCCCCTAGTACTCCCATTGGACAGGTATCTTGATCATGGACCTGGCAACGGGTTCCCTGCTGGTCACCATCGCTCTCCTGGCGGGCAACCGCCTGGTATTGACGTTGCTGGGACGGGGTTGCCCCGCGCCCCTGTTCTGGAGCATCCAGGGCCTCAACCTGGCTGCGGTACTTTTTTTGTCTGTCTGTGGTCTGCCGGGGATCTCCTCGGGCCTTCGCATCCTGAACTATATGATCGCCATTTTGTTCGCCTTGCACTTCGTTGAAAACAACCGTCGCAGAACAGCCCTCTTTGCGAACAGCCGGGCTGGAGGCGGTGAAGACCTGGAGGAACGTCGCCGGAACCTTCGCGATTCCCTCAATAAAGAGCCCCATTCCTGAGAAAAGTGCCCCGTTCGCAAAGAGATTGTGGCAAAAGATAGTCCAATCGAGCTAAAATCGCCCCGTATCATCCCGGGAACACCCAGAAACTCCTCTTCCTGTAGGCCCCAGAGGATCACTCCATGAATACCTGCTCCCGCTCTTGCTCCACTGGGTGGAACGTCCTGACGCTTCTCGCGCTGGGCTCTCTTACCTTGTCTCCATCAGCACTGGCAGTAGAACGTTCCGCCGACACCCAACTGGTCTACCCCGTACTCTCGCCTGAAGGAGCCTTCGCCGTGGATACTCCGGCGGCGGCTGAACGCTGGCGTTTCCTGGGTGGAATAGGTGTGCAGATGGAGCGCATGCCCCTGGAGTACTTCGAAAACGGCGTCTCGGCCGGTGCTGCCATCCTCACCAGGAACACGCTCCACCTGGTTGGCTCCATGAGCCTCACCGAAGCCACCACGGCATTTCTTCGCATCAACGGTCTCTACCAGGATCCTGGCGAAAACGTGCTGGTGGCACCCGAGTCCCAACTGGCCATGGGCGACCTGGATTTTGGCTTCAAGTCCGCCATCATCCGGCGGCCCCGTTTCAAGCTGGGCCCCAGGCTGGACCTGTTCGTCCCCACGGGCACTGAGCAGAGCTGGGCCTCCGAGGACTCCATGCGCTACGCCCCCAGCATCCTGGTAGATGTCGACACCGGTCCGGTCCGCCTGCTGGGAAGCGTCGGGTTCATCTGGAGAAACCTGACCAACAGCGAAGCCGACTTCGTCCTTGGCAACGAATTCACCAGCGGACTGGCGGGAATCATTCCCTTTTCGGATCGTACATCCATCATCGTGGAAGCAACCGCACGCAATGGCACCGCAAACTTCATGCAACCAGGCGCGGAAAACCCGGCCGAGTTGAAGGCCGGCCTCCGCTACAGGATTCCCTACACGGGCCAGTTGGACCTGGCCGTGGGTACAGCCCTGGACAATGGCTACGGGGCCGCCGACCTTAGGGTGCTCGCCACATTCCTCCGCCTGCCGCCAGCACCACCACCGCCCAAGGCGCCCATCGTCGTCGAAGTCCCCCCCAAGAAACAAGTAGCCGTTGCAGTGAACGAAGCCGAGGGCCCCGACCGTGAAATCCAGTGGGAAGAAGGCCAACTCGCCCAGGTCCACCAGGGCAGGATCGTCATCAGGGATCCCATCCAGTTCGAGTTCGCCACCTCCAACATCCTGCCCGAGTCCTACCCTACCCTCGACGCCGTGGCCCTGGTCATGAACGACTACCCACAGATCGAACACCTGGTCATCGAGGGTCACGCCAGCGCCGAAGGCACAAACCAGTACAACTACGACCTTTCAAACTCTCGTGCGGAACGTATATACGAAGCGCTCATAGCCGATGGCGTCCGCCCGGACCGGCTGAGCTACCGCGGGCTGGGCGAAACCGTCCCCATCATCCAGGGGGATTCCGAAGAAGCCCTTGCAAAGAACCGGCGCGTGGAGTTCCACATCCTCAAGGTACGGGACTACCTGGATATCGCCAATGCTGACAGCGGCGATCCCATTGTGCTACCATGGAGTGGCGAAGCCATCGAGCCTCCCAAGATGGGTGACAAGATGCTCTCCACCGATGCCAATCCCATCCTCATCGAAGAGATCGTCCAGGAGCCAACCCAGGTTGACGACACCCCTGACTCGGCGACCTTCAAAGAAGCCCTCGACGACGAAGCCGAGATCCCCGAAGTGGACATCATCAGGTCCGACACCTCGACCAACGGCAGCAAAAACAGCAAAAAGAAGTCCCAACCGTCGGATGCATCCGACGCATCCAACACCGACCCCGACGAAGACTCCGTGGAAGAACAAGAACCAGAGTCAGGAGCACAGTCAGCAGAAGGACCCTCCAGCAGCGATTCCTCGGAACCCGCGGGGTCCCCTCCAGCAAGCACAGAGCAGGAATCCCAACCAGGAACCGACGACACCCAACCACAGCCAGCCACGGAATCACCGTCTTCGGCGGAAGATCCGGCCAGCCATTCCAATGACAGGGAGTAGAACATGACCCTACTGATATTCCTGATGGCATTCTTCAATCTCTCGTGGGCCGGAGGAGGCACCGGTGACGAGGTCATCTGCGAGGGCCTGGGAGATGGCTGTTTCGCCCTGTTGGAGCAGGACTACAACTGCAACTACATCGATTACGTGGACGAACCCATCATGGACATGGAAGACCCGGAATGCCAGGCCATAGTGGAAAAGTACGGTGAAGACTTCGCCAACGGCGACTACTTCTACGACTATACCTCTTTCGGCTGTAGCTATTTCGTCTACGCCTACGGAGTGGACAAGGATGGCGATCTCCTGGGCTACGGCACCATCGCGATCTACGGGGACGACGGCTGGCCCGACCTGTATGCGATGCTGCGCTGTGACAACTGCGGCGAAGACTTCAACCCCGACCAGGAAGACGCCGACTGCGACAACGTTGGCGACATCTGCGACAACTGCGTCTGTACCTACAACCCAACCCAGTACGACTACGATTTCGACGGCTGGGGGGACTACTGCGACATTTGCGTGTACGACTACGATCCCAAGCAGCTCGACTCCGACGGTGACGGCCTGGGCGACGAGTGCGACAACTGCCCCGATGTCGCCAATCCCTGGCAGGACGATGTCGACGAGGACGAAATCGGCGATGACTGCGACAACTGCCCAGAGTACGAAAACAAGGATCAAGACGACGAAGACGACGACGGCGTCGGCGACGAATGCGACAACTGCCAGGAAACCCCCAACCCCGACCAGGCAGACCAGGACGACGACGGCGTCGGTGACGAATGCGACAACTGCATCCAGGAAAACAACCCTCTGCAGACCGACGCCGATTCCGATGGACTGGGCGACTCCTGCGACATCTGCCCCAACGTCATGGACCCGGGCCAGGACGACACCGATGGCGATGGTCTGGGTGACGCCTGCGACAATTGCCCCGATGTCTACAACGTGGCCCAACTGGACACCGACGGCGATGGCATAGGCGACGACTGCGACCCCTGCCTCCACGACGGCACGGGTTCCCTGGACGATGTCGACGAAGACGGGTGGGGAGATCTCTGCGATAACTGCCCCGACGTCTCCAACCCGGACCAGGCTGATTCAGATGGCGATCTCATCGGCGATGCCTGTGACGTGGAGATCGCGTTGCGGGGAGCCGGTCCCCCGGTTGGCTGCTCTGAACCAGGCGGGCTCCCCGGCTCCACCTCCATGCTGGTTTTCTTCTTGAGTTGGCTGGGAGTACGCCGTAGACTACAGGGCAGGAAACACTGACCGGCCTGTCACGGGTTCTCGCCCACAGGTTCTCTTTCCCGGGCATTTTTCGCCCAACGCCACCCAGGATCGACGCCCAATGGATTGACCAGACCCCCGGCTGCTATGGGGGGCGCGGAGTCATGCCACGACCATGAGCTTCTACCGCATACGTAGAGACGGTCTGGAGTTCCCCATCGCGGGCCTTCCCGCGTTGGAGCGTCTGATCATGGAGGGGGGCCTCGAGCCGGAAGAAAAGGTATTCGACCCGGAAGCGGGCGAATGGTTGCCCGCCGGCGGTCTCCCAGCTTTGAAATGCGCTTTCGAAAGGTACGCGGAGATTCGCGAGCTGGCCCGTGAACGCCCGTCCCCCCCCAACGGCCACGACAGTGGCCCCATGCCGCCAGCCTCCAGAGCTTCGACAACTCCTTCGGTTCCTCCCGGTTCAAAAAGAACCGCCTCCAGTTCTCCGCGCGCTATCTCTCCACCCCGAGAACCCCTGGAACAGTCCCAGATCACCGACGACGAGAGCGAAGGATTCTGGAGCAAGTCCACGCGATCCGGAACCACTGTAAAACCTTCCGAAGATTCCGGGACATCACCCGCAGCGAATTCTCCTGGCGCTGCTGGTGGATCCCACGAAACCCAGGCCCCCGCCCCCGGCGATCCCGACTCCGAATGCCCTCCCGGTGAGTTTTCACCTGCTCCCAGCCCACCCTCTCCCGGGCATCCCTCCGGCAGCTCCAGGAACCTGGCCAAGAACTTCGGGCAGACCCGCGGCCAGGTGATCGCCTTCCCCGGTACGAGGCAGGTTCGGCGACAACATGATGGAAACGCTACCCTGGCCCCAAGAATCCAGGAGCCCGATTCCATTCCCTCCCCTTCCGTCGATCCGGCGCTCCTTCTCGCCGGCATGGGGCAGAGTACTCCGCAGCCCCCCCGGCCATCCGTGCGGATCTCCAGCCTGTCCCTGGTGCTCGCACCACTGCTGCTGTTGTTGTTGGTCACCCTCTACTATGTGCGGCACGAGGCGAGTCTCGTCTACGAAAAGCTCCCCTCCACCACCTCGTCCTCAACGTCGCGCTCCTCTGGTAGTCGGACCATCAGCCCATCCACAGCGGCCTCCAAGCCAGCCACCACAGTCGAATCCGCGTCGGGCGGAATAGATGTCTCCGCGTCCGGAGTAGAGATCTACGGCGCAATGGAAGACGATCTCAGAACCCGTCTGATGGATGGCATCCTGCCCGTCGACAACGACGAAGCCCTGGAATCGGCTCTGTTGGTGGAACTGTCACGGTTCAGGTTGAAGGTCATAAGTATCGACGCCTCGGTGATCCGTTGGGGCGGGCGTCACTCCGACATGCCCCAGGAAGCCGGTATCAGGATCTGGTACCAGGGCCGCGAAGGGGAACTGGACCGCGAGCTGGCCGCCATCGGCTTGGTCACCGGAAAATACATACGCCATTTCGACCTGGAGGTTCCATACCTGGACGTGATCATCCAGGACGATTCCGGACGCCGGCGTGCCAGGAAGCTCGACCCCAGGGAAGCATCACGCTTCTACCTTCAACGTATCTCCATCGTAGACTTCCTCACCAGCGGCGGCTATTGATTGGAGCGCTCCCGGGCCAAGGTATGCGTTGGGAGGCTGCCCGCTCGGATCCTGGCGGTTTCGCAGAAGGCCTTGTAGATGTCGAGGGAGCCCTTGTAACGGGGTGCCAGAGCTTCAGGATGCCACTGGACACCGACGCAGAAAGGGTGATCCCGTAGTTCAATGGCTTCGATGACTCCGTCGGGTGCCCTTCCGGACACCTGTAATGCACCGGGATCCGCCACGGCCTGGTGGTGGGTGGAGTTGACCATGATGCGTCGAGTGCCGTAGGCGCGGTGCAGAAGGCCGGGCTGTAGTCGAACTTCGTGCCATGGAGTGCTGGGATCGGTGGGTTGCTGATGTTCCAGGGCCCCGGGCATCTGGAGGTACAGGTCCTGCAGCAGGCTCCCCCCGGTTGCCACGGCCAGAACCTGCATGCCTCCGCATATTCCCAGCACCGGCAGCCCCCGTTCCATGAACGATCTGGCCAGGCCAAGTTCCATCTGGGTTCTCGCGCTGTCGAAAGAGTCATAATGGATCAAAGGCTCTTGGCCGTAGGTGGCAGGGTCAATGTCAATGATGCCCCCGCTGATGAGAAGGCCCTGCGTATTGCCCGAGGCCCACTCCAGGAGATCGGCCATCCCTGGTTCCGTGGGAGCCAACAGCAGAGGGAGACAGCCAAACTCTGCCAGGGTGTCTGCATAATGACGGCGGAGGGCTATTTCGGGCCGGAAGGGACGAACTCTTTCTTGGGGCTCCTGCGTTGCATCAGGGCATGGGCTGGCCATGCGACGCTCACAGGTCACCGCGATGACAGGGCGATTCCCCGAGCCGGCTCCTGGTCTACATTCCACCACGGGTGGTCTCCCGCAGGGCCTGGATGGAGCGGTAGATGGCCTCCAGCGCGGGGGTTCCCCTGTTGGCGAGACGGATCTTCTTGTTTGGGTTTACCAGGTAGGCGGTGGGGATGATCATGGGATGCAATGGCAGTTGGATGGCTGCTCGATACAACCGGGCGACGGATGCGCCGCGATCGGTGAGCAGGGGGTAGTCCAGGGAACGAGAGCTGGCGAGTTCGGTCAGCGGGGCTTCTTCTGCCGGCATCATGACAACGACCCTGGCATCCACGGCACGTAGTTTTTCATGGTTCTGCTGGATGCTGTCCAGCATATTCAGCACCCGGGGTTGTTGCGGACAGAACGGCAGAAATACCATCACGGACCAGTATGGTCCCAGCCTGTGCCAGGTTCGGTCATGCGCCTGGAGCTGCCACTCCGGAGCGATGTCACCTTCGGGAAGCAGTGAAGGGTAGACACGATCCTTGATGGCTTGTTTCAATTGTTCGGGCAGGTATGAGAGAAGCTTGCCTGGTCCCATCGTTGCTCCATGTTGTGCCAGGATGCGTAGGGGGAGGGTTCAGAACAGTAGTCGCGCATTTCCACCAGGGCAAGTGCGAGCGCTCGTTACTGCACTGTCCGGATCATGAGAACGGCATTCTATTCCACCGGGGGCTCCATAGTGTCACCGCAGGACTGCCCCAGACGCCTGGCGATGGCCAGGGCCATGGTCCGGGCCGCCTCGTCGAAGGCAGAGAAAGATCTGCGATTCCGCACCTGGACCACCAGGTCGGGCCCCCGTGGTGCAGGTGGCAGGTCTCTCGCCTGACCCACCAGGGCCGCTACCAGGGGTACCGAGGCCGACCTGGCCGTGGCCAGGGCCTGGCCGGCCACCTTGCCCTGGAAGGACGGGGGATCCATGCGACCCTCGCCCAACAGGAGGGCTCCGGCTCCGCGCAGCGATTGCTCCAGGCCCGTGATCGAAGCCACAAACGCGGAACCGGGTATTAGCCTTCCCACTCCAGCCGAGGCCAGCGCCCACCCCAGCCCACCGGCCGCCCCTCCCCCGGGTGCGTTCACGGGGAGAGGTTCCTTGCCGTTGGCGACGCACCAGCGCCCCAGGAGCCTGGCCCATGCGCCAAAGGCAGCGCGCAGTCGTGGGATCTGGGCTCTGTCCAGGCCTTTCTGGGGGCCGAAGGTATCCGGGGCTCCCAGGAGCGGTGTACGTACATCGCTCAGAATGCTGACGTCCAGGGGCAGTTGCGGTGGGCACCCCTTGAGGCGCGTGATCTGGGAGATGTGCCTGGCCTGCACGGGCTGCTGGATGGGGCCCTGGCCTGGCACCCATGGCAGGATGCCCAGCGCTTGAAGGGCACCTGCGCCAGCATCCATGGTGACGGTTCCACCCAAACCCAGGACGACCTTGGCTCCAGGCAGTTCACGGGCCAGGGCGCGAAGTACCAGCCCCAGACCATGACTGCTGGCCTCCATGGCCGCCGGGATCTGGCCAGGCATGTTCAGACCGATGACCCGGGCGGATTCCAGCACTACGTGTTCTTTCAGCAGGAGTGCTCTGGCCCGGGTGGGTCGGCCCATGGCATCCTCGCTGTCCAACTCCAGGTACCGGGGAAGTGCCGAGGGGTTGGCTGGAACCGTGCCGGTCCGCGCAGACCCTTTCCTGTGATGCCAGTCAAGAACTTCCAGCAGGCCCTCACCCCCGTCCGACAAGGGGTGGCAGCGTGGAGCCAAACCCGCTTCGCGAAGGATGGGCTCCACGCGACGGCAGGCATCCACGGCCCCAAGAAAGCCTCCATAGGAATCAGGGGCATAGAGCACCCTGGGATGCGGGGCGGGGTAGTGGGGAGGGCTGGTGCGGGAGGTCCTGGTGACTGGTTTGGCCATGATCAGGGACAATACATGGTGGTTATACTCGGTCAAGCAGCACGATCCGGGCCTGAGTAAGGCTCGCTGGGGTGCGGCCCATGTTGGCACGGTTGCCCTGGACGTTCAAGATGGATCCCGTGGACTGGTTGGCCATCCACGAGAAATACAGCTCCACGGATCAGCGGTGGCGAAAGTCGAACTCCTGTCCCGGGAAGTCCAGGTAGAGGCATTTTCTTCGTGGGCCTCCTGTTATCACTCTGACGGATCTCATCCACCTGATGAACGACTGGGCTACCTTTCCCTTTTTGTGCCCGTCAAGGACCACGGCGCATCCCCTGGATGCGGGAGCTGATCTGGCTACGGGGGGGAGCCCAGGCGGCGAGTTCGGCCCCCAGCACAAGGGGCTGGCTGGCCAGGTCTCGCACGGTCTTGCAGCCTGTGAGCAGCATGGCCATCCGCAGTTCACTGATCATGAGTTCGAGCCTGTGCTGTACCCCCTCCGCACCACCGCTGTTCTGGGCCACCAACAGGGGCCGCGCGATGCCTACGGCGCTGGCCCCGAGAGCCAGGGCCCGTGCTGCGTCCAGGCCGTTGTAGACGCCTCCGGTGGCGATCTTGCGCAGCGGGAGGCCGTCCAGTTGGAGGAGGCTCGCGGCCGTGGGGATGCCCCAGTCCCAGAAGGCAGGCCCCGGGCTGGAGGCTCCTGGATTGCACAGGGTCTCGACACCCACCCAACTGGTACCTCCGGCACCGGAGACGTCCACCCACTGCATGCCCAGGTCCGAGAGCCGCTGGCCCACGCTGCGAGACAGGCCACAGCCTGTCTCCTTGACCACCAGTGGCATGGAGAGGGATTCACGCAAGCGGGCCAGGGTATCCAGTCCGCCCCGGAAATCACGGTCGCCCCCTCGCTGTACCAGCTCCATTGCGGGGTTCAGGTGAACACAGAGAGCGTCCGCCCCGGAGAGAGCCAACATCTCTTCCAGTTGGTCCGTGCTGGCCCCGCGGGCCTGCACGATGCCGATGTTTCCCAGGACAAGGATGTCCGGTGCCAGGTCCCGGACCTGGAAACCCAGGGTATTTCCGTTGAGAAGCTGTACCCGTTGCGAGCCAAAACCCAGGCCCAGGCCAAGCTGCTGGGCCGCCCGGGCCAGGTCGCGGTTTATGCGTTGGGCCCGCCGGGTGCCACCGGTCATGGCGGCGACGAGGATTGGGGCGCTAAGCCGGCGGCCCATGATCTCCACGCTGGAATCCACCTGGTCAAAGGAGATCTCCGGGAGGGCATCGTGGATAAGGTCCACCTGTGACAGCAGTGTACTCCGAGTCTTGAAGGCTACGTCGCCCTGAATACAGAGATCCAGGTGATCATCCTTGCGCCGCCGTACCGTTGCACCTTCATCTGGCATCATTTCACCCTGAATGCGTTTGGTTCATCGGTCGCACCCCATGGAGGGACCGCACTCGATATTGCCACGGGCGCCTCCCCCGCCCCGGTTACCACGGTGTAGGGCAGCACGCGCAGCCCCATCTCGCCACAGGCTTCCTGGAAGGCCCTTTCGACCCCTGGATCCGGCAACAGGGCCACTCCGCAGTCACCTCCACCCGCGCCGGATGGCTTGGCTGCGCCTCCCAGTTCTTCCGCAAGACGCGCCATGGCGTGGAGCGAAGGGGTCTCGTAGAGGATGCCGGCCCCCCTGGCCATGGCCAGGAGGAGTTGGCGCGCCACGCGAAGGACTTCGATGGGCTGCCGCGTGAACTGCTCCACTACGCTGGCCATCTCCGCAACGAATTCTCTTCGTCCCCTTTGCCAGTCCCTGTAGAGGCGGATGCGGGACAGGGTGGCCGAGGCCTTCCCCGAGTAGACCACCACGGGCAGCAGGGGGCGAAGCTGCTCCACCCGCCCCGCCTGGTAGCGGATCATTCCACCATGGAGGCTGCTGGCCACATCCACGCCGCTCCCTCCCCCCTGGATTGTCGCGTGAACCTGGTATGCCTGGGCCCCGTCGCCTCCGCCGGCCAGCACCGCTGCAACGGTAGCCGCGGCGGAGCCCCCGAACCCCGGCTTTCCAGGAAGGTCCACCGGGTTCCAGTCCTGGAAGACATAGCGGGCGGGGGGGGCCTTCACGTGGTCCAGGGCCGCACGCACGAAGCGCTGATCCCCAGGACAACGCAGCTCCAGGGCCGGCGCCGGCCCCACCCGGCAGCGCACACCGTGGTCCAGGGCCAGGGCGATGGCCGGGGCGCCGTCCAGCACGGCGTACTCACCCACCAGTACGAGTTTTCCCGGCGCGTGGATCACTCGGTCTTCGGGGCCGGTCATGGGGAGCACTCCAGGAGCCGTGCGGCTCCCCCGGGCGAGAGGGCGTGAACATCCACGGCGTGGGGGCGTATCCTGGCCACAACCCCCTCGAGAACCCGGGGAAGACAGAAGATCTTGACGTTGGGCCCCGCGTCCATGGTCCAACCGCAGGGGATGCCATCACGACGCATTTCGTAGACCTGTCGGATGATGGCCAGAGATGCGGGCTTGCTGTAGAAGATGGGCGGCAGGGCCGTGGTCATGGTGGCCTGCATGAGGAGGGTCGATTCTTCCATGGCATGGAACAGTTGGACATGGTTGCGCGTTGCGATGGCTTCGCGGGCCATGGTAGCCAGTTGGCCGGATTTTTCCAGGAAGACGGGAAAACAGGGGCTCGTGGCGGCGGAATGCAGCATCCCGGCGGTGGAAGCGATGGACTTTGGACCGGGGTCCACCACCGCCACTACCACCCTCAGATCCCAGTGGTCTTCCGGGGCTATCTGGACGGCGTGGGAGTCGCTTCCATCGGGCAGGCTGCCCTTGCGCCAGTATACGAAGCCCCCCGGGATACTGCGGCACGCCGAGCCTGAACCGCGGCGGGCCAGCACGGAAAGCTCCCGTACCGACAGGTTGCGGCCCGAGGCGCGGGAGGCGGCCAGGGCGAGGGCCGCGAAGGCCGAGGAAGAAGATGCCAGCCCCGCGCTGGTGGGAAAGTTGTTCTCGCTTTCCACGTGGCATGGGGGCCTGTGGGGGTCCAACAGGTCCAGGAAGCCCAGCACCCTGTGGGCCACGGACCGCGAGGCGGGCCTTCCCCCCATGAGCACCCGGTCCCTGGATGTACCCCAGTGAACGCTCGTGATGGTGCGAAAACCCGAAAGGGTCACGGAGACGGAGCAGGTGCTGGGAAGGTTCAGGGGGAGGTCCCTCTTCCCCCAGTACTTCACGACGGCGATGTTGGGGTGGGCCATGGCCAGGCATTTCATGGGAACCTCAGTCTGGCAGGCCGACGGGCTGTGGGGTGGTGGGCTGTGACACTGTAAAGGCGTTGATACCACGTGCCATGGCCCGCCGCAGCAGGCGCCGCCCGGCGGGCTCCGGGGCCAGCGCAATCACCACTCCACCTCCGCCCGAACCAGAGAGCTTGGCGCCCAGGGCTCCGGAAGCCCTGGCCAGGGCCACGAGTTCATCCAACTCGGGAGCAGACACGCCAAGTGCCTGCAAGAGGCTGTGGTTTTCGTCGAAAATGCCTCCCAGTGCCGCGTGGTCGTGCAGACTGCCCACGGCCAGGTCCACCAGTTGACCCATGCGCCGGAAGATGTGGGCAGACGAGGAAGCCCGTTCCTTCACCGCCGCCACCATGGCTGCGGTGTCGGAGTAGAGACCCGTATCCAGGACCACCAGCGGAATCGGCCCGTCCGGAGTGATGGACCTGGCCATGCCCGCGTCGCCCTTTTTGAAATACACCAGGGCGCCGCTCATGGCCACGGTGTTGTCCACCCCGGAGGGATTGCCGTGAAAGACTCTCTCCAACGCCAGTGAGCGACGAAAGACCAGCGATGCTTCCGGCAGGCAGTCCCCCTGCCAGGCAATGGCGGCCCTGACCATGGCCACGGACAAGGCAGCGGAACTCCCCATGCCACGCCCCTGGGGAATGGTGCTGGAGATCCGCATGGCGACGCCGTATTCAGGAAGCGCCAGTTCCATGGCCATGCGCAGGGAGGCGTCCGCGATGCCACCCACCAGCCGGGTGGGCCCTTCCACGGGTGAGAGCGCCACTTCCAGGCCCCTGTCCACGGCGCTGGCCATGGCGGGATAGCCGTATACCACGGCGTGCTCACCACAGAGGATCAGCTTTCCCCACGCTCTGCCGTACACTGTTTCCTCAGGCACTGCCCTTGCCGCTCCTGGCCTGTTGCAGCAGGACCGTGGCCCTGGCAAGACTGAAGTCGCCTTCGCTGGAGAGCATGTTCACCAGCAGCGGGATTTCGGTTCCTCGGGCTCCAGCCTGCACCGCCACGTTCCGGGCGTGAAGCCTCATGTGCCCCCTTTGGATGCCGGTGGTGGCCAGGGCCTTGAGGGCGCCCAGGTTCTGGGCCAGGCCCACGGCTGCCATGATGCGCGCCAGCTCCGTGGCGCGGCGCAGGCCCATGATCTTCAGGTTGGCCCGCACTGCCGGGTGGCTGCGGGTGGCCCCACCCACGATGCCCACTGCCATGGGCAGGCGGATGCGGCCCACCAGGTGGCCGTCTTCGGTGGCCCTCCAGGAGCTGAGGGGCCGGTAGGTGCCGGTCCTGGCGGCATAGGCGTGGGCCCCCGCTTCCAGGGCCCGCCAGTCGTTGCCCGTGGCCAGGGCTACCGCGTCGATGCCGTTCATGATGCCCTTGTTGTGGGTGGCGGCGCGGTAGGGGTCTGCCCAGGCGAACCTGTAGGCCGCTGCTATCTGCCGGGCCACCTGCGAGCCATCCAGTTCAGCGGTTGACAGCGCCTGGAACGGAATGGAGATGCCCGCGCTGGCCAGGCGACGATCCGCCAGGTTGGAGAGGATTCGCAAGCCCACCCTGAGCCCGGTGATGGCTTCGATTTCGTCGCCCAGCGCCTCGGCCACGGTGTTGATCATGTTGGCACCCATGGCGTCGGCGCAGTCCAGGAAAAAGTCCAGCACCACGTGGTGACGTTCCTCCTGGCCGGGTTCGTCGTACTTCAGGAGCCGGAGTTCCAGTCCCCTGAAGCCCCCGCCGTGCCGGCGAAGTTCGGGGAGCATGGAGTCGGCCATGCGCTGCAGGCGCCGGGTATGGTCCCTGAGCGCCTGCAGACAGGTAGCGGGGTCCGGCACGTCGGGGATCTCCACCTGGCCCATCATCACCGGCGGGTCGGCTTCCGTGGAGAAACCGCCACATTGGCGCGACAAGCGCCCCACGTTGCTGACGGCCGCCACCACGCTGGGTTCTTCCACCACCATGGGCACCAGCACGTCCTGTCCGTCAATCGTCAGGTTGACTCCCAGCCCCAGGGGCATGGTGAACAGACCGATGACGTTTTCGATCATCAGGTCCGCCATGGCGAGATCCGCGCCGCCTTCGGCCAGCGCCCGTTGCTGGGCATGGTCCAGGTGTGCGATTTCGGAGACCCGCTCCAGGCGCTGAGCCGGTGGGAGCTTGAAGAAGCCGGGAAGGCGAGATGTCGTCTTGTGCTGCATGGACTGCATCTAGCTCCCGGCGCGGGCCTGTCAAGGCGCTTCCCGGCTCCCTCTCCCGCATCCAGCACAAAGCCATTGATAATCCGCTGGACGGGAAGAGGAATTTCCGCTACACCAATCTGACAGGGCCAACATTCGTTGTCACTGCATACCCCATCCACCCATAGGGGAACCGCCTCAATGAAAACATCGAGAGAACACAACTTCCTGTTGGAACTCACGCCCGTGTTGCTGGGCATGCTGCTCCTGGCCGGGAGCTGTTCCGACGAGCCCGCCAAGGACAGCTCCGACACTGGCCTCACCACCGAAACCGACACGGACACCGATACCGACATCGACACCGACACCGATGTAGACGCCGACACGGACGCCGATGCCGACGCCGATGCCGACGCCGACGCCGACGCCGACGCCGATACTGACATCTCTGACTGGGAAGACCTTGTGGACCGCACCTATGCCCTGGACCTGGCCACCGCCAACTTCGTGGAGCCAGCGGGCCTGGGCGATATCATCGCGGAGTACCTGACCGTCGACCTGCTCCTGGGAGTCGCGGAGATCACCGGAGGCGATCTCAACATGGTGGGCGCCATATCCGTGGATGGCAGCGATCCTCCCCAGCAGGACACGGATGCAGACGAGATCTGCTTCGAGACCGCCGAGTTCGGCGCTCGTCCCTACTTCCAGATCGGCCCCGAGGACACCAGCCTGTCCGTGGATTCCTACACCTTCACCATCTACTCCATGCTCATCTCCGGTGACTTCTCCGAAGATCACAGCTACTTCGACGAAGGTGAACTCTCCGGGCAGATCGACGTCCGGGATCTCCTCTGGCTGGGCAAGGAGTACGGCTTCGACAACCCGGATCTCCTCTGTTTCGGCGTGCTGATCAAGTTCGGCATCGCCTGCGGCGAGTGCGACTCCGACGGCCAGGACTACTGTTTCAACCTGAGAGCCACCGACATCCTGGCCCCCGAGGTTCCAGGTCTCACCCTGGAGCACTCCTGTAGCTGGTAGGCCTGTTCATCCCGGGTCAATGGACATCGCGCATGAAATGGGGAACGCGACCTTCGTGCTGGTGGATGGCGGTGGGCACACTCCCATCGAGGCTGGCGGTGCCTGCTTCACGTCCATTGTCCATGAGCCGTCCTCGCAGTTCGCAAGCGACCCCGCCAAGGTCGACACCGGCGGCCCGGGGCCTTGAATCGCTCCAGGACTCCGCCAGCCGCCAGGAGCGCTCATGAGTTCGAAGCGACCTGGTCCCGCGTTCTGTAACTGGACTGTCGTGGCTCTCCTGGGAGCAGTCGGATGCGCGCCCACACCCGCACGGGTTTCCAACGTCGGGGCAGAGATTGACGGCGGAGTGGGCACCCTGATCCGGGTCCATTGGTCGCAGGATCTCGACGCCGACTCCTGGACCGAGTTCGACCTTGGCGACGGCGAGTGGCTCCAATCGCCCGTGACCGCACGGACGGCCGGGGACCACGAAGAGTTGATCCTGGGCGCGCCCGGCGACACAGAAGTGTACTACCGTGTCGTGACCGACTTGGAAGGCGAGGTTTTCGCCAGCGACCAACAGTCGATACGAACGGATCCACTACCCGAGGATCTGCTGGAGCCCGTGCTGGCTGCCTTCCAGGAAAACGCAACATCTCCCGAAGGCTATGTGCTGGGCAGCGTCGACGTCGACGGCGGGTTTTCCTACTCCGGCCCCTTCTGGCTCTTCATCGCCGACCGGCTTGGAAGGATCGTCTGGTACCATGACCTGGAGTACAGGATGAGCATGTTCCCTCGGGTCGCACGCGACGGCAGCCACCTGGTCTTCGATCAGCGCAGCTTCTTTGACTTCACCGGGGAATCATCGGTAATCCACAAGATCACCCTGGACAAACGTTACGACGAAGAGATCCCGGCGCCAGGCCTTGGCTGGTGCTGGGATGAAACCGACGACGGCCTCCTGCTCTACGACCAGTCCGTCGGCGTGGACACCATCACTCTCCAGGAACTCGCCCCTGACGGATCATCCCGTACCGTCTGGGACTGCAACGCATGGCAGTCGCCTTTCGGACTCGACTCTGACCACTGCTACACAAACACCGTCAACTGGGTGCCCGAAACGGACTCCGTCCTCTGGTCCACCTACTGGGGTGACTACGTGTTGGAGGTGGAGCGCCAGAGCGGCCGGGTTCTCTGGTACGCCGGAGACATCGCGGACGGCTGGACCATCCAGCCCGAATCGGCGGCCTTCGATCTGCAACACTACCCCAACTACAGTCCCGTCGGTACCTTGTTGGTCTCCACCCACGTACCTGGCGAGGATGGCCAGCAGCGAGCCCGCGAGTTCAGCCTGGACGAGGACCGCCAGGTGCTGACCGAGATCTGGTCCTACGGCGAGGGTGTGGAGGGCTATGCCAAGTACTCGGGCGAGGCTGTACGGCTGGCCAACGGGAACACGTTGATCAACTATGGCACCGGAGGTGAGATCCGCGAGGTCACCCCGGAAAAGGAAACAGTCTGGTCGCTCCAGTTCGGCGAAGACCACACGCTGGGGCATTCCGTCCTCATCGCGGATCTCTATGAACTGAACAGGGGTCCCTGAATCGTCACCTGGACAAGTAAGCAGGTGTGCAGAGTCGCACACGAGAACAGCCGAATGCTCCATGGAGAATGGTCCCTTGTCGGGATATTCCGGATACCAGGATAGTCGAGCCGGCACGAGCAGGTGGAGAGAAATCGGCACAGCCCGGAAGGAGGCGCCTTGGCCAGAAACAGAATGCCATTTTTGTCCCGTACTTCCGGCCTTCTGGCCCTGCTTGCCGCTTCGCTCATGTCCTGCGCGGAGAGCCGCCCCCGAGAGACCACTCCCGAAACGGAAAAACCTCCCGAGAGCAGCCCGGTTTCAGAGCACAAGGAGTCGGAAAGCATGAAGTCCCCATACTCCAAGGTACGGAAATCAGTGATCGCCGGGAGCTGGTACCCGGGAACCGCCAAGGAACTCGCCAGCATGGTGGATGAGTTCCTGGACAGGGGATCGCCGTCCAACTGCCAGTCCCTGCCCCTGGCCATGGTGCTTCCACACGCGGGCTATGCCTACTCTGGCCCCACCGCCAGCCTGGGCGTTGCCCAGGTGCGGGGTTGCAACATCCGCCGTATCTGGGTGCTGGGGCCAACGCACCGGGTCAGCCTGGACGGGGTGGGGCTCTACCCCGACGACGCCTTCGAAACACCCCTGGGCCAGTTGCCCCTGGACAGAGACGTGATGGACCGCTTGTCGGGGAACAGCGACTTCCGCCTTCTCTCCAGTGGGGACGGGGGCGAGCACTCCATCGAGATCGAACTTCCCATTCTGCAACGAGCGTTTGGAGCCTTCGAACTGGTTCCGTTGCTCATCGGTCGCATCACTCCCGACAGTGCAAGGCGCGTGGCCGACACCATCAGGCCCGAGCTGGGCCCCGGCGACCTGGTGGTGATCTCCTCGGACTTTACCCACCACGGCGGGCGTTTCGGATACCAGCCCTTCAAGGGAAGCTCCCAGATGGCGGACCAGCTCGACAAGCTGGACCACGGTGCCTGGGACCTGGTGGCCAAGCCCGACACAGACGCCCTCTACGATTACCTGGACAAGACCGGCGCCACCATCTGCGGCAGGCATGGGCTGCTCATCTTGAGCGCCCTCCTGCCGGCAGGAGCCAGCGGTACCGAGATCTCCTACACCACCAGCGGGCACATCACCGGGGATTGGAGCAACTCGGTGTCCTACCTGGCGGGCCGCCTCGATGGCCCATCGTGGACGGGAACTGGCCCCACTCCCGGACGGGCCCGCCTGGTGTCGCAACAGGCCGCCGAATCCCTGCTGGCCCTGGCGCGAAAGTCACTGGAATACTGGTTCCAGCACGGCTCCATGCTGGAGGTGGATCCGGAAACCCTGCCGGCGAGCACCCACAAGACCCTGGGCGCCTTCGTCACCCTGCAGAAAAATGGCCAACTGCGGGGATGTATCGGCGAGATCGTGGCCCGAAGACCAGCCTGGCAGGCAGTACTGGAACGGGCCGTCGACGCCGCCATCCACGACACCCGCTTCTCTCCGGTCACCGCCTCCGAGCTGAATGACCTCCACCTGGAAGTGTCCCTGTTGGGCCCCTACCAGCAGGTGGATGGCCCGGACTCCATCATCCTGGGCCGCCATGGCATCGTGCTGTCACTTGGCTGGCGAAAGGCCACCTTCCTGCCGCAGGTGGCCACGGAGCAGGGATGGGATCGTTCCACGACCCTGGAGCACCTGGCCCGCAAAGCCGGAATCTCCACGCGTGACATCCCGAGGGCCACCATCGAGGTCTACGAGGCACAGGTGGTGTCCGAACCCTGAGATGCCACTCCGGCCCTGCCCTCTCATGTACTGTCCACGGGCCAACCAACTGGAATGTACCGCCAGCCGCCAGCCCCCTGCCGCTCCACTCGTGGGCCGTGTTTCGGATCCTCCCGAATACCCGCACGTATTACGCTACAATCGGGCGTTCGGCTCATCCCGGGACGCGCCCCGTGAGCGGCTCGTTGCCGGATTTCTACGGGTAATGCACCATGCCTCGCAAGCCCCGCGCCAACAACGAGGACACCATGCCCCAGCGCGCACCAGGCCGGCCAGGCACCGTGCAGATTCTGAGTTGGCTGCTTTTGCTGCTGCTGGCGCTGGCCCTGTTCAGCAACCTGGCCCGTTACCACTGGCTGCAAACCGGCGACGATGCCTTCATCGCCTTTCGCTACGCGCTTCACCTGGCAGAGGGCGCAGGCCCCGTGTGGAACCTGGGTGAGCCTCCCGTAGAGGGCTATTCTTCGCCGTTGTGGCTGTTTTTGCTGGCCGGCGGTGCCCTGGCGGGTCTGCCCCTTCCAACCTGGGCCGGTGGGTTGGGGTTGGCCTTCTCGGCGGCCACCCTGGGGGGCGTGTGGCTCCTGGCTCGCAGAACCGGGGCGAGCAACACCCTGGCCGGGGTCGCCTGTGTGCTGGCAAGTCTCCTCCATGGTTTCTACTACTGGTCTTCGGCCGGCCTGGAAACATCCATGTACGCAGCGCTGCTGGTGTTCACCTGTGCCGCCATGCTCGGTGGGGAGTGGCCGTATCTCCTGGCCTTCCTGGGACTGGCCCGCCCCGAGGGCCCGGCCCTGGTGCTGCTGGGGCTCCTGCTGGTCCGCCTGTCTCGCGGCGCCGGTTCCCTGACCCTTGCCGGGTTGCTCACCGCCACGCTTCCCACCCTGGCCTGGCTCATCTTCAGGCTGCTCTACTACGGTTCTCTTCTGCCCAACACCTATTTCGCCAAAGCCACGGGGGCCCAGCCCTGGCAGCTCCTGGACGGTCTCCATTACTCGCTGTGGGCCCTGCTTCTCCTGCTGGTTCTGTGCCTGGGCCTCCTGGCCGGGAAGATCCTGCATCGCAGCGCCCCATCGCTTGCCATGTTGGGGGCTGTTCTGGCGGTGATCGCGTGGGGTGGAGGCGACTGGATGTGGCACCATCGGCTGCTTCAACCGGTCCTGTCGGGCCTGGTGGCCCTGCTCCCCCTCCTGTGGCTCTCGCCCGGTCCAAGGCGCCTTCTCCTGCTGCCTGCCCTGGCCCTGCTGCTCCCATGCCTGGTGCCCGTCACCGTGCTGGAGCAGGCCCTGCGGGGGCAGAGACTGCCCCCCGAGTCCCACCAGGAGGGCACGCTGGTACCCGCCTCCGTGCAGGTTGCCCAGTGGATTGGCAGCCGCCTGCCCCGGGGCAGCCTGGTGGCGGTGGACCACGCCGGGGCACTTGGTTTCTACCTGGCCCGCTACAGCATCCTGGACATGACCGGTCTGAACGACCTCCACATAGCTCACCAGGTGGCAGGTGGGATACACGGCAAGTACGACGCCGCCTATGTCCTGGCCCGAAAGCCTGCCGCCATCGTCCTCAACTCCCGGACCGCTCCGGGCACGGGGGGCAGGTGGTTCCACCAGGACTACTGGGAAGGAGAAACAGCCCTGGTGCGTGAACCGGGCTTCCAGGCCCACTACTCCCCTGTCCCGCTGTACTGGAAACGCAGCGCCCACGGTGGGGCACCGGCCTATATCCTGGTCTACCTGGAAAACGGCCTTGATCCCAAGGCACCCGCCGTCCACTGGACCGACTCTCCGGGGAACGGCCACGGGGAAGGGCTGCCGCCTTCGTCGCCTGCTGGCAACCGCGAGGCTCAATGAACGGCTGCCGTCTCCATCCGGAGCTGTTGGCGCCTCCGGGAGCGTCCGCGCCCCATCTGTTTCTGGCCCTGGGGGGCTTTCTTTTGCTTCCACGGGTGATACATGGCCAGATTGCCAGACCAACCTGAAGCACGGCAGCAGTCGGAACTCTGCCAGGCGACTCGAGTCCGGGTTCGAGCGGCTGCCGGCAAGAAGCAGGAATCGCGTCCATGAAGAGCCCCAACAGCACCAATGCCCGGGACGAGGCCTCCGCCACCTGGAGGTTTTCCCGGGCGTTCTGGACCGCCAACCTGGTTGAGCTGCTGGAGAGGGCGGCATGGTACGGCGTGTTCGTCGCCATCACCCTCTACCTATCGCGCATACTCGGTTTTGGCGACATACAGGCCGGCATGGTCTCCGGGCTGTTCTCTGCCGGGTTGTACCTGTTGCCCACCTTCAGCGGGGCCTACGCGGATCGCATCGGTTTCAGGAGGGCCCTGATTCTGGCTTTCGGGCTGCTGACCCTGGGCTACGGCGGCATGTGGCTGCTGCCCACCCTGCTGGAGAGCGCCGGGCTCGTGGTCTACGGGCGCGACGTCGTGTTCACGGGCCTGGAGCACAGCGCCCACAAGTGGTTGTTCGTTCCCATAATGATGTTCGTGATGATTGGCGGTTCATTCATCAAGTCGGTCATCACCGGCACCGTGGCTAGAGAGACCAACCAGGTCAACCGCGCCCGGGGATTCTCCATCTTCTACGCCATGGTGAACATCGGCGCTTTCTCCGGCAAGACCGTGGTCAAACCCCTGCGCGACAGCCTGGGCAACGAGGGGCTCATAGTGCTGAACCTCTTTGCCGCGGGTCTCACCCTGCTTGCACTCACGCTGGTGTTCCTGTTCTACAGGGAATCCGATACCCAGGAGCAGAGACGAAGTCTCCGGCAGATCCTGCGATCCCTGGTGGCTGTGTGTACGCATTGGAGACTGGTGTTTCTCACGCTGATCGTCACCGGTTTCTGGATGGTGCAGGGGCAGCTCTATGCCACCATGCCCAAGTACGTGCTGCGCATGGCCGGAGAAGGCGCCTCACCCTCCTGGTACGCCAACGTGAACCCCGCCGTCGTCGTGTTGAGCGTGGGCCTGGTCACCCACCTGATGCGTAAGCAGACAGCCCTGACCTCCATGGTGGTGGGCATGTCGATCATGCCCCTGTCGGCCTTCTGCATGGCGGCGGGCAACATGCTGGGCAGCGAGTCCGTCCTGGGGATGCACCCGGTGGCCTTCATGATGGTCGTTGGCATCGCCTTCCAGGGTCTGGCGGAGAGCTTCATCTCCCCGCGCTACCTGGAATACTTCTCTCTCCAGGCGCCGGAGGGGCAAGAGGGCCTCTACCTGGGCTTCTCACACCTGCACTCGTTCCTCTCGGCCCTCGTGGGCTTCAGTCTATCGGGCATTCTGCTCAATCGCTACTGCCCGGCACGTTCCAGGTTCGCCACCGACGCCGCCTGGGAGGCCGCCAAGGGCAACGCCCACTACATCTGGCTGGTCTTCATGGGCATCGCAATGCTGTCGGCCTTCTCTCTGGTGATCTTCGGTCTGGTGACCAGGGCCATGGATTCCCGGAGCCAGCCGACATCCGGCTGATGGCTTCACAGGAGAAGATGGCACCGGGAGGGTGGAGGTTACGGGGGGAGCAGGTCGGTCGAAACGGGGCATCGCCCGGGGGCGGGGCAGGTCTGTCAGAACTTGCAGCAACGGGAACATCCGGGCATGGGCCCCTTGCGCAAGGCTCGCCGCAAGATGCGATAACGCCGGTTGTTCCAGATTGTTTCCATTGATTCCACTCCAAGTTCACCCATGGCCGCGTGGAAGGACTGGCAGGGGTAGACCGTTCCCCACGGGTCAACGAAGACGCTGCGCCACACGAAGAGGCAGCGCCTTCGCAGCCCGGGAGAAGGACCGTACCAGGACTCCACCTGGGCGGGGCTGAGTACGGGCCTGGTGGGCAGGTGGCGTAGCTGGGGTGATTCCAGGGCGCCGCGGATCATCACGCCCACATCCAGCTTCGGTTCCTGAACCTGTGAGAGAATCTTCAATGGCACCTGGGGCATGAGCCCGGCCCAGGCGCGAAGCTGGGCCCGGACTTCCGGTGGACTCAGAAACAGAAGGTGGCTTAAGCGAAGCCGGTAGGGGCCCAGTCTATCCAGCCGACGGATGACACCCGGGAGGTCGTGGATGCTGTGGGCTCCAAGCACGTAGTTCACCATGGGGGGGGCCATGCTGGAGGCTCCCGCAAGCCGCTTGACGGCGCCCATGGCCTGCCGGAAGGCCCCCCGCATACCCATGGTGCGGTCATGGAGTTGGGGACCACCGTGAAGGCTCACCAGCACGGCGTCCAGCCCAACCCGCCCAAGAGCCACGGTTGTTCCATCGTCCAGCCCCACACCGCTGGTCACCAGGCCCACGGGCATGCCTCGTGCCCTGAAGGCCTCCACCACCTGCGGAAGATCCAGCCGCTGGAGGGGCTCGCCGCCGCTGATGAAGATGCCCGGCCTGTGCCTTGCCCAGGCCTTTGCCAGAATTCTGTACTGGACGATGTCCAGTTCAGCGACCCCGGCGCGCTTGCCGCCCATCATGGCGGCGTTGAAGCAGTAGGGGCAGCTCGCGGGACAGAGGGCCGTGAGCGTGAGGTTGACAACAAAGGGGAATGAGCGGGCAGATCCGGTGCCTCGCAGCACCTGGAGGGCCAGCACCGGGATGTCGGCCAGGGTGCGACCCAGGGGAAAGAAGGGCCTGAAGGCGGTCAGGGATTGTAGCTGGGATGCCCAGCGGGCCTTGATGGACAAGTCATCTTCAGGGGTCTGGGGGTGAGCGATGAGGATCTTTATCCCGCCCTTTTCCCACAAAAGAAGTTTTTTGAGGGGCCCCCACCTGCGGGATCAGGACCTGGTGCGAACGAAGTACATGCGAAACGTACCGTCGGACATCCGGATCACGGTGGGTCGCGATGCGTCGGGGATGATGGATTCGTCGGTGACAGTCCACTCCTGCCCTCCCAACCACACAGCCTGCTGCAGGTCGGTGCCGCCCCCTTGCTGGAAATAGAGCCGAGTTTCATCGCCCAGCAGGAGCAGATCCGGCGCCAAGCCTGCCAGGAAGGGCTGGTCCCCATCGGGCTGGTAGCTCTGCCCCCCGTCGTCGCTGCTGGCCGAGTACATGCCCGACCAGAGCATTTTCCAGGTCCCATCGGGGAAGACCGCGTGTGTTGGATCCATGAAGCTGGGATCTTGCATGGGGTTCCCGGCGGCCTCGAAAACCTCCAGATCGTCGCTGCTGGCCCTGTAGGCCATGCCCCCGGCGCCCGCGGAGGAGAGGGAGTCGGCCTCTGGGAGGTCTTCAGGAGCGATGCCCAGGTAGATCAGCTCGAAACCCCGGTCGTCCAATTGAAGTATGTCCGGGTCCGCCACCAGCCCCGGATTTCCCTCCAGGGACAGGTATTCCTGTTCCCGGAAGGTCTCTCCGGCATCTTCCGACACAAGTGGGATGAGCCCGGCCATGCCCACCAGTCCCCTCATGGCGAAGATGGGGTCGTTCTCCATGGCCCAGACCAGGAATCGTTGGAGATCCCCATCCACGGCGAAGAGCCATACCCTTCCCTGCTGGTCCAGCACCGCCTCGGGCACCGATGCCTGCTCCCATACAGGCTCGGGTTCCACCTGCCAGGCCAGGCCGTCCACGGAGGTGGCGGTGTAGATGTCGTGGTACCAGGGGCCATCGGTGGACAGACACAACTCCACCATGGCTTCCAGGTATGGGATGTCTTGCTCCACGATTACACCATCCAGAACGCGCCGCATGAGTTCCCTGTCGTCGGCGGGCGGCTGCCAGGAGCTTGCTGAATCACTCGTGGGCCCGGAACAGGCGGCCATGGCCAGCAGGAGGGAAGCCGCCATGCAAGCCGCCGGGAAGACATGGGGGAAAAAAGCCTGCTCTCCCACTCGTGTCCGTCTGCAACGTTCCATGAAGAGACAATGTTCGGAAATCCGCAGGCGGTCAAGGGTTTTCAGCATCTACGGCCACAATTCCATAGAGCTTCCATGGGTGGGGAGGCGCGAACTCCGTGACGTACAGGGCCTGGATGGGGCTGCTGAAGAACCTGCCCAGGTGTTCCGCATCCGCGAAGGTCAACAGGTACACGGGTGGCGTGAGGGCTCGCGGCTCGAAGACCAGGCTCTCGCTTCCGGGTCCTCCGGACACCGCCAGGAGCCTGCCGTTGCCGGGAATGAGAGCCCTGTGAGCCCAGAGCTGGGGTGAATCCACCAGGAGAGTCCCCCCGCGTGATACGGGACCGCCCACGGAGGCTGCGATTCCACTCATGGTCATGGCATCGTCGTAGCTGGCTCTTACCCGGGAGTAGCGGCGCGCCGGGTCGAGTTCCTGCCGCAGGGGCACCAGCCAGCACTGGTAGAACAACAACGATAATCCCAGGAGCTGGCCCAGGACCACGCTCCCTCGCCCCTTCCGGAAGAGGATCGGCCAACCCACCAGCCCCAGGCTGCAAAGAAGGATGAGCACGGGGAACCATTGGAAGACGTGGAAGTCTTCGGAGTTGGCCGCAAAGCCATAGATGACTCCCGGAAGGAGCAGCAGGACCAGAAACGATCCAAATCTCCCCCGCCCGTGCCGCAGCAGCAACACGATACCGCCCACGAGAGCGGGCGCCATGACGAGCAGGGGGAGGTTGAAGTACTCCCATGTACTCAGCGCAAGGTGTACCAGGCGGGACGTGCCTGCCAGGAGTCGGTCCACCTGGTGGCCCGTCGGCACCCCGAATCGTGAATCGTGAAACACGGTCTGGCGGTACTCCTCGTAGATGTGTCGCCAGGCGCTGCCCCATGGCGTTTCAAACGGACCGGGGAGAACGCGAAGCACGAGCCAGGTGAGCAGCAGACCCAGAAAAGTGGGCCACAGCATCCCGACCCACTGCCTGCGGGCTGGTCCGGGACCGGCGAGGAGCAGCGACAGCAGGCCGGCGCCCGCGGTGAGCAGCAGCATCACCGAGCCATGGAGCAGAGTCAGGCCGAAGGCCCAGGAGGCCAGCACAACGGGGATGGCCCGGGGCAGGCCGCCCCTGTCATGGTGCCACAGCAGCGCCAACAGGTAGGAGAGATACAGCGGCGGCACCAGCGCGTAGGCCGTGGTGAGTATGGAGTGGCTCAGCAATCCGTCCTGAACCAGCACCCATCCGCCGGCGGCGAGGGCAGCGGCTGCAAGGGCGGGAGGCAGGATCCGGCGCCCCAGCAGGTAGGTGAGCATCGGTGTCGCGGCCCCAGCCGACACGCAAACGAACTGTGCCGCGCTCCACATCGAGACCTTGGCCGTCCGTGAGAGCCACAGGGTCAGGAGGGGCAGCAGCGGGTACTTGTAGGCCCATTCCCCATCCCACTGTACGGGGAATCCAGCGGAGGCACCACGGAACACGCCGTCCCAGTCGTCGGCGTCTGGGCCGATGGCAAAGCCCAGAGACGGAGCCGATTCCGCGGCCACCCGGAAGCGGAGCCACAGTGCCACCGCGTAGAGAACAGCCAGGATCAGCATGTCCACCTTTCCTGTTGCCGCTGCACGGACTGTTGGCTGCATCGAGCCCAGGTCTCCCGCTCCGGAGGAGGCGTCCTGCTGATGCTCCCACCGGGTGTCTCCATGAGCCTGTTGAGCATTGAGAATCGCTGACGGTAGAACCGCCGTTTTAGCGAAGTGGCGCAAGGATGCAAGACGGGTTGTCCAGCGTCTCGATTCTACTCCCCACAGGCTCTCAGGGGACATCCAGGCCCGCCAGTGCCTCGCCAACGCCCACCTGACCGCCAAGGAGCCAGGCCAGTTGAAGGCATACGCCCCGAATTCTGCCGGCCTCCTGGCGCCAGCAGCCGCCAGGGGCTTGTGGGGCTTCCACGGCGGGCAGAAGGTAGCGGATACCCGTGACGGCGCCCGCTCTTGTCGTGCCCACGGGTTGCCAGGCTGAAAGTTGCTGTGGCAAGGGATCTCCTTGGATGAGCAGAACACACAGTTGCCGGCCCGTGTAGATGGCGCGCAGCATGTCCAGGTGGTCCATCCAGTTGGTCCAGAGGAAGGCAGGCGGCCGGCCGGTGCGAACAAAGAAAAGGCCGTCAAGGTTTTCCACCCGGTCACTCACGAGAAGCAAGGGACGGGAGCCGGCCCATTGCTGGACGCTCTCCAGCAGGAGTTCCAGGTCCTCCGCAGGTACTGGCCAGGCCTCGGAATGGAAGGTCATACCTTCCCCTCGTTGACGGGGGGAGCTTTCCTGGTGGAGCGCCCAGGCAGCCATGGAGCCCAGGAAGAGAGCCGCCAGCGCCACGCGGGGCCACAGCCATGGTATCACCGCCACGTAGGCGGCGTAGCAGGAAACGAGGAGCAGGTGGGCCATCAGGTAGTACTGGGGCGACTGGGTGCGGGAGAGGCCAAAGGGCAGGAACGAAAGGACTGCCGTGGCCATGATCAACAGCGGAAGACGGGAACGGCCCCGAAGGACCAGCAGCGCCAGAACCAGCCCAATCATGGCAGGCAGGAAGACAGGCCACATGGAACCCAGGCGGGAGGCTTCCAGGGCAGAGCGCGCCTGGCCCTGGAAGCCCGACGCGAAGCCGTAGCTGTGGATGGCTCGGAGACCCTCCATGGGACTCTGGCCCAGGGGCCATGAGAAGAGCATCACGCCCAGAGTCAGCCCCAGCCCGAAAGCAAGGATGGAGGGGAGGTTCCTGTTTCCGTTGGTTCGCGTGTGGATGGCCAGGGCCGTCAGCGTGGCGGCCAGGGCCGGAAGGACCATGTACTCCCTGGCGGAATAGGAGAGGCCCACCAGCAGGCCGGGCAAGCCCCAGGCTGGCCAGGAGCCTTTGCCCACGAGTTTGATTGCGGACACCACGGCCAGGAGGGCCAGCGCCATGGCCAGGGTGTCGTATCGGATCAAGGCGGCCGTGGCGAGAAAGGCGGGCCACAGGGTAGCCGCGGCGGCGGCGATTCCCACGATCCAGCCACCCACCCGGTGCCAAAGGAGAAACAGGGCCCACGCCACCAGCCCGGCAGAAAGGGCCGAGAGCATGTGCCCCACTTCCACCTCGTGCCCTGGCCAGAGGGACATGAGCCTCGCCACCAGCCATGGAAAAAGTGTGTTGCAGTGGGTGCTGGGCGTGAAGCCCGCGTAGGCGGCCGCCTGGTAGTCTCCACCCAGCAGCACGCGCCGCACCAGGGCCAGCAACCAGGCGCCCGTGGAGCTGTGAATCCTGGAGAAGCCGCCCAGGCGCAGCCATGCCAGCAGCAGGTGCAGGGCCATCAGCGACACCGGCAGCAGGGCGGTGGAACAGCACACGAGCCATCGCCCGCCCGGGCTCATGCCACGCTCGGTTTCAGGATATTTTTTGTCGTGCTTCCTGGAACGGGCTTCCGGCCTGGATCTGCCGTTGGCCGGTCTTGTGACCATGGCCCTGCTCTTCAGGGTGTGCTCAACTCCGCTCCCTGGGTGGTTGCCAGGTCGCGAAGTACTTCGTAGCCGGTTCGTTTGAAGGCGATTGACAGGGCCCAGGACGGAAAGCTGCCGCGGAGTTCGGCTTGCCACAGGTAGACGACTTCGGTGCTGGCCCCGCGGGGAGTCAACCTCCACTCACCTTCCATGTTGATGAGCCTGACCGCGTCGTTGGTGGGGGGAGCGTCCGGGTGGACCACCGGTTGCCATGAAATCACCTTCACGCCATCGGGTTCATCGTGGGTGGAATACCGTGCCACGTAGTCCCTGTCGGACATCATGCCGGGAAAATCCAGCACGACGTGGAGGGTGTGGGCGTCCAACTGCTGGATGGAACGAACGCTTTCGAAGGTGTCGGCCTGTGATTCCATGTGGGACAGGGCATCGGCCACCTTTTCGATGGGCGCTGACAGGAGAGCGACGGAGCGGCACCAGGGGGCCTCCTGTACCACCGTACATTCCACCAGGACCGGCTTGGTGGAGAGCACTTCCCAGGTGGCGTCGGGTGGAGGCAGAGCAATGGCGCTCCCTATGGACATGAGTAGAGTACAGGCCAGGAGATTCATGATCGTATCCCGAGAGTTTTGTCCAGGTTTGAGCTTGTGGGCAAGATCCGTAGACTGTATTGGGCTGCCCCATGGTGAGGCAAGCTCATCGAAGAAATCATGACGATCAGTTACACGCGGTATTCGTCCCTACCAAGTTCCCATCCGGAAAGTGCGGACCGAGCAGGAGCGAGTCGCTTTCGAGCCAGGTGCGTTCGGGCAACCCGCCGGAATAGCATCGCTATTTCAAGTGGTTGCCCGGGCGTGCCTGGCGAAGGAATGGGCCGCTCCTGCGATGGGAGCAGTTTCCGGATGGGAACT
>JAJRWT010000097.1 GCA_024276675.1 Myxococcota bacterium | reverse complement strand
TCCTGGGCGGCTTCCTCGATGAAGGCGTCTTCTTCTGAAAGCCCCTGGTCCAGATCGGCAGCGATGGCATCCGACGTGGCGGAAGCCATGTCGTCCAGGCCCTGTTGAAAGGCGGTTTCCACCTCTTGCATGGAAGACGTGAACGCATCCGCGCCCTCGGCCAGGGTACTGGCCACCTGTTCAGTCCCCTGCTCCAGGCTGGCGCTGGCCCCGGTTACGGTTTCATCGAGACGAGAGAGCAGATCCGCCCCGGCAGCCGTGGCGTCCCGCACCACCTGCTGCCCAAAGGCCTCCATCTGCTGGACGGCGGCCTGGTATATGGCTTCCAGCTCCACGCTGGAGGTTGCCTCGAAGTCTGCTATGGATTGCTCCAGCGAGACCGTTGCTTCTTCCAGGCGGGATTGCAGCTCTGATTCTGCCTGGGCCAGGAGCTGCGGATCCTGGATGCCCAGCAGGGTGGCGCCGCCTGATCGCGCCAACTGCTCCAGTAGAGCGGTTCCCTGTCGGGCCATGGGATCCAGGGCCAGGGCAACCTGTTCCCCGGCACTCTCCAGGTTCTGCGTGGTGGTTTGCAGCGAAGCGCTCAACCACTGGTATGCGGCGTCGTATTGCGCGGCGAGCTGGGCGCCACCCTGCCCTGCGATGGTCCCCAGGGCCTGGACAGCCGTTCCTGAAATACCGGAGAGCTGGTTCCGACCCCGCAGCGCCAGATCCTGGCTCTGAGCCACGGCATCGGCTTCCGTGCTGGTGATGCAGTCCACCTGGGCAGAGACCTGCCCGTCCACCTGCTCAGCAGCGGCGGCACTGCTGGACCTCGCTCGCCCGGCAAGGCCTTCTCCGCGATTCTGGAGTTCCGTTGCAGCTTTTTGCCCCACCTGCCGGGCGGCACTCTGCTGGGCGCCTGCACGGGCTTCGTCGCCGGAGGCCTGCGATGCCTCCTGCTCGGCACGTTCCCCGGCCTGCGAGGCACGGTCCTGGCTTTCCTGCCTGGCCCGTTGCGCCTGGGTTTCCGCTGCTCCTTCCACTGTGGCCCGGGCCTGTTCACCCGCCGAGACGGCCTGGTCTCGGCTGGCATCGGCCTGTTGGCTCATGCTGGCGTCTGCTGTTGCCAGTGAAGCGTCCACCTGCTGAAGGCCCGCTGACGCGCTGGCCTCCACCTGTGTTGCGGCGGATTCCGTCGTGGATTCCAGCGACTCCTGCTGTTCCTGGAAAACCTGTTCCAGGGTTGCCATCCATGTCTGCGCCGCGGCCTGCAGATTGCCGGAGAGGGCAGTTGTAGTGGCAGCCAGGGTTTGCTGGCTCCGCTCCACCAGGCCAGCCAGCTCCTGCACGCGCAGGTCCACCCGATCCGCAAAGCCCGTGGCAGCCCGCGAAGCAGCCGGGTCGGCATCGCCCCGGGAGAGGGGAGCGGCACCCTGCTCCATGCCGGGAAAAGAGCTGGATTCCAGCAGTTCGCCAGCCGGTTGGATGTCCACCAACTGGGCATCGTCGCCCGCGGGATACCCGGAGGGAGGTGCAGCGGACGAAGGGGGCATGTCTCGTGGAGGTGTTTCCGAAGTGGGGGAAGTGCCGGTGGGAGCGGCACCTTGCGCCTGTTCGGGTTCTGCCGGGGTGGAGTCGGCAGGCAAGGCCGTGTCATGCGACGGCGGCGCTGCGTTCTGCGAAGAAGGCTCGACCTGCGGATCGTCGGCGAGGGAAGGCTCGGTGGCTGCGGGGCCGGGTTGGACCGCCTGCTGGGAAGTCACGGGCTGGTCGGTGGATTCCGGCGTGTCTTCCCGGGCAGGCTCGGCAAGGGCATCGCGTTGAAGCATGTTCATGCCGGGTGAAGACCTGGAGGGGGAGCCCGACACCGGCGGCAAGGACTGCATGTCGCCCGTTTCCAATCCCCGGGCGTCCAATCGCGCCAGGGCTCCCACCACGCGGGTTTCGGCCGAGTAGGCTTCCCGTTCCAGGGGATCCGAGGGGCTGGACACCTGCATGCCGGCGTGTTCGGTGGATGGCACCTGCCCTTCGTCGTCCTGGATGACGTGGACCAGCTCGTGGGCCAGCAGGCGATCAGTTGCAGCGGTGTCCGGGTTGTACTCCCCCTTTCCAAAAAAGATGTGCTGACCCATGGTGAAGGCATGGGCGTGCATCTGGTCGGCCAGGCTTGCGGAAGAGGCGTCGGTGTGGATGCGCACGCCCGAAAAATCGTGCTTCAACGCAGCGGAGAACCGAGCCAACTGGCGTGGAGGCAGAGGTCGCCCCCCGGTGAGGGCCCGTGCCACCTTCAGGCCCAGCTCCGGCGGCACAGCACCGTCGGCATGGCGGTAGAAGAGACCCAAAAGCAGCCCGGGCCCCAGGTCGCCCGTGGCCATGTCATCCGTGCTCCCGGCATCCGGGGCCAGGACCGGGCTGTCCTGGCCATGGATGGTAGAATCCCCGGCGTGCTCCATGGCGGGTTCAGAGAAAACGCCATTACCAGGTGCAGAACCCTGTTCGTTCATTTCCCGGGTGAGGAGTTCCAGCTCTTCTCGGAAGCGCAAGAGACCCGACACCGGGCCGGACAGTATTCTGGCCTGGGCCGGCACGCCGGCTTCTTCCAGGGCAAGATCCAGCTTCAAGGCGGGGCCCAGGCTGCCGTCCCAGCTCCCATCCAACTCGTTGGCCAGCCTCAGGTTGCCATACGAGCCCTGCCAGCGAGCCGGGGCGGTGTCGTTTTTGTTCCTTTCATGTGGGGTTTGCAGCCCATCAGCCTGCTGGGCCACGGCCAGGTCGGAATCCCCGGGTCCAAGCCCCTCGCCGGCGTTGGTCTGCTGAATCTGGGCTGAGCCCAGTTCCTTCCACGACACCTGCTCAGCTCCTCCGTCCGCGGTTCCTGTGACTGGAACATTCTACCCACTGTTCAAGCATCTTTCCAACCGGCATCATCCAGCGGGCGCCCAGGCACGGCCACGCGCGGGCGTTGGGCCGCTGCAGGGTAGAGTCCAAGGACCGAGTAGCCCTTCCAGTACGAATCAGGACCAGACGCCCTCGCTCCCAGGGTTGGTCAACAGCCATGCAGGAGTCTCCTCGGGCGGCGTCGAAGTGGAATTGTGGACTTGGAGTACGTCTGTGACAGGAAGAATCCAGTTGCCGGACAGATTCTGGTTGGCACGCGGACTATAGAACAGCGGGAGGATGCTTCCCATGGCAGCATACAGGACCCACCTGGCCGGAGGAACACTCGCGGGGCTGGCGCTGGGTATCAACAGCTTCATCGGGGGTTCCGTCGGCGCCCTCCAGCTAGCCCTGGTGGTGCTGGCGGGCACCGCCGGGGGTCTCGTGCCGGATCTCGATCACGACAGCTCCCTGCCCAGCCGCTTCCTCTTCACCCTGGCCGCGGCAGCCATCCCCGCCCTCCTGCTCTACCTGCTGCCCCTCCCCGGCCTTACGCAGGCCGCCCTGCTCTGGCTCGTGGCGGTGCTGCTGATACGCTTCCCCCTCCAGTGGCTCTTCCAGGCCTGCACCGTACACCGGGGCATCTTCCACAGCCTCCCCGGCCTCGGCATCTTCGTGGCCGGCCTCTACCTGCTCTTCCCCGAAACCCAACCCAGCCTGCGGGTCGCCGTCGCACAGAGCGCCGCCCTCGGCTACGGTTCCCACCTGTTGCTGGACCACGTCTCTGCCCGCAGCTTCGAAGACCGGCTCCTCCGCCGTCCTCGCCGTGGCCGCAGTCCCTTCAAACTGGTGGGTGCATCCCCAACCAGCACGATGCTGGCCTGGGGCCTGTTGGCGCTGCTGGTGTTGCTCATAGTCACCCAGCAGTGGCCGGAAGGCCCCTGATGTCGGCCAGGTGGATCACTGGCTCCCAACGCCAGGAACCCTGGTGGGTCCGGCTTCCCCGTGGGGTCGGTTTCCCCGTGGGGCCGGCTTCCAGCCTGCCCCAGGGGGGGGGCGTATCATGGCGAGCATGTACGAATCACCGGTAGGCCTGTATCTTGTTCAAGTTTTCCAGCGAGACCCTGGTGTCGGGATGATCCTGGCCCAGCAGCTCCTGGTTGCCAAGGAGGGCCTCCTGGGCCAGCGGCAGGGCCTCCTCCGGCCTGCCCTCAGCCATGAGGGTCAGCACCAGGCCGTTGAGGATCTTGTAGAGCAGGGGGCCGTGCTCAACGAGCTGTGCGCGGCATGACGCTTCGGCCTCTCGGTACAGGGTTTCAGCCAGCGTGGAGTTGCCCATGCGTCGATGCAGGGACGCCAGGTTGTTGGTGGCCACGATGGTGAGCTGGTGGTTGGCGCCCAGGACCTTGGCGGACGTGTCGCGCACATGGCCATAAAGTGGGAGGGCCTTGTCGAAACGCTCCTGCTCCAGGTAGAGGGCGGCCAGGTTGTTCGCTATGTTGAGGTAGAGGCTGTGTTCGTCGCCCAGGGCTTCTCCCGCCCCTCCAAGGGCTTGGAGATAAAGGGTCTCGGCCTGTTGGCTTCGGCCCTGCCGCCAGTGGATGAGTGCCACGTTGGCCATGGCCTCGATGGTGTCCGGGTGGTCCTCGCCCAGGAGAGCGCCGCGGGTGGCGAGGGCTTCGGCATACAGGGGCGCTGCCTGGCCGTACTGGCCCCGCGACTCGTAGAGATCCCCCAGGCCCGTGAGGATTCGGGCTGTGAGGGAGTTCTGGTCGCCCAGAATCCGCCGTGCATCTGCCAGGGATTCAAGGTAGTAGTCCTGGGCCTGTTCCAGTTGCCCGAGCCTGAAGTAGCAGTCGGCCAGCCGCCTGGTCGAAGCGATGGAGGCAGGGTGATCCTGGCCCAGCACCTTGTTGCGACCGGCGAGCACCTGCTGGAACAGAGTGAGGGCTTCTTGGTATCGCCCCTGGCTTTCGTACATATCGCCCAGCTTTGACATGGTGTTGAGGGTGCCTGGGTGGTCTTCGCCCAGCACGCGGCGCCGTCCTTCCAGAGCTTCCAGGTACAGGGGCTCGGCCTCTTCGTAGCGTTGCATCAAGGTGTAGAAGGTCGCAAGGTTGTGAAGGCTCACCAGCAGGTCCGGGTGGTCCTCGCCCAGCACCAGGCGGGAGCCCCGGAGGTCTTCCAGGTATAGGGGCTCGGCCTCTTCGTAGCGGCCCATGACCTTGTACAGGACGGCAAGGTTGTTGATGGTTTCGAGAGTGTCGGGGTGTTGGTTGCCCAGTACTCTCCGGCGACCCGCCAGGGCTTCCACGTACAGGGGTTCGGCTTCTTCGTAGCGTTCCTGCTGCCAGTGGAGCGCGGCGAGGTTGTTGGTGGATGAGAGAGTGTCGGGGTGTTGGTTGCCCAGTACTCGGCGCTGTACTTGCAGGTTGGTGCGTACCAGCTCCTCGGCCTCCGAGAAACGGGCCTGGCGCCAACGGAGTTCCGCCAGGGTGTCGCGGGAGGCCATGGTGTCCGCGTGCTCCCGGCCCAGGTTGGTCTCACGCAGGAAGAGGGCGTTTTGCAGGAGTGGTTCGGCGTCCTGGTAGTTCCCCAGGGCCAGGTACACGCTGCCCATGACGTCCATCAGCCTGGCTCGGACCTCCGGCTCCTGGTCGAACCTGCTGGCGATGTCCTGGGCGCCCCGATCCAGGACTTCCTTGATGGTGACCTCGGAGCCACGGGCTTCGTCGGGATCCACCGATTCCAACATGTTCGTCATGAAGTCCAGGGCCGACTGGGCAGTGGCGACTTCTACCTGGAGTGCCCGGTTCTTGGCCTGGATTTGAACGAGCAGCCCGCTCACCACCAGCAGGGCCACCAGCGCCACGGCTCCGGAAGCGGTCACCACCGGGTGGCGCAGCAACCATTTTCGGGCACGCCTGACGGCGCCGGGCGGTCGTGCCAGGATGGGCTCGTGGTTCAGGTAGCGGCGCAGGTCTGCCGCCAGCTCGGCCATGCTGGCGTAGCGCTTTTCGGGGCGTTTTTCCAGGGCGCACAGGCAGATGGCCGCAAGCTCGGGGGGGATGTGGGCACGAATGCGGCGTGGATCGGTGGGGTCGGCTGTCTGGACACGGTGCAGCACCTGCTGGATCGTGTCACCTTCGAATGGTCGCTGGAAGCAAAGGGCTTCGTAGAAGGTGATTCCCAGGGAGAAGATGTCGCTGCGGTGGTCGATGGCGTCGGGCTTGGCCGATGCCTGCTCCGGCGAACTGTAATGGGGTGTGCCGGCGAAGTCGCCCGTGCGGGAGAGGGCCAGGGAATCTTCCATGCGCGCCAGGCCGAAGTCGGTCACCTTGGGGGTGCCACTGGTGGTGAGGAGGATGTTGGAGGGCTTGATGTCGCGGTGGATCACCCCTGACTCGTGGGCGTGTTGAAGGGCATCGGCCACGGTCAGCACCAGGTGTGCGGTCTGGCGGTAGTAGTTGGCGGGGAGCTGGGCAAGGCGTCGGACCCTGTTGAGACGGTCTTCCAGGGTACGCCCCCCTTCCACCAGCTCCTGGGCGATGTAGTGGACACCGCCTTCTTCGCCCACGTCGTAGACCGTTACCAGGCCCGGGTGCTTCTGGCGGCCCGCCGCCTCTGCCTCGCGGCGGAAACGAACCACGGCGCCGGGAGACAGGGATAGGTGGGGAGCCAGGATTTTCAGGGCCACGCGCCGGGACAGGGCGATCTGCTCGGCCTCGTAGACCGTGCCCATGCCTCCCGCGCCCAGCTCGCGCAGCAAGCGATAGCCCGCGATTGTCCTGGAAGGTGGTGGCTCATCCGGTTCGGGCGGGGAATCGTCGATCCAGGCTATGAGAGTGGAGGGGTCTTGCGAGTCGTCAGGCATTGCGGGCTCGGGTCTGGCTACTCGATACGTAGAAGTCTCGCCATCGGCGCAGCTCCCGAATCCACGGCCAACTCGAAGAGGCCTTCGTCCAGGGTGACCTGGAGGTAATCGACTCCGCCGGCGCGAACCTCGCCATCGGCTTCTTCCAGGAGCTGGACCTTTGGACCCGTGAGTTCCAACCAGCCGTGGATGGTGTCGTAGGGGTCGATCCCGAACTCGTAGCCGGTGAGGGGATCCTCCACCCGGTCTTCGTAGTTGTAGACGGGATCGTCATTGATGCCCCTGCCGGTCACCACCAGGGCGGTGTACCAGTCCAGGGCAGCCTCCCACAGGTCCATGCCGGTGGTGGCCTCGACGGCCTCGACGCCTTCTTCGGGGGTGTCGAACCAGTCCTGGATCCAGGTCATGCCGCCCTGGTCCACCAGGGTACCATCGGCCTCGACGCTCATGCTGCCCGCCTGCTCGAAGAGGTAGCGCAGGAAGAGGTAGGCGGCGCCGCGCAGGGAGCCGTCGCGGTCGTAGTCGTAGTAGGAGCTTCCCCGGAGGATATCGTTGAGGCTCACCGCCTGGATGGAGTAGTCGTCGCTTCCGTAGAAGTCGGACATGTCCATTGCCGCGGCCCAGACGTACTGGTTGCCGTTGTTGTAACCCGTGAGATCCTGGGCCATGGCGCTCCAGCCTTCGGTGACGTAGACGTTTTCGGATGCGCTGGTGCTGCCCTGGAGTACGTACTTGTGGTAGGCGTAGATCAGGTGGTTCAGCTCGTGGGCGACGGTTTCCACGATTGCGTCGACGCTGGAGTAGGAGTCGTCGGGGTCCGGGATGGACAGGTAGATGATCTCGCCCCCGTTGTTGGACCAACAGCCATCCGTGACGCCGATGTCGCACCAGGTGACATAGGCCTGGGCGCCGTACATGTTGACGGTGTAGGAGAGCAGCACCGCCAGTCGGCCATCGTCGTCAACGTCGGAGATCTCGCCGAAGATCCGTTCCTCGCGGGGGATCACGATGGACTCGAAGTCGGTCAGCACGCCGTCGATGGTGTCCATGTCGATGTCGCCGATTTCGTTGGGGGTGGTCTGGTCCACCCATACCACCACGTTGTCGGAGAGCTGCATGACCTCGGCTTCGATGGTGGTCATCTGCGTGCCGTTGTAGACGGTGAATTCACGCGTGTCGCCCACTTGAAGCGGGGGCGCGGGCGTGGCGGAGGGCATCGGGCGAGCGGGCCTGGGAGTTGCCGGATCCACGCGAGCGGCCGACTTGGCCTGTTCGCCATAGCCGTAGAGGGTGCCCTGTTCTTCCGCGGAGCTTGCCAGGATCACTATGTAGGTGCCGGGGTTCAGGATCTGGGCCCATACCCCGGAGTCCTCGGAGACCATGTCGGCGATTTCGCCCACCTGCAGGTCGGCTGTGCCCGGTTCGACGCCGGTGCCGGTGTCGGGGAGAAAGGTGTCGTCGGGCTCGCTGCCGTTGCAAGCCGCCAGCCCGGCCAGGGTGGAGATGATCGCGGTGGTCGTCCGGGGCAAGAGTCGCATGGAGGGGCTCCGTTGGTAATGCGTTATGGCAGGGAGGAAAGCAGTTGCTCGTCAGGTCACGAGTATAACCCACTCATCCCGCACCCCGTGTTTCGGGGTTCCAATCCTCGCGGAGCAGGCCGAACAGGACTTCGTCGTGCCAGGCTCCCTCGCGGAAGTGGCGCTTGAGCCTGCGGCCCTCTTCACGATAGCCGGAGCGCAGCAGGTGGGCCCTGCTGCGATGATTCGGGGCCAGGGTGCGGGACTGGATACGGTGCAGGCCAAGGGTGTTGAAGCCATAGTCCAACAGAAGCTGCTTGGCCTCGAAGGCAACGCCTTTGCCCCAGCAGTCCAGCTCACCGATCATGGTGCCCGTCTCGGCCACGCGGTTTACCCAGTCGATGGACACGAAGCCGGTGTTGCCCACGTGGCGGTCGCCCTTGGAGAGTATTATCGCCAGCACCACGGAGGCCGGAGGTGGGGAGCGGTGGAGGCTGTCGTGCCAGGCCTGCTCAGCCTTCTGATCGAAGGGGAAGACGGCCAGCAGGTAGCGGCGAACCTGGGGATCGTTGATCCATAGCTGGCATCGTTGCAGATCCGATGGCTCGATGGGGCGCAGGTAGACGTTTTCGCCCACCAGAAAACGGACTGTTTCACTCATCACTGACCTCGGGATGGAGGAGTACCCTGGAAGCCTGGTATCATCTATCCCGGCAGACCTTTGTGCCGCTCGCCGTCGTCAGCCATGGGTGTTGCCCACGGAGATTCCTCTTCTGGCGCTGGCCCGTAGTCTACGGTAGGGCTCGTCGGCCTGGTACATGGCACGCATCTCTTCGGGTATCCGGTCCATCTTTCGGGTCTTCAGGTTGAGCATCACGAAGGTGATGGTGGCCCGCGATGCCAGGGACCCGTCGGGTTTGAGCATCTCCTGCCCGATGACGCCCCTTCGTTTTCCCAGTTCCTTGAACCAGGTCTTGACCAGCACCGTTTCGTGAAAGCGGACTTCTTTGCTGAAATGGATGTCAACGTGGACGATGGCGGGACCGATGCCCTGTTCCTGGACCATGCGCATGGGGTCGGGTCCGCCGGCCACGGCCCACTCCCAGCGGGCCCACTCGAAGATCTCCAGGAAAGCAGCGTGGTTGAGGTGGCCAAAGGTGTCCAACTGGGTCGCGCGTATCTTGAATCGTGTTTCGAACATCAGTCCAGCTCTGTTTTTGGAGGGCCAATTCTGTTCAATCTCGAAAGTCGCTCTCCCGCCTTCTTCAGGGTCTCCAGATCCTTGCAGAACGCAAACCTGGCAAGATGGCTTCCCGCGCCGGGTGTTTGAAAGAAGGCGCTGGCGGGGATGGCTGCCACGCCGATTTCGGTGGTGAGGAAGCGACAGAACTCCCGATCATCGTCAAAGCCCAGCGGCCGAAAGTCGGCCAGCATGAAATAGCAGCCTTCCGGAGTGACCACGTCGAGCCCCGCGGCTTCCAGGATCGACCTGAGCAGGTCGCGCCGTGCCTGGTACTGGGCACGCAGGACGGGGTAATAGTCGTCGGATACGTCGATGGCCAGGGCCATGGCGTGCTGAAGTGCCGCTGGAGTGCAGAAGGTCACATAGTGGTGTGCCATGCGGATGGCCCTGCCCAGGGCCGGCGGCGCCACCGCGTAGCCGATCTTCCAGCCAGTCATGCTGAAAGTCTTGGCGGTGGACGAGATGGTGACCGTCTGCTCCCACATGCCGGGCAGCGTGGCCATTGGGACATGCCTGGCGCCGTTGAATACCAGGTGTTCGTAGACCTCGTCTGTGATCACGATTATGCCGCGGGAGATGCAGAATTGGGCTATGGCCGAGAGTTCTGCCTCGTGGAAGACCTTTCCTGTGGGGTTCATGGGTGTATTCAAGAGCAGAAGCCTGGTGCGGTCGGTGACGGAACGTTCCAGGGCTTCCATGTCCAGCGCAAAGCCGGAACCAAGGGAGACGGCCTTGAATTCAGCTCCGGCCATGACGGCGGCGGGAGCGCAGGAATCGTAGAAGGGTTCGAATGCGAGTACTTCATCTCCGGCTTGGCAGAGGCCCTGTATGGTGGAGAAGATGGCCTCGGTGGCGCCGCTGAACACCGTGACTTCTTCCTGGGGATCGGGAGAGAGCCCGTACAAACGTTCCATTTTGGCCGCCACGGCTTTGCGCAATTCGGGGATTCCATGACTTGGCGCATATTGGTTGAGCCCCGCACGCATGGCGGCCACGGCGGCATCCACGATGAAGTCCGGCCCTTCGAAATCCGGGAAGCCCTGGGAAAGATTGATGGCACCGTGTTGCTGCGCCATCGCGCTCATCTCCGTGAAGACGGAGATCGCGTAGGGTTCCAGCTTGCAGGGCAGTATACGCATTTAGTTGCCCCCATGAAGGAGCAGTACGAGAACTGCGATCCCATGCGGAAATTCGTTTCAAATCGCGAAAGAAGCGCAAGTTTCCTTTGTATTCGCGGGAAATCAGGCGTAAAATACCTGTCAAAACGCCCATGGATGAGCCGTACTTCATCCCCATCTCCACGGCCAGTGGCCCGGTTGCAGGAGGCAGGAACATGGCAACACGATCCACCATTGTCAACTTACTTCCCTTTGTGCTGCTTTTCAGCGGTTGTGATGGGTGCAACGACGACGTCGCCAAGGACACCGCCGGCTTGAGCGGAGACAGCAGTTCTTCAGATACGGGCGACACCTTCATCTTCGATACCTGCCAGGATTCCGGAACTGGCTCCGACACGAACATGGACGGGTTCTTGTCGGGCATGGTGCAGGTACAGCTCTACTACCTGAACGACGACGGCGATGTCGAGTACGTTTCCTGGGACGAGTACAGCTCGGTCTACGGAGCAGCCTTTCCCTTTGGCTCCATCTTTGTGACCGCCTATGCCCAGGACTCCGAAACCGGCGAAACCACCTACTACGCCTCCTACACCATCTCGAGTCCCTCCACGTCCGGAGATGCCTACCAGTTGGATGTCTTCGCCGCCGGCGAAGAAAGCCTGATGGTCACGGCAGTCCTGGACCAGGACGACGACCATATCATCGGCAGCTTCGATCCCCTGGGTCTCTATCCTGAACCAGTCGTCGTGGAAGACGGCGAAAGCGTGGATGGCATAGACATCGAAGTTCTCGCCCAAATAAGCTGGTCCGGCGGCGGCGGCGGTGGCGGCGGCGACGATACCGGCAACAACGGCGGCGGCGGCGGCGGTGGCGGCGGTGGCGGCGATACCGGCAACAATGGCGGCGGCGGCGGCGGCGGTGATTCGGGCATCGGCGGAACAGACACCGCCGAGGGTGGTGGCGGCCCGGACTGGTGCTACGGAACCGGGATCCTGGGAACGGTACGAGTGCAGGACATCTACGTCGAGGAAGGCGACCTGGTCATGGCCATGCTCCTGGACACCGACAACAATGGCCCCTACGAGACCTCCGGAGCCCTGGACCTGGTGCCCACGGGCGATGGTGCCACAGCGGAGTACCAGATCTGCGCCTCGGAAGCCTACGGTGAGATGAACCTGCAAGCTGCCTGGGATTCCAACGGCAACAACCTGCTGGATCCATCAGACACCTGGGGCGAGTACGTCGAAGGCGGTGCCTCGGCCAATCCCATCCTCGTGGAAACCACGGATCTTCTGGATCGCAATATACAGATTCCCACGACGGAAGGCGGCTTGAGCGTCGTCCCCTTCGTCACCATCCAGGGCGTGATACGGCCATCGGACGACGGCGGAACCTTCGACGAGTTGTTCGAGAGCTTCGAAACCTACGACGGCGAAACAATCATATACGTGGTCGCCCTGAAGTACCGCCCCAACGGGAATCTCTCCCTTGAAGAAATCGAAGATTCCTACGATACCGTGGTATTCCAGCCAGAGGACTGGGCGGGCCGGGATGAACTGGACTACACCGTCTACGTGCCTGCCAATTCCCTGGTATACATGTGGGCAGTGGCCGACATGGAGCCCAACGACGTGGCCAACGAGCCTGGCGAGCCCACGGGCACCGCGGCGGGCGGCGAGGATGGCCGGCTCACCATAACCACGGAAAGCCTGGAAAACGTGAATATCAGCCTGTCTCCCAGCGAAGGAGAATAGCGTCCACGGGGTTCCGGGGGGCTCTTCGCGCCCGTCATGCTCTTCGTACGTGGTGGGACAGGTGGTCTACCCTGTTCCTGGCCCTTTCGATTTCGTCCCATATCCACCCGTGAACCAGGCGGCTGTTCTGGTGGATCCTGCCCGGCAACAGGCTTCGGTTCCACGGGAACCTGCCGCCGTTCAGACGGATTTCGGGTGCCTTGCCCATCAAGGCTGCTTCCAGCATCAAGAAGGCGTGCAGGTGTAATCGGCCATGGACATGGTCCACCCTGGCCTGAAGCCGGTGGTAGGGGCATCGAATCCGCCCCACGAGGGCAACGGGTTCTCGGCCTTCCCAGGCGCTGTCTTCCATCAGCGACAGGTGTGCCAGGCTGCCTGGGGCCGCCGGGCCTGTCTCGGGTGGCAGGAGAGACCAACGGTCCGCCGGTGCTTCCGTGTCCATCAAGAAGGCCATGGGACGCCGGGCTCGCAGGGGTGGAAGAACTCCGCTGGAAAACGAAAGCACACCGATGGGCGGAAGACTTTGTCCGGGGCTCGGGGGATTCGTGGCGAGAAGCCTCTTCAACCTTTCTTCCACTTCGTCGAACACGGCTTGAAAGTCTGCCACATGGAGCGGGTTTCCGGGAGCCAGGTCGACGTCCTGGCCAGGTTTTCGGCTTCTCCCCGTGCCTCGTCGGTCCCAGGTGACCACGGCCACTCCCTGGCTGGCGAGTCTCTGGAATCGCAGCCCCCAGGGTTGACCGGCGAGGGTTGTGCCTCCCCGTTTGCCGGCGTGAGAGATCAACAGGACGGCCAGGGGTCGGGATGGCCCATGCCACCTGGCGTGCAAGGCATCGCTCCCCACCTTCACGTTAATGGTCCTGGCGGCGATGCCGGCAGCCAGGGCCATTCCGCGGTGGGCAAATCTACGGCAGGGAGTTGCCACGGCTGAAGGCTTCAGAGCGACAAGCCGTGGGGCTTTGCTGGAGAGACCATGTGTTCCGGACCGGGATTGCTCCCGGCATTCCGCCACGCCATGCTCCCAGCACCAGGAGGCAACCCTTCCCGCCGTCACCACCCTGGCCCCGGTCAAAAAGTCGGCAAAGGCATCCAGGGACGAGCTGCACGGGCGTGTGCTCCCGGGAGCACAGAAGTTGTGCTCGTGCATGGTGAAGCAGAAATAGCTGCGCCAGGGCCAGGGCATCTCACGCCGTCTGTGCCTTTCCAGCAGTGATGCGAGAGCCCGGAAATCCTTGTGCCCGACGCGGAAGCCATGCTCCACCTTGCCATTCTTTCGAAAGAGTATTCCCCAGTCGAAGGGACTCACGCTGACCTCCACGCTCACCATGCCCAGGGGATTGCGAAAGGAGGAGTAGCCCCTGCCTGGTACCCACGGCAGCAATCCGGCAGCACTCCATACCCTTAGGGGAGGTGAATCCGTCATCCAGGCGAAGCCCAGGGCCGCTGCCCTGTCGAAGAGTCGACCGTAGCGCCTGCCAGCCTGTACCATGCCGGGTGACACTCCTCGATTGTCCACTCCGCAGGCGTCGACTGCCTTCCTGCTGCGTCCAAGGGAGCGTCCGTGGCAGTGGGTGCCCACTTCGTGGCCCTGCTCTTCCAGCAGCCGCAAGACGTTGCCGCTCCCCTGGCGTGCGGCCTCGGCGGCAAAGCGTTTCCTGAAGCGAAAGGTGAGCCTGGCCCCAACCGACTCTGCCGCCGATGCTATCTCCAACAGGAGGCGCGCCGTTCCGAGCCAGGAACAACCGGCATCCAGAGGTAGTTCATCAACATGAATTTCCGCGATTAGCACAGGCTCCATGGTACCTCGCGAGGTCATGCCCGTAGGCAGACATTCGTGGTAGCGGTGGTTGTCCGGCAATTCTGAACAGTGGATCCCCGAAAAGCAGTGATGCCTGACGACAAGGTTGCGGTAGAACGTGGATACTGCCCGTTGTTCTGATGTGCCTCAACATGATACGGTTCGGTTCGTTCCACCCATGATTGCAGATGACCTGCGTTGCAAAAACCAAAAGGAGTGCCCGTGAGCCAGCAGCAGAAGCGCTTCGCCCGCGGTGATGTCATCGCCAGAAAATACGAAATCCATCGTTTTCTGGGTGATGGAATGTTGGCGCATTCCTATCTCGCCCAACACATCACTTCCGGGAAAAAGGTTGTCATCAAGTTCTTCCGTTCGAACCTGATCGCCACCAAGCGAGATCGAACTCGCCTGAAGGAACTCTTTGAACGAGCCAGGGGTATCAGGCACGAGCTGCTCATTCGCTTCGGAGAACTGGGTAGGCACGGCGACCACATCTTCATCACCGAAGAATACTTCGAGGGTGAATCCCTACGGCAACTGATCAACAGCTATATTTCCGAAAAACGCAGCTTTACCTTACATGAAGCCTGCCAGATCGTCATCTCGGTCCTGGAAGCTGCCGAGGTGGGCCACAGGAACAACCTCATCCACCGCAACCTCAAGCCCGAAAACATCCTTGTGCAGACCAAAAAAACCGGGCCTGCCGGCAACGCCAAGGTCGTTCATACAATCAAGGTCTCGGGGCTTGGATTGGCGGGCCTGGTGAGCCCCACAATCTTTGCCGAGAGCTTCGTGAGCCGTGCCGATGCCCCCTACCTGGCGCCGGAGCTGTCCGGGTTCCACCAGGAAGGCGGCCCGCCCGCCGATGTCTACTCCGTCGGCGTGATTCTCTACGAGTTGCTTTGTGGCCAGCGTCCAATGGGTACCTACCTGGCCCCCACGCAGCTCCGGGACGACCTGCCTGAACACATGGACGACATCGTTGAGATCGCCCTGGCACACAACCCCGAGGATCGTTTCCCCGCCCCTCGTGATATGATCAACGACATCCAGCGCTCATTCTCGTTGGAAATGCAGCAGGGGGGCATGAGCGGTTCCATAAGGAACATCCTCATCGGGATCGCCGTTGCCGTGGTGGTCGTGGTCGCGGCAGGGGCCTACGTGCTAACCAAGGAAAAGCCCGACCCCCTGGTCGATGCCAGGCGCTTCGACGAGCTGCTGCGGACCCAGGTCCAGGCCAACAACCCACTTCCCTCCGACGAAGAAGTCAAGGCCATGCTGGACCTGCATCCCGACATGGTCTACATTCCAGAGGGTACTTTCATACATGGGCGCCTGAAGACCGAAAGCGTGGACATGTCTGTTTCCGGCGCAACCATGTCCGAGCCCCTGGCACAGGTGACCAATGTAGATGCCTTCTACATGGACCGTTTCGAGTACCCCAATGTCAGGGGCCAACGTGCCCTGTCAAGAATCTCGTGGAAAGACGCCGCCAGGTCCTGCGAAGAACGGGGCAAGCGTCTTTGTTCCGAGCTGGAATGGGAAAAGGCCTGCAAGGGACCGGGCAACCTCATCTACTCCTACGGCGACCAGTTCGACCAGACAATATGCGGCGCCGGAATGAGCAAATCCTTCGTTTCCGGTTCCATGCCCAGGTGCATCTCCGGGTACGGCGTATACGATCTCTCCGGTGGTATGCGGGAGTGGATTCAAACCCCGTTGCGTGGCAAGTCCGGTCGCAGGTTGACCAAAGGGGGTTTGAAAGCCAACGCACTGCGGGGTACGCGCTGTGCCTTCTCAGTGGATGAATCCGCAGTCTTTGCCGATCCCACCCTTGGTTTCAGGTGCTGCCTGGATGCCGGAGAACCCTCCGCTTCGCAACAGGATACTCCACCGGGAGCACCCACCGAGCCAACCGACCTTTCCCAGGAGCCCACCACGCCACCCTCGGAACATCGAGCCGAGTAGTGAACCACCACATCGCCTGTGCTGGGTGGGTTCAGAGGGAGTCCTGGGAGCGCTGCCTCCAGAGCTTTGATGCTTCCCGCAACTGGGCGCGGACAAGCAAGTATACCTCGGGTTCCCAGGTCAGTGCGGTGTGCCCGGGCCCCTTGACCGGGAAGTTTCGCATGGATGTTTCGCCAGGTCTGGGATGAAGCACCGAAAAGGGGTAGGGAACCACGAGATCGGACCTGCTGTAGATGCTGATCAGTGGGATATCCGGTGGAAAGGTATCTCTGCCCATCTCTCGTAGCAGTTTCGAACCCGGCAACATCTGCCATGGGCTGATGGACAGCAACCCACCACCCACGACCCAGAGCCCCAGGGCGGCAACGGGGGTGCCGTGGTGGGGAGTTCCCAGCGTGATCAGGGACATGGCCCTTCGGTGGCCACCAAATCGTTGTATGTACTGACGCGCCACCAGCCCGCCGTTGGAATGCCCCAGCAAATGTACCCTGCGGATGTCGTAGCGCCTACAGAGCCTTTCCAGCTTGTCGCCCACTTTTTGTGCCAGGAAATTGACGCCGCGCGTACTCAAGGCACCGAAGAGACCTCCAAGGTCGAAACTCACCACTCCGTAGCCATCGGCACGAAGGCGATCTTCCATGACCCTCCACACGTTTCGTGTCTGGAAAAAACCATGGATGAGGAGCACCACCTCGTCGTGCTCCGCGAAGTCACCGTAGCGCGGTATGCGGTTTCCCCGGAGATAGGTGCCCCGAATGCTTCCCAGGTTGCCCTTGGCCAGTTTGTAGAGGTACCCCATGCAGGACTCCGGCGAGAAGGAAGAATGCTACAACTACGCGAGTTCACATGCAAGGGCTTGTCGGGTCTCTCCTGACCCTGTACTCGTTCCCGTGAGATGAAGGGCTCCGATTTTCACCGACCTCTACAATCCACGCATTCTCCACGAGGCCAATGCACAAGAAATGCCTGGCAGAATGAAAGTCCTGGTGTCGGCCTGTCTGTGTGGACGGAACTGCCGATACGATGCAGCGCACAAGAAGGACGACGCCGTCCTGGATGCCCTGGCCGGCTGCCTGCTTCTGCCTGTCTGCCCCGAGGTTCTCGCGGGTCTTCCCGTCCCCAGGATTCCCTGTCAGCTCTCTGGAGGCGACGGTGAAGCCGTCTGGAAAGATCTGGCCAGGGTTCTGCGCCAGGATGGAAGGGATCTCACCGAAACTTTCAAGATTGGCGCACGGCTTGCTTTCGAGGCATCTGTCGGGATCACCCTGGCTGTCCTGAAGGAGCGATCACCTTCTTGTGCCAGCAAACGGGTCTGGATCGATGGTCGCCTGGAGTCGGGCACAGGCCTCCTGGCCGTGCTCCTTCGTGCCAGGGGAATACCGGTGTTCAACGAGGAGCAGGCGGCGAAAGGGCTGCTGTTCCCGGAGGGGAACTATTGACGCACGCGAGCAACCGAGACGATCCCCTTGACCCGTTCCAGTTTCCTTCCCAGTTGTGTGAGTTCGCGGACGTCGTGAACCTCAACCACCAGGGAAACGAGTGATTTTTCGTTGCCCACGGGATGGGCATCCACGCGGGAGATGTTGAGCTTTGCTTCTTCGCAGACCTTGGAGATGCTGGCCAGCAGGCCGGGCCTGTCGGCGCAGACCACGTTTAGCACCGCTGCGTGAAGTGTCCTGATGCGGGCATCCCACTCCACCGGAATCCTGCGGTCTTTGTCCATGGAGAGCAGTTGGGAGCAGTTGGAGCTGTGGATGCTGATCCCGTGACCGTGGGTGATGAAACCTGCCACGGGTTCGCCCGGCAATGGATTGCAGCATTTCGCTCGGTTGACCAGGATGTCTTCTTCGCCGCTGATGAGCACGGGACTGGCCGAGCGCCTGCGGATCTTGTCCAGCAGATTCGACAGGCCGGAAGTTGGCTTTTCGGAATCATCGCCCCAGTTGCCCTCGGGATGGACCTCCCTGGCGATTCTGGCCAGGCTCTTGTGCCCTCGAGCCAGCGCCAGGAAGAGCTGATCCTGGTCCTTGAAGCTGTTTTTTTCCAGGATATTGTCCAGCTTGCCATCCTTGATGAGCCGGTTGAGGTTCACTCCATGCTTACGGAGTTCACCCTCCAGCATTTCACGACCCAACGCCCTGCCTCGTTCCAGTTCTTCGTTGCGCAGGGCCCTGCGGATCTTGGTCAAAGCCCGCCCGGTATGTGCGATTCGCAGCCAGTCACGGTTGGGCTTCTGGTCGGAGCGTGTCAGGATTTCGATAGTATCACCGCTTTTCAGTTCGTAACGAATGGGAACCATCTTGCCGTTGGCCTTGGCACCGATGCAGTGATGCCCCACTTCCGTGTGGATGGCGTAGGCGAAGTCCAGGGCGGTGGCGCCGAAGGGAAGCACCTTCACCTCGCGGGCTGGGGTGAAGACGTAGACTTCCTGGGTGAAGAGGTCCACTTTGACGGTCTCGATGAATTCGCTTGGGTCTTCCACTTCTCTGGCGGTTTCAAAGATCTCGCGAAGCTGGGTGATGAGGCTGATGTCCTTCTGCTTCAGGGCGAGGTGCCCCTCCTTGTAGCGCCAGTGAGACGCGATGCCATGCTCTGCCATGCGGTGCATGTCCCAGGTGCGGATCTGCACCTCTATTCGTTGGCCTTCGGGACCGATTATGGTGGTGTGAAGGGACTGGTAGCCGTTGGTCTTGGGCATGGCGATGTAGTCTTTGATCTTCCCGGGAACGGGACAGAACAGACCATGCACGTGCCCCAGGGTTTCGTAGCACTGGGAGATGGTGTCAACGAACATCCTGAAGGCCAGGATGTCGTGAACCTGGTCGAACTCCAGTGATTGCTCCATCATCTTGCGATGAATCGAGTAGAGCGACTTGGCCCGCCCACGGACATCGCACTTCACTCCCTTCAGGGCCAGTTGTTTCTCCAGGTAGGTGGTGTTCCGCGCGATGTAGTTGTCACGTTCGAGCTTGTCCCTGGTCACTGCTTCGGACAGTTCCCGGTAGGTTTCGGGATGGATGTAGCGAAAACAGAGATCCTGCAGTTCTTCGGTGAGCTTGCCCAGGCCCAGGCGCTTGGCGATGGGAGCGTAGATTTCGATGGTTTCCTGGGCAATTCGCCGTTGCTTATCGGGGCGCATGTGCTGGAGCGTGTGCATGTTGTGCAGGCGGTCCGCCAGCTTTACCAGGACCACGCGGATGTCGCGGCTCATGGCCAGAACCATCTTGCGGAAGTTTTCGGCCTGTGCTTCGGCCTTGCTCTTGAAACGGAGCTTGCCGATCTTGGTGACCCCATCAACCAGGTCGGCGATTTCTTCGCCAAAGAGGCGGGCCAGCTCTTCCCGGGTGACCAACGTGTCCTCCACGGTGTCGTGGAGCAGGGCCGTGGCGATGGTCTCCACGTCCATCTTCATTTCGGCCAGGTAGGCAGCCACCGCCAACGGATGGACCAGGTAGGGCTCGCCGCTCTTCCTGGTCTGACCAGCATGTGCTCTCGCTGAGAACACATACGCACGCATGACGACATCCAGATGGGCGTCGGGCGCGTAGGCTCTCACGCTGTCCATGATGTCATGGAGCCTGACGATGCTCACCGGTACACCTCGACCAACGACGAGACAGGATAGCATACCCCTGTGAGAGTTCCCATGCGGAAGGTGCTCCAGAAATGGGGTTGCCCGCCATGGTTCAAGAGGGGCAGGCGCGCCCCTGGGACTGCTTGGAACGGCGCTGCTCTTCTGGCGGGCAAGCCCTCACACAGCCAGCAGCCGGGGCGGCCCGCTCCCGACTGGTCCATCCCTCGTGGATGTGGAGATCGAGACGAGGAACGACCCATGGCTGCGGCCATTGAGAGGTTGCTGCTGAAAAGCCAAACCGACCGACAACTATCCAACCACCGCGGCTTTGATGTCGTCAACCCATTTTACTCGGCGCTCACGGCGAAGAAGTTCGGATGCAAGAATCGCCTGGAGCTGTGAATCTGCTATATCCAGGCGGTCATTCACCACCAGGTAGTCGAATTCACCGCAGGCTTCCATCTGTTGACGAGACTCCGCGAGCCTGCGCTCAATCACATCTGCCGTGTCGGTGGATCTTGCGCGAAGTCGCCTTTCCAGTACGTCCACCGAAGGGGGAAGCAAAAAAATGAAGACCGCTCCGGGCCACCTGGACCGTACCTGGCGGGAGCCCTGGACGTCGATGTCCAGCAAGACGCTGTCGCCTCGGGCTGTTGCCAGTTGAACCGGTTTCCGGGGTGTGCCGTAGTTGTTGCCATAGACCTGGGCCCACTCCAACAGTTCGTTGCTTCGGACCATTTCGTCGTATCTTTTCTGGGAGACGAAGTAGTAGTGTATTCCGTCGCGTTCGCCCGGGCGTGCCAGCCTCGTAGTGCAGGAGACACTGAAGTGCAGGTGGGGCACTGCCTTGAGGAGAGACCTTATCAAGGTGGTCTTTCCCACTCCCGAAGGCCCTGTCAGCACGAATAGCGCACCTTTGTCGGGCCTTTGCCAGTCCTGCCAGATACCTTCTCCCATGACCATGCTCCGTATGCAACCAGGAGGAATGTCAGTCCTTGGATATTGTCCCGACGGGTAGCAGCGTGGGGAGATGCCCTATTCCACGTTGGCTGCCTGCTCCCGGAGCCTTTCCAATACCGATTTGAATTCCACCACCAGCCGGCCCTGCCGGCCGCTGTGAGACTTGGAACCCAGCGTGTTGATCTCTCTGCCCATTTCTTGCAGCAAGAACTCCATCTTGCGGCCAACGGCAGCGTTTGACTCCAGCAGCTCCGCGAATTGGTCCAGGTGGCTTTGGAGGCGTTTCATTTCCTCGGAGACATCCGCCTTGTCGGCCAGGTATGCAGCTTCCTGGGCCAATCGTGATGGATCGTCGATTTCGCGCAGCAGGACGACGAGCCTTGCCTTCAACCTGGCGTGGAGTTTCTGGACGACGCCCTGGCTCAGGAGCTGGAGTTCGGCAAAGACGGTGCCCAGGTGTTTGGAATGCTCCTTGATATCGGCAAGCAGAGCACGACCCTCTGTACCGCGCATGTCTTTCATGTGTGCGATGGCGCCCATGAGTGCAGGCTCCAATACGTCCCATTCATGCGTGATGTCGGTTTGAAGCTCCGCAAGCTCCAGCACACCTGGTTGTGCGAAGATGACCCCGAGGTCAACCTGTGAGGGTTCTCTCTGCAGGTGCCTGGCGATGAGTTCCATGGACTTCAGGTAGGACTCGGCCAGGGCCAGGTTGGGTCTCACCTCGAAAGACCCCTTTGATGCTACCCGCCTGACGGTACAATCGATTCGCCCCCTCGTGATGCTGTCGCGAATCACCGTGACGATTCGTGGCTCCAGGGGGGTGTACTCCCTGGGAACGCGCACGTTGATGTCGCGAAAACGGTGGTTCACGGAGCGTAGCTCCACCACCACCGCAAGATCTTGACTGCTGGCCTCTCCGCTCCCGAAGGCGGTCATTGAGTTCATGGCCAATGGCCTCCACGTTGTTCCAGGTGCTGCCATGTCGTGGGGGCGCCCGACGACCGTTTCAATTGGCGCTCATGGTATCTCGATGGTGTAGCTGTCGTCCAGAAAGACACTGGGCCAGGGGCCACTGTAGGTGCCGTCATAGCAGGCGTCGGATTCACATGCGGAGTTGCAGATGGAGTCGTTCAAGGGCTGGCTAGCACCCGAACCGAAGTGGAGGAACAGGGCGTCCAGCATTTTCTGACAGTAGTTGTAGTCGGTGGCCACGATTCGGATGGTGCTGCCCTTCTCGGCTTCGAACTCGACCGGGGGATGGTTGTCCTGGGTGTGGTTGGCATCCTGGAAGATGGTTTCGCCGTTCAGCATGATCTCCACGTCGTCGTCCACGGTCCAGTAGTCGTAGATGGTGGTGCCGCCGCTGATGACGTACAGCATGGGTTCTTCTTCGTTCCAGACGGTGACGTCCACGGTGTCTTCACCCATGAGACCTTCGGAATCCATGGCTCTAAGGGTGATGGTTATGTCGCCTTCGGGAAGCACCGTGGTGGTCAGCGAGACCGTTCCGCTGGAATCAGGCGTGGATGTTCCCAGGAGCTGGGAGCCCACGTACCACATGGCCGCCAGTGATTCGGGGCCGTCCTCTACATCGACCGTGACTCCTCGAAGCTCGGTGGCTTCTCCCAGGATCAGGTAATTGCCCCAGTCGGGTTGGGTGATTTCGACCGTGGGGGGGGCGTTTTCGGTGGGGTCGTCTTCACTGTTGCCCAGCAGGCGTACCGCCACGGTGGGGTTGACCGGGTCGTTGGAGCTGATGACGAGATCCGTATCGTAGGAGTCGGCGGAGGCAGGCGTGAAGGTCACGTCGAAGGTAAAGGAGAAGCCGGCGCTCAGGGCGTAGGGAAGAATCACGTCGTCGGGGAGCTGGTAGCTGAAGATGCCCGGGAAGTCCTCGATGACCATGTCGGTGATGCGGGTGGTGCCGGTACCGGCGGCAGCCACTTGGACCTGCATCGTGTCGCTGGCTCCCACATCTATCTGGCCGAACCACAGGATCTCGGGATCCACGTCGATGACGGGTTCGACTCCGAATCCCAACAGCTCGATCTCCACCTCTGGCTCCTGGGGATCATTGGTTGCCATGATGATCGTTCCGTAGTCTTGACCCACCGCATCGGGAACATACCTTACGGAGAGGACTCCGGATTCACCACCCGCGATTTGGTCGTCGTCCATTCCCAGTATGGTGAAATCGGGGCTGGTGGAGTCGTCCAGTTGAAGATCTTCGACCTTGAGCACTCCCATGCCCAGGTTGTCGATTGCGATTCCCACCTCGGATTGGAGCCCCACCACAACTTCGTCGAAGTCGATGGTTGCCGTGGGTAGATCCAGATCCGGCAGGTTTTCGTGTACCTCGTAGTCTCCGCCGGAACAGGCCACGAGCCGCAGGAAGATAAACAGGCTTGACACTTGGACTCCAGTTGCTCGTGTTGACATGAAATCTACCCTGTTCCAGTGTACCGTTCTACACGTGAGCCGCAACGGATGGTTGAACCGCAGCCCCGTGGACAACCTGGCGGTGGGCAGGGCTTCCCGGCTGGGAAGGCTCATGGTCCCTCGCCGCATGATAGACCTTCAGGGCCCATGGAGCAGAGTACTCGCCCCCTGCGGCTCACCTCCACGGTGGCCTGTTGTCTGTTCTGGCCTGATACGGCGCTGACCTCGCATTCACCCACTGGTACATCCCACAGGTAGCAGGAGGGGTCGCAAAGGACGACCTCGCCATCCCTGCACTGTACGGTGCCGGAGATGCCATCGCGGATGAGGAACTTCACCTTGTCGATTCGCGGGCCTTGGGAAAGCGCCGACTGGGTGGCGTGGGTGGAGTCGTCCACCAGGCCCAGGGTGAAGGAGGGATCGTAACGGGCGTTTACGGTTGGGTGTTGGCGGTCGTCGGTGGCTGCGGGAACCGTGTTCAGGATGAAACGAAACAACTCGCCGCTGGAGACCTGCCCATCCGCCGATTGATCTGCCGCTCCCCCGATGGCCTGGGCAAATGCCTGTGCGAATACGCCCGGCACCGATGCTTCCCTGGGGCCGGTGGAAGCGATCTCCATGGAGGGGCAGGGCATTTCGGGCCAACTGTCGGCCGTGGGCCCCATGAGTGCCAGGCCATTGAGTTCTCCCTCGTGGGAGGCATCTGTGATCAACACCAGGTACCCGGCCTGGATGTCCCGACGAAGGATCTCGCCCAGATCCGCCACGGCCCAGGAAGTCTGCTCCAGGGCATCGGGATCGGTCTCGTACATGAGCAACCTGGGCTGCCCGAAGTCGCCTCCTACTCCCAGGCCCACGAAATACAGCATCAGCAGATCGCCTGGACCGACCTTCGAGGATAGATCGTCGGACAGGAGTGCTTCGAGGTTCTCACGGGTCGCGCTGGAGTCCGTGAGTATGCGCACCTGGTCGTAGGCGGCGCCATCCAGGGCTTCGCCGATGAGCGTTGCATCCTGGCGTGCGTTTTCCACTCGCAGGTGGTCGGGCAGCAGGTCGTAGGATTCTATTCCCACCACGACGGCAAAGCGGTGCCTGGTGTCGGCGAGGGGCTCTGCTCCCATGGCCTGGGGCATGGCAACGATGACAGCCACAGCAGACAGCCAGGCCATTGGAAAGAAACGTTCCCACCAGGAGAACGAATCCCATGGATTAACGTGTCGGCCCTTCGCGGGGCGTTTCTTCAGGTTCGGCATACCAGCCTCCTGATGCTGAAAACTGCTGGCTGGCCTTCTGGATGTAGTTCAGGATCTCGGTGATTTCGCTGTTTTCGGAGTATCGAAGGCGTAACGACTCCAGTGTGTTCAGTTCATTGTCCAGGGCTGCGGATTGTTTTTCGATTGTACCGTCGGGCCTGATGCCGTAGCGCAGGTCGCGACTGACCGCTCTTGCCCGTTGGGCTGACTCGGTGTCTCCAGCGGATGCCAGCAGGTTTCCCAGGTGAAGCCAGCGCTTGGCAACGTCCTGGCTGTGCTCGTAGAAAGGGGTCTGTTTGCGCTTTGCCAGCCGTTCCGCGAGGTCTTCCTTGGAGATGGAAGAACTCGCCCGGGATGGGGATTTGCCGACCGTGGATTCTGGCGCCGAATACCTGGGAGTGCCCGCGGGTTGGGGAGTGCCCGGCGATGCAGCACGGATGGGGGTTGTGATTCTGGCAATATTGGCCTGGGACCGGTCTTCGCCGAGCTGTTCATGCGAGGAGTTGACGTCGCCGCTTGGAAAGAACAATATGGCTGCGCCCAGTCCGGCTATGGCGAAGATGATCAACAGCCTGCGATCCACGTTGCCTCCAGTGGAGCAGCCAGTCCAGGAGAACTCCGAGCGAAGCTGGCCTGGTCCCTGCGCCTGCCGTGTGGTGAGAATGCGGTGATAGGTGAACCTGGTGAAACGATGTGGGACGTACTGGGAGCCGTCGGGAAAGAGGCTGCACGAAACAGCCGGCTCGGGCCCTGGCGCTCCGCAGCGGGCCCGAGCTTTCCCGACGGCTCCTATAGGCAACCGGGCTTTGGTATGGGGTGGAATCTGCCGGTGAGAATATCATTTGCCGATAGAGAGGTGTTCTGAGCACTGTTTGTAGAGTCTCTCCACTTCAGGATGCAGTTGATAGAGTACTATCACTTGTCCGAATGTATTCTTCCACTGCCGCACTCGTTCTCTGGACACCCCGAAGTGATTGGCGATCTGCTGGCCACTCCTGCCTGCCGACAAGTCGTTGATCAGATGCAAAAAGCCAGAATGCCCATATGTCTTGATGAAATTGCGGGCCACCCGCTCTCGACTTCTGGTGAACGCCAAAGCCATCTTTTCTCCCTGTTCTTCGTTCCCGCTTCCGCGAGGGAGGCCGGGCAGATGTCTTTCCTCATTATACTGCATCCCATTGACACGTCAATCTGCATCTTGGCAAGGTCATCCATATGGGTACTTGCGTTTACATTTTCCTCTTGAAATGCTCTCCCGTCAGCCAGCGTCCAGCATGGCGCAGGTCACGCATCATTCAACTCTGCTTGCGGGAAGGTGCTCATTGCGGACAATATCCTGTGCAGGATGGGCGCCGGCCCGATGCCTGGCCAGGCGCCCTGAAGGAACCCACTGGAAAAACCATCACCCAGTGCTTCCTGGCGGAGACCGGCAGTGCGGACATCCACATCAATGCTTCTCGTTGTCGTCCTGGCTCTGGCCAGTTGCGGATACACTGCCTCGCCTGGCAGCCCCTCCTCCCACCTCCCATCATCTCCCGACAGCGAAGACACGTCATCCGCCGCGGACACGCAGCAAAACGTCGACAGCGGCCAGGGGCAAGAGGATCTTCCCCTGGATCTCGTGGTGGCGCCGGTATTCGATCCCCTGTTGGGCGGTCCCCTGGAGATCACTGTCCTGCAAGGCTCGGCAGATGTTACCGTCTGGGACGAAAAGGGTGGGTTTGTAGCCAGTGTCACCGATTCCTGGGACGGCAGGACCGCTTCCGGAGAACCAGCCCCCACCGGACGCTACCTGGTCCGGGCAGACGGTGCCGACTACATGTCGCGTGATGAATGGGACCAGGAATGGGTAGACCTGGTGAGATGCGGCGTAACAAGCGCCCTAGCTGAAGGCGATGGCGGGAAGACCGCGTTCCGGGTCCCGCTGTACTGGTACGAAAACGAGTACCTTCAGGATGAAGCCCAGCCGTTCGTGTCCTTGGAGTTCATGGAAGCTCCCGACGGCAGCCTGGCTCTTTTCCCTTCGCCCAACGAGGATCTTGCTTCACTTCCTCCAGGTGCCAACCAACCCCTGGCCTTCACCTGGGACAGCAGGCCAATCCTCACTCTCTGGCTGGGAGACGATGGCATCTTTGGTTCTTCGGGGCTTCCTGGCCTGGGCATCCAGGTCCAGGTGCCAGGTTGGACAGTGCTCTCGGGGGGAACCGACCTGGATCCAGGTGTTCCCATCGTCATTCAGGCCGATGAACCTGTTTCCGACGCTCTCGGAGTCATCGACGAGGATCTGCTCATAGGCTTCTTCCTGGAATCCAATGGTGGCACCGTCTACGAGATCGGCACCCAGGTCCTGCCTGTTCGATGGTATTCCACCCTTGGGGCAACCACTTTCGACAACACAGGTGACCAGTACAACGCCTGGCCAGCCTTTGTGGAACCGGCCTTGCAGGCCCTGGAGGGCCTGGAACCCGATACGGATTCCGTGCTCTCGGCGCTGGTGGAGTGGGTTTTCTACGAGTCGGATCTCGTCTACGATACCACCTACGGGGCCAGCGCCTATTCCAGCTACCGAGGTGGTTGGGGCAACGCCACCTTCCTGGGCTCCGACTTCGTCGAGAGGCGCTACGGCGACGTGGTCAACTGCTCCGATTGCGCCGGCATACTGTTGACCTACGCGAACATGCTGGGCGCCAGGCTCGACTACACCATGGTCTTTCGCAACTTTGCGCTCAACTACATACTGGCCATCGGCATCGAGGAGTTCACGCATTGTCCCTTCGGGCCGTGGGGATGCAGTTTTTCCTACCATGCCGTCAACACGTACGATTCCGGAGAAAACATCTTCGACTCCACCCTGGCCCTCGACGGCGATGAAGATCCCGGCACCGAACCCTGCGAAACGTTGCTGGTCCGCAAGATCCCTGGAGAAGAATACCTGGATCGGCTCGCCATGAATGGAAACCCGTACTTCCAGTACGAAGCACAGGGGACGCTCCAGTGAGCCGCTTTCTCTTCATCGTAGAACTGTGTATGTACCTGGGCTTTTTCCTGCTTCCATTGCCACGGCCTGCCCATGCCCAGGCAGCCGAGCAGCAGGCCCCGGAGTCTGCCCCAACTCCACGGAGCACACCATGGGCGGGTCTGCCGCTTACCTCTCTATCGTCTCTGGGACTGGGCACCCCCACTCTGTTTCGCGGAGAATCCACCTGGCAGGCTCCCATCACCGGTGGTGGGTTCGTCCGGCTGTCTATACTCCCCGACCCCGGCAGCGCAGAGCGAGAGTTTTCCTTCCAGGCCGACGCTGCCACCGCCATGGCCGCGCCCCCCTTCCAGGTTTGGGAACGAGATGGCGTCGAAGCCAGGGGCGACGGTATCGGCTTGTTGCTGCTTAGGGACCACAACGTGATCATCGTGGTTCGGCACCAGCAAGGTGGCGCGTTCTCCATGGCGGAGGCCCTGCGTGCGGCGCTGGTGACTGAAGCCCCGAGCGGTACGTGGAAGACTCTGCAGGAGCGGCAAGGGGGCGAGCAGCGAGCCGGCTGGGACTCCTGCGGCAGGTGGTGGGCCGTCCCCTGAGCCGTAGTTGCTACTCTGCACCTGGTGCCTGCACCGTGCCCGCGTCACCATCAATCGTGACTTGGCGGCCTTCTTCCAGTTGTTCGAAGATGGCTTCCACACCGAATACTGCGGGTAGTCCCATCTCGCGGGCCACTACCGCCGCGGGGTTCAAGAAGCCGCCCACTCGGGCCACAAGACCGATGGCCTGCGAAAAGAGGGGTGCCAAAGACGCATCGGCTGTGTTTATTACAAGGATGTCCTGTGGTCCCAGAAGTATTGGAGCAGGCTCCCGGAGGAACCTCAATACTCCCTGCACCCTGCCCGAAGAGACGCCGATTCCTTCCAGGACAGTAGATCCCCTGGAAGAACGTTCCTGGAATGTCACGGGTATTCCGTCGGATCTGATCAACATGGGGGCCGAACGAGAGGCGAACCTTGCCATCAACGCCTTTCGTTGGCGCACCAGTGATCGCTTGTCGGGGGAGGGATCCTGATCCTGTACGATGGCCGTAAGCTCGTCGTACTCCAGAAGGAACACGTCGGAGGGTTCGTCGATGCAGCCCTGGTCCTGAAGTCGCTTCCCCAACTCCAGTGCGGCCAGGCGGACCCTGTGGAAGGCCAACATGAAGTAGTTCTGGGCCATTTCCCAGAACGGCTGGTACTTCTGGACTGCTTTCTCCAGGAAGCGTAGCCATGGACGCCAGGGAGCCGGCTTGCTGGCGATGGCTTCTTCCAGGGCCTCTGCCCTGCGGGCCGCCAGGCGCTTGAGCCTCAGGGAAAGCCTTGTACGATGTTGAGTTTTCAATAGATTACGAAGCAGGGCGAATACCTGGGAAGGGTTTTCTGCCCATCGTGGTTGCCCCAGATCCGTTTCCCCGAGTCGCCTGTGCCCGTGGTCCCTGATGAAGCGCCTCCAGGCTGCCAACCAAGCCATTCCCGCCGGTTTCCTGGCGAGACGTTCCAGTATCTTCTGGTTGTCGGCCTCATTCAGGAAAACAGGAGCCAGCGGCCTGGCCGCGACGGCCAGGTCTTCCAGGTCCAGGGTCATCTGTGTGACGGGGCTGCCAGGGGAGCCCGCCCCCAGCAGGCTCTGAGCCAGTGGCGCAAAGCGGAAGGCCTTCATGGCCCTGCGGTGGAAGAACTCCCCCAGGAGGTTTGCGTGGGCAAGGCCCTTGAGGGATGCCTGTTCGGCATCGGGGGTTTGGCCGATCTCCAGCAGCAGATCCTGGCCGGACATGAAGGCCAGACTCCTGGTGGAGCGCTTGGCCATGGCGCGCTTGAAACGTTCCATCCGACTCAGCAGAAGTGCCGGCCTGAGTGCAGTGGCCAGACCCGATAGGTTTCCTGCATATGCGCGGAGGACGGGGACGAGGATGCGCCAGCGACCGCCGGGGAGATGCCTGGGTTGGATTACGGCGTTTTTGATCAGGGCGGCCACCGCTCTGGCCGCTTCAGGACTTGTACGGTTCAGGAAGTTCAGGAGTGCCCTGCGGGCGAATGGAAGCAACAAGATTCCGTTGACGTTCCAGTAGACCCGACCCTGTACTCTGTCCAGAAAGTTGGTGTGGGGCGCCAGAACGGAGTCTCTGGCCGGGGCGACCAGTGGTGCCAACACAACGGGGGCTATGGCATTTCGCCAAACGCTCCAGGTCAGGGGAGCCAACGGAGATGGGAGGGTCTGCCCGAGTCCCAGGTTTGTCCAGAGGGTTACCGGGCCGTCGACCACCTGCTGGAAAGCGTGCTCTACCTTGAATTCTTCCTGGGGTGGGTGTATGTCCAACTCCAGGCATTGGAGCCAGTGGATCCAGCCTTGGGGGTCCATGACCCATTCCATCTGGAGGTGGGTATCGGAGGCCAGGCGGGAGTGGAAAAAGGCGGTCAACTCCGACAGGTTCAGGAGCTGTTGCCATGACAGGAGCCTGGGCCCCTCGTCCTGGCCAAGCAGCCGGTATTCCCATCGCTTTTGCCCTGATCGGTAGACTCGCCAGGTTTCCTGGGCACCGGGCGTTCCGTCTGTCCGGGTTCTTGCTGCCACGATGAGCATTCCGGGGTCTTCGCCATGGGGATCCCTGGTATAGCAGCTTCCCCGGAGGCCAACCCGGATTTCCCTTTGTACCAGAAGTGCCGGAGGGGGGTGGGAGCCTTTGTTCACGGTGGAGAAACGCCGAAAGAGAAGATCAGCGGCTTCCATGGCATCTGAGCTATCGCGCAGCCCTTTGAAGGGGGGAAGCAAGTGGGCGGGGCTGTGGAGGGTTCCCGGTACCGATGGCCTGAGTACCAGCTTTCCGGAGCCTCGAAGGCCCTGGCAGAGCTGTTTGAAAAGAGCGATTTCGTCGGCTGGCCATCGGCCTGGCGGGATTCCGGTACTCTGAACCGCGAAGGAGGGTGGAACCCGAGCCCCAACCCGAACCATGGCTGCCAGGTTTCGGATCTTGGAACCAAAGCAGACCTGTCCGGCAGGTGGCGCCTCGGTGCAAGAGGGCTCCGGGGGAATGTCCTCCAATGGTCGCATGTCCAGGGCCAACGGACCTCCGGCGGGAAAGACGCGATGAAACGTAACCCACTTCCCAGGGAGGGGGCCGGCTTCGGGGTATTGGCCAGCGGTCCGGCTACGCTTTTCGCTGGCATCCCTGGACGACGCACGGCCAGGCTGGACGGCTGGATGTCGCTACGCTACTGGAGAACATCGCTTCACCTTCATCCCGTAAATCCAACGCTGCCCGGCTGATCACATCGCCTGGCACACCGAGCAGGAAAGGACTTTTCAAAATGGGTTTCTTTGACAAACTGAAGTCAGCGGCCAATGCCATCACAGGAGGATCCGCCACGGTCGGCCTGGAGTGCGAGCAGGTGACCCCCGGAATGCCCGCGAGGGTGTGGGTGCGTGCCACTGCGGAATCCGGTCTCAAGATCGATGGGGTCTACCTTCTGGTTCGTGCGCGAGAACACGCGAGGGTCAGGGACACCGACTACGAGCAGGGCCGCACCAGGACCGAAACCATCAACGCCACGAAACAGACCTTCAAGACTCGCGTGGATCTGGCGGGTCCCCAGGAACTACCCCCAGGGCAGGAACAGACATGGGAAGGGGAATTCACCATCCCGGCCGACGCCAACCCCACTCTCCATGGCCAGATGATAAAGCACATCTGGCAGATTCAGGCCGGCCTGGACGCCTTTGGGAACGACCCTGATTCGGGTTGGCAAGAGATCCAGGTCAGGTAGAACGAGGTAGCTGGCTCCACCTCCCCTCGCCGGGCCAGGGGTAATGGAAAAGTTGCTACTGGCCAAACCTCGCGAACAGGGCCACGGCTTCAATGTGGCCGGTGTGGGGGAACATGTCGACGGTCCAGAGGTCTGTCATGTGCCAGCCGCCGGCTTCGAGTGTTGGTCTGTCCCGGCCCAGCGATGGGGGATGACAGGCCAGGTAGACCAGCCTGTGAGCAGGAAATCCAGCCAGCCACCTGGCCACCCGTGGGTGTGGTCCTGCCCTGGGGGGATCGGCCACCACCACGTCAAGGCCCTGGCAGAGTTCCTGCAAGCCACCGCAGGGTTCGTCCAGGCGAAGCAATTCTTCCACTTCTCCGGCGACGAAACGGACGTTCTCCCGCTTGTTCAGGCGGGCGTTGAACGTGGCGTCTCGAACCGCCTCGGGATTGGATTCAACCCCAACTACCTTGTTGAAGCCGGGAGACAACCAGGTACTCAGGGAACCTATGCCGGAGTACAGTTCCAGCAGGCCGTCGCCGGTGCCGGCAGCGGTCTGCACCACTCCGTAGAGCTGTTCGGCGGCAGCCGTGTTGGTCTGGAAGAAGGCCGTGGGCGAGAGCCTGAACACCAGGTCGCCCAGGCGTTCGTGGATGAAGGGCTCTCCCCGCAGGACTGCCCTGGCCTGGCCGGTGGCCGCGTCGGCCACCCGTTCGTTCACGAACCAGACGACTCCCCTGGCGCCGTGGATTGCCTCTGCCAGGGCGCCAAGCTCGGCGGCAGCCAACTCCGGATCCCGGGGCGGAGCGGTGTAGATGGCCACAAGGCATTCACCGGTGCGGCTCTCCCGAAGCACCAGGTGGCGCCAAAAACCCGTGTGCGTGCGGACATCCCAGGGCTCCAACGCGGAATGCGCCAGGTGATGGTGTACTGCTTTTATAATGGAGTTTGTGTTTTCAGGGACCAGTTCGCAGCGTTGGACATCCACTACCCGATCGAAACGCCCCGGAGCGTGAAAACCCAGGAAGCGACCGTCAATGGGCTTGCCCGCGAGGTGGTCTTCTTCGCTGAGGTACCTGCGGGTTCCGAATGCAAGCTCCACCTTGTTGCGGTATGCCCAGGGAGCTTCGGGGCCGATGATGGGATGCACCCTGATGCCATCGGTGGGGCCCACGTGGCGAAGCAGCATGTCGTGCTTTGCCCTTCGCTGAGCTTGCAGGGTCAGCTCCTGCAAGGCGCAGCCGCCACAAAGGCCGAAGTCTCCGCAGCGGGGCTCCATGGCAGAAGGCGGCGGTTGGACCATGGCAATCCTGCGGGCGTGGATGGTCCCGCGTTTTCGACGGAAAGGGGCAACGCGCAAAAGTGCTCCGGGGGGAGCGTGCCTGACGAGGACCGTTCGGCCATCGTGGACTCCAGCACCCAGAGCACCTGGCTCCAGAGATTGAATTTTCACCTGGAAGGGAGGTATGTAACGTCGTCTGGCCACCTGGTCTCCACGCTGGAAGGAGTGACCTCAACCTTATACCCTGTAATTCAGGAGCGTGGCTCCGGATAGGCGGGAACCCGGTGACTCGTCCCGCCAACTGCGAATCGGGGTTCTGGTGGCTTCTGTTGCAAAGGTTTCGCCCACGCGGACAGGGGCTGGGGCTGCGAGCCACCAAGAAAGGCCAGCTTTGTGTGGTTCAGCCCAAACGGGCACGAACCGGGGGAATCGGGAATGGCTTACGCGGTAAAAGAAGCACGGTTCACCTTGCAGGGCGAGGGCGCCCAGGCTGGAAGGGTGGTGGTGTTGTGTCGGTTTGCGGGCTGCAACCTTTGGTCTGGCAAGGTTGATGATCGCGCTTCGGCGGCCTGCTGGTTTTGTGATACCGATTTTTCAGGGACGAACGGCCCGGGCGGCGGCCGCTTCGAGTCCCCCCGAAGACTGGCCATGCACCTTCGCGCTATCTGGGACCGGGAGACTTCCGACGCACCGGTCTCCCGCCAGCCTTCCACTTCCGCGGGGATCCCCTGCGTGATCTTCACCGGAGGCGAGCCGCTCTTGCAGTTGGACGGCCCTCTGCTGTCGGCATGCAGGGCCCTTGGAATGCAGACGGGGGTGGAAACCAACGGGACACTCTTGGTGCCCGATGGTCTCGACTGGGTTTGCGTAAGCCCGAAACCCGGTAACCCCCTGCGCCAACGTCACGGAAACGAACTCAAGCTCTTGTTCCCGCTTCCCACCCTCAATCCTCCCGATTTCCTGCATCTGGATTTTCAGTATTTCTTCCTGCAGCCACTTGATGTTCCCGGCCACGAGGAACATATTTGGCAGGCGATGGAATACTGCCTGGCTCATCCACGGTGGCGCCTGTCCGTGCAGATTCACAAGATCCTGGGGATTCCATGAGATGACCTCCGCTTCCAAGCAACGTCCGCTGTTCGATGATCTACCCGATCACGCCATGGAGCCCGACCACCGGGATCTGGCCATCGACAAGGTGGGAATAAAGGACCTTTCCTACCCCATCAAGGTGCTGGACCGCAGCGAGGGCTTTCAGTCCACCATCGCCAACGTGAGCCTGTACGTGGGCTTGCCCAAGAACTTCAAGGGTACCCACATGAGCCGCTTCCTGGAAATCCTCAACGAGTACAGGGGGGAAATGACCATCAGGAGTCTGCCCACCATCCTGCAGGATGTCCAGCAACGACTCGGTGCCATCGACGTACACCTGGAACTCTCCTTCCCCTACTTCATCCCGAAAAGAGCCCCGGTGAGCGGGGCCGAGTCTCTCATGGGCTACCAGTGTGCGTTCAAGGCCTCACGTCATGGCAACGCAGCCGACTTTGTCCTGTCGGTGCAGGTTCCCGTGACCAGCTTGTGCCCCTGTTCACGCGATATCAGCGATCGTGGCGCCCACAACCAGCGCAGCACGGTGGGCGTGGAGCTGCGCTCCCTGGCTTTTGTCTGGATCGAAGACGTGGTGGAGGCCGTGGAAGGGGTGGCATCCGCACCCGTCTACGCCCTGCTGAAAAGGGTAGATGAAAAGCACCTGACCGAGGCCGCCTACGACAACCCGAAATTTGTGGAAGATCTCGTGCGAGACGTGGTCCTGGCCTTGGCAGAGCTGCCGGGGGTCTGCTGGATGAGAGTCTTCGCCGAAAACCAGGAATCCATCCACAACCACTCTGCATACGCCGAGATCGACTGGACGAGCGATCATCTTCCCGTGGAGGTTGGCGCCGGGTGTGCAAGTCCGAGGGCAGCGGCCGGACCCGAATGGCAGGATTTCGGGGATTGGTTCAGGACGCACCGGCAGGCTCGGGGCATGAGCCAACAGATCCTGGGGGATCTGCTGGGCTTGTCCCGCTCATACCTGAGCCGGGTGGAATCAGGCAGGAACAACCTCTCGGAAGCTACCCTGCACAAGCTGGCATCAGTCCTGGATCTGGACCCCACCGAGGTGCTGCTCAGGGCCGGAGTGGTGCCGGGTGATCTGTTGCAAGCCATAGTCGTCAATCCACAAGGCTTCAGGGAATGGGCGCAGGCAGAAGAAGAAACACGTCAGATGAAGGTTTGATCCCATGGCTTCAGCAGACTCACGGAGTCCGGTGTTTGTGACCGGCGCCAGCGGTTTCGTCGGCAGCCACCTGGTGGATGCCTTGCTTGAACGTGGCCACCGTGTCACTTGCCTGGTACGTCCCTGCTCCGATCTTCGGTGGCTCTCCGGCAAGCCCCTTCGACTGGAACAGGGGGATTTGTTGGACGACCGGGCCAGGCTGGCTGAGCTGGTCTCTGGCCACGCCGTGGTATTCCACGTGGCGGGCGCGGTGCGGGCCATGGACTACAAGTCCTTTCTAAGGGTCAACCGTGACGGAACAGAAAACATCCTCAAGGCCTGCCTTGGGGCCTCGCCACCTCCCCGTCGCTTCGTCCACGTCTCCAGCGTCGGTGTTGCGGGACCCCCGCCCCTTGGCTCACGGCTCACCGAAGACCAGTATCCAGGCAATCTCACCGACTATGGCCGCTCCAAACTGGAAGCGGAACGCCTTGTCTTGGCCTTCTCTCGTCGCCTGCATGTCGTTGTGCTTCGCCCGTCCGCCATCTACGGCCCGCGAGACGGGGAAATGCTCCCCCTCTTCAAGCTGGCTGGACGACTGGGAATCCTGCCGGCCATGGGCGGAGGGAAGCAGGTCCTGGACCTGGTTCATGTCCAGGACGTGGCCAGGGGCATAGTCCTGGCAGGCGATGCCAGGCTGGCTTCGGGAGAGGTCTTCCTGCTGGGGTCGGGACGGGATTACAGCATCGCCCAACTGGCCGAGGTCATGGCGGTTCTGTTCAGGCGTCGCGTCCGGCTACTGGTGCTCCACCGTTCCATCCTGTGGACGGCGGCGGCATTCTCCGAGATCCTCGCCAGGATCTCGGGTCGGCCGGCCATGCTCACTCGCCAGAAGATACCCGAACTCGTGGGTTCATGGCGTCTGGACATCTCCCGTGCCCGTTCGGGGCTGGGATACTCGCCACGCTGGGACCTTCCCGAAGGCATGGCACAAACACTCCAATGGTACCGGGATCGCGGCTGGATGCCTCGGGCCTCCTCCGGGGGCATGGCTCGGGGCTGACGGGGCTCGCCAGGATCGTTCCAGGTTGGTATAGACCGGTATGAAGCGACTCCTGGAACCCCTTGGCCAACTGGACTGGCGGGATCACCTGAGCATCCTGGGCGGAACGGCCCTACTGGTGCTCTACGTCTACCAGGGGCATCACAGTTTCTTCTCCAGCCACCTGGCGCCCGCTCTTGGTGACTCGCCCACTTCCCGGTGGTATGCACAATGCTACCAGTTCGGCAGCGCATTTCTGCTCATGGCTGTGATCCCCGCGCTCTGGTTCGTCCTGGGAAAGGGTGGGCGCCTCTCGGATTGCGGGTTGGCAATCGGGGATTGGCGCTTCGGCCTGAAAGCCGTGGCGCTGGGGTTCGTTCTCCTGCCTCTCCCTTTGTACGTGAATGCTGGTTCCCCCGCCTTCCAGGCAGAGTATCCTCTTGCCAGGATGGCTGGGGACTCGGTCATGCTCTTCGTCGTGTGGGAGCTGTGCTACCTTGTCTACTACGTGGCATGGGAGTTCTTTTTCAGGGGCTTCTGGCAACTCGGGCTCAGAAGGGTCCTGGGAGCCATGGGTGCCATGGCCCTTCAAACCGCGACCAGCACCATCATCCACATGGGCAAGCCCGAGCCTGAAATCTTCTCTGCCATCGCAGGGGGCGTGATCTTCGGGTTGTTGGTGCTACGAACGCGCTCTATTGTCTACGTAATACTGCTACACTGGTACCTGGGCATGGCCACCGACCTGTTTTGCATCTTGCGTTCACCCTGAACTCCGGAGAACCATCCATGAAGGTACTGGTGACAGGGGCATCGGGTTTCATGGGATCCCACTTGGTGGAGGAACTTCAGGCCCACGGGCACCAGGTTCGGGCCATGGACCTGGCTCCCCCCATGACTCCGGGGCCCGAAGGCGTTGAACACCTGCTGGGCGACGTCACCGCGAGAGAAGACTGCGCCCGTGCTCTGGCCGGCTGCGAGGCTGTCTGCCACCTGGCGGCAAAGGTGGGGGACTGGGGGCCGTCATCCAGCTACTTCCAGGTCAACGTCGGAGGTACCAGGACCATGCTGGAAGAAGCTCTCCGTTCCCGAATCAGGCGTTTTCTTCTGCTCAGCTCCGTGGCGGTCCATCACTACCGGGGTTTCAAGAACGGCAACGAGACCGAAGCCCGAGACGGCAGGATCAACGCGTATTGCCGCTCCAAGATAGCTGCCGAGGATCTGCTTCGTCGTAGGGCCGGCGACATGGAGTGGGTGATAATCCGGCCCGGTGTCTTTCCCTTCGGTCCCCGGGATCTGGGCAGCTTTCTGCCTCTGGCCCGGGCCATGGAAACCGGCAGGGCCGGTTTCGTCAACGGTGGGCACAGCCTGTTGTCCACCGCCTACGTCCAGAACCTGGTCCTGGGCATCAGGCTGGCCCTGGAGCATCCCCGGGCCGCACGGGAGGTCTTCGTCATCTCCGACGATCAGGCCGTGACATGGCGGCAGCTCCTGACCCTCTTTGCCGCCGAGCTGGATATCGAGCCTCCACGGTTTTCCGTTCCCTTTTCCCTGGCCTACACCGCCGCCGCGTCCTGGGAGATGCTCTACAAGGCGCTGCGCGTGGATCGTGCTCCCATGCTCACCAGGTACAGGGTGCTACTGGTGGCCAACCACTGCCATTTCGTGTCCAACAAGGCTTGCCGCCTCATCGGGTACAGCCCCAGGGTGCCCCTGGAACAGGCCGTGGAAAAAACCGTGAAGTGGTATCGCAGCCTGCCCGCCGGGGAACAGGCCGCGGCAGCCGCCGGAACCTGGTAGGGGCTCTGGCGGCTGCTATTGGGAATCAGGTCTGACGTTCCAGGACGATTGAACGGCCAGAGTACAGCCCGGCGAAGCGCTTGCCATCGTCGGGGCTGCCTATGTCGAGTCCGTAGTGCATGGGCACCACCACGCGAGGCTTGAGCTGCTCCGCCGCTTGAACGGCTTCTTCCACGGTCATCACGTAGGTTCCGCTCACGGGGAGCATCGCCACGTCGCATGAGATTGTGGACATTTCGGGGATCAGGTCAGTGTCGCCAGCGAAGTAGACACGTACTCCGTCGATGGTGAGCACGTAACCCACGTGACCGGCTCCTTCTGGGTGGAAGGGCTCGCCCGGAGCCTTGAACTTGTCGATGTTGTAGGCGGGCACCACATGGATCCCCACTCCCGCCACCTTCAGGCTGTGTTCCCGTTCCACGGTTCTTGCGCCCGGAACCTGCTCCGCGACAGCGGCCGGTCCCATGACGACGGTGTCGGGCCCCTTGACCCTGGCAATGTCTTCCAGGGAGCAGTGGTCGAAATGGTCGTGGGTGATGAGCAGCAAGTCGGCCGGAGGATGATCCCCTTCCAGTTTCCACGGGTCCAGGTAGATGGTGGGGTGACCCTCGATGCGGAAGCCGTCGTGGCCGAACCAACGCATACGCCCCACCAGGGCCTCTGCCCTTTGTTGTTCGTTCATGTTTTTTCCCCTCCTGTGTACCGGTTTTTTATGGAAGCAGCGGGCATCGCTGACATGTGGGCGGAAAAAACGAAGCTACATGATGCGCAGCTTGTAGGGGTGCAGCTTGGACTGATCCGATTCGGCGTCGGCCTTCTGGGCCTTTTTCTGCCATTCCTTGAAGGTCTGGTTGTCGGGCTCGAAGGTCAACGCGAACTGGATCTGCAGGGCGCAACCCTTGAAGTCCTTGTCTTCCCAGCACTTCAAAGCCATCTTCCAGTATTTTTCGCCTTTTGGGGTCTTTGCGGCGTGCTCGGGGTTGGCGCTGTTGGCCGCGTCTGTGGCCGCCTGCCGCCGGCCTTTGTCGGTCAACCTGGTGGCGCCAGTGGAGCGCTCGGTGTCGTAGAGGGCCCTGGTCTCGGGATCGCGAAGAGTCCGGAAGGCCTCGTTCAAAAAACGATAGATGGCGTTGACCTGGCTCTTCAAGCGGTGATCGCCGATGCGGGCAAAGCGGTCGGGGTGCAGCATGCGGCTTTGTTTGCGAAAAGCCGCGTCGATCTCGTTCTGAGGGGTGTCGTGCTCTATGAGCAAAATGCCATAGTAGTCCAGCTCTGGCAGTAGCTCGTGGAGAGTTTCTATTTCGACACGGGTCTTTAGAAATTGGTCCATGGTCTGTCCTCTGCGGGTCCAGCGCTTGGAAAAGCAGGTGTTGTTCCAACCCGGATGGTAGAGATGTCATTTGTTGCGCTTCAGCTCGATACGCAGATCCGCCTGAGAACTCTGTTCGGTGTCCTGGGCGATCACATGTACTATACCATCGGCATCGATTTCGAACGTAACCTTGATCCGCACCTGGCCCCATGGAGCCGGGCGCAGGCCGTCCAGTATGAACTCGCCGAGATGTTCGTTGTTGCGGACTTTTTTTGATTCCCCCTGGTAGACCGCGATTCTGACCTGGGTCTGGTTGTCGTGGGTGGTGTGGAAGTACTTGGTGGCCGAGGTGGGTATGGGATTGTTCCGGGGAATGATGGTCTCCACCAGGCCTCCACGGGTGGCGATGCCCAGCGACCTGGGCGTCACATCCAGGAGTAGAGGACCGGCGGGAGTGGCGATGGAACCGGAGAGGTTGCTTGCCTGGATGGCGGCCCCGATGGCCACGACTTCGTGGGGGTTGATTTCGGCGTTGGGTTCCCTTCCGAAGTAGTGGGCCACGGCTTCGCGTATCAGGGGAAGTTGAGACATGCCGCCCACCAACAACACGTGATCGATCTGGGCTACGTTCTTTTGCGCCAGGTTGAGGGCCTCGTCACAGACCTGGAAGGTGCGTTGAAGCAACGGCATCACCACCCGGGCATAGGTGAAGCGGTCGATCCGAGCCAGTAGCGGGGTCTCGTTCCCGTCTATGCCGTGGGCGATGCCATGAACCGTGGTCTGAGCCTCTGTCTGTTCCGAGAGCTGGATTTTGACTTTCTCGGCGGCTTCCATCAGTCTCATGCGGGTGACGCGGTTGTCCCTGATGACCAACTGGGGATTCCTCTTGAATTCATCCATGAAGTGATGAGCGATGATGGCGTCGAAGTCATCCCCCCCCAGGAAGGTGTCGCCGGCTGTTCCCATCACTTCGTACACGTCATCGTCCAGTCGAAGGATCGAGATATCGAAGGTGCCGCCTCCCAGGTCGTAGACTGCAAGGTTGGCGTGAAGGCCCAGACCGCTGCCGTAGGCCAGGGCCGCGGCGGTGGGTTCGTTGATGATCCTGAGGCAGGAAATACCAGCTTCCGATGCGGCGTCTCGGGTAGCTTGACGTTGGGCGTCGTTGAAGTAGGCCGGCACGGTGATCACCGCCTGCTCCACTGTCTGGCCCGTTGCTTCTTCGGCTATGTCCCTCATGTGTCGAAGCACGATACCGCTGATCTGGGGGACGCTGTACTCACGCCCCCGGATCACGATCCGCGGCTCGCCGCTCGATGATTCTACCACCGAGTAACCGACGTTTTGCTTGATGCGCTGGACTTCCGGCGAGCTATAGCGCCTGCCGATGAGGCGCTTGGCCGAGGTGACGGTGCTTTCCGGGGCATATATGAGCTGCCGAACCGCACGTGCTCCCACCACCGGTACGCCGTCGTAGCCGAATGCGATGACCGAAGGCTGGATGACCTGGCCTTCATGGTCGGCAAGCATCCGTGGAACTCCATCCAGAAGCAGGCATGCTGCCGAGTTGGATGTGCCCAGGTCGATGCCTATGGCCTGTTCCATCTCAAACTCCCTGTATCGGCTGTGGAGGTTTTTCTGATTTGGCCGACCTGGCCCGCTCCTGGCCGATGTGGGTGAATACTTCCTGGATCACTTTCAGAATAGCACCATGTAGCACAGAGTTGGATGCCACGAAGCGCTGTGCATGTATGTCCAGCGGCTCACCATCCATTCCCGTAACGGTTCCGCCCGCTTCCTGGATCAGCAGAGTTCCCGCTGCAACGTCCCAGGCCTTCAGGCCGAATTCCCAGAAGGCGTCGGCTTCGCCACGGGCGATGCGCACCATGTCCAGGGCTGCTGCTCCGCCCCTGCGAATCCCCTGGCTGCACTCCAGGAATGCTTTGAAGAAAGCCAGGTAGAAGTCGGAGCGTTCCCGCCGATCATAGGGGAAACCCGTGAGCAGCAAGGCTCTGTCCAGGGTGCCTGTCCTGGATACGTGGATGGGATCGCCGTCGTGGAAGGCTCCATGGCCCCTGGTTGCAGTGTACTCGTCGCCGCGCACCAGGTCCAGTATACAGCCCAACTCAAGCCGGCTGTCCATCTTGAGGGCGATGCTCACCGCGTAGAATGGGTATCCGTGGACGAAGTTGGTTGTTCCATCGAGAGGATCCACGATCCAGCACGTTGGCAGGGCTTCTGTTCCCCCGTGTTCTTCGGCCAGAACGGGTATTTCGGGCGTCTCTCGTGCCAGGTGTTCGCGGATGGCGGCTTCGCTGGCCAGATCCACCTCGGTCACCAGGTCGATGGCGCCCTTGAACATAACTCGTTCCCTGCTCTGGCGCGTGGCGGAATGGATGATGGCGGCGGCTCTCCTGGCGGCCTCCTGGGCGATTCGGATCATGGTGTGTCCATTATCAGGGTTACAGGACCATCATTCAGCAGCTCAACGTGCATTGTTGCGCCAAAACGGCCCTTCTGGACCTTAACCCCGGCGGTTTGCAGATTCGTGCAGAAGCGTTCGTACAGCGGCTCGGCTACATGGGGGGGAGCAGAAGCGACGAAGCTGGGACGGTTGCCTTTTCGGGTGTTTCCGTAGAGAGTGAACTGGCTGACCACCAGGACCTGGCCGGCGACATCCAGCAGAGAGAGGTTCATCTTGCCGTCTTCGTCGGGGAAGATACGTAGGTTGCAGACCTTGCGGGCCAACCAGCGCGCTTCGGCTTCACCGTCGTGGGGGGCTACTGCCAACAACACCAGCAGACCTCGTTTTATGGCGCCAAGCACTTCGTCACGCACCGACACCCTGGCGTAGGCCACTCGTTGTATCACGGCTCTCATGGCGACCTGGTGCAGACCAGGGCGTCGGTGGCGCCCTGGCATTGAACGGTGGTGGTGGAATCCAGTTGCAGGGCGGTTCCCAGGTCCCCCATCTGTACCTTGCAGGTCACCAGGTCGTCGAATGTCAGGCTGGTGGAGCCTACGAATGTGCGCGTCTGTCCATCGCCGCACGAGACCGTGGCGTTTTCTCGTTGGGCCAGGAACGTGACCTGGAACATTCCTGTCTGCCCCACCATGGAGCGCGTCGATACCTGGGTGGGAATTCGTGGCTCGTTGCCGGCCTGGGAACGCGGCGATGGGGAGCTTGCTGGACTTCGCGTTCTTGGCGTTGCGAGCCCGGATCCGTTGGTGCCGTTGGAGCCGGGGGCGGTTGTTTCGGCAGCCGAAGGAAATGGTGCGGGATCCCCGTGCCCTGCCGTGGTAGCGTGCGAACCGGCGGCGAGCCCGCTGGGATGACTCCTGCCAATCAGAGCTGCCGAGGTGTCGAAGATACCTTGTTCCATGACTGCCGAAGGTTCCTCTCCTTGTTGAGAGATGGTCTGCAAGCGTGGTTTGACCAGGAAAAAATAGGCGGCAATACCGACCACCGCCAGGAAGGCCAGCGCCAGGAAGAGCATGCCCAGGAGCACGAGCAGGAAAAAAGAATTGCTGGTCTTCCCGGGCGCCTTGCCAGATCCAGCCGTGGAATCTGGTTGACCGGGAGCCACGGGCCCTTTGATGACGGGCCTGTTCTTTACGGGTGGCGAGGGAGGCGGAGGAGGGGATGGTGGAGTGGCGCTCCTTTGGACGGTTTTGGGAACCGGAGGCGGTGAAGAAGGGTGATCTTCGACGGGTTCGTCGTCCTTTAGCATTTCGTGGATCTTCTCACGAGTCCAGAATGCTGTGCATTCCCCTTTTGCCGCCGGGGCTTGCCGGTTTGATGCCGGGTACATTCCCGTCTCGAGGGGGCCGTCCGCGCTGGTGGGTGCGCTCAGGTTTTCTTCTTTCGGGGGAGGACGGCGCTCTGCTGGGCTGGCCAATGCCGGTGAGATGCGGGCTTTTGCCCATGCGGACAGGTTCATGCCAGGGCACTGCTCCGCCACGTGGGCGAGAATGTTTGCCACGTCCAGGGGGCTTGGACGTTGGGAGGGTTCAAAGGCGAGGCAGTAGGCCAGGAATTTGCGGATATCAGCCACCCACCTACGCTTGGCGATGGCGCCGAAATCCATTAGCAGCACCCGGTCCACGACGGCCTGGTCGTGGGAATCGGCGTCTCGGGGCAGCGCTCCAATTGGGGAGTCGGAGAGCATGGCGTGGAGCGTGATTCCCATGCCATAGACGTCTGTCGCGATGCCGGTGGGGCTACGCTCGGGAGCCCTGCACGTCCTGCGGTTGAGGCCATAGCCTTCAAGGCTCATGGCTCCCGTCGATTCCAGCTTGATCAGTCCCGGTTTGATGTCGCCGTGGACCAGGGAATCCTCCTGGGCGATAGAGACGATATCGGCCAGGGCGGCGCCCATCTCCAGGGCAGCGCGCAGCGGGGGGCGACCATTGCGAAGAAGGGAAGCCATATCGATTCCCGGAGCGGATCCGCTGCCTGTGACGATGTAACCTTCCAGCCCGGGTTCCCGCGTGTAGAAGGAAGGCATGTTCAGTACCTCGTGTTGGTTGGAAGGAAATCGGAGCCGGTTTTGTGGCAGGGCAGGGCCTACCGAGTCTGGAGAGGCTCCCAGGAGAGATTTCGGCGGGTTGCCCGTCCAACTCTTTCTACTTATCTATTTTTTGGGGTTCTGCCGATGAAAGCCGGTGCCCTTACGGTTGGAGCACCGGGAGGGCTCATGTCTGGAGGATTATGGACAGCAGCTCCTGGGCCGTGGCGGTCCACTGGCGCCCATCGGACAGGCGCTTGAGACTGGCCCTGCCCAGCGTGGATTCGTCGGGACCGATGAAGGCCACGAAGGGGACATTCATCTGGTTTGCTCGTTTGAACAGCTTCTTGGCGCGGAGGGCCTCGGGAGCCATCACGCAGGGTATTCCGGCGGCCCGGAGCTTGGCTGCCAGGCGCGACGCGGAGTCCAGGAGCCCGGCATCCAGGGCTGCCACAAACACGCTCGCTTCGCTGGAAACAGGGGGGAACATGTGCAGTTCGTCCATGACAGCCAGTATTCGCTCCAGGCCCAGGCTCACTCCCACGGCGGGGATGTCCTTGCCGAGAAACATGCCCACAAGGTGATCGTAGCGCCCACCTCCAGAGAGAGAGCCCATGGCGGGCTTGGTGATCACGGTTTCGAACACGGCTCCCGTGTAGTAGTCCAGCCCCCTGGCCAGGGTGGGATCGAAGCTGAGCCGATCTTCGGATACGCCCAGAGAACAGGTCAACGACAAGATGTGGCCCAGGTTTTCCAGGGCTGGCCATGCTCGTTCCGGGAGCGCAAGGGCCGCGGCTTCAAGACGGTGCTCCGTGGAGGATGGCGCTTCGAGCTGATCAAGCATCTGCCACAGACGTGCGATGGAGCCCTCCGTTGCTCCACGAGCGGAAAGCTCGCGTGCTACTCCGCTCCTACCGATCTTGTCCAGCTTGTCCAGGGTCACGAGAATGGAGGCTTCCGTCGCCTGGGAAAGCGAGGCGGTCCCAAAGGCCCGCTCCACCATGGCGGAGAGTACTTCGCGGTGGTTGAGCCTGATTGTGAATGACTCGAAGCCAAGGGCGCCCAGGGAGTCGTTGACCACGGCCAGACACTCTGCATCCGAAAGTGGCGATGTGCTGCCAACGGTGTCTACGTCACACTGCATGAATTCACGGTAACGGCCGCGTTGCGGGCGATCGGCCCTCCAGACCGGCTGGACCTGGTAACGGCGAAACGGCATGGGCAGGGAGCGGTTCATGGCGACCACCCGGGCCAGGGGGACGGTCAGGTCGTAGCGCAGGCCCATGTCGGCCTGGCCAGAAGATGCCGCCCTGCCGCGTTTCAGCACCCGGAAGAGCAAGCGGTCGCCTTCTTCGCCGTATTTCCCTGTGAGGGTCTCCAGGCGCTCCAGCGCAGGGGTTTCCAGGGGGGCGAAACCGTAACGTTCAAAGACCGAACGGACACGCCCAATGACCCAGCGCCGGCGACGCATGGTCTCGGGGAGAAAGTCGCGCATGCCCCGTGCAATGTTCACCTGGGACATCGTTCACCTCGGTTCTGGCCTTGTTGGCCCGATAGTATTGGCAACGGGCCAAATAGCATGACTCGCCGTTGCCGGCAGCCCAAGTTCTCCTGTGAGTTCAAAGTGGGCTTTCATGGCTCCGTCCTACGATGGCGTATTTCTACTGGGTGTGGGAAGCCGGGGAGACCATTGACCTTCGCTCCAATGGCTGGCAGTATTTGGAAGGCATCGCCGTTTCACCTTTTGCCCAGCGGAATACCAAGTGGATTCAAACAGCGACAAGGGCCAGAAGCCGCCTCCTGCTTCCGAAGAACAGAACCTCTCCGGCAACTACCGAAAATATGAAGGCCAGGCGGGCATGAGTTTTGCTCCGCCCTACGACCCATCACAGGAGTTGGACCCGTCCAAGGCCCCTGTCGTGAGCACGCCCGAGCCTCTCCGGCGAGAGGATTTCGTGTATTTTCGCCAACAGATAGAGCGTAATGCCCGCTATGCGCGCCTGGCGCTCATGGTGGCAGTCGTAGCTCTTCTCCTGGCCAACATCTGGCTGACCCGCCAGAGTACCTCCAACATCATCCAGAACATCGACCTGGATCGAGATCACCAGAGCAGCTTCGAGGACGGCGTCGATTCGCGCCTCAACAAGATCGAGCAACGTCTGACCGCAATCGACTCTCGGCTTTCCCATTGGCCGCAGGAGGGAGCACCACAAGAATAGTCTGGGGTGTCGGTCACGCTACTTGACGTAACCCAGGGCCTTCAGACGTTCCTTTTCGGAGTCGGAAAGCGTATACCTGGAAGGTACGGCCCAGGGGCGGGTGCCATCTTCGTAGGTGGGCAGGTACTTCACCGGGTTCTCTTTCAGGGCCCGGGGAGTGAACGCTCGCGTGACTGGCCTGCCCGCCATGTCTTCGGCCGCGGGCAGGCCCATGAGCCAGAGGCAGGTAGGGGTGATATCTACACTCCTGGCAGGTTCCTCCAGTTCGCCAGCTTGCACACCGGGTCCGTAGATGCCGAATATCCCCAGGTCTTCGGTGGCGTGGGCGCCCGTGTTGACGAATATGGAGTACTGTTCGTATTCGTTGCCCCCCAGGCTGGTTGCCACCTGCTCGAGCACGGTGGGGGAAGGGAGCAATGTTCCGGTGCCTGAAGGTACGAAAACAGGGGTGCCGTCGGACATGGTGGCCTGGCGCAACCTGTCCGTGACAGCAGCGGCGCCGCTCCCTTCCACCTGTATCTCGGGATATGACAGGACAAAATCCAGTTCTTCCACCTGCCCCCGGTGTTGTTCCTCGTGGGCCGTCAGGGTGATTCGGGCGTTGGGGACCTGTATGATGCCGTGCTCGGCCGTTCCCATGGCTCCGTCCAGGAGCTTGCGCGAGATGGCCAATCTGCGCATGGGCGGGCGGGCTCGGTTGAATCCGTGGTCGCTCACCACCAACACGTAGCCATCGTCGCCCACTGAATGGTAGGCGTGCCCCAGCAGCGTATCGGCCAACATGGCGGTTTGAACCACGATATCGTACCCTGCCCGCACTCTGTCCGCGGTCTGGCCATCCAGGCTGGACAGCAGCTCCGGTTGCAGGCCTACCTGGAACTCCGACCAGAGCTGGTGGAGGGCATGATCCAGCGAGTAGAACGGTAGCAGCATGAGATCGAAGCCGCCCTTTCCCATGTATGCCTTCATGATCCCCGTTCGCCGTGACAGAAGGCCAAGACGCTCCAGGTCTTGGGAGTGGCTCTGGGGCATGATCGGCTCCACAGCGTAGTCCTCGGCGCCGCTGGGCCATGCCCCCCGGGACTCGCGGGACACCAGCACGCCGTTCATGGGGTAGGCCGGGTAGGTGATCCAGTAGTCCACCACCAATGATCGCTTGCCACGCTCACCCGCAATGTCCCAGATGCGCTTCACCTCGATCTGATCAGGCCTGGCCGAGAAACTCCCCAGTGGATTCAAGTGATCCTGGACAATGCCATGAACCGCCGGGGGTTGCCCGGTTGCTATGGAAGTCCAGCTTTCGGGGGATCGGGCGCTCTCGATCTGGAGACGAGCCGTGGCGCCGTGTTCTTTCATCCAGGCCAGCGCCGGGAGTTTTCCCGCCTGGATGAGGGGATTGAGTACATCCCAGTCGCCGCCGTCGATGCCCACCACGGCCACGATGGCAGGTTGGCGGAGGCTGCCGCTGTCCGTGGTGGAACAACCCGACAACTGCAGAAGAAGCGTTAGAAAGAGTGGGAGGAGATTGCACGGCAGACCAAGGCGGAGCAGAGCCGGCCTGCTCGGTTTCCAGGTGGAAAAGGCGTGCCAGGTGGAGGAATGGGTTGGCCCCGAGACGGGAACACTTGCCGGATGGGAACCTTGGTAATCCGTCAATTGTGATCCCCTGGTTGAAGCGGAGCTGTTGCCATGCATGCCAGTGGCAGACCAACAACCAACCTCGGGCATTAACCCGGTGGCCCCGAAAGGTGAACCTCAGCTACGCCGATACTACTCGCAGATGGTCTCGCTCGTACCGTCTTCCAGTTGGACGAGGTAGCAGCCATCGCAGTTTTCGGAGCCATCCATTGTGAAGGTGGCTTCCTGGTTGCCCTGGAACTGGTATTCGGCGTCCCATTCGATGTCGCAGGTGGGGGCCACCGCGGCCCAGGCCTCGAAGCAGTAGTCGCCAGTGACTTCCAGGAGCGAGTCCAGCACCCAGACGTAGCCTTCCATGGTGAACTCCTGGAAATTGTCAGGGTTTTCCTCGTCCAGCAGCCACCACAGCGACTCCTGGCGCACGAAATCTCCGGCCTGGTTTTCCGAGATGGAGAAGATCCCGTCGGCCCAGCGGTGCAACTGAAAGTCCATTTCCACAATGGCCTCGGACTCCTCGGTCACTTCGGTGTTCAACACACCATTGGCCCAGAAGTCCAGGGTCCCCTCGAGCCCCGTGTAGTACAGGCTGAAGTCGTCGTAGTCCAGGTTGCTCTCCACTTCCGATGCTTCGTACAGCAGGGATCCGTCGAAGCTGTAGCCGTCCAGGGTGGTGCATGGACCCGATATGTCGTAGTAGGAATAGCCGTCGCTCTCTACGTAGGGGCAGGTTTCGTCTGCTATTTCGCCTATGAACTCCAGCAGCGTTCCTTGAATCTCCAGTTCGTCGATGCCCATGTACCAGATGGCATAGATGGTGCCCAGGACGTCCATGTCCCAGGGGTCGGCCAACTCTTCGCAGGTTCCTGTCTCCAGTCCCGTGTCTGCATCGGCATCGCTGTCGGTGTCGGTGTCGGTGTCGGTGTCGGTGTCCGTGTCCGTGTCCGTGTCCGTGTCCGTGTCCGTGTCGGTATCTTCTATGGCCGTGTCTCCGGAAGGGGCTGTGTCTTTGGTGGTCAGGCCTCCGCTGGAATTGCAGCCACAGAGGCTCGCGAGAATGATCGAAACGGTGAATGCTGTCATGGCGGTCTCCTCATCCTGATGGTCCACATGCAGTATAGCCTTTGTTTGCGGGAAATTGAAGTCCACTGCAAACGGAAGGCGCCATTGTGCCAGCGGGGCTATCCAACGTCGCGGATGCTCTTCATGTGGAGGTAGGCCATGTCGGAGACGGCACGGACGATGGAGGAACGATCCCTTATCCATGCGCTGTAGCTGGAGGTTCTCACCTGTTTTTCGAAAATACCCACCATGATGTACGGGCGCTTTTTACCCGAGGTGGCCGGTGGCACCAGGATGCCCATGTCCCCGCAAAGTCGGGCAGTGCTGCCGGTCTTGTTGTAGACCTGGGTGCCTGCCGGGACGTTTGTGGTGCTGGAGCAGATGCGGTCACGACCCGGCAGGTTCATTATTCTCTTCATCTCGGCCGAATATGGCAGCCGGTCGTTCCACAGGGCGCGGAGCAGACGCCCGTAGTCAGCGGCAGATGCCTTGTTCTTGTAGGTCTTTCCGCCGGCGGCGATCTTCTCTACCACGGAGGCCTGGGGCAGGAGACCGGGGAAGCGCTCCTGGAGGATGGCCTGCACCCTGGATGGACCGCCTATCTGGTCCATGACCCAGTTCGTGGAAGAGTTGGAGCTTTTCTGAATCATGGCTTCCAGGTATGATCTGCTCTTGGAACCATAGATAAACCGACCACGCTGTACTTCGGAGAAGAAGGCCAGCATGACCAGCGGCTTCACCATGCTGGCGCATTGACGGGGGGTGTCTGCGTTGATTGCCGCCACGGTCTTGTCCCGGGAGAGGTCGTAGACCAGCCAGGATGTAGCCTCGTTGGATGGTACCCGGCCCTTGGCTCGCAGGCTCTTGATGTAGGCGTCTATCTTGGGTTGCAGACTCGACTTGCCCGGTTTCAACTCCCATTGTCCGGAACCGCGCCGTGGCTTGGCATCCGAGCGCAGCGCGGTGGAGGTCTTCTGGGAAGACGCCTGGGCCGATTGGCCTGGTGAGGCCTGCTGGGATGGCTGCTGGACTTCGGTTCGTGGGGTTGGTTCCGGAGAGGGCTCGGCCTGCACGAGCGTTGAGGGTGCGTCCGGACGGATGCTGGGATTGGATGAGCCGTTCCAGACGGTCTGGTTGTTGCGCTCCTGGATGAAGGATGCGCCGATGCCCTTGTTCTTGAGAAGTCTTGCGTGGCGCCGAGCCACCGTGGCGGTGCTGTTGATGTCTCCGTAGCGCTTGTACACCAGGGCATAGTTGCCAGAGGCGGTACGCTCGATGATCAGGCTCCTGGTCACGCCGGGGCCCAGGGTCCTGGCCACCGTGTCCCAGTTGCGTTTCAGAACCTTGAAGTTGGGGCCCAACCCGTAGGATACGTTGTATACGCGAGAGTAACCCTTTGCGGGGATGGCCCGAGCCAGGATCTCATCGCTGCCAGATGCCTTCTGAAGCAGGGTCGAATGGACGGTGGCCAGTACCGCGGCCTGCCGGGGAGCTTTTTCGTAGCGGGTGATGACACCAAAGCCTCCGCCGTCCCTGGCCACCACTTCCAGGCGGCGTGATTCTTCTTCCGAAAGAATGCCCTCTTCCAACTGCCCCAGGTGGTCCAGTGCGTCGTCGAGATCCGGCACCCAGTCGAAATACAGGATGTCGTAGGTTTCGGCGGACCAGGCCGGTTGGGGAAAGGCCATGGCCATGGTCAGTGCAGCGAGGCCGCTTCCTGCCTGCTTCAAGAATTCTCTTCTGGACGGCATGGGGCACCAGGCGGAGGTTGGGAGGGTTCAAGCAGTTGGTGGATGTACGCGTGAGAGACAGCCATCGAGGCTACCGGCGCGACTCGGGGCGATGGGCTGGCAGAGTACCGAGAGCGCCGACATGTCTCCATTGACGTGGATGTGCCGGAATACTTCAAAGGAGGAGCGGATTTTTTTGGAAGGCCGATGAGCATGTTTCGAGGCCCATGCCTGCGAGGCCGGCCCGTTTCCCTTCTCGAATTCCCGCCGGGACTGCTCAAGGTTGAATCATTATCTTGAGCGAAGCACCTGCCTGGTGGCCCATGGTCACTGCTGTCGAGAGTTGGTCCAGGGCAAATCGATGGGAGATCAACTCGCCCACCGGTACGGCGCCAGTGGCCATCAGGTCCAGGCAGTGCCCATAATCGCTGGGCGAGGACGAGTAGCTTGTCAGGACCTGGATTTCCGATTTCAGGAGGGCGTTGGTATCCAGGGACAGCTTCGTGGAGGGCGGCGAGATGGCGAAGAGCAGCAGCTTCCCGCCTCCCCGGATCATGCCAGGGGCCCTGTCCATGGCTCCTGGATTGCCGGTGGTGTCCACGACGGCGGCGACGCCCTTGCCCCCGGTCAGCTCCGCCACCTGCTGGGCCAGCAGGGGAGAGCGGGCGTCCAGGACCTGGCTGGCACCCAGTCGGGCCGCGGTTTTCAAGCGGAAGTCCACCAGGTCCGTGACAATGACCGAGCCGGCTCCCATGGCCTGGGCCAGCAGCAGGAACAACAGGCCCACGGGACCTGCTCCCTGGATGAGCAGTCGATCGCCGGGCAGGAACAACCCGTCCATGGCGCGGATGCAGCAGGCCATGGGTTCCATGAAAGCTGCCTGCTCCAGCGGCAGGCCGGCGGGCACCAGGCGAGTTGCGAGGTTCACGTTGGGTTCCGGGATCCGCACGAACTCCGAGAAGCCCCCCGGGTCCAGGTTCGTGGCGTTGTACTGGGCGCACAGGGGCTCGTGGCCGTGGCGGCATTCCCAGCACTCCATGCAGGGCACGTGGTGAGCCACCGCCACCCGGTCTCCGGGCTTGAAGTCCCCAACAGCGGGGCCCGTCTCCAGGACCGTACCTGCCACTTCGTGGCCCAGCACCAGGGGAGGTGAGACGGTGTCGTGGACCACCTTGTGCACATCGGTGCCGCAGAGCCCGCAGCTTACCATGCGTATGAGCATGTCACCAGGTTGCAGGTGGGGAACGGGGCGCTCCTGGGTTTCGAAGCGCCCCCTGCCCAGGTAGACGGCAACGCGCAATTGACTGTCCTGCCGGGTCGAGGAAGGTGTGCGGGCCTATTCCTGGCAGTAGACGACGGTTTTCATGGAGTTGAACTTTGTTGGGTTGACCAACATCCGGATCCCTTCGCCCAGGGCGCCAAGCGGCTGGCGGTGCGTGATCATAGAGTTGACGGGCACCGCGCCCGAGTGGATGAGCGCCATGGCCTGCATGGAGTCGGCTGGTGGGGCCGCGTAGGAGCTGGTAAGGGTGATCTCGGTCTTCCAGAAGAGGTCGTTGACGGGAACGTCGATCTTCTGGTCCGCACGCGCACCGGCAAAAAACAGCACCGTTCCGCCTTTTTCGACCGCATCCAGGGCCTGGGGAATCCACTTGGCGCGGCAGATGACCACGCGATCCGCCAGCATGCCCCCGTTCAAGTGGCGGAGCTTGTCGCCGACTCCTTCGTCGGAGTCGATGACTTCGTTGGCGCCGTGTTTTTTTGCCATTTCCAGCCTGAAGGGGATGGTGTCCAGGGCATAGATCCTGCCGGCGCCCATGGCTCTGGCCGCCATGATCATGAGTTGGCCGGATATGCCGCAGCCAACCACCATGACGCTGTTGCCGGGTTCGAGGTTGGCCTGCCTGAGCCCCCTGATGACGCAGCCCAGAGGTTCAATGAAGGTGGCGTCTTCCAGGGAGACGCCATCGGGGATCTTGAATACGCCCCGGTCCACGTTTATGGCTGGTACTCGCAGGTACTGGGTGAAGCCGCCCGGGTCGAAGTTTGTCGACTGCAAGGTCTTGCAGACGGCCTGGTGGCCTTGCAGGCAGTAATGACAGGTGTTGCAGGGCACGTGGTGGGCCACCGAGACGCGGTCGCCCACGCAGAATCGCTTGTCGCTCTTGCGGGCTTCGAAGGTCTTGTTGACGGCGGAGCCCAACTCCACGATGGTGCCCGCCACCTCGTGGCCCAGCACCAGCGGCGCCTTGTGGAGCCTGTACCACTCCATGCCATCCGAGCCGCAGATGCCGCTGGCCTCCACGCGGACCAGCATCTCGTGGGCGTTGATGACGGGGATGTCCATTTCTTCCAGGCGTACGTCGTTGTTTCTGTACCACATGGCCACGTTCATCTTCTTGCCTTCGCCCATGTCTCACCTCTCTCGGAATTTATGGAAATATGGAAAGTATCTGGAAAGTGTATGGAAAAGGGGCAGGAGCCGAATGATACCGGCCTGCCCCTTCCTTTTTGACGGTGGTGTTGCCCCGGGAGCTAGTCGTTCTTGATGTCCAGGAAGATCTCTTCGGCCTGGGCGGGGGTGGCGTTGTCGTGGATGATGGCGTGCAGCGAGCTCATCACCGCCACGGGGTTGGGGCTCTGCCAGATGTTGCGGCCCAGGTTTACGCCGATGGCGCCCTTCTGGATGCCATCGTAGACAAAGTCGAAGACCTGGCGTTCGGTGTCTACCTTGGGGCCTCCGGCCATGACGACGGGGACGGGGCAGCCGTTGGTTACCTTTTCGAAGTCATCGGCGGCGTAGTAGGTCTTGACGACGCGGGCGCCGATTTCGGCGCAGATGCGACAGCAGAGGGCCAGGTAACGGGCCGTGCGTTTTTCCATTTCCTTGCCCACGGCTGTCACGGCCATGACCGGGATGTTGTAGTTGCCGCAGAGGTCCACCATGTCGGCAAGGTTTTGCAAGGTCTGCTTTTCGTAGTCGGTGCCGATGAAGACCGAGATGCCCACCGCAACCGCGTTGGCTCGGATGACGTCTTCGATGGATGTGACCAGTGTTTCGTTGGCCAGGTCATTTCCCACCACGCTGGTGCCGCCGGAAACCCGCAGGATTACGGGGGTTTTCAGGTCGGCTGGGATCGCCGCCCGCAGCACGCCCTGGGTGACGAACAGGCCGTCCGCCATGTGGATGAGTGGCGCGATGGTTTCGGCCGGACGTTCCAACTTGCGGGTGGGACCCTGGAAATAGCCGTGGTCGATGGGCAGGAACATGCAACGGCCGTCGGGCTGGATGAGCTTGGAGAGGCGGTTCTTGACGCCCCAATCCAGGTTGTCGGCGCCCTTGATGTTGAGGCTGCCCGTGGGGGTGGTCTGGGCTCCCATTTCTGCTGGGGAGCGTGCTTCGAGGATTCCTTCTGCGTCTGGCATTGCCTGGCTCCTTACGAGCATGGTTGGAAAATGGAATGTGTGAGAGTTGAAATGACGCTGCGCGGCGTCGCTGCGAGGATGGCTGCGGAACCCGCCACGGAAGTTGGCGCCCAATTGGCCCGGGTGAGATGCGTGGATATTTCCGGTGAACCAGGACGAAAGCGCATAACCGTGCAGTTGGCGGGTTTATGTCGGCGCAGACGGGACGAGGTATGGAAGGCGCGTGATTTATGGTGCTTCGCATCCGACGTCAAGCCATTTCTCGCCGATCCGACGGAGCACAGGCCCGGTTCGTGCTCCTTGCGAGTGTTGTACCGGCCTTCACGATGCTCCTTCCCAAGGGTGTGCCCCCCCCCAGCCCCATGCTTCCTACCAGGCTTCAACCCGCCTGTGCCACATTCCCGATACGAGAAGGGGTCCGGGGAAGGAAAGCAGCAGGCGAGCACCAACGACAGCCAGAAAGAGTTGAAGGTGGGGCTTGACAGTGTATTCGCCAGTGGTCACATTGAAAGAAGGAACACAGTGAACCGGATGGTCGTGGGGCCAGTCCCCTTCATCCCCATTCCATCCGGCCCATCCACCATCGAGGGGGCGAAACGGGTTCGACGGGGTCGTGGTAGGCCGAGGCTGCATGTCGAGGTGCTCGGTACCTCGCAAAACACCGGGAAAACCAAAATAGCTGCCAACAACAACGACAGCTTCGCTCTCGCCGCCGCGTAGCGGCCGAGCCGTCCGAGCTGGCAATGCCAGGGTTCCAGTTTCGGGCGCGTCAAGACCTGGCTAGTCCTGAAGGCGCTTCGTGGCGTGGCGCCCAGGGGACGACAAACAACCCCGACAAATCGTCGCTCATTCCGTGAAAGCGGGGGCCTCCGAGCTCACGGAGTGGTAGACCGGAGGCTAAGCATGTAGAAGCCAAAGCCGAGCGATTTCGGACGCGGGTTCGACTCCCGCCGCCTCCATTTTCTTCTTGTAGGAGCCCAGGGGAATCCTGGGCCTCTCTCGTCGTAGGGGTCGTGGGGAGGCGCTCCCCGAGCGTTCTCCCACATCCGCTGTGAGTCCTTCGCTTGCGGCGGACTCCGGAAGCCGCCAGTTCCCATCATGGCATAGCGCAGACGAGGTCTCACGGCCCGCACGGAAAAGCCCGGTCGGCGCCCAGAGGTAGCGGGTCCCGGCCGGCAGCTCAAAGTGACGCCAAGGTCTGAGGCGACTATTCCGGCGGGATGAGCCCTTTATCAATGATCTGGTGCGACGCGACCCAGACAGCTCGGTCATGGAGGGGTTGGAGCGCTGGAGCGACGGCTCCGACCTTCGAGAAGGCTTCTGGAAGAACGCCAAGAACGAATACCGTCAAGCGGTCGAGAAGGCGTTCACCCCTGGTCCAAGTGTGCGAGCACCGCCCTTTCCTGGCGGGATCTCCACGACGTTCGGCGCGATGGGCTGCTCTGCGGTGATTTCGTGGCAACGTGGACACGGGATGACTTGAAGTTCGTGGGTTCGTTGCCATGCCCGGCCGTTCATGAACCGGGGTCGCCATGCTCAGGCGGGGTAGTCCCTACATCGCCGAGCTGCGCATCTCCATGGGCTGCTTGAGGAGCCACAGGCTGAAGATGGAGAAGGCTATCATGCCCAGGAGGATGGGCCACTGGCTGCGGCGGGCCAGGGCGTGGTCGCCGAAGCTGCGCCGGCTGATCTCGCGGGCCGCCCACAGGCTGTACACGTGGCCCACGGCCACCAGCACCACCTGGAGGATCCAGAGGGTGTCCAGCGAGACCATGGGCGGGATGGACAGCCCGGCCGTTCCCATGAGGTTCCATCCCCGCCCAAGGGGGTCGCTGATGAGTGCCACCACCTTTGGGCCTTCCATCAACAAGTGCTCCAGGTTGTGGGCCAGGTGGTAGAAGAGGGCGATGGGGAGGACGCAGTAGGCGTATCTGACGAAGTAGCCGCCGAACCCTGGGCCTCGTGCCCCGCCGGAGCGGAGGGCCAGCATGTGGGACATACGCACCAGCAGCGTGAACAGGGCGATGGGGGCCAGCATGATGGCCACCATGCCCAGGCTGAAGGAGAGCACCTGGCCCGACCATGCCGGAGCTTCCAGGACCGCCAGCAGGTCACGCCACGCGGGGGTCATGGTGAGGCCGTGGAATGCCGTGATGGACAGCATGAGCAGCGCAAGGAAGGCCTCGTCGCTGGCTGGCTTGCCGCCCACCGCCAGGTCGGAGCCCCAGGGGCGCAGGTTGACCGCGATGTTGTCGTGGGGACAGGCCTGGACGCACTCCATGCACTGTATGCAGTAGGTGTTGGTCTGCATGCCCCCGGGGTACTGGAAGGTGGGGCAGCCGTGGGCGGTGGCGCTGCCTTTCACGCACTCCTTGCTCCGGCAGGCACGGCAGGCGGCCTTGTCGCGGCTCCTCACCTCGATGGCCGAGAACATCGCGTAGAGCCCGCTCACCCGTCCCACCAGGCAGCCGTACCGGCAGAAGCTCCTCCTGTCGAAGAGCAGGACCGAGCCCAGGGCCAGGAGGAGCATGGCCAGCGCAAGCCAGGCGGTGGCTGCCGGTGACATGGTCACACCGAAGCCCAACTCCACCCAGGTCAAGCCCACGAAGAGGATGGTGGCGAGACGGATGTTGCGCCAGGAGCGCGGCCATGGCAGGGCCAGGCCAATGCCCCTCCTGGGCTTCCTCCACAGGCTCATGCCCTCGACCCACCCGGCGATGGCGTCCCAGGGGCACACGTAGCACCAGGCCTTGCCCAGGAACATGATCACCACCACCAGCCCTCCCCACCACACCGTCCAGGTGAGCAAGGGGGCGATGTTCATGGCGGGGTTCTGCACGCCGTAGAGACCGGCGGCTATCACCAGCAGGAAGAGCAGCACGACGGAGAGCTGCAGGAGGAAGCGAAAGACACGCGATCCCGCAAGGATACGCATGGGTCTCGACGCCATGAGGTCCAGGCGTGGCCGTGCTCCTGCACCGGCCCTCTCGCCGGGAATCTCCAGCACCAGGAACGAGATCAGCAGCACGATGCCGATGGACAGGTAGTACAGCCAGTCGGGGATCCCCCACATGGTGTGCATGAAGTACCCGGCGGGATCGGCCTTGAAGAGTCGCCGGTGCTCCTGGGAGCACAGCTCGTATGTCTTCCCCAGGTAGGTGGCGGGAAAGGCGCGGGATGGCGACACTGGCTCGCCGCAGACCGGGCAGCTCTCCTGCAGGTATTGGTCGGGGTTGGAGGCGAATTTCAGCTTGCAGGACTCGCTGCAGAAGTAGTAGCTCCGACCCGCGTGATCCTGGCTGTGCCCCCAGGCCGGGTTGACCTCCATCCCGCAGACGGGATCCACCAGCGTCGGCAGGGCGGGCTCAGCCCTCGTCGCCTGGTCCCGGCCCGGGTCAGAGCCCAGGTTGGAGCAGAACACGCCCAGCAGCGCCGCCAGCAGCAGCAGGTAGGGGAACGCGAGCTTCGCCCGACCCAGCCAACGCCCTGTTGGGCTGCTCATTTCGCCTCGCGTGGCGAGGGGATGTCCCGGCTTGTGTCACCTTTGGGGAGCCCGCTTCGGAGGTCTCCTTCTTTCGGATTCTTCCCACGTCCCCGCTTGATCCCCACGGCCCTCACCACGACTATGAAGATCCCCATCGCTCCCATCAAGATCAGCAGGGGAGCCGTGGCCGAGGAGGGATCCCCCGCCACCACCAGGAAGGGTATGACCTCCAGCTTTCCCTCCACCTCCAGGGAGACCTCCACGATATACTCGCCGTCGGCGGGAAACATCACCGCCACGGTGTAGACACGATCCAGGGGGAGGAGGCTCACCGGCTCCAGGATCACCTGGTTGCTGCCAAAGGTGAAGGTTCGCAGGACCCGCACCTGGACGGGATCGTCGTAGACCTGGCCCGTGAGCTTGTCCTTCACGTAGACGCTCAGGTTGGCCGCCTCGCCGGGGTTGGGGACTCCGGGGTAGGCGGTGAGCAGGATGTCGTAGGGACCGCTCTCGGCGGGGTACTCCAGCACGGGCACCTGGGGGTAGTTCTCCTTGTAGGAGTAGTGGGGAAGGCCCAGGATGTGGTGGGCCCCGGCCCGGGGAGCGAGCGGTGCCAGGAGCAGCAGCACGATGGTTGTCCGGGAAAGCCAGGCAGGAAGGCCCAGCCCCCAGCTCATGGCCCTGCTTCCGCAGTGCCTGACGCACTGGCCGCAGTTGTCGCACTCGATACCGAAGCTCTGCCGCGGCGGGTCGAGCCCGGCCTTGCAGTGGGCGTGGCAGGCCCCGCAGTTGGTGCACAGGTCCGGGGCGTGCCGGACGCGGAGCAGCCGCGGCCAGCCCATGAGACCGTAGAGGGCGCCGCCCGGGCACATGTAGCGGCACCACCAGCGAGGAGATACCAGCAGCTCGAAGGCCAGCAGGACCGAGAAAAAGACGAGGGTGCCCGTGGCTGCCGTTCCGAATATGAGCGCGTGGACGGTGCGGCTCAAGACCGCGGGTGGGTAGAACAAGGCGAAGAGGGGCAGGCTGCCCAGAGCGCCCATGACGAGCCCCGCCAGGAGCAGCAGGTACTTGTTCCGTCGAGAGAAGCGCAGGTTGGCGGGCCTCAGCTCCAGGAAACGCAAGAGCCGGCGAAGCCCGGAGGCGAGTTCGAAGATGACGTTGGCAGGGCAAAGCCAGCTACAATACACCTTGCCCAGCAGGAGCGTGAGCAGCACGGGCAGCAGGATGGACATGAGCAGCGGCGCGTGTATCGAGAGCGACGCCGCGCTGGCGTCCAGCGCCGCCAGGGGGTCCGTGATGTCGTAGCCGAAGAGCCTCATGGACCAGACGTTGCCTCCGAATCCCTGGAGAAAGCTCCAGGGGTCGTCCATGGGGTCTACGATCTCGTGTATAGCGGCCAGTACAGGTGCCCTCCAACCGGCCTCCGCATCCAGGTCGTCAATGGCGTCGGCCGCCCGGTAGTGGGCATAGAGGCCCAGGAACACGACGGACACCATGATACACGCGACGCTGGCCTGGGCCGCACGGCGCAGGAGCTGGACGACGCCCTGGCTCCGTACTGGAGCAGCTCGGCGGGCTGGTTTCATGTCCAGCTCCGCGTGGGTACGACCTGGATGGCGGGCCTGCCCCGAAGGATCACCCGGCAGATCTCCTCGCACAGGCCGCAGCCGACGCACTTGTCGGGGAACACCCGAGGTGCAAGGAATCCCCCCGGTTGGATATCGATGGCCCGACCACGTTCGGGACAGAACATGTAGCACTCGCCGCAGGGCCCCCGCCGCTCCAGTGTGGCCTCCACCTCGGTGGCCTCCCTGCCCGCCTCCACCAGGAGGGCCTGTCGGTCCCGAATGGACGCTGCCTTGTGGGAGAGGCAGAGCGCGGCCTCCAGGGTAACCGTTGCCATGGAGACCTCCCGGCGCTCCTCGGGCTCCATGGGCACCAGTACCCCGGTGGGACAGGACCGGGTGCACTTCATGCACAAGTTGCAGGCCTTCGCCGCCGGATCGATATAGGGGGAGAGGAAGCTCTCGCCGGCGCCCTCGCCCAGGAAGCGCACAGCACCGATGTCACAGGCGTCCTGGCAGCGGTAGCAGCGGATGCACCCGGCCAGGAAGGCTGGCTCTTCCAGGGCTCCGGGGGGGCGGATCAGCCTTGGGAGGAGCGCGTCTCCAGCCGTGGTTCCGCACCCATCCAGCGAGCCGGATGTTCCACCGTCCACCGGGTAGCTGGAAGCGCCAGCCCCCAGCACGAGGCGCAGCAGGCCGGAGACGCCGAGGAAGGCGAAGAGCGACGCGCCTGCACCGACGGCATCTCGCAGAATCCGACGACGCGTGAGGCTCATGAAGCCGCCCTGCCGCGATGGCTCTGGACCCTGATGGCGTGGGGATAGCGGATGCAGGAGCGCTCGCAGAGGCCGCAGCCGATGCAGTGGGCGGGGTCCACGGTGGGGCGCTCCCACAGACCGAGCGTCATGGCCAGCCCCGACAGGGGGCAGGCCCGGTAGCAGGCCCCGCAGCTCCAGTTGTTGTAGGAGTAGCATAGCTGCTGGTCTATCACAGCCGTTCCCATGGATACTCTGGCCATTATCTCGGCGGGGTCCTTGCGCACCGGCTGAAGGGCACCGGTGGGACAAGCGGTGGTACACAGCAGGTAGTCCCCCTCCACCCGGTTGCAGAGCATGCAGGCCTGCCGGCGGGCCTGGATGGCCGGCGTGGAGATCCTGGCATGTCCGAAGCTGGCGTCCAGCGGCACGATGGCCTTGTTGGGACAGGCATCCACACAGCGAGCGCAGCGGATACAACGGGACAGAAAGCTCCGCTCGTCCAGGGCTCCCGGGGGACGCAGCAGGTTGTCCCCCGCGGCATGGCTGGTGCCCAGCAACGCCAGGGGCAGCGAGACCGCGCTCAGGGCCAACACGTTCTTCAAGAGATCTCTACGGTTCATCACCACGGGAGACTCAAGAGATCTTTTCTATGCGTGCCGCCAGCTTCTTGTAGTCCACCTGGCCGCTGACGGGGTCCCAGCCCCGGTGGCTGGTGGCGTTGGCAAGCCACCTGTTCTCTTGGGGATCGGCGCTGTCCGCTACCGAGAGGTTCCAGGGGCTGAAAATGAGCCCGGGGGGAACCACCGAGCGAGCCGGACGAATGAGGCTGCCCGTGCCGATGGAGACCCGTGCTTCGTAGCTGCCCCGCCTGGTCACCACGCGAACCCACTCGCCATCGCGCAGCCCGAAACGAGCGGCGTCCTGATCGTTGATCTCCACGTACTGCTCGGGGACCAGCTTCAAGGTGGTGGGGCCGCGGATGGTCTTGGAGGCGTGGAAGTGCTCGTAGACGATGCCCAGGGAGAGCCAGAAAGGGAAGCTGTCTAGCGCGACGTGGTCGCTCAGCCCCTTGGCGCGGTTCTCGTAGACGGCCAGGTCGGGTAGTTCGGGTGGAAGCGCGGCGTTGCGGGCCCGCACCAACAAGTTGTCCCTCCCCGTGCTCTTGGCGTCCGCAAGTTCGTCGATGAGGTAGGGGCCGGCCCCAGGCTGGGCGCTGGAGCCGAACTCCATGAGATCGTCGCAGATCTCGTGGATCTGAGAGTAGTCCTGTTCGCAGAGCTTGAACTTCGCCTTGCCGCCCTTCTTGGGAAAGGCTCCATACGGCTTGTCGGTCCAACCTTCCTGACCCAGGTAGCGACGCCTGGTGCCGCCCGCCCGGGCGATATCGGCCGTTGGCGCTGGCCACTGGATGCCGCGAAGCTGGCGCATCTGGGTGTAGGGGCTGACTCCGTCCTGCTCTTCCACCTGGAGCATCCCGGTGAGGTCCGCGTCGGAACCGGCGCTGGCTCGGAGTATCTCGCGGAAGACATCCTCGGGATCGTATGCCATCAGCCCGTTCCCGAGCTTGATCTTCTTCTCGAAGGGGAGGATGCGGTCCGCGTCCAGGCCCAGCTTCCTGGCCAGGGCCTTGGCCTTGTCGATGGCCAGGTCCATGTCGGGCAGGCAGTTGGGAGGGGGGTTGGCCGTGCCGTCACACACGTACAGGCGGCGCTCCGATTGGATGTAGGTGCCCCCCACCCACTCGCCCCAGGTGGCCGCGGGGAAGATTACGTCGGCGTAGAGGTTGTTGGGAGCGTGCCGGTAGATGTCCTGCACCACCACGAACATCTTGCTCAAGGCGGGCCGCACCAGGGTCTCCACGTCGGGCATGTGGATGTGGGTGGTGTAGATCCAGAACATGGCCAGGAGTTCGTCCTTGAGGGCTCGCTCCATCATGCCCACCACCATCCCGGGATTTGGCAGCGCGCTCACGGCCTCCAGCCGCTTGGCCGGCAGCCCCCAGGCCTTTTCCATGTGCTCACGCCAGTCAGGATCCGAGAGCGGCTTGTTGAAGGGGAGCCGGCCGGTGAGCCCACCCATGAGGCGCTCGCTCATGGCGTTGGGCTGGCCCGTCTGGGAGTGGCTCCCGCAGCCGGGACGCCCCACGTTGCCGGTGAGCAGGTGCAGGTTCACCAGGCCGATGGTGTTGTGTTGCCCGTGGAGCATCTGGTTGTAGCCGATGCCCCAGAAGGTGAGCACACCGCCTCGACCACGCTTTCGGCCTTTGATGGAGGCCTCGGCCCAGGTTTTTGCGATGTGCTCGATCTGCCGTACCGTCACCCTGCCGCGGTCCAGCATCTTCAGGCGCTCCACCACCTGGGCGGGCGAGTAGCGGGCCTTTACCCCGGCAACGTAGTCCTTCCAGCCCGTGGTGTGCTGCTCCAGCCAGCTTTCAGGCATGCAGGCCTCGGGGTAGCGGGTGAGGAGCACGTGGGCGATGGCGTTGTGATAGCTGATGTCACCGTTGAGCGTCTGCAGGTGCAGGCTGTTGCGGGGATCGATGGACTCCAGGCCCACCACGGTCCCGGTGCGCCGCGGGTCGGAGACCAGCGTGGGGATGCCCGCGCGCTTCTTGTGGTCCGCCACGCGCCAGAACAGCACGGGATGGGCCTCTCGGGCGTTGTGGCCCCAGAAGGTGATGAAGTCGGCCTGCTCGATGTCGTCGTAGCAGGTGGGGGGCGCGTCCGAGCCGTAGGAGTGGAAGTAGCCGGTGACGGCCGAGGTCATGCACATCCGGGCGTTTGCCTCGATGGAGTTGGAGCCGATCACCCCCTTCATGAGGATGTTTTCGATCCACTGGGCCTCCATGGTGAGCTGACCCGAGCCATTGAGACCCACCGTGTTGGGCCCCCTGGCGGCGATGATCCCGGCGATCTTCTCCGTCACCAGCTCCTCGGCCTCGTGGAGGGGAACGGCCTCGAAGACATCGTCGTCGAAGCGCCCCTTTGTGGCGGATACGTGACCCCTCAGCGGATCGCTCAGGTCCTTGCGCACCAGCACCTGCGAAAGACGATCCCGGTAGATGGGCTCGTGGGCGTTGAGGCCCTTTATACACTGGATTCCGCGGTTGGTGGGGTGCTTCTTGTCGGGCACCATCCCCGCCACCCTGCCGTCCTGGACCTTGATCAAGGTGCCGCACCCGACGCCGCAGTAGGGGCACGCGGACTGGAGGAGCTTGACGCCGGAGGCCAGGTGATCCGTCGAGGCCTTGGCCGCCCGGACGAAGTCGCTGGTGAGAAAGTTGGCGAAGACGCAGGACACTCCCGTGCCCGCGGCCATCTGCATGAACTTTCGGCGATGGAATGATATCGGGCCTCTTTGCCGCTTCATTGGATTCGGACTCCCTCTTTCGGGTTCTGGTCGGGGTTCGTCAGGTGCCTGGCTCTGCTGTGTAGGCCAGCCCCGTGCTGGGTACGTCGTCTTGGTTGGACCAGGAGCGGATGTGGGCGACGATGGCGTCGATCTGCTGGCTGTCCAGGTTGGAGAGGCTCTGTGAGTTCTGGCTGAAGGAGCGCATCGCGGTGCCGCTCCGGCCCTTGATGATGGTCGCTTGCAGAAAGCCGTCCGTGGCCGCATCCAGGAAACCCTGGTTGTTGAGGTTGGGCGCCCAGGCCGCCTCCTGACCGGCGGGATGAGTTTCGGCTTTGCCTCGCAGACCGTGGCAGCCGGAGCAGTTGCCGATCCACAGCTCCTCGCCCAGGGACAGGTCCCAGGGGATGACGTACCTCTGGGCCAGCGACGGGGGCGAACGCTCCCAGCTCCTCAGGAGCGCGACGATGTCGTCCATCTGGTCGGTGGTCAGCGCGACGATGGACTGGGCGCCCTTCTTGACCGGCCTCATCTCCGTACCGTCCCGCCCCAGGGACATGGTGGCCTGGATGAAGCCGTCGGAGACCACCTCCAGGAAGCCGTGGTTGGCAAGGGCCGGGCCGGTGTCTCCCCTGCCGTCTGCGCCGTGGCAGGATGAGCAGGCCCCCTCGTACCAGGTGGTCCCAAGGGTAGCCGAGCCGGAGGGGTTCTTGCACAGGACTTCCATGGGCCGGTCCTGGAGGGAGCGGACATAGGCCACGATGTCGTCCACCTGCCGGGTGGAAAGCTCCACCATCCCGCCCGCGCTCTTGTCGAAGCCCAGCATGGGCGGACCCCCTCGCCCGTGGAGGACCCAGTTGCGGATCAGTGCGTCGGTGGCGCTGGCCAGGAAGACCGGGTTGCCGAGCTGTGGCCCGACGCCCCCCTCGGCCCGTTCTCCATGACAGCCGGAGCAGGTGCCGGCGTAGAGTTGGCTGCCCCGGGCGATGTCTCCCTCGCCGCCGGGTCCTGGGAGAGTACGGGACGGAGCGGGCTGTTCAGCGCGTAGATACTTGATCAACGAGGCCTGCTGGGGGGCGCCCAGGTGGCGCCAGGCGGGCATGGCCGTGTCGGGTCTGCCCTTGACTATGGCGTCCAGGAGATATCTGTCGTCCACGACTGCCAGGAACTCCGGTGTTACGAGGGAGGGTCCCAGGTCGCCTTCGCCCCGGGAACCGTGGCACACGGCGCAGTCACCCTTGTAGATGGTACGCCCGAAGTCGGCGGATGCCCGGGGCCCGTCGGGCCCGGAAGCCAGACGCAGGACCAGCGCTTCCCCGCCGCCGGTGGGTTGCCAGGTGCGAATGGCGGCGATTACGTCCTGCACGAGCCCGCGGTCGAGATCGCGCCAGGCTGGCATGGCCGTGTCGGGGCGACCTTCCACTATGGTCTGGGCCAGGAACCTGTCGGTGGAGATGGATAGAAAGCTCGTGGCCCGGAGGGAAACCGCGAGCCCGCCGCGCCCTTCGTCGCCGTGGCAGGCAGCACAGTGCTCGGCGAAGACCCGCCCCCCCAGTTCCGGATCCCCGCGGCCCGAGTCCACCAGGAACGGGTCCGCGCCCGAAGGCTGCCAGCCACGCAGGTAGTCCACCAGCCGGGCGATCTCGTCCTGCCGGAGCCCTTCCCCCTCCATCGCCGCCCAGCCCACCATCGCCGTGCCGGGTCGTCCCTGCTGGATGACGCGGGCGAGGTAGGTGTCGCTGGCCACGGAGAGGGTGTCGGAGCTGCTCAGCGACGGGACCATCAACTCCACGGGGGTGTCTTCCGGCGCTTCCCCCCGGGCCTGGCGCATCGTGCTTCCCTGGCCGTCGCTCCCGTGACAGGCAGCGCAGAAGAGGGAGTAGATGCGCTCGCCGCCCACCACGACTCCCGAGATGGCCGGCGGAGCGGGCCGGAGGGCGGCGGGCATGGTCTTCTCGTGCTGGGCGAGCAGGTAGAGGGTCAGTGCCCGGGCCTGGGACTCGCTCAGGTCCATGTCGGGCATGAGCGTACCCGGGGAAACGGCCTGCGGGTCCAGGAAGTGTTCCTGCAGCCAATGAGCCACCGTGTGCTCCCCCTGCACGTGTGAGAAGTCGAAGTCCAGCGAGAGCTTGTCGCCGGTGTAGGAGAGATCCGGCCCCAGCAGCCCGCCCCGACCGTGGTACCTGTGGCACCCCAGGCATCCCAGGCTCTTCACCAGGTCCTTGCCGCGCAGGAGCTTTCTTGCCTCGGCAGCTTCGAAGCCCGGTACGGCACCGTCCAGCTCGTCCTGGAAGATGGGGCGCGGTTCGGTGGAGACCACGTACAGGTCGGAGTCGGAGGCGAAGAGATCAGCCTCCTGGTGACAGCGGGAGCAGTTGGTGTACACAGTCTCTTTCGCTTCGACGGGATGGTGCCAGTGCTCCCCCTGGCCGTGGGCGTCGTCCTGGAGCAGGGCCCGCCCCTGACCGTCGTGACACACGACACAGCCGAACTCGTCCACCTCGTGCTGTTCGAGGAAGTCCCCGGGGTGGCTCGTGAAGGGCTGTGGGGCCTCCGCCATGCGCGGGTCCTCGAGACCCACGTGACAGCTCACGCAGCGATCGATGGTTGCCAACTCGGGCAGCACCACCTGGCGCACCTCCACGTGGAAGTCGTCGGCGAGCTGCCTGCCGAGGTCGTCGGTGGCCTTGTCCTGGAGGATTTCCCCGTACTGCTGCTGATACGAGCGCCAACCGGGCAGGAGGTTCTCGGCAAGCGCGGCCCAGGCCAGGGCCACGATGGCGAGGGTGCTCAGCACCAGGAGCGCCAGCTTGTGGAGCTGATCCCGGGCGACCAGGGCAGCGAGGGCCTCTTCCAGGTTCTCGTTGGAGCCACGGCGGTTCTCTGGCAAGGTCATGGTCCTGCTCCTTCAGTGAACCGGCCAGTCGGAACGGGACCAGTAGAAGTCCCAGTTGGGGCCCCGGAGTTCGGTGCCCACATAGGTGAGGATGATGAAGCCCATGAGAAAGCAGGTGAAGAGGGCTATGGCCGAGGACCTGGTGGAGCCGGTCCTGCCCGCCACGCGCAGGGACCAGGCCACGTACGCGGCGGTGAGGAGCGTCCCCGGGTTGAACAGGATGATGAAGAGCTGCGGGACGCCCGGGAACCAGTCCCGAAGCCACCCGAAGTTCACGGGGATGGCCACCGCCAGCACGGCGCAGAGTGTGCCGAAGAGCGCGCTGTGCAAGGCGATGCGCTTGTTGTGGGCGCCATCCAGGTAGATTCCCGCGGGTTCCTTCTCGCGGTCCAGGTAGGGCACCAGGCCCAGCCCCACGACGGTGACCGCCGGGATGAACAAGCCACCCACGAAGGCCGAGTAGGACACCAACTCTTGCAGGCCCAGGAAGTACCAGGGGGCCTTGGCCGGGTTTTCGGGGTGTACTGGATCGGCCAGGACCTTCAGCGGGGCATCGAAAAAGATGCCAAGCACCAAGCAGAGCAACATGGTGCCCATGAACACCAGGAGTTCCGCCCTCAACAGGTAGGGCCAGGCGGGGACGGTCTCGCTGGGCTCGATGTCGGCAGCCGGTGAGCGACCGGGTACCAGCGCCATGAGGCCCCAGGTTTTGTTTGCTGAATCCGTTGAGACCGGCGCTGGGCCCGCCTGTTGCGAGACGGCGGCGCCCTTGCCGGCCGGCGTGACCTCCTGGTGGGGCCGGCCCAGCCCGCCGTCCTTGCGGATCCGCCAGAAGTGGACACCCAGCAGGACCACGGCGGCTATGGGGAGGATGACGCAGTGCAGGAGATTGAAGCGTATCAGGGCCTCTGGTCCCACTTCGGAGGCCCCCAGCAGCATCTCCCTGGTGAAGCCGCCCGGGTCGAACCAGGCCGTCATCCCCAGAGCGTCGGTCAACTCCCGGGGCGATGCGGCGATGTTGGCGCCGATGGTGATGGCCCAGTATGCGAGCTGGTCCCAGGGCAGCAGGTACCCGGTGAAGGACAGGGCAAGGGTCACCACCAGGAGCCCCATCCCCACCAACCAGTTGAACTCGCGGGGTTTTTTGTAACTGGCGGTGAAGAAGACCCGGCACATGTGCAGGATGACCGATAGCACCATGAGGTGGGCAGCCCAGCGGTGGATGTTCCGGGTCAGCCTGCCGGTGGGGATCACGTAGTGGATGTCCTTGATGCTGTCGTAGGCGCCGTCCACCGAAGGCTTGTAGTAGACCATCAGGAAGATGCCGGTGCCAGTCAGGATCAGGAACAGCGACGCGGAGATTGCCCCAAGATCCGCGGTGGTGCTGAAGCGGAGGGTCCTGTGGTGGATGCGAGTGGAGTGGATGTGCAGGAACAGGTTGGAGAAGACCGCCTGGGACCTGGCTCTGGCGCTGTCGGGCCGCCCGTGCCGGACGATGGACCTGAAGAGGTTTCCGGGCAGGGCGAGCGTGTTCCGCCACATCGCCTGCATATTCTGCTCGCTCATGCCTTCCCCCGCGCCTGGAAGAACGAGCCCGGCTCCACCTCGCGGCCCTTGTCCGCCACGAGCTTGCCGTTGGGAGCCAGGGAGATCTCCAGCCATTTCAATGCTCTGGGGGCCGGCCCCGCCGAGACATCGCCAAGGGGACCGAAGCGGGAGCCGTGGCAGGGACAGGTGAAGCCGTCGCCGGAGTATGACACAACACAACCCAGGTGGGTGCAAACCATGGACAGGACCGCGATCCCCTCCTGGGTGGACATGACCAGCACCTGCTGGTCCTGCAGTACCTTGCTGGATCCTGGTGGAAACTCCTCGGGACTGCCCAGCTTGAACCTGTCGGAGGCCTCGGGGAGCACCCTCTGGATGGGTAGCCTCATGAGCCCCACCAGGGATCCGAGGATTGCCAGGCCCGCGGTCCACAGACCTGCGGCCCCCAGGAGGTCACGCCTGGTGACCCGGCCCGGCTCTACACGGCTGGGCATCTTGGAACCTCCTTGAACTGGTAGCGATCCATGGTGATGGCGCCGGTGGGACAACGTTCGGCGCAGAGGGCGCAACGGATGCAGCTTGTCTCGTCTTTGACGATGGCCGAGAGCTGGCCCGTCTCGTGAGGGTCCAGGAGACGATCCGGGAGCGGGGCTGCGGCCTCCGCAGCGGCCAGGCGATCCGCCGAGACGATTCGCAGGCAGAGTTCGGGGCAGACCTCCACGCAGCCGCCGCAGAGGATGCACCTGGAGCCGTCGAAAATGGTGTTCACGCCGCAGTCCAGGCACCTGCCGGCTTCGCGCCTGGCGTCTTCGCTGGAAAAGGGCCGCTCAACCTGCTCATCCTGAGCCCGCAGTCGCTCCTGGACGCCGGCGGTGGGGATCCGGACTCTGGGCACCTTCTCGAAGTCGGGTTCTCTTTGATAGCCCGCCAGCGACAGGTGCATGTCTACGTCGTCGAACTGGAGTGAACGCCCCGTGAGTGACTCGTACACAGCCCGAGCCGTGGCCTTGCCCGACGCCACGGCGTGAATGAGCAGCTTGGGACCGTAGGCAAGGTCGCCGCTGATGAACAGGTCCGGGGCGCTGGTCCTGCCCGTAACGGCGTCACAGGAAATCAGGCCTCGCTCGGTCATCTCCAGGCCGTCTCGCACGGGGTCCACGAAGCTCAGGTCAAAACCCTGTCCCACGGCCAGGAGCACGTTGTCACAGGGGATGCGAGTCCGCACCTGGTCGTCGAAGACGGGGTTGAAGCGGCCTTCCTCGTCGAACACCCGCAGGCATTTCCTGAGGACGATCCCACTGACAGCTCCGTCGCGGTCGGTGAGGATCTCGACGGGACCGACACTGTTGTGGCGGAGAATGCCCTCTTCGTCGCCCTCGATGATCTCCACGTCGTCGGCGGGCATTTCCTGGCGGGACTCGAGCGAGCACAGGTGGACCGCTTTCACGGCGTGATCCCTGGCCGCAGTACGGGCGGCGTCGAAGGATATCTGCCGGAGCACCGTACGCCCCACGTCGAAGGCTACGTTACCGCCGCCGATCACGACCACCTTTTCTCCCATCTGGAGCGGTTGGCCGGTGGCCACGGCGTGGAGATACTCGACGCCGCCGTACACGCCCCTGGCCCTGGCGCCAGGTATGTCCAGCCACCGGGAGCGCTTGGCTCCCACCGCGATGATCACGGCGTCGTGGGACTCCCGCAGCTCCGCAAGGCTCAGGTCGCGCCCCACCATGGTACCCGTGACCTCGCGGATGCCCATGGCCCGCACCACGTCGATCTCCGCCTGGATCAAGTCCCTGGGCAGACGGTACTCGGGGACTCCCAGTGCCAACATGCCTCCCAGGGTCTTCTCCATCTCGAAGACCGTGACCTGGAAGCCCATCAATGCCAGATCATGGGCGGCGGCGAGACCGGCGGGTCCACTACCAACGATGGCCACCGACAGCCCGGATACAGGCTCGATGTCGCCCTTCGTGAGGGCCTGCAGAAGGGGAAGCAGTTCCTCCGCTCCCTGGCAGGAGCGAGGCGCCATTCTGCGAGAGGCCTCCCGAAGGTAGACGGGGAGATCACGCCGGACCTTCGAGGAGTCCGTCGCGAAGCGCTCGCACACGAAACGCTTGAGCGCCCTGATGGAGACGGGCTGGTCCAGCTCTCCCCGGCGACAGGAGGCCTCGCATGGAGCACCGCAGACGCGCCCGCACACCGAGGCAAAGGGGTTGGGCCCCCTGGCGATGAGGTAGGCGCGCTCGTAGTCTCCAGCGGCGATGGCCCGGATGTAGCCCCTGGCGTCGGTGTGGACGGGGCAGGCCTGCTGGCAGCGGATCTGCTCCCTCCAGTACGCCCGGTCGGGAACCCGCACCGGTACCTTCTTTCTCTGCACGAACATCGGCCTGGCGTCCAAACGGCTCTCCTCGATGGGACGAGAGTGCCCCCCAGGGGGGGATTGCATGCGTGCGGGGCTGCTGTTTCCCGGCGCTCCGCCTACTGTATTCAAGGCGGTGCCAAGGGGGGGGACTCAATAAACAGGAAAACTGGTTCCTGTATGTTTGTTTACATCCGCAGCGCCATTTCTGCACCTAAGTACATGCACCAGGCGACCAGGTAGGGGCATGGAGACGCCTTTGGAAAGGGCATCCGGTATGATAGGCTCGTGGATGGCGCACGGCCCAGCCAGCAAATTGGTCTGCGTCGTGACCAAGACCCATGAGACAGCTTGATAACTGGCGTTTTCACGCCATCTCTTTTCACTCCGAACCTCCTGGACACCCTGAGCCGCCTCTTGCAGTCCTTGACCAGATCTTTGACGAGGTCGTAGATGAGACCGCGTACCTGCCTCTTCTGATGGTGCGTGCGGTGTTCGTGGAAGTTCCGTGCCCTGGGAGCCCTGGATGTCTGGTTCAGAAGATATGCCCTTCAAAACGGTGTGTCCCGTGCTACCCCCCCGGAGAGATGGTGCCTTGGTCGCCTTGATGGCGTTGCTGCTGGGCGCCGCGGACCGGGTGCCGTTGAAGGTGCGAGTGCTGAACGCCTACCTGCTCCTGGCCATGGTCATAGGTATCTTGGGTGCCATCACGGACAGCCTCTCGAACATGCATCCGGGCATGGTGTTCATGGTGCTCTCCTACACGTTCCTCGAGGGCTTGTTCTATTATTGTTTTCGTGTGCGGGGGCGACTCCTGGAGTACCAGGTCCCCGCGTTGGTGCTGATGTCCACCTTCCTCGTTCCCTACTGGTTGGCCTACGATGGCAGCTACGGCTCCGCGCCCTACCTGTTCTTCCTGCCTGCACTGCTCCCGGTGTGGGTGGCGCGTGGGTGGCAGCGCGTGACCATGCTGGTGGTGTACATTTCGGTGGCCGTGTCGTTGTTCTGTGTCGAGTACTTCTTCCCCGATCTGGTGCAGCGGACCATGTTCGATGAGGGCCAGCGCGTGCTCGACCTGGTCTCGACCCATGCGCTGGTTTTTATCGCCCTGGTGGCGTTGACCGTGGTGCTGGCCGGTGCCTACGACGACGCACGGGAACTCGTGGAAGCCGAGCGCCGGAGGGCCGATCAGCTCCTGCTCAACGTGATGCCAGCAACGATACTGGCCGAGCTTAAGAGGCGCAACCAGGAGATCGCCCGCTACCACGAAGCCGTCAGCGTGCTGTTCGCCGACATCGTTGGCTTCACCTCCTTCGCGGCCCAGCGCGAGCCCGACCAGGTGGTGGCGATGCTCAACCGGCTGTTCACCAGATTCGACCAGATCTGCACTGTGCATGGGCTGGAGAAGATCAAGATCATCGGTGATCGCTACATGGCCGCTGCCGGTGTCCCCGAGGAGCAGGCCGACCACGCTATCGTGACATGCCGCGCTGCCCTGGCCATGCGACAGGTCATCCAGCAGGAGCCCGAGCTGTCATCGGGCCTCCAGATCAGGATTGGAATCCACTCCGGGCCCGTGGTGGCGGGGATTCTTCATGCGACTCGCCTGGCCTACGATCTGTGGGGCGACGCGGTCAACGTAGCCAGTCGCATGGAGTCCGGCAGCGAAGCCGGCAGGATTCGCATCTCCGACGCCACTCGGCTGCTGCTGGGCGACAGGTTTCTCTGCGAGGCAGGGGGAACCAGCCAGGTCAAGGGCAAGGGCCAGATGACGATCTGGTGGCTGACGAGTGAGAAGGTCGGGGCAGGCTGAAGAGCATCAGCTCGTAGACCGCTGAATCTAAGGGGGCGGTGCGCTTTTGTACCTGCCCTGGTTTTTCGACCTCGACCGTCATTGTGGCTTTTAGTCGGAAGTACCAGGGGTTCAAGACGAGCCGCGCCAGCTTGCGCATGGGAGAAGGTAGAACGTCCAGGAGATCCTCTTCTTCGAGGGGGGGGGTCTTTTCCTTTGCTTTTAGAACCACCCGGGCCAAGATTCCTTCCTGCTCGGCTTCGAGTTGCACGCGGCCCGGGTAGCGTTGCCCGCTTCTTTCGTGGTTGACGAAATCGGACTCATGGATGCTCAAGCTGGACGGTTGCTGGATGAGGAATTTGTTTCCTTCCGCCAGGGCAAACAGCCGGACCTCCTGGTGGCCCCAGGGGCGGCTCGTCCTGGCGGCGACGTAGAGCAGGGTATATTCCCGGCAGTGAATCCTGCCCCAGTTCCAGCGATCCATCACGCAGTGGAGATCCACGTTGGACCAGTTGTGATCGTGGTAGCCCCTGCCCTTGACCTGCAACTCCTTTCCGTCCAC
>JAJRWT010000096.1 GCA_024276675.1 Myxococcota bacterium | reverse complement strand
CACCGGCAACCCAATGGTGGTGGTACCTGGACGTGTTGGCACAGGTAGCCGTTCTCTCCGTGCGCCAGCAAGAGCGAGAGCCGGTGCCGGCTTGAAGTGTGCGCCGTGGGTTCGGCCACGCCGGTAAAACAGAGAAGCCGTTCCCAGTTCGGGAACGGCTTCTCCATTTGTCAGGGAGCACACTGACCTTTCGTCCTCTCCGTGCTCCCTGACAAGGCCGTCATGCGCCCACTCCGCTCTCCTGGAACCAGAGCCAATACTCCCGTTCCAGGAGAGCCCGGTAAAACTCCAAAGCCGACACCTCACGGGCGAGCGTCCCCCCACCAACCGGCTGCGCCTGCTCGACCAGGGGCAGCCCCCACCGGGCGGCGTGGGCCTGCAGTTCCTGGTAGGGCACGATCCGCTTGCCCCGCAGTATGGTGTGCAGGCGCATGTCCAGGTCGACGTCGTAGGTCACACACTGGGGGTTGTCCCGGCCGTACAGCTCGAAGACCAGCGTTGCCCGTTGGGTCCGGCACAGCCCCTCGATGGCGTCCACGTCGGCCACGCGGCCTACCAGGTCGACCCATTGCCGATAGCGGCGGGCCGCCATCGCATCCCCCATCTCGGATTGGCCGGCCTGGCTCTTCGGCGGGTGCATGTTGGCCAGCACAGGGACGCCCCTGGTGCGGACGATGGTTTCCAGGTACTTCCCATTCCAGAACAACGGGGAGAAGATGATCGCCGTGCCGTCGAGTTTCCTGGACACGGTGACCGACACCGCCCCGTTGGTATGCACACCCTGTTCGTAGTAGTAGGGGATCTCGGGCATCCCGTAGGCCATGATCCGACCGCAAGGCCGGCCATCGACCCTCTCGATTTTCAACGCTCCGGCCAGCGGGCCGGCGTTTTGTGTGTCGCATATCTGCCCTTCGAGCCGTCGCCCCTGGGGGGTAGTGGCTCGGAAGGGTGACCACCTGGCTTTCATGGCGACCTCCTTCTGGTCGGGACGGGCGGACTCGAACCACCGACCTCTTGAACCCCATTCAAGCGCGCTACCGGGCTGCGCTACGTCCCGAAAAGGTGGGCTGGGCTGGATTTGAACCAGCGATCATCCCCTTATGAGAGGGACGCCTTACCAAACTTGGCCACCAACCCGCACACACCCTCGCCGCCCCGGTCGGAACCAGTTGTTCTGTCCGCTGGGCGACGAGGGTGCTTTCGAGAGGCTGTCTTTGGAAAGGGGGATGTGGTAGCCCTCGAAAGGCTGGGGGAACAGGGCTCGAACCTGTGCTGCCTGATCCAAAGTCAGGCGTCCTGCCGGCTAGACCATCCCCCAGGGACAGGTGACCCCAACGGGATTTGAACCCGTGCTGCCGGCTTGAAAGGCCGGCATCCTGACCACTAGATCATGGGGCCGTACAGTGGGCCGGGCAAGACTCGAACTTGCGAAGGCAGAGCCAGCGGGTTTACAGCCCGCCCCCGTTGCCGCTTGGGTACCGACCCATGGCACCCCTGGCAGGACTTGAACCCGCAACATCCTGGTTCGAAGCCAGGTGCTCTTTCCGATTGAGCTACAGGGGCACAGTAGCGGGGACCGGATTGGAACCGGCGTGACCGGATCATGACTCCAGTGACAGGGCCGCGATTTGCATTCCACAGACTCCGAGGCGGCCCGGTAGGATCGGTCGCTGTCCACCACCGGGCCGGCCCCGTCGTCCGTGTCCACGAGAAAGCGTGCTGTCCACCGCCATCGTCGCTTCGGCCTCATCGTGGGCTCTTCACCGGCGTGGCCTCTGGCCGCCGCCGCTCCGGATCGGCTACGGCACGGCGTCGTGACGCCAGGGCCTCGACGTCCCTGGACTTTCTTCTCGAACAGTCCCCGTAGGAACTGCCAGGCGGGCCAGGGAGGACTCGAACCCCCAAAGCTGGTTTTGGAGACCAGCGGTTTGCCATTAGCCTACTGACCCGTGACTTCCCAAGCCCCGGCCTCGAACCGGGGCCTTGCGCCTACCAGGCGCGTGCTCTGCCACGTTGAGCTACCCCGCAGTGCAGGCTGGGAGAAGAGGATTCGAACCCCTGCTACCTGGTTCAGAGCCAGGTGTCCTGCCGGCTAGACGATCCCCCAACGAGCGAGGCGGCCCTGACCGGATTTGAACCGGCGCTGACACCTTGACAGGGTGCTGTGCTGTCCGGGCTACACTACAGGGCCTCGAACGCTGTGGGCGATGACTAGGTGGAGCCGAGGGGACTCGAACCCCTGCCTTCTGGGTGCAAACCAGGTGCTCTCCCGGTTAAGCTACGACCCCACAAACAAAAACGCGGGCCTGGTGACCCGCGTCGAGTACGCGAAAACAAGGGATGAATCATGGCCACCATGTGGTGCGTGCGCAGGCGAAGGCAACGGGCACACGCCGTGCGCCAGCAACGGTCGTCGCCAAATCAAACGACCAAAATGATATGGGCTTGGGTTGCTGATGATAGGGTTGTGTCTTCATAATCTCCGCCGGTGATCGGGTCTCTCAAACAAAAACGCGGGCCTGGTGGCCCGCGTCGAGTACGCGAAAACAAGGGGATGGATCATGGCCACCATGTGGTGCGTGCGCAGGCGAAGGCAACGGGCACACGCCGTGCGCCGGCAACGGTCGTCGCCAAATCAAACGACCAAAATGATATGGGCTTGGGTTGCTGATGATATGTCCGTTTCACCTGAAACTCCCTGATTTCGGTTCGTCGTGTTCACATTCTACACATATTCTGAGATTTGTCAAATCGGCTTTTGGGACTGTTGTTGTCGGATCTCTCGAAGATCGAGACAGGCTGGCCCCATGCAAATCGCGCCACAGGGGACACGCTGCTTTCACCACAGAAAGGCGTGGCCCGGCTGACCTGGGGTGCGACACCGGCCCGGCCTCTCGGCCGGTGCTCGACTTGTCTGACGGGACATCGGCCCCGCGGCCCGCCCCGCCGCCAGAACCGACGAGGAGCGCTGTCACGCGGCGGCCTGGATGTCTGGCTACCCAGCCCCGCCGCTCTACGGCCTGCGCCTCGCCCACTCCATCAGTCTAACACAGTCCAACCTGTTGTCGAGTGAGGACCTCCGGCTCTGGGGGGCGGCTGCGTCGCCAATCCCCTTGACTTTCAGAGTCGCCCCCTCAGCTTGACGGCCAAGCCTCGTCCCATCTCTGGGCGCGCGCTGTGGCTTGTGGCTCGCTTAGAAATGATGACCTCCAGGGTCGCATATCTCCTCACGTGGTTGAGCGCCACAGAACGCGAGAGGTCCCCCCGGATGCCCGCTCCTCCTCAATGACAACCGGCTCTGACTGTGCCTGACTGCATACCCCTTCCTTATGTTAAACCGAAACCATCCTGCCTTCGGTCGTTGTCCCCTGCCCGCCACCCTCCCGACTTGACAAATTTAGAAGATGCTCGCGGGGATTGGGCCGAGAGGAGAGATTCGAGACAAGAGATAGAGAGAATTACCTCGAATATGTTGATTTAATTGCTCCCGCAATCATCGCCGCGATTTCGTTTGCTTCCCCAT
>JAJRWT010000095.1 GCA_024276675.1 Myxococcota bacterium | reverse complement strand
GCCAACGGAGCCCGCAGGGCCGGAAGCGCCCGAGGCACTGGCGCCCACGCCAACGGAGCCCGCAGGGCCGGAAGCGCCCGAGGCACTGGCGCCCGCGCCAGCGGAGCCCGCGGAGCCGGAAGCGCCCGAGGCACTGGCGCCCACGCCAATGGAGCCCGCAGGGCCGGAAGCGCCCGAGGCACTGGCGCCCAAGCCAGCGGAGCCAGCGGAGCCCGAGCCCGAAACAACGGAGCCCGCGAAGCCCGTACCGGTAGAGCCCACACCCGAAGCGATGGCTCCCACGCCCGAGCCAGAACCCGCTCCACTCGTGCCGGAGCCGGAGCCCGCAGAGCCGAAAGCGCCCGAAGCGATGGCTCCCACGCCCGAGCCTGGCAACTCGTTGGAACCACTGCCCCAACCCAGGCCCCGAGCTTCGCTGTTTTCCTCCCTCACGAAGGTATGGCGGCGTTCCCCTCTCAAGAAAAAGCGAATTTCCGCCGAGCCCACCCAACCCGAGCCCAGCCCGCCCCCCGACCTTTCCGGCGAAGAACCTCCGGAAGAACACCCGGTCATGCCATCGCAGGACATCTTTCAGGAACCCCGGGAAGAGACCGGCCCCGCCCTCCAGCAGGAATCCGTCACACCAACCCACGAAGAGCCCGAAGAACCACCCACGCTCCCGCCCTCCATGCCGGAATCCACGAAGGAACACCCCGATCAGGGCATGCCCCATCCCCCCGCCCACTCCACGAAACACCCGGAAGAAAAACTCGAAGAAATCCTGGACGACGGCTCACAGGAAGAACTCGCGGACTCCGAAGCCAGTAGCCCATTGCCCGGGGATCTCGCAAGAACGAGTCTCGCATCCCCGCACCGAAGCCAGACTTCCGAAAGCAGAGGGACTCCCTCGCATTTCCACGACACTCCATCTTCCCTTCGCCCCCCCGGAGCGGCCTCCCTGCACCATCCAAACGACGAAGTCGTCACACCGCAAGACCTGCCCGAAGGTGACGATATTCAACTGGACGATCCCGAACCCGGTGACGTTCCCCCACCGCCCCAGGAACCCCCTCCCCGGCAAAACCCATCGTTCATGAAGAGGCTCCTGGGATTCCTCGGCCCCGTCTCCAGGGACCAGGAGGCGGCACAGAGCCTGGCGCCCCTCTCCATGGAGCCGGAGATCCTGGAAACAGAAGACGAATTCCCTCCCTTCGACGATGATTCGCCATTGCCGGCCTCCACGGAGCAGGTGATGGAATCACCGGACGAAGCGCAGAGCGTGGACTCCGTCGCCGCTGCTCCGTCAGGTCCCGCTGCCCAAGCGCCGCACTCGCCCTGCCTTCAGGCCAGCAACGCGGTCCACGGGGGAGCCACCGGCGAAACAACGGAGTTTGACGACGAGCCAATCACCCACATCATGGAAAAAGAGGCGCTGGACCTTCTTCGGCAAAACTACCAGCCCGACGGCGACAGCTCTCCCTGGATGGCCGGCGTCGGCATCTCGCATCGCCCTGAACGCGAGCGAGAGCTGGGAGCCGGGAAATGGACCGAACCAGCACGCACCCTGGACGAGGTGCAGGCCAGCATGAACTCCGGCCCCGCCCGAGCGCTGGAGCTGGACGACCAGGGGCAGAACCTTGGCAGGATTGTCCTGGGGGCAGCGGTGGTCTTGCTGGTGCTGGCTTCGGTAGCCTACTTTGCCGCCCGACCTGCAGAAGAGAACCCTCCCGCTCCGACACCGGAACCGGCATCCGCGGCTCCACGGAACACCGGGACCGAGCTGGCGGCGGTGCGACCGGCAGCCACGGACATCCCCGTGGTGACAGTGTCTACGGATATCCAGAACGCACGGATCCTGCTGGACTACGAAGACAAGGGCATCGCTCCGGCGCTGGTGCAGGTGCCCACGGACGATGATCTGCACCTGCTCTGCGCAGAATCGGGTGATTTCCGGGAATGCCGCCGCCTGACCGGCCAACAAATGCTGCAAGACGCCCCCATTTCCCTGCGGCGTGCCGGCACGAATGTCGACGCTACAATGCCAGGGGCCTCCGGCCCCAATCCGCCCGGTGGGACCTCCGCCCGGGATTCAGCATCAGCGGTTCCAGGCAATGTCCCCTGAAGCAGAAGACAACCTCCGGTCCCAGGTGTTGCAGCTTCCGGAAAAAGCTGGTGTGTATCTCTTCATTGCTGGTTCCGGCCAGGTGCTGTACGTGGGGAAGGCCAAGAACCTGAAGGCAAGGGTCCGCCAGTACCTGGCAGGTCAGGACCAGCGGGCAATGGTCCGCCACCTGCTTGGGGATGCCAGGAAAATCGAAGTGGTCCTGGTGGATACGGAAAAAGAAGCGCTGATTCTGGAAAACACCCTTATAAAGAAGCATAAGCCCCGCTACAATGTAAATCTCCGCGACGACAAGGCATTCCTGCACCTGAGGGTGGACCTGGCCCAGGACTGGCCACGGCACGTCCTTGTGAGACGAATTCGCCCCGACGGCGCCAGGTATTTCGGCCCCTACCACAGCGCAGCCCAGGCGCGGAAGACCCTTGCCACGCTCCGCAAACACTTCCCCCTGAGAACCTGCGCCGACACAGTCCTGCGCAACAGGTCCAGACCTTGCATCCTGTACCAGATGGGCCGCTGTCTCGCCCCTTGCGTCGGCATCGCCTCCAGAGCGCAGTACTCCAGGGTACTGGATGACGCCAACCTGTTTCTCTCGGGCCGGAAGCACGAACTCCTGTCGCGCCTGGGCGCCAAGATGATGGCATTGGCGGACAAGGAGTTGTTCGAAGAGGCCGCCAGGCTGCGAGACACCATCCGGGCCATCCAAGCCACCCTGGAACGGCAGCGGGTGCTGGACACAAGGCTCGGTGATCGCGATGTCTGGGGGCTCTACCGGGAGGGGGACGACGGCGTGCTGGCGGTGCTGCCGGTGAGGGAAGGCGCCATGCATGCGCCCACCTACCATTCATTCCAGAGGGCCATCGAGGACGACCACGAGCTGTTGTCGGCGGTCATGGCCAGGCACTACGCCCTGGCCCCCACGGAAGGAGAGTCGGCGGTATGGCTCCCCGCCGAGCTGCTGCTCCCTCTCGTTCTGCCGGATGCCAGGGCCATGGAACAGCTACTCTCCGCTCATGGAGGCAAGCGCGTGCGGGTTCGCTTCCCCCGAAAAGGAGACAAGCTCAGACTCGTGGAGATGGCCTCGAGAAACGCCAGGGAACGTTTTGTCCAGCAAACAGACCGGGACTCCCGAAGTGCCATGGCCTTGGAGGCCCTGGCCAGGATCTGCGGCCTTCCGGCTCCACCCCGGAGAATCGAGTGCTTCGACAACAGCAATCTTGGCGGTACGGACCCGGTGGCATCCATGGTGGTCTTCGAAGAAGGGAAGCCTCTGCCTCGCGAGTATCGGCGCTACAAGGTCAAGACCGTCCAGGGTCCCGACGACTATGCCACCATGCACGAGATCCTCTCCCGGCGTTTCACCAGGGCGAGGGAATCCGGCGAATACCCGGACCTGGTGGTGGTGGATGGCGGCAGAGGCCAGGTGATGGTGGCGCTGGAGGTCCTCTCGGAACTCCGCCTGGACAACCTGCCCGTAATCGGCCTGGCCAAGCCTCGGTCGGAACGATCCAGGGGGCAGAGACAGGCCACCGACAAGATAGTCCTGCCGCGAATACGCGATCCCATCAGGCTCAAGCCAAACGACCCCGCCTTGAATCTGCTCAGGCGCCTGCGTGACGAATCTCACTCCTACGCGGTCCGTTACCATCGAAAGCTGCGCAACCGCCGAAACCTGGAAAGCGTGCTCCTGGAAGTTCCTGGTCTGGGGCCCGCTCGAGCCCGTGCCTTGCTGCGCCACTTTGGCTCCGTCAAGCGAATCCTGGAAGCCGACGAAGCCCAACTCCGAGCTGTGAAGGGAATGGGGCCGGGGCTGGCCAGAAAACTATTCCATAGTCTCCACCCTGGGGACGAGCAGTGAAGGCTCGCGCTTGAATGGCCCCTGCAAACTGGCGCTCCGCAGCAGTTTCGGTGTGCGCCACAGGCTCAGACAGCGCTCGCCAGATCCCGGTAACGCAATGGGGGCATCTCTGGCCACAACAGCGGAAGGAATCTCGTACTGAGTGAAATCAGCGCATAATTCCCGGTTGAAGTCCCATTTTGGAAGGAATCTCCATCCATGGACACAGGTTCTTCCAACAATGGGGGGTGAAAACCTGCTGGGCCGGGTGGTAAGATACACCACAAGCTACTTGCACTTGTTCGTTCACGAACCTCTCTTGAATGGTGAGGTAGATGAACCCCAAGATCCATCTGAACAGGTTTCTGGAACAGTTGCCAAGAGCCCAGCTCCTGCTGGACCGAAACTGCAACGTTCTTTTTGCAAACAGTGCCTTCTACTCCCTGCTTGGGCTGGAGCCGGGTTCGGCCAACGGCCAGCCACTGGCTTCCCTCACCACCGACGTCTCCCTGCTTCCGCTGGTGGTGGCCTGTCATGCCCTGAACAAGGGCGAAAACCACCTGACCCTGGACCTCCAGGGAGAAAGCACGACCATCCACGCCACCGGCACCAGGCTGACCCCGGAGAGTGCTGGAATCGCAGCGATGCTCTGGACCCTCTCCCTTGACCCCGACTCCAGGCAAACAAACATTCTCAAGGCTGAACTGGAGACATCCCGGGCCTTGCTCCACGACGTCTTCCGCTCCATCCCCGACCTGCTCACGGTCCAGGACCGCAACCACAACGTGATCTTCAGCAATTCACAGGGTTGGCTCAGAGAGGGCGCCGAGAAGCTGCACCTTGGAAACAAGTGCTACAAGCTCTACCAGATGCGGGATTCACCCTGTGAAAACTGCCAGGCTGACGAAGTGTTCGAGACGGGACGACCCGTGGTCGTGGAAAAGGGCAATCCAAGAGACGACTCCACCTGGGAAATACACGCCTTTCCCGTGAAGGACGACCGTGGCCGGGTGATCCTGGTGGCTGCCCACGCCAGGGAAATAACCGAGCGCAAACGTGCCGAGGACTCTCTACGCCACAACGAAGCCCTGTACCGCAGCTACATCGACCACGCCCCCGTCGGGGTCTTCGTGGTGGACGCCAACGGCCGATACTGCGAGGTCAACGCGGCTGCCTGCACCATGACCGGCTACACCAGCGAAGAACTCTTGACCATGGGGGTCAGGGATCTGGCCACCAACACAAACCCCGAAGATGCCAATCTGCCGACCCTCAAAGCTCGGGGTAAGCTCTCCGGCATCATCGAACTTCGCCGAAAGGACGGCACTACCTTCCAGGCCACCCTGGACGCCGTGGCCCTTCCCGATGGCCGATTCATGGGTTTCCACAGAGACATCACCGAACAAATCAGGACAGAAGAACGGCTTCGCGAAAGCGAAAGCAGCTACAGGTCGCTGGTGGAAACCGCTCCCATGCCCATCGTACTCCACTGCGACGGGGAATGCGTCTACATCAACCCGGCGGCGGTTGCCGCGCTGGGCGGACAGCGCGCCGGGCAGTTCCTGGGCAAGAGGGTGATGGACTTCATTCACAAGGATTGCCGCCAACTGGTGGAGGAGCGGATCAAGGCCATCTATTCAGGGAAAGGCCCCCTGGAGCCGATGGAACAGAAGTACCTCCGTCTCGATGGCGAAGTCATAGACGTCGTCACTTCCGCATCTCTGGCCACATACCGTGGTCGACCCGCTTCCCAGGTGGTGTTCTTCGACATCTCGGCCCAGAAGAAGGCTGAAAGGGAGCGATCCCGACTGCTCGAGCAGCTCCGCCACACCCAGAAGCTGGAAAGCCTGGGAGTCCTGGCGGGAGGCATTGCGCACGACTTCAACAACCTGCTCTCCGGCATCCTTGGAGGAGCCGAGCTGGCCCTCATGGAGTTGGAAGACCGCCACACAGTGGCCCATCATCTGTCGCATGTACGCGACACCGCCCTGCAGGCGGCCGACCTGTGCAGGCAACTGCTGGCCTACTCGGGCAGGGGGCGTTTCGTGGTGAAACCCATAGATCTCTCCGCCACCGTGACCGGAATGCGCCAGATGTTGGAGGTCTCCAAGGGAAAACGCGCCAAATTGAAATTCGCCCTGGACCGCGAGCTGCCAGCCGTGGAGGCCGATGAATCCCAGCTTCGACAGGTAATCCTCAACCTGGTCATCAACGCGGCCGAAGCCATCGGCGACGCCCCGGGCCTGATACTTGTTTCAACCGGCCTGCGGTACTGCGATCGCGACTTCCTGGCCCAGTGCTGGCTGGATGACGACCTGCCCCCTGGCAACTATGTCTTCCTGGAGGTCAACGACACCGGCTGCGGCATCGACAAAAACACCTTGCCCAGGGTATTCGACCCCTTCTTCACCACCAAGTTCACGGGGCGGGGACTCGGCCTGGCTGCCACCCTGGGAATCATTCGCGGTCACCGTGGCGCCATCAAAATCTCCAGCGCTCCGGGCGTTGGCAGCACTTTTTCGGCGTTCTTTCCAAGTACCGACATGGACCTACCCACTCCCCCGCCCGAAAATCCAGAGCCACATGCCCGATGGAAGGGCAGCGGAACCGTTCAGTTCATAGACGACGAACCCAGTGTCAGAGAGGTCAGCAAGCGGATGCTGGAGTACCTGGGCGTCAACGTCATCCTGTCGGCTGACGGAAAAGAGGGTGTGAAGGTCTTTCGCGACCACGCCGCCGAGATCGACCTGGTGTTCCTGGACATGACCATGCCCGGCATGAGCGGCCAGGAGGTATTCACAGAAATCCGGCGCATCCGTCCCGACGCCAGGGTGGTGCTGATTTCCGGCTACGACGAACGAGAAGCCACGAGCCATTTCGCCAACAAGGATCTGTTCGGCTTTCTGCAGAAACCCATCACGCTGAAGGGCCTGTTGGCAGTACTCAAGGAGCTTCCTGCCACCAGCCAGGAGCCCTCGGGAAAAAGGCTGCCGTAAACAGCCGGCTGCGGGCCCCGGCGCACCCCAGCGGGCCCGAGCTTTCCCGACGGCTCCTGGCCGGCATCCCCGGCTGCTCAACCGCGGGGGTGGGGGTAGGGGCTGGGCTCCAGGACATCCCGAGTAGATACCTGGTTGGTGAGGCTGCCGATGCCTTCCACGGTCACGGTCACCGTATCGCCCGGCTCCAGGCAGCGAGGGGGATCCCAGAAGATGCCCACACCGCCGGGAGTGCCGGTGGCGATGACATCTCCGGGAAGCAGGGTGATGTTGCGCGAGACGAAAGCCAGGATTTCGGGGATCCCGAAGATCAGGTCATCGGTGTTGCTGTTCTGCCTGGGTTGGTCGTTGACCGTGGCTGCCACGCGCAGACTGTGGGGATCGGGGATCTCGTCGCTGGTCACCAGGAAGGGCCCCATGGGGCAGAAGGAATCGTAGGACTTGCCCCTGAACCACTTGCGATCCGAGAACTGGGCATCGCGGGCGCTCACGTCGTTGATCACGGTGTAGCCGGCAACGTAGTCCTTCCATTCAGCGGGGTCGACGCCGATGGCGGGCCGCCCTATGACGAACGCCAGCTCCACCTCGTAGTCCAGCCTGGTTTCGTCCCGGGGATACCAGATGGGGTCGCCGTTCCCCGACAGGGAGGTGGTGGACTTGGAGAACAGCAGGGGCTTCCTGGGGAGCCGCACATTCTGCTCCTGGGCGTGGCTGCGGTAGTTGAGCCCCAGAGCCACTATTTTGCCGGGATTGGTGAGGGGCGGTCCCAGTCGCTGTGTTTCGGCCGGAACGCGATGCCGTTCCGCCTGGGGGGTTCTCAGCAGGTCCGCCACCAGACTCAGCCCTTTCTTCCCCGTCTCCAACAGGGCTCGTATGGTGGTGATGCGCCCCATGGTAGCTGATTCCAGGTCCAGGATGGCGCCATCCTCCAGCAAGACTCCTGGCCGCTCCCATCCGCGAGCACCGTAGGATACGAGCTTCATTCCAACCTCCCATCGACCAGCCAGAGGGTACAAGAAAAAAACCGGTGGACGGCTTGCTCCGCAAGGCGCCTGCCGGGCGGGGCGCCCAGGCGCCCTCGGTACCAGGTTCCCGTCCGGAAATGGCGGACCGAGCCTTTTCCTGATGGGAACTATGAAGTTCCCGTCCGGAAAAGGCTCCCTTCGCCGCGCCGGCCCATTCCTTCGCCAGGCACGCCCGTGCAACCACTTGAAATAGCGCTGCTATTCCTGCGGGTCGCCCGGACGCACCTGGCTCGAAAGCGACTCGGCCCTGCTCGGTCCGCCTTTTCCTGATGGGAACTATGAAGGAGCTGTTCTTACGCGAACCCCTGGAAGGGGTGCTAGTCTTACCATGTATCCAGGATCCGGACCCGCGGCACGGCATAGTGGGCAGTCATGGTACAACAGGGCCATGCAGGCGGGCCGGGCTACGCTGTGCTTCGAGCGGCATACCGGGTCTTCCCCATGGTGGCTGGTCTGCGATATCCTTGCCAGGCCAGGCCCGCGAACACAGGCCATGGCGGGAGACAAGGCCTGGCATTCCAGGAAAACCCCGGAGCTGACATGGAAGATCACCACAGCCACGAACAACGGCAGGTCGTGGACCTGGTCCGTCGTTTCAACGACAACGAAATCCGTCCCAGGGCGGAGCAGATCCACCAGGACGACACCTTTCCCAGAGACCTCTGGGACAAGATGGCCGGACTGGGGCTCATGGGCATCGGGATCCCGCCTGAATACGGGGGATCGGGGGGTGACCTGATGACTGCCGTGTTGGCCATACAGGCCATCCGGGACTGTGCGGGTCTGGCTCTCTCCTATGGAGCGCACCTCAACCTCTGCGCCCACAACATCCTGCGCTCCGGGACCAGGGAACAAAAGGCCAGGTTTCTGCCCGGGCTGGCTTCGGGCCACCGGATTGGAGCCCTGGCCATTACCGAGCCCGACGCAGGCTCCGACGCCACCGCCATCCGCACAAAGGCGCGCAGGGACGGCGATTTCTACGTGCTGGACGGCACCAAGACCTTCATCACCAACGCCCCCGTGGCGGACCTGGTGGTCATCTACGCCAAGACCAACCCCGAGGCCGGAGCCATGGGGATCAGCGCCTTCGTGGTGCCTGCCGGCAGCCCGGGCTTCAGCGTCTCCAGGGAGCTGCGCAAGATGGGCCACCACGGTTCTCCCACCGGCGAGATCATCCTGGACTCCTGCCGTGTGCCCGCGGAAAACCTGCTGGGCCGCGAGAACATGGGCATCCAGGTGATGATGGCGGGACTGGACGTTGAACGCGCCTTCTTCGCCGGAGCCGCCATCGGCCTGGCCGAACGTGCCATGGAGCTGGCACTGGACTACGCCAGGCAACGCAGCCAGTTCGGTCGGCCCCTGGCCCGGTTCCAACTCATCCAGACCAAGTTGGCAGACATGTACACAGGGATAGAAGCGGCTCGCGGCCTGGCTTACAGGGCGGTCCGGGAAGCCCAGGAGGCGGAACGCGGCGGCAAGGGCTCACCCATCCACAGGCTGGCGGCGGCCGCCCTCTGCTTCGCCGCCCAGACAGCCGAGAACGTGGTCTACGAGTCACTCCAGATCCATGGCGGCTACGGGTACATGGAAGAATACGAGATCTCGCGTCTGTACCGAGATGTCCGGCTCTTCACCATAGGCGCCGGCACCCAGGAGATCCGCCGCCTTCTCATCGGGCGCGAGCTGCTGGGACTATAGCGGGTGGCCCACAGGACCCACAAGACAGCAACAGGAGCATAGAATGGAGCCAATCCAGTCCCAGGTGGACACCAGCTCGCCGGAGTTCCTGGAAAACCGCCGGGAAATGCAAAAACTCGTGGAACGCCTGGAAAAGGACCTGCACCAGGTCCGCCAGCAGCGTGACCCCAGGTCCATTGCCCACCTGAAATCCCAGGGCAAACTACCCATCTGGAAACGCCTCGAACTCCTGTTGGACCCTGGCTCGCCCTTCCTGGAGATCGCCCCCCTGGCGGCCCACGGCATGTACGAAGGCCAGGCGCCAGGCGCGGGCATGGTGACGGGCATCGGGCTGGTGGGGGGTCGGCACGTGATGGTGGACGCCCACGATTCCACGATAAAGGGTGGGACCATCTTCCCCATGGGCGTGAAGAAGGCCCTGCGAGCCCAGCAGATCGCCATGGAGAACCGCCTGCCCATGATCTACCTGGTGGACTCCGGCGGTGCCTTTCTGCCCCTCCAGTCAGACATCTTTCCCGACAAGGAACACGGTGGCAGGATCTTCTACAACCAGGCACTGATGTCGCGCATGGGAATCCCCCAGATCGCGGTGGTGCTGGGTCTTTGCACTGCCGGAGCCGCCTACATCCCCGCCATGAGCGACGAAGTGATCATGGTGCGCGGCACTGGCTTCATCTTCCTGGGCGGCCCCCCCCTGGTGAAGGCAGCCACCGGCGAAGTGGTGAGCGCCGAAGAGCTTGGAGGCGCCGATGTCCATTGCTCCGTCTCCGGGGTGGCGGATCACATGGCGGAGAGCGAAGAAGAAGCCCTGTCCATGGCGCGCCGCCTGGTGGAGACCATTCCCATCCGGGAGCCGCCGCAGCGGGAAACGGTAGAAGAACCACTCTACGATCCCACGGAGATCTACGGCATAGTGCCGGCAGACCTCCAGCGCCCCTTCGATATCCGAGAGGTCGTTGCCCGCATAGTTGACGGTAGCCGGTTTTCCCCTTTCAAGGCCCGCTACGGCAACACGCTGGTCACCGGCTTCGCCCGGATCTACGGCCAGCTCGTGGGGATACTGGGCAACAACGGCGTGCTCTTCTCCGAGAGCGCCCTCAAGGGCACCCAGTTCATCCAGCTTTGCGACAAGAGGAAGATCCCCCTCATCTTCCTGCAGAACATCCCCGGGTTCATGGTGGGTCGTGAGTATGAGCGCAGGGGCATCACCAAGGACGGCCACAAAATGGTGAACGCCGTGGCCAACGCCCGGGTTCCCAGGTTCACGGTGATGGTGGGCGGTTCCTTTGGTGCGGGCAACTACGCCATGTGCGGCCGGGCATATTCGCCCCGGTTTCTCTGGATGTGGCCCAATGCCCGAATCTCCGTCATGGGGGGGCCGCAGGCGGCAAAAGTACTGAGACAGGTACAGGAGGCAAAGCTGAAGCGGCAGGGGATTCCCGTGGACAAGGCGGCGCTCCAGGCAGTGGAAGAACAGATCCTCAAGGTCTACGACCGGGAAAGCAACGCCTGGTTCAGCACGGCCCGCCTCTGGGACGACGGCATCCTGGACCCCGCCAGGACCCGTGAAGCCCTGGGATTGGCCCTTTCGGTGGCCTGGCACTGCGAGGATCGACCCACCGGATACGGAATCTTCCGGATGTAGGTACTTTATCTCGAATGGAAGCGCACATGACACATCAGCAGCCAGCCAGGGCCCCCATCAAGAAGCTCTTCATCGCCAACCGGGGTGAAATCGCCGTCAGGATTGCCAGGACCTGTCGACACCTGGGAATACACACCGTCGCCGGCTTCACCCCTCCCGATGCGGGGGCCAACTACCTGGGCTGGATGGACGAAGCAGCTCCGCTGGGCCAGGATCCCAGGGCATACCTGGACGTTCGGGCAATCATGGATGCTGCTTTAAACAGCGGGGCGGACGCCATCCACCCCGGCTACGGCTTCTTGTCGGAGCGGCCCGAGTTGGCCGCGGCCTGCCTGGAAAAGGGCCTGATCTTCGTGGGGCCATCACCGGATGTACTGCGCCTGCTGGGCGACAAGTGCGCCGCCAGGCGCCTGGCCCGCGACATTGGAGTGCCGGTGGTACCTGGAAGCTTCCATTCTGTCGCCGACGTCTCGCTGCTGGAAGAACAGGGGCGCAAGCTGGGGCCCCCGTTGCTCATCAAGGCCGCAGCCGGTGGCGGTGGCGTCGGCATGCGGCAGGTCCACAGCCCGGATCTGCTGCCGCAGGCCCTGGAACAGGCCGCGGGCGAGGCCGTCGCCGCTTTCGGCGATGGCTCGCTCTACCTGGAAAAGCTCCTTGCTCCCGTCCGACACGTGGAGGTGCAGGTGTTGGGGGACCGACACGGAACCGTGGCCGCTCTCGGCGAAAGGGAGTGCTCCCTCCAGCGGCGCCACCAGAAGCTGATAGAGGAGTCTCCCAGCCCCGCCGTGGACCAGCACCTGCGCCAGCCGCTCTCCCGTGCGGCGCTGCTCTTGGCCAGGGCCGCGGGCTACCAGGGCGCGGGCACAGTGGAGTTCCTGCTCACACCCGATGGCCGCTTCCACTTTCTGGAAGTGAACGCCAGGCTACAGGTGGAGCATCCCGTAACCGAAGCCCGTTTTGGCCTGGACCTGGTGGAATGGCAGATCCGGGTGGCGGCGGGCGAGCCCCTCTCTCCCGCCGTGCTGGAAACGAAGCCACGAGGATGGGCCATGGAAGCTCGCATCTACGCAGAAAGCCCCGAGCGTGGGTTCATGCCTTCTCCCGGCAGGATCGTCCACCTGGAGCTGGCGGGCGGACCTGGGATCAGGGTGGACTCGGGGGTGGCGCTGGGCACTGTCGTACCACTGGACTATGACCCCATCCTGGCCAAGCTGGTAGCGTGGGCTCCCAGCCGGGAGCGGTGCAGGAAGCGCCTCTCCCAGGCCCTTTCCGAGACGGTGATTCTGGGCGTGGCCAGCAACGCCCACTACCTGCGCCGGATTCTGGACGAACCCTCATTCGTGCGTGGGGAGCTTGACACGAAGTTCTTGGAGCGCCTGCATGATGTCGGCCTTCCGGAACAGGATCTCGACCCTCCGGAAAGGGAGTTGATCCTGGCTGCCGCGGCCATGGGCTCGGTCGCTCCCCGGAGACCCCTCGATGGACCCCCTGCCCCTTCCCTTCCCGTTCCGCGGAGCGCCGCCCCCTCCGCGGCCGGCGGCCCCTGGGAACTTCTGAACGGCCTCCGTGTCCCGGAGTGACACATCTCCCCGGAACACCCTCTCCCCCACACCCTGCCCTGGAAACATCCTGCCCCACCGCACAGCAAAGGAGCAGCCATGCATGTCACACACACTTTCTCCATCCAGGGCGTCCGTCACGCTGTCCAGGTGGATGCTCAGGAAGAAAAGGGAACTCTGCGCGTTTCCGTGGATGGGGAACAGGCTCTGGACTTCACTCCTCCCGCCCGGAATGCCGTCACGGGAACATGGCTGCTGGGTCCAAAGGTCTTCCGGGTGGCCGTCGCCAGGATAGGGTCGCGGTTGGAGCTGGCGCTGAATGGGCAGCGCTTCCCCCTGGAACCTTCGACACCCGCTGCCAGCCAGGGCAGCAAGTCCCAGCCTGGCACCCGGCCTGGAATCATCACGGCGCCCATGCACGGCAAGCTGGTTGAGCTTTGCGTGCTGCCTGGCGACCGGGTGGAACCTGAAACGGTCGTGGCGGTGCTGGAGGCCATGAAGAGCCGCGTAGGCGTCCGGGCCGGGCAGGCCGGCGTGGTGAAAACAGTGACACACGAGCCCGGTGAGCAGGTGGCCGTGGGAGACACACTCGTCGAGCTGCGAACTGAACGCAGCGGATAGCAACGCGGAGCGACCAATGAAACATGAATCAACGGCTTGCACCCTGAAAGGATCCGTGGCAACAATCGAAATCCGGCGCCAGGAAGCCAGAAACACGCTGAATTCCGATGTCTTGATTGGTATCTTGAGCTGCCTGGAACGACTATCCGCCGACAAGAGAGTCAGGATCTTGTGCATAACGGGCCAGGGAGAAAGAGCATTCTGTGCCGGCGCCGATCTGAAGGACACGGCTTCCCTGCTCAGAGCTGGACCCAGCCCTGCCAGCCCACAAAATCTTTTTGCAGACATGCTCCATGCCCTGCTACGATTTCCCCTTCCCACGGTGGCCCGGGTGAATGGCCACACGCTTGGGGGGGGGATGGGTCTACTGCTGGCCTGTGACCTGGCGGTTGCCGCCGACGACGTGTTCTTCTCAACCCCGGAAGTTCGCGTGGGCCTCTTCCCCTACATGGTGATGCCCCTGCTCCATGGCGCCCTGGGGCCCAGGAAGGCCATGGACATGGCCCTGACGGGCAGGCGGGTACTTGCCGACGAAGCTCTCCAGATGGGCCTGATACACAGGTCGGTCCCCCGTACCCAACTTGACGCGCAGGTTCAATCCCTGGTGGAAGAAGTACTGAAGGGTGGCCCCATGGCCCTTGCCATGGGAAAGGCGGCGGTGCGGCAGGTGATGGAAGACCATCTACACCAGGCCATAGATTCCATGGCTGCCCATTTCTCGGAAAACATCCGTTCCGTGGAGTTCCGTGAAGGAGTGGCCGCCTTCATGGAAAGAAGAGAGCCGGCCTGGCGGGGGAATGAGCCATGAGTCCATCCTCGGTTCCTGTTCCTGTTGCAGACCGTGACCTGGTGATCATCACCGCCGCCTTGAACGGCGTACTCCCCGACAGGTCCCACTGCGCCCACATACCCTACAGTCCCGAAGAGATCGCCCGGGAAGCAAAAAGAGCCGCCCAGGCCGGGGCGGCCATGGTTCACATCCACGGTCGCGAACCCGACGGCTCCCCATGCTGGCGACCCGAGGTCTTCCAGGACATCGCCCGCAGGATACGCCAGGTATCGGATGTCATCATCAACTTTTCCACCGGTGGCATAGGCCTGCCCGCCGCCGAAAGGTGTCGCCACATCGGGGCGGCCCGTCCCGATGTGGCCGCCCTGAACATGGGCTCCATGAACTATGCAATATACAGTCCCCGAAAAAAACGTTTCTACCACGATCACGTCTTCCAGAACCCCTTTGCCGACATCATCACATTCTTGCGGGTCATGAAGGATCATGGAGTGCGACCGGAGCTGGAATGCTTCGACACCGGGCACATTCGCAACGCCGTACCCCTGCTGGACATGGGCCTGCTACGCCCCCCGCTGGACTTCTCGCTGGTGCTGGGCGTGCTGGGTGGAGCCCATCCCACGGTCAAGACCCTCCTGCACATGTCCGAGATCCTGCCCGCCGAGAGCCACTGGCAGGTCATAGGCATAGGCAAGCTGCAATGGCGCCTGGTGGCCGCGGCCCTGGCCATGGGCGGCAACATCCGGGTGGGCCTGGAAGACAACTTCTACCTGCCAGATGGCAGCATGGCCCATGGCAACGCCCCGTTGGTGGAAAAAGCTGTAGCCCTGGCTCTGGACCTGGGCCGGCAGCCGGCCTCCGCCAGCCAGGCACGCGAGATTCTCGGCATTTCGCCCGTACCCGCCCATGGCTCTCCATGCTAGTTCCCATCCGGAAAAGGCGGACCGAGCAAGGCCGAGTCGCTTTCGAGCCAGGTGCGTCCGGGCGACCCGCAGGAATAGCAGCGCTATTTCAAGTGGTTGTACGGGCGTGCCTGGCGAAGGAATGGGCCGGCGCGGCGAAGGGAGCCATTTCCGGACGGGAACATGCTAGGAGCCGTCGGGAAAAATCCACCGTTGATTCCACCATCACCTCCACCACCGTCTCCGGCGTCACGGGCACCGAAGACCTGGCCATTACCTTTGAATGAGGGCTCCTATCGACGACCGTGCTGCCTTGTCTGGGTTCCAAAGTTGGTTCCGCTGCCCTGGAAGCTGCTGTAGCTCACCCATGCCACGATACACACCACGATGACCAGGACGAGGCAACCACAGCCACCCAGACCCCAGCCCCATGGCCCCCTGGGCCTTCGAAAACGCATGAAACCGCGCCTTCCGGGTATGCGCCCTATCCCGCGATGGGGGCCTCTCGTGGGGTTGATGCGGCGCGCCCCGCCACGCGGAGCGGCACGGGGAGCACGGGCAGGGCGATGGGAGCGGCCACCACCGCCGCGGCGCCCACCACCGCCGCCACGGCCTCCGGGACCGCGCAACAGTGATCCCGAAAAGGACCTGCCGGGTCGGTGCGAAAGAGGATGGCCTCGCAGGAAGTACAACGGGATGTTCATGGGTTCCTCCTAAAGAAGTGTCCATAATAACTGCCCCTCGGGCTTTCGTGTGGGGAAAAATCTCTCCCGCCGGGAGTGGAGCCGAACGCTGCGGCCACGGGAAACTCCCGCAATACTGTTCTGCCATGGTTCCAACATGCCAGGGCGGAGTTGGCTGGAACTCCTCCCGGAAGAGTCCTCTCCATCACGACGACACCGGCCTCCCCCGTGTTACGTGCAACACCCCGCCAAGCAGAGGGCAGCCCATGGCAACGCTTCGTTTTCTCCACACCGCGGACTGGCAACTGGGCCTGCGGGCCGCGTACATCCCCGGAGACGCCGGCGCCGAGGTGCGCAACGCCCGGCTGCGCACGGTTCGCCGCATCCTGCAGGTGGCCAGGGACCAAGGCGTCGCCTTCATCCTGGTGGCGGGCGATGTCTTCGAAAACCACGCCCTCCGGCCGGGCACCGTGCGCAAGGCCCTCGATACCCTGCGGGACTTGGACCGGCCGGTCTACCTGTTGCCAGGCAACCACGATCCCCACACCCCCGATTCCCTGTACCGCAGCGCGCTCTGGCAGCGGGAATGCCCCTCCAACGTGCACGTACTGGCCAGCAAGGACCCTGTACCTCTGCGGGAAGACGCCTGCCTGCTTCCCTGCCCCCTGCTGGAACGTGTGACCCTGGAAGATCCCGCCGCTCACCTGCAACCGGACTTCGGCCCAGCGGGCGTCATTCGAATCGGACTGGCCCACGGGGGCATCCGCGAGGTGCTGGCCGGCATGACCGACGACCAGTACGAACTGCGCACCGCCATCTCGCTGCACACGGCGGAGCGAGCAGCCCTGGACTACCTGGCCCTGGGCGACTGGCACGGTTGCTTCCAGGTGAACCAGCGAACATGGTACTCGGGCACTCCGGAGGCCACGCGCTTCAAGGAACGGGACCCGGGCAAGGTCCTGCTGGTGGAGATCGCCCAGCCGGGCGCTTCACCCGAGGTCACCCCCATCACGGTCCAATCACTGCGATGGCTACGCATGGAACATGAACTCGACGACCAGCACGACCTCGCGGCGCTGGCCAAGCAACTGGACGCCATCCCCGAAAAAACCGACTGCTTGCTGGAACTGCGGCTGCGGGGCACCATGGACGCCGCCCTCTACGCCCGGCTTCGCTCCGAGATACTGGATTCCGCCGCCGACCGTTTTCGTTGGATGCGACTGCGCGACGAATCACTCCAGGTCCTGGTGCGACAAGAGCAACTGGACGAAATCGCCAGGGAAGGCTGGATGCGCGAGGTGGTGGATACCCTCGCGGAACAACCAGGCCCAGACGCCGACCGTGCGCTGCGGCTGCTCTACCGCCTGCACCACCAGGTGTCGCCGTGAAGGGCCTGCGCATCCTGCGGCTGGCGCTCGCCAACGTCGGCGTTCTACGGGGAAAGGTGGACCTGGGCCCATTCGATCCGGGCATCACCTTGATCTCGGGCCAAAACGAAACAGGCAAGACCACCGCGATAGAAGCCCTGCGATGCGCCTTCTTCGAACGACACAGCTCGGGGCACAAGGGAATTCGCGCCCTGCAGCCCCACAACACCCGCCTGGCCCCCGAGGTGTGGGTCACCTTCCAACTCCGCGGGAGTACCTGGCAGCTCCACAAGCGTTTCCTGGTACGGGCCATCGCCGAGCTGAACGATGGCAACCAGGTCTTCACCGGCCAGGAAGCCGAAGAACAGCTTCAGCTCCTCCTGGGCTCCAACAAGCCCGGCCGAACCGGGGCACGCCGGCAGGACATGGGCATATGGAGCCTGTTGTGGGTCACCCAGGACGAAGCCGCCTTCGCCGATCCGGGGCGGGATCTGGGCGGGGAAGCCAGGGGGGCATTACAAGATGCCATCGCCCGCCAGGTGGGGCAGATAGCCGGTGGGCGGCACGGCGAACAAATCCGCACTCTCGTCATGGAAGAAGCCGCTCGCTACTGGACTCCCATCAAGTGGCGGCCTACCGGGGAACTGGCCCGGGCCCGGCAACGCCACGACGAAGCCACCGCCAGGGTCGCCTCCATCCAGGCCGCGATGGACAACATCCACGACCAGGCCCAGCGCCACGATTCCCTGGAAGCCCAGATCCGGGAACTTGCCGGGGAAAGGCCTCTGCTGGCCGCCGAGAAGCGCCAGGCGGAACGAGATGCCGCGAACCTGGAAGCCCTGAAGGCGGAACTGGCCCTCAACAAGCAAAAGCACGACGCCGCCGCCGCTCGCCTGGAGACCGCCCAGCAACGCCTGGAGGCTCGCCAGGCCCTGGTGGCGGAGCTGGCCGACATGAAGGCCCGCCACCAGCAGAAAGCATCCGACTCTGCCGAGCTGGCCGCGCTTCTCGAACAGCGGCGCCAGGAAGAACTCCAGGCGGCCGAGCTGCAATCGAAACAGCAAGAGCTGGTCCTGGGGCTTCGCCAGGATCGCGAGAGGCTCGCCCGCTCGCTGGAGCTTGCCCGGCGTATACGCGAATTTCGCCGGCTCTCCAGGAACATGCAACTTGCAAACTCCCTGGTGGAACAACTCGCCGCCCTGGAAGAAGAACTCGAGACTACGCTGGACGAATCCTCCTACCGTGACCTGCGCGACCTGGACGAAGCTCGTCGGGACCATGCCCAGAAGCTTCGGATGGAGGGCTCTCGCCTGAGCCTACATGGGCTGCTCCCTGGCGAAACCCTGGTACTGGCGGCGGGTCGGGAGCGCGTCTTTCCCGTCCAGGGGCTGGGCGAAATCAGCCTGCAACCCGCCCGCCCCGGCCTTGCAAAAGCCCTGACCGAGCTACGTGGGAGCCAGGCCGCCCTGGACGAACTCCTGGGGAGCATCTCGCTGGCAACTCCGGCCCTTGCACGGGAGCACCGGGGTCGGCGCATCGAGCTGGAGTCGCTTGCCCAGCGCCTGGATGCCCAGCTCGCCACGCAAGCTCCCAAGGGACTGGCCCCCCTGTCCCGCGAGGAAGCCCAACTCCGCGAAGCCCTGAAACGCGAAGAAGCCAACCTGGCCAGGGCAGAGAGCACCTTCTCCAGGTGTCGGGCCCTGCAAGAGCAACTCGACAGCAACCCGGTGAGCGACCAGGTCATTCAGAGGCTGGAATCACTGGAACAGGAGCTGGTCCTGGCCCGTGCCCGAGCAGCGACCGTGGGCACCCGCATCCAGGTCCGCGCCCTGCGGGGAATCTCAGTCAGCACCCGGGAAGAATCCGTTGCCATGTCCAGTGGCGAAACCAGGGAATGGACCTTCACCCGTCCGGCGAACCTCAGCCTGGACCAGACCGCCGAACTGCACATCGTCCCCGGTGGCGAGGAACTCCAACGGGCGGGCGCCCGCCTGGACTCGGCAAAGACCGCCCTGGAAGAAGCCTTGCAGGCCGTGGACCTGCAATCAATGGAACAAGCCCGTGATCAGGGGCGCCGATGGAAAGACACCAACGCAGCCCTACGCGACACCCAGGCCGCCCTGGATACCCTGGCCCCGGACGGCCTGGAGGCCCTGCGCAAGGCGGTGGAGCAGCTCCGTGCCCAGCACGAGCAGACAAGCAAACGCCTTGCCTTGGCCAGCGAAATACAGGAACGACGGCGCAAGGTGGAAATCGACCTGGAAGCCAACCCGGTCACCGCCCGACTGGCTTCGAGACTGGACTCCCTGCTGGAACAACAGCGCGCCGCCGATTCGGAGTGCGCATCGCTGGCGGCTGCCGTCCACTTTCCCGGGAAACCGGCCCCCATCGCTGTCAAGGAACCTCTTGGAGGTGAGCTGCCGGGGGGGATCACCTGGGAACTGGTGCCCGGCGAAGCCGGCGCAGAAACCGACGCAGCCCTGGAGCGCATCCAGGAGGAACTCCGGCGAGCCCTGTCCACAGCCGGGCTGGACGACATGAAACAAGCGGCGGAGAGCTGGCAACGTGGTGTCACCCTTGCCCAGCAGGTGGAAGGGCTCCGCGAGCGACTCTCCCTGCTGGCGCCCCAGGGTATCCAGGCATTGAAGGCAGCGGTGGAAGCCGCCGCCCCGCCGGAGCCCCAGGCCCCGTCGGCTCCCGACGAACCCACGGATGAAGCCGCCGCCCCGCCGGAGCCCCAGGCCCCGCCGGAGCCCCAAGCCCAGTCGGCTCCCGACGACACGTCAGGGGGAGACGCCCCGCCGGAGCCCCAGGCCCAGTCGGCTCCCCACGAACCCACCGATGAAGATGATCCCGCCCCGCCGGAGCCCCAGGCCCCGTCGGCTCCCCACGAACCCACCGATGAAGATGATCCCGCCCCACAGCACCGTCTGCAGGAACAACTGGAGGAGCTGGATGCGCGATTGAGCCAGGCGCAGGACCGGCTCGAAGAACTCGTGCTCGCCACGGGGAGGGCCAGGGAGCGCCGAGCCGAGCTGGCAGGAATGCTGCAACAGTCTGAATCCCAACTGGAGCGTCTCGAACGCGACCTGGCGGACCTGGAAACCAGGTTGGAACACGACCGCGGCCAGCTCTCCGACGCCCAGGCGGAGCAGCGCCTGGAAGAGGCCCGGCAGACCGCGCGAGCGGCATCGGATGCCCTGGACAGCGCAAAGCAGGAGCTGGAGCGCGCAGCGCCTCAACTGCTGGAGGGGGAGTTGGAACGAGCCCGGCACGCCTTGATCCAGGCCGAGGAAAAAGAACAGGATCTGGGCCAACAACTGGCGGCCCTGCGGGCCCTGTTGGACCGGGCCGCGGTGGAAGGCCACTTCGAACGACTGGCCGAGGCCCAGGTCGAGGCAAACGAAGCCCGGGACACTCTCGCCCGGGTGGAACGGGCCGCGGCCGCCGCCCGCCTCCTGGCAGAGACCGTGGAATCCGCCTATCAACGCGCCCAGGCTCGTTTCCTGGCCCCGGTGGTCCAGGAAGCCCGCCCCTACCTCGGGGTGATCCGTCCCGGCACCGACATTCGCATGACCCCAGATCTCACCCTGGACAAGATCATACGTCGCGGCACCGAAGAATCCTTCTCCCAGCTTTCCGGCGGCACCCGCGAACAACTCTCGGTGATAGTGCGCCTGGCCCTGGCAAGGGTACTGGCGCGCGACCCGGACAACTCCTCCCTGCCGCTCATACTGGACGACACCATGGGTTGGACCGACGACGGGCGTTTCGTACAGATGGTGCGCATCCTGCGCGATGCGGCCCGGGAGTTCCAGGTTATCGTGCTCACCTGCCACCCGCGTCGCTTCCAACGCCTGGAGCCGGGTCGCTCCATCGAGCTGGATCGCTTGAGGCGCCATGCCCAGCCCTACGGCGAACAGTGACCCTTCCGCCGGTATGTTTCCCTGCCAATCGTTTTCTGCTCCAGCTCTCGGGGCAACTCGTGACCGCTTCCTTCCGCACATCCCCGCTTCCCCGGGGATCCTTTTCCAGGTAGGTCATCTGTTTCGGACAATGCCCGTTTCTCTCCCATCACCCCTGCTTTCCCTCTTGGCGGGGGCCTTGCTGTCCTGGCTCCTCCCCGCTTGCAGCCGGCCCAGCCACCGGGACGACGCCACTCCTCCCCAGCCACTGGCCGCTTCCTGCGGAGACTCCGAAGTCGGGCCGGCGGCAACATGTCCCTCATGCTCCGTTCAGTGCGTGGGCACCCGGCTCTACTGGGTGGACATCCCCGGGGGCAGCTTCCAGATGGGCAGCGCCCTGGAATGGAACGAAGAGCGGGAACACGAGTATCCCAGGCACGTGGTAAACCTGGAATCCTTCCAGATGTTACGTTCCGAGGTCACCGTCGCCCAGTACCGCCAGTGCGTGCTGGCCGGAGCATGCTCCCCCCATCCCGACCCCGCCAACAAGGGCAGGCTCTGCAACTACGGGCGCCCCCAGCACGACGAACGTCCCATGAACTGCGTGGACTGGGCCATGGCCGACTCCTTTTGCCAGTGGATCGGCGCCCACCTGCCCTCCGAGTCCCAGTGGGAGTACGCAGCCACGAGCCTTGGCAAGGATCGCAGCTATCCATGGGGCGAGCAGGAGCCATCCTGTGAGCTGGCGGTAGTGAACGATCCCGGCCACTACTACTGCGGAGGGGATCCCACCCTGGATGTGTGCAGCAAACCCGCCGGCAACACCCAGCAGGGCCTTTGCGACATGGCCGGGAATGTCCACGAGTGGGTGTGGGACTGGTACCATCCCACCTACGACGGCGCTCCCACCGACGGCAGCGCCAACCTGGAGCGCGTAGCCGGCCACCGCATCATGCGCGGTGGGGGCGTGGGCAGCAAGGCAGCCTATCGCAACACCAACCGGGTCCACCACCCGGGCAGCTTCTACTACCCCGGCCTGGGTTTCCGCTGCGCTCGCTGAACCGGCGGCCCGTGCGGACGTACCTGGCTCGATCCGCCCATACCGGGTGGGAACTCGACAGCTTGTCCTCCAGCGTTCCGCGGGCTATCTTCTCCGGGCAGAGGAGGCGCATGCGCTGGACTGTAGCCATCGCGGTATCGCTGCTGGCGGGCTGTGACCCGGTCGCGCCCGGCGCCGCAGGCACCGTGGACCTGGCGGCCAACGTCGATCCCGCGTCCTACGAGCAGCTCGTGATGTTGATCTACGAAAACCCCTCGGGCGAGCTGGACCTGTCCGAGTTGGCGGAGATCCCCTCGACGACCATGTGGACCTGGTTGAGCGAAGATCTAGCCGAGATTGCGTTCCCCTACGACTACGGCCCCACCGGCGGCCTGGGGACCAGCCAGTACTCCGACTGGCGGCTCGTCGCCTGGCTCACAACCGGCCAGGAGCTGCCGGATCCCCTGGCGCCGGTCACGGGGGACGCCTACGGCACCACGCCGTTCGAGGTGCTGTCCTGCGGGCTCCTGTTCGGAGGCTACTGCGGAGTTGTCGAGGGCGTCGACGTGGTCATCGACGAGGTCGTCGCGCGCTGACTCGGCCTCATGAACGGCTCATGGGGCTGGCCAGCACGACCGCCCAGGCTTGCCCCCGCAACCACGCCCGCGGCGCCAGTAGAAGATGGAAGCCTCCCCTCCTGGCCGCGCAGCCTCCCCTCCTGGCCGCGCAGCCTCCCCTCCTGGCCGCGCAGCCTCCCCTCCTGGCCGCGCAGAGGAGCAGAAGGGTAGCATCACCAAGCAGCTTGTCCGCGCTCACCTGGTGCCACCACGACCAACGCCTCGTCCAGGACTGATGGGGCGAGTAGACCTTCTAGTTCCCGTCCTGAAAAAGCGGACCGAGCAGGAGCGAGTCGCTTTCAAGCCAGGTGCGTCCGCGTAACCCGCCGGAATAGCAGCGCTATTTCAAGTGGTTGCGCGGACGTGCCTGGCGAAGGAATGGGCCGCTCCGGCGATGGGAGCCTTTTCAGGACGGGAACCTTCCAGGTCAGGATGCGCGACGAAACCGCTCGCGTGGACAGCGCGTCGGCATAGAGTAGGTGTCGATGACTGAGCCTGCTTCGCAACATCCGTGGGGACTCAAGAACCCAGACAGGGGTCCATCGATGACGGGAAACACGCTGCATGCCGCTCGCTACTCCACCCGCGAAGAGATCGCAAACGCAGTCACGCACGGTGTCGGTATCGTTCTGGGCATCACCGGCCTGGTGTTGATGATCGTCCTGGCCTCTGAACGCGGAGACGCCGCCCTGATGGCGAGCTGCATCGTTTTCGGCGCATCCATGGTGCTTCTCTACTCGGCCTCCACGACGTACCACTCACTGACTTCTGCACGTGCCAAGGCAGTTTTCCAGCACCTTGACCACGCCGCCATCTACTTTTTGATCGCTGGCACCTACACTCCCTTCACGCTCTCCGTGCTGCAGGGGACACGTGGTTGGATCATGTTCGTGACGGTTTGGGGTCTCGCAGCCCTGGGCACGATTTTCGATCTGCTGGCTCCGGCCAGGTTCAAGCGTATTTCGCTGGTCTTCTATCTTGGGCTGGGGTGGATGGTCGTGTTGGTCATCGAGCCCCTGCTGGCCTCACTGGAGACCGGCGGTGTGCTCCTGTTGGTGGCCGGGGGAGCTTCCTACTCCATAGGAGCTCTCTTCTATGCCTGGCGACGGCTACCGCTCAACCACGCGATATGGCACATGTTCGTGCTCGTTGGCACCGCCTGCCATCTGTGCTGTGTTGTCTGCTATGTGATACTGCCGGAAACTTGAGCGGCTGCTGATCCCAGCCCAGACGCCGCTCCGGTTGGTCGGGTATCCAGGGTATCCGTCGCCCATCCAAAATGAAAATACAGCGCAACTGGAAAAGAGATGGCCACGATTGTGATTCTCGGTGCAGGCATGATGGGGAGTGCCTTGAGCGTTCCACTCGTGGATGCTGGCTATGATCGATGTGGCCCTGGACGGTCGGACCGTAGATCTGGCACTGGATCTGTTTTCCTGTTCGTGAATCCACGGAACAGGAGCCTTGAGCTTGACCAACATAGTTGCACGAATCCCGTTAATCGTATTCCTTGCCGTCATCGCCACGGCCTGTTCCAGTTCACCGGAGCCAGCAACTCCCGGGGAACCCGCTGCGGAAGCACCAGAGGCGCCGTCCAACGACGGCAGGCTCTACTGAAGCGAGCTGGCGCTGGCATCACCGATCTCCTGAAAGCCCCCGGAGAGGCGCGGGGAACGCCGGCGAGCGGGGGGCCGGCTTCCAGCCGGCCCGTGGGTACATGCTCGCCCTGATACGCCTACCGGTGCCGGGCGGAAGCAACTCGCCTGAGACCTGAGTTCTCCCCGGAGTTACTTCCGCCCTGTGCCCGAAAAACGGAAGCAACTCGGGTCAGACCAGGGGTTCTCCCTGGAGTTGTTTCCGTTTTGGAGCCTTGGGGCGGAAGCAACTGGGCTGAGACCTGAGTTCTCCCGGGAGTTACTTCCGGCCTGTGCCCGGGTAGCGTTGGTGGCGGGAGTCGGAGCACGCTACAGCGGCTGGGGCTGTTCTGATCATGCCGACGGCAGCCGTGGCTAAGCTCGAAACGCGTCGTCGGATACAGCCAGCTACCAGTAGCCAGAGCAGCCAGCACCCTCTAGCGGACAGCTTCGCGACCTATGCCCCCGAAAGTGGTACACTTGGCTACCTATGCCCCCGAAAGTGGTACACTTGGCTACCTATGCCCCCGAAAGTGGTACACCTGCCCCAGCTCTCCACCGGCGCCCCGACGGTACAAAGCGCCTTTTCGTGCGCCGACCTGGGACCGCGGTGCTCGTTGGTGTTCCGGAATCGGGGGCATAGGTCGAACACTGTTCCGGAATCGGGGACATAGGTCGAACACTGTTCCGGAATCGGGCCCACATGTCATCCCAGGCGCGCAACACCTGGTCCCCCAAGCCGGAGTCGTGGAGGCGGCGCAGGCTCGGTCCGCCTTTCCAGGACGGGAACTTGAAAACGCCGGCACGGCGAGGCATACTCCAAGCCGGACGGTCGGAAGGCACAGGCGAGGTTTCCATGTTCCAACACACTCTTCCACTTGTCTTGGCTCTCCTCTCCACCTGGGGCTGCGGCGACGGGGGCAGCAAGGACACCGCTACCCCTCCCCACTCCGGCGACACCGCGACAGACACCGGCACCCTTCCCCGTGATTCCCAACCGCTGCTCGAAACAGCCGACACCGCCATGCCCGACAGTGGGACCGACACCGCCGTTCCCGGCCAGGTGGAGAGCTTCAAGGTCTTGAGCTACAACATGATGATGCTCCCCTGGCTCGTCTCCGACTGGGCCCACGACCTGCGGGCCCAGCTCGTGGTGGACAGCGGCTACCTGGATGGCTTCGACGTGCTCATCTTCCAGGAACTCTTCAACGACGACGGTTGGACCGTGCTCCTGGACGGCCTTGAAGCCGAATATCCCTACCGCACGCCCATCGTGGGCGGCGACGACGAAGGCTGGGATGAGTCCACGGGCATGCCCAACAGCGGAGCCTTCACCAGTGGCGGCGCCATGATCATGAGCCGTTGGCCCATCGTCTTCAAGGCGCAGTACCTGTACGGCTCGGCGGCATGCGGCACGGATCTCTTCGCAAACAAGGGCCTGGCCTACGCCGTCATCGACAAGGACGGCACAAGCTACCACGTCATCGGCACGCACACCCAGTCCGAGGCCACCGGCTGTGACGATGGGGGAGTCGGGTCCAGGGCGCAGCAGTTCCAGATGATCTCGGATTTCATCGCTGACCAGGAGATCCCGGTGGACGAGATGGTGATCATCGGCGGCGACCTGAACGTGGACCGCTACGGCGCGGTGGATCCCGAGGAATACGACTCCATGCTGGAGCTGATGCAGGTGGAGGAGCCGCGCTACGCCGGGCATGAGGGCACCTGGGATCCCCAGACCAACGAAATCGCCGCCTACGATTTTTCCGGGTACCCATCCGAGTACCTGGACTACATCCTGGTGGAACGTAACCACCGCGTTCCGGCGGTGTGGCACAACCTGGCATGGGATATCCGCTCCGACGTACTATGGTCGGACAGCGGCTACTACACCGACGAATTCTCCGACCACTACCCTGTGATGGGCTTCATCTACGCCGACGAAAGCACCCCCACCAGCAGTACGCGCCTGCGCCACTACGACCGGGTGTCGTTCCAGTCGGCCAGCAGCGGAAAGTACATCATGGCCGACCCCGACGACGCCGAGGGCTGGTTGCAGGTGGAAGCCGACAGCATCGGCGACCACACCGAGTTCAACCTGGTGGACGTCAACAACGATCTCTCCGACCCCGACTGCATCCAGTCGGGACTCATCCGTATCGAGCCCAACGACTGGCTCAACCACTTCTGGAACACGAGCTGGACCTGGTGGTACTACCCCAGCTTCAACGACGGCTCCAACAACCTGGAGCTTGAGATCCTGGACGGCGGCTGCCTTGAAAGCGGCAGCCAGGTGGCCTTCCGCGACTTCGCCCTGCTGGACTACTACTACGCCCAGAAACTTGCCTGGGAAGGCACCGACTACCTGTACCTGGGGGGCACCGAAGTCGGGGACCGGGAGCGATTCGTGGCAACCCTGTGCCTGGACGAAAACGAGGACTGGTCCGGGCAGTTGGTCTACGCTCCATAATAGCTCCCATCCCAAGACCGGTCCCGTCGCCGGAGCGGCCCCAGGATGGGTTCACCCCCGCCCGGCCCGCTCCTTGCGGCGATCACGACGGCGCCCGGTGCGACGTTTGGGGCGCTTCTTGGGAAGGGGCGGGAGGAGTTCGATGCTCCGAGGTTCCAGGACCATTCCGTCCCCCCGGGCCAGAAGCTTGCCGTTGATGCGCACGTGGTCACCGGAGCAGATGAGCTGCTCCGCGGCTTCGAGACCGTGCAGGTTCCTGGCGCGGATCTCGTGGTGGTCTTCGGCGCTCATCTGGTCGGTCTTGCGCGGTACGACCACGACTCGCCCGTCTTCGAGTTCCAGGTAGAACATGGGGCTGTAGACCTCCGCCTGGCGGAACAGCCGCCTGATCCAGCTCCCCCTCGAGGGGACCTGGTAGGTGGCACGATAGAAGAAGGCCAGGCAGGTCTTGCCGTGAATGGGAGAATGCAGCACTTCCGGACCCGCCAGGGCCCTGCCTCGCAGCACGACCCTTCCCAGGCGGAGTTCCCCCGTGGAAGTGAACTCCGGCGTGGGTTCGAAAAGCTTTTTCAGTGGGTTCAGCTTCATGTCGGCCCCTCCGTGCAGGCAGATCCCAGATATCTCGTCAAAGCTGTGATCGTCGAAGAAGCTTCGCCGGCGAACCCTGGATCCTCATCGTCTCGGCCGAGCCCTGCCACAGCAAGCCGGCCCGGGACGCCGGACTCGAATCATGGCCCGCGAGCCGCGTTCACGGGGTCGAAGCGGGACTGCTCCGGGGAGCCCGCGGCTGGATCAACTCCCAGTAGCCCCGCTCCTGGAGGGTGCTCCGCTGGGATTCGGTCAGGGGCGCCGGGTTCACGCTGCTGCTGTCGGCGGAGCGCTGCTGGACCCATGCTTCCAGCAGCTTTTCAAGCCTGGAAGCCAGCCTGGGGTGTTCTTCCAGGATGTCGTGTCGTTCGCCCGGGTCGCTTGCCAGGTCGTACAGCTCGAACCAGGGCTTGCCCAGGTCTTCGGGGCTGGGCTGCTGGTGATCCGGCGACCGGCCCGGGTGCTTCAGGTAGTCGCGCATCACCAGCTTGTAGTCGCCCGAACGTACAGAGGCGTTGGTCATGTTGGTCATGCTGTATATGTCGCGCCGCGGGAGCTGCTTCTGCTGGCCTCGCAGCAGGGGAGCCAGGGAAAGACCGTCCATGGTCAGGTCGGGCGGCAGGCCGGCCAGGTCCAGGATGGTGGGCGCGATGTCCACGGTCTGCACGGGATCCTGCAACAGGGCGCCCCCAGGCTCGAGGCGCGGATCCGCCACGATCAACGGGATTCGCAGCACCGTGTCGTAGAGGCTGCCGTGGTCCACCTTGCCACGTTCGAATAGTTCTTCCCCGTGGTCGGCGATGAGCACCAGCACGGCGCCGTCCAGAACAGCGGCGGTGTCCGGGTTGCCCAGAAAGGCCCCCAGCAGGCGGTCGTAGTAGTTCACCGCTCCGTCGTAGTGGCCCACGCTGTGGGCCCTGGCGCCAGCAGCGTGGAGTACGGGCAGCAAGCTGCGGTAGACGTGGTTGTAGTTCCCGCCGGGGCATGCCGGGTGGAAATCGACGTAGCGGTGCAGGGCCTGCGGGGGGATGGATGGCTGGGGTATGTGAAGGTCCAGATCGTGGATAAACACGAACCATGGCTCTGGTGGGCCCCTCCGCAACCACTGTTCCGCCTGCCACAGGTATGGCAGCTCGCGACGCGGTGGAATCGAGTTGAACTGCTGCTGGAACATGTCGCCGTAGCCGGGCCAGTCACCGGCCACGGTCCTGCCCCAGAACGCCGCGGTCGTGTAGCCGTAGTAGCCCAGGATGGTGGGCAGGGCGCGGTTGTCGGTGTCCAGCCAGGCCACGCCGTCCTGTACCAGTTCGGCCTGCCGGGGGTAGCGGCCTGTAAGGAGAGATGCCAGCGCGGGAGCGGTCCAGCCCGATTGGCTGAACGCGTTTGCGAAGGATGTGCCCACGGATGCGACGCTATCCATGGTGGGAGTCAGGCTCTCGCCGTGACTGGTGTTTCCCAGCCTGTCGGCCCGGAGGGTGTCGATGTCGATGAGCAGGAAGTTGGGAAGAGCATCCTCCGCAGGGGGAGCTTGCTGGCACCCACCCAGGGGCGAGGCCAGCCCCGCGAGGCTGGCAAGCAGTATGACGCTTCTGCTATTGTTGGCCGACAAACCCATCTCCGGGGACGGTCTGGTTGGCCGCCCGCTGCGGCTCTCCAGCTCCTGCCCGCTCCAGTCTATCCGGCCAGGAACCTGGAGGCGCGTCCGGAGGGTGGGCAGCGCTCCCAGTGGCGGCGCGTGGTTGCGCTGGCTCATTGTCGTTGAGACTTCAGCCGACGAATTCAAGTGCAACAGCGCCCCTGCTGCGTGATGATAGTCTGTATACGATCCCCGAAGTGCGAGAGCGGAGGACGACAATGAACGAGCAAGGCGACAACCTGCAAAGACCCGGCAACAAGGCAAATATCACCATCTACCTCGTGAACGGCAAGAAGGTCCTGGGGACCATCCTCGGTTTCGACGCCAACACGACGATGATGGTGACCCGCGGGGCCCACGAGAGCGAGCCCAGGCCAGGTGTGTTGCACGTCTCCCCGGAGCAGACCGCCGCCGTGGCCCTGGGCCCAGGCGCGGGCGACCTGCCGGAAAAACCCCGGACCATCCGCCCCTTCGAGGCACACCTGTCCGGTGGGCAGGTGCTGGTCCTGCTCTGCGATCCATCCAGGTTGGACGACAAGCTCGGCTACTGGGCCTGGCCCGAAAACCCCGGTCCCGACCTGGTTTGCTACTGGATCTACCACCACGGAGTGGTGACGTTGGTGGACCGGAAACGCCTGGGCTCCCTGCTGCTCAACACCGGCACGCTGGAGCAGGACCAACTGGAAAAGGGTCTGGACGTACAGCAAAAACAGCGTGGCACCTTGATTGGCGAAATACTTCGAGAGCAGGGAGTGGACGGCGGCGCCATCGAACAGGCGGCCAGGTTCCAACAAAACTCCGGACCTGGCCGGATACGCCTTGGCGAGGTGCTCATGGAGGCTGGAACCATCACCAGGGACCAACTGGAACGAGCGCTGGAAGAACAACGGCTCCGCCGCGGCAAGCGTCTGGGTCAGATCCTGGTGGAGCTTGGCCTCACCAGCGAGAGAGCCATCATCGAAGCGTTGGCCATCAAGTTCAACCTGCCCTTCCTGGATCTGGACCAGGCGGGCATAGACCCCACGGTCATGTCCCGCATACCTCGGGAGCTGGCTTTGAAGTACCAGATACTGCCAGTCGCCATGGACGGGGACGAGCTGGTGGTGGCCCTGGCCGATCCGCTGGCATTCGAAGGGGTGGACCTTCTGCGCTTTTCCACCGGCATCAAGGTCCGCAAGGTGCTGGCCTCCCCGAGCCGCATCGCTCGCGAGCTCACGCCAGACAGCCCTGATCCGGAACAGTTGGAGGCAGACGATCTCGAAGACCTCACCACTCTCCTGGAGCAGGCCGACGAGGAACCAGCAACCGGGAAACCAACAGAAGCCCAGGCCACCACGGTGCAGTTCGACGAGGATACCGGCGTGGTGAAGCTGTTGAACCACATCATCATAGATGCAGTTCATCGTGGTGCATCCGACATCCACATCGAACCCAACGGCCCCAACCACGAAACCCTGGTGCGCCTGCGAATAGATGGCCGCTGCGAAGTGGCCTGGCGCCTGTCTCCCGAGTTTCGCAGCCAGTTGGTCGCCCGTATCAAAGTGATGTCCAAGCTGGACATCACCGAGCGCCGCAAACCCCAGGATGGCAAGATCAAGTTCCGGTTCCGTGACCAGAAGGTGGAACTGCGCATTGCCACCATACCCGTGTTCACCGCCGACGAAGACGTGGTCATGCGCATCCTGGCCCAGGGCAAGCCCATCCCCGTGGACCAGATGCAGTTCTCCCCCCGCAACTACAAGGAGATCCTCCGGGCAATCCACAACCCCCACGGAATGATCCTCGTGGTGGGACCCACGGGTTCCGGAAAGACCACCACTCTTCACTCCCTGATGGCGCATATCAACGACAGTTCGCGCAAGATCTGGACGGCGGAGGATCCCGTGGAGATCTCCCAGCCGGGGCTGCGGCAGGTGCAGGTCAATCCACGAACGGATTTTACATTTGCCAATGCCTTGCGCGCCTTTCTACGAGCCGACCCCGACATAATCATGGTGGGCGAGATGCGTGACCAGGAAACCGTCTCCATCGGCATCGAGGCAGCCCTCACGGGCCACCTGGTCTTCAGCACCCTGCACACCAACAGCGCAGCGGAAACCGTCACCCGCCTCATGGACATGGGCATGAACCCGTTGCTGTTCGGCGATGAGCTGCAAACGGTCCTGGCACAGCGCCTGGCCCGCCGTCTCTGTCCCCATTGCAAGGAGCGATACACGCCCAGCCAAGGCACGCTCACCTTGATCCGGAGCAGCATCGGGGAGGATGCGTGGGATGAACGCTTTGGAAACGCCAGTCCTCGCCTGTGGCGCGCAGTGGGCTGCCATCGCTGCGCCGGCAAGGGCTACAAGGGCCGTATTGCCATACACGAGCTGATGGTCAACAACGAAGAACTCAAATCAGCCATCCAACGTGCGGCCAATGTAAGCACCCTGAACCGTCTTGCCGCCGAGGGGGGAATGCGTACCCTGCTTCAGGATGGCCTGGAGAAGATGCTACAGGGTTTCACGGACCTGAGCGAAGTCCGAGCCACCTGTTTCATCTGAACTCCCGGGCGTCGCCCAGACTGGTCCCGCCAGTGATGGCCTGAAGTCTCCGCCCCGTTGCCCGCAGTCGCATTCCGGGAACAGGCTTCCGGCCTGTGGCCGCCAGGCCGGTCCGGCGACCGTGTGCGTAGCTTCATGGATGATATGCTGCCCCTGGTCCGGATCTGGAATCGTGCCTTGCAGCCACAGGGAGTTGGAATGGGGAACGTGGCTCCACCGAGGAGCCGTCGGGAAAGCTCGGGCCCGCTGCGGTGCGCCATGCGCTACTGCGCCGGGCCCTGCTGGACATCGTGCATTTCGAGGTATTCCAATACCCCTTCAACGCACGATATCCAGCAGAGCCCAGCTCGCTACGCGCCTGGCGCCCCTCGCCGGGGCCCGAGCCGGCTGTTTCCCGCAGCCTCTTTCCCGACGGCTCCGAGCAATCCACCTGCGGAGCACCCGGGGCACAGCCACGAGAGCAACAGCATCCTGGTCTGGCTCTTTCTCGTGCTGGCTCCCCTGCTGTTGGCCTGGCCCCTGCCCCTGGTGGGGGGAAGCCACCTTCTGGCCAACCCTGACAAAGAGGCCGCCAGTCACGTCTGGGGCCTCTGGGCGGCCTGGCGGCAGTGGCAGCCCCTGGTGATCCGGACGGACCTGCTGGCCTGGCCCAATGGAATGAAGCTGGTGCTGGTGGATCCGGGCAACCTGTTGGCCTACGGGCTGGCTGGCTGGGCCGGCCCGGCGGCCGGCTACGCCGCGGTGCTGTGGGCGGGGCTCCTGGTGGCGGGCCTGGCCGGCCTGCGCCTGGCCCGACGGCTGGGTGGTTCCCCGTTGCTGGGGGCCCTGGCGGCCATGGCCTGCCCCGCGCTGCTGGCCTCCGCCTCCGAGGGAACCACCGAGGACTTCGCCGTGGGCTGGGTGCTCCTGCAGTTGTCCCTGCTCCTGGATTTCGTGGAGGGCGGAAGGCTCAGGCACGGCATCCTGGCAGCACTTTCCCTGGCCATGGCCTGGTACTGCGGTCCCTACAACGGGCTATGGGCATCGGGGATTGACCTGGCCCTGGGCCTGTGGTGGATCTTCCAGGCCCGGCGGGCTGGAGTCCGGCCCCTGCTCCGGGCTCTCGCGGTTGGAGCCGCGGCCCTGCTGCTCGTTGCTCCCCTGGCATGGGCCACCTCGACCCAGCGTGATCCGGGCCTTCCGGGAAGCGCCCAGCGAGCGGGCCTACCCCAGGTGATGGAGGCGCCAGGCGAGTTTCGGGGGGGACTCTGGTACGGGGCCGACATCCTGGATCCGTGGTTGCCGGTGCAGATCACCGGGGGGCAGGGCGCCACATCCCACACCGTCTACCTGGGGGCGGTGACGCTGCTGCTGGCCATGGCCGCGGTCTGGAAGGATCGTGGGAGCCGTCGGGAAAGCTCGGGCCCGCTGCGGAACGCCAGTCACCACTGCGCCGGGCCCTGCTGGACATCGTGCATTTCGACGTATTTCAATACGCCTTCAACGCCCGATATCCAGCAGAGCCCAGCTCGCTACGCGCCTGGCGCCCCTGGCGACGACCGGCTGCCTGCGGCTGCCTCTTTCCCGACGGCTCCCAGGCGCTGGCCCTGGCTGGCCGGGGCGATGCTCTTCACCCTGCTGTCCCTGGGCCCGCACCTGTACCTGGGGGGCAAAGTGTTGACCTGGAACGGCAGCCCCTTGCTGGCTCCCGCGGGAGTTCTCGTCCTGAAGCTGGGCTTCCTGGGGCGTCTCACCCGCTGGTACCGGGCGGGCGCGGTGGCCCACCTGCTGCTGGCGCCGCTGGTTTCCACCTGGAAGGGGAAACGGCTTGCCCCACTCATTGCCCTGCTCCTGCTGGCGGACCTGGTGCTGCTGGCGCCCCTCTCCTGGCCCCTTCAACACGCCCCCCTTCCCGACGCGGCTCCCTTCCGGGCGGCGCAGGGGCAGGGCGGTGCAGTGCTGGAAGTGCCCGCCGTCAGCACCGCCGCTCCGGCGCCAGGCGGATGGAGGGACCAGGGCCTGCTGCTCCAGACCATCCATGGCCACCCCATCACCGGCACCATCCTGGGCCAGCCTCCGCCGGCACAGGCCCGCGAGGCCAGCCTCCTGGCGCGCAGGCTGGCCCGTGGGCAACACATCTCTGCTTCTCAACGTAAGAAGCTGTTGGAAGCAGAATTTCGCTGGCTTGCCATCTACCCGGGCCTGCTGCCCCCACCCCGTGACGGCTGGAAAGGCGTGGAGGCGCTGCTGGGCCCCCCCCTGGGCAGCAGCGACGACGTGATCCTTTTTTCACTGGACGCCCTGGCTGGGCAATGACGTGCCGGGGAACCCGGCGCATGCTCCACGAAAACCGGCTCCACGGTGCCCCGCGCCACCCTGGCTCCGCTGCCGCAGCCGTCCAGCTCGTAGCCCTCCAGGCCCTCCAGGCAGAAGCCTCCGTCGCAACCCGAAAAGGTGCCGAAATCCTCGTTCACCGCGGCGCACTTGTCGGGCTTTCCCGGGTGGCATGCCACCTGCCGGCCATCGCCCAGCACGCGCTGGGCCACGGTGGGTTCGCCCTCCCACCACTGGGAGCACACGAAGTCGGTCCAGGCTTCCGAGGGGATGTCCGCGCAGTTCTCCGACCAGAAGATCTCCTGGAAGGTCACCAGGTCCGGTCTGAGCTGGGCGAAGAAGTCGGTGCTGGCCTCCACCGCCGGCAGCCATGCCAGGCCGTCTCCGTAGTACTTGTCCGAGTATGCGGCCAGCTCGGCGGAGTAGCCATCGTCGGGATGCTCGTCGGGCAAGCCCGCGATTTCGCAGCGTTTGCGCCAGAAGCCAGCACCCAGGATCGGGAACCGGGAACTCAGAAGACCTCTTCTCCGGTGCCTTCCCCCTCCACCACGCGGTAGCGGTGGTTGGGCTCCAGGCCGCTGATGGTTTCCGTGGCACCGCCCACCCAGCGCACCTGCACCTTGTCGATGGTGGCCACATCGGCCAGACCGAAGTGAACGATCCGGGTCTGCTGGGTGTTGGAATGGCCGCCTCCCCCCGGGACGTCGCGGATCTGGCCCACGCCGCCCGCTTCCAGGGTGACCCTGGCGCCCACGGCGTCGCGGTTGCCGCTGCTCCCCACCAGGTCCAGTTGGAGCCAGTTGTGCTCCTGGCCAACCTGGTTCACGAAGAGGTGGACGTAGGGGGCGTCGGCCCGGTCGGCGATGAAGAGGTCCATGTCGCCGTCTTCGTCCACGTCGGACCACACGGCGCTCACGGAGTCGTGGACCGCCGTTCCTGTCTGGTAGGTCACATCGGTGAAGCCGGTGCCGCCGTCGTTGCGGTACAGGCGGGAGTAGTGGCCCGTGTAGAGAGAGGCAACCACCAGGTCCAGGTCCATGTCGTTGTCGTAGTCGGCGAAGGCGGCGTTCACATCGCCTTCGTCGTAGATGAAGCCGTACTCCTCCAGGAGGTTGACGAAGAGGAAGTCGGGCGCACCCTGGTTCACCACGAACATGCTGGGATCGCTCCATGGCTGGACCCGCGGGTGGGCCAGGTTGGCCATGTAGAAGTCCATGTCGCCGTCGTTGTCCACGTCGCCGAAATCCCCTCCGTAGGTATGCCCCCCGGGCCAGTCGGAGTAGGGACTCTCTTCGTCGTCGTGGGCCACGCCCACTTCCAGCGCCACGTCCCGGAAACTGCCATCGCCCTGGTTCTGCCAGAGGAAGTTGTCGTAGAGGTGGTAGTTGCCCACGAAGATGTCCTGGTCGCCGTCGTTGTCGTAGTCGTTCCACAGCACGCCGTAGCAGGACAGGGCTGTCTCGGTGATAAGGCCCGCCTGCTGGGTGGCGTCGGTGAAGCTGCCGTCTCCGTTGCCCTGGACGTAGCGGTCCTGCACGGCGGGATCGTCGGGGTAGCTCTCCAGCCAGTTGCCCCAGTAGAGATCCAGGTTGCCGTCGGCGTTGCCGTCGCCGAACGCGGCGGCGGTGCTGGGATCGACGGTCTCCACGCCCGAGCCCGACCGCACCTGGAAGCTGCCGCTTCCGTCGTTGAGCAGGAAGAGGTTGGTGTAGTCCTCGTCCGCCATGCCGTCGCAGTCGTTGTCCAGGGCATCCCATGCTTCGTCGGCTCCGGGGTACACCTCCTTGCGAGTATCGTCGCAATCACCCTCCGCTATGCCGTAGCCGTCTCCATCGGCGTCGGAGGTGTCGGTGCCGTCGTCGGCGACGCCGTCGCAGTCGTCGTCGATGCCGTTGTCCGAGTAGTCGGAGTGCCAGGGGGCCACGTCGGGGTTGGTGTCGTCGCAGTCGCCGGAGGCGATGGTGTACCAGTCTCCGTCGGCGTCGGAGGTGTCGGTGCCGTCATCGGCAATGCCGTCGCAGTCGTCGTCCCGGCCGTTGCCCGGATCCTCCCTGGCGCCGGGGAAGACGTGGGGTTCGGTGTCGTCGCAATCACCCTCCGCTATGCTGTAGCCGTCTCCATCGGCGTCGGAGGTGTCGGTGCCGTCGTCGGCAATGCCGTCGCAGTCGTCGTCCCGGCCATTGGACACCCGCTCGGTGGAGTAGGGTGAAATCGTGGCGTCGCTGTCGTTGCAGTCCCCTTCCGCCAGGGTGACTCCGTCTCCGTCGCTGTCGGCTGTGACGTAGACGGAGGCGAAGGCGTCCGTGTCGCCGTCGTTGTCCACGTCGCCGAAGACCAGCATCGAGGCGTTTTCCGCGCCCGGGAAGGGATCCTGGGACGGGAGGCTGAAGCCGCCCGCGCCGTCGCCCATGTAGGCCAGCGGGCTCCCGTCGTTGAGCACGATGTCGTCGTGGCCGTCACCGTTCAGATCCGCGATGGCGGCACGGGGAGAGGCATCGTCCGCGAAGGGTTGGTCGCCGTCCTCGTGAAACCAGCGCTGCTCATCGCTCCACTGGCAGAAGTAGTAGCCGGAGATCTCCACCCGGAAGTTGCCGTCCACCCCGTAGGGCATCTCCTCGCCGGGGATGAGCAGCAGGGCGCGAGAGTATTCGCCGTCGGGCAGGCTCTCCACTGCAAGGGATGGCCCATCCTCGAGCTGCTGGGCGGTGACCGCGTAGTGCTGGGTGGGCTCCAGGAAGACCTCCTGGTCGCCCAGGTCGATCTCCAGCCAGGTGTCGCCGTCGGGATCGTCCACGTCCAGGTAGATGGGGTCCACCAGGTCGCCGTCCGGACTGCCATCGGCGCAGTCGATTGCCGGGTAGGAGCGACCATAGGTGGTGGTGAGGCGAACCAGCGCCTGGCCCGGGCTGCCCTCGAAGGCCAATCGGATGCTGGACAGCAGGAAGGGATGCTCCGGAATGAACTTCATCATGTCCAGGGTGCCCACGTCCAGGTCGTAGTAGCCCAGGTAGCTGCCGGACAGCTCTCCCAGCGTGCTGGGCTCCAGGTCCGCATCCCAGTCCTGTTGGCAATACTCGGGAAATGGACCGGGATCGTAGCCCAGGGCGCTGTCGCTGGGAGGTTCTTCCTGGGCCTTGCAGGCCAGCAGGAAGAAGGGCAGACATGCCAGCAGAAAAGGCGTGGGGGAGTTCATCTCCAATCCTCCGGGGCCGAAGCCAGACTATAGCACCCACGGACCGCCGGAGGAGAATTCACCCAGGGGCCATGGAGCCATGAAGCCAATGCCGGCGGCGACGCCGTCCAGCAGATCTCCTGGCGCCCCCCCTGGATACCGGCCTTCGCCCGCCCTGAAGGACCAGCGGCTACCCGGCGTCGGAACGGCTCTTGCGCCGGTCACCCTGCCTGGAGAAGTACTCCGTGGTCATCTGGCGGATCCGGGGTGCCAGCAGAAGCACCGCCAGCAGGTTGGGCACCGCCATGCAGCCCAGCGCCAGGTCGCCGTAGTCCCACACCATCCGCAGGCTCAACTGGGCGCCCAGGAACACGAAAAACACGTAGAGTACCCTGTAGGGCAGGACGAACCTGGTCCCCAGCAGGTATTGCACGCAGCGGTCGCCGTAGTAGGACCAGGAGATGGCTGTGGACAGCCCGAACAGGAAGACGGACACCGTGACCACCAGGTAGCCCCATCCCCCCAGGATTGGAGACAGTCCGCGCTTGAAGGCCCAGGCCGTGAGGGCGGAGCCGGTTCGCAGCATCTTGCCTTGCAGGCGCAGATCTGCAACGCTGCCGTCGGGCCTGAAGAGGCTGCCGTCGGCGGAACGGTTGAGAGTTCCGTCGTATGGCTCCAGTCGTGCGTCCAGGAGGAGAGCGTCTTCCACCGGGCCGTCATAGGCCACCAGCAGCACCTGCGCTGCCCGCCCCCCACGCACCTCGAATTCACCCACGAAGGGTTGAAGCCGCGCCACCGGAAACACGCTCTCATGCTGCGCGGGGGGTTGCAGGATGGCCCAGTCGCCCTCTTTGGCAATGGCCGGTCCCTTTTGCGCCCAGACACCCGTGGTGACGATGACCAGGCCGGTGATGGAGCAGATGACGAGCGTGTCGATGAATGGCCCCAGCATGGCCACGACCCCCTCACGAACGGGCTCGTCGGTCCTGGCGGCTGCGTGGGCTATGGGGGCGCTACCCTGGCCCGCCTCGTTGGAGAACAACCCGCGCTTGATGCCCCAGACCATGGTGGTCAGCAGCAGGCCGGCACCGGTGCCGCCCACCCCCGCCTGGGGGTCGAAGGCCCCAACCACTATGGCGGACAGGGCCGAGGGAAGGCGCTGGTAGTTGAGCAGCAGTATCACCGTGCCGGCTATACCGTAGATCAACCCCATGGCCGGAGTCAGGCGGCTGGTGACGGCCCCGATACGCTTGATGCCGCCCAGGATCACCGCTCCCACGATGGTGGCGGTGACCAGTCCGCTGACCCAGTAGGGAATGTGCCCCAGGTCGTTGAAGGCGCTCTCGGCGATGGTGTTGGCCTGGTTCATGTTGCCGGTGCCGAAGGAGCAGATGATGGCCAGCACGGCAAAGGCGATGGCCATGGGCTTGAAGCGGCGCCCCAGCCCCCGCTGGATGTAGTACATGGGGCCGCCCGCGGCGTTGCCCTCATCGTCGAAGACACGGTAGTGCATGGAGAGCGTACATTCCGCGTACTTCAGGGCCATGCCGAACACGGCTGTGACCCACATCCAGAACAGGGCACCGGGACCGCCCCAGTGGATGGCGATGGCCACACCGGCGATGTTGCCGATGCCGACGGTGGCGCTCAAGGCGGTGGACAGGGCCTGGAAGTGGTTGATGTCGCCGTCGTCGTCGGGATCGTCATAGCGACCCGCGGCCACCTTCAGGGCGTGGACGAAGTAGCGTAGCTGGGGAAGCCCCATCCAGAAGGTGATGACGATGCCCGTGCCCAGCAACAGCGCCACAAACCAGGGGAAGGCTGGCGGGGTGTTCCAGACCAGCTTGTTTCCAGCATCGACGAAGGACCTGAGCAGGTCGAGGATCATTGGGCGGGCTCCTTGTGACGGGGCTCCTGGGGAGAAGTCACAAGCCTACCGAAAGAGGATCCTCATGACAAGGCGTCCAACTCCCGCAACGAGAGATGCCGCGTCCTGCCCTGGCAGCCCAGCAGCAAAGCACCATCGGTCCTGGCCGCCACGATTCCGTCCAGGTAGGGGAGCCAGCCCACGTCCTCGTGACGCATTCCAAAAAACTCCTCGCGCACGCTCATTATGTTCCAGTCATGGGTCACGCAGAGCGTGAGTGCCCTGGCGGGGTGGTCCAGGCACCGCAGCAGAACCCGCAGTTGGCTGGCTGCGGCCTGCCCGCGTGATTGCAGCATCTCCGGCGGCAGCCTGCCGTCGAACCAGTCGCGTACGAAACCCGGTCCCGAGCGCCTCGCCAACTCCAGCACGCTCTTCGTGTCGTGGATGAATGGTCCCAACAACTGGTCCAGGTGTCCCAGCATGGTAGATTCGCCGCCTCGCGAACTGCAACCACGTGCAATGAGGCGGGCGGTCTCGGCGCAGCGGGGCGCAGGGGAATGACAGAGGCGCAAGGGAGCACGCCCCCGCAGGGCCCGGCCCAGGCGAAGGGCGTCCTGCCTGCCGCTGTCCACTAGGGGCACCTCTATGGTGGCAAGAGCCTCGCCCCGCGTGCCCGGCAGGGCCTCTCGCTCCGCGTGGCGGATCAACGCCGCAATGGGCGTGTTGCCGGCCACGAGGCCATCTACCATGGCGAGGGTCTTGAGAAAGCTGGGCATGAGGGACTCCGCGGGGGTTGGAGGAGCCCGTTATACTACGCTCTCCATCCTTTCTCGACCAGGCACCCGCTGTCGGGGGCACAACCGGTACAAACAGGAGTGTTCACGGTGACGGAACTCACGACCAATGAACTCCAGTTCCTGGAAGAATTCGGATTTCAGGAGAATCTATTCCAGGAACTTCGTGCCCGTTTCATGAGCGGCAAGCTCTCCCGGGAGCACAACACCGTGCAAGGGCGGGTGGAACCACCCCAACCCGGCGATACCGAGGCCCTGCCCAAAAGGGGTGGCGCCCGATGGAAGCGCCTGTACGAACGTGGAATGGCAGAAATCCGCTCCGGTCGCCTGGCCCTGGGCATACTGAACGGAGGCATGGCTACCCGCTTCGGCGGGGTGGTTAAGGGCATCGTACCCGTGATGGACGGCGCTGATATCTCGTTCCTGGAACTGAAGATCCGCGACTCCCGTTCCCTGGCGCAAGAATGCGGGAGCCGGATCCCCATCGTGATCATGAACTCCTGGGCCACGGGCTCCGCAACCAGGGAGCACCTGGAAGCCAGGGACTACTTCAATCTACCCCCGGAAGACTACTTCCTGTTCAACCAGTACCTATTCCCTCGATTGCTACCCGACGGCAGCATCTTTCGCGACGCCGAGCGCCAGGCCTCCTACTACGGTCCGGGCCACGGCGACTTCCCCATCGCGCTTCGCGATTCCGGCGGCCTGGAGTGGCTCTCCCGGCGGGGTGTGGAGCACCTGCTGGTGGCCAACGTGGACAACCTGGGCGCCAGGGTGGACCCCGCGGTGCTGGGCTTCTACCTGGAAAAAGGCGCCAGCACCTGCGTGGAGTTGGCCCCCAAGTGGCCGGGTGATCGCGGCGGCTGCCCCGCCAGGCTCGACGGCAAGCTGCAAGTGGTGGAAGAGTTCAGGTTTCCACCCGACTTCGACCAGGATCGCATCAAGGTCTTCAACTGCAACACCTTCACCTTCAGGGTGGACTCCCTGGATCGCCAGTTTCCCCTCACCTGGTTCTGCGTTCACAAGAGCGTGGGGGGCCAACAGGTCATTCAGTTTGAAAGGCTAATCGGCCAGTTGACCGCCTTCCAGGACTGCTCCTACCTGGTGATCCCCCGAAAAGGCCCCGGCAACCGCTTCGCCCCCGTGAAGACCCCCGGAGACCTGCCCCAGGCCCGGCAGGTGGCCCGGCTGCTCTTCCCCCACCTGCTGCCAGCATCCACAGGCTCGGCGGAAGCTGGACCTGGTCAAAGCTCCCGCTGATCGCGGGGTATTTCTCGGCCTGCGCCATGAAAGCCGGTGGGGCAGCGGGGTGGCGTGGGGCCAGGGTGCCGGCCACCTGCCGCGGCTATGGGGCGATGAAGAGGCACTTCTGCTTGGCGCTCCCCCATCGCTTGCCGGCCGCGTGGCGCTCTGCCAGAAGTGCCGCGTCCAGCACCAGCATTCCAGCTACGACGTGGAACCCGCGGGCAAAGAATGCCGTGGGCAGGATGCCGGCTCCGGGGCCGTAGATGGCCCGGAACACGGCTTTGCGGGTGATGGCTTCGATCTCGTCGAAGGTACCGTTGAGGATGGTGGTGGAGGTGATCAGCACCTTGTTGCAGGCTGCCAGTCGGCGGGGATCCGTGGTGACCTGCACGTTGGGGCGCCGGGAAGTCCGGGGGCCACGCTCCAGCACGGTCACTTCGTCGGCTCCGCCGGCAAGGTGGCGAACCAGGCTCGGCGTAAAACCGACAATCCCGACGTGATCACCGGGCCGGGGGTCCACGAGATCCATCAAGATGGTCTCGGTATCCACGGAGATGGCCCCTTCCCGAGCCAGCTTCTGCGAGAGGGCGTTGCACACGGCATAGCCGATGATCCTGGGGACGGGGTACGGCGACAGCAGCCCCCGTGCCACCGCCAGGGCGTTCTTGCCCTCGTAGTCCACGGAGCGGAGATCGTCGTAGTCCTTCCTGGAACGTTCGTCTTACAGCATGTTCCAGGCGGCTCCGCCTGAACCGTCGTCCAGCATCACCATGGTGAAACGGGAGACCTTTTCGCCGCTGCCGCCAGGAGGTTTCACCAGCACGGACAGAGAGGGAACCTGCCTGGATTCGAAGGCCCGGTCGAGGTCGTCGACGATGGACAGCCTGATGTCTGGGGCGTGAACACCTGTCATGGGGGCTCCTGGTGTTGCAAGTACCATCATGAGAACACCTATGGGATTGTCGGGAACCTGTCCTGCCGGATTCGCTCCACCGGTGAGCGGCGCGACCAACGGGCAACATTGGAAATGCCGGAGTTCCTTTGTGGAATCTACCTCTTGCCGGATATATATAGTACTCGTGTGGACGAGCCACACTGCAAGTCGGCCGCAGATTGTGACTCCATCCCAAGCTCACCCGGATTATTTGTCCGGTGCTGCCATCCTTGAATTCCCGAACCCCATAGAAGTCCCTCCCACCAAGTGAGGATCTCCGATGAAACTCACCTCCGCCATCTTCCTCCTGGCAGGTGGGCTGCTGCTGGCAGCCTGCGGCGATGACGACGACCAGCCCAAGGACAGCTCCGACACAGGTGTTCCCACCGACCAGGCAGATGCGGACGGTGACGGCTTCAACGCCGACGTGGACTGCAACGACCAGGACTCGGACGTACACCCCGACGCCACCGAACTATGCGATGGAATCGACAACGACTGCGACGACCTCATCGACGAGGATCTGCTGCTGACGGGCTACCTGGACTCCGACGGAGACTCATGGGGCGATCCCGCCACCGCCGCCGATGTCTGCCCCGACACCCAGGGCTACGTCTTCCAGGCCGATGACTGCAACGACTCCGACCCTGCAATCCACCCGGGCGCCGACGAATACTGCAACGGCGTGGACGACGACTGCGACGACGAAACCGACGAAAACCCCGTTGACGCCTCTCTCTGGTACCTGGACTCCGACGGCGATTCCTGGGGCGACGAAGAACAGCCCCTGGCCTCATGCGACCAGCCCAGCGGCTACGTGGCCGAGCCGGGCGACTGCGACGACAGCTCTCCCGAGATCAACCCCGGCGCCGACGAGTACTGCAACGGCGTGGACGACGACTGCGACGATGAAACAGACGAAGACGCGACCGACGCCTCTCTCTGGTACCTGGACTCCGACGGCGATTCCTGGGGCGACGAAGACCTGACCCTGGCCTCATGCGACCAGCCCAGCGGCTACGTGGCCGAGCCGGGCGACTGCGACGACAGCTCTCCCGAGATCAACCCCGGCGCCACCGAGATCTGCGACGAGTTGGACAACGACTGCGACGATGCCGTGGACGAGGGGCTGGGTTCCACCTGGTACGCCGACCTGGACGGCGATTCCTGGGGCGACGAATCCTCCACGGCGGAAGCCTGCACGGCTCCTGGCGGCTACGTGGAAGTCTCCGGCGACTGCGACGACACCGATGCCGCCGTCTACCCCGGCGCCGACGAGTACTGCAACGGCACCGACGACGACTGCGACGGAGAAGTGGACGAATCCGGGGCCCTGGACGAAGAAACCTGGTACCGCGACGGCGATGGCGACGAAGCAGGCAACCGAGACGTCTCGACGACGGCCTGCGAGCAGCCCTCGGGATACGTCTCCAACGCACGCGACTGCGACGACACCGATGCCGCCGTCTACCCCGGCGCCGACGAGTACTGCAACGGCACCGACGACGACTGCGACGGAGAAGTGGACGAATCCGGGGCCCTGGACGAAGAAACCTGGTACCGCGACGCCGACTCCGATGGCTTTGGCGACGCCTCCGAAGCCCAGGACGCGTGCGACATGCCCGACGGCTACACCGACAACGACCGCGACTGCGACGACTCGGATTCCAGCATCACCGACGAATGCTGGGACACCGGCCACGAGGGCTTCCGCGATGGAACCTACTTTGGAACAATCGAGGTCGAAGTGGTCATAGCAGGGTTCCTCAGCGACACCTGCGCGGGCGACATGACAATCTACGTGGATGAATACGGCGATCCCCAGATCAGCGGCGAGGGCTCGTGCAGCTTCTCGGGAATCCTCTCCGACGCTGGCACGCAGACCGGCGAGTTGGATGGCTCCATCACCTCCGACCCCGACTGCGAAGGCGAAATCTCGGTGGGAGCCTTCGCATCCGACTGGAGCGGCAGCTTCACCGACGACGACACCATCGAAGGCGAGTTCAGCGGTTCCACCACCTACAGCGGATGGCCCGTGGACTACACGGGTTACTTCACGGGTGAACGCTAGTCCCCCACAGCTCCTGGAACCCTCACCATGAACGCACCGTTTCTGTTGCTGGCCTCCGCAGATCCCGGCGCGAAGACCCTGTGGGGGACGCCATTCAGGGAGCGGGGCTGCACTCTTCTCCTGGTGGACAGTACGGCCGCGGCCCTGGCTGCAATGAACCGGGCCATCCCCGACCTGGTGCTGCTGGACGAACTCCTCTCGGATCGCAGCGGCTTCGACGCCTGTGCTCTCTTGCGAATGTACGGGCTCTCCGCCAGGGTGCCAGTGATCCTCCTGTCGTCCCGGCCGGGAGCCGAAGGCCTCGGACAAGAAATGGGGGCGAACCTGGTCCTGCCCAGGCAGGTGGAACCAGCCCAACTGCTGTCCAGGTCCATGGCTTGCCTGGATGCCAGCGTTCTGCATGATGCTCCACGGCCACGCACCTGGAACCTCGTGAACCTGGGCATGTCCCTTCCGGAGTTCCCCCTGGATGCCTCCGGGGGTACCTCCTCTCGGGATCCAGACATCGCTCCCCTTCCAACGCGCCTCGGGGGTCTGGCCAGGCTGCTCATGTTGCTGTTTCGTCGCGGCTTCGACGGCACCATGGAGCTTCGCTCGGCCCGCGGCAACGCCAACGTGTATTTTCTCGACGGCCACCCGGCCGGATTGCGGGGCCAGCCATCCCCGGGAGACCTCAGGGAGCTGATCCTGGAAAAGCAACTCCTGGAACCTGCCTGCCTCCACTCGGCGTGGCGCGAGGCCATGCTCCTGTCCCGCCCCTTCCATGCTCATCTCGTGGCTTCCCGGTTGTTGGGCCCCCACCACCTGGAGTGGCTACAGAAAGAACTCGTCTTGCGCGCCGTCCTGTCCCTGCGAAACGAAATCAACGCTCAACTGTACTTCCACCACGACGCCGGGGTTTCCACTCCCGCGTATCCGGTGCATGTCGTGGCGCTGTTGTGGCGCATGGCTGGCCTGGCCCTGCCCATGGAGCCCATCCCCCACGAATCCGATGCCCCCTTCGTCAGGGCGGATCCTTCCCTGGAAACCATCTGGCCCCTCCTGGACCCCCACGACGAGATGCCTGCCCTGCGAATGCTCATCATCGGCGGGGCAACGTTGCAATCCATAGAAAACCACGGCGATCCCCGCGCCTTGCCGCTGGTCTGCCTGCTCTACAGCACCGAGCTGATAGACCTGGCGAAACGCCCTTCCACTTCTTCCGCCAGGGCAGCGGCGCTGGGCAAGTGGGATCCAGAGCCCTTCAGGAACGCTCTCCAGGCCGACTACAACGCCCTGGTGGACGCCGACCCCTGTACGCTCATGGGCTTCCACCCTGAACCGGGCTCTGCCCCACCTTCCCGAGAGCATCCCGTGCAGGATGATTGCGCATCTTTGCACGAAGAAAGGCTCTTTCAACGATATGGGCCTCTGTCGCGCCCGCCGGGCATCACGGCAGCGGAGCACAGGCAGGCCAATTGCCTCTACCGCCACGCGGCCCGGGCGAGATGGATCGCCCAGCACGCGGAGTACAGCCGTTTCTGCCAGAGCCTCGCAAGGCAAAGCCAGGGCCCCCCTCCCATTCTCCCGGAGACGGACGACCGTGCGCTGTTCCAGGCGGAGCGAGCTTTCGTCCTGATGAGAAGGGGCGAGTACGTCGTCGCTGCGTCCATGCTGAGCCTTGCTCTCCAACTGGAAGGCGACGATTCCGATGTCCTGGCTCTCCTGGGTTGGGCCAGGCACCTCGCCGCTCCCGGAGATACCAGCGCCGGCGAACGTGAGCTGCGCCAGGCCCTGCGCCTGGACCCTGGAAACGACTGGGCCAGCATGGCGCTGGCCCTGCTGCTGCATGAGCGGAGCAGCCGAAAAGATGCCCTGGAGATTCTGCGTTCAGCGCTGATGCGCTCGCCCTCGAATCCCGCCACCCGCTACGTTCTTGCCTGCCTGGAAAACGCCGTGGGCGCAACCACACGAGCCGGGCTGCGACGCGTGCTGTTGTACCAGCAGGAGTGGGCAACTCCCCTCCCTGGCTCCCACCTACCCGCCTCCAGCTCCCAAGACTTCAATTCTGCCCCACTCCCGCATCTCTGAATCCACCCGGGCTCGCCATCCCGAGCGCGAATGGACGAAGAACAAGAAGAACATCGAGCCACCGCGGCGGCCAATGGGAGCCGTCGGAAATGACCCTTCAACGGGTTTCCTCCCTTCATGATCTTGTTTTCCGTGATTTTCGCCTACCGGTTCAGGTACAATTGGTCTAAAATCAATAATACTTATTCTACTCGACCCATTCCACTGCATCGGGGTCGAGCATGGCAGCGAGTCGGAACAAGTACATGGAGATGGCATGGATGGTACGCTAATGCTGGTGGGCCTATTTTCTTCGGGCGTCCTGTTGGCCACTATCTTCTGGTTTCCGCGCCTTCGCAGGCAAAAGACCGCCTGTGCGGAACTTCGACGCAGGCTTCGCAGCGCCAAGAGCTGCGAGGTCGAACTCAAGCATGTCCAAGAGGGAATCTTGCGCCTGGGCATCCGCCACCTGCCTCCCGCAAGGAGAGCCAAGAACGCCCGCGAGGGCATCAGAGCCCTGGACGACGCCTACACGGCCTGGTCCCAGGAGCTGAAGCACCTGCACAAGCGCCTGGTGAGCAGTCTCCATGCCCAGCACCGGGAACAACGGACCGCGAAGAAGCTCCGGGAAAGAGTAGGCCAGCTCGAGCTGCTCCTCATGGACGACTCCTCTGCCGATCTTCGAGCACAGGTGGCCTCTCTTACACGGGAAAGGGACAGGCTACGGCAGCGTACCTTCGAACTCACGCAGGTACTGTCCAACGGCGACGTCAACACCGCCAACAGGATGTTGGCGCTCGCCCGGCAGAACGAATCCCTCAAATCCGAACTACGTGGCGCCCGTCGCCTCACGCGGGCGCTGGAACGTCACATTCACGTCCTTGAACGTGAGGGGGCCGAAAACACCGGCGTGAACATCCACCGACTCCTGGAATACGATCTGCCTCCCGGCTCGTTCGAATCCTATTCCGGGAGACCACTTGAAGATCCCGAAGAATTCGTGACCGGCGCGTTCCAGAGCCTGGACAACTGACCGGAGGCACCTCAGGCAGTGATCTGCCCGTGGAACATCCAGCGGCCAGTGGGGAATTCTTCTTTGTGGGCCTTCCACCAGGCGAGCCATTGTTTACGGTGGGCCACCTGCAGGCGCCAGGCGCCATCGGCGTCGAAGGGCAGATTGACGCCCGTGGAGATGACCAGCTCGTCGTAGGCTCTGCGCCGTAGACCCAATTCGTCGTCGTTCAGCTTCTCGATGAGCAGGCCAGGATCCATGAGCCTGCCATGCCTGAAACGATGGCCTTCGACGAAACGTGCGGATTCCTTTTCCCAGTAGCGCTGCCACCGCTTGACGAGAGCGGGGGAGTCGGCTGGTTCTTCGTGCCCGGTAAGCAGCTCCAGCGCGCCGTTGAGCACGTGGATCTTCCTGGAATCGCGGCCATAGTCCAGGCTGAGGAGCTTGCCCACGGCCAGCGGATCTCCAAGGTAACCCAGTCCCTCGACGGCGCCTCTCGCCACGGCTCCGTCTCCGGCTGCGGCTCTCAAGAGGATCAGCAGGAAGGAGGGATCTCCGTAGCGCCCCACGATGTCGCCAGCTTCGTTGTCGGGGGTGATGTCGCCGCCGGCCAGCGTCTGGGCATGGAAGTCTACGCCGCGACGGTCACCCAGGAGCAGAAGCGCCATGGCCGCTGTGGCCGCCAGTCCGGAAACCTCCAGGGCTTGCAGGGCCGCTGGAACGGCTTCGGTTGCCCCGACCCTGCCCAGGGCCATCAACGCGGCCTTTCTTATCCTGGGATGGGCCGATTCGCCCGATAGCTGCATCAGGCGGGGAATGGCAGCTTCTTCGCGCCTCCAACCCAGCACTTCGATGGCGCGGGCCACCGACGAGGGCGGAAGATCCCGGTCCAGTGTTTCCATGATTCCCGATACCAGCGCCATGTTGGGAGAACGGGTGAGGGCACTCACCAGGGCACGGCCAGGCGTGCCGCTGATGTAGTCGTTCAGCAGATGATCCAGGAGCAGAGCCGCGGCGTCGTAGGATCGATGGTGAATCAACAGGTCCAGGGCCGCCAGGTAGCGATCCAGCGTCGTGCCGCCGGAGGAAGCGGAGGAACCGGCCAGCACCCTTGTGCTGTTCTTGAGTATCTGCCCCAGCTCGTCCACCACTCGGTGCCCACAAGCAGCTATGGCGGCCTGGTGGGCTCCCAGCCGCCTCTCCGGTCTCTCGGCGTCGGCCCTCCGCAGGGGCGGAGATGACCTCTGGGCATCGGCGCGTAGCCGAGCGTGTTCGGTGGCACGCTCCAGGTGCCAGGCCATGCTCTTGGCTGGATCGCCGGCGATGGCGTCGGCGGCGGCTACGCCGGCAGCCATGTCGGCCTTCTTGAAGAGAGATCTCGCTTCCACGATGGCCTGCTGATCACCGAGACGACCCAATCGAAGCAGGGCCCAGCCTTCGCGCAGCACCAGCCGCAAGCTCCTAAACCCTTTCACGGCTTCCGTGTAGTCCCGGTGGGCATCGTCGATACGTTCCGCGTCAAGGGCCAGATCTCCGGCTCGAAGGGCCAGGCGGTATCTCAACTCCATGTAGGAACAGTCCAGCGCTCTGCGTTCGGCTTCCCGGTAGGAGTCTCCGGCGGATTCCGGATCCCCGGCATGGCGGTGAAGATCGCCCGACAACAGGGCAGTCATGCCCAGGAGGGCGGGATCGGCCAGCGTGGAAGCCAGTTGCTGGGCCCGTTCAAGCACCAGGGCGGCATCTTGTAGGCGGTCCATGAGCAGGTGACGTTCCGCCAGAAGAAGCATGGCTTCAAGGCGCCAGCTCTTGTCTGTGAGCAACTCCAGGGCCTCACCGAGGATTTCTTCCGCCCAGGGTTCCTGTCTGGCAAGCACAAGGCGCCCCAGGGCCATGCGAGCCCGGCCCCTGGTGTTCCTGTCGGGGTGGTCCATCAGCCGATCCAGGTGCTTTTCGGCCCGGTCGTGGTGACCGATCTCGGTGGCCAGTCTGGCCAGGAACAGGCTCAGCTCGATGAATGGCCTGCCCCATCGGAAGCTGTCCAGCCTGGAAAGGATGCTCTTCAGTCTCGTCCACGCGAGTTCCCGTTCGTTACGAGCCAGGAGAACTCTTCCCAGGGCGATTGCCGCCGCCTCGACAAAGGCAGCCTCGGATTCGGTGGCGACATCCGATACCCTTTGGTCCAGGAGGTCTTCAAGTTCCCTTTCCCAAGCCGGATCCGTGGGCTCGAAGAGGGTCTGCAACGATCCCACCAGGTCCGGATCACCCGAAGGCGCACCGGGGTAGGGAAGAGGTAATCGTACCGTTCGAAATGCTTTGATGTAGCACCAGCGGGCCTGGGGCCTGTCCGTTGCCACCAGCACGTCACCCAGCCTCTGCCATGGAGTCGGGAGCTGGGGAGCTTCGACGGAGGCAAGTCTCAACAATGCCTGCGCTCGGCCGGCTTCGCCCCTGCTCATCAATGCCTCGGCTTCCATCAACAACAGGTAGGGGCTGTTGGGATCGCAGCTCCGACGAAGTGCCAGCAGAGATTGCTCGTCCCGCGGTTCCTGTTCCATTCTTTCGAGCATCGCCTGGAGCCAGTGTTGGAAAAGCCTGTGCATGGGGAGCAGTCGGTCGTGGAGCCACTCACCGAAGACATGGCCACCATCGGGCGTTTCTGTGAAGGCCCACAGGTCGGTCTTGCCGGGACCATCCGCGAAGAGAATCACCCTGGGAATGTCGGTGGACACGGAGGCCAGCTCTGCCGTGCTGCGAATACGAAGAACCCCTCTGAAGAGTTTCGCCCCGTTCCAGCGAAGTAGGAATGCCCTGAGACTGCCTGGGAGGGAAACGCCCAGGTGTTGGACAGCCTGCGCCAATGCGTCTTCCTGGGCCGGAGGCCGGAGGCCGTGGACATCGCTACGATACCGGTCCACGAGATGGACCAACTTCTGGAATGGGTCTATTGCTGGCTCCATGCTGTACCCCGCTCTTTGTCGGCCCCCTGGAACAGGCCCGGGAGATCATTATAGGTCATCGACCGGGACGGACCACCAGATTGACCAGTCGACCGGGTACCAGGATCTCCTTGACGACTTCCATGCCCTCGAGATGGCGTGCCACGTTGTCCAGGTTCCGGGCAGCTTCCAGGATCTGTTCCCTGGACGCATCTCTGGAAATGGCCAGGGTGCCACGTTTCCTGCCCTGCACCTGCACGGCCATGTGTACCGTGTCTTCTTGCAGGGCGGCCAAGTCCCATTCCGGCCAGCTCTGCTGGGCTGCTCTTCCCGGCAGTCTCAGCCGTTCCCAGAGTTCTTCAGAGATATGGGGGGCGTAGGGAGAGAGGATCACCAGGAGCCTCTCCAGCACGGATCTGGGGATCTTTGGTTGCCCGGTGAGGTGGTTCACCAACTCCATCATGCGTGAGATGGGAGTGTTGAACCTGATATGTTCCATACCCTCGGTGGTTTCCCGTATGGCCTTGTTTATGTAACGTTCGGTTTCGGGAGATGCCTCGAAGTCGCCCACGGCCTGGTTTGGTTCGCCGGTGGTTTCGTCAACCACCAGGCGCCAGAGCCGCTGCAGGAAGCGGTAGACCCCCTGGATGCCGGAGGTCTGCCATGGTTTGACCTGCTCCAGCGGGCCCATGAACATTTCGTATAGCCTGAAGGCGTCGGCTCCAAAACGGGCCACGATGTCGGATGGATTGACGACATTGAGCTTTGACTTGGACATTTTTTCGATTTGAACCTTCAGCTCCTGGTGGCTGCCCTTCAGGTACCACTTGCCGTCGCGTTGTTCCGCTGATTCGGGCGAGTGGTACTTGCCGTTCTTGTCCTGGTAGCTGAAAGCCAGGATCATCCCCTGGTTGAACAGCCTGGTGAAGGGTTCCCTGGTGCTCACCAGGCCGATGTCGTAGAGCACCTTGTGCCAGAAACGGGCGTATAGCAGGTGTAGGACGGCATGTTCAACGCCGCCGATGTAGAGATCCACCGAGCCCCAGTAACGTTCCTTTTTGGCGGAGACGGGTTCATGTTGGTTGTGGGGATCCATGTATCGCAGGTAATACCAGCAGCTCCCGGCCCACTGGGGCATGGTGTTGGTCTCACGAAGGAGTTTTTCGCCGTTCAACTCCACCTCCACCCAATCGGTGGCCCTGGCCAGGGGCGGTCGTCCGTCGGCGGTGGGTTTGAAGTTGTCCAGGGCGGGCAGCGTGATGGGGAGAGAGTCTTCGGGGACCGGGACGGTGCTGCCATCGGCCCGGTGCAGTATCGGGAAGGGTTCGCCCCAATAGCGCTGGCGGGAAAAAAGCCAGTCCCTGAGCTTGTATTCTACTTTGAACGACCCCAGACCCCGCTCCTGGAGCCAGCGGGTGATGCGCTTCTTTGCCCGTTCCACCTCCAGGCCGTCGATGAGGGGCGAGTTGACGGCCACGCCGCCTCCGGTCCAGGCTTCCTGCTGGACGTCGCGCCCTCCGGAAATGACCTGGACGATGGGAAGTCCGAACTTGAGGGCGAAGGCATGGTCACGCTGGTCGTGGGCTGGAACCGCCATGATGGCGCCGGTGCCGTAGCTGCCAAGCACATAGTCGGCCACCCACACCGGTATTCGCTTTCCGTTGACCGGGTTGATGGCAAAGGCGCCGGTGAAGACGCCGGACTTTTCCTTTTCGGCGGCGATCTGGCGCTCCATGTCCGAGAGCTGCCTGGATCGCTCCACGTAGGCGTTCACGCTGGCGGCCAACTCCGGGGTGGTGATCTCCTTGACCAACTCGTGCTCCGGGGCCAGCACGCACCACGTGGCACCGTAGAGCGTGTCTGGCCGTGTCGTGAAGACCTGGAAGCTGCGCCGGGGCTGCTCGGCGATTCGGAAGGTCACCATGGCTCCCTCGGAGCGCCCGATCCAGTTGCGCTGCATTTCCAGGACACCCTCGGGCCAGTCCAGGCCTTCGAGATCGTCCAGGAGCCTTTGTGCGTACGCGGTAATGCGCAGCATCCACTGGCGCATGACCCGACGTTGGACGGGATCGCCTGTTTCCACGTAGCGACCGTCCTGGACTTCTTCGTTGGCCAGGACCGTTCCCTGGGCCGGGCACCAGTAGACCGGCACTTCGGCCAGGTAGGCCAGGCCCTTTTCGTACATCTTGAGGAAAATCCACTGGGTCCACTTGTAGTACTCGGGCGACGAGGTGTTCAGCGCACGGCTCCAATCGTAGGAAAAACCAAGGCGCTTGAGCTGCCGGGTAAAGGTAGCGATGTTGTCGCGGGTGATGTCACGGGGATTCCGGCCCAGACGCACCGCAGCACGTTCCGCGGGGAGGCCGAAGGCATCGAAACCGATGGGATTCAAGACGGAGAAACCCTTGATGCGCTTGTAGCGAGCGATGATGTCCACCGCGGTGTAGCTCAAGGGGTTACCCACGTGCAGGCCCGTCCCGGAGGGGTATGGAAACATGCAGAGGACATAGTACTTTGGCTTGTCCGGGTCTTCTTCGGCGCGGAAGCACTGGTTTTCTTCCCAGTAGCGTTGCCAACGAGGCTCGATCTTCTCCGGGGCGTAGCGGTGCTGCATCTTGTTCTCCTTGGCGAGCGCCCCCTAATAACTCGTTCCCATGGGAAAGAGAGCCAAGGGAAGTGACAATGACTGGGCGGCCATCGCTCCACCAGACTCGACCAGGTACTCAATCGCCCCGTTCAACAACCGCGGCAAAATCGCCCTTCACCACGCCGCCGGAAAAATCACCCGATTCTTCAAAGGTGATGGTGAGTTCTCCCGTGGCGCTCTGGGAGTCCAGGGTCCAGAGATCCAGGTTCGTGGTCCTGGATTCCGCCATCCAGTCCTCCAGTACGACGGTCATGGGGTTTCCGCTGCTTCCACCGTAGCGGCTGCCCGCGGTGATGTCGTAGGGAAGGTAGGCCAGCAGCACCATGTCTTCAGCAGGAATGGCCAGCCTGGCTTCGGTTGTGTAGCGACGAAGCACGCTCTGGTCACATGCCGGGTCGAAGCCCGCCACAGTGCTGCTCATGGAGCAGGGGGAACAGGCGGCCAGCAGGGGGGCAAGCCCCAGCCCGAGTGCCAATAGCGGTACTATGGGACGCCCACCCAAGCGCTCTACTCCGTGGTTATGGAAACCTGCCACCAGACCCTGGGGTTGACACAGGAATAACCACGTAGCACCCGGGAGGCTGCCGCGCACAGCAGGCAGTAGCCCCACCGCAGCCCACGGCTCGCTCCGGCGAACCGAATCGCAGAGAGAGGCGCTCTCCAGTCGACTCGACATGCGCCGCCGCTTCAGAAAGTGTCCGGGCCCCCACCTGACGGGGCGCCAGGGGGACAGAAGGCCTTCAGGGAGTGATGGATGCTCGGATGGCGGCTTCGGTGGCGGCATTTTGCGGAAAACAACCACGAACTGCCGCCGTGGCTCCAGGGGCAGGGGCCTTTGTGGCAACCATGCCGGTTTCGCTCCATGGAAGCACCAGTATGGCTCCAAGCCCGCAGGCGAGTACCAGGAGCGACAGAAAGACTGTCAACAACAGGTCCATGGTGATAGGGTCCATTTCAGCTCCAGCACGGGTGGCGGTGGCGAGGATCAGCGCAATTCCAGGCAGCTTTCTTGATATCGAGAGCGGGCCGGACGACTTTAGCGGTTTGCATCCTTGTGGAAGAAAAACCGCGAGACTGATAAGAAGAGCCTCTGCCTGAGAACTGCATGACTACATCATGCCATCCCCACCTGCCAAAAACTGTCCGCTTGGCATTCAGTCCTGAGAAGGTGCTTTTTTGACATACCACCCATCAAGTCGCCTGAATAAGGGACAAAAACTGGTCCGTTTGATCGAATGGATGCAGCGCCGTGGGGGAATACGGGTCCACGAGGTCGAGGCCCTCCTGGACGTTGACCCCAGGACCTTCCGGCGCTACCTGACCGATCTGCGGGACCTGGGCTTGCCGGTAAAGGAAGAAGGCCGTGGCGCCCAACGGGTGGTTTCCCTGGATCCTGCCTACCGCCGCTCCGGCGTGCAGCTCACCCTGGGCGAGATGATCTCGCTGCGTTTCGGGCGTGCGCTCTTCGATTTCCTTGACGGGACCGGCTTCGCCGCCGACATCGACCAGGCAATCGACCGCCTGGAGCCAACGGTGAGCCGCGCCAACGCCGACGTGGTGCGGGACTTCGACGGGATGTTCATGGCGGTTCCAGAGCACGCCAAGGACTACTCCGCCGGTCACGAAATCATCGACGAAATCCTCTCGGCGTTGATCTACTGTAATCCAGGGCAGGCCAGCTACCGGCCTGCCAGGGGTGAGGAGCGGAAATACCTCATCGAGCCCTTCACCCTGGCCACCTACCGGCAGGGGCTATATCTCTTCGCACGAGACGTGGACGAGGACCGTGTCAAGACCTTCGCGGTGGAGCGTTTCCGCTCCTTCTACAGGATACGGAAACAGAAGTTCAGCAGGCCAAATGACTGGGATCCCAGGGCCTTCGTCGCCGATGCCTTCGGGATAACGGCCGGTTCTCCCAGGGCTATCGTCGTGCGCTTCAGCCCACGTGTGGCCGAGTTCATAAAGGAACGTCGCTGGCATGGCTCCCAGGGCCTTCAACCCCGCCCCGATGGCAGCATAGAGGTACTGCTGCGCTGTGCCATCACTCCCGAACTACGCCAGTGGATCCTGGGCTATGGTGCCGATGCCGAGGTGCTGGAGCCCCAGGAGCTACGCGACGAAATCCGTGAAACCCTGCTCTCTGCCTGCCGACGCTATCAATCCCCCGCAGACACGACCCCCACGGCAACCACCGGCACACTGTTCGGATGAACCCACCTGCCCAGACTGCCTGGCCCACATGGTCGTCCCACTGCGATCCCTACTCGGGCGATGAACTGCTCCTGCCCCCTGACGCCGGAATCGCCGTGCCAGGTGCCGGGGTGCGGCAAGGCCCATCCCCCGCCCAGGCTCGGTTCCTGGACTGGTGCCGGCGGGCCATGAGGGGTGACTGCTCCCTCCTGGAGCCGGAGTTGTTTCAGTCCATCCTGGCGCTTTCCCATATGCCGGCATTTGCTCACCTTCCATGGACTACGCCGCCCGAAAAATGGCCGCCACCTGCGCTTCTGCCACCATCCACCCGCTGTGGAGCACCAGTTGCACCCAGCGATGACTGGTTCGCCGAGATGGCCGAGGACCTGGTCCCCGACTTGGGCATGGAGGCATCGGAGCGAGTACTGGGCCCCTACTCCGACGAGCCCACCACAGCAGGCCAGCGGCTGGTGGCGGGAGCCGTGATGGCCTTCACGCCATGTATGCCTCCCGGGGTCAGGCCCGTGGACCGATACCTGGCCAGCAACAGAAAGACCATTCCACGGGACGAACGTTCCGCGATACGTGCAGTGGACCGAGCCTGTCCAAACCTCTGGCGCGTGCATGATGGTACCTGGATTCCCATGCTGCCCATACCCACCACCGTCCCCGTTCCAGCGAAAGTTCACCTGGCACCCGAACTTTTCCCGCCCACGCCCGCACATCTTGGCTCAGCCACGGGCGCTGCCTGCCTGGCACGGGTCTTCACCGGCCCTGCTGGAGTACCGATGGCGGCCATGGCCCTGTGGCTCCCCCACCCGGAGATCTCCCTGCCCCAGCTCCTGGCCCGACTGGTGCTGGAGTGGCTTCGCCAACGCATACGACAACCCACCTTCTCCTGGTCCCTGCTGCTGCGCACACGGGCCGACCTGCTCTACCGCCAGGCCCACGAACTGTCCTGGCTGCTCTGAGCCTTTGGGGGAATCGGGGGCTCCCGGAACCATGCCCCCGATTTCGTGCCCGATTCCGAAGCAACGCCCTGGAGCATGGCCAGCTACCCGCCGGCAGTGTCCAGATCTTCCTGTTCCTGGAGCATGGCCTTCAGAGCCTGGTAGTTTTCGAGCAATGCCAGGTCGTGCTCGGTCAAGTTGTACACACCCACCATGACGTTCTCGCCGTCCAGGATGATCAGATCCCGGAAGGTGACCGACCACAGGGACCAGGCGTCCACGTCGGCTTCGTCTTGAAGCCATGGCAGATCCCGGCCTTCGGTAAAATCAGCGTTTCCGGAGTCATAGCCGGTTTCGTTGACGCCCAGGATGGAAACACCCTCACCCAGCTCCTGTTGCATCTGGTCCAGGTAGCCGAACTGGCTACTGCAGTAGCTTCACGTCGCGTGCCCGAAGTACCAGGCAGAAGTGGTCCCCAGGTAGTCACCTGGAGATACCATCTGCCCGGCCCTTGGAGAGCTGGTGTTGGTGTCGGGCAGAGAGAAGTCGGGCATGGTCCGGCCCAACATCTGTTCCCCGGGATCGTCTTCGGCTACACAGCCCGTGGTGGACAGCAGCCACGAAAGGCCCAGTAGTCCAAGAAGTGCAGGGTAGGTCGATGATTCCATGCAGGTTTCTCCGGTTTGTTCGTTATCCTGCCGTCGAGAACATCGTGCTTCGATTGCTGGCCAACGGCAGCGTTGCGCCCATCGCTTCCTGGGATGACGGTACTCTTCACCTCAGGAGATGATTCCTGGTGGGGATCAGCCGCGGACGAGCCGCCTCCTTTTCCAGAGCAGACACCCGGCCACGGCCGTCAACAACGAGAGGAGCCTGGGTGGTTGAGAAGGCTGGCCGGCGGATGACTGGCAGCCGCAGGTGCTGCAATCGTCGATGCACTCGCACGTGACGACTATGTTTATGGTTGGATCACTGTCTTCGGGAACGCAGTCGGCCGCTCCGGTGTCCGTCGAGCCCGAGTCGGTGACCGCGGTGTCCGTCGAGCCCGAGTCGGTGGCGGCGGTGTCATTCGCGGCGGTGTCGGTGGCAGCGGTGTCACCGGTGTGGTCATCGCCCTCCGTGGCTTCGTAGGGGACGGTGGTGTCGCAGGTGGAATCCCCGTCGTACTCGACCGCACCGATGTCTGTAGCTCCATCGTCTCTGTCGTTGGTGCAGAAATCGTCGGTGACCTCGCTGAAGTTTTCGCCGGCGTCGACGATCTGCGAACCGTCCAGGAGTGAGAAGTCAAGGTCTTCGGGGCTTTCGAACCAGGAGTCCCATTGGGAGAGGGAAATACCCTCCAGGTTGGCGATGCTGGTGACCGTGCTGCCGTCACGATCCCTGATCTCGCCGTCGAGGATGTTGTTGGCCACCACCGCCGTGCTCACCGAGAACCTGACGTCGATGCCGGTCGTGTTGTAGATCGTGTTGTTGTAGATCAGGGAGTTTTCGGCCTCGTTCAGGTAGATGCCGACATCTGCGGGGCAGTTGGCGATGATGTTGTTCCGCATGATGCCGTCGTGGTGCTCCACGTCACAGTTGGAATCCTCGCAGATGGAGTCGGGGTACGAGCCCCCACCCCCGAAAGAGAGCCCCAGACGAATCCCGCCACTGTGCAGGAACTCGCAGACAACGAGGTTGCGCTCGAAGATGCCATCCCGGGAGTTGCCCTTGAAGAAGGCGGCATAGCTGATCCTGTCGGAGCGGCTCTTTTCGTGGTCGTGGATGAAGTTGGCGCGGACAATCCAACGCTGCCCACCCACGACATCGATGGGTGTGACCGGGTTGCCGGTTTCCCGTGGTGAGGTGTTGTAGATCTCGGAGTTTTCGATGAGGACGTCGTCGGGAAAAGTCATGGTCCCGCCGACGGTGTCGCCGTTGCCCTTGATCTGGGCGTTGTAGTCCACGAGCACGCAGTTTCGCACAGTGGTGTGGTCTGCCTCGCCCGTGATGTGGAAGGCGTGTTCACAGCTCGTATGATCGGCGCAGGCACCACGAACTTCCAGGTCCTGGAAGGTCCAGTACGGGGCCGAGACCTCGAACCCCACCGTGGCGTCCACAGAGAGGGTGACCGTGCCTGGTTCTTCGGCACGAACCGTGATGGGAAGGGCAGCATCTCCGGCAATGTCACAGTACAGGGTCTGGTCCAACTCGTAGGCTCCGGAGGCGATGACGATCTCGTCACCCGGAGCGACATCGTTGATGGCTTTGATCAGGGAGACCGCGCTGGAGACAGGGATCTCCGCGGCTCCGGCCGGCGTTGCCAGCGAAGCCACCAACAACAGGACCTGGATGGATTGCATGTGAAGACCTCAAGACCGGTGGTTGCCTGGATGGAAACAGCCAGTGGAAAACTCTATCACAGCACTTGACTACCAGGTAATCCCAGCCTGGAAGTTGCGCGAAGAAGTGCCGGAGGACCATGTTCGGGCTCCATTCCGGCCTGCCGGGAGCCGTCGGGAAAGCTCGGGCCTGCTGCGGAGCGCCAGTCGCTACTGCGCCAGGCACCCCTCGCCACGGCCCGAACCGGCTGTTTCGTGCAGCCTCTTCCCCTAAGGCTCCCGGGACCGGCCCGTCACCACCGGCCCCATGAAAGGCCTCAACAATGAGATCAAGCTCTTGAAGCGGAGCACCCGGGGCTACCGAAAACAGGCCTTCTTGGGCCCCGGCATCCTCTTCCGGCACGAAACCCGGTTCAAGCTGGCGGAAGCATGGGTGGCGCGAGGTGAAAAATGGTCCATAGATGGCACCATGCCATACCTGGTTGCCCGGAACTGCTCAAAGCTGCTAAATGTAATAATTCTTCTAAAACGAAGAAGCCAAGGTTGTTCATAAATTGCTGCCATATGACCTTTTGTTGGCCGCATATAGGCGATCAGCCCGCCCTGGCCCGCCCAGGTCCACAGCGCGCATGACTTCCAACTGTCCTTACTAGAGGCAGGGCATATACGTTATCCTGAGGCATGATGCTGTCCCAATCGCTACAAGCCACCCTGCATGAACTCGGCGTACCGGTTCCCGACTGCCGCCGGGTCCTGCTGGTGGACGACGAGCCGGACAACCTGCTGGTACTGGCCGCCGTGTTGGAGGATGACTGGAACCTGTCGACGGCGAACTGCGGAGCGGAGGCCCTGGATGAATTGCAGCGGCGCGGTCCTGTGGACCTGATCATCGCTGACCAGCGCATGCCAGGCATTACGGGGATCGAGCTGCTGGCGCAGGTGGCCCACCTCTACCCCGCCACCATGTGTATCGTTCTGACGGGCTATACCGACGTGGAGCCCATGCTGGCGGCAGCGAACAAGGGCCTCGTCTACCGCTTCATCCTCAAGCCATACGATCCCCTGGAAATACGTGCCGTCGTTGCCGATACGCTACGGGTCAAGGCCTGGAACATGGCACTGAACGACCTGGTGAAGGCCCTGGACCAGCGACGCCGCGAGTTGGAGCAGGGCGCCAGGCAGCTCATGTTGGCAAGGCAGCTCCTGCTCGCCCAGGAAAGGCTGAACACGCTGGGGCGCCTGGTGGCAGAAGTGGGGGGAGCAATCCGCACGCACAGCTCCAGCCTTTCCGTGCTGCTGGGGCTGGTGCGTCAGACCGTGACCGACCCAGAAGTAACGGCGACCGCCGAGCGTGCCTGGGCCGGACTCGATGCTTTGCGGGAGTTGCTGCAACAGGTTCGCGACTTCACCCAGGCAACCTCCGTGAAGCCACAGTTCGGCCCGCTGTCGGCCCGGCAACTGCTGGAGCGGACCATGGATGCCTTCCTGATGGAGGAATTGGGGCACCGCTGCCCGGTCCACGCGCTCGTGGATCCCCTGCTGGGAGTTCTCCAGGTGGACGGCGCCCGCCTACAACAGGCGCTCCTGGCACTACTGCGCAACGCCGCACGAGCGAGCGAGTCGGGAGAGGCCATTCACATCGGCGTCCGGCAGGCTGCCGGCGGCCAGGTGATCATCGAAGTGAAAGACCACGGCAGGGGAATGACCGAAGACGAGATGCTGCGTGCCCGCCAACCTTTCTACTCGGGAGTCCGCTCCGGAGGTATCGGCCTGGGACTGGAAATCGCCCAGCTTGGGGCCTCGACCCACCAGGGAACGCTGGACATCGAGAGTACAAGGGGCAGGGGAACGGCGGTCCGTATCACTTTGCCAGCCGGAATCGTGGAGGGGACAGCTCATGGCGACTGACTCCACACGAATTGTCCAGGAATACATGGCACGCCACCGTCTACCCCTTCGTGTGTGGCTGTCGCCGGGGATGCTCCCCGATCTGGCCGAGCAGTTGGAACCGTCCCTTCCGCCTGGCGCCCAGATCGCCCCAACAACCAGCCTGGATGGTCACGAGCCACTGGGCCCGGCCATTCTGCTCCTCTCCGCCGACGAACTCCAGGGCCCGCACAGGAAGCGCCTGCTGGAGCTGACCCGGATCGCTCGCCCCGGTCGCCCCGTCATCTTCGGTGGCACGAGCAACAAGAACGTGTTGCTGGACGCCATCAACCACTGGCGGGTATTCCAGCTTCTGCCCGCTCGTCCCCCGATGGATGAACTCGTGGATGCCCTCCTTCGGGCCTACGACGCCTACGCAACCGAGCACGCCGCCATCCTCTGCGCCAGCGAACTGCGCACGGAGTGCCTGGAACTTCAACGGGTCCAGGACGAACTGGAGCAGACTCGGGACAAGCTGCTCCTCACCGAGCGCGCTACGACCGTGGAGAGCTTCAGCCGATTCCTGGGTGATCGGCTGCGCCAGCACATGGACGGATTGCACGAACTGGTGGATGCCCTGTCCACCCTGCCAGGCGAGCCACACAGGAAGGAGCTACGCGATTCCACCACTCAATGCATCGCCTCAATCAGGAGCCTGTTGGCCGAACTACTGGCCAAAGCCGAGAGCGCTGCGAAAAGTGTTCAAAACGACTGTACTGCTGCAACAGAGACTGAATGACGGAGGTGATGATGGACTCAGGCTATTCCAACGCGACCGGATTGAAGCTGCCGAAAGCCCGATACCGTCCCAAGAGGCACCGCGTGCGGGACTTCCTGGAATCCGGCGCCATGCGACTCGAAATCGAGGGTGTGCTGTACCGTATCCGTGACATCTCCATGAATGGCAGCGCGGTCCAGGTCGGCAAGGACCAGCGAACGTGGCCTGTCGATTCCAGGGTGAAGGTTCACGTCTTGCTCCACGACGAAGTGGTCTACAAGGGCCTTGCGCGGGTCGTCCGCATCGACCAGGTGCGGCGGGGTCAGCGAATGGGCATCGAACTCCTGGATGCCTTCCTCGACCTGCCGGCCCTCCGTTGGCAACACGAAGAACGGCTCCTTGACAAGAGCTTCGAAGAAAACCCCAGCCACCGGCTGGCCCTCGTGCCCAAGTCCTACAGGCTCGCCGTGAATCACGCGGCCTACTTCGTGGAGCGCTACCGGCGCATCCTGACCCACCACGAAAACCGCTACCGGGAGCTGGGCCGCGACGGGCGAGCCTACATCGACGAGCTGGGGCGCCGTGCCTACGAGCATTTGCGAGAACCATGGAACCTGATCCGCCTGGAAGCCGCGGCGGCCTCCAGGGAGCTGATGAAGCCCAATGCCAAGAAGGCCCGATACGTGGCCAAGGAGTTCACCGAGACCGTCCTGACCCCCCTGCTGCTGGACGCGCCTGCGATCGAGCGTGCCTACACCAAGCCCCTGGGATACCCCGGCGATTTCAAGACCATGGGGTATATCTACGAGAAAACCTACGAAGGTTCTTCGGTATTTGGACGAGTGATGCACAGGCTATCCGTCGACGAGCCGCACGCCGAAGGAGTACGGAACCGGAAGATCATGGTCGAGGATTTCCACAAGCGAGTCGCAGCAAGCCTGGATGGATTGCCCCCAGGCGAGCCTTTCCGCGTCACCAGTATCGCCAGCGGACCAGCGCTGGAAGTAGTGGATCTGGTCAAGGCGGGTCCCCCGTGGAAGCGATCTACGCACTGGACGCTTGTGGACATCGAAGAGAACGCTCTCAGCCTTGCATATGCCAATATCCATGCCGCCATCAGGGAAAAAGGGGCAGCAGCCGAACTTCGTTGTTTCCATACATCTTTCACACAGTTCCTTTCCACCCCCCTCATAGCCTTCACCAAACGGCGGCAGCATTTCATCTACGCCTCGGGACTCTTCGACTATATTGCCGACACTCTGGCAGCCACGATCGTTGGAGTGCTGTACGATCACCTGGAACCCGGAGGACTGCTGTCCATCGGAAATGCGTTCTGGCCCAACGAACACTTCTGGTTCACCGAGTATGTGATTGACTGGAGGCTCATCTACCGAACCAGGGAACAAGTACTCGCCATGGCACGCGAGATCAAGGAGCCAGCAGAGATCGAAGTTGAAATCGACGATACCGGATCCTTCCAATTCCTGAATATCCGTAAGCCTCGCAGATAGGACCGGCCAATGGCGTGGAGATAATGACCGTACCCACAAACGAGGACCAACTCCTTCTACGGGAGTACTTGCAGGCCAAGAACGCTACTTCTCTCAGGTTTGGCGCCTTACTGGGGTTGGTCCTGGTCCCGCTCTTCTGGATCAGCGATTGGGCGGTGATCCGGGACTACGTATGGTTGACGGCCCCCTTTCGGGTCTTGGCCAGCTTGTGGTCACTGGCTATCATTTATTGCTATTCCCATTTCCGCGCTACCATGGAACGGCACGTAACCGTACTGACCATGACCTACTCGTTCTACATCGGCTCGATCATCGTATTGATGTGCTGGCTGCACGAGGGCCTGGCATCACAGTACTACGCCGGGCTCAGCCTGGTCGTAGTCGCCATAGGTTTCATTTTCACCTGGCCGTTTCGCATTTCCCTCATTTTCTTTGGCTCCCTCTACAGCTTCTACGTCCTGCCGAGTGTTTTTGTCGGCCAGAACTCGGCTCCTCGGCAGGCCAGCATCAACCAGTTGTTCCTGGTCTCCATGATCGCCGTGACCGTGTTCAGCCAGAGGCACCGCTATTGGCTCGAAGTCAGCAATTTCTACAGCAGCCTGGATCTGAAACGCGCAAAGACCAAGCTGGAGCATGCCATCGGGCGCCTGGAGGATCTCGATCGGCAGAAGACCCAGTTCTTCAGCAACATCACGCACGAACTGCGTACGCCGCTCACCATTATCCTCTCCCAGTTGGAGAGCATTCTCGATGGAGACACCTGGGCCCTGGACAGCAAGCAACGCGAGCTGCTGCAGCCCATGTGGAGCAACGCGATACGGTTGCTCAAGCTGATCAACGACCTGCTGGAGATTTCCAAGATCAATGATGGCTTCTTGCGCCTGAAGCTGGAGCAAAGCGATCTGCACGACATGCTCGACGAAATCGTCTCCCACACCCGACCACTGGCGGCGCGAAAGAACATAGAGGTCAACCTTGATCTCCGCTCCCGCTCCACCGACCTCCACGTGGACCTGGAAAAGATCGAGCGGGTCGTGATCAACCTGCTCTCCAACGCCCTGAAGTTCACCGAGGCTGGCGGGCGAGTGGACGTGGTGCTGGAAACCCTGAACGGCGAGACATGTATCACCGTCGCTGACACGGGTATCGGTATTCCAGCGGATCGCCTGGAGATGATCTTTGAGCGTTTCAGCCAGGCGGACGGGTCGGTGACCAGGCGTTTCGGTGGGACCGGAATCGGCCTGGCATTCGCCCGCGACCTGGTGGAGATGCACGGAGGTCGTATCGACCTGCAAAGCGAGGTGGGCGTGGGCAGCCGCTTCACCGTTCACCTGCTGCACGGAACCGAACACTTCCAACAGGATCTCCTGGAACGTCGTACCCACGAAGAACGAAGCGCAACAGCAGGCCGCCGCGGCGAAGACCGGGAGCCACGCGAGTGGACGCGGCAGCTCCTGGAGCGAGACGACTACCGTTTTCTCGATATCTCGCTGGCCACCGAGCGCCGTGTCGTCGACCGCGTGGACAACGGCCCCAAGGCCACCAAGGTACTTGTCGTGGAAGACAACGTCGACGTGCTGCGTCTCATCAGCGCCCAGCTCTCGGTGGAGCACTCTGTCTTCCTGGCTCAGGATGGCCTGCAGGGGCTGGAGATGGCGCGAAGGGAACGTCCCGACGTCATCGTGACCGACTACATGATGCCTCGGCTGGACGGCGTGGGCCTCATCAAGGAGCTGCGAGCAGACCCCGATACCGCCGACACACCCATCATCATGGTCACCGCGCGCGGAGACCTGGATGATCGCCTGCACGCCCGCGGAGCCGGCGCGGACATCCACCTCACCAAGCCCTTCAGTCCCAGGGAACTGCGGGCGGCCGTGGCCCAACTGCTCAAGAAGCGCGGCATCCAGGTGTCATCCATCCTGCGCGCCAACGTGCGCAGCCTCGAGGTCATCAGCGCCGGGTTGGCCCACCAGATTCACAACCCCCTCAACTACATCAAGTCCGCCCTCTTCGTCATCGACCAGCAACACCGCAAGATTCGCGCTGTCGTGGAGGATCCTGCCCTGGGAACCGAGGAACGCCTCGAGGTCATGGATCGTGCCCAGGTCCGCATCGAGCAGATGCGACAGACCGCCGAGCGCGGCGTGGAACGGCTCAAACAGGTCACAGAACTGGTCCGTCGCTACGCCCGCGAGGGCTACCCCGTCGAAACCACGCCATTGCTGCTGGACCAGGCCGTGCGTGACGTTGCCCGCCTGGTGGCACCTTCCAGGAACACGGACGTACACCTGAAACTGGACCTGGATGCCGAAGGCTGCCAGGTGGATTGCATCCCAGAGGAACTCCAGCAGGCCATTCGCAACCTGCTGCAGAATGCACTGGACGCCGTCTCGGAAGGAGGTCATGTGGAGCTGCGAACCAGGAGGGAAGGCTAACGCGTTCACCTGGTCGTGGCCGACGATGGTCCCGGAATACCCAGCGAGGAACTGAACCGCGTCTTCACTCCTTTCTACACGACAAAAAACCCTGGCCAGTCCCTGGGCATCGGTCTGCCTCTTTCTCTCCAGGTCGTCACTTCCATCGGCGGCAAGTTGACGCTGGAGAGTCATTCGGGACCAGGCGCATATTTTCTGATGGACCTCCCGATTTACAGGAATCTCCCGCAAGGCGAGTGTGCCCCCCAGAGCACAGCCCAGGAGCGGATCCCATGACAGCCCGCCAAAACCACGGAAAAAATCACTTGAACGAGCAGCCCATACGCCTCCTGGCCCTGGATGATCAACCTGCGATGCTCCAGGCCTACCGCTGGGTCTTCGGTTCCCCGCAGGTCTGGGACAACGCGCCCGCACAGGGTTCCGGCGACAATCAGGAGCTGGCTCATCCCGCGGCCTCCACGACCCCCTTTGAGTTGAGCACCGTTGAATGCGGAGCAGATGCCGTGGCCGTGGTCCGACAGGCCCGTGCCGAGGGTCGGGCCTATTCCGTGTTCTTTTTCGAGCCATGCCTGGCCCGGGGGGATGATGCCGTGGCCGCGGCGGAGTCCATCCGCGAGGCCGACCCGGACATCAACATCGTCGTGGTGGCACAGGCCAGCCAACTTCAACCGGAACGTTTTGCCCACCGCATCAGGCCACCGGACAAGCTGCTCTACTTCCCCAAGCCCTTCCAACCCCACGTGCTGCGCCACCTGGCGACCACCCTGGCCGCCAAGTGGCGTGCCGAGCGGCAGCTCCAGGAATCCCACAAGCAGCTCGAGCACCTGGTGGCGGAACGTACCCAGGAGCTGGCGCGGGTCAACGAGCAGCTTCTTCGCGACATCGCCCGGCGCAAAAAGGTCGAGGAAGCCCTGACCGAGAGCGAGGAGCGCTACGCCCTGGCGGCCCGTGCGGCCAACGACGCACTTTGGGATTGGGATATCCCGCTGGGCCAGATATACCTCTCTGAACGCTGGTACCTGATGCTCGGCTTGGAGCCCAAAGACGGCCTGGCCACGCCCGATGTCTGGTTCGAGCGCGTCCATCCCGATGAACGCCAATCCCTGCGTGTAGCCATCCAGAAACACATCGAGCGTGGGGACGGGCAATTCGAATTCGAGTTTCGGCTACGTTCCGCGCAAGGGAGCTACCGCTGGATCCTGTGTGTGGGCTTGTTGGTGCGGAAAAAGCAGGGCGGAACATTGCGCTTCGTTGGCTCCATGTCCGACATCACCGTGCGGAAGGAAGCCGAGGAACGACTGGTGCATGAAGCCCTGCACGATGCCCTGACCGGGCTGCCCAACCGTGCGCTGTTCATGGAGCGTCTTCAGCACGCCATCAATGTAGTGCGCCGCGATCCCGACCTGCATTTCGCCCTCATCTTCCTCGACCTGGACAACTTCAAGGTTGTGAACGACAGCATGGGCCACTGGGCGGGAGACGAGCTGCTGAAGGCAGTGGCAAGGCGCATCGAGCGATGCATGCGCGGCACCGACATGCTGGCCAGGTTTGGCATGGAGAAGTCCCTGGCTCGCTTCGGGGGCGATGAATTCACCATCCTCCTGCTGGGTATCCGCGAGGAAGAAGACGCGGCGCGGGTAACGTTACGCATCCTGAGAGAGCTGGACAGGCCGTTCCACTTCCGCGGGCAGGAGGTCTACTCCACGGCCAGCGCCGGTATCGTTTTCGTGGACCATGAATGTGAGGACCCCTCCAGCTTGCTGCGCAACGCCGACATCGCCATGTACAGGGCGAAGGCCGAAGGACGGGGCGGTTATGCAATCTTCGATCAGCAAATGCACGAGCGTGCGGTAGCGAGGCTGGATCTCGAAACCGCCTTGCGACAGGCAGTGCAGCGCGAGCAGTTGGAGCTGTACTACCAACCAGTCGTGGACTTGGGCAACTGCAACATCATCGGCTTCGAGGCCCTGGTCCGTTGGAACCACCCCAAGAGGGGCCTGGTGGCACCCAATGACTTCATCCCGCTGGCCGAGGAAACGGGGCTCATCAATCCCATCGGCGGCTGGGTGCTGATGGAGGCCTGCGAACAGATGGCCGCATGGAAAAGAGCTTTTCCAAGGCGGGATCTCTTCGTGGCGGTGAACATCTCCAGCAGGCAGTTTGCCCAGCAGGAGCTTGCCTCCCAGGTGCGGGCCACCCTGGCCGATGCAAACCTGGCGCCTCAGCACCTCAAGCTGGAGATCACAGAGAGCGTCCTGCTGGAAAACGACGAGGCCTTCCGCAGTACTCTCGAGGAGCTGAACTCCCTCGGAGTGGCCTTGCACATGGACGACTTCGGCACTGGCTACTCGTCATTGAGCTACCTGCACCGCTTCCCCTTCGAGTCCCTCAAGATCGACCGTTCCTTTGTCAGCAACATGGCAGGCGACAGCCGAAGCTTCGAGCTTGTCTTCTCCATCATCGAGTTGGCCCGGGCCCTGGGAATGCAGACTACGGCCGAAGGCGTCGAAAACGAACAGCAGCTCCAATGGCTACGGGAGCATCGCTGCGAACACGCACAGGGATACCTGTTCTCCCCTCCGGTGAACGCCACGGAGGCAGGCGAACTCATCCACCGGGTGCCCTGCTGGAGCTAAGAGCCGGCGGGAAAGAGGCTGCCTTTTTCCCGACGGCTTCCAGCACGTTTCAAGCACGCAGGAGCGTTATCAGTTTGCCAGCGCTGAGATGCAAGGCGTGGCCAGGTGCCCGCTCCGCCAAGGGCTGCCCGGTTTCGGCTCTGTGTTGGGCGTACAGCTCGTGGATGTCGGCTGAATACTGGCGCAACTCCAGCCGGCCGCGTATGCCGGCCCGCCTTCGCCTGCGTTGGGCTTGTCCCATGAACGAGCAACGCCAGTTCTGGGAGACCATCTACGAGCGCTTCGACCCCGAAGAGCCGGTGCAGCCGCTCCCAGTGGCGGGTTGAACGTCGCTGGGGGCCCACCGAGAGCATCCTCAGCGCCTTCGAACGCCCTACCGGTGACAAGCGCTTCATGCTCCTGGGTACCGTGGGAACCGGAAAGTCCACCGAGCTTCGGGCCATGGCGGAGCGGCGTGCCCATGACGACCTGGTGGTGGTGCTGGACGTGCTGCGTCACTTCGAGGAGCGCCTCTCGGATCCCGGAGCCCAGCAGCTCGTCCAGCCCTGGGAGGTTATCTTCCTGCTGGGTCTGGCCATCCACGCCGCAGCAGAGCAGAAGCTGGGCCACCGCTGGGAGACCCGGCAGACAAATGCCCTGGCAAGTGCCGTTTCCGAGCTGCTGGGTACACAGGAACCAGGACCGGTGCTGGACGTGGCGGAACTGGCATCCTCTATGGCGGCCATGGTGGCGGCTCCCGCCGGACTGCTGGCCGGTCCCCTGGCAGCGGCGGGCTTGGTTGCCTTGAGCACCTCGGGCAAGGCTCTCACATGGAAGATCCCCCTGGGCTCCAGGCGTTCCGGTTTCGCCCGCGACCAGGAGGCCCGCCAGGAGTTGGAGTCCCCCCTGGCCCTGGCCCGCAAGTTGCGGCCTGCCCTTCGACCTGGGCAACGTGCTCTTCATGCTGGCCCAAGTCCTGCGCTCCCAGGGCGATGCCCGAGCAGAGGACCACGCCAGCGAGGCCCTGGCGCTGCTGGAGCCCCTGCTGGGCGACCAGCACCATCTGGTGGGGCAGATCCGGAGGTTTCTGGCATAGCGGACTGCCGGGGCAGGCCGCCTGGAAGCCGGCCCCACGATCCTGGGCTATCTCAGTGGCAGGCTGGAAGCCTGCTCCACGGGCAGGCCGGCTGGAAGCCTGCTACATGGGCTCCACGGGCAGGCCGGCTGGAAGCCGGCTCCACGAGCCGGAGGTTCCATGAAGCAGCGCACCAGGATGCCCAGCGCCGGGATGGTGACCATGGGTGGAGTGGGTTTCGCCTACGCGAACCTCGGCATGCCCCAGTTCGGCGCCTCGGCCGCGGGCCCGCGCCTGGAGCGCATGAAACGCTCGCCCAACTTCAGCAAGGGCAAAGCGCGCAACCTGGTCCCGCGTCCCATGGCCGATCCGGGCACCAGCATGGCCGCTGCGATACTGCGGTTCTTCCTGGGAGGCCAACGCCGCAAGCCCGAGGTCGAGATCCCTCTCATTCGTCCCACCAGGAGATCTCTGCTTCCCCGGGGGCAACGACTGCGGGCCACCTGGTTGGGCCACAGCACCGTGCTGCTGGAGGTGGATGGCCAGATCCTGCTCACCGATCCCATGTTCGGGGAGCGCTCGTCGCCCTTTCCCTTCGCCGGCCCACGCCGCTTCCACCCGCCTCCCCTGCTGCTGGGCGACCTCCCCCAGATCGACGCCGTGATCCTCTCCCACGACCACTACGATCACCTGGACCACGGCACGATTGTCGCCCTGGCCCGGCAATCGCCACGCTTCTTCGTGCCCCTGGGCGTCGGCGCCCACCTGGAGTCCTGGGGCGTGAATCCAGCGTCCATCGCGGAACTGGACTGGTGGGAAGAAACCGAGCTGGGCCCGCTGCGCCTGGCCTGCACCCCTGCCCACCACTTCAGTGGGCGACGCATGTTTGACCGCAACGGCACCCTCTGGTCATCCTGGGCAATTGTGGGCCCGGAGCACCGCGTCTGGTTCGGCGGCGACACCGGCCCCCTGGATATCGCGCCCCAGATAGGCCAATGCTACGGCCCTTTCGACCTCACCATGCTCGAGGTGGGCGCTCATGCACCCGAATGGGGCTCCATCCACCTGGGCCCCGACGCTGCCGCCGCACTGCACCGCCAGGTCATGGGGCGTACCATGCTTCCAGTTCACTGGGGTACCTTCAACCTGGCCTTGCACGACTGGGACGCCCCCATCCTGCGACTCCTGGAACTCGCCGCTACCGGCGACCTGGCTCTCCTGGCGCCTCTGCCGGGCCAGACGGCTGATCCCGCGCAAGCACGGGTGGCTGATTTCTGGAAATGCAGGGGGAGTCGAGACCAAAGGAACGGCATCGCCACGGAGCAGACCAACGGTCTTCCTCCTGGCCTGAGTCGTATGTTCCGATCACGATGATTGGTTACGTGAAAGGCAACCGACGTCGGGACAAACCAACATCCACAGTGTCTGTTGCGCCTGGCTTGACAAACTCGCCCGACAGGCCACCGCCATGACTGTTGGATAGACGGAAGGGAGAGACGCCCTGGTGGAATCATCCGTGGAGCAGCCATCCGGCAGGAAAACGCGGCTGAACGGAACCACGCCCATGGCCCGACTGTTGCCCTGGCTGGTCCTGTTGGCGGTTGTGGCGGCCTACTCGCCCTCGCTGCCCGGCTCCTGGATCTGGGATGACTGGCCCCAGGTGGCCCGCAACTCCAACCTGGCCCACCCGCTCTCACTGTTGCTGGGCGACATCCGCGCTGGGACTGACATGCCCGGCACAGACCACTATCGCCCCCTGGTCATGCTCTCCTATGTTCCTGGTCAGTGGCTCTTGCCAGGCCCCCTGGTGGAACGACTGATCAACCTGGCCCTGCACCTGGCTGCGGTACTTGCCTTGGCGCATATCGGGCTTCGTCTGGGCGCGTCAACGAGTGCCGCCTGGCTGGGTGCGGCCCTGCTGGGGCTGCATCCCGGCGCCAGCGAGGCCGTGGCCTGGGTGAGCGGACGCCATGATCTGCTGCCCTCGCTTCTCTTCCTGTGGGCCTGGTGGGCCTGGCTGGCGGGCCGTCCACTGCTGGCTGGCTGGCTGCTGGGCCTGGCTCCTTTCGGCAAGGAGAGCTTCCTCCTGGTGCCAGCCTGTGCTCTGCTGTGGATGTTGGGTTCCCGCCGCTTCTCCTGGAGCTTGTTGCTGCCGGCTGCCCTGGGGCCGGCGGCCTACCTGGCCATCCGCCACGCCATCCACCTGCCCATGCCCAGCGGTGTGGTGGGCGGCGACTGGGGACCAGCCCTGACCGCCGTGAGCTGGCGCGCCCTGAAACTGGCCTTTGTGCCCATGGCGCCCGACGCCCTGCCGCCTTTCGTCGCCTTGCCCGCACCAGGCTGGGCCTTTGCCCTGCTGGGGCTGCTGTTGCTCTTCCTGGCCCGGGGGCGCCCCATCCTGGCGGGCCTGCTCGCCTGCCTGCTGTTGCTGGTTCCGGCTGCCCTGGCCTCGCGCCAACTGGGGCTCCTGGGGGATCGCTACTTCTACCTGACCTTCGCTGGCTGTGGTGCTGCTCTGGCCGCAGCACGGGGAAAGGGCCGGCTTCCAGTGGCGGCCTGGATGTTGCCCCTGGGGCTCGGTGTCCTGACCCTTGCCCGATCCTCGGACTGGGTTTCCGATTCCAGGCTCTTCAGCGCCTCGATGCGCGCCGATCCTGGCAACCCATATGCGGCCTTCCACCTGGCCTACGACCTGCACACCCGGCAGGGGGACTGCCAGCGGGCCATACCGCTCTACCGCGTCGGCAGGGCGGTGGATGCCCGTTCGGGCAACAACCTGCAGGCCTGTCTTCTCAACCTGGGCCGCTACCAGGAGGCCCTGGAGATGGGGCCGGCCCTGCTGCAGGCGGATCCCGAAAACCCGACGCCAGCAGCCAACACGGCGCGTGCGGCGGCAGCCCTGGGACTTCCTGACCAGGCCGAAACATACGTGCGTGAAGCAATACGACGCCAGCCGGGCCGTTGCCACCTGGCGCTGCTGCTGGGCAACGTGCTCGGACAACAGGGCCGGCTGGAAGAAGCGCGCCAGGCTTTCCAGCATGCCCAGATGCTGGACGCTTCCTGCCAATCGGGGGCCCTAAAGGGACTTGAAACGGTGAAGCGGCTGCTGAACCAGGAACAGGGCCAGCCCGAACCTGGCGCATCGCCTACCCGGGCCCCAGGCTCCCAGGCCCCGCAAACCCCATGACACGATTAAACCAGCGGCTGGCCCCCTCTCGGGACGGGCGTTGCTGTCAGGCCACTTTTTCTCGCAGCCTGATCTCCACCGCCTCCAGGAAGGTGTCCAGGCTCGCGGGCCGTTGGACAGGGGGATCGCAGATGGGGGCCAGATCGCCGGTGGCCACGCCGGCTTCGATGACCTCCAACACCGAGGCCTGCAGGGCCCTGGCGAAGCTGACCAGCTCCGGCGTGCCGTCCAGCTCGCCCCGCTTGGCAAGAGCGCCGGTCCAGGCGAATATGGTGGCTGTGGGGTTGGTGGAGGTCTTCTCGCCCCGCAGGTGCCGCAGGTAGTGGCGGGTCACGGTGCCGTGGGCTGCCTCGAACTCGTACTTGCCCCGGGGCGATACCAGGGTGGAGGTCATCATTCCCAGGCTGCCGAATCCCGATGCCACCATGTCGCTCATGAGATCGCCCTCGTAGTTCTGGCAGGCCCAGATGAAGCCGCCTTCGTCGCGCACGGATCGCGCCACGGCGTCGTCGATGAGCATGGAGAAATAGCTCACGCCCGCGCTCCGCATCTCGGCGGCGCGCTCCGCCACCTCCCGCTGGAGGATCTCGCGGAAGCAGCCGTGGTAGGTCTTGCTGATGGTGTCCTTGACACCGAACCAGAGATCGGCTCTTTGCTCGATGGCCACGGAGATGCAGGCCCGGGCGAAGGAGCGGATGGATGAGTTCAGGTTGTGGACTCCCTGCACGACCCCCGGAGCATGGAAGTCGTGGAGCAGCAGGGTAACGGGAGCGGCTCCACTGGCGGGAGTGTAGGTCATCTCCACCCGGCCAGGTTGGTCGATGGCCATCTCAACGTTCTTGAAGATGTCGCCGTAGGCGTGTCGAGCGACGGTGATGGGTTTCTTCCATCGCCGCATCATCGGGGGTACGTTCCGCACCATGATGGGCTTGCGGAAGATGGTACCGTCCAGGTATGCGCGGATGGTACCGTTGGGGCTGGGCCAGGCCTTCTCGAGGCCATGGCGCTCCACACACTCGGCGTCGGGGGTGATGGTGGCACACTTGACGCCGACACCATGCTTCTCGATGGCCCTGGCTGCATCCAGGGTCACCTGATCGCCGGTGCGGTCACGCTCTTCGAGGCTGAGATCGTAGCGCTCCAGGTCCAGGTCCACCCATGGCTCCAGAAGGTGTTCCTTGATCTTTGCCCAGATCACTCGTGTCATCTCGTCACCGTCGATTTCCACCAGGGTACTCTTCATCGGGATCTTCGTCACTTTTCCAACTCCTGCTGCGTGTTTCGGTTTTCCGGGAAGCTTCTCATGCTCTCCGGGTTCCTGGGAAGGCTCGAGGTTTCAGGGGGGTCGTATCTCGTGGCGGACAGCCGCGGCGAAGTCCTGGGTACCGAGCACCTGGATGCCTTCCCGACCCGCGGCCAGGTCCACGGTCATGCGGCCCGAGCGGAGTACAGCCGCGAAGGCGGACTGGACGCAATGCGCCGCCTCTGACCAGCCCAGGTGCTCCAACATGAGTGCCCCGGAGAGGATCATGGAGCCAGGGTTGGCCAGGCCGCGACCGGCGATATCCGGAGCCGTGCCGTGGGTGGATTCGAAAAGGGCCACGCCGTCGCCGATGTTGGCCCCCGGGGCGATGCCCAGGCCGCCCACCTGGGCGGCGCAGGCATCGGAGAGGTAGTCGCCGTTCAGGTTCGGGGCCGCGATCACTCCGAAGAGGGCGGGCTTGAGGAGCAGGTCCTGGAACATTGCGTCGGCGATACGGTCCTCCAACAACACGGCTCCGCTGGGGAGATCATGGCCGGCAACGAGGGATGACGCCGGTAGAACCCTGCCTGCGTACTCCTGGCGGGCCAACTCGTAGCCCCAACGGCGAAAGGCACCCTCGGTGGCCTTCATGATGTTGCCCTTGTGTACCATGGTGATACGCCGTCGACCGTGGCGCAGGGCGTGGTCGAAGGCCATTCGCAGCAGGCGTCGCGATGCCTTCCTGCTGATGGGCTTGACACCCAGGGCGGCGTCGGCGGAGACCCGGTGCCCCAACTCGGCCAGGGCCCGCCGGAGGCTGGCACAGCCCGCGCTGCCACGCTCGAACTCGATGCCGGCGTAGACGTCCTCGGTGTTCTCACGAAAGATCACGACGTCAAGGGCCTCGGGCTGCAGCACGGGTGAGACCACGCCGGGGAAATGGCGTACCGGGCGCACGTTGGCGTATAGCTCCAGGCTCTGGCGAAGGGTTACGTTCAGGGAGCGATGACCGCTCCCCACGGGGGTCATGGTGGGCCCCTTGATGGCCACGCGAAGCTCGCGGATACTCCGCAGGGTGCGCTCCGGGAGGAGATCGCCGTGACTGCTGAGCGCGCTCTGCCCAAGGGGCAGCTCCACCCAATCCAGGGCACGACCCGCTCCGTAGCAGGCGGCCACGGCTTTTTCCAGCACGGGACGGGCAGCGGCCCAGACCTCGGGCCCGATACCGTCGCCCGGCATGAAGGCTACACGGGGTCGATCCGGTACCAACAGGAGACCGTCGCCATATTCTATGGTGCTGCTTTTCATTTCGACTCCGACTCGCCAGCTTCAGGGATAGCCTCCTATCCTCTGTTGGCGTGGTGTGCGCCTGTCCGGATGGGGATTGAGCCGACCACAGGTTCCGTCGATTCAGCACAAAACCGGTTCCGGCGAAAAAAAAACGAACCATGTGGGCGAGACTCCATGGCATGGTTCTGCTCAAGATGTGGTGGCAGAAGGAATTGCCAAGTTCGAGCAAGATCAATTTCCCGCCCCCATCCCCTTGACTCGCCCCCCGGGTGTTGGCGTACAATCTGCTTCGTTCCCTTCGCTCCACCGAGGAGGTATCCATGAGGAGACCCTGGCTCATCCCCCTTGCATCGCTGCTGGCCGGTTGCAGCGACCTGCCCCTGGACCTCGTGTCCGTTCAACCCATCCACGGCTGGGTTGACGGCTGCCGCAAGATCATCGTCAGTGGGCACGGATTCGGGGACACCGTGGAAGCCACCATCGGCGGCGAAACCCTGGAAGACATCACCTACCCGGATGCCACGGAGAACCCGCTGGACGTGGGCTTCATGTTCTACGCCACCGTCCCCGCCAGCAGCTCCCGGCAGCCCGGCTACGCCGCTCTCTCCATCAGCTCCGATGGGCAGACCGACCAACTCGATGACGCCTTTTTCTTCAAGACCTGCCACAGCGACCCCTTCCTTGAAACCTACACGCCGGATGAAGACCTGAGCGCGGGCACCACGGTCACCATCACCGGCTGCAACCTCGACACCACGATTTACCATGTTCGAGTTGGCGACTCCGACGACATCGCCCTGAACAGCACATGCGGCACGGCAGTGGTGAGCTTCGAAGCTCCAGACCTGGAGCCGGGGGAGTACTACGTCGGTCTGTTCGATTCCCAGGGCCAGCAGGTCTATCCCGATGCGGAATGCGACATCAGCATTCCAGTGGGAGGAGAATCACCCGACACCGGCATGGCCGGCCCGGCATCCAACGACGATCTCTGCTCCGGAACCTGGACCCTCAGCTATGAAGGTGGCCAATGAACTGCCAAGCTCTTCTGCTCCTGCCCGCGTCCATGCTGGTGGCTCCCCTGGTGCAGGCGGCCGAGACCGGCGATATCAAGGGTCACATCGTCGACGAAATGGACCTGGCCGTACCCGGTGCCAAGGTGATTCTCAGCGGTGTGAACATCGCCGGCGAGCTGACCACGACCACCGACGCCGACGGCAACTTCCGCCTGGTGGCGGTCCCTCCGGGCACCCACGACCTGGTTGTACGAAAGGACAACTTCGCCCCCATGGCCTACACCGTGGTGGTGCGGCTGGACGAAACAGCTTTCGTTCCCGTGACCCTCTCCGTGAAGAGCACGGCCGGCGAAGTGATCGTCGTGGAGGAAATGCTCCCCGTCATCGACACCAGTCGCTCGGCGGTGTCCACCCAGCTCACGGCAGAAATGCTCCAGAACCTCCCCGTGGGGCGTTCATACCAGGACGTCGTGAACACGGTGCCAGGGGTCTACGGTCGCATCGACACGGAGAGCGGCGGGCCCGGCGGCGGGAACCCATCGGTGCGCGGCGAAGGCCAGACAGGGAACAACTACCTGATAGACGGCATTTCAACCCGCGATCCGGCCACCAAGACCTTCGGCACCAGTGTCAACTTCGACGCGATACAAGAGATTCAGGTCTACACCGACGGCCTGCCCGCGGAGTTCAGCCAGGCCACCGGCATGCTGGTGAACGTGGTCACCAAGGACGGCGGCGACGAACACTTCGGCTCCGCCAGCTACTACACCAACTTCGATCTCTCGGGTCGGGAAGACATGATCCTGGACATCGAACAGCAGCAGGAAGTACCAACCGAGGCCCGCAGCTTCTGGAACCACGAACTCTCACTCACCGCCGGTGGTCCCATCATTCGTGAAAAACTCTGGTACTTCGCCGCCGCCGACCTCACCCGCTCCCACATCGACTTCGAGGGCGCCGACCCCAACGCCCCCAACGTCACCAACGGCGGCAGCGGTTTCGCCAAGCTCACCTGGTTCGCCAGCCCCGCTCTCACGCTCCAGTACCAGTTCTCGCTCTCGCTCACCGACATACAGAACTTCGACACCAGCGGCCTGGTGGAACCCATGGCCCAGGCGGACTACCGCAGCAACGACATCACCAACATCATCTCGGCCCGAATCCGCCCATGGGTCAACAGCGAATTCGAGCTGAAGCTCTCCACCCTCAACAGCTCCATCAACGTCGTACCCGTCTCCGGCGACGAAGACACCCCGGCCATCTACGACGCCGACACGGGTGGCTACTACCAGAACTGGACAGAGTACGACTACAACGACCGCTCACGTATGGGTGGCAGCCTGAAGTACACCCAGCTCGTGCAGAACTTCCTGGGCGATCACCGCTTCAAAACCGGCGTCTAGGCATGGATCCTCCAGGATGCCCGCCAACTGGTCTACACGGGACCCGGCGAAGGGATCAAGTACACCCGCTGGGAATCCGAAGGCTACCCCTGCACCGCAGAATCGGGCTACCAGGACTGCTATTCCTACACCGCATACACGGACGTCGGTGAACTGGGCCACCAGGCCAATGTTTTCGGATTCTTCCTGCAAGACGACTGGGAACCGGTGGACCCACTCACCTTGAACCTGGGCTTCCGCGTGGACCACGAGGTGCTCTTCCAGAACGAAGGCGAAAAGATCCTGGGTGAGTGGATGCCGGCGCCCCGCCTGGGGGCTGCCTGGGACATCACCAACGACTCCAAGACCCTGCTTTCGGTGAACGCAGGCCGCTACTACGACCTGAACGGGAACGCCTTCGCGGAGTGGGGCGACACGCGCTCGGCCTACTCCTACGACTACTACGTCAACAGCGCCGATGGCTACCAACTGCGCTGGTCCCAGGGCAGCGAGGCCACCCCCCTGGTCTACTGCACCGAAGAAAGCATCATGGCCCAACCAGAAGAGGATCAGGCTGCCCTCATCGAAGCCTGCGGCGGGCTGAACACCTTGAAACCCTACCACATGGACAAGCTGGTGCTCTCCTTCCAGCGTGAGATCCTGCCCCTTTTCGCCCTGGGGGTGAAGGGCATCATCTCCACCACCCGCGACCTGCCCGAAGACGTCAACTACGACGACTACTACTGGGTGATCACCAACCCGGAAGAAAAACGCCGCGACTACCGCGCCCTGGAATTCACCGCTGAACGTAAGTTCGACGATGTCTGGCAGCTCCTGGCAAGCTACACGCTCTCGGAATCCATGGGCACAACGCCTGGGCAGTTCGAGACGGCTTCGGGCAGCTCCTGGGGGGGGGATGGCAACGGCGTGGGCGTCTACGCAGACGACGTGAACGACATGGACACCCGCTCCGAGTACTTTGAATCCGGCTGGGGCCGTTACCTGAACGGTCTGTACGGCCTGGGCACCAGCAGCGACAACGCGGGCTGGTACGGCTATCTGCCCTATCACAGCTTCCACATCATCAAGGTCTCCGGCTCCTACACTCTTCCGTTCGGCACAACCCTGGGCGCCGTCTACGAGTTCGACTCGGGCCACGCCTGGCAGAAACGTGGATGGGTGGCCCTGTACGCCGACTACATGGCCTTTCCCGAAGGTCGCGGCTCCCGCTTCATGCCCGCCGTTCACTACATCGACCTGCGAGCGGCCCACAAGTTCACGTTCAACAACGAAAACACCCTGGAATTCACGGTGGACGTCTTCAACGTCCCGGATCTGTCCCAGGCCATCACCTACTACGAAAACGACAACGCCATGTTGGGCATGACCATGTACCGGCAGTCCCCCCGTTCCATCCGCCTGGGCATGAAGTACACCTATTGACACCGGCTCGCTACCTGATCCACATGTCGCGCTTTCCCGACCTTCCCCACCGCAAGCGAGGGAAAATGGAAGTTGAAACGTGCTGGCTCGATCTTTGCACTTCTGGCTCCATGCCGCTTCCCTGGTCCAGCAAGCAAACCGGCCCAGCCACCGGGCCCTCCAGCAGATACCCCGTGGCCACCCGTGGATGGTCTCAACAGGAGCCAATCATGCAGCGACAAAAGAGAAAGTCCTACTTCGGCAGCAGCTACCCCGACATCACCCGCTTCGTCCGTACCTACGGCCGCACAGCGGGCCTGGGTCTGTTGGTTGGCATGACTGCCACGGGTTGTTCCAAGCTGACACACGTGGACGGTGACCTTGCCTGGATCGACACCTCCGACACGGCCTGGGAAGACACCGGCGGAATAGCCGGCGACATAGGCGAAACCGGCGAGATCTTCTACACAATGCTGCCGGCCACCGGACAACGCAACCTGCAGTTCGAGGAGCCCGTCTGGGGCTGGATCGACTACCAGGTCCAACTGCTGTTGGAAGACCGTTCGCTGTACGACTGGATCCTGGCGAATCCCGAGGCAGCCTTGACTGCCATCGACACCGCCCTGCTGCGGCACTCCATAGTCGATTTCGACGAGTACTCGCGGGATCCCACCATCGAAGACGAAATCAAGCAGGCGCTGGCCGACGCCATGGCCGGCTCCACCGAAGCCGACACCAGCGGCTTCCGAGAACTCACGCTGATCATCGTAGGCTACACCGACGAAAACGACATCGACGGCGATATCGGATAGCAGGTCGGCAGCCGGCATCGCTGCTCAGTAGTTCCCATCCGGAAACTGCTCCCGTCGTAGGAGCGGCCCATTCCTTCGCCAGGCGCGCCGGGCAACCGCTTGATATAGCGCTGCTATTCCGGCGGGTTGCCCGGACGCACCTGGCTCGAAAGCGACTCGCTCCTGCTCGGTCCGCACTTTCCGGATGGGAACTCAGTAGTTTTCCCCGGCAACCCCGGCATCCTCGCCACGGCTACAAAGTACGCGGGACAGAACATGCGCGTCTCCCTGTTCCTGAACCACGCCTGCAACCTGCGCTGCAAGTACTGCTACAACGGCAGAAAGTTCTCTCGCCCCATGCCCTGGGACGTGGCCAGGGCCGGAATCGAACTGGCTCTTGCCCAACCCGGCGAAAGCCACCGTGTAAGCTTCTTTGGCGGCGAGCCGCTACTGGAGATGGACCTGGTACGCAAGGTCATGGACTACTGTGGCGAGCGCTCCGCCAGCACCGGGAAGCGCATCCATCACCTGGTGGTCACCAACGCTGTGCTGCTGGACGAGCCCAGGTTGGACTACCTCCTGGAACGTGGAGTCTACGTGGCCTTGAGCGTGGACGGCTGCCGGCAGGCCCACGAGGCCACTCGAAGTTTTCCCGATGGCTCCTCCAGCTATGACCTGGTCAGCACCAACGCCCGGCGCCTGTGGGAGATACATCCTGAATACAAGGTCATCGCGGTCATGGATCCCCTCAACGTGGATTGGCTGGGCGACAGCTTCCAGGCCCTGCTGGATCTGGGGGCACGCAACCTGAGCATGAACGTGAACTACGAGGGGCAATGGGATGAACCCCGGCGGGAACGTTTCAAGCAGGCCATACGGGATCTTGGAAACCGCTACATGGCGGCCTATCGTCGAGGAACCGCCTTCACCCTGAACCTGTTGGATTCCAAGATCGTGACCCACCTGAAAGGGGGCTACGCCTGCGGCGACCGTTGCGACTTTGGCTGCGAGGAAGTCGCGGTGTCGCCCAGGGGGCGGCTTTACCCTTGCGACCGGCTGGTGGGGATGGACGACAAGGACGACGTGGTAATAGGCGACGTGTTCCAGGGAATCGACACCAGGAAACGTGACGCTCTCATCGCCAGGAAAAACAAGCTCCTTGAGGACTGCGCCGACTGCGCCCTCCTGCGTCGTTGCATGCACTGGTGCGGATGCGTAAACCACGCCATGACCGGCTCGGTGGGCGGCGTGTCCGGGCTCCTCTGCTGGTTCGAACAATGCATCATCGAAGAAGCCGACCGGGTGGCGACAATCCTGTTTGAAGAAAAGAACCCCAGCTTCATCAGGCGTTTCTATGCACCGCGGGTGGTGCTGCACTAGGAGCCGTCGGGAAAGAGACTGCGGGAAACAGCCGGCTGATGGCCGACCATGGGAGCGAGGGCGTCTCGCCCTCGCTGGTCCTCGGTAGTTCCCATCCGGAAACTGCTCCCATCGCAGGAACGGCCCATTCCTTGGCCAGGCGCGCCGGGCAACCGCTTGAAATAGCGCTGCTATTCCGGCGGGTTGCCCGGACGCACCTGGCTCGAAAGCGACTCGCTCCTGCTCGGTCCGCACTTTCCGGATGGGAACTCGGTAGGAATGTATTTCCAAGCGACCTTGCGAAGGCTGGAAGCCTTCGCTCCCAGGTGTGGTGCTTCACATCTTGGGCAGGAGTGTCGTTGCGGCCCGGCGATCTCTATCCTGACACCCTGGAGGGAACCCTGTTCCGGGTGGCAGATCCTGCTCCTGCATACCATGCAGGCTGGGCGTTCGGGCCAGCGCCACGCCGCTGGCGCAAGGCCCCGGGAGGCTTGAGATTTCAGAACATGTCACCACCGCGGCGTTTGCCTTCGGTGACCAGGCGCGACACAAAGCGGCTTTTCACCTGCTTGGCCACCAGAACCTGGTGTACCGGGGGCAGGCGCTCGATGACCCCGATGACACGATGCAGAAAGGCCATGGTAGGGGTGGCACGGGAGCCGAAGAGCATGTGGTGCAGAGCGCCCCGCTCCAGGGCCCGCATCATCACCCGCTCCAGGGTTGTCTCGGGGGTGAGCACCCGCTGGGGACGAGGCGGGAAAGAAACGGCGCCCTTGCGACAGGCGCCGTGGCAGACGCCGCAGCCCAGGCACACGCTCTCGTCCACCTGGCTCACCACCTGGCCGGGCCGACCATCCCTGGGGGGGAGCCTGTTGAGGGAGAGGGCGCCGATGGGGCATCGCCTGACGCAGCGACCGCAGCCCGCACAGCGAGATTCATCGATGCTGGCCATCCTGGAGCTGGTTCTGACAGCGTACTTGAGCCCATGCTGTGAGATGGCCTGGAGCTGCCCGCAGTGGCAGCCGCAACAGTGGCAGATGTAGGCAGGCTTGTGCTTGACGTTGTCGGCGATTTGCACCAGGCCCCGCTCTCGCGCCATGGCCAGGATTTCCTTTAGTTCGGCGGCCTCGGCTCGGCGACCGAAACCGCGCCGCACGACGTAGTCGGATGCCTGTCCCAGGCTGGTGCAGATCTCCATGGGATGCTGGCAGGGCTGATCCAGGTGTTCGCCCACGTGGCGGCAGTAGCAGAGCGAGACTGCGCCGCCGCCGGCCTCGTCGATGATGGCGCTGGCCTTTTCGTAGTCCAGGACCTGGGAATACTCGCCTGCCGAAAGGGCTGTCTCGTGGATCACCGTGCGACCGATCTGGGCCTCGCCAGGGGCGAAGATAGCCTCCACAACTTCCTTGTTTCCATGAAGGTACTCGTGCAGGGCCTGGGCCATGCGCTTCTGGTCCATGTCGTCACGCACGCGCATCATGGTGAACTCCACGAAGCCCACCACCGGCGGGAAGAGCACGTACTTGACCTTGCCGGTCCTGGGATCCGTGTAGTCGAACACCAGCCCCTTTTCAGCCATGCGCTCCAGCCGATCCCGCAGCAGGTGTTCCGGCTCGCCCAGCCTCCTGGCCATGCTCGCCGCGGAGACGGGTTCCCAGGGCATGGCGGCCCCGGTACGAGCTTCGTCCTCGGTGTACAGCGTGCGCAGCATCTCGAACACCGCCTCCTGTGCAGGCGCCGCCGCGGGGCCCTGGTCGTGCCGGCGCTGGAGCGCCACGTACTCGGCCTTGATGTCGTTGAGATGCCCCATGTCGCTGCTCCTGCTGGATAGGTTCTTGCTGCTCCCGCGCTGGATGGCGCGGCGGAGAAGTCTGAGTGTATCAGGTAAGGAAAGCAGTGGGCGGCCTGCCTTGCCTGTTCCCATACGAAAAAAGGCTGACCGAGCAGGTGGCCTTCCAGACGACGGCACAGGTGGCGGAGCTGTTGAGCGGACTCCCTTCACTCCTTCGGGAGTTCCCATCCGGAAATGGCTCCCATCGCCGGAGCGGCCCATTCCTTCGCCAGGCACATCCGCGCAACCACTTGAAATAGCGCTGCTATTCCGGCGGGTTACGCAGGATGCG
>JAJRWT010000094.1 GCA_024276675.1 Myxococcota bacterium | reverse complement strand
TCGCCGGAGCGGCCCATTCCTTCGCCAGGCACATCCGCGCAACCACTTGAAATAGCGCTGCTATTCCGGCGGGTTACGCAGGATGCGCCTGGCTCGAAAGCGACTCGCCCCGGCTCGGTCCGCCTTTTCCGGATGGGAACTGGATAGTGTCCTTCCGGCAGTGCTGCAACGCCATCGCGATGCTGACGTACACCTGACAGGGATCATATCCGCCGGCGGGCTTTTTCGCATGTCAGCAGCGAACTGGTGGGGTTGAGGCATCTCGGGTTCAGGAGGCAGGCGGCAGCCCTGCCGGCAGGAGGGCGTGGCAGGGCATTTCCTTGGTGGCGAACCTTTGGGAAGTCGGCCCTCAAGCCTGGGAGCCGTCGGGAAAGAGGCAGCCGGAAACAGCCGGCTCGGGCCCCGGCGAGGGGGCCAGTCGCGTGCCGATCGTAACGGATGACGGAACTAGTCGAGAGTGTTGTTGACATAGCCAGAGGGGCAGATGCAAGCAGCCATTGCTGTATCAGCATCACCGAAGCCGTCGCTGTCGTCATCTGCGAAGCAGATGACGGAACCCAGCGCGCCGTGCTCATCGCCATTGACATCGCCTGCTCCGGCAACGACCATCCCGGCATGGACCGCGGATTCGTTCCCCTGGAGAATTGCATCTCCGGAATGGAGCGGGAGCAGGCAGGTTTGTGTGAATTGCCAGGCGCTTCCGGCCATCCATTCAGCAAGATTCAGGGGGAGCCCTGGGCACTATCGATGCAGCATCGGCGCCAGGCAGGCGCCCGTATGGGATTCGGGGTGGGCGGCCAGCTCCTCGGGCGTGCCAGTGGCCACGACTCTCCCGCCATCTCTGCCACCGCCGGGGCCCAGGTCGATGACGTGGTCCGCGCACTTGATGACGTCCAGGTTGTGCTCCACCAACAGAACGGTATTCCCTGCCTCCACCAGCCTGCCCAGTACCTCCAGCAGCTTGCGAATGTCGTCGAAGTGCAACCCCGTGGTGGGCTCGTCCAGGATGTAGAGCGTCGAGCCGCCGGAGACGCGGGCCAGTTCGCGAGCCAGCTTGATGCGTTGGGCCTCGCCCCCTGAGAGGGTGTCGGATGGTTGGCCCAGCTTTACGTAGCCCAGCCCAACCTGTTCCAGGGTGCTCAGTACCCTGGAGATGTTGCGGTGGTTGGCGAAGAGTTCCAGGGCATCCCCCACCTCCATGTCCAGCATGTCGGCAATGTTCCTGCCCTTGTAGAACACCTGCAACGTTGCTGCGTTGAAGCGCTTGCCCTTGCAGACCTGGCAGGGAACGAAGACATCGGGCAGGAAGTGCATTTCGACCCTGCGGTAGCCGTCGCCCTTGCATGCCTCGCAGCGGCCTCCCCTGGAGTTGAAGCTGAACCTGCCCGCGCTGTAGCCCCGCAGCCTGGCCTCCCTGGTCCTGGCGAACACGCGCCGTATCATGTCGAAGACCTTGGTGTAGGTGGCCGGATTGCTGCGCGGGGATCGGCCTATGGGAGCCTGGTCGATCTCGATGAGTTTTTCCAGGTGTTGGACGCCATCCAGGCCGTCGTGGGGCCCCACCGCCCTGCTGGCGTGGTGGAGGGTGTTTCGCAGAGCGGGTGCCAGGATCTGCTGTACCAGCGAGGACTTGCCCGCTCCCGACACTCCCGTGACCGCCACCAGGCAGCCCAGGGGAATGGATATGTCCACGCCGCGAAGGTTGTTGGCACGGGCTCCTCGCACTGTGAGCCAATGGGAACCCGTGGGTCTGCGTTGGGGGGGGAGGGGTATTTCCAACCTGCCTGAAAGATAGGCCCCGGTGATGGAGGTTTCACTGGCCAGGAGTTCCCGAGGTGTGCCGGTGAATACCAGTTCGCCGCCCTTGGCCCCCGCGCCGGGGCCGAAGTCGAATACCATGTCGGCCGCCTCGATGGTCTCCCTGTCGTGCTCCACCACCAGCACGGTGTTGCCCAGCTTCTTGAGGCGCAAGAGAGTTCCCACCAGGCGTCGGTTGTCCCTGGGGTGCAGGCCCACGGAGGGCTCGTCCAGGATGTAGGTCACACCCGTGAGTTCGCCCCCCAGTTGGCTCGCCAGGCGAATTCGCTGGGCCTCGCCGCCGCTCAAGGTGACTGCCGAGCGATCCAGGGCCAGGTAGTCCAGCCCCACATCCTCCAGAAAGCCCAGTCTGCCTATAATCTCCTTTAGCAGATCCCGTGCCACCGCTTCTTGTTCCGGTTGTCCCTGGAGTGGCAGATGTTCCAGCATACGACGAGCCTCGGACACCCCTGCTTTCAACAGGTCCACGATGGTGATGCCGCCCACCTTGACCGCCGCGGATTCGGGCCGAATTCGGCTGCCGCCACATGTGCCGCAGAGCTGGGCACTCATGAAGCTCAGGTAGAGCTTGCGAGCGCCTTCCGACTTTGTCTGGTGCAGGCGGCGCATCACCGTGGGGATCACGCCTTCGAAGGCGGTCTTGAAAACACCCTGGCCCCGTTCTCCCGAGTACTTGAACTCCAGTTCGCCTTCCTGGATGCCATAGAGTAGGGTGTGGCGCAAATGGGAGGGCAGGTCCCTCCAGGGTGTGTCCAGGTCAAAGTCAAGGTTTCGTGCCAGTTGTTGGATGATCTGGTAATTCCAGCCGGAGCGCCTGGTGAGGGGGCCCTGCAGCGGGAGCAGTGCCCCCTGGTGAAGGCTCAACGAAGGGTCGGGAACCACGAGCCTGGGATCCACTTCGTTTTTCCGACCCAGGCCCTTGCAGTCGGGACACATGCCCGCCGGGCTGTTGAAGCTGAAGCCGGCGGGTTCAAGGGGGGGGAAGCGCAGATGGCAGTGGTGGCAGACCAGTGTCTCGCTATAGACTCGGTCGCCCTGGCCAGGGATGGAGACCAGCAGCACTCCCTCTCCCGCTTTCAGCGCTGTCTCCACCGAGTCGGTGAGGCGCTCCTCCATGTCGTCGCGACGGATGAGCCTGTCCACCACGATCTCGATTGTGTGCCTGCGCGAGCCATCCGGTATGGGCAGATCCTCCATGAGAGAGATCTCACCGTCCAGCCTGATCCTGGTGAACCCGGAATGGCGTAGCTCCGCCAGCAGCTTCCTGTGAGAACCTGCGCGGTTGCTCACCAGGGGAGCCAGCAACAGGAACCTGGTGCCCGATGGCATTTCCAGGATGGACTCCACGATCTCTGCCGCGCTCTGCCGCAGCACGGGGCGGCCGCAGACATGGCAGTGCTGGACACCCGCCCTGGCGAAGAGAACTCGCAGGTAGTCCAGGATCTCGGTCATGGTACCCACGGTGGAACGTGGATTCCTGGCCAGGGATTTCTGTCCCACGGCGATGGTGGGAGTCAGGCCCCTTATGCTGTCGTAGGCCGGACGTTCCATCTGGCCCAGGAACTGCCTGGCGTAGGCAGACAGGGACTCCACGTAGCGGCGTTGCCCTTCGGCAAAGAGCGTGTCGAAGGCCAGCGAGGATTTTCCAGAGCCCGAGACACCGGAAAACACCACCATCTCTTCCCTGGGAATGTCCAGATCCGCGTCCTTGAGGTTGTGCTGCCTCGCTCCCCGGATCTGGATGTATTTGCGGGGCGAATCCATCTGTTGAACCTGTCTGGAGGATATTGGCAGGTGCGGGGGCGAAGCGGCAGCCGGAGCTGCGGCCATGATTGCTTTGAGTAGCGGTCACAGGGGAGTTATTAGCTTTCCCCTTTCAATCCCAGCCTCGACACGAAACTCGCAACCCCGCCGTGAGCAATGCTCTTCAATTCCCTGGATTTCTTCATCTTCTACGGCGTGGTTTTTGGGCTCTACTGGGCCCTGGGGCTGCGCGGGCGGCAGTTGCTCCTGCTGGTGGCAAGCCTGTTCTTCTACATGTACTGGAACCCCTGGTACGTGAGCCTGCTCCTGCTGTCCACCTTCGTCAACTACCTGGTGGCGCGCCTGCTGGGAAACACCGGCAGCCCCCCTTCCCGCAAGCTCCTGGTGACTGGCGGCGTGGCAGTAAACCTCATTATCCTGGGAGTTTTCAAGTATTACAATTTCTTCCTGGAGTCCCTGGATCTCGTGGGCCTTCGTCCCGGCCTGCTGTCGGACTCCCGCCTGCTGTTGCCGCTGGGGATATCGTTCTTTACCTTTCAGAGCATGAGCTACAGCATCGACGTGTACCGGCGCAAGCTGGAGCCGGAACGTAGTTTCTGGAAGGTTCTGCTCTACATCAGTTTCTTCCCCCAACTGGTTGCCGGTCCCATCGAGAGGGCCACCAACCTGCTACCCCAGTTGGCCGTAAAGCATCGTTTCGACTGGGAAAACTTCTACGTGGGCAGCCGGCGGGTGTTGGACGGCTTCATCAAGAAGACGGTAATTGCCGACAACCTGGCCCCCCTTGTGAACCAGGCCTACGGGGCTCCCGCCGATCATTCCGGTATCACGCTTCTGCTGGCAACCTACGCCTTTTCCATACAGATCTTCTGTGACTTCAGCGGCTACTCGGACATCGCCATCGGCGTGGCTCGGATGCTGGGTTTCAGGTTCCGCGAAAACTTCGACGCTCCCTACGTGAGTCGCAGTATTCAAGAGTTCTGGAGGCGCTGGCATATCTCGCTATCCACCTGGCTCAGGGACTACCTCTACATTTCCCTGGGCGGCAACCGGAAGGGTTCGTTCAACACCTATCGAAACCTGGCCATCACCATGCTGCTGGGCGGCCTCTGGCACGGCGCGTCCTTCCACTTCGTGGCCTGGGGCGCCATCCACGGGATCTGGCTGGGGCTGGAACGGTTCCTCACCCGGCTGCATTCCGCAGGTACCTCGTTCAAGCCAGCATCCGGGCTGGCGGGTCGCCGATTGACTTCCCCCATTCGCACCTTGCTGGTGTTCCATGGAGTTTGCCTGTCCTGGGTGTTTTTCAGGGCCCAGACCCTGGGCGATGCTGGGCTGGTCCTGGGACGAGTGCTCACCATGGCCGACGGCGCCTCCTTTCCCCTCTTCGACGGGTCCAAGAAGCTCCTGGTCCTTGGCCTGGGTTGTCTCTACTTCCTCCTGGCCAGCGAGGCTCGGCGGCGTTCCTGGCTCTGGTGGATCGCCGGCCTGCTGGGTATTCTCCTGGTGGTGCTCTTCGGGGCGACTAGCGATGAGTTCATCTATTTTGTCTTCTGAACAATCCAAATGCCCTGGTCCCGCATCCTCTCCGGGTGATTTCCAGGCGGGTATCCTTCGCACCCTGCTCTTCCTTGGGCTGGCGTTGGGGATGGTGCTGGCCACGGGGGAACCCCTGCAGGCGCTGACCTTGCGCCTGGATCCCAACGTCCCCAAGATCCTGGAGATGCTATCCCTCCAAGGCCGGCAGGATGACGTGGTCTTTCTGGGCAACTCCACCGTGCTGGACTCCGTGAATCCACAGGTGATCAAGGATGACCTGGGGCTGTCCAGCTACAACCTGGCCACGGGCGGGCAGAACCTGTTGGAGTCCAGGCTTGTTCTGGAGAACTACCTGGAGCACAACCAGGCACCGCGCCTGGTGGCCCTGGGGATCTACGTGAACAAGGCTCCATGGGGCTGTCTTCTCAACCCCAACGTGTTCCTGGGGCTTTCGCCCTCCTCCAGGCGCGAAGCGAAACGGGCCTACGAAGAGTACTGTGGGGAGCCCCTGCCCCGGAGCTATTCTCTTTTCAATCGCTTCAAGGCCTATCGTTTCCGCAACACCATCGACAGCGCGATAAAGTTCCTCATCGCGGGCGAATCCCGTGTCCCCACCTTCATACAGGGGCACCTGGCCATGGACTACTCCCGGGAAGTGGTTCTGGACGGCCAGCACGAAACCCGCATCAACCAGGCCGCGCTGGACGCCTTCCTGTCCCTCTGCCGAGAGCGTCGGATCTCGGTGTTCCTGTTTGAACCGCCGGGCAGCCCCGGCTATTCGGCCATGTCCCAGGGCCGGGAACAGGTGCTGGATGCCCTGGAGGAACGGGTGGGCCGGGCCCCGGTGCTGGCCTTCCGGTCCTTCTCCGACCAGCAACGCCTGGACTACCCCGACAACGAGTGGTTGAGCATGAATCACCTCAACGCCAGGGGGGCCCGCCGTTTCACCCATGAGCAGATGGTCCCCGCCATCCAGAGTCTGCTCCCGAGTTCCCATCCGGAAAAGGCGGACCGAGCCGGGGCGAGTCGCTTTCGAGCCAGGCGCATCCTGCGTAACCCGCCGGAATAGCAGCGCTATTTCAAGTGGTTGCGCGGATGTGCCTG
>JAJRWT010000093.1 GCA_024276675.1 Myxococcota bacterium | reverse complement strand
CTGCTGGCCATATTGTTCCTCATCGGGCATTACCAGGTGGGAGAAATAATTCGTGGTATAATCGAGTTGGAGGAAATCAGGATGAGTTCCGTGTACCAGGAAATCCTGCAAGAAGGATACGAGAAGGGCATACAGAAGGGTATGCAGAAGGGCATACCGAGGGGTATGCAGCAGGGCATAGCGAAAGGGCGCCGAGAAGCCCAGGCGGGCACGCTTCGCAAGATGTGGGCGTTGAAGTTTGGCGAGGGCTCGCCGGACCTGGACCTGTTGTTGCAGCGCTGCGGCACTGAAGACCTTGACTGGTTGCTTGCAGAGATTCTCCAAGGGGGATCCAGCCCCAACGTGATCCTCCAGGCCCTTCGCCGTCGGCTCCCCCCGCCCGCCCAGTAGCCCTGCCCATTTTTCGCACAAAGCCGTCCCGGTTCGCTGCCCGGCCCGGCGCCCGCTCCGACTCGCTGCCCGGCCCGGCGCCCGCCCGCTCCGCCTCGCCGGCTCGCTGCCCGGCCCGCTCCGCCTCGCCGGTTCGGCGCCCGCCCGCTCCGCCTCGCCGGTTCGGCGCCCGCCCGCTCCGCCTCGCCGGCTCGCTGCAGGCCCGGCGCCCGCTCCGACTCGCTGCCCGGCTCGGCGCCCGCTCGCTGCCCGGCCTTGCAGAGGCGCCTGGCGTGAGAGAGCGAGGCAGCACCACCGGTGCCGGGCGGAAGCAACCGGGGGGAGACCGGAGTTCTCCCCGGAGTTGCTTCTGCCCCGGGCTCGTAGCCAGGCCTGCGTGATGGCGGGGGGAGGGAATCGGAGCCAGTTCGATGTGGACAGTTCCTGTCCGCAGCCTGAAAAGAGGCCTTGGCGTTTGTCGTGGCGTGTTCATCTTTCGTCCATGCACACTCCAATCGGAACTCATCTGCGTATGCGCCTCTGGGACGACCGTGTCCTGTTGACCGGCCGCGTAGAGGCCTGCCGGGCGGTGAATGTAGTGTGGGGGCAGGCCCAGCACTTTCCCGTCCTGGCCTTTCGCTTCGCCGACACACATTTCCACCTGGTGGCAGCGGCTCCGCCCGAACGGTGCGGAGACCTGGCTCGGCGTCTGGCCATAGGGTTCCAGCGCGTCTTGCAGTACCCCGTGCGCTTCCAGTTCCCGCGGCTGAAGCCCATCCACGAGCAGGGCTACCTGGCGAACGCCGTGATGTACACGCTCCGGCAGGACCAGCGCCACGGGCTGCAAAACGATTCGCTGGGCGAAGGCAGCAATCTCCCCGACCTGCTGGGCCTTCGCGTGCTGGGCACCATAACGCGGCGCTGGCTTGCGTCGTACCTGCCCCGCCTCGGCCCCCCGGCACTGGAAGAACTCATGGGAATACGCCTCGAACCTCTGCGGTGGTCCTCGGCCGTGCAACTCTCCGACGCCGCTGCCTCGGCTGTGGGGCTTCCCCGTCTCCTGGGCCGGAGCGCCCCCGCCGCCCAGGCCCGCAAGGCAGCGGTCCTCGCCGTGCGGGGAGTGCTCTCCAGCGCGGAGACCGCTGATCTGCTCGGACTTTCAAAGCGCCGCGTGCGGCAGATAAAAAGGGCGCCCCCTCCGCCTGCGGATCTCGTTGCCGCCATCCACAGGCAACTCGTGGCGCGTGAACGCCTTGGCGAGCGCCTTGCCTTCCTGCCGTCCTGACGCAGCGCCCCGGCAAGGATCCCCTTCGCCGCGCCGGCTCGCGGGCCCGGCCTTGCAGAGGCGCCGGGCGTGAGAGAGCGAGGCAGCGCCACCGGTGCCTAGCGGAAGTAACCGGGGGGAGACCTGAGTTCTCCCGGGAGTTACTTCCGGCCTGTACCCGAAAAACGGAAGCAACTCGTGTAAGACCGGGTGTTCTCCACGGAGTTGCTTCCTCTTTCGGCCCTTTCTGTCCGGATCGGGGAGCCGCCGACCGCCAGTTCTACACGTCTTGCCGGCAAAAGCAGGCCCTCAACTGGCCCTCTCCACCACCATGGCCGCGACGAACATGTGAAAGGCCCTGCAAGAGCCGGCGGGCCAGCGCAGCGTGTAGCATTCCGGGCGCGACTGCTGGAATATGCACAGGATGCCCACCAGGTCCAGCCCCGCGAGGATCTCGGGGCCGGCGGCCGCCAGGGCCGGGCTTTGAAGGGTGATGCTTGCCGCGGCTCGGATGTCTTCCAGGGGCATCTCATCCAGCAGCAGACCCGCGCCACCTTGCTGGAATGTCAGGGTGCGAGGCCTGGCATCCGCCAGTCCAATAGAGAGGAGGGGAAGTTCCATGTCCAGGCGGCAGTGCAGTCTTTGCTCCGTTCGCTGGTCCTGGATGGTCAAGGCCATGGGTGTCCAACGCGGGTCCCTTTCCACCTCGATGTCGTACAGCAGCTTGTGTTGCTGCCCCGCCGCGATGGAGAGCACAATTACGCCGCGCTCGTTGACAGTGTTGCGCACAGGTCTCGGGGAACACCTGCTGTACAGGTGTATCCGGACCTTGCACGGGGTCTCCCGTAGCGGGCGTGGTGCGGCCCAGAACGGTGGGGGGAGGAAGGGCAGGGCGGGTGAGTGGGCCTGTACGCTGCTTGTATACATGGTGAAGCTCCTGGTGAATGGGACATTCGCCAGGTGTGACGCATTACCTTCGTCATGCTTCGAGATCCTCGCCGTGTGTATGGTATGTGTATGGGAGCCCATCCCAGCACCGAGCCGTGACAACGCTCGCTGTGGCGGCGCTTCGCCCGGACCGGGGGCCCGGCCCCACGGGTTCCATCGGAGCATTGCAGTATCGGGTACCAGGGACGTGAATTTCCGGTATAATGTCTTCCACTTTCTGCCTGGGAGATGAACAGATGAGATCCACCGTTTCGAGCTTACCGGCCCTTTTGTTCCTCTGCTCCTGCCACACCATAGGCGGCGTCTCCAAGGACACCTCGGGCCCCGTCGAGTTTGACTCGGCCTCCGAGTTGGAAGCCGACACGGATACCGACAGCGACATGGATACCGACACCGACACCGACACGGATACCGACGGCGACATGGATACCGACGCCGACAGCGACGTCGACCTGGGGCCCCAGGGTCACTACCAGGGAGCCGTGGCCGTCGAGATGATCAGCTCCTGGATGACCCAGGAATGTGCGGGCCAGGTGGAAGTGGACGTGGATGCCATGGGCCAGGCCACCGGCTCGGCGGACTGCAATTTCAGCGGGTACTGGACCGTCAAGGGCACCATCGACGGTGCGCTGTCGGCGGGTTCCTTCAGCGGCGAGTGGGTGGTGGACCTGGGCTGGGGCGGCGGAGAGTATTCCCTGGCCCTGGAAGGCGACCTCCTGGGCGACCTCCTGGATATCACCTTGTACGAAAACTTCGACTACTTCGAGTTGCAAGGCACCATGGAAGCCCTCAAGAACCCGTGAACCGGTTGGGCGGCACATCCGCCAGGGCCACCATGCCCGGGAGCGTGTTTCACCACAACAGGTACTTCAAGGCAGCCAGGACGGCCAGCACCTGGATGATACGCCTGAAGCTGCGTTCCCCCAGCCGTTCCACCAGCAGGGCGCCAAGGACCGCGCCCAGCGGGACAGCCGGGAGTACCGCCAGGTCGACATAGATGCTGCGAGCGTTGATGGTACCCCAGCCGAAGGCGGGCAGGACGTGGAAGGGGAGCTTGAAGAGGTTGATGAGGGCGAAGAACCAGGCCCCGGTGCCGACGAACGAGAGCTTGGGCAGGCCCATGGCCAGCAGGTAGATGATCCACACCGGTCCGGCGGCGTTGGCCACCATGGTGGAGAACCCGGCCAGGAAGCCCAAGAGCGCCACGAACAACCACGTACCCCTGGAGGTGGTGGAGGGCTCCAGGGCTTGCCCGGCAGCCTTGTCGTGACCCCGCCACTCCCGCCACGACATGAGCGCCAGCATGGAGATCACCACGAGCCCCAGCAAGCTGGAAAAAGCCTGCTGATCAAGCAGCGAACCCAGGGCCGCCCCCGTTGCCACGCCCAGCATTGCCCATGGCATGGGGCGAAGCACGTGGGGCCAGCTCGTGTGTCGGCGGTAGCGCGCCACGGCGATGAGGTCCCCTACGCACAGCATGGGCAGCAGGATTCCCGTGGAAGCCCTCGCTCCGAAGACTGAAGCCAGGATGGGCACCACCACCAGGCCGATGCCGCCGACGCCCATCTTCGAAAAGCCCACCATGGCCGCGCACAGGAGGGTGATGGCCCATTGTTCCCAGGTAAGATGGTAGGACTGGATGGCTTCCATCATCGCGTTTTCTCCAGAGCCACGACCACTTCTTTCCCCGCGGTCCCGCCATGCCTGCTTTCCACGGGTTTACAGGCCGCGGTGAGTTGGCTCACATCCGCTGTCAAAACCTGGTCACGAGCCGTAGGGGGGGGGATCGTTCTGCGACGAAGGACTGGAGGGGCCCAGGGGCCTGTTGTCCTGGAATATTCAAGGGTTTTCGTGGTGACTCCTGCTGCCGCCCGCTGCCGGCGGGGCGATGTTCCGGTGGTTTCTGCCATTCGTGGCATGTTTCTCTCTTGCTTTTTTCCTTGCAGGTCCACGCTTCCCATGGGCACCTTGAATGGTATGAAGCAAAAATGCCAGGAACGGAGTAGAGGATCGGCAAAGGGGACCATGGCGTTCGGCTGCTGGTCGCGCCAGGCTCGACGGGTGGGAATCAGCCGTCGATGTTGGTGACAATGCTCTTGCCTTTCCTGCTCGCTTCCTGCAACCCCAACCAGGAAAGGCGGTATCGAATGGAAATGGCCTTGCCCGTTCTTGGTTCCCCCGATGCCACGCTCCCCTGGGACGCTCTGCCGGGGGCTCCTCCCATGCCGGACGACACCAGGCGGGCCCTGGCGAGGGCTTGGCAGCGGGAGACGGCGCAACAAGGCTCCGGTTCCCGCCACACCGAAGCTTCGGACCGCCCACTCTACGTGAACCGGCTGCTGCTGGAAAAGAGTCCATACCTGCTTCAGCACGCCAACAACCCGGTAAACTGGTTTCCCTGGGGAGAAGAAGCATTTGAGCTGGCACGCCGCCTGGGCCGGCCCGTGCTGCTGTCCATCGGCTACTCCACCTGCCACTGGTGCCATGTCATGGAGCGAGAGTCCTTCCAGGACCTGGAGCTGGCGGAGTTCATCAACCGTCACTACGTGCCCATCAAGGTTGATCGCGAGGAAAGGCCCGATGTGGACGCTATCTACATGGCGGCCCTGCAGATGATGACCGGCAGCGGCGGCTGGCCCCTGACCGCATGGCTCAATCCCGACAGGGTGCCCTTCTACGCGGGGACCTACTTCCCGGCCAGGGACGGGGACCGGATGAACGCCACCGGTCTTCTCACCCTGCTGCGACGCCTGGAGCAGCTCTACCGAGAGGATCCCGACAAAATTGCCTCCGTGGCTTCCACGGCAGTGGACGCACTTCGCAAATCCATGACCTCCCGGCCCTCGGGGGACCTGCCGGGGCCCGAACTCCTGACCCGGGTAGCGGCCTCCATACGGCCCTACTTCGACGAACGAGAGGGAGGCCTTCTGCCCGCCCCAAAGTTTCCCGGCAACATGCCCCTGCGGCTCCTGTTTCGGGAACACGCCCGCGACGGTGACCAACAGGCCCTGGACATGGCCCTGTTGACCCTGGAAAAAATGGCGGCTGGTGGACTCAACGACCAGTTGGGCGGGGGCTTCCACAGGTACTCCACCGACGAGCACTGGCTGGTCCCCCACTTCGAAAAGATGCTCTACGACAACGCCATCCTGGTGCAGGCCTACCTGGACGCCTACCAGGTCACGGGGCGCCGGGACATGGCACGGGTGGTGGAGTCGGTCCTGGCCTACGTGGAGCGAGAGATGACATCCCCCGCCGGGGCATTCTTCGCGGCCACGGACGCCGATGGCCTGGATCCATCGGGAGCCCTGCGGGAAGGAGTCTACTTCACCTGGACCCCCGGCGAGTTGGCCCGCGTCCTGCCCCCCCGGCAGCAGCAAGTTGTCTCGCTGGTCCTGGGAGTGACCCGGGAAGGACATCTCGAAGGCAGGAGCGTGTTGCACAGGGCCATGTCGGAGGAACAGGCGGCGGCAGAGCTGGGAATGGCCACCGGGGAGCTGGTTGCTGAACTTGACTCCGCTCTGGTGCTGCTGCGACGCGCCAGGGACCGCCGCACTCCCCCCACACGGGACGAGAAGATCATCCTCTCCTGGAACGGCCTGATGATCTCGGCTTTTGCCAGGGCTTCCCTCGTAATCCAACAGGGTGCCCCCGGACCCGGCAGCTACCTGGAATCCGCAGAACGTGCGGCTTCCTTCGCGTTGGAAAACATGTTGGTCTCCGGCAGGCTTCGCCGGGTCTTCCTGGACGGCGTCTCGGACATACCCGGAACCCTGGATGACTACGCTTTCTTGATCGCCGGGCTCCTGGATCTCTTCCAGGTCACCGGTGACCGCAGGTGGCTGGACCAGGCCGTGTCCCTGGAAGACGCCACCCGGGAGCATTTTCAGGATTCCACCCATGGAGGCTTTTTTTTCACGGCAGACGACGCCGAGACCCTGCTGGTGCGCGAAAAACCCATCCTGGACGGCGCCAGGCCCAGCGGCAACGCCGTCCAGGCCATGAACCTCATCAAGCTGGCGGGCTTCACCGCCCGCGATTCCTACCTTCGCAGGGCACTCGGCACCATCGCCGTGGCCGGCTCCGGCATGTCTCGCAACCCGGACGCCTTTTCAGAGATGATGCTCGCGCTGGACGCCTTTCACGCCGGGATGAGCGAGGTGATCCTCGTGATTCCCCGGGACCAGCCCTCGGGACCCATGGTGGACCTGTTGACCCGCGGCTTCTTTCCCCACGCCATGGTGGTGCTGCACTGGGAACGGGACGATGCGGCAAGACCAGCCTCCGGCGGGTCTCTTGCACTCCTGGAAGGAAAGACCAGCATCGCCGGCCTGCCCACGGCCTACCTGTGCCGAGGTGGTCGATGCCTGCCTCCCACCAACGACCCCGAGATGGTACGCCAGCAGTTGATACTCCCGCGCCATTGAAGGCCTTCCTGGTCGGGGGCGTTCTTTCACAGAGTTGACCCCGATTGCACCGACAGCGGTCAAGATGAGGCGCGAGTCATCGGCGCTGCTCTCTCACACAGGAGTTGTTCCATGAAGTCCACATCAAACACTGGAAGCCCCGCCCGCTCGCCGCTGTTCCCGCTGGCTCCGTTGGCGCTGGGCGCCATTTCCCTTCCGGCAAGCGCCCTGGAGATCATCCATGGACCCTACCTCCAGAACGTCAGCCAGGACGGCATCACCGTCATGTGGGAGACCGACGAGCCCTGTCCCGGCTCCCTCCGATACCAGCGAGAAGGTCACTGGTACACGGTTTCCCACGAGGACTCCGTCACCATCCACGAGCTGCGCATCGAAGGCCTGGACCCGGGCGAAGAGCTGCCGTACCAGGTGAGTTCCCAGTTGGGTCCGGACACGGTCACAAGCGAGATCTTCCAGTTGACCACCGCCCCCGCCGAGGGCAGTCCCTTCAAGATGGTGGTCTGGGGCGACAGCCACGGCGGTTTCAGCACCATCCTCACCACCCTCGTGACCGGCAACGGCGCCTCCGACGGGATGCTGGGTTTCGAGCCAGACCTGATGGTCTGCGTTGGCGATGCCGTGGACTCGGGATCCCAGTACTGGCAATGGGGCACGGGCCTGCTGGACCAGATCCAGCCCCTGGCCTCCAGCACTCCCTACTTCGAAGCCATCGGCAACCACGAGGGCGATTCCCACTGGTTCTACGACTACCTGGACCAACCCGGCAACGAGCACTGGTTCGCGCTCAGCTACGGCGCAGCTCGCCTGGTGTTCATCGACACCAACTACAGTTTTTCCACCGGTTCCGAGCAAAACGACTGGATTCGCGAAGAACTCTCCTCCGAAGAAGCCCAGGATGCCAGGTGGCTCCTGGTATTCCACCACCATCCTCCATACTCGGAGATCTACGAAGAGAGCAAGTACGCCCAGATCCGCAGCTACCTGGTCCCCCTCTACGAAGCCGCCGGCGTCGACGTGCTGTTCACCGGTCACATACACGACTACGAACGTGGGATCTGGACCCCCGAGGACACGGGGCGCCGCATCGTCTACCTGCAGACATCCGGCGGCGGCGGAACCCTGTGGTGGGACGAGTACGACGGGGATTGGCCCCAGATCGACAACGTGATCCAGTACGCCTATCACTACATGGAGCTGGAAGTGGGCGCCGAGGACCTCACCATGAACGCGGTGGACCTGGATGGCAACGTCATCGACACGGTGGAACTCGAGCGTGAGGACCGTTACTTCGATGGCTGGCCCGAGACTGAAGGCGGTGATGCCCAGACCCAGTGGGACTTCACCGAAGGCGACCTGGAGCCCAGCTACGGCCCGGGCCACATGTACTACCTGGGAGGCGACGAGGGAAGCACCGCGGAAGGCACATCCTTCGGCCTCAGCTCCCACCTGGGCCTCCCCGACATCTCCGGCGAAGAGGCCCATGTCATGGCCTTCCCCCGCTCGCTGGACGGCAGCATGGGGTTCCAGGTGGAACCAGCCGCCCAGGGAAACGGCGGAGGCTACTACGTCAACGAGTTTTCCATGGTCATGGACCTGCTCCTTCCCGCCAGCTCCTTCGCCAGCGACGACTACCTGGCCATCCTCAACACGGCCTCCAGCAACTACAACGCGGCCGAGGTCTTCGTCCAACTGGCCTCGGGTGGAATAGGCTCCTACAGCTTCGATGGAAAGATCCGACCCGACACCTGGTACCGCGTCGGCCTCACCTTCACCACCGAAGACGGCTCCACCACCATGCACAAGTACCTGGACGGCGAGCCGGTGGGCGACGAGGACGTGGGCGACATCGACGGTTTCTGGGCGCTCTACACCTCAAACGACAGCGACCCCTTCTTCTCGTTCCTGGCCGATGTGAACGGCAACTCCACCAGCGGCTACCTGTCCAGCCTTCTATTTCTGGATCGCCCGCTCTCGGCCGACGAGATCGCCGAGCTGGGAGCAGCCGACGCCGATGGTGTCATGGACGAGCCCTCGGAGCCCATGGACAGCGCGGACAGCGGAACCGCGCAGCTCGATGACAGCGGCACCCAGCCGCAGCCGGACGACAGCGCCGGAGAACAACCATCCGGGGGTGACAGCGATTCCGGCCCCGGCTCTCCCGGAAACTCCGACACCGGAAACCAGGGCGAGAGCGCCTGTGGATGCTCCGTGAACCGGCCCGCCGGCTCCATGCTACCATGGTTTCTGGGCTCACTCCTCCTGCTGCGCCGCCGCCGCCCATGACAGCTACCCGCGATTTTCCCAAACCCCAACGTCTCGGAAACGGGCCATGAGAAAGACCTTCGTCCTTGACACCAACGTTCTCCTGCACAGCCCCGAGGCCCTGGACTGCTTTGCCGACAACCTGGTGGTACTGCCCATGGCGGTCATCGAGGAATTGGACCACTTCAAGAGCAGACACGACGAGCTGGGCCGCAATGCCCGCTGGGTGATCCGTCACCTGGATCGCATCCGCCAGCAGGGCCGCCTGAACCAGGGCGTGCCCCTGGCCCAGGGCGGTCTACTGAAGATCGTGACGGGAAAAGGGGAGATCACTGAAACGGGCCTGGACGTGGGGCTTCCCGACAACAAGATCATCAGGGTTGCCTATCGCCTGCTTCAAGCAGGGGAAAACGTGATCTTCGTTTCCAAGGACATCAACGCCCGGCTCAAGGCCGACGCCCTCGGGATCCTGGTGGAGGATTTCGAGAAGCAGAAGGTCAGGCTCGACGATCTGTTCACCGGCTACCGCGAAGTGGATGTCCCCGGAGACATGGTGGATGCCTTCTACGAGACGGACACCCTGGTGAGCCCGGACTTCCAGTTCTGCCCCAACGAGTTCATCCTGCTACGCGACCAGGTCAACCCCAAGCACTCCGCCCTGGCCAGAGCAGAGCGTCCCGACGCCCTCATCCACCTCAATGCCCGCTTCGAGCGGGCATGGAACATCAAGCCCCGCAGCAAGGAGCAGAGGCTGGCCTTCGAACTGCTGCTGGACCCCAGTGTACAGCTCGTCACCCTCGTGGGAAGGGCCGGCACCGGCAAGACCCTCCTGGCCCTTGCCGCGGCCCTGCACGTGACCCTGCGTTCACGCATCTACGACAAGGTTCTCTTCTCCAGGCCCATCGTTCCACTTGGCAAGGACATAGGCTACCTTCCGGGCGCCAAGGACGAGAAGCTCTTCCACTGGATGCAGCCCATCTACGACAACCTGGCCTACCTCCTGCGCGATGATGAGTCCAGTTCCCTGTCCTCCAGCGAAAAGAGGATCGCGGAACTCAAGCAGCAGGATCTCATCTCCCTGGAAGCCATTACCTACATCCGGGGCAGGAACATCCCCAGGCAGTATGTCATCGTGGACGAAGCCCAGAACCTGACCCCCCACGAGGTCAAGACCATCATCAGTCGTGCCGGAGAGGGCACAAAGATGGTCCTCACCGGAGACCCGGATCAAATCGACAACCCCTACCTGGATTCGGCCTCCAACGGCCTCATCTACACGGCTGAGAGGCTCAAGGGCTGCCCCGAGCACGGCCATGTCACCCTGCTCAAGAGCGAGCGGAGCACGCTGGCTGCCATGGCGGTTCAGTACCTCTGATGGTGGAGCATCATTGCAACGCGGCACCTGGTTGCCCGGCAGTTGGAACCAGAGCTGGGCGCCGTCGTCCGGGCGGGGCCGCGAATGGGCCAGTTTATCAATAATTATCAAAGAGGTCAATACTCTCCTCTGGAGAGCGAAGAAGCGTGTGCAACTGCTTGCGATACGTGGAAGTCGGGTAAGAAACTACCTTATGGCGTGCCCAAAAAGCGGGCACATAGCTACCGTGCCCGTGGTTGACGGCAACCCGGAGGTTTTTTCGTTGTTTGTCCCCAAAGTTATCCACAGGTCCTGCGGAGAACTCCCACGCAATACCACTGCTATGGTGCAAGAACAGGCCAAACACGGACTTATCAATAATTATTGAAGAAAACCAAGCTCCCACTCCTCGCGCCGAGAATGGTGCGTAAGTGCTTTCTGCACGTGGAAAGCACTTTGCGAGGCGCAATATGGCGTGCCCGAAAAGCGGGCACATAGCTGCGCTGCCCGTGGTTGACGGCAACCCGGAGACTTTTTCGTTGTTTGTCCCCAAAGTTATCCACAGCGCCTGGGGAGAACTGGGAGCTTCGCGTTCAAACGGAGCCGGGAGCGGGCGGCTGGTTCCGTGCACCTGGGCTGGAGGGCCGGGCACCTGGCGGGGTGTTGGAGCGTATCTGGAACTCGGGAGTTCCGTTGGTGTAGCAGATCAAGGGCTGCGAGGAGCCAGGTGTGGCCAGGCCGCCTTCGATGGGCTCGAGGCGCAGCTCTGGCTGTCGAGGCAGCATGTCCGACTCCAGCAGGATGATGATCACATCCAGTTGGCAACATTCGATGGCTTCTTCCAGCACGGCGTCCGCCGGTTCGTCGGTGGCGGGTTCTTCCAGGGCTTCGGTGCCTTCCACGACTATTGCGGGGGGGCCCAGCCGTTCCAGGGTTTCAACGACACGGAGCATTCGGGAGACTTCGGGGCGTTCCCGGTCCATCCAGTAGATACCATCAACGCTGCGGAGCAGGGAGGCCATCTCCGGCCGGCTGGATGTCCTGGGCAGGAGCAATACCGGCCCCCGATCTGCCAGAAGGCTCGATACCGCCATGACAGCCATGCGCTGGGCGTGGGCATCGGGCACCAGCCAGAGCTGGGCTTCTGCCTTCAAGGGGGGAAAGCCCGGAGGGAGATAAAAGTTGGAGGGATCTTTCAGGGGGCTGAAGGCCGCGCTGGGCCGCGTGAGCCTGAAACACCAGGTCAGGGCAGCGGTGAAGGCACAGCCCGCCAGGAAGGCAACGAGGTGTGTCAGCATGTGATGCCGGGTGGTGTCGTCATTGAACGGGATCCATACGAACGGAGCAATGTTGGATAACAAGCCCGGTATTACAATAACCGGGGGCGAGTGGGGCGGACAGTCCTGCGCTGGAGATGGAAGTGCTTTCAGGAAACGAAGCTCCGCTGGAGGCGGTACTGCTGAAAGAGGCTTTCAAGAGGCTGAAGGCGGGCGAGACGCCCGCGTTCCCAGGAGGGGATCCTTGGGCGGGGCAGGAGTGTCATCGGGCGAGTGGGATTTTCTGCCTCAACCTCCCGGGGCCCAGGAGGGCAGTTGCTCCGACTCGTGGGCCAGGATTTCATTGGCCACGGCCTTTGCAATGGTGTCGTAGCCCTTTGCGCTGAGATGGCATGAATCGTGGAAAAACTCCCTGCCGGCTGATTCGGGATCGTCGAACTCCGGGCCAGGTTCCACCAGGTGGACAAGAGGGCGGGATTCGGCCAGCTCTCGGATGGTCCGGGACTGGGCCGGGAGGGGTCTGCCCGGGTTCATGTCCAGCTCCAGGGCATCCAGCAGGTCGGCCCTGGCCGCCTGCCGCCGCCCCAACTCCAGTTGGAGCATTCCCCTGTCGTAGCGGCTCCGGGCGTTCAGGGGGTCGATGCGGATGGCGGCATCGTAGAGTTCCAGGGCGTCTTCCAGGCGGTCCTGTTCCCTGGCCAGGGCGGCCTTCTTCAGCAGTTTTTCCACGCGCCGGCGTTGGATACCACCCAGGGCGGGATCCTGGATGGCCAGCCATGGAGGTTCCAGGAGGTTGGCGGGTATGTCCACGATGTACAGGTCCGTCGGTGGATCGGCCGATTCCGAGATGCGGGCCATGCGCTCCAGGTTGTCGGCCCAGGTGTTCATCACCGCCTGGTAGTGGCGGTCCCTGCGCCGCATTCTGCCGTCAGGGCCCCTGGTGGGGCGTTCCGTGGACTTGGGGTCCGCCAGTGTGCTGAGTATCGCTTCCTTCACCATCTCGTTCTGGATCCTGGCCGCATCCATGGGAGAATCGCCCTGGAGGGCGGGCTGTTGCTCATCCCTGGGGAGCAGCGTGTTTTCCAGGAGTCTGAAGATGTGCAGCCTGGATACGCTTCGGTGGGTGGAGGCGCTCCAGCCGGCGTTCATCCGCTGCAGGGCCAGGGCGTAGTTGAAGAACTCGTTGTTGCCGCTGTAGACCACGAATGCCGAGGCGCCGTGTGAACGCACCTGCTCCATGACCTCCAGCACCTGCTGGCTACCGAAGGAAGCTCCCCCCAGGTTTATGACCTGGGCGCCGATGCCCACCTGGTCCAGGTGCTGCTGTGTTCGATACGGAAAGGTGAGTCGGGGTCGTTCATCGAAGGGGACGCCCAGGGTGGCGGAGCCGCCGAAGCAGAAGACACGGAAGATACCGGCGCGTGGTGGAACCTGGTATTGCAGGTCGCGCATGAACCTGTCGGACACCATCTTCCGGGAAGTGCGCACCCACCTGGTGTTGCCTGCTCCCGGCGGCTGGGGATCAGGGGATGCCGGGAGTATCTCCAGGTAGCTCTCTCGGTTGTCCGGGGTGACGAGGCGAACGTCCTCGCCCCACCCGTTGGGGAGCGCCGGTTCCGCCCGGGAGGGGACTCCAAGAAGGCGCAGGAGCAATTCCGCCCCCACGAGCATGGCGATGCCCAGCAGCATGGCGGCTGCGCGCAGACTCCTCCGCCGTCCCGGAGAGAGCCGGTGGCCGTGGGAAGCCCCTGGCAGGCGGGTCGTCATGGCACCCTGGGCGCGGGATTCAGGAGGGACTCCACCACGGGGGCCAGTTGAGCGGCCACGACGTCGGCGCCGTGGCGGTTCACGTGGATGCCGTCCAGAAAGATGGAATCGCCGTCACGCAGTACGGTATCGGAGAGGGTGTCCAGGTCCACCAGGGCACATCCCGTCGCGCTGGCCAGCTCGCGAATGATCCCGTTGATGGTGGGGGTGGCGTCGGGAATCATGTCCAGGTCCATGCTGCGCCTGAAGGCCTGGGCCGCCGCGGGATCCTGCCCACGCCCCAGGAGCATCATGCCGTGGAAGTAGTGGAACGAGGCCACCTGGTCGTCTTCCTCCATCGCCATGGCCAGCAGTTCCTCGGGGGTCTGGCGCTCGCCGTCGTTCCGCGACCCCTGGTCGTTCCGGGGGTTCAACAGCTTTTGGTGAAATGCCCGAACCCGCTCCGGGTCACCGTCGTGTATTCCGGAGAGGGTAGGGGGCCTGGTGAGATCTGCCGGGAGGGTGGTGACAAGGAGGGGGATGCCCTGGTCCTGGACCTGGCTGATCATGGATTCCATGCGACCTTTGAAGATGTGTTCCTTGAGGCGCTGCTCATCTTCCAGGATGGCCGTGACCTGGGGACCGGCCAGGGCATCGGGGAAGAGGGACAGGTCCGGTGGTCTCCGCCGGGCAGCGTAGACCGCCTGGTCCGTTGGATTGTCGAACACCAGGGGCGCCGACGATTGGCTTTCCGTCACGTGGCCGTCCTGGCCCAGCGCGTCCAGCAGGAAGCCGAACAACTGAAGACGGCCAAGTTGCCGGGAGATCGAGTAGAAAGCCAGGGGGTGCCGGCCGGCCCAGCCGGTGTAGAAGGAGGTCATTGTGTGTTCGTTGTTGCCGATGGACAGCACGATGAGGCTGGGTTCCACGGTGAGCGCCGCCTCCAGCGTGGGCACCAGGGCCGAGGAGTAGCTGCCACAGCGGCCCATGTTGATGACCTCTACCCGGTCATCCAGCAGGTACTCCAACCTGGCGGGCCAGGCCTGCTCCATTGGGAGACCGTAGCCGAAGACGAAGGACTCCCCGATGACCACGATCCTGGGCCTGTCGGGATGGGGAAAGAAGATCTCGGGCCTTACCCGTTGGTAGTGGAAGTGTTCCTCGGGACAGAGTTTCACCAGGCCGTTGGCGGGACAGAGAACCCGGTAGTCCCGTGGCACCGGCAGGGGATCCACCCTCCAGTCCCGGTGGATGATGGTCCCCACGGCCCAGAGCGCTCCCTCCAGCAGTCCCAGGAGCACCAGAGTTGTCAGCAGGCCGAAGGCCAGCTTTCCGGGTAGTCTTGCAGCCTGGGTGCTCATGGCCCGGCGGCCTCGATCTCCTGGGCAACGGCGCAGCACCGCGTGCCGGTTTCGGCCGAGCTGTAGTCATCTTCGGCATCGGCTCTGGCCCGGCACTGCCCCAGGCCCGCGGCAACGTTCCATCCACCGCCGCGAAGAGAGCCCCGGGTGTCGGTGTCCATCACCCACTCCCAGAGATTGCCGCACATGTCGTGGACACCTTCCGGGGTGGCGCATAGGGGCATCTGCCCCGAGGCCGCGGCCGTGCCGCCATGGCTCTGGCGGGAACGGGATTCGTCGTAGCAGCGGTCGGGTTCGTAGGTGTTGCCATATGGCCACCTGCGATGCTCCCTCCCGGAACATGCCAGCTCCCACTCCTGGGATGTACAGACGTGGACTCCCCGTTCCCGGCAGGCTTGAAGCGCCTGGGCCAGGTTCATGTTGCCCCTTGGGGGAGCCCCTTCGCGGTTGGGAAACTCGAAGGTGTCGATGCAGAAGTCCCCCACCGCCACCATGCCGGCGGGACAGTCGATGTTGGGGGGGATGGGCTGGGCCGCGGTACTCTGAACCTGGCCACGGCAGCAGCGGAAACCCAGGTCCGGGAAGACGGTGTCCTGGGGAGCGGCGGGATAGCCGTCGTCGGGGCGGCAGACGGCCTTGTGGGAGTCCACGAACCAGGAACCGCCACGGATCTCACGGAGGACCTGCTGGGGGTCGCTGGTGAGTCCGGGGATGTCGAGCCGGTTGGCCGTCCACTCCCACACTCCCCCAACCATGTCACGGGCGCCCAGCGGCGAGACGCAGGCCAGGTATTCCCCCGTGGGCGAGGGAGAATCACGTTCCACGGAACAGGCATCGGGAATGTAGCGATTGCCGTATGGGTATTTCCAACGAGCAGGGCCAGAGCAGGCAATTTCCCATTCCCGGACCTGGCAGAGCCGCTTGCCCGCCTCCTGGCAGAGATCCCGCGCCTGGGTCCAGGAAACCGCGATGAGCGGGTTGATGCCGGGCTTGTTGGGGTACTCGAAGGTGTCCATCCACAGGCCGTCCGCGAGCTGCAGCTCGGCCTGGGGATCGTAGTCGGTGGGCGTGACCGCCTCCTGGGCTGCCTGGAGGCGCTCTCGCGTGTCGGCAGCGATGTACTCCGGGGGGAGATCTTCGGCGCTGGGGGCTTCGGCGCTCCAGCAGCACCTGAAACCCGCGGAGAAGACACGCCTGCGGGGGTCGATGCGGTAGTCTGGTTGGCGGGAGTAGCGCCCGGTGCAGTCCGCGTAGGATGTGTGGGTGTACCACGCGCCACCCTCCAATATGCCGCCCATGCCTTTCCAGTCGTCCAGGACCCATTCCTCCAGGTTCCCTACCAGGTCCCAGATGCCCTCGGGCGTACTGCACTGGGGAAAAGAGCCTGACGGGGCCACCAACTCATCGGGATCCATCATGCTGGTGTGCCCGGAAGGAAGGCGCCTTGCCGAATGGCAACGGTCCTCCTGGTAGACGGGGCCATAGCCGTAGCGGTTGGTCCCGTCGGGCCCAAGGCAGGCGCGTCTCCACTCGCCCGCGGTGCAGAGGCGCTTGCCCTCCTGGGCGCAGAGGCTGGCTGCCTGCTCCAGGTCCAGGTAGGTGAGCGGCTTTTCACCTTCCTGGTTGGGAAACTCGTAGCGGTCCATGTAGAAGGTGCCGCTGCTCCCCGAGAGGGATGGAGCCCCGTCCACCGTGATCTTGACCATGCCCACGGGATCGGGGGGTGAAAGCGCGCCGGAGCAACCGACGGCAAAGGCCAGGGCCGCCAGGGCGGGCAATCCTGGAGGACCCCTGTGGAACGACGGTTGTAGTCCGGTGACCTGAGCCATGGCCAATACCTACTGCCTGGCGGGTCTTCCCGCCAGCCAAGCTCCCCGACTCGTGGAGCGGGAACCGGGCCTCGGATGGGCAGAGCCGGTGATGGCGGAGACGATGCCCGGCGCAGGTACGACGAGAGGGGGCCATCTCTGACCCCCTCCGGTGGGCTTGAAGGTTTGAAACAGGTGACTGGAGCTACTGGTCGAAGTAGCGCTTCAGGAGACCGGCAAAGGCCGCGCCGTGGCGGGCTTCGTCCTTGCACATCTCGTGGACGGTGTCGTGGATGGCGTCGTATCCCAGTTGCTTGGCCTTCGTGGCGATGTTCTTCTTGCCCTGGCATGCGCCATGCTCGGCGGCCACCCTGGCGGCCAGGTTTGCCCGGGTGTCGGCTTCCAGCACTTCTCCCAGGAGTTCGGCGAAACGCGCCGCGTGGTCGGCTTCTTCGAAGGCGATGCGGCGGTAGGCCTCCGCCACCTCCGGGTAGCCTTCCCTGTCGGCCTGGCGGCTCATGGCCAGGTACATGCCCACCTCGGTACACTCGCCGGTGAAGTTGGCCCGCAGGCCTTCGATGATTTCGGCGTCCACACCCTTGGCCACGCCAATGACGTGCTCGTCGGCCCAAGAGAGCTGCTGGGCCTGCCGTTCCTTGAACTTGTCGGCGGAAACGCCGCACTGGGGGCACTTGTCGGGAGGGGCATCGCCTTCGTGTACGTATCCACAGACGGAACAGACGAATTTCTTTTGCATGTCGTTCTCTCCTTGTTGGTGAGTCTTTCCTGTCTTCGGAAACCCCGGCCCGGGTCGCTGGTTGCCCTGGGGATGGACTTGCCATGTCCCAGAGGATCGTCGATGCCGGGTAGGTGCTTCGTCTCGTCTCGCGTATCGTGTCGTGCCTGTGACCAGCAAGTTCCCTGCCATGTCTCTCAGGATGGCATCATTACCTGTAGAAGGTCAGATTTGCTGCATCTGCCTTCTCGGTTCAATTGTCTCACAGCAGTGCTTTGTGAAACACTCTTCAGAGACTTGTCCATGTTGAGAGACAGTTCGCGGGAGAAGAGACAGGCTCCGATCCCCCCAGATCACTCGGAGTCTTCCTGGATCTCCGCCATGGCGTTGTCCCAACCGGAGTAGCCGGTGTGCAGCGAGAGCAGGCTCATGTCGGGGCGCATGATGGCCCAGGCCGGAATTGCCCAGGTAGGGCTCGAACATGGCGTAGCCCAAGCCCCCGTCCTCGAGCATGGGTTCGGTGCCGGCGAAGGCGGCGAGCCAGGTATTTTCTTTTCGCTGGCCGGACGCTTAGATTATACATGGCACACAGAGTAAGGAGATCCCTGGTGGCGCTCACGAGGTGGAGTCCATATCGGGAGCACGTCCCGGCTTCACACGGCAACGTGGCGCAGCCGGCGGTGTCGTCCCTGGTGCTGCGGCTCGGCATGAGCTTGTTGCTGCTGCTATCCCTGCTCTGGGCTCCAACGGTCTGGTCCAGGGCCCTGGAGTGGTCCTTTGCCATGGAGCCCGGAGCGGTGGCCAGGCTGGAGATCCGTCGAGCAGACGGCTCCCTCGTGGGGCGCTTCCTCACCAGCGACAACAGCGAGAACAACCAGTTCGGTTGGCGTCCCGACTCCAACACGGAAGATGCGGCGGTCTCCGGCAGCCTGGAGCAGCTCTGGCTGGGGAACGGGCGCTACACCTTCCAGGTGATTCGCCCCGGGGGCACCGACACCCGGCCCCTGTCCATGTCGCGCCCCGCCGCCCGAATACTGTTGGTGGAGGTACCCTCCGGCACCCGGGAAGTCGTGGCATGGCACCTGGGGCAACAGGGCGAAATGGACGGCCTGGCCGACGCCGTAGCCCGCGTGGGCTCCAACGCCGTACTCTGGGTGGGGCCCGGGAGCTGGCTGGTCCTGGCCCGCGGTCCCTGGGGAGAACAATCAACCGAAGTGGGACCCTCCCAACGTCGGGCAAAGGTCTCTCCCCCCGGGGAGCCCGGGCCGCGGGATGCCACCCCTGACCACCGGGGCCTGGTGGCCCTGGCCATGCTCCCAGCCGCTCTGCTGCTCACGGGGCTCGCGCTTCTGGGCTTGTTTCGTTTCCGCCGCAATCCGGGGCTGTGGTGGGCCGTTGGCGCCGGAGCCCTGCTGGCCCTGCTGGCCATGTCTTCCGTGTTGTCCAATCCCTCCACGCGGATCCTCAACGCGGATCCCCCCATACTGGATCCCGTGGGAAGCCTGGCTGTCCTGGCGGGAATGAGCGACAGCCTGCCCCGGCTCTCCGATGTCACCACCTTGTTTCGTTTCCCCGAAGGTGCCAGTTGGCTTCCCACCGGGCCCACCTGGATCGGCTACCTGCTTCCAGTGCTCTCCAGCACCGTGTTGGGCACGGTGGCGGCATTCAACCTGGGGGTGGCTCTGGGAATAATAGGCCTTGTTGCGGCGGTGTGGGCCCTCTGCCGCGCCCTGGGCACCAGCCAGGGCACGGCGGTGCTGGCCGGCCTGCTGACGGCCCTGGGGCCCATGATCTTCGACGAGCTGGACGCCAACAGCCTGGACCGGACCACCCTGTTCCTGGTGCCCCTCTTCTTTGCGTTTCTCCACATGGCCACACGGCGCCCGGGCTGGCGCTGGCCCCTGGCGGCGGGGGCCACCCTGGCGGCCGTTTGCCATGGGCAGGTCTATTTCGGCATCTACCTGGCCTCCGCCTGTCCCCTGCTGGTCCTGCCCAGGCTGCTGGGCCCCGGCTGGAGGGCTCGTTTCGGCCGACTCTCGCTGCTGGCCCTTGTGGCGGCTCTGCTGGCATCGCCGGCTCTCCTGGTTCTCCACGGCACCGCGGCGGAAAGCGCCTATTCTGCCTCCACCTCCGTTCGTGATGCACTGGAAGACCCGCTACACCCCGTCGATCAACGTGAAGCCCGGTACTTCCTGTCCCGTTTCGCCCGCCAGGCCAACCACGACGCCGACATGCCCACCACCTTCCCGCGGGATCGCCTGCTGGCGGCTTCCGCCGAATCCCTCACCCTGCCAGAGGCGCTCCTGCCTTCCCAGTGGTTTCCGGGCCGTGGCTTCTACTGGCCCCTTGTGATCATGGTGCTGCTTCTGCTGCGTCGGCGCCTGGCACTCCTGGCAGCTTGGGACGTACTCGTCCTGCTCATCTACTCCCTGGGCCCCTTCCTTCGCATCCAACCCCAGCAAGCGGGTCTCCTGCTGCCCGACTACCTGAACATATTGTTCATCCCGGGCTTCGAACAGCTCAAGAACACCCACAGGTTCGCGCTCATGGCCGCCAGCATCTCCGTGGCCCCGCTGGCCCTGGGGCTCGACGCCCTTTTCTCCCGTCTATCCCGTTCTTCGCGCCTTTCCCGGGTCCACCGCAGCACCGTTTATGCCCTGCTGGGGCTGCTGGCCCTGGGGCTGTCCTTCGTGGGCCTTCACTGGCCCCGCACCAGGGAAATCCCTCGCGTAGACGCCCTGGATGTTTTGGACTCCGCGGCCGCCGTGGCCATCCCTTTCCAGGTACCCCTGCCCATCCCCATGTTGGAGGTGGCTGTCCAACACCACCTGTCCCTGGTGAACGAACCGCCCTACCCCACCATACCCGGCCCCAACCCCCACTGGAGCGAAACCAACCCCTTGCTGAACCGCCTGGCCTGGCTCTCCGGTTCCACCAGGCCCCATCGTTTTCTCGCCCTGGGCAAGTCGGATGAGGCCGTCCATGACCTCCTGGAACAGGGTGTCCGCTACGTGATCCTCTTTCGGGGCCTGTTGCCGGGAGCCGATGCCCATCACTCCAGCCCCCTCAGCGACGACATCCAAGTGTTCATGGACCAGCAGTTCCGGCGCGTGGCCGATGATGGAAACGTCGTGGCCTGGGACCTGGGGGCCATAGCAACGGAGTAGCCGGTGCCAGCCCAACTGGGGCCCTGGCCGTAGACCTCTGCCACGATATGGGAATTTTCGGTTTTTCGGCGCTGGCCTGTGCTCGAGTGCGGCATGTTGACCGCCGCTCCAACAGAATATGCCGCAAACGGCTTTTCAACCCGGGAAAAACGGTTAGCATTGAAAAAACCTGCGTGAAGTGGGCCTCGATGGCTTTCAGCAAGGCCCCAAGGAGCCAACAATCCAAGAACTGGAGGAGTCCATGAAAACCAGTTTTCTGCTTCCCATCGTCTTTGCATCCTTCCTGACCGCCTGCTCCTCCGAGCCGGAGCCAGCACCTGTCCCCGCCAAGCCCGTGGCGGTAAAACCCAAACCCGTTGCCAAGCCGGCCGCGGCCGCCCGCCAGGATGTCCGCGACGACAGGAGCGACCTGGCGCAGTTGAACTCGATTATCGAAGACTGGCACCGTGCCTGGCGCGCCAACGACCAGCCGGCCGAGCGGGCAGCCGACAACAGGTTGGAAGCCTGGCTCAAGCAAGAGCTGGCGGAAAGTCGCCAGGAGCTTGCCGAGGCCCGCGCCGAAGCAGCTTCTTCCAAGAGGGAATTGCGCCGCCAGCGCAACCTGGACGATGCCCGTGATCTGGCCGACGACCGCAAGGACGCCGCCAATGAACGCGCCGACCTGGCCAGGATCCGTTCCATCGCCACGCAGCTCGACTCCATGCAGCCGCAATTCAAGTCGGGCACGGCCAACCCCGCACTCTACCAGAAAAAGAGCGCTCTTCTCCGTGAACTCCAATCACTGGCCAAGGCCGAAATCGCCGACGACAAGGTCGAAATCAAGGAAGATCGCGCAGAAGCGGTGGAAGACGCTACCCGCGGCAACAAGAAGGCCGGCAGGCGCAAGCGCTGACCCCTACCCGGTATACCTCTGAACCAGCTTCGGGGCGCTGTCTCCGAAATGGCCATGGGGGCGGGTATTGCGACCTGGCCGCAGTGCCCGTGACCAGGATCTGTCGGGAAAGCTCGTGCCTGCTGCGGAACGCCCCTCGCCACGGCATGAGCCGGCGTCAGTGTTTACCCGGGGGCTCCTGGTAGCATCTATCGAATCACCAGGTTCCACGGGAGCCGCGGCATGAGCGTACAGGGCGGTTTTGGCATCTACGGCATCATCAACGATCCCATCGTGGGCTACCGGGAAATGGCCACCACGATGTGCCGCAGGGGGCTGCGTTTCGTTCAGCTTCGCATGAAGAACATCGACCAACGAGACCTGCTGCGAGTGGCGCGCAGCATCAGGCCCTTGATCCCTCCCACGACCTTTTTCATCGTGAATGATCATCCGCTGGTGGCCAGGGAAGCCGGCGCCGATGGCGTACACCTGGGCCAGGACGACATGTCCCTGGCCCAGGCCAGGGAAATACTTGGTCCCAATGCCATCATCGGCCTGTCCACCCACAGCCCGGCCCAGGTGAGGGCAGCCCGTGCCTTGTCGCCCGACTACATCGGGGTCGGGCCTGTCTTCGCGACCCCCACCAAGGAAGTTCCCGATCCGGTACTCGGCCTGGACCGCATGAAGCGCATGTTGGCGCTGGCGGATGTTCCAGCGGTGGCCATCGGTGGCATCGACCTTGGCAACCTGCCCTCGGTTCTATCCGCGGGCGCTCGCAACTTCTGCGCGGTTCGGGCCATCAACCGTAGCCCGGATCCCGGCAGTGTGTTGGACCGGATGGCATCCATTCTGCTGCGCTTCGGCATTTCGTAAAACGAGCCCGCGGGGGACCAGGGGAGAGTCGCCAGGGGCGGGTGTTCAGGGATCGTCGGGCAGGTCGTCGTCTTCAGAGGGAGGATGGCCCGCCACGCGGTGCCTGAGCCCCAGGCGTACAAGGCCTTCCAGGGGACCGCTCAGTATGTACAGGGTGGCCAGTCCCACGAAGACGGTCGAGATGTCGTGGCGCACCCCTACCGCGATGGAAATGCCCAGCAGCAGGGACAGGCCGGCGATGGTCAGGGGAGAGAGGCGGTGGGTCTTGAACGTTCGGTAGGGAACCTTGCTCACCATGAGGAAACTCAAGGCCAACACCAGCAGAGCCGCGTTGAAGGGGCGCGCCAACTCGGTGTTGCCCGCTGCGGTGTTGGCCATGACGATGACGGCAAGGGTGGTGCCCGCAACGGTAATGGTGATGCCTTCGCTTTCGGGGCTGGCGTGCTTCCCGGCCTTCAGGTTGAAGCGTGCAAGCCGAAAGGCGCCGCAGACCAGGAAGAAAAAGCTCACAGCCAGTCCCACCCAGCCCAGGGGACGGAGCCCCCAGAACCACACCAGGGTTGTGGGAGCGAGACCGAAAGATATGATATCGGCCAGGGAATCCAACTGGGTACCGAACTCGCTGCCACTGCGGGTCATGCGTGCAACGCGGCCGTCCAGCATGTCGAACACCATGGCGAAGAGTATGAACAGGCCGGCACGGTAGGGGGTGTGGTAGTCGGGAGAACCGGACAGGAGCACGACCAGCGCGTACATTCCACAGAACATGTTGGCCGCGGTGAACCAGTTGGGTGGGTTCAGGAATTGTCTGAACATGGGTTCTATTCCTGGTTGTCGTGAGCATCGCCCGGGTAGCAGCTTGACGATGGTTCTCCTTGAACAAGGATATCTGGTATTTGGCCCGGGTTCAAGGTATGCCCGGAGGTGACGTGGCCGGGAGGCTGTTTTCCAGCAGCTCCCGGTGCAGTATCTGCTGCATCGCGCCGGCCTGATCAGCGGGGACGGCCCAGGCCAACCTGTCGGCGTCGGCTTGGACATCCAAGACCGTGAGCCCGGCGGATCTCAAGGAATAGCTGCCCTTTTGCAGGTTTTCCACCAGGCCGCAGCCCAGGCCCGCCACGGTGGCCACGGCCACGTTGCGCACGACGGATGCACTGGGCCAACGGTGGTCGGAGGAAACATGAAGGTCGGACTTGTCTACTAGTATCCTGTTGTTGCGAACCGAGCGGATGGTGGCTCCTGCCTGTAGCACTTCGGCCAACAGTTCATCCAGGCCGTTTTCCGCCGGCAGGGGTTCGAGCCATAGAAGGTTGGAATCCACCGCGATGGCCACGGGGCCCCTGGACGCCGCGTGTTCCCCGGAAGCGATTGTGGTGCCGCCGGCGGATTGCGCGGTGGAACGAAGGTGCAGATCGATTCCGTGCTTTGCCGCGAAGGCCACGGCTTCGGCGTGCAACACCCTGGCTCCTCCACGAAACAAGGTGAGTGCCTCGTCGTAGGACAGGGAGGATATCCGGACGGCCTGGGCGATGGCGTGGGGATCGGCGGAATAGACACCGTCCACGTCGGAGCAGATCTCGCAGTGCCGGGCGCCCAGGGCAGCCGCCAGGGCAACAGCGGTGGTGTCGGAGCCCCCTCTTCCAAGGGTGGTTATCTCCCGAGCCCTGCTGACTCCCTGGAAGCCCGCCACGATGGCTATCTTCCCTTGTTGCAGCGCCTGGATGATGCGATATGGTCTGACTTCGATGATTCGGGCCGATGCGTGGTGTTCGTCGGTGATTATTCCCGATTGCGAACCGGTGAACGACACCGATGGCACTCCACGGTCGTTGATTGCCATGGACAGGAGCGCCATGGATATCCGCTCACCCACCGAGATGAGCATGTCCAGCTCACGCCTGCCAGGTGAAGGGCTGACGCGACGGGCCAGGGCCAGAAGTTCGTTCGTGGTGTTGCCCATGGCCGAGACGACCACGACCACCTGGTAGCCGCTGTTTCGGGTGGCGATGATCCTTTCAGCCACCAGGGCAATCTGCGCGACATCCGCCACCGAGGAGCCGCCGTACTTCTGCACGACGATGGGCATGGGGTTACCAGATTTCAAGGTCGTCAATCCACATCACGTGGGATCCCCTGTCGGCGCTGAGATACGCTGTGACATCCTGGATGTAGATGACCCGCACGTTCCTGGGGTTTGGGTTTCGAAGCCGGTAAGACGGCTCATTGGTGGAAAACGAAGCGATGCGCAGGTCAACATGGGTCCACTGGTTGGTGGGCACCTGTATGGTGTCACTCACGTATGCGTGGTCGCTTTCGTCGGTGGCCACCAGTCGCAGGAAGGCGGGGAAACCCCAGGCCCTCACGGCGAAGCGGATGCCCTGGACGGGGCTGGCCTGGGGGGCGAAGCTGGCGAAGATCTGGTCTTCTTCCATGTCTCGTACCCTGGATGTCCACTTGAGGGCTCCGCCGGGCTCGCCTGGGCCCTTGCCGTCCAACTTGGGTTTCCCCAGGTCCAGCTCACCCCTGGTGGCATGGGTCCAGGAGTGGACCATCGGGCCATAACTGGAATCGAAGGACGCATGGACGGGCAGGTGGTCCACTCTCCTCTGGATGGCATCCATCTGGGACTCGAAGGCCAGGGCAGGAGCCATGGTCTTGTCGTATTCTTCGGCTTCTGCCAGCGATTTCCTGGCGGATTCCGGTTTCCCCAGGGCCAGCAGGGAGTGGGCCAGCCAGTAGGCTACTTCTCCGCGAAGCGGGTCGCTTTCGTCCAGACGGGAAAGCAGCGACTCCAGGTTTTCGGCCACGGAGAGGGTCCTGGCGTCGGCCACGTCCAGCAGCAGTGCGTCGTAGAACTCACACCATTCTGCCGGTCCGGCAATGGCCTGCCACGAGGCCATGAGCAGCGCGAGCAAGACTGGATGCACTAGTCTTCCTCGGCGACGAAGCGGTAGCCCACGCCGTGCATGGTCTCTATGAAGAGGGGCTGTTGAGCGTCGTCGCCCAGTTTCTTGCGGAGGTTGAGGACATGGGTGTCGACGGTGCGGGTCGTGACGTTGGGGCTGTACTTCCAGATGCTCGTGAGCAGCTCTTCCCTGGGCAGGACCTTGCCCTTGTGCTCGATGAGGTAGCGTAGAAGCTCCTGTTCCCGGTTGGAGAGCCTTTCTTCGACGCCCTGGCGGGTGATGACGTAGTTGTCCAGGTCAACGGTCACGTCGCCGAAGCGGAAGACGCTCCGAACGCCGCCGGTTCGCTTGAGGGAAGCGTTGATCCTGGCGTTCAGCTCCAGCAGCGAGAAAGGCTTGGTTACGAAGTCGTCCGCGCCCATTTCGAAACCCAGGAGCTTGTCGGTTTCGGAATTGCGGGCCGTGAGGAAGATCACCGGCCCATCGAAGCCCTTTTCCCGGAGAACCTTGCAGATTTCGAAGCCATCCATTCCGTCCGGCCCTTCCGGGCCTTCGTGCAGCATGACATCCAGGACCGCCACGTGGGGGAGACGTCGCTCGGCCATGGCCAGGGCTTCCTTGCCGCCCCTGGCCGCCAGTACCTGGTGCCCTTCCCTGGAAAAGAAGGCGTTGAGAGTGTTGAGGACCTCTGCTTCGTCCTCGACGAAAAGTATTCTGGCCATCAGGATGCTCCTGGTCTCTTGGAAATGGGTCTTCCGGATGTGGCGAAGGGAAAGAATAGATGAAAAACGCTGCCTTTGCCAGGTGTACTGTAGACGGAAACCTGGCCACCGTGTGCTTCCATTATGTATCTGACTATTGCGAGCCCGATGCCGGTGCCCTTTCTTCTGCGGGCTTCAGGATCCGAGCTTCGGTAGAACTTGTCGAATATCCGTTCCACTTCCTGGTAGTCGATCCCGATTCCGTGATCCGCCACCTCTATCTGTATTCCCTCTGGTAGCAGCGTGGCGGAAACCTGGACCCATCCTCCTCCGTACTTGGCAGCGTTGGAGAGCAGGTTCCCCATGACCTGGGCGATGGCATCGGAGTCGTGCTTGACCATGGGCAGGTCGTCGGGGATCCTGCTCAACAGGTCGACTCCCCTGGCTTCCATGGTCATGCGCATCGTGTCCACGGCGTTCTGGACGGTTTTTCCCAGGTCGCCCAGGCGGAGATGATAGTTCTTGGTGCCCCGCTCGATGGCGGCGAAATCCAGGACATTGTCCACCAGCCTGGAGAGACGCTCCGCTTCGCGCACGATCACCTCGTAGTGCCTTGCCCGGTCATCTTGGTCCAGGGGCAGGCCCAGTTGCAGGGCTTCGCCCTTGAGTCGTATCTGGGTGATGGGAGATCGGAGTTCGTGGCTGACGCTGGCGGCGAAGGAGGTCTTCATGCGCGCCAGCTCCATCTACCGGAAAAGCAGCCAGGCTGACATGGCCACTCCGAAGATAATGAGCAACGTGGCCGTGCCGATGACGGCCAAGCGCTGCTTTCGACGGCTCGCCAGTTCGTCTGCGATGGCCCGGGCATCCAGCGGGTAGGCCACCAGGGACCAGCCGGGCATCCACGGTGCCAGCGACCTCCGGGCCAGTTGGTCCGATGCCGTGGAGGTGTCCGGAGATTGCACGGAGACCTTCACCTGGCTGTCTGCCCGAAGCGAGGCTTCGGCTGACTGGTGGATGGCCTGGAGGAGGGAGTCCAGGTCCAGGGCGAAGGTCCACAGGGCTTCCTGAAACCAGACCACTGCCCAGAGCGCCTTGTTGCCCAGCGTGTAGTTGAATTCTCCAGGACGTGTCATGAGCATCACTCCGCCGTGGGTGATGTTCTTCAGTTCAGGAAGAAAGCGCTCGGCCCAGTAGAGCTGGTTCGTCCGTTCGTCCAGCCTCTTGCGCAGGCTGGCGATGGTGTCGTTGTCGGCGTAGCCTTCCATGAGCACCAGGGCCCGCCGGGCCACCGCCGCCTCACCGCCCCGCCCGATCTCCCAGCGTTGGTTGAGGATTTCCTTTACTACCGCGGACAGTGCGCCCACGCCTATCTCGGGCTCGCGCTGGAGCAACAGTTCGCCCCGTTTGAGGAAGGCAAGTGACCCCAGGGGAAATCCCCAGGGATCTCGGAGTTGGGAGTAGTCGGCCACGATGTCGGCGTAGGTGTCTTCGGCTTCACGAATACGCCCTTGCTTGGCCAGGACCCTGGCTCTCTGCAACTCGGCGTTGGCCTTGAGCACCACGCCACGGGCCCTGGCGCTGGCCCTGGAGTAGAGAGCTTCGGCCCTGGTGTAGTCGTGGTCCTCCAACTCGGCCTTCCGAGCCGCGATGTAGGGTTCGGTGAAGAAAAAAGTGTGGTCCACCACCTGCTCGGTTTCGGGTTCTTTGAAGGGAGCGGCCACGCTCATGTTCTGGTCCAGGCGCATGGACAACAGCAGGTATGGCGAGAGATCCAGCAGGGATTCGGATGGAGAGAGCCCGCGCAGCAGCCTGGAAGTGGTCTTGGATTCAAAGCGACTGAAGATGTTTTCGATGCGTTCAAGGCTGGCATCCACCGAAGAGCCAGCTTGCAGATCCAGCTCCGCCATGACCGCCAGCTCCGCGCTGCGACTGCCGGTCACGCCCAGCCAGGCCAGTATCAGGCTTGGAGCGATGACCGTCAGGGCAAAGGTCAGGGCGAAACGCAGGACATTCTGCAGGTGAATCAGGTTGAGGGTCACCTGCGAGGCCGGCCGCCCGCGCCAGATGCGCCGCGCCACCCATTGAGTGAATGCGTTGGGCTTTCGCCTGTGGCCGAGTGTAGCCATTGATCCGCGTTGTTGGTCGAGTGGGCTCCTGTATCTCGTGGCATGGCGACGAGGTACCTTGCTGCCTCTGGCTGCCAAATCAGCGACGACGAGAGATCCTGGCCCAGGTGTCTCTCAGGGCTACTGTCCGGTTGAAGACGGGTCTTTGCCGGGTTGAGTCGGGATCCACACAGAAATAGCCGATTCGTTCGAACTGGCAGCGATAGCCGGCGGGCCGGCCTCGGAGCCCAGGTTCCACCTTGCAGGTCCGAAGCACCTGCAAGGAGTCGGGGTTCAGGTTGTCCAGCCAGGAAGCGCCCTTCCCGGCCTTGTCGGGGTTTTCGCTGGAGAACAGGCGATCAAACAGCCGGAGTTCCGCGTCGCAGGCGTGGGGGGCCGACACCCAGTGCAACGTACCCCGCACCCTGCGGCCATCGGGGGCGTTGCCACCCCTGGTCAGGGGGTCGTAACGGCAATGCAGCTCGGTGACCTGGCCCTGTTGATCCTTGACCACCCCGGTGCAGGTAACCATGTAGGCGTACCTGAGCCGAACTTCCCGACCAGGAGCCAGGCGGAAGAACTTGCGGGGTGGATCTTCGCGAAAGTCGTCACGTTCGATGTAGATTTCCCTGGAGAAAGGGATTTCCCTGGTGCCCGCTGCGGGATCTTCGGGGTTGTTGATGGCGCTCAGGTACTCCACCTGGCCCTCGGGGTAGTTGTCGATCACCACCTTCAGTGGGTTCAATACGCCCATGACCCGGGGGGAGTGCTTGTTGAGGTCGTTGCGCACGCAGTGTTCCAGCAGCGCGATGTCGACCCTGGAATCCGCCTTGGCCACGCCGATACGCTGGCAGAAGTCGCGGATGGCTGCCGCGGTGTAGCCGCGGCGCCTCATCCCCCGGATGGTGGGCATGCGGGGGTCGTCCCAGCCGCTCACCAGGCCCTTCTGCACCAGCTCCAGGAGACGGCGCTTGCTCAAGACGGTGTAGGTCAGGTTCAAGCGGGCAAATTCGATCTGCTGGGGATGATAGACAGCGAGTTCGTCCAAGTACCAGTCATACAATGGCCTGTGGTTTTCGAACTCCAGCGTACACAGGCTGTGGGTGATCCCCTCGATGGAGTCACAGAGCCCATGGGTGAAGTCGTACATGGGGTAGATGCACCACTTGTCGCCCGTGCGGTGATGGGGTTTCCTGATGATCCGGTACATTACGGGATCGCGCATGTTGAGGTTGGGGTGGGCCATGTCGATCCTGGCCCGAAGGACATGCTCACCTTCCGCGAACTCACCTTCTTTCATCCGCCGGAACAGGTCCAGGTTTTCCCGGACACCGCGGTTCCGGAAGGGGCTGTCTTTTCCGGGGACCGTTTCCACCGGGGATTGCCTGTCGATGGCGGTGCCGCGATACTCACGGATTTCCTGTTCGCTCAGGCTGTCCACGTAGGCCTTGCCGGCCTGGATGAGTTGAACGGCGTAGTCGTGGAGCTGGTCGAAATATGAAGAGGCGAAGAAGAGGCGGTCCTGCCAATCGAAGCCGAGCCAGCGGATGTCTTCGATGATGGATTCCACGTACCTGGATTCTTCTTTCGTGGGGTTGGTGTCGTCGAACCTCAGGTTGCACATGCCGTCGTAGTCGGCGGCGATGCTGAAGTTCAGGACGACGGACTTGGCGTGCCCGATGTGCAGGAACCCGTTGGGTTCCGGTGGGAAACGGGTGTGTACCCTTCCACCGAAACGGCCTGTCTGGTTGTCCGAGTCGATCCTCTGGCGAATGAAGTCCGAGGTTGGGGCTGCTGTGCTTTCGGCCATGATGTGAATGCTCCCACGACTGCCCGCCCTGGCCGGAGGAAGGCCAGGGGGAGCGGGTTGGTTCCGCTCCCCTCATCTATCAGCTATGGCCGCGGTGGCCAGCGAGAGGCCGGCGTGGAGACTACAAGCTCAGGGAGTAGGGGCCGTCTTCGGCAGTGTTCCCGGCTTCGTCGGTGCTCCGGAGCGTGATGTAGTAGGTGGCGCCATTGGACCCGGTGAAGGAGAGGCTGTGGGAGTTGGTCAGGGTGTCGTCGCCGTATGCACCGTATGTTTCGAAGACCACGTATGAGTCTGCCGGTTCGTCGGTGGTCCACTGGATGGTGAAGTGGACGCCGTTCACGTAGGCCGAGGGACTGGAGATGGTGGGAGGAGTGGTGTCTTGCTCGGTGGTGCTGCCGTCGTCGCCGCTGTCGCCGGTGGTGCTGCCGTCGTCGCCGCTGTCGCCGGTGGTGCTGCCGTCGTCGCCGCTGTCGCCGGTGGTGCTGCCGTCGTCGCCGGAGTCGCCGGTGCTGCCTCCGCTGCTGTTGACCGCCAGCTCGACGGCGGCCAGAGTGTCCAGGCGGCCGTAGCCGTAGGAGGTGTCGTAGCCGGAGGCGCCCATGTCGATGGCGCTGCTGTTGAGGATGTCGCGCACCTGGTCGGGATCGTGGATGCCCTGTTCGATGATGAGAGCGGCGGTGGCGGCCACGTGGGGCGATGCCATGCTGGTGCCTTCCCAGAAGGGGTAGGTCCACTGGTTGTTTTCGAAGGTTTCCTGGAGGATCCCGTCGGCGTAGCCGTCGCTGTTCTGGTCCTTGGAGAGATCGCCTCCGGGGGCTACCAGATCCATCCCGGTGCCGTAGTTGGAGTAGCCGGCCCTGGTACCGTCATAGCGGTTGGCGCCCACGGCCACCACGGTGTCGTAGCGCGCCGGGTAGCTCACGCTGCTGGAATACTCGTTGCCGGAGGCGGCCACCACCACCACGCCGTTGTCGTAGGCATACTGGCAGGCGGATTCCAGGGTGTTGGTGGAATAGTTGGTGCCCAGGCTCATGTTGATGACATCGGCTCCCTGGTCCGTGGCCCAGATGATACCGTTGACGATGGCGGTGACGTCTCCGTAGCCCTGGCTTGAGAGGACCTGCACCGGCAGAATGGTGGCATCCGGGGCGATCCCGGCGACGCCGACGCCGTTGTCGGTGGACTGGGCGATGGTGCCCGCCACGAAGGTGCCGTGCCCATTGCCGTCGGTGGTGTCGGAATCGTTGTTGTAGAAGTCGTAGCCGGATGCGACCCTGCCGATGCCGTCGGGTGCGCCGGTGCGTACGCCGGTGTCCAATACGGCCACCGTGACACCCAGGCCCGTGCCGTAGCCCCAGGCCTGCTCGACGCCGATTTGGGCCAGGTTCCACTGGTAGGAGAGGTAGGGATCGTTGGCGGAGGCGCGGACGAGGTAGTTGGGCTCGGCAAAGGCCACGCGTTCGTCTGCGCCGATCCGTGAGACGGCTTCTTTTACGCTCAGGCCATCGGGCAGGGCGTAGCGGCCAACCTTTATTACATCGATGGATTCCAGCCTGGTGAGCCCGAAGCTGTCTTCCACGGCGACCCTGGCTCCTTCGTCGGACCAGTTGTCGATGGAAATGAGGATTTCCTGGTCCAGGTAGGCTTCGGTGTCTTGGAGAACAGGTGCGAGGACCTCGCCTTCAGGGGCACAACCCGTGTAGATTGCCAGGGGAATGAGGGCGAGAAGGGGCGTGGTGCGCATGGCAAAGTCCTCGAAAAGTGAACAAGGAAGGCCGCATTATGGAAAAGATGGTCTGTGCCGTTGCGCCATTGTGAGGCGAGGCTTCAAGGTCTGGACGCGTAACCGGCACGGGCTACCCTGAAATCAATGTCCCCTTTTGGCTGGTTACGTCAAGGGAATACGGTGGGTGTGATGCCAAGAAAATGTCATAAACATGCAACAGACCCCCTGGCTCAGGGTCCGGGCGACCGGATGCGGTCATGACACGAGGTATTCCGGGTGGTAGATTGTGGCCCTTTTCACCAGGATTGGGGTGCCGGTCCCACGGCACCACCTGTCCGTATTGGTAGCAGATCCAGGGCCAGTGAACTCCGTTGATATTGGGTGCAGACATGACGAGAACGATTGGAATCAGGCGAGAAGACAAGAACCGCTGGGAAGCCCGCGTTCCCCTGACACCGGCCGCCGTGGCCAGGCTTGTGCGAGAGGAAGGCATACGGGTCGTGGTGCAGCCTTCCAGCATCAGGATCTTCAGCGACGACGAGTACCGCGATGCAGGGGCGATTGTCCAGGAAGACATCTCCCGTTGCCAGCCGGTGTTCGCGGTGAAGGAAATCCCCCAGGATTTGCTCCGGAGAGACGGCTCCTACGTGTTTTTTTCACACACCACCAAGGGCCAGCCCTACAACATGGGAATGCTTGGGAAGCTGGTGGACCTTAGTTGTTCCGTCCTTGACTACGAGCACGTGGTTACCGGGAAGGGCCAGCGACTCATCTTCTTCAGTTGGTACGCCGGAGTGGCCGGTATGGTTGATACCCTCGCCGCTCTCGCTGGAAGGCTGTGCCAATCGGGCACCACCAGCCCCTTCGCTGGGATTCGCTACACCCACGAGTACGACGGCCTCGGCGGCGTGGCCGAAGCGATGGACGCCTGTTCGGAGCGAATTCGCGGTGAGGGACTGCCCCCTGCCCTGGCGCCCTTTGTCGTTGGAATCGCGGGCTATGGGCGGGTGTCCAGCGGGGTCCAGCATGTCCTGGACCAGCTTCCCGTGGAAGAAGTCCCACCTGGGGATCTTGCCGCGCTCACATCTTCGAAGGAACCTCCCAGGGATCGCATCTTCAAGGTGGTCTTCCATGAAGAGCACATGGTGGAGCCCATGGATCCCCGGAAGAGCTTCGATCTGCAGGAGTACTACCATCACCCGGAACGTTTCCGATCCGTGTTCCACCGGCATGTCCCCCACCTCTCCCTGCTGATCAATGCCATATTCTGGACCGAGCGCTACCCCCGCTTGTTGTCCCTGGACTTCCTGCGGGAGCACTTCAGGGGCAGCGATCCCAGGCTGCTGGTGGTGGGAGACATCTCCTGCGACATAGGCGGGGCGGTGGAGTGTACCGTGAAAAGTACGAATCTCGACGAACCCACCTTTGTCTATGATCCCATCTCCGGGTCGGTGAATGACGGGCTCCAGGGACCGGGCCTGCTTGTCATGGCGGTGGACAACCTGCCATGCGAGCTACCGCGCGAGGCTTCCCGTGCCTTCAGCGAGGCGCTTCTCCCCTTCGTTCCCCGCCTGGCCCGCGCCAACTGGTCCGGCGCCCGCGAGGACCTGCATCTTCCAGACGCTTTCGCCAGAGCCCTGGTTATGCACAGGGGAGTATTCACTCCCTCCTATCGCTACATGAACGACTTCTTGAAAGAATGATGCGGGAGTGTCACCGGCGCTGCGCCGGGGAGCCTTTTCGCGGGCCAAATCATGAACGGATGGCTGATACCCATCATCACTTTTTCCAAAGCTGCCACGCCCATGTTGACACAACAAGCGCATTCTGGCTTCCATGGGCGCTCTTTGCCCCGACCCAGTCAAGCGAGCAATTCAGGATTTCACAATGACCTCTGCAAGCAGCCATAGAAAAAACCGTGTTCTCGTCCTGGGAGCAGGCCTGGTGGCCCGACCGCTGGTGCGCTATCTCCTGGAGCAAGCCCGCTTCCCGGTGACGGTGGCCAGCAGGACCGTGAGTAAGGCCGAAGCCCTGGTGAACGGGCACCAGCGCGGGACGGCCCGTGCGCTGGATATCCGCCAGGTCGACGAGCTGGAAGCTCTCGTCTCCGCCCACGACCTCACGGTGAGCCTCCTGCCGGCGCCGCTGCATCCGACGGTGGGCAGGTTGTGCCTCAAGCACGGCAAGCACATGGCCACCACCTCGTACATGAGCCCAGAGATGCGCCAGTTGGGTCCCGAGGCCAGCCGAAAAGAGCTGGTTTTCCTGAACGAATGCGGCGTGGATCCCGGGATCGACCACATGACCGCCATGAGGATCTTCCACGACATCCGGGACCGTGGCGGCAGGATAGTCTCCTTCAAGTCCTACTGCGGCGGGCTTCCGGCCCCCGACGCCAACGACAACCCGCTGGGCTACAAGTTCTCCTGGGCTCCTCGCGGCGTCCTGGTGGCCGCCGGTTCTTCTGCACGCTACCTCCTGGATGGGCGCGTCATTCAGGTTCCCGGCAGGGATCTCCTGGGCCATGTCCACATGCTGGACATGAACGGCGTCGGGCCCTTCGAGGCCTATCCCAATCGCGATTCCATGTCCTACATCGAAACCTATGGCCTCCACGACGTGACCACTATGTTTCGCGGCACACTGCGCTATCCGGGCCACTGTGAGCGGTGGAAGGCGTGGGTGGAGCTGGGGCTTTTCGATGATACCGTCATGGACTTTCCGGAGCGCACTCTCCGCGGCGTCCTGGCCGCCTTGATGAGTGGAGCCCATGACTCCCGGATGCCCCGGGAGGTGGCCGCCAGGCTTCGACTGGAGCCCAGCGCCGACCCCGTGGAGACCCTCGGCTGGCTGGGTTTCTACAGCGACGAAGCCCTGGACGAGGATGTCCATTCGCCCCTGGACGCGCTCGCCCAGGCCATGCTGGCCCGCATGCGCTATCGACCCGGTGAAAGCGACATGATCGTCATGCACCACGAAGTGCTCTCCCAGTTCTCCGGGCACAGGGAAGAAACCACCATGAACCTGGTGGACTACGGCATCCCCTACGGGGATTCCTCCATGGCCCGGACCGTGTCGCTGCCGGTGGCCATAGGGGTCAGGCTCATACTCGAAGGGCAGGTGAACGAGTACGGAGTCATCGCTCCGGTCTCGGAGCCCATCTACACTCCCATCCTGGACGAGCTGGACACCCTTGGCATCCATTGCCAGGAGCAAACCCGGGAAAAGCCCCTGTAGGGCAGCAGCCGGGAGCCGTCGGGGAGGCTCATGCCGCGGCGAGGGGCGCCAGTCGCTGCTGCGCGGGGCAATGTCATGAACAGGAGGGGACTGCTTTTTGCAGGGGTTCGTGCCGCTTGCAGGTGGTGGGACTATTCCTGTTGGGCCTGGGGGCGAGAGCCGGTCATGGGGAAGTCCACCCATTGGGCGTCACCCTGGAGGGCGCCCTTGGCGTTGCCGATTTCGTCGAAAACCCATGTGTCTATGCCTTCGTTGAGGTGCCACAGGGCGATGGTGCGGTCTGTGGCGGCGTATTCCAGCCACGACGGCGTGAAGGACTCGCTGTAGAGAACCGAGCCCGACAGGTTGACCTCGCCGATGGAACCGGAGAAGGTGCTCTGCCCAGGCCAGCAGCCCAGGTAGAACAGCATGCCGGGCTCACCCAGCAGGTCGATTTCTTCCTCGGCCTTGAGGGTTCCGTCTATGAACAGGCGGCCGATGCCTTCGGAGTCTTGGCTTATGGCAACGTGGTGGTAGGCTCCGTCCATGATGGTGGTGGGAACCCAGAGGGCAGAGCCTTCCGTGTCGGATGTGAGCCCCACCCACATGCTGCCATCGCTCTTCTGCCGGAGGGCGAAGGATCCTGGCCACACTGCGATGGGGTAGTCGACTCCGATCAGTTCGTCGGTGCGGATATAGGCGTCGAAGGTGAAGGGGAGCGTGAGTTCCACGGTGCTCACGTCGATCTCGATGCAATCGGAATCAGCTTCGAAGGAGACGCCGTAGGCTCCGGAGAACTCGTAGAGATAGCCGGGGCTGCAGGCCAGCAGGAGGGAGCCGGAGGACACTACAAGGCCGTTGCGGAGGTGGATTCGCAGGTTCATCTCTTGACCCCGTTTCATTACGAGAAGGACACAGAAAAGAGAGACAAGACTATAGCACCAGTGGGAAGACAAAAAAAGGCGCAAGCGGCATTTGTCGCTTGCGCCATGCTTTGCGTCGCTTCAGACGCGATGATGTTGCGATTTGCCCCGGGAAGGGTGCAGGACTGGCGGCCCCACACGAGCCAGGACCGGGTGGATCAGGTGAGGTCCTTGTTGAGGGCTTCCTGCAGACCCTTGCCAGCGCGGAAAACCGGGATTCGCCTTGCAGGAACGCGGATCTGGCTGCGGGTCTTTGGGTTGTGGCCCGTGAACTCACGACGCTGCGAAATGGTCCACGTTCCAAAATCGGAGATGGTGACCTTCTGTTCCCCGTCTACAAGGGCTTCGGTGATGATGTCCACCAGGGTGTTGATATACGTAGCGGCACGAACCTTGGGAATGGAGCAACGGTCTGCGAGCTGTTCGGTGAGTTGAGCCTTGTTCATGGAATACCTCCTTCGTGGATGTGTGCGAAATCGGACTTTGCTCCGCCGAGAGCAGATTTTCAGGGCACGGATCGGGCTGTTGGCCCATCTGGGTAATTGGTGGTAGGCCAGGGGGGGCGGGCGCCTGGTTGACGGGATGTGCCCCAGGTGCATTATCGCAAACGTGACATCGCCTCTAGCCTTTTACTATTTACGCTATCAAGAACCTGGAATCGTGAAATAGCAGAAATGCCCCTTTGGCGCCACAGGAAAATGTGGTTTTTTCGCAGGAATATTCCGCTGGATACGGATTGGCCCCATCTCTGTGCCCACCGGGAGGCATTACCATGTGGAAGATCCGGGTTGAAATACCTGGATTCACCGAGCTGAACATCGGCTGGATTGCAGTTCATGGTGCCCCGTGGAGAGGAGTCCTTTTCTGCGGTGCTTCGCCCCCTTTGCTCGTTCCTTCATGGAGCGAAGCCGCGGGAGCTTCACCCAGCAGGATGTCGATGGGATCGTAGATATCCACGTCGTAGGGGGTCAGTGCCACGCGGAAGAGCGAATCGAAGGTGGGGACCGCCGTGGCAGGCAGGCGTGAGGCGCATTCTCGGGCCAGGTCTTTCGCCAGTTGGGGAAAGCTCCGTGCCAGGATCCCCCCCTGCCCACAGCAGGGCAGGGTGCCGGGGAGCAGGTCCGGGGCAGGTGAGAGTTTCATCGTGGGCGAATCCAGGACCGGAGTCGGTACGTGGATGCCCGGGAGACTGTGAAGCCACACGTACTGCAGGTTGGCTCTTCTGAGCACCCCGGCACAGGCGGAGCAGGAGGTGATGGCGATGCGCCCATCCAGTAGACGAGCGAGGGAAGAGATCTGTGGTTCGGCGGTCTGGGGGTGATCCATGCAGGAGGCGCCCAGGTGGTCGGAAGTATGAAGTCTCGCCACAGGCTCGCGGAGTTTTCGGGCCAGAGCCCCCGCCCAGGAGCGGGTGTCGCATTCCACCGCCACCCGCGGGGCGTCCCCTTCCACCGGTGCCAGAGCTTCCGGTGAGCGGGGCGGCAGGTAGCGGGAGCGGGCCTGGGAGAGCAGGTCGCCCACGGGAACCTGTTCCTTGCAATGGCGCGAACATGCCCCGCAGGCAGTACACATGGCTGCGGCGCGTCCTGCCAGGGATGGGTCCAGCAGGCCCCTTCGGGCCAGGTAGACCGCGCCCATCATGGCGCTGGGGGTGGCGGCTTCCAGGCCGGTGGCCAACGCCACGGGACAGACGTGCCGACACAGGCGAGGGCAGAAGGTACATGTCTGGTAGGGGTCAGGCATCTTCCGGCTCTCCCAGGAGATGGTGTGCGGTGGCCCCACGGATGGTATCCTCGGAGGCGTGCATGGCCGGGTTTCTGGGCGGGGAGGGGTCTTTCGCGGAAGATGCCGGAGTTGGAGACAGCCCCAGAGCCTCCACCAGGGAATCGCCGGCTGGTCCCAGCAGCAGGAGGCTCAGTCGGTCCTGCCCGCCCCGGGGGGAGGATGAGCCTTTGCAGGACAGGGGACGCAGGCCTCGCCGGAGGAGCTTTCTGGCTTCCTGCCAGGGTTCGGGAGTGGCCATGGAGGCAAGGCAACGGGGGGCCGACAGAGGGATGACGGGGATCTCCACGGCTTCGGGTTCTGCCTCGCGCAGAAGGCCCCAGCGCAGATCCGGGCCGGCCGCGGAGCGGGGCGCCATTCCGATCCTGGCGGAACATCCGTCCTTGAAACGCGCCTGCAGACCGAACATGGGCACCTCGTGCCTGTCGAAGGCCAGCAGGTTCCAGGCCAACAGCCAGTCCTTCAGGGGACGGTCGGGAGGGATGCGGAAGGTGTAGCCTTCCCTGGCCAGGGCTTCCCGGAGGGCAGACGGCGATGCCACCGGGTCGACCGTAGCCAGCAGGCTTTTGGAGTCCAGGTGGAACACGGGCCCCTTCGAGGATGGAGGGAGCGGGCCGTCGTCGGCCGGGGAAGCCGCTACGAACAGGCGCCCGGGGTTCATTATTCCACCTGGGTCCAGGCTTTGCTTTCGCCTGCGGTAGACTCGAAGGGCATGGCCCAACTCCCGGGTGGCGGCCCTGGCCTTCAGCAGCCCGACCCCGTGGTGATGAGTGACCGTTCCTCCGGCGAGGCGAACCGCCCGGAGGGCTTCTTCCCAGGTGCGGTCGTACCTGTGGATGTCGCCAGTGCCCGCGAAGGTGAAATATATGGAGCAGCCCTCGGGGTAGGCGTGGCTGAAGTGGGACATCACCACCACGTTGCGGGCCAGCGCGTCGCGGACCATGCGGTACATGGGTTCGAGGCGCGTCCAGGTGGAGGCCACTTCCATGGTGTCGGCAAAGCCCCCCCGCGAAAAGATCGGGGCCAGCTTGTAGGAGACATCGTGGCGATGCTGGTACCACGCATGGGCGGGCGCGGCTCCCAGATCCTGGGCCCCCTGGAGAAAGCCCATGGCGGCCTGGACCTGGCATGGCACTATCTGGGGATCGCCCTCCCAGCCCAGAATCAGCAGAACCCTGCCCCCCAGGCCGGCGGCGAGGCGGTTCAGGAGCCGGGGGAGCGCGAAGGCAAGGTTCAATTCCCGGGACCGAAAGGCATCCAGGTTGTCCAGGGATTGCAGGATCCTGAGGAAGGCGCGATGACCGTGACCCTTGCCGGAGGACTTGCCACCCGAGCTGCCCAGCTTGCCACCTATCAGGGTGTCCACGGGATCGTAGAGGCGCATGACCGCGGGCCACAGATCCGCCTGCATGATGGCCCTCATGGCCTCCAGGGCGCTGGAAAGGTCTGGGAAAGCATATGCGCGCAGCCAGCGATGTTCCGGGACCGGCACCACGCGAATACACAGCTCCGTGATGAGCCCCAGGGTCCCCTCGCTGCCCTGGATCACTGGGCCCAGGTCTTCCTGGCCGGGGGGGGAGTGCATTCCCGTCAGCAGGGTTCCGGTGGGCGTGGCCACTTTCATGGCCACGACCATGTCTTCGAACTTGCCGTACAGGCTGGAAAACTGCCCGGCGGACCTGGCCGCGGCCCATCCTCCCACCGATGAACACCAGATGGAAGAGGGACTGTGGCGTGTTGCCAGACCCAGCCGCTCCAGGCGGTCCTCCAATTCCTGCCCCAGCATTCCCGGCTCCACGTGGACGAGCATGTGCTCCCTGTCCACCCTTGTGATGCCGCGCATTCGCTTGGTGTCCACCACGAGGCTGTCTTCGCGCCCGCCCGAGCCGCCGCACACGCCGCTGCCGGCTCCGTAGGGCACGATGGGTACCCCCGCGGCCGATGCCCAGTCCAGCAGCTCCACTAGCTGCTGGTGGGTTTCAGGCCAGCAGATGGCCGCGGGAGTCTGCGGCAGGAGCCCGTTTGCCAGGCGCAGGGTGGTCCTGGACCACAGGTCCCGCCCCGCCGCCAGCAGGTGGAGAGGATCCGTGGATACACGGGGCACGATGCCACCGACAATTCGTTCGATGCTAGACATGGACGCATACTATCGCATGATGGCCCATACCTGGTACGAAAGCCCCGGTGTTTTTTCAACCCGGTTTTTTCTACCTGGCCCCTCTGAGCATCGACGCCCGGCGCATATTCTGCGGCCGGGCGTCCCTGCGAGGGTATTCGGGGGCTTCCCCTGGTTCCCTGGCGTCACCTCTTGCATCTCCGGTACCCGCTATTGCAGACTCCGTGCCAACGAGAGGTAGGATAGCTAAGTCACGGAAAATACAAGAGAAAATACTTCACGCCACATCGTGATGATGCTCTTGACGCTGCAAAGCATGACATTCATGTCATGGAATTGGATCAAGATCTGCCCGGGGTGGGATGCGAGTTGCGCAAGTTGTGCATGTTTCGCCCCATTTCAGCGGATATCTCCATTTTGTCGCAAACCGTGACATTGGTGCCATGGTCGTGGGATTCACGGGCTCCTTGTTGCGCATGGCCTGGAATTACGAGTACTTGCTGGCCGTGACACCAGGATCCCGGCTCCCGGTGTCTGCGGCCAGAGTTCCCGGCGCGAGCACCGGAGAGGCCCATGTTTCACGGTGGACAGGCATCAATCCAGGTTCTTCCACTCGTGCCAGCGCTGGGCAAGGGGGAAGCGCCTGCCCATACCGAAGGCGCGGGAGCTGACCCTGAGACCCGGGGCCGCCTGCCAACGCTTGTACTCGTTGAGGGTCACCAGGCGCACGGCCCGGGCCACGGAACGGGGGTCGTGCCCCGCGCTCACGATATCTGCCGGTTCCATGCGCTGTTCCAGGTAGGCCCGCAGAATGGCGTCCAACTCGTGGTAGGGCATGAGCGATGCTTCGTCGGTCTGGTCCGGGGCCAGCTCCGCCGAGGGGGGACGTTGAAGTATCCGGGAGGGGATGAGTTCCTTGTTCCTGTTGAACCAGCGAGCCAGCCTGTAGACGTCGGTCTTGAAGATGTCGGAGATTACACCCAGTCCGCCGGCCATGTCGCCGTACAGGGTGCAATAGCCAACCGCCAGCTCGCTCTTGTTCCCGGTGGTGAGGAGCAGGTGGCCTTCCTTGTTGGAGATGGCCATGAGCAGGTTGCCACGGATTCGAGCCTGGAGGTTTTCTTCGGTGACTCCGAAGTCGGTACCGGCAAAGCGCTCCTTCAGGGCTTCCAGGTAGCTCCGGTATGCCGGGTCGATGGACAGTACCTGGAAGCGGGTGCCCAGGTTGAGCGCCAGGCGGCGGGCGTCGTCCAGGGAGGCCCGCGAGGAGTAGGGGCCGGGCATGGCCACGGCGTGGACGTTTTCCGGTCCCAGGGCCCGTGCGGCCAGCACGCAGACCACCGCCGAGTCGATGCCGCCGGACAGGCCCATCACCCCCGAGCTGAAGCCACAGCGCCGGGCGTAGTCACGTATTCCCAGGGTCAGGGCCTGTTCCACCTGCTCCTCGAAGCAGGTGGCGGGTGGTTCCACGGTCCCGGCTGCGTGCAGGTCCACCACCTGGCAGGAGGGCTCGAAGGAAGGGCAATGGGCCAGGAGGCGGCCACCGGACGACACGGCCATGGAGTTTCCGTCGAAGACCAGTTCGTCGTTCCCCCCAACCTGGTTTACGAAGACCAGCGGAGCGCCCGCCTTCCGTGCCTTGCGGCGGCAGAGGGACAGGCGCAGCCGGGGCTTGTCGGGGTGGTGGGGAGAGCCGGCATGAAAAGGTGAGGCCGAGAGGTTCAAGAGTGCATCGCAGCCCTCGAGCCGATCCACCGGATCCCAGGAGTAGGGCTGGCGGGGGAAAAGCTCCGGGTCGTTCCAGATGTCTTCGCAGATGGTCACCGCCAGTTTCATGCCGGCCACCTCCACGGGCCTGGGATCCGACTCGGGGACGAAGTAACGAAGCTCGTCGAAGACATCGTAGGTGGGCAGGAGGGACTTGAAGCGCAGGGCCGCCACCTTGCCGGCGTGAGCCACCATTGCGGCGTTGCGCAGCCCCTTGTCATCGCGAAGGGGCAGGCCCAGGACCAGCACCGGCCCCTTCTCGGTTGTGCGGGCGGCCAGGCGCTCCGCCGCCTGCCGACATGCTCTTACGAAGCTGCCGTATTCCAGGAGATCCCTGGGAGGATAGCCGGAGAGGACCATCTCCGGAAGGAGTACCAGGTCAACATTCAGTCGGGTGCCCCTGGCCAGGGCCGCCAGGACCAGTTGGCTGTTGCCGGCCAGGTCTCCCACCACCGGTGATACCTGTGCCATCAGGACTTTCATTTGCTCTTCGCACTCCCACTGCGACGGCGATACGGACGCGTGGGACCATATATCGCGCTACGACGAAGCAAGGGCGTTATAGACATTTTCAGCCTGCGCGCCACATGGAGCGCGAGGCCAGGAGGCGGCGGCATGGCAACGATGGAATCCAGGGGGAAGTGGGCACTCGTCACGGGCGCCTCCAGCGGAATCGGCGCCGCGGTGGCTAGGCAGTTCCCATCCGGAAACTGCTCCCGTCGTAGGAGCGGCCCATTCCTTCGCCAGGCGCGCCGGGCAACCGCTTGAAATAGCGCTGCTATTCCGGCGGGTTGCCCGGACGCACCTGGCTCGAAAGCGTCTCGCTCCTGCTCGGTCCGCACTTTCCGGATGGGAACTAGGCAACTGGCCCAGAGGGGCATGAACCTTGTCCTGGTGGCTCGCAGGAAGGAGCAGATGGACGAGCTGGCCCGTGAAATCCGCGACAGGCATGAAGTGGAGACCGAGGTGCTGCCCTGTGATCTGGCCCGGCCGGAGGCTCCATCGGAGCTGCACCGGCAGATCACCGGCGACGGTCGAAGTATCGACGTGCTGGTGAACAACGCCGGTTTCGGGCTCCATGGCTCCTTCACCGAGCTTGGCCGGGAACGCCAGCAGAGCATGTTGCAGCTCAACATCATGGCGCTCACCCATCTCACCTGGCTCTTCGCCCGAGACATGCGCAATAGGCGCTCCGGTCGCATCTTGCAGGTGGCATCCATCGGCGCATTCCAACCCACCCCCACCTAGGCGGCCTATGGGGCCTCCAAGGCCTACGTGCTCAACTTCGGCGAAGCCCTTGCCCACGAGCTTCAAGGTTCCGGCGTGTCGCTGACCGTCCTCTCGCCGGGGGCCACCGCCACCGGGTTCATGGAGGTGGCGGGCCAGGACACATCCAGCCCCCTCATGCGCTGGTTGATGATGACCAGCGAAGAAGTGGCTCGCCTGGGCCTGGGGGCCATGTTCAAGGGCCGCCGAAGCATCGTGGCGGGTTGGTTCAACGCCTTCAACGCCTATATCGTAAGGCTCATGCCCCGGCGCCTGGCCGCGTGGAT
>JAJRWT010000092.1 GCA_024276675.1 Myxococcota bacterium | reverse complement strand
TCCCACCGACGATCCCGCCGCCCCGCTGGATGCGCTACCCGCCGACGATCCCGCCGCCCCGCTGGATGCGCTACCCGCCGACGATCCCGCCGCCCCGCTGGATGCGCTACCCACCGACGATCCCGCCGCCCCGCTGGATGCGCTACCCGCCGACGCTCCGCCAGACCTGCCAGGTGCCGGCGGCAACGATGCCGATGGATTGGCCGATCTACTTCAGGAATTCCGCGACCAGCTCGGCACCGAGTTGGCCTGACTACCACCCACCCGAGTAATACAAAAATGCTCAAATACGCGCTGCCCCTGGTACTGTTCTTCGTTCCCCCCTCAAATGCCAACAAGCTCAAGAAGGCCCACAGGCTCTTCGGCTGTGGTGAATGCCAACGCAACGTGCCGCTGGACGGCGATCCCAGGCTGGGCGACGTGGTGGACATCTCTGACGGCCAGGTGCTCTTCAACGGCGATGCCTGTTTCCCAGATCTGGATTCCTTCGCTCGCCGGGATCCATGGGCCGCCTGGCAGGGCAAGCGCCAAACCAGCTCCGCTGCAGTTGCCGGCGCGAATATTCTCAACGTGCTGCTGCCCGTTGCCCAGATCGAGGCTGCCGGCAAGTCGCGGATCAGCTACAGCCTCACCGACCCTGTACACGAGTCCTACCCCGCCTCCCAGGGCTGGTCCCACATGAGCGACGAATGCACGTTGCTGCTCCTCAAGCACTGGTGCAAGCATGAAAGTTGGGACGGTCTGGGCTTCGTCACGAGCGTCTATGCCGCCGCCGGCATGGAGCTGGAGCTTGACTCCCAGGCAGACATCCAGGTGGAAGCCCGCTGGAACTCCGGCGAGGTGGGCGTCCAAGGCAAGTTGAACGTGGAACAGACAACCGAGCGGGCCATACACGTCACACCTTCCGACGGCGCATCACCGCTGGTGATCGGGTACCTGGTCAAGCGCCCCGAAAACCAGGGCTGGAGCGAGCAGAAGCTCCGTGAGCAGTGCAGCCGCATGGGCTATGGCGAATCCTGAAAGCCAGGGCATGAGCCGGCAGCCTTCGGCTGCCTCTTTTCCGACGGCTCCCGGGGCGCGCTTCCCACGTGATCCCCATCGCCTCTCGAAGGCGCACGGGCGGGACTTGGCAGGAGGATGATCTTGTCAGCGAAACCAACAACGTTGCTCACTCCGGAAGCTGCTCGGCTTCTATGGTCCCGTTTCGATGTCCTGGCCGCCACCCATGGCCTGGAGGGCTGCCGTGAGCGCCTACGTTCCATGGCCGACGATCTGGCCAAGGTCCGCGTGCGCATGGCAGTGGTGGGTGAGATCAAGAAGGGCAAGTCCAGCTTCGTCAACGCCTTGCTGGGCGTGGAAGCCCTCCTTCCCGTTGCCACCCAGGTGGCCACATCCACCGTCTACGAGATCGTCTGGGGCCCGCGCCCCCGTTTCCAGGTTTTTTTCAAGGCCGACAGCGGGGGGGGACACGAACGGGTGCTGGAGATCGAAGGCGAGCGGCTGGCGGAGTATGGCACCGAGTACGGCAACCCCGGCAACCGCAAGGGCGTGAGCCATATTCGCCTGGAGACCCCCAGCTCGCTACTGGATAGCGGCATGGAGATCATCGACACTCCAGGCCTGGGAGGGCTGTTCCGCAAGCACGCCCAGGCCACCTGGCGCTGGCTGCCACAGGCCCACGTGGTAGCTTTCGTGGTGGATTCCACCCAGTCACCGCTCACACGCGAAGAGGTCGATTTCCTGGAACGTATCAGGGTCTTGAAGTTGCCCTTTTTCTTCGTTCAGACCAAGATCGACTCGGTAAAACGAGAACTCTGGACTTCCTGGCAAAGGCGCAACCTCGAGATCATCAGCCGGCATGTGGGCAAGCATCCACGTAACATCCGCTATTTTCCCGTGAGCGCGCAAAACAAGCACCTGGCCGACCGCCTCCGCAACGACAAGCTTCGCCAACGCAGCGGCTTTCCGCTGGTGGCGGCCTTCCTGGAACAGGTGCAGCTTCCGGCACTGTACGCCCTCTGGAGCGGGCGCCTGCTCAAGGAGATCACCCCCGAGCTGCTGGGCTTGTTGCGGGTTCTGCGGGAGCAGCGGCGCACCGAGGCCGCGGCAATCGCCCAGGAACTGGACAAAGCCGAAAGCGACCTGCATCGCTACCAGCGGGCCTTTGTCACTTTGAAAAACCGGGAGTTCCCAGCAGCCCTGAAGGAGCTTCGAGAAGAGTTGCAGGTTCTCATCAGCCAGACGCGCTTTCGTCTTCAAAGAGACCTTGATCCAGGCGCCATCTCCGCCGAGCTGGACGAGTTGATCCAGCAGATCTCCGCCCACCCATCCAGCGCTTCGAGACACCTGGACGATATCCAGGGGCAATGCCGCGACCTCTGTGCCCGTCGCGCCCACGAAGCTGTCAATGATCTGTACCAGCAGGGTCGCAGGTTGCTGGTGGAGCATCTCAACCGCCTGGACAGCTCGGCCCTGCATACCATGTGGCCGCGCATGCAGGCTCCGGAGTTCAGCTTCAATTGGCGTGATGCCGAGTTTCGCCTGACCCGGACCAGCGTACTCGAAGACACCTTCCGCTCGGGAATGGCCGGTTTCAGCGTGCTGTTGCTCACCAAGAGCGCCGTGTTCCTGCTACCGCTCACCATCCCCGCTGCCATTTTTTTGTCCACTCGTGCCTGGAAGAGCATCGCCGCCGGAAAGCGGGAACAGGTCCGGCGCCTGCTCAAGCAGATGGTTTCCGACACTGCGCGACAGGCCTCCATGGACGCCCAGGCCGCCTACGACAAGCAGTGGCGCGCATTCCAGCGAGACTGCGAGTCATCCATGGCCAGCCTGCTGGAACGTCACGCGGGCGAGTTGGCCCGTCGCCAGAAGGCCGCGGCCGAAGTGCGCGGGCGTTCTCGAGAGCAGTCAAAGGAGCACATCGCCAAGCTGGATAGCCGGCTTCAAGAACTTGATACGTTCCACGATCAGCTTCGTTCCGCCCTGGGCTTTCCAGCCCGCCCAGGTTAGCGTGGAGGGGGCTTCCAGCCCGCCCAGGTTAGCGTGGAGGGGGCTTCCAGCCCGCCGTGAGGGAGGGGCTTTCCAGCCCGCCCCCCCCGATCCCGATCCCGCCACATCCTCTCCGACGAAACGCAAAAGTGAAACGCCCAGGGCCCGGAACGGTTTCAGATCTGCGTTTCCTCTCCGACGAAACGCAAAAGTGAAACGCCCAGGGCCCGGAACGGTTTCAGATCTGCGTTTCCTCTCCGACGAAACGCAAAAGAGAAACGCCCAGGGCCCGGAACGGTTTCAGATCTGCGTTTCCTCTCCGACGAAACGCAAAAGTGAAACGCCCAGGGCCCGATGTCGGGTCGGCAGAGCTGGGTACGGAGCAGCACGCTTCCCTGGAGGGAGCGATCCTGAGTGTGGTGCTCGCCAGTTGCCATCCTGAAATGGCGGACCGAGCAGGAGCGAGTTGCTTTCGGACCAGATCCGTCCGCGCAACCCGCCCCCCGAACCCGCCGATCCCGATCCCCAACCCGCCCCCCGCTGTGCTGCAGTGGGGCCCCCGTGTCAAGTGTGTCCCAGGGTGAGCCCCGTGAGGGAGGGGCCTTCCAGCCCGCCCAGGTAGTGGGGGGTGCTTCCAGCCCCCCGTGAGGGAGGGGGCTTCCAGCCCGCCCAGGTAGTGGGGGTGCTTCCAGCCCCCCGTGAGGGAGGGGCCTTCCAGCCCGCCACGGGGAAGCGACGGCTCTAATGCTCCAAATGATCCAGGATCTGATAAAGGCGGGAGCAGACATGTTCCGGCAGCGTACGATCCGTGATACCGCTCCAGGTCCTGTTGGTCCAGCGTTCCAGGAGTTCGAGGGCGGCGTCTATCAGTTCCTCTCGGCTGCCTGGATCGACAGTAAAACCCAGGCGCTGGTGGGGTTCCGAGCCCTGTACACCGAAGATGCGGCGTAGCTCGGCGCGTTCACCGTTGCTCAGGATCTCCGGGCCAAGCCCATCCAGGGCGGCCACCGCCTGAATGTCTGCTTCCAGGGCCCGGAAACTCTCATTGGCCTCTTCCTTCAAGGCGTACAACCGGTCCGCCCGTTCCCCAATCGCCGCCATGTCCCCCTGTACCGCGTGCAGGGAGCGACGCATGTAGGCCAGCACTACCTCGGCGGTGCCAGGGGGCAGAGCTGCCTCCTTTGCCAAGGCGATGGCTTTCTTGCCGAGGTCCAGATCGTCTTCCCGTTGGCGTTGTGAGTTCAAGAGTTTCCAGTAACCCTTGTCGCAGGCTCCCCAGGCCTTGCGCAAGATCCGGCTTGCCTTGATCATCTCGGCGTGATTGAAAAAACGCCTCTTCAGCAGTGGCAGGAGCCTGTCCATGCCGCTGGCTTTCCACGTTGCATCACGCAGGGAGCGCCCGTCGGCCAGCTCGTTGTCGTGCGCCAGGCGAAGCAGGAAACGGATGGCCGTGTAGTCCAGGCCCGGAGTGTCCAGCAGCGCCTGCCGCTGGGTGACGTTCAAGGGCAGTCGGGGGTTGTGTTCGGTGAAGAAGTCCTCACCCGCACACAAGAGGTCCAGGTCATCTTTTATGCAATCCCGCGCCAGGTGAGCCAGGGATGCCCAGGCCGCGCTGGGCGCCAGGCGTACTGCGCGGGCCAATAATCCGCTGGTGGGGATCGCCGCTGCCACCTTGTCAGCCAGCTCCTCTGCGATGATCTTGCACAGCCGTTGCGCTTCGACCAGCGGATCACCGTCCAGGGTTTCCCATAGTTGGACCAGGGCGATGCTGTTGTATGGCGAGGCGCCCAGGAGGCGCGTCTCTTCGCCGAACAAGGAAAGGACTTCTTCGTCCGGCGTTCCGGCCCATGGCCTGACCAGGTAGATCACCGCGTCCGCTCGCCCTTCCAGTGTGCGGGTGCGCTGGTCCTGCTTCCGCGCCAGGGGGTCATCCTGGGCTACGAAGTCGAGCACCGCTCGCTCGTGGGCGTCGACCACGCTGCGGGTACCGGGAGTGTCCACCAGGTCCACCCTTTCCAGGAAATCCGAATCGACGAAGAACTCCAACTCCCGCGTGAGTACCGCGTTTTCTGCGTTGCCGGTCCAGCGGGCAAGGTCCGCCAGGGGGCGATCCTCGCTGCGCCCGTCCCGCCAGTGTACGCGGAAGCGCTTTTGCAGGGACTTTGCGCCGTGGCGAAAACGATTGATGGTGGCGGTGGTCTCTGTCTGGCCAACGGGAGCCAGATCACGACCCAGCAAGGCGTTCACCAGGGTAGACTTGCCAACCTTCATCTGCCCCACAATCGCAACGGTGAAGCGAGCATCCAGGGAGTCCTCGATGGCCATACGTTCCACTTCGATTGCCAACTCGGCGGTGCTGGGATGGCCGGCCAGCAGCGCTGGAATGCTCTCTGAAAAACACTCCACCAGGTTTCGGTATTGTTCGTGCGTGATGGCAACGGTCATGTCCCAACCTCGACTCCAGGGGGAACCACTCTACATCGCTCCATGAATAACTCCATTGTTCCGAGGATGCCGGAGCAGCAGCCATCCCTGGCGCAAGGCCTGCGGCGGGGCCCCAGCGTTTCCGTGCCGAGAACAGGACTGCCGTGCCGAGAGCAGGCCTGCCGTGCTCCATGACCAGCTCTGGGATAGTAGATGGCCTTATATACTTGCCGCAAGGAGCACGGAGCGCACGATGATCGCCATCGACTTTGGCACCTCCCGCATCAAGCTGGCCTATTTCGATCCCACACGGGGCGAGGCCCGGCTCATGCGGCTTGGTCGCAACGCCGAAGTCTGGATTCCTTCGCTGTTCTATCTTGGCCCCAATGGTGAACGTTACTACGGTGTGAACGC
>JAJRWT010000091.1 GCA_024276675.1 Myxococcota bacterium | reverse complement strand
GGGGGGGGGGGGGGGGGGGTGCGTCATTTTTGTATTTTCCTTTCTTGATGGTTGTCGATGGACTGGCCGTGGGCCAGCCCTTTTTTACCACGAGCTGAAAGGTGGATGCAAGAACGAACTCGCCTTGAAGATCGATCCCCTGCTTTCGCGATGGGATGAGCCCCTTCAAAACCCAAGGATCAACCGAATTTTCTGGTCGACCACGCAGTCCGACCCACTGGCGCGTGCCCAGACCGAGAGTCGAGCATCGTGGAGTGCGTGTGGGGCTTGTGGTCGGTTCCAGAACGCCAGGCGCTGCTGCGCCGGGAGAGCCGTGAGGCTCAGGCAGCCCTCACCCTTGCCAGCAGCTCCTGCACGCGGCGGCGGATCTCCGCCGACCCTGGCATGGTACCCTGTCCCGCAGCCGGCCCCAGGAAGGAAGCACCCAGGGCCACCGCCTTGCAGCCAGCCTCCAGGTAGGACACCGCGTTGCTGGCATCCACCCCGCCGACGGCCACCAGGGAGACCCGCTCCAGGGGGCCGTGGAGGCGTCGCACGTGGACGGGAGAGACTGCCGGGAAAACCTTCACCATGTCCGCGCCCGCGGTCCAGACCCGGTGGATCTCCGTGGGAGTCGATGCCCCCATGATGGCGGGGAGCCCCAGCTCTTTCGCGCGGGCCAGGACATCCAGGCTGGCAATGGGGGTGACCACGAAAGAAGCACCGGCCCGGTGGACCTGGTCCACCTGTGACGGCTCCAGCACCGTCCCGGCCCCCATCAAACAGCCCGGGGGCGCCCTGCCTGAGAGGGAAGAGATCAGGTCCAGGGCCCTCGCCGAGTTCAGGGTAATCTCCACCACCTTTGCCCCGGCATCCCAGGTGGCCAACGCGCAGCTCTCGAGCCACGCCGGGTCGCTGTGGCGCAGGATGAAGATCAACCGTTGCTCTTCGAGTATTTCCAGCAGTTGGTGTTTCATGAGTCTGCCCTGTTCCCGGTCACGCTCCGAAGGCCCCACGAGGAGCCACAGGCCAGCATGGACTGGTCTGTGTTCCCGAATCCGTCACCATCGCTGTCTGTGTACCAGGCCGGTGGGTCCGGAGCGTCGAAATCAGTCGTTCCATCGCAGTCGTCGTCCAATCCATCACAGATTCCGGTGGCGGCGGGGTTGACATAGAAGTCGCTGTCGTCGCAATCCCCGGAAACATCCACATATCCGTCTGGGGCGCCACGTACCTGTTTGGACTCTACTGGAAGCTGGAAGCCATGGCCATGCCAACAGCGGGAGGCTACATGGGGAGTGGCTGTACCGGCACCTGCTCCATCGGCCAGTCCCCACCGCAGAAGAATCCATCCATGAGCCCTCGCCCCCTCGTCGATCCTCGCTACACAGAGCTTGCCGACCACCGGCTCTTCGAAGAGTTCCTGTTCCTGGACGGCGATTTCTCGCCGGGCACCTGGGAAGTATTGGTGGCCATACCGAGCAACGACGCGGTGATCGGGGCCATGCTGGTGCTCGAGCCCCGCAAGCTCCTGCTGCTCAACACGGGGGGGCGCACGATGGAGTACTGGGAGGCCTTCCATCGATGGCACCGGGAACAGCGCCGCGTCTCCACCCACTGTCCGCGGCCCCCGACCGATCCGGATGAACACATCCTGGACGAGTACAACCTGATCCATGCGCTGGAACGGGGGCTGGGCAGGGCGAACAGGAGCAGGGTGGCCTACCTGGCCACGACCGGCCTCTCCATCCACACCGCCCTGTTCACCGACTATGCCCGGGCCACCGGTGGCTCGGTGCTGCACGTGGGCACGGAATACAACCAGAACGGCACGGCCCATCTCGATGGTGTCCGCCGCGTCCGCTGGGTCGAGCTGGATCTCACCGTTGACGAACGCCGCACCCTGACCCAGGCCCGCGCACTGCTGCGCGGAGGGAGCCCCAGCGAGGCCATCCACATGCTCGAGGCGTTCCGGAAACGCCATACCTCCGACCTCTTGGAGGCCACCCTGGAATGGGCCAAGGCCAACATGGACCGTAGTGCGCTGCGCTTCGAGGAAGCGAAGCACCACCTGGACCAACTCGTCCACCGCTGCAGGCGCACCCCCGACAAAAGAGCGCCGCGCTGGAGGGCGCTCTACGAGTGCGCCAGTCATGCGAGCAAGGCCATCTCCCCGCTGCTGGACGCCACCCATCCGCACCGCCTGCTCCACCTCGCCGCCGAGGCGGTCGGCCTTGCGTCGCACGAGGAACAGGCTGGCCGCCTGAACCACGCTGCACTGCTACGATACCGCGCTGCTGAAGCCGCCGTCGCGCACCGCCTGCTGCACAAGTGGAAGGTGGACGTGGACGATGGCTGGCGCGGCGAGGTCCCGCCGGACCTGGGCGCACGCTTCTCCGACTTCCACCGTCGAGCCCATGGTCACCCCGTCGCTCTCCAACCCCGCCACCCACTCGGACTCTTTGCCGGCATCGTGCTGCTCGCCGCCCTCGGCGATCCCCTGCTGCCCGGCCACGGGGACGATGACGCGCTCCTCGGTTTCCTGCGCCGCTTCAGCGACGCCTCCAGGACGCGCAACAGGAACATCCTCGCCCATGGCTTCGAGTCCATGACCAAGGAATCCCTCGACGAGTGGACCCGGTTGGTGGAGCGAACCGACAACGCTCACTGCCTGCTGCGCATCCTGCAGGCGGCCGAGCCCAGGGGCGAATGGGGCAGGGCAATGAGCGCCCACTCCATCCGGCACCTCTCCGACGACGGCAGGAGCGCCAGCCGGTCATGAGGACTCTGTTGCTCAATGCCTTCAGCCTGGGCATGCTCGGTCATGCCGATCATGCGCACCTGGAAGTGCTGCGCCTTTCGCTGGAGCAGGCCAGGCAGTGGGCCGAAGGGGCCGAATCCTATGTTGGCCATGCCACCACGGCGGCCCTGTTCGAGGCGCAACTGGGCATACCGGTACCCGTGCGGCGAGAGGCCGTCACGCTGGACGAGCACTCGCGGACTCTGGTGGGTCAGTACATCGGGCCTCGGCTGGCAGAGGGTGCCACCACGCTGCCCGAAGGAGCCGTGATCCGGTGGTATGGACTGAAGTTGCTCCCCCCTGCCGGACATTGAACCCGGAGTATGGCCATGTCCAGGATTGCCACTCCCCCCCAGCGCCAAGTATCGTCGTTCATCGCCCTGCTGCGCCAGTGCCTCTCGGACCTCGAGATCGAGCAGGTGCTGGCACACGCGCTTCTATCGCTGGACACGAATGGGCGCGCCTCGCTCCTGGAGAGCCTGGAACCTGGCACAGCCCAAACCCTGGGGGGGCTGCTGGCCGGGCAGGCCGGCATGGCATCCCTCACTGGCCCATCGTCCGCCAGGATGAGCGACAACAGAATCCTGCAGGAATGGGAGCAGGCCTGGGCCAGTTGGCACGAATGCATCGACGAAGCGGACCTGGAAGATGGCCGCTACGTGGAACGAGATCACCACTGGAATCCTCCATGGTTCGACAGCCACTCCCTGTCGGCGGATCTGGACAGGATCGCAGACAGGATGGCCCCCTTGCTGGAACGGGTGCTGGAAGGCGACCTCGACCCGGGTTTCTCTATGCTGGAGACCGTGGCCGAGAGCCTGGAGGAGCTGGGTGATGGGCTGCCCGAGTGGTTCGGCACAATTGATGGGGAGGGCCTGGTGTGCGGGTCCGTCACCACGTGCATACTGCGCTGGGAGCGGCTCGCTGACCGCAGGGCCGGGAACGATGGAGAAGGCGTTCCGATATTCGCGACAATGGATCGGATCCGCAGGGCAGAGGCGGAGGCCGGGAAGTGGGCGCTCGAGGGTGGTGCCCTGCTGGAATTCGTGCTTGATCTCCCGCACGAGGAGCAGCGCCAGTTGCTGGAGGGACTCTGGGCCCACGCCGACGCCCATCACTGGCTGCCTGCCTTCCAACACCCACACTCTCACTGGTACGCCGTCAACCAGGCCCTTGCCAAACGCCACCGTCCCGAGCTGGTCCTCTCCCTCTGCCACCATTGCCTGTCCGCCGACTGGCGGCTCTCGATTCCCCTCCTGGACGACATCCTCCAGCGCCATGCCTGGGAGGAAGGCCCGGCCGTGATCCAGGTCGCGCTCCAGGGGCTCCTGAGATATCGGCGCGAGGAGCGGCAATTCGACCCGGTAGGGGAACTGCTGGTCGACATGCCGTCGATGGACAGGTACCACCGACAAGGCGAGGTCCTGCTGGCCTTCCTCCAACGCTGGGAGCGGCTCGCCGCCGGCGCCCAACACGCCGAGCTGGCCGCCGCCTTGGGCTTGCAGGCCCACCTGTTCCAGGCCTGGACCGACTGGACATCGGTTGTGCAGCGACTCCGGGAGCTGGAATCCAGCGGCCACGCCGAGCTGGCCCAGCGGTTCTTCCTGCTCTGGCGGCAAAGGGTGACCCGGCACTCCCAAGGGAGCGGCGACCTGGCCAAGAGCTGGATCCCCCTGCTGGCCGACGCCGCATGGCAAGGCATCGAGCCGGCATTTTTCCGCCAGCGGCTTCGAGCCTGGTTGAATGGCGCCTCCACCAATAAGCAGGCGTTCCAGGCCGCCCGGAGTGCCCTGGAATGCCTGACCCTGGACCTCGACGACGGGCGGCGCCTGGATGCGGCGGCCCCACGCATGAGATCCCTGTTGGCCGCGCAACGCGTCTCTGAACCGGACCTGGACCGCTCGCGCCGGGACTGGCTTGGCCGCATGGGCGCAGCAAGGTTGTTCCCGACGGTGATGGCGGTCTGGGCGCGTTTCGCTGCCTTGCTGGTCCCTGATCCGGCAAGTGCCTCGAAATCCCGCTACGATGTTCACGCAGACTGGCTTGCGGTGCTGCACGCCCTCGACCGTCCTTCCTACCAGCGCCTGTACCAGCTCTGGCGCCGCCAACACCGCCGCCGCCGCAACCTCTGGGCTGCCATCAGGGCCCGGGGCTTGGAGGGATGAGACCCACCCTGCCTGTATCCAAGGGTCCAACCCGGTTCCTGACCGGGACCGTCACCCGGTCGCCCGCGGGAACGCTGCGATGATTCCCTCCACTGCCACGAGCAGATGACCGTCACCCGGTCGCCCGCGGGAACGGGATGGCGTTGCCGGGAAGCGCGACGGTCGCCTCGCAGGTGACCAGGACGCCGTTCCAGGCTGGCTGGAGCCGGCCATTCGGTCCGCCAATCCAGGATGGGAACCAGAGAGTTCCCATCCTGAAATGGCTCCCATCTCCGGAGAGGCTATGGTTGAAGGGTTGCCTGGGCACAATCGTGACGACCCGGTTATTTTCCCCAGCACTGCGCGAAAGATGGAACCTGCGACCCAGATACAGACCGCTGACCTTCCCACCTCTCGTGGGCCGGTCTTTCCAGCCTGACCATGGAAAATCTCCAGTGAGAGCCGAGTGCCTAGGTGTTATTCTCCATGGCAGGTGCGGGAATCTCTTGTTTTCAACCGCAACGCTTGTTTCCTCCAGGTGCTTTTCCTGGAAATACCGCCTGTCGGAGTTAAAGTATGGACTACAAAGCACAGTACCGGGGTAAGACCATTCTCGTCACGGGAGGAGCCGGGGCAATTGGCAGCAATCTCGTGGCCGCGCTGGGCAAGCTGGACCCAAAAATGATCATCGTCCTGGATGACCTGTCCAGCTCCCGAATATGGAACCTCCCCCAGGTACCGAACCTGCTGTTCGTACAGGGCTCCATAGTAGACGAAGTCATGCTCAAGCGGGTCTTCCTGGAAAAGCCCGACGTTGTATTCCATCTGGCGGCCTTTTTTGCCAACCAGAACTCGGTGGACTATCCCGAAAAAGACCTGCAGGTGAACGGCCTGGGAACACTCCGTCTCCTGGAATACTCCGTAATGAACGGTATTGACAGGTTTATATACGCATCTTCCGGTTGTGCCATCTACGGTGCGGAGAATCCCCTTCCCTTCAAGGAAGACTTCATCTCCATGCATCTGACCACTCCCTATCAAATCACAAAAATGCTGGGGGAACTCTATTCGAACTTCTTCCACCACCACCACGACCTGAAAATCGTCAAGCCCCGGTTTTTCAACTCCTATGGTCCAGGCGAAATCCCCGGCCAGTATCGAAACGTAATACCCAACTTCATATACTGGGCGCTCTCCGGAAAGCCTCTCGTGATTACCGGAAACGGGAAAGAAACCAGGGATTTCGCCTGGGTGGGGGATATCACCGATGGCCTGCTTCGAGCAGGTGTCATGGACGAAGCAGTGGGCCACGAGTTCAACCTGGCTTCGGGGCGAGAAATCGAAATCGGCTACCTGGCAGAACTCGTGGTGGATCTCACGGGATCCAAAGCGGGAATCCAGTACACAGATAGGCGAGTATGGGACACCAAGTCACGCCTGCTCGCCAGCGTAGAAAAAGCCAGAGGCCTCATCGGATATCAACCTGGCGGAGTTCCATTCGAGGAAGGACTTGCCATCACAGTGGAATGGATAAAAAACAACTGGAACCGAATTCAGCAAGATGCCGCCTTCGTACCTGGAATATCATCGGCAAACCGTAAGGTGTCTTCCTGAAAAACACTCAACAGGCTTCACATTCTGACGATCTATCGTATATTGGAAAGCTGGATAGCGCTTCCATCAGCAGAACGGTTGGCCGCGTGTCGACCCGGAAACGTCTTCCGCAAACGGAGATCAACCAATGAAACCCGGATCAACTCTTCTCGCTTTCACAGCTCTCGCCCTCGCCGCGTTCTCCCTGCCTGAAGCCATGGCACAGGACGACATCACCGGGCAGCTCGAACAAAGCAACAGGGTCTCCCCCGAAGAAATGCTCCGCTTCGCCGACATGGCCCTGGATGAAATCAAGATGGCGGTCGATGACGTGTCCTCCATGCTGGAAGATGCTGAACGCGAGCAGGACGCCGCCCTCACCCAGAACCTTGGCACTGCTCTTGCCACCCTGAGAGCCCTCTACGAAGTGTCACAGTCCTCAGCCCTCAAGATGGAACAAGCCATCGACGACGGTGATCTCGACCTTGCTGAACACGAGTACCGGAAGCTCACCATCGCCCTGGCCAAGGCACGCCAGTATCGCAACGAAGCCGAGGGCTACGTGGGCGAAACCGAAGCCGAACCCGGCCAAACATCCGTCGAGGTCATAGAGGAACCCCTGGAATACTTCGAAGAAGACACCGCCATCTTCGATATCTACGAAGACACCTTCGACGACACTGCACCCACCACGAGCCCATTTCAATAGCAGTACAGGTCAGAGTTCCTGGAACTGCTCCTCAGGCACCACGTTCGGCAATGGCCAGATCATAGACCTTGAGCGTGGCCTGCGCCACCCTGGATGCCCTGTAGCGTTCAGCACGCTCTCGGGCACGGGTTCCGTAGATGGAAGCCAACTCGGGGTTTTCCAACAGATCCTGCATGGCGTCCGCCAATGATTCCGGGAAACGGGGATCGGCCACCCGCCCGGTATACTCATCGGACACCATCTCCGAGCAACCACCTGCCGGGCTGACGACGGCAGGCACACCCATGGCATTGGCCTCTGCGATAACCACGGGAGCGGTCTCCTGGAACGATGGGAGCGCGAGAAGCCTGGTATTGGCAAGGTGTTCGCGAAGGCGGGAATGTGGAACGGCTCCGAGAAAACGGATCCTGTCGTCCAAGCCCAGGCGAGACACCAGGGCGTCCAGCTCCGCGGCATACGGCCCATCAGACCTGGGGCCCGCCAGGCGAAGCTGGCAGTCTATTCCCCGACGTTTCAAGATCCCCACAGCCTGGATAGTGGCCCTGGCGTTCTTTCGTGGAATGACCCCACCCACCTGAAGAATGATGGGAGGAGAATCGGAAGCACGGTTCTCGTTGTCGAAGAACTGGTCTTCGGCGGGGTTTGGTATGAGATGAGCCCGGCCACGATCCTGTTCCGGAATCTGCTGTACCACGTAGGAAGCAATGGCGATCAGGTGCCTGTAGCGTGCGCGTGGGGGGGCCTCCCTGTTGGCCAACAGCGCCGTTCGGAGGCGCCTGAACCTGCGGGCCCTGTAGTAGGTGTCACGTTCCAGAATGCCGTGCACCGTCAGCACCGAGGGAAATGAGCGCGGGTCCATGAGCGAGCCCTGGTTCTGCACGTGGACCACGTGGGGGTCGATGTGCTTCAGCAATGGTAACGTGAGTCGTTGAATGAGTGCAGCAGAGGGCGAATAGGTGGTCAGCCTGCTCTGGGCAACGGCATGATAGGTGAACTGGGACCCACCCACGGAGATGGGTGCTGCCGTAGACTCGACCCCAAGATGTACCACGTGGATCTCCATCTCGGGCCGTTGCTCTTTCAGAGCGTAGACAAGGCAGGACACGGCAGAGGCAACTCCACCGGTCGGGGTGTCCGGAGTCCTGGGAAAGTCGGAAGTCAACATGACGAGACGCATTCACAACTCCATCGGGCCGTTTTGCCGGCTGAAACCCTGGCCTAACACGTTCCAACTCCCGGACGGCCGGTCCTTCCGAGAGGAACCCGATCCCGGCAAATATGTGGAGAATATGCCAATTAGCATATCCAAACCGTTTCTATCACAAAACAGAAGCAGACAATCTCTGCGAATGCACATGATCAGGCTTGATCCTCGGTGGCATTTTCGCTATGCAAAGGCGACACTCGCTCCAGGAGGATGCCATGATCGAGCTGCCACAGGAGATACGAGATCTGCTTGTTGAGCAGTTGGATGAATATATCGACGAAATAGTGAACACCCCCGACGCCGAGGAACTGGCCCAGTTGGTTGTGGAAAAGCTCCCGGAGTTGGCCGAAGAACTGGAACTCGAGTTCGACAAGGGCGACGACATCATCGGTTACCTGGAAATCGCAGGCGACCTGGATGCACCTTTCCAGGACATGCTCATGGAGCAACTCGAAATGATGGACGAAGAAAACCTCACCGCTGAAGAAGTACTCGTCACAATCGAAAGGCTCTGCGAGGTCGACTGGCTCCAGGAAGACGACGAAATCTACGACATGGGGCGCAAGTTTGACATGAACCTGGCCTTCGATGCCGACGACATCGTGGACGACGACTATTGACCCACCCACCCGAAGTACTAGCCCATGGCCCGCAACGCCTCCTTTTTTCGGGAAGCCCCCTGGTCCACCTGTGACATCACCTGAGGCCATGCGGCTGTTGGGTCAAACTGCTGGGATGTTCCTGGCTCGGAAAACTCGAAAGCGAGTCGCCGCGGGCAGACTTCTCTGCTGCCGGCGGGTACTTTCCAGCAAGATGCCAAAAGGCCTCACGCTCCCCCCAGAGCCAGCCCGGGTACCTTGATGCTCTCCCGGATACGCGGCTTCATGCTCCCGTTGCTGGTCTATTCATCGACCGCCGTGGCGCTCACATGGCCAGTAGCGACGAACATGAGCAGCCTGGTGGTTGGGGGCAGACGCTCCGATGTGTGGAACAGCCTCTGGTCACTCTGGTGGGTGGAGGGTCGCCTGGCAAGCGCCGAGTTTCCCCTGCACACAGACCTGTTGAACCACCCCGCCGGTGGCTTGCTGCTGGTGGCCGATCCCTTCAACTGTTTCCTCGGGGCACCGCTGGTGGCCCTGCTGGGCCCCGTTGTCACCTACAACCTGCTGGTGCTTGCCCACCTGCTCTTCGCCGCACTTGCGGCACACGCCCTGGGGAAGGCCCTCGGCGGCAGCGGTTGGCTCTCGGGCTTTGGTTTCGGGCTCTCGGCGATAGTGATCTCCAACGCCCACAATGGAGCCAGCGAAGCCCTGGCCGTAGGAACCATTCCGCTTGCAGGCCTCCTCATGTTGCGGGCCCTGAATCACAAGGGCCTGTCCAGTCAACTACTGGCGGCGGCTGCGCTTTTTCTCTGTTCGCTGGCCGGCTGGTACGGGACCGTCGCCGCATGGCTTCTGTTGGTATCCATCATTCTGGCAGGCTTTCCTCCATTTCCCCGCCTCCACTGTCTCGAGCGCCTTCTTCCGGTTGCCCTACTGGCCTTTGCGGCAACGGCCCCCCTCGCCCTTGCCACCCGCAGCCTCGCCAAATCGCCGGAAGGGCTTGTCGAAATAAAGGGGAAGGAAGACCTCACCAGGCTTCGAAGGACCATCGGTCCAGCCGATCCCCGGATCTTCTTCGTCCCAGGGGATTTCCGCTCCCCGGACTTCCAGCATCTGGAAGGTTCTCCCGGCGACTACGCTCACCTGGCCTACCTGGGCTACGGGCTGCTGGCCATCGCCCTGGCAGGTGCTGTTTTTCGAAGAACCAACTCTGCCCCGCAGTCCTCCACCGGTAATGGGCGACGGAAACCCCACGCCACCGAAAAACTGCGATATTCTCGGGACGAAAGCTCCATTCTCGCAAGAGCAGCTCTTCCAAAGCCGGCCCTGTGGCTCGCTGCCCTGCTGTCCCTGACGCTGGCCATGGGCCCTACACTGGTAAAGGACGGCTTTCCCCTGGACCTGGCAGGCTTGGCCCTGCCCCTGCCGTACATGCTGCTTGAGAAACTACCGGGCTTCGACACGCTTTCCCTGCTCTACCGCCTGTCGGTCCTGGCCGTCCTCTCCATCGCCTTGCTCGCCGACTCATCTTCCACGTTGCTTTTCAAAGGCAGGATGCCTCACACGGTCCTGGCTCTGCTGCTAATAATTGTCGAAGCAAGGCTTGTTTCTCCTGCCAGGGGCCTGCCTGCCCTGACCGAGGTGCCCCACTCGCTTGCCATGGAGACTCTTCGAGGAGCCCAAACAGGCGCCGTACTCAACCTTCCGGTAGCCACCAACAACTCCTACCTCTACGAACAGGTGATCCACGAAAAGCCGCTGGCAGCAGGTCTGAACACCGGGGCCAATCGCGCCGCTTTCCAGGTGTTGGCCGCCCTTCGTCACATGGCCCGGAACGATCTCGGCATGGATGAATTTCTTGATACCGCCAGATCAACAGGAGTTCGCTACATTGTGGTCCACCGGGGCAGGCTCGTGGCAGATGCCTTTCTTCCCGCACTACGGGTACTCAAGAATCGTTTCCCAATCCTGGCCGAGGATGACCTGGTTCGAGTATATTTTCTCTGGTAAGGGTTTTCTTGCTGCAAAGCTACTCGCTCCAGCGCGTCCTGCCCCTTCCGGATAATAAATCGCAGCCAGAAGTGGAGAGAGAGCAGAATCATGAAGTCCACCCACCCTGTCAACGGGGATGCACAGCTTTGCAGCCCCGTCAAGCTCCTGGAAATGGTGAAGAGCGGCGACATCCAGGCTCTGGATCGAATGACACGCTGCTTTGGAGAGCGCCTCATCAGCGTAGGCCGCCGGCGTTGCCGCAACGAAGAAGAAGCTCAAGACGCCGTACAGGACGCCTTGCTCTCCGCAGGGACCAACCTGACCTCGTTCCGGGGCGATGGAAGCCTTGAAGGATGGCTGGTACGCATGGTCGCCAACGCCTGCCACCGAATGAGGAGAGGCCGAAAAAACGACCCCAGCCTCCACGATGTAGACGTACAACTGGTGAACAACGACTCTCCCGAAATCGCGGCTGCCCAGAACGAACTCTCCCAGGCGATTGGCAGGGCACTCATGCGGCTACCGCCAAAGGACAGGCTCGTACTGCTACTGGCAGAAGGTGAAGGCTGGACCGGGCCCGAGATCGCAAGAGAAATGAACACCAGCCCTGGAGCCATCCGCACAAAGTTGACCAGGATTCGCACCAAGCTCCGAAGTGAAATGGCCGACCTGAAAAGAGATATCCTTGAAGAACGACAATAGGACATCCTGCGCCACAAGTGAGCTGGAGACGCAGAACCAGGCAGCCCATCACTTTTCGTACATCACGGAGTCCTTGATATAGGGATCCTTGGCCGTGAAGGTGTCACCCAGGCACCAGGTCTGTATGTTGATGGTCTTTCCATCGATGATCACGACCACGAACCCGTTCTCGGAATCCACGGTTTCATCGTCGTCGGTGAACTCGGGATATCCAAAGAGCTGCCTGACACTGGAATTGGGGTCGTCCATGGCCACCAGACCAGTGGAAACAAACTGCCCGGCGGGCGGGAGCACAAGGTAGCCCACCCCGTCGTCCTCTCCGTTGCCGTATTCACCCGACGCGGCCAGCTCTGCGTCGTAGCGCAGAGGGAGTGATCGCTGGTACAGGTGTTCATGGCCCCCAAGGAACCAGTCAACGGTACCTTGAAAACTCTCCGTGATACCACGGTAGTCCCATTGCTGGTCGAAGTGTCGAGCACCTGCGTTGTAGGGAGGAATATGCCAGGTGGCAAAAACCCAGTCGTAGGTCAGCGTGGAACCATTCCAACACCCCAGAAGGTCCGAGACCCCGAAGGCGTACTGGTCTCCGGTACTGCTGCCGAAAGCAGAGCTGTCCTCCGAGTTCAATGCCAGAAAATGCGCGTTCCCGTAATCGAAGGAGTAGTAGGTTTCCGAACCGGCGGCCCTGGGCAGGTCGAAGTACCTCTCGAAGCTGGTGGTGTCGGTGTTGCTCCAACCGCCGGGAGTATCGTGGTTTCCTGGCACGGGCATCATGACCTTGCCCGAGAAAAGATCCCTGCCCTTGTCGAAAAAGGTCCACCATGGGCCGGGCCCATCGCTTGCCGCCATGTCGCCCGGTATCAGTAGAAAAACGGCATCGGAGTGGTTTGCCAGGACTTCATCGGCCACATCTCTCCACCGCTGCCATTCGCCGGTATCCTGCATGTCTGCAAAAACCACGAACTTGAAGCTGCTGTCAATTTCCGGCGCCGTTTCGAAGCTGAAGAGTTGGGACACGTGGCCCACGCTATCGTACAACTGGTAGTAGTAGGTGGTGTCCGGCTCCAGATCGCCAAGGACCACGTCGTGATGGTTGCCGAAGACATCACCCACCTTGTAGGCCTCAAGCTCCGGCGTGTCACCGTAGCGCACAACACCCAGGCACGGAATCGAGGTTTCGTAGCTAACCACCACACCATCTTGGGGGCGGGTCTCGTCGTTCCAGGTCAGGTAGGGACCGATATAGGGGAAGAGGATGGGCCAGGAGTAGTCCTGGGAGTCGTTGTTGTCCCAGGTATCGGTTTCTTCCTGGTAGAAGACCATGTGCATGGCACGACCATCGGTGGGAAGCTCCACGGTGGTCCGGAAGGTACCCTCGTATTCATCGCGATCCATGGAGACTTCCAGGAAGTAGAAGACGTCGTTGCTGGACTCTTCTTCCTGAAACTCGTCTGACAGGCCTTCGACCTGGTTCCAGCCATTGAAACCATAGTGCATGATCAGACTGTCGGCGGAGGCAAGTTCCCCCCGGTAGACGACCGTGGCTTCTTCACCTGGTTCCAGAAGCGCCGGCTCCACCTCCACCACGGGCTGGACATAGGGATCCAGAGCCTGGATTGAGATTCCGGTGTCCGTCAATCCGGTATTCCCCGATGAAGAATCCGGATTACCGGCCTGGCTGTCCACTCCACCGGATTCACCGGATTCGGCGGGCACGGAGGAATCGCTGGTCTCTTCGTTGCTGCCAGCTTCCCAACAGGAGCAGGCAGTAAGCAATGGCGGTACAAAAAAGGAAACCGCCTGAAAAACACATGCACTGCGGTTCACGTTCAAACCTCGGATTCGGCCAGCAGGTCCCGGACTGCCCTGCGCATGGCATTGTCCGACGAACCTCTCGCCCTCCAACCCAGAGCGTGGATCTTGCGCAGATCGTAGGCGAAACGTGGCACATCCCCAGGCCAGCCGAATGGTTGGTTCTGGTAGGAGATCCTGGTCTTGCCAGCCAGTCCCATTTCTTCTACGACGGTTTCGGCTATGCATCGCACCGTGGTGGCGGATTCGGGACCGATATTGAAGACTTCGAGGGGCCGGGGTTGTACACGTTGCCAGGCCAGAAGCTTTGCGTCGATCAACTCGTGCACATGAAGGTACGGCTTTTGCTGGTTGCCGTCGCCCAGCACTTGCAACTCTGAAGAATTGTTCTTCAACTTCCGGATGAAATCGAGGATGACGCCGTGGGTGGCCCGAGCTCCCACCACGTTGGGAAACCGAAAAACCCAGCTACGTATGTCGTGACGATGGGCGTAGGCTGAACAATATGCCTCGCTGGCAAGCTTTGCGGCACCGTAGAAAGAGATGGGCTCCAGGGGCCCGAAATCCTCTGGCGCGGGTGCGGACACGTCTCCATACACCGCCGAGGTGGAGGCAAAAAGTAGCTGCCTGACGTCGTTCCTTGCCATGGCTTCACAAACCGCGAAGGTGGTCTGGAAGGTCCTTTGCAGATCCACTCTGCGATCCCTGCTGCCCTCCTGTATGTCACTGTTGGCCGCCAGGTGGAACACCACGTCGAAAGAGCCTGCTGCCATGATCTCGTCGAAGCGTTCATCCAGGATGGAGCAGTTGTGGAAGCGAAAGGCTGGGTTGGAAAAGAGATGGCTGATGTTATCCTCACGACCCAGGCTGAGATCGTCCACGACCTCCAGGCTGTGTTGCTGAGCCAGCAGTCGATCACAGAGATGACTCCCTATGAAACCAGCGCCCCCGGTAACCATGATTTTCATCTCATGTTCTCCCTACCTGCACCTTGAGGGCTTGTTCTTGCCGGGGAACAGCTCCGCCCATCAGCCTGCGGTACAAGTTTGCCCAGTTTTCCATCACCACGATATCGCTGAAACGAGTCTTTACTCGATTCCGATTGGCACGCCCCATGCGCTCTCTGCGGCGGGGATCCCCTGACAGTTCCTCTATCGCCCCGGCTATGGCCCCCGGGTCTCTGGGGGGAATCATTAGGCCCCCCTCAGCCAGTACATCTTCACAAAAGCCCACCGGCGTACTCACCACGGGTAGTCCAAGGGCCATGGCCTCGTTGAGCGCATTGGAGTGGCCTTCGGTGTAATGATACGAGGGAAAGACGAACAGATCGTTTGCAGCAAGCCTCTTCAGGTAGTCCTCTCTGGCCAGGTTCGTGTGGATGGAAACCTCGTTTCCAGAAACCTTTCCAATGGCGCGCAGGAGCCTGGCCTTCATGTCGTCTTTGCAGAATCCCACCAACTCCAGACTCGTACTCCCCCCAGGTAGGAGAGAGACGGCTTCGATGAGTTCAAATATACCTTTGTCATCGTTCAATTGGCCGCCGTAGCACACCTTGAGCGGTTGATCATGGTGGTACTCGACTCGGTATCTTGCGCCGGTGGAGCCCCACTCCACGAAGCTGGGCATGTATTCCGGGTCATGACCCCGCATTTCCCGCATGGGCGCCATGTAGGGTCTTCCCTCGACAGTTACGGCTTCCGCCTCGCGTATCATCGCGGTGACTGCACGTCGCACCAACGCTGGAGCCTTTGACAACTCGGTGAAGAAATCTCCGGCTCGCACATCAAAGATCCGCTTCATTCCGAAACGCCGATGTGCCAGGTTCAGCAATGCGACCTGCTCCATCTGCCTTTGCGGAGAGGTGGCTATTGGGCAATGCACCACCTGGAGAGAAGGATACCTACTCCCCATGCGCATGAGCGCAGCCAGATCGGTGACGGTCTTCCAGGTTTGGGAAAGCAAACGCCCGGAAGAGTGGCGTACGAGTACGGGCCAGCGGGGAGCCCAGAAAAGATCCACGAGCTGGGAGTTGAACTCCCTGGACAAGGCGGAGTCGGTCAGAGATTTGACGTATGAGACATAGCCACCGTACTGGCCGTGCTTGTCGGATGGTCCCAGGACAAGCACCCTGGGGTCGGGGAAAGAACTCTCGTGCATGGGTTCTCCGTAATCTGCCGGATACCAGGCCAGTGTCCCGTTCTACAAAGGACTATCGCTCCCCTCGCCCCTGGGACTGCTCCTGGAAAAGCTGCCGCAGGTACTGGGTCAGCACGTGTACCAGGCTCTGGTGGGCGTCTTCCACCATTCCGTAGTTGTCTATCGGAATCCAGACGACGTGATCCGCCAGCCCTAACAACTCGCCCCCATCGAAACCAACGAAGGCCACCGTGGGAATGCCCTGGTCCCTGGCGAAACGACATGCTCTTACTACGTTTGGCGAGTTGCCGCTGGAGCTGACCACCAGGAGTGCATCACCCGGGCGCATGTGGTAGCGGAGCTGTTCCAGGAAGATATCCTCGTAGTCCAGGTCGTTGGCCAGGGCTGTCATCATGGGAACGTTGGAAGCCAAAGATGACGAGCGTATCACCGGCTGGCCTTCGACATGGGTACCCTTGGTGACATCGCACACGGTGTGATTGGATATTGCCGCGCTTCCGCCGTTTCCAGCTATCCAGAGAGTACCTTCCCCAGTGGCCAGTTCCTGGAGCAGATGAGCGATTGGAACCAGGGGCTCCCTGTCGAAGGAACTCAAGACCTGGATGAAACGCCTGTAGTAGTCGTCTACGAATTCTGGGATGTCGATCATGGGTCCTCACTTCCGTCCACAAGTCTACCCTCATAACTCGCCGATCATTGCAAAAGGCTCGTGAGCTGGTATACAAAGTGGCAGACAAACAAAAACCCACGTCGTTCCGCCGGAATCTTCATCAGACCATGACGGGGCCCATGCAACCTTCAGGGGCATTCCGGGTAGTAGACCAGGTCATCAACACTGTCCACATCCAGGGAAGAAATGGACGTCGTGGCTCCGGTTTCGATATCCACCTGGTACAGCTTTGTTCCAGTCGCAGCATAGGCGAAGCCGGTGGGGGGATCATACTCCAGGCCAACCGCACCGAACACCACGGAAGTCTCGACGAAGCCGTAGGCCTCACCCGTGCTTGCGTCTATCCGAAAGATGTTCCCGGAATACCTGTCGGCACCGATCAGTTCATCGGTGGAGCAGTCATGGGCCATGCCACAGGGGCCAAGATCGAAACCCAGGTCACCGATATAGGTGGCCAGGCCGGTTTCGGTATCCACTTCAAATGTCTGGTTGGATGTCTGGTCGATGGCGTAGAGTCTTCCGTCATCAGCAAAAGAGAGCCCACAGATGAGTTCGGTGCCGGTGGCTCCCAGCTCTATTATCGTTCCTGAACAAACATCGATCTCGACCAACTTTCCCGAGTTCACGTCGTAGCCCAGGGCCCTGCCGGCATCGTCAACGGCCACGGTATTTATGGAATATCCAGGATCCAGTTCGGAAATCACCGTGGTGGTACCATCGGGATCGACCCGGTAGATGAATCCGCCCGTGGTGTCGGCGGTGATCATGTGCTGGCCATCCGTGGAGTTCTCGTCCACCTGGCCATCGCAGTCCTGGTCCACACCGTCACAGGCGTCGTTTGCTTCAGGATGCACCTGCGGATCCGAATCATCACAGTCATCCGGCGATGCACTGTAGCCACTGGGAGCCTCGCAAGCGACGAGTGACTCCGTTTCATCTCCGTATCCGTCTTCATCCGCATCGACGTACCATTCAGGAGCATCGACAGCGGCGCCTTCATCCACCTCGCCGTCGCAATCATCATCGGTCTCATTGCAGTATTCGTCGGCTCCGGGATGCACCGAGGCCTCGCCGTCATCACAGTCCGTGGAATCGGCTACGTAGCCTTCGGGAGCCTGGCAGGCCTCGGCGCTGCTGCCGGGATCCCCATAGCCATCGCCGTCCAGGTCGGCGTACCAGGTGGCGGGATCCACGGCGCCTTCGTCCACCTCGCCGTCGCAGTCGTCGTCCAGGCCGTCACAGATCTCTGAAGCACCGGGATGGATGGAGCCATCAACATCGTCGCAATCGGTAGAATCAGCGACATACCAGTCGGGAGCTTCGCAGCTCACCTTGTACCTGACGGCATCACCGAAGCCATCCTCGTCATAGTCCAGGTACCAGGTGGAAGCGTCCAGGGCATCGTCTTCGTCTACTTCACCATCGCAATCGTCGTCGACATCGTTGCAGTATTCATCGGCTCCGGGGTGAACCGAAGCGTTGCTGTCGTCGCAATCACTTGAATCGGCGACGTAGTCTTCAGCAGCAACGCAGGCCACTGCGAAACTGGCGGGGTTGCCGAAGCCATCGCCGTCACCGTCCTGGTACCACATTGCCGCATCAGCGGCGTCGTCTTCGTCCACTTCGCCGTCACAGTCGTTGTCGATGCCGTCGCAGTATTCGGTCGCCGCCGTGTTCACCGCGCTGTCGGTATCGTCACAGTCGCTGTAGTCCACCACGTAGCCCGTGGGTTGCTGGCAGCTCTCCAGCGCTTCAGCGGCGTCTCCATATCCGTCGGAGTCCAAATCCCGATACCACCAGGAGGCGTCCAAGGCCTCTTCGTCTATCTGACCATCGCAATCGTCGTCGACGTCGTTGCAGATTTCGAAGGAACTGGGATTGACGAATGAGTCGCTATCATCGCAATCAGTGGCATCACCGACATAGCCGTCGGGGACATAGCAGGCCACCAGGGAGACTTCGGCCTGCCCAAAGCCGTCCAGATCCTCGTCAAGGTACCAGGTGGAAGCGTCCAGGGCATCGTCTTCGTCTACTTCGCCGTCGCAGTCGTTGTCCTCCAGGTCACAGTACTCATCAGCCCCCGGGAAAATGGAAGCGTCCATGTCTTCACACTCTTCACATGCGGCGAAGCCGTCTTCATCCAGGTCGGCGTAGCCGGTGGAACCGTCACAGTTGTAGTCGTTGGGATCGCTACAGTCGCTCTCCTCGGCACTGGGATGATAGGCCGGGTCCGAATCATCACAGTCTCCGGCATACAAGACGTAGCCCTCGGGAGCATCACAGGAGAGGATGGAGTATTCTTCGACTCCCCAGCCATCCCCATCCTTGTCCAGGAACCACTCCAGCAGTCTTCCTTCGTCGATCTCTCCGTCGCAGTCGTCGTCCAGCCCGTTGCAGATTTCAATACCTCCAGGATTGACGGTGTTGTTCTGGTCATCACAGTCCGTGCCATCGGAAACGACTCCTGATGGCTCTTCACAGGCCGATATCGCCGACTCGGGATCGCCGAAGCCGTCCTCGTCCAGGTCAGGATACCAGGTACCCCCATCCACCGGGTCTTCGTCGATCTCTCCATCGCAATCCTGGTCCAAGCCATCGCAGATCTCTGAAGCGCCAGGGTTGACGGAAGGAGTAGCATCGTCGCAATCGGTGCCATCCTGGGAATACTCGCTCCCCTGGTACTCGCAATCCATCTGCACGGCAGCATCGGGAGAACCGAACCCATCGCCGTCGGAGTCCACATACCACGTACAGGTGTTCCCCACTGTTCCACTATCCAGGATGGAGTCCGGACCAACACGACAAGATGCGGTCAGAAAAACACAGAGAACAGGCAAGGCACTCTTCATGGTAGATCTCAATTCTGATGGCCGGAATCCCGGCACGTACAGCGGGCTTTTCCGCAACGACGGAAAACCACACTGTGTATGTCGGACAGCACGGGCTGGACTTTAGGGAGTTCCCAGGGAGGGCTTTCAGGTCATCTCCAGATACCCATACCTGGACAGCCACGGCTCCATGAGCCCTTCAAGGGCTTCGATTTCCTTCTGGGAAAATGCCTTGCGGAACTTGTAGTTCATGTCTACGAAGCTACCGGGCTTTTCCATCGAACTCTCGACACGATGCGAACGAGAAAGTCCACAGAAATCCTGGATCTCGCGGATCATGGAAACGGGATCAGCGGTGAAATCTTCGTAGCGCACCAGCATGAAACGGCCCTTGCGCAACCTGGATGCCTCGTCCTGGGAGACGTCCTGGACCACTCGCCATTGAATGGCCGCAAGGGCAGCGGGGCTCTTGCCGCTACGTTCCCATTCCAGCATCCAATCGTCGGGAAGCCCTTTGTCCCAGAAGGGCTTCTCATACCCTCCCTGCTCCTTCCAGACGGAAAAATTGAGAAGGGAGTTTACCACCGCCCGACCGTCCCGGACTATCTGGATGAAAAAGGCGTCGGGGAAGATACTCTGTAGATACTCCATACGTGGAGGACCGACTGTCTTGGAAAGGAAGCGCTGCTTTCCCTGGTAACGCAACAGCCTGGAAATCCCCCGGTGGGTGCGAGTCCGTTCCCTTGGCGTCGCCTTCACATCCAGCAGGTACTCATAAAGGAAATGCTCACCACAAAGTCGCCTCCAGATGCTCCACCCTTCATCCGGCTTCGGGAGGAACTTGTTGTAGAGGTTTCGCCCCTGCCGGAACTGGGGCTTCACACCATGCACGTGTTGGGAGACCAGAGGCAGATCGTAGATCCTGGACAACAACGTCAAGAACTCCATGCGTGGCTGCCGAACCACGAAACTGGAGAACCACCCGAGATCCTCGTGGCGAGCCAGCGCTTCATAGATGATCGTGGTACCGCTCCTGGGCATGCCCACCATGAACACCGGTCTGTCCAAATCCATCGCACTCTCCCTCCCGACGCCATCGGGGTGTTGGCGGAACGACTCAGCTCATGAAACCCTGGCTGGTTTCTACCATCGACCCATCATGAAAAATGATGCTGCTACCAAAATGGAAGAAGGAAAAACGGAGTTCGGTCAGCCTGGAAAGGGCCGATCGTACCGCTTGTCGATGCTCCGGCTCAACGTAGAACAACATGAATCCACCTCCGCCCGCCCCCAACAGTTTTCCGCCGATTGCCCCCGCAGCCCTGGCGGCTTCGTAGGCACTATCTATGTCGGGGTTGCTGATCTGACTGGTGAGGCTCCTCTTGATCTTCCAGTTCTGGTGGAGCAGCTCCCCGACGACCGATAGTTCACCGGCATATATCGCATCACGCATCTGGTAGGCCAACTCCACCATCTTGGAGGTGCTCCTGAATTTGTCGTCGTCCCGGGCTACTATTTCCTGCTGCTCTGTCAGAACAGAGCGCGTGGTGCGCCTGGTACCGGTGTAGAACATGAGCAGACACCTATCCAGAGCTTCCACCGTGTGCCTGGGGACCGCTATCGGACTGACCTCTGTTCGGCCGTCAGCCTTGAACTCGATGAGATTCAAACCGCCAAAAGCCGCGGCATACTGATCCTGACGACCGATGGGCTCGCCCAGGACATCGATCTCCAGGTGACTTGCACTGGACGCCAACTGCTCCCTTGACAAGAAACGACTCTTGAATGCGGACAGGACCTGCAGCAGACCAACCGTAAAAGAACTGGAGGAACCCAGCCCCGTTCCAGAGGGAACATCCGCACTGGAAGAAACCTCGATCCCTCCAGAGACATCCATGAACTTCAAAGCTTCGCGGAAGATGGCGTGCTGGATCTGAGAAATGTCCTCCACCAACTCTGTGCGCGAGTAGCGCAGCAAGGTTTTTCCGCGGTGAAAATAGGGATGAAGCGTGAGGTACATGGACCGGTCTATCGTGACACTCAACACTGCACCGGTCCTGCGCTGGCAGTAGGCGGGCAGATCCGAACCTCCTCCTACGAAGGAAACGCGAAAGGGAGTCCTGGAGATTATCATTGAGGCTCCTGAAAGAGAGAGTACACACCAGCCACCGGGCCAGGTTACTGGGAAGGCAGGGCGTTGTTGAACGGGGGTTCACACGAGGTTCAACTCCAGGTCGCCACCATGCCTGCCTGGTGCCGCCAGCAGCAGCACTTCCGGTCGAGGCAACCCTGAACCGGCAGGGAGAGGGTAATGTCCCCGTTGCGAAAATACCTTTCCCACCGCGCTCGCGTCCTGGGCAAGCACTCTCGAAACGGTAATACCATTGCGTCGGATGGAACGTTGAAGGTTGAACAGGTGAAGGTTCTGCTCTGGTCGTGGCCCTGCTCGTACGGCAACACGGAGGGGACGCCTTGCGGCTGAAACGAGCGCCTTCTGAACAATACCGATGTGATGGGAGAAATCGGCCTGCGGGGCCAACAGCGCCTTCACCGCTGCTGGCAAATCGTCCACCAGCAGGTCGGCATGTGCCAGCCAGGCCAGATCTTGGGGGGGTGGAGAGCGCAAGGCGTCCCCCGTCCTGACTCCGATGGTCTCCAGGCCGAAAACGTGACCGGCAACCATGTCCCGCCAGCTATCTCCCACCATGACCGAGCGGGAGAGGTCCACAGGAAGCTGGTTTGCCAGTTCTCGGAGCATCCCGACGGCGGGCTTCCTGCAGGAGCAAACGACCTTCAATTCGCGGACTTCGCCCTCATGTCCCCGCTCTGGATGATGGGGACAATAGACCATGGCATCGATCCACGAACGCTCCAGGCCAAGACGGCTCTCCAGGCGACGGTGGATCTTGCCGAGGGTTTCTTCGTTCATGAAACCCTTGGCCAGACCAGGCTGGTTCGTCGCCACGGCACACAGCCAACCTGAACGGTTCAATTCGTTGATGGCGCTGCCCACTCCCTCGATGAGCCGCAGGTCGTCGGCGCGGTGGACACCACCTATCTCTTCGTTGATCACACCGTCCCGATCCAGGAAGACGGTGGGTCGGGGCTTGTCCCAGCGCCTGGATGCTATAGTGCCGGCGAGACAGTCCTGGTGAACCCTGGCAAGACGTTCCGGCGTACCCATGTCCTTCAGGTACTCCGGAGTCCGGTACCCGAACAACCGCGAGCCGGAGGCAATCATCCTTGGGAAGACATCCCGGATGAAGTCCTGGGAAACACCGGGCTCGACAAACTCCAGCGCCCCGGGAGTGAGCACATAGAGCGCTGCGGATACCAGGTTGGGGAGGTCTATGGCCCCCGGGCTCCTGGGCTTGGGGTGGAGTTCCAGCAACCTGTCGCTTTCGTCCAATACCAGGAGATCCGAATCCTGTGGATGGTCGTTGGGATGCACCACCAACGTGGCGTCGGCTCCAACCCGGGAATGGAACGCTGCCAGCCTCGTGAGATCCATGTCGAACATCACGTCGCCATAGACGACGAAAAAATCGTGACGGAGACGACCTCGCAAGGCAGCTACTCCCCCAGCCGTGCCCAGAGGTCTGCTCTCGCGGACATAGTGCAGTTCCACTCCCCAGCGAGATCCATCACCCAGGCTTCTCTCCAGAATATTGGCTCCATAGCCAGTGGTCAGGAAAACCTGTCCAACCCCGTACCTGGCCAGGACGGCGATCTGATGCTCCACGATGGGGGTGCCCCCCACGGAGACCAGGGGCTTGGGGAGCCCGCCGCTGACCGGGTCCAACCTGGTTCCACGCCCACCAGCAAGGATCACGGCAGAGAGCATGGAGGTCCTTCCCCGGGGCATGCTGAGGTCACGCTCTTCATGGCCGGCGTTGTTCAAGATCTCGCCACCTGCACCAGGAGCGATTCGATCTGCCCGGTACACGCTTCCAGGGAAAAGTGTTCTTCTGCGTATCGACGCCCGTTCTGGCCCATCTCCCGAGAAGCTTCCCTGTCATGGTAGAGTTTCAGGATACCCTTGGCCAGACCCTTGTAATCGCCCGCATCGACGACGTAGCCACAGTTGGCATCCCGTATGATGGCAGGCGCATCGCCGGACAACGGCAGGCTTGCCGCCACCGGGATGGCGCTGCCCATGAGATTCAAAAGCTTCGAAGGGACCACTGGGGAGAGGAGTCTGGGGTTCAGGTTCACAAGGCCAACATCCGACGCCCGCACCAGCTCCTTGTACTCGTGGAAGGGTATAGATGATTTGAAACGGACGTTTTCAAGCCCATATTCAGCCGCCATACGTTCTCCTTCCGCCTTGTTGTTCCCATCACCAACCAGCAGGAAGAAGATCTCGTCGTATTCCCTGAGTTCCCTGGCAGCCCGGATGAGGGTATCCATGTCCTGGTTCCAACCCATAGTGCCGGCGTAGCTTACACAGAACTTGCCTTCAGGGACGTTGGTCCTGCGGAATTCGTTGTCCTTCGGCCCCGGGTGGATCTCGTCGAGATCGATCCAGTTGTGGATGGTGTGAACCCTGGTATCACTTCCACCCCTGGATACGATGTAACGCCGATTTCCCTCCGAGTGGGCCACGACATGATCGGCGTTGTCATAGACGAAGGACTCCAGGAACTCCATCACTCGTATCAAGGTTGGATTCTTCAAGACACCTATGTCGATGGCTTCCTTGGGAAACAAGTCCTGGACATTGATGATTGTGGGAGTGTTGCGTAGCCTTTTCAAGAAACAGGCCGCCAGTGCCATTGGCAGCGGGGGGGAATAGACGAAAGAAGCATGGGCTCGTTTCATGGCCGCCGCCGTCAACGACAGGATACCGGCATTCAAGAACTCTTCACCTCCGCGCAGCACGGGATTGGTACGCGGCAGTTGGGGCAAGGCGATACGGACAATCTCCACGCCATCTTCCCACTCACGCATGAAATGCCTGCCATCGTATTTCCTGCTGGCATATCGTGCATTATAGCGAGGAAATCCCGTGACGACCTGTACCTCGTGGCCTCTCTCCACCAAAGCCGTGGCGAGTTGGTGGTACAGATGTGCCGCTGCTGCCACCTCGGGCGGATAGTAGTAGGTGAGCAACATGAACCGAGCCATGAAACACTCCCGTTGATTCAGTAGGCACCCTGCTTTCCAAGCATGATGAAGATGGTCTTGATGATGATCATCAGGTCCAGCCGCACAGACCAGTTCTTGACATAGTACCGGTCGAACATGATCCGCTCCCTATATGTCACGTCGTTTCTTCCGGACACCTGCCATAGACCTGTAATCCCGGGTTTCACACGGAAGAGGATCCTGCTCCAACGCTCGTACTTGACCACTTCGCCTTCCACGATCGGCCTGGGCCCCACCACACTCATGGTGCCCTGTAGCACGTTCAGAAACTGTGGAAGTTCGTCCAGGGAGGTCTTCCTGAGCCAGTCTCCTACCCGGGTAATCCTGGGGTCGTTTTTCAACTTGTAGTCCCGTTGGAATTCAGCACGGGCGGCCGGATCCGAGTCCAGGAGCTTCTACAGGCGTTTTTCAGCATCGGCGGCCATGGTGCGGAACTTGTAGCAACCAAAAGGCTGCATGTCCTGACCCAGACGCCGTTGTACGTAGAAAACCGGACCACTGGAATCCAGCTTTATGGCGAGCGCTATGAGCGCGTAGACTGGGAATAGAACGATTATTGCCGCAGATGCGAAGATGATGTCGAAGACTCTCTTTGCTATGCGAAATACAGGGTTTACAAGGTTCTGGTGGAGATTGAGATTGACCGAGCCCGCTTCCACGGTGATCTCGGAGTTGGCTACCAGTATGTCGCTGGGCTCGGGGTGCAGGGTCATGAAGGGCAGACGGCCTTCGATCTTGACCGCGATGTCCATGACTTCGTCGCTCTCCAGACCCTGGAGTACAATGCTGACACGTTGGATATCGTTTGACGACAGCACCTCGTCCAAATGGTCCAGGGTTCCCAGAACCGGTATCTCGAGCCCCTCTGTTTCCAACGGCGAATTGTCTTCCGACATGAGCCGTTCCGGGAGGACAACCCCCACGATATTGTGAGTCGCGCTCTTCATGTGGAGAAGACGTTGCACTGCCATGGGTAGTTCCCTGGTACCACTCACCAGCAAAACGGTTCGTCTTGCACCATCCACCAGGGCCAGTGTTTTTCGCAAGATGGCCCTGGCGCTCGTAATCACGAAAAAAGAAAGTCCAAAACCACCAAACACCACCAGCCTTGAGTAGTTGTAGTTCATCTTCAACATGCCGAGAACCAGCATCACCATCAGGAGAATCATCACCAGGGCACTCAAGACCCTCACGATTTCTTCTTCGAACGGCAGATCCGGCATGTCCAGGAGTCGGGCTCTCATGGCTGCCCAAATCCACATGGCCCAGATAACCACGAACAGCTTGTAATAAGGGGTGAATGCCGTGATCTGTTCGGTTCCCGACGAGGGGAACACGTGAATACGCAGGTAATAGGCTACGCTGAACGACAGCAGCAGGCAGGTGGCGTCCACCATTGCGAAAAACAAGCGGGTCACCAGCAGGTGTTTCATCATGGTTCTTTCCCCACTTCCCACCATTCGTTCAAGGGTGGAGTCGCTCACAGGTGGACCCACGGAGTGGTCCACGAGAAAAGATGTCTGCCGACAGGAAGTGGCAGGAACATTTTTTGACTGTGCCTGTCATTATTGCAACACCTGTCGATTCGGGTTCCACTGGGCCTGGTCGAGTGAGCTGAAATGCCGCACAATCGCGTTGTAGACGCATTTCCCACGAGGCTTGGCATTTGGGTGTATCTATCTCGTTTGTTCATGTCCGTCTACGGACAGGCAATCCGTGTGTTTCATGGAATCGGCCTGGTCTTCACCGCATATGTGTATAGATGAGGCTCTTTCGATTCTGTTTTCTGGAGCCGGGTGGGGCCGCTCTCGTAAAAATAATGTGAACCGGCAACGTAGAAGCGGAGGGCTTCCTTCTCTTTGGGTGCTTTCATCCGGCAAGCGTTCGCCGGAGCGGAACGTATCCCACTCGATTAACACCTTTCTTCCTGCGACCCTGGGGAAACGACATTCAGGTGAAGGCATGTTGAACTTGTCGGGAATAGCCATTCGAGGAGTGAGTATCGGCGGTGTGGAGACTTGCATCCAGCTCCCCGGTCATGATCTCTGCTTCGATATCGGCCGCTGCCCGCGCTCTGCGGTTCAGCGCTCCTGGGTCATGTTTTCCCATGGGCACCTGGACCACATGGGCGGGATGGCCATGCACGCCGCTACCAGGGCACTCACGGGCCAGGCTCCGCCGACGTACCTGGTCCCCAGAGAACTGAAAAGAGGGGTCGAAAACCTCTTCGAAGCATGGCGGAGTCTGGATCGTTCTGGTCTGCAAATCAGGTTGATCCCTGTAAGCCCTGGAGAACGGATAGCTCTCGACCACAAAAGAGAGGTTGTCGTGTTCCGGTCTCTCCATGGAATGCCATCGGTGGGCTATGTACTGCGTAGCAGGCGAAACAAGCTGAAGGACGAGTACCGGGGGCTGGCGGGCGAGCGCCTGCGGGATCTTCGCCTGGCCGGAGTCCAGATTGCACGAGAAATCTGGGCACCAGACGTAGCTTTCGTGGGGGACAGCCGCATCGATGTTCTCGAAAAGGAACCATTGGTCCGGCAGTCCAGAGTACTGATCATGGAGACCACGTTTCTGGATGATCGTGTAAGTATCCAGCAATGCCGAGCCAAAGGTCATACACACCTGGACGAACTTCTGACACGACAAGAATTGCTGAGCCAAAACAAAAAAATCCTGCTCACCCATTTCTCCGCAAGGTATTCCCCGGCAGAGATCAGGGATATCCTGGACCATCGCCTCCCCGACCATCTACGTGAACGGGTTGTTCCCCTACTGCGTACTGTCTCTGCTATATAGTTGGGAGTTTTCCTGCCCATGGCAGGTCTCCCCCAGAGGTCAACCGGAATCCAGACCGGATACTTGTGGCCATCGCGATTGGTTTCGTAAAGCCCGATTGAATCAAATGCCTGATGCCATCTGTCCAACACTGCCTGATCGCTATGAACCCTACCCGAATGCTACTGATGCCATGCTGGGAAAGGGCGGCATGGCCGATGTTTTCGGAGCCAGGGATCGCTTGCTGGGAGAACTCGTTGCCATCAAGGTGGTAAGGCACGAAGTCATGACCACGCCGGAATTCAAGAGCCGCTTCCAGCGTGAAGTAGATGTCTCCGCCGCTGTGGTCCATCCTCACCTGGTGCCTCTCCATGACCTTGGAGAACTGACCGACCACAGACCATACCTTGCCCTGGCCCTTGCAAACGCCGGAAACCTCATCGAACTCCGGCGATCCAATCCGCCCTGGCCACTGATTCGTAGACTCCTAGACGAGGTCCTCTCCGCCCTGGCATGTCTGCACGCCAGGGGGATCCTCCACCTGGATGTCAAGCTCTCCAACGTCCTCCTTCATCGCGATCCCGATGGGCGCATAAGGGCCTGGTTGTCGGACCTGGGCCTTGCCAAAGCTCTGGAACAAAAAGAGGCTTTCCAGGGAACTCTGGCTGGAACTCTCTCATACATGCCCTTGGAGGTCCTTCTGCGCAGGTATGCAGAGATCGGCCCGGCAACCGACCTGTTTGCCCTGGGCGTTCTCATGTACAGGCTCGTCTCAGGCACCAACCCCTTCAAGGAATCATCGGTGCCAGCGCACATCAGCAAACGCCGCAAACCTCCCCGGAATGTGCCTATCCGCGAGGGTCTACGAGTTCCACCCGGGCTCTCGGAGATCATCCTGACGCTACTACAGGCCGACCCTCGCTCACGTTTCGACCTGGCTGCCGATGTACGCGCTGCCCTGGCCGCCCTGCCAAGACTCGATGACGAAGCTCATATCCCACCCGAGGATCTCGGCATTCCCGGCGACAGGTTGTCCGCCCCCCCCACAGACATCGTGACCGACCAGGAAATCTCCAGCTACGAACACGATTTCATACCAAGCGCCAAAACGAGCGATGGCATTCCACCCTGGCATCGTCCACAGCCTGGCCCAATGCCTTTCAGGCCTCCACCCGAGCCGGGCAAGGGCGCCAAGGCGCGAGCAAGTCTACCGCTCTTCGCGCTACGAGAGGTTCCTCTTATTGGTAGGGACAAGCAACGTCAGGCATTGTGGGATCTGGCCCGTGAAGTGTCTTCCACGGGACGGCCCCGCGTCGTACTCATCAGTGGTGAAGCCGGCGTGGGCAAGACCAGGCTACTCAAATCCACAATGAGGTCCCTTGAAGAAGGGGGCTACGCCACATGCGTGGATGTCTCCTTCTCCCGTGGAGGAGCACCCGGAGACGGCTACCTGGGTGCCGTTCAACGACTCCTGCGTCTTGGAGACTCCGACCCCGAAATCGTCAATCGCAGGCTTGTCAGGTGGTTGGCCAGAGACACCCGGAGAACCGAACAGGAAACACGGCACGAGGCAGAGCTACTGCAACGCCTCGGCGCGCTGCGTCCTGGTCAGGATCCGGTGTCGCCCGCCGTGGCAAGGGAATACCTGTTCAAACACCTGGAGACCCATGCATGGCGTGGAATGAGCGTACTCCTGATCGAAGACGCACAGTGGTGTACCTCCACCGATGACGGAGCTGCCCTGGCAGCGTCGGTGCTTCAACTGGGGCTTCCCGTGCTGGCAATAGTGACCGTCCGAAGCGATCCACTGGAGCTTCATCCCGTGGCCGGGAGTTCCATAAGGGCACTCAGGGCCTTGGGTGCAGTGGAAATACAACTCGAAAGAATCGATTCAGACAACATGTTGGATCTGGTGCTGGAGTGCATCTCCCTGGAACCGCACCTGGCAAGCGAGGTGGTGACCAGGAGCCAGGGAAACCCCTTCTTCGCCAGGGAACTCCTCAACCTGTGGTGTCAGGGGGACGACCTGAAACCAGTGGTCAGGCCTGGAAACCCACCCGGCAGCGAGGTCTCCGAAGAACTCAGGTTCACCTTGAATGGCCCTGTTGAAGGAGCAATACCCGACGACATCCGGGCCCTGCTCTCGGGTCGCCTCTCGCTCATTTTCAAGCGCACCGACAACGCAGCCAAGGTGGGAGAAGCCCTCGATGTCCTGGGTGTTGCTGGCAGCGGCCTGCCCTGGCGCGTACTGGAAAATGCAGCAGGCCCGGGTCTTGATGAGTTGGTAAACGCGGGTCTCGTACGTAATCGTAGAGCCGTGGTCCGCCTGGACCATCCGCTGCTTGAACAACTCCTCAAGGAACGGGTCCACGGAAGAGCAAAAAAGGCAGCCCACGCTCTCCTGGCCAGGGCCTGGTCCCGCTTCGCAAAAGACGCACGAGCCCACCTGGAAGTTGGTAGACATGAGCTTGCTGCGGGCCGACTGGAGTTGGCCGTGGCTTCATTGGTGCAGGCAGTCGAGGGCCTGCGTCTATCCGGCACTGCCGCGGAACAACGTTCAGCCGCCAACGACCTGGCCGACGCCTTGAAACCACTGGGTCAAAAAAGCGATCCCTGGATACTCTCCCAACTGTCACTGGCCAGGGCCGATCTGGCCTCGGGTGAGCGCCGCGCATCCATACGCCGCATCGAGACCCTGTGGTCCATGAAGCCCACGCCGGCCATGGCCATCGAGGTAGCCGCCGAGTACGTGAACGCCCTGGAGTACGAAGACCGAAGCCGCAAGGGCCTGCCTGCATTGGAAGCAATCGAGCATTTCGTGGCCAGGGTACAGCCGCGCATTCGCGCTCGATTCCACCAGGCCAGAGCAACCTGCCTGCTTCATCTGGGGAGGTACGGGCCTGCGGAGAGGGAGATCAGAACAGCACTGGGGTACTGTGACCTGGAAACACAAGAGGTCGAGTTGCTGGATATGCTGGGCACCTGTATCTCATCAGTAGACCTGGAAATGGGCCTCGCTCAACTGGAAGACGCCGAAAAAAAGGCCAAAAAAGCGGGATTCCGATCTCTTCAGGCAAAAACCCTGGCTACCATCGCTCGCATCCGCGGTATTCAGGGCCGTTGGGAAGAAGGGCGAGTCATGGCCGAAGAAGCCGAACAGATCGCGCTGACCATCGGTTTCAACAGCCTGGTTCCGCTTTGCCGCAATTCCAGGGCAGAGTGCCTACGCTTCCAGGGTCGTGTCGCTCAAGCCGAGGCATTGTACAAGGTGGGGGGCGGTTGGGCCACGGCCACCGGGCAGCGAGCCTGGAGTCTGGCCTTTCATCTGAACCTGGCCCTATGCGCACTACTCAGATCTGACCTGCCCGTGCTACAGAAACGACTTGACATCGTCGCCAGGGAGCACGGAAAGGAATGGGAACCTTTCGCCGCCATCATCTCTGGCCTGGATGCCGCAGCAGAGGTTCTTGCTGGCCACGGCCCAGAAGCACTTTCTTCTGTTCCTCAACGGCAACTTCTGGAAGAAGGCCTGGATGGTGCCCTCATCGGGACCATCATCTCCAAGATCGCCACGGCCCGCGGATGGAAGGAAGTAGCCAGACAATGGGACAACGCCGTTTCCACCACCCTGGCCGACCTGGGCTTGCGTGCAGAGATGCTCTCTCCCATGCTCCACTTTTTCGAGAAGAATACCCGAGCCTGACGCCCCCCACCGTTACAGGCCCGACCCACGATACGACAAAATGGGCCACCATCATTCAAATGCCGCGCAGGCGGGCGAGATCAGACCATCTCCATGCTCGAGCCAGGAATCCAAGAACAGCGTACACGCCAGCACCCGCCAGAATGGAAAGGAGAACATTGGGCAAAGGAACATACAACACGGTTACCGCCATGACGGCGGAAGGCAACAGCGAGCGAACGAGTGATTCCAGGATCCCAAGATTACGGATGACCTGCCGCAACCGAACAGCGAAAAAGGCACCCAGGAGAAGCTCCGTCAGGAGCGTCGTGGCTGCGGCGCCTGTCGCTCCATAGGCAGGGATGGCGATGAAATTGGCGACGAGGTTGAACAACGCGGCCAGGAACACTCCGCGGGTCCTGTCCTTCTGAAGGTTCATGGCTGACAACGCCATGCCCTGCCCGTTGTTCAAGAAGCGAAGCGGCAACAGCGGCAGCATCACTAGGAGTGGCAGAGCCGCCGCGGCGTAGTCCTGGCCACCCATCATGACCACGAGGGGCTCGGCAAGACACATTCCGCCCATGGCAATGGGAACGCTCAGGGCCAACAGCATTCTTGCGGTGAAGCGCATCTCGGTGGCGGCCTTTTCGGGTTCATCCACATGTCTTGACATCTTGGGATAGAGCCCGGCACTCAGAATCTCGGCAAGAACTGGAATGTTGAGGATCAAGACCGCTGCTGCCCTGTATAGACCAACCTGGGCGTCGCCGTGGAAATGTTCCAACATGATCACATCCACACCGAGATACAGGTTGGCAAAGAAGATATTGAGCCCAAAAGGCAGCGTACCGTGCAGCAACTTCCTGGTCAGGTGCCTGGGAACGCCAACTATGAACGACCCTATGTTCCTCTTGTAGACACGAATATAGATGAGCAGGGTGAGCAGGGCACCCACGACCTGGGCTGCAAACACCGCGGTGATGCCAGCCCCCATGGCAAGAAGGCCGAAAGTGGACAACAAGAGAAGCAGCCGCCCCCAGAGCTGACCGGATACCTGGAGCTTCATGCGTCTGAAGCCGTGGAATGCGGCGTTGATGATGCGATAGAGAGCCTGAATCGAAAGTGCCAGACCTGCAAGCAGGGCCGGTACTGCCAGTGACCGGTCTTCGGATGTCAGAGCTACGATGGCACCCATTACAAGGGTGGTCAGGATGGAGAGCAGTAACGTGATCCGCAAACCGGTGGACACCAGGACATCGCACCTGGATGGGCTACGAGCGATTTCGCGAGTGAGCAGGCGGAAAAGCCCCAGGTCGGTTGCGAAGACACACACGGCTCCCAAGCCGCCGATGTAGCCGAATGTACCGAAGCCCTCTACACCCAGGAATCGCATCAGGGCGATGCTGACCACGAAGGAGCCGCCGAACCTGAATGCATAGGTAAGGACGAGGGCCGCCAGGTTGCCACTCCCTCGTTGTGCCCTGTCGCTCACTGGTCCTCCCCGGTATTCCCGCGCTGTATCAAGTACTGCTCGGATCCCCGGAACAGGGAATTGAAATAGGGTGGACCCCGGATCAGTGGCGATGCCTCAATCCAGGGGGTGGGCCAGAATGCTGAAGATGGCGTTCATCCCCAGGTGTTCAAGATCCCATTCCAGCAGCATCCTGCCTGCGACCAGGTCATACACGGCCACCCGCGTGGGCAGGGATTCGGGATTGTTGAGCGGCTTGCGTAGCCAGGCCAGGTTCTGCTTGATCTTGGTGGGACGTACTCTGCTGAAGCCCACATAGGCCAGGCCTTCGTGGAAATGGATCGAACGACACCAACCGAGAGGAAGATCCCGATCATCCATTGAATTCAAGTCAAAGTCATCCAGTACCCTGCCTGTGGATGGATCCGTCTTGATCACATGCCCGTCGACACTGGTGAACCAAACGGAGCCCTCGTGGAAACATCCGTCGTGGATTCGTTCATGAGCAACCTTGATAGTGCCCTTGCCACCGAGAAGGCAGATAGCGTCGCCTTGTCTGAAGCGTGTAACCCACGTCTTGGAGCCGACCTGGAACACGTAGTTGGGGTGGGATCGGTGCGGTTGGGTGGTGGACACGAGCCGATAGTCGGTGGACTTGTCAAAATGCTGCCAGGTATCGCCCTCCAGGGCGTCCAGCACCTGGAGAACATTCCCCCAATCGTCCATGACGATGAGGGCATCCAGACCGGTGGAGACCACGTGGATCTTCCCATGGAGACGAACCACGTGGTGAATGTCGTTGAACCAGGGATGGCTGATACGCCGCTGCATCTTCATGGAAGCGACATCGACCACAAGAATTTCCGTTTGAGTGCAGAGGAGCAGGTTTTCACCATCCAACGCGCCGGCCTTGAATACGATGGAAGGATTGGTGTCGGGGCACAGATGGGGAGGTGTCTGGTGGGCCAGGCGGATTGTGGAGGCCCCGCTCTCGGTGTCCAACTCCACCAGGAGAGCCAAATCATAGTTGTGCCATTCATCGAGCCTGAACAGGCGAGAGGTGCGCTGTCGGCCACCGGTTAACAGCAGTCTTGGCATGTAGTAGGCTCCGTCTGCTTACAGACCATGCATCCCGCGCCACGAGAGCCGAACGCCCCGGCGCCATCGCTGCATGAAGCTGCTTCCGGACCAGCCCTTACTCAAGAAACAGGAGCTTTGCAACCGGATAGCCAACATGTACGAACACGTTCCTTCGGCAGTGTAGCCGTGCTCTGGGGCTGGGGTGCTGGCAAGGGCCATCCATCGCTGATGACACGACATGGACATGCCAGCAGTTCATTCGTCGCTCTGCCGATCCGGATCGCCAGGAAAGGACTTGTCCGGATAGGGAGGCCTGGAGGGAACCGGCACCGGATCCTGGGCCATGAGATCCAGCAGGTGCTCCACTGCTACCTGGAGCTGCTTGTCTTCGCCTTCGAAAGTGCTGTGGGGAAGGTTGTCTATCACAATATCGGGCTCAACACCGTGCCCTTCGATGAGCCACACCCCTTCGGGCCCGTAGACACCATACTCCGCCGCCGTTGCGATCCCCTTGTCCACCAACCAATTATTCCCTGAAAGCCAGATCTCCCCACCCCAGGTCCTGGTGCCGATGACAGTGCCCAGTTCCAGTCGCTTGACGCCTTCGGTGAATGCTTCGCCGTCCGACGCGGTCTTTTCATCGCAAAGTACAACCAAATGGCCCCTGAAGGCGTACTGCATGTTCCACCACGGCTCCCCCACTCTTGGCTGCCAGTAGAACCAGGCCTTTCGCAGCAGCTTTTCCAGGATCCAGCTATCTATGTTGCCTCCACGGTTGTGCCGTACATCTATGATCAAGGCCTGCCGTTTGTATACAGGGTAGAATTCTCGCGCCCAGGAACCATAGTCATCACCGGACATGGCCCGCAGATGCACGTAGCCTATCTTCCCTTTTCCCAGATCTTCGGTGAGGAGCCGGCGGGTGTACTCCCATTCCCGATACCTGAGATCCTCTTCCTGAGCCGGAGTGATGGGTGTGACAATCACTTCACGAGTGCTGATTTCCTTTCCTTCCCCCATTTCCAGGGACAGACGTACCTGCCTTCCCGCCTTTGATCGCAACATGGAACCGATGTCGGGTGAAGAAATAGAAGGCACTCCGTCGATGGCGGTGATGACTTCACCCACCCGGGCAGCCACATCCGGACTGGCAAGGGGAGAGAGATCATCTGGATAGTCGGGATCCGTGGCATAGATATGCTCGATCCTCCATCCGCCGGCCTCGGCGTCTTTCTTGAACCTGGCTCCCAGGCTTCCGGGCTGCACGTCTTCCAGGCCCTCTCTATGGTCCCCACCGAAGACAAACGTGTGGAGCGCCGAAAGCTCGGAGACCATCTGCCCCATGAGATCGGCCAATTCTTCCCTGTCAGTGACACGATCCAGCATCTGGAAGTAGCGTTCACCCATCTGTGCCCAATCCACGCCGTGCATGTCGCGGTCATAGAAATAGTCCCGCTCCAGGCGCCAGGCCTCCACGAACATCTGCCTCCATTCTTCCCTGGGATCCAGCGAAAAGGTCCAGCCCGAGAGGTCCAGGATGCTGTCTTCCAGCTCCTGATCCCTGGGTGCTTCATCGCCGGCATCCAAAACCAGCAGGTCTTCAGCACGGACGACAAGTAGTTTTTTTCGGTTGGCGGAAAGCTGGTAGTCCCGGATTGATTCCATGAATGGTTCCAGCTCGGGATCCCGATAATTGACAGGCATGGAGAGCAGGTCGTGGTTTTCCCGATCCTCCCACGACCAGCTCAAGCAATAGAGCCTCTTGTCGGTGAGAGATAGTTGCAGGTAGTTACCGGCGGGCACCGGAACCTTCTGGAGCCTTTTCTCGAGACCATTCAGATCCACCTGTTCCTGCTGGTCGAGGACTCCTTTCTTGTTCTTCTGCTTCCTTTTTCCTGCTCCCCCCCCAGCGACGCTTCCCATGCCATCGGTGGAAGAACCTTCCTGGCCATCCTGGTTGTCGTCGGCGGAAGGATGAAGTTCGTCAGGAGCCATGAACGGAGATCTCAGTCCAGGCACCAGCGGTACGAGAAAGATCTCGGTTGTTCTGGCCAGGAAGGGCTCGGGTTGCCGCGGACCCCAGGGACTCGGTACCAGGGACTCAAGGTGCCTATCCGACAAAAAATATACCCATCTCCCGTCGGGGCTGAAGGCGGGGTCGAAGTTGTCCGTGCGATCAGTGGTCAGTGGGTGGTTCTCGCGGTTGGTCACGTCGTAGATGAAGAGCTGCTGAAAGTCGTTGCTGGACGGAATACCGTAGGCCAGAAGGCTTCCATCGGGCGACCAGCAGAGATCCTGTATGGGTCCATTTTCGGATACTGCGATGAGGCTGGTGATACCCACATCCAGGTGGTACATCCAGAGCTTGTGGTTCTTGTCCGTGAATGCCAGGTTCTTTCCATCAGGAGAGGGCAGACCCTGGAAGCGAAAAACCTCGCCGTTGTCGGTGATCTGGACCATTTCACCGATACCGTCGGCGGGCATTTGCCAGAACTCCAATTCGCCTGTCTTGTCGGAAAGCGCCACTATCGTCTTGGCATCCGGCATGAATCGTGCTGCTCGGTAGCGGACCGAGGGATCGTGGGTCACCTCCACAAGCCGACCAGGTTCGGATGGAACGACGAACACCTGCCCCCTGGCCGTCAAGGCCACCCTGTCTCCTTCTGCAGAGATGTCGGTGGATGTGAGGTACTCCATGGGATCATCGATCCAGCGCTCTCGAAGCTGATCCACATCTGATGACAGGGTCACCTTTATGGGAGTATCAGCCCCGGAATAGACGTTGAGAACGTAGAGGTCAGCACCTCTCTGGTAGACGATGCGCCCTCTGTCCATGGAAGGGCTCCTGACCTCCAGCGTGCGATGGTGCGTGTGCTGCTGAAGGTCGGAGCCGTCTGGCGCCATGGACCAGATGTTCATGATGCCGTCTCGATCCGAAGTGAAGTAGAGCCGGCCCTTCCACCACATGGGATCCGAACTGGTACCCTGGTAGTCTGCGGTGATGTTTGTTGCTTCCTTGCCGTCTCGGGCGAAACTCCAGATATTCTGGACGGTTCCCCCATGATAGCGCTTTGTCCAGCTACTCTGCCGGCGTTGCCTGCAAAAAAACAGGGTACCTCCGTTCCCGTAGACACCCTGCGCGGCCTGGGCCAGTGGGATCTGCTCCAGATTGGCCGTTTCGGGATCCACCAGGACCAGTTGCCAGTCAGGTAGGCCGGAAAAATGCCTGGTACGATAAAGAACCCTTCCGTCATCGGTCCAGCCCACAACCTCGGCACCGTCTCCGTGCCAGGTGAGCCGCTCAGGTTTCCCTCCGGTTGTGGGCATCACGTAGACTTCCCTGGGGCCTTCGTAGTTGGCCGAAAACGCCACCATGGCCCCGTCGGGAGATATTGCGGCGTGGGTCTCCTGCCCCAGGTGTGTCGTGAGTCTACGGGCCAGCCCTCCCTGTACGGGCACTGTCCAGAGATCGCCTTCGGCGGTGAATACAATGGTGTCCTTGTGAACGCTCGGATACCGATAGTAGCCCTTGACTCCCTTTGCCTGCAAGGGAGTGGTTGCCAGAAGGGCAAGCAGCGAAACGACAAGCAGCGAAACGACAGTCCTCATGAATGCCTCCTGACCTGCGAGGTGCTCTTCACAGGGGAAGTAACCCCATGTTGAGAAGGTGCCTGGCCCAGATCCCGTTTCCGTGCTCATGTTGCTGGGTGGTTCCCTTTTTCTTGGGAACCGCTCAACTTCCATGAAACAGGAACCATGAAAGGAAACCCAGCAGCGACAAACCCAGAAAACCTGTTCCTGCCAGTATGAACAAAATGATCAACAGCTTCCTGGTGCCGTTTCCCGAAAGATTGGCAGCAAGGGGTGCCGAGCGGGATTCGGGTTCCCCGGAATCCCGGGTGTTGTTGATGTCCAACGCGGTGACCGTGCCTTCGCCCGGGTCCACCGGGAGAGGCAGCGTAGGTTCTGCGCCGTCGCCAGGCAGTGGCACCGTGTTCCCAGTCCCGTCGCGTAGGACCGAGGTTCCACTGCCATCGGCCGAAATGGTGGTGCTGACGAAGGTGGCTTCTCCCGCCAGGTTGTCGGAAATGGGCTGTGACGGCAGCGGCACGGTTTTCATGGCTGAAGAATGGACTGGTTCTCCTGATTCTCCTGACGAGGACCAAGAGTCAAAGCCTATCTCACCACTGCTGGTCCGCTTGCCTGCCAGGGGGATGTCTCGTTCGGATGGCAGAGGGAGGGTCGATTCCGACAGGACAGGATTTGATTCCGTTGCTGGATTGCTGGAAAGAGGTTCGGAATCCTCCACCAGGGGCAGCGTGGAGCCACTATTTGCCGGGAGGTCCCGGGCATGGGTCGATTCAAATTCGGAGGCGGAGTCTCCTGAGGTACCGGGTACCTCTGTTTTCGTGGAGTCCTGGGATTCTGGCGAATGGAGTGCCCCGGTTCCCGCAGGGGAGATCTCCGTCCCGGAGACATTTTTGGTGGTGAGGTCGTCGAAGTAGTCCAGCCACTGGGGAACCCTGGACGTGGGATCGTTGGTGGTTTCAAGCTGCTCTCCGGAATCGTCCCAAGGCCGGGAATCCGGCTGCCCAGGACTTTTCAGGATGGCTGTCTTGTCCAGCGCAAGGGATTGCACATCGGGACGGGTCATGATCTGGGTTTCGATGAGATCTTGCTGCAACCCGTCTTGCAGGGGCATGGCCGTGACCTCGTCTTCACCAGCCGAGCCCAGAGGCTGCCGCATCGAAATGGTCGTTCGGTCGTCGGAATCCAGCAGATCCGCTTCCGAATCGGCCACCCTGGAGTAGAGTTGCTCCTGGTCACCCATGCTTTCGTCGAGCGTGGGAACGGCTCTGTCTGTGTGCTGATGGGATGGAGCGAGAGCGGGAACTGGCTGCTGAGTCGATATCGAAGGCGGCTGCGCCAGCTTGGGAGGCGAGGAGAGTTCCGCGCCGGAACGGTCTGGCGGTGACAAATCAGCGAGGGCTTCAAAGCTCGTGGGAAAAATGGTGGATGCCGCGCCGGGGGGCGATGTCCGGGCAGGAGAAGCCTGGTTGTCGGGCCTTGGACTGTCCAGTTGTTCGGTTGGCTCGAACACGCCTGTTTGTTCTATGATCTCGGTTGCGTGACCGCTCCTGCTCTGTCCAGACGGCTGGGAGGAATATTCGCCCAGTTCGGGGAATACCCTGCCTATGAGGGCGTCATGTTCAGTCGAATCGCTGGAATCGATCAAAGGTAGAACCACGTGTGCTACCCACGGCCGGAAGATACCCGTGGGAGATGCCTTGGCAAGAGCGGCACAATTCGTCGCCACCTTCAGGGCGCCTGGACGGTTGGCCGGATCCCAGGAGAGCATTCCTATGAGCATGACGAGCAGTTCCTGATCTACGCCCCCCCGGATGTTGAGCAGGGCGTTCAGAGCCTCGTCCAAGAGCAGATTGTAGTCACCTTCAGGTATTCCCGCCGAGGAAAAGGACCTGCCCAACAGCATGGTATAGAGGAGTTGCCCCAGGGAAAAAATATCTGAAGCCGGTAAGGGTCTGCTACCCGAGCAGACCTCGGGAGCAGTGAAGTTGTCGCCACCTCGCCCGTTGCTGCCTTTCCGATTCATGGTGGCCGTACTTCGGCATTCGATTCCCATGAGCTTGATGGTTCCGTGGCGAGAAACCGCCACGTTGGATGACCTTATTCCAATGTCTCCGTAGATGGCCAGCCCCTGCGCTGTACTCAACCTGTGCACATCGTTGAGCAGAATAGCCAGGTGTTCGGTGATATGAAGAGCAGGCACGGTTGGGATGGGCCCCTTTTCGATGATTCGAGCCAGGAGCACCCCCTCGACGTATTCCATCACCACGGCCCATTGCCCATCCACTCGAATCGTCCGCTCCACCCTCACCGTCCCGGGGTGGTCCATGTGTGCCAACAACCTGGCCTCTTCCAACAGGTCATCGCGCAGGGCATCCCGATGCCTTGAATCCGTTCGCGGAATCTTGAGCGCAACGACCCTGGAGAAATCCGCTTGCCCCGTGTAGATACCCTTGTACACCTTGGAACGGATTCCAGTGCCCACCAGGTCGATTATTCTGTAGCCAGGCTCCATACCCAATCTCCTCTTGCACAATAACGCGATCCAGGTGCCCGGCCTGCTTCCATTTCTGCATGCCTCCCCCAAGGACGCAGACTGTCCCAAAAGCAAGGAACTGTACATGGTTCCCGTCCTCAAAAGGCGTATCGAGGGGGAGCGACCCAATCCTGCTGGACCTGCCTTTTCCGGATACAATCTTTAAGGGTAACAAAAAAGCAGTAAATTCAGCATGGACTCATGTGGAAAGAACTCCCTCGCAGAAGGGGCACCAAGCCGCTCGACGGTTTATTACCAGACATCCTCCAGGAAAACCTTCCAGGTCCAACTCCTCGGGAGAACCTGCTCATGTCCTGTACACTCGTTTTCTTGTTCCTCGTGGCCTGTAACTCAGGGGAAACCGATGCCTTGGACGGGGTCTATTCATCTGATACCGCTGAACTCTACACCAACTCTACAGGGACTTCGGATGGTGACTCCAATCTGGACACGCAGAGTTCGGTCATGTCCACGACCAATGCACTCATCTCCATTCCGGTAGAGGTTTCCGGCGACATCGCCTCCTTCCTGGTGACGTGTTCAAGCGAAGAAGGATACCCGGCCCTGGAGGATCTCTACGCTCCCTCGGGGGAAAGGGTCCTTCACTGGGAAGACTGGTATTACAGCCAGAATTCACTCACGGAAGCGTTCTTCTTCTACTACGATGAAAACGTCTTCAACTGGCCTATCCGTGAAGAAGACGGACCCCTGGAAGAGGGCACCTGGCAGGTCGTGATGGCGGGGCTCAACAACAGGGGTGAATACATCGACATCGACATGAACGTAACCGTCCAGACCAGGAAGGACACAGACCCTGACAACGGCACCGTGCATGCGAGGATTGTCTACACCGGAGGCCTGGACAGCGACTCCACCGTTGTGAACGCCGTGGAACTGGCTGTGGAAGGTTGGCGAGACATATGGGCCCTTTACGGCCTTACACTGGAAGAAGAATATGCCACCAGCGACCTGGATGCTGATCTCACGTCACCGGGCTTCAACAGTCCCGAGTACACGCAAGAAACAGCCAAGACGGACGGAACCCAGGTCACGGTCTTCATAGGCGAAGAGATCGATGGCGACATACACACCTACGGAGTCGCGGGCGGCATCCCCGGGCCCCTGCTGGCCAGCGACCGCTCGGCGGTCGTCCTCTCCTGGCTGGCCCACGCTGGGCAGGACGGGGCCTTCGATGATGACGAACTACGCATCTTCGGCGAGAGCATGGCCCACGAGGTGGGGCATTATCTCGGTCTCTTCCACCCCGTCGAATCCAACTACAAGGCATGGGACGCCATCGACGACACGATGGAGTGCTCGGATATGAACACCTGCGATGCCAACCTGGGCACAAACCTCATGTACCCCTATACTTTGTGCGGATGGCAATACTGCGAAATACAGGAAACCCTCAGCGACGGCCAGGTGGCGGTGACCCAGTACTACAGCGGAACGCTCTAGAGTTCCCAGGTCGATGCTTCAGGTCTGCTCACCGTAGATCGTTTCTGCCATTGTTGCCGTGATTGTTCAAATCTCCGGTCACCTTCCAGGCGGTGGCCCAGCCCAGGGGCAGCAACAAGAAGGCCGCCACCGTGATGGCTGTCAGCCCCACCACCACGAGAAGCCCCAGCGAACGAACGCCCCGGGAGCTGGCAAGCGCAAGTGCGGCGAAGGACAGGACGGTGGTGGCTGTGGAAAGCGCAGCAGCCCAACCCGTGGTTGCCAGGGAATGAAGAATCCGGCCAGGGCCCTCTTCAGCCAGGCGGTGCAAGAGGTGGATGATCACGTCTACACCAATGCCCAGCAGTATGGGTATCCCAACGATGTTTATTATTGAAAGGTCGATCCCCATCACGCCAAGGGCGCCCCCGGCCCAGAACATCCCGGCCACAAGCACTCCCATGGCCCCAAAGCCCCTGCCGATGGTCTTGAGGTCGAACAGGGTCACCAATCCCACCAACAGGAATGCCAGACCCACCACCTTTGGGGCATCTTCCCGTATGACGTTGTACAGAGAGCCCAGGCAAAGATACTGGCCTGCCACGGAAACGCCCTTGAAGCGCTCTTGCACGACTTCGTTCAGGTGGGCCGTCTGGCGGAGATCCCACATATTGCCGGAGGGCAGGAGAAGCATTCGGTGCTTTCCCTCGGTACCACCGAGAAGATCCTTGAGCTTCTCTGGCAGATCATCCGGCGTCAAAGGTTTGATGGGGCCATCAGCGAGGCTGGACAGGTTTTCCTGGACGGGCCCTGGCAGATACTTGAAGTTTTCGTTCCTGGTCAACTCGGCGATCTCTTCCAAGACCGCTATCCTCTCTTCCTGATCCGGAGGAATCACGGTAAAAACGGACAATGCTCGCTCGATCTCGGCAAGGTCGCCACTGTCGATGTCTTGGACGACACGCTCATAGGCGGAGCGAAGGGCTTCCTGAGTTGGATAGGTGGCCACAAGCGGAGAATAGCTCTCCCGAGCAAGAGAACGCTCGGTATCGTTGAGATCGTCATAGGCAAGCCCATCTCGGCGCAGCTCGGACAGGTCGTACTGGAAACCGACCCTCCCCAGTTGAAAAGCGGCGACAAGAGTCACCAGCAGCCCCAGCAACAATCCAAGGGGTGCTAGACGATAGGTGGGTGGTCTGTGGGGAGTCTTTTTCCTGACCTTGAGCGGTATTGGTGATGTGGCTCTTTCTCGCCACATGATGAGTACAGGAAGAACCACCAGGACCGAGACCAAGCATACCATGACGCCAACGCCAAGGAGCAGCCCAAGCTGTTGGAATCCGCGAAATCTGGCCAGAAAGAGTGCCATGAAACCACATGCGGATGTCAAGGCCGCGGCAAAACACGGCACGCCTGCCTTGTCCCAGGCACGCACCACAGCCTTCTCCAGTGAACCGCCGCCAGCCCTCTCCTCCCGATAGCGGCTGTAGAGGTGAATACTGAAAGCAATACCCATACCAATGAGCACGGCGAAGATATAGGACGTGAAGGAGTTGAGGGAACCCACTGCCACGGACGCGAAGCCCAGGGTCCAGATATTGCCCAGCAGCAGCGGCAGAAGAACCAGCAGAATTGCCCTGGGGTCCCTGAAAGCCAGAGCTATCACCAGAAAAACCAACAAGATTGCAGCCAGGCTGGTCCTCGCGATGTCTTGCACGATTCCCTGGTAGTCCTCGACGTTGTGCCGAAAAGCACCTCCCACCCAGAGCACCTTCAGGCCCCGTGATTCGGGATCCGTCTCGTCCAGAATCTTGTACACATCGTCCATGAGCGCCTTTGCATGGGGGATGTCGGTTGGCTGCCCGGTAGGTCTGACGATGAGCTGACTCATGTCGTCCGAAAGAGCCAAGCGTGCCTTGCTGGCGGCGCTTCTCAGTTTTTCGGTGAGTGGTCCCAAAGAAAGCAATCGTTGGGCCACGAAGGGATTCCTTACAGCGGGTCCCAATGCCACCGCTCCCTTGAGACGGTCGCGTATTTCGGCCAACTCCGATGGCTCCAGTTGCATCAGCCCGATCCTCCAGGCAAGGGCGGGCTCCATCTTGTGGAAGGTGTAGCGAATCGCCGGAAGAGCTTCAAGCCTGGTGGAAAGCTCATCAAGATAGGCGCTACGAACTTCCGCCGATGCTCCTCCTATGGTTATAGTCAGGATCGTGGTAACTCCAGCACCTTCAGACGTCAGCTCCTTCAGAGCGATGGTAGATGGCTCGTTGGCCGGCAACAGCTTTACGATGTCACTTTCTACCTTCAGGTTCATGCAGGCAAACAGACTGGCCGCGGTCAGAACAACCACCATCACGGCGGTCAAACGGGCGTGCCCGATCACCCAATGAGCCAGTAATCCAAACGGAGTCTCATGTTTCTCTTTCACCAGATGCTGGCCCCCTGTACAGAAAAGGTGGAAGCACGACCTGCCAGCAGCTACCCTGGCGGATGTCCCATTGACCACTGAGCCACGACACCATTGAATCGACGTTCCATATCCGGAAATACTACAGAGACAACAACGAGCAACACCGATGGCCGAAAAGACAGCCAATCCCGCCAATTCCGCAACCCCACAAGATCCCAGGACAGCCACGATCCTGGAATATTACCCACTGGTCAGGAAGATTGCCCAACGAATGTTACGAAGTCTTCCTTCCAGCTTCGATGTGGAAGAGTGCACAAACATCGGCGCCATCGGTCTCATCGACGCTGTGGATCGCTTCAACCCGAAATTGGGCGTTCCTTTCAAGGCGTACGCGGAGATTCGCATACGCGGGCAGATAATGGACGCCTTTCGCTCTGCCGACTGGACCCCCAGAAGCGTCCGGAAAAAGGCCAGTTCCATCGATAGCACCTATATGAAACTCAGGATGGCCCTGAACAGGGAACCAACCCGCCACGAGATGTCGAAAGCAATGGAACTTTCGCCGCAATCGTTTGACAAACTCTGCTCCGATGCCAGAATCCACAAGATGGTTTCCCTGGACTCACCAATAGACTCTCAGGGCGATTTGACCCTGATTGACACCATATCCACCGATGAATCCGATTTCGACGAGATCTGGGTCCAGAAGGAAACCAGGCAAGCCGTCGTAGACGCCATCAAACATCTCCCCAGAAAAGAACGAACAACCCTTTCCCTGTATTATCTAAATGGGCTGACACTCAAAGAAATCGGCCAGGTACTTGGGGTATCAGAAAGTCGCGTATGCCAGATACGGTCACAGGGCGTAAACAGGCTAAAGACCAGGTTGAAGCAAACCGAAAAATAGATCAGCCATCACCGACAGCATCCACAGATTCCATGGCGGCCCATGCCAACCATGTTCTTGAAACTCAGACGGGAACTCCACTTCATGAGCCGAGCAACCCAGGAAGCGAGCAGAGGGCAATGGAACAGATTCTGCTGACAGCCCAGAAGGCACCGAAGGATCCCGAAAAACGCCGTGCCTTCCTCAAGAAACTCAGAAGAGCCTATATGGCGGGAAGGCTCGACCTGGATCTGGACGACCGCGAGCTTGCCATGGCCCTGCTCATGGCCCTGGCCAGCAAACTCGAGCCTTCACACGGCCAGAACGCCGTTTCCAGCCAGATGCCTCCCTGAGCTATGCTTCATCATCGAACCATGCGCCGTCGGGGGCCGCGCTTCCTACCTGCCCTGCTAGTGGTTTCTACGTTCTTTCCATCCATGACGGCCACCAATTCCATGTGGGAAGTGTTTGGGAACATGTCGAAGGGGACGAGCTTCTTCACCAAGTACCCGCTGTCTTCAAACCGGGCCAGATCCATGGCCATGGTCCTGGGATTGCATGAAACGTAGATGACTCGCGCGGGGTTTACCTCCAGAATACGATCCACGACGCCTTCTTCCAGTCCACGGCGAGCAGGGTTTACCACGACGTTGGGTTGGACTCCGGTAATCCTCTTGCCTATCTCAGGCAATTCGTCTTGCACCAGACCACTGGTGAATTCTGCTGGCAACCTGTTGATCGAGGCAGATTCCCTGGCTCTGTCGACTGCCGAGCTGTTCAGTTCGACACCCATGGCCCAGCCTGTCTTGCGTATCCCCCCCAACGCGATTCCACCGATGCCGCAATACAGGTCCAGCAAGGGTCTGTCCCGAAGTAGATTCGAAACCACCTCGCGATAGAGCAGATGAGCCACCGCCGGGTTGGTCTGGAAGAAGTCTCCGGGCCCCAACCTCAACCTGTTTCCAAGGACCTCTTCCTCCAACCAACTCTGTCCGTTCAGCTTTCGGGTACCCACGACTCCGGTGCCATCGGCGTTGAAAATGGCGTTGCCCGGCCCGTTGTTCACATGGAGATGAACACCGGTTACCTCTGGCAGAGACAAAGAGATCTCCTGGGCCAGATCTTCAAGGATTCGAGACCACCTGACCGCCACCAATGTCACTAGAAGCTGCCCGCTGGCCCTGCTCTGACGAAGCACCACATAACGGATGAGGCCACGCCGCTGATTGTGATCATAAGGCATCACACGCATGTGGATCACGTGGTGCGAAACCGCTTTCATGGCCCTACGCAGTGTTGGGGTGACAGCAAGACAGTCCGGCACCGGGACTATGTCCCGAGAGTTTCTACCGAAGGCCCCAAGGCGGATTCGTCCAATGTCCGTGTATCCAACAGCCAGCTTGACCACATGCCTGTAATCTGAAAGGCCATCTGGTGAAGGCACTACCCTGTCCACAGGTGGTCTGTGCTTCAAAACTCCAAGGGCTTCTCTCAACATGTCAAGACGAGCAGAGTATTGCCCCCTGCGGTTCAGATGCATCAAGGGACATCCCCCACAAGAGGAATACCTGCTGCATGGTGGCTCCACCCGGTTGGGATTCCTGCCATCTATTGCTCTGTTCCACCTGGCCAACAGGCGATTTCGACCCACGTGATAGATGTGTACTTCTGCCCTTTCGCCCGGTATACCCTGCCAAATAGCCATCGGTGGCCTAGTAGAGAGGCAGAGGGCTTCACCCCTGGGCATCCAGGTGTCGGGCCTGACGATGGTATCCATTCTTCCCATGTGGAACCTCTTGGAAGCGCGCAACGTATCGCTTTAGAGAGCTTGCGGCTTGTCAGGGTCAACCATGAAAACCCATCCTCAAGTAGTTGCGCGGGAGTGCCTGACCGGTGATCGGACAGGTGATCGAACAAAGTTGGCCGCTCCGGCGAGGGGAGCCTTTCCAGGACGGGAACCAGATAACCAGAAAAAATGACATGTTGCATTTTATTCAGTTTACAGGCCGTAAATCCAGACATTCATCCATGATGGAAACTAAAAAAAATGTACACATTCTGGTCTTGACAAAACAATATGCTATGATGTTATGCGATCCCTGGTGGATCCGCATACGCATCCCTCCTCATGTCCGTCCCCCGGGCAAGAAAAACTCCTTCCCACCAAAGTTCAATCCAGCCATGAGTACAACGGAAAAACACCCATTTGACGATACCCCCCGAGCTGCCAACTCCATAGGCGCCATCGAAAAGATATCCAGCATTCTGGAAGCATCGGGCATGGACGCCTGCTCGGCACTGTACGACGAAGCCCTCACACTGGCCAAAGAGGGCCTCCTGGGAGCATCCAGAGACCGCCTTCGTACACTCCTCTGCCTGAACCCCGATGACGGCGAAGCCCATCTTCTGCTGACCAAAGTCTTTGCTGCACAGGAACGCTGGTCTGACGCCCTCTCTCAACTGGAAGCCGCCAGATCCTCCAGAGTGCCCATTCCTGCATCCATACAGGCAGAAGTAGAGAAAGGGTTGCGAACCGAGCGAGAAGCCGCCGAGGTTCACCACCGCAGGGTCGCCACGAGAGAGCAGGCGGAACTCCATTCCCTCAGGCTGGAAGCAAAACGCCTCCGCACCGAAAACACCAGGGTCTACCGTGAAAAAAACCTGCTCAAGCGCAGACTCCAGGGTTGGTCCGGCCTCACCGCCGTCCTCTCGGGCGTTTGCCTGACCCTGCTGGTGCTTCTCTGGTTCAACAGCGGTGACGACGATGCCATGGAAACAGTCCCGATTGCAGAAGCCCCACAAGACGAAGACCAACCCGTAGTCGCTTCCACTTCAACGGAAGGACATGATTCCAAGACCGCAGAAAAGCCAATTGAACATGGCAACACAGTACTGAGCGACGCCGTCCCCACCACCTCAAATCCGCGTCCCTCCGCTCGGAGCAGCAAGACCCACAAGGTCAAGAAGGGCGACACCCTGTACGAAATAGCGGGCAAATACTACGGCGACAGCACCAAGTGGAAGAGCATACTCGAAGCCAACAGATCACAACTGAACGGCAGGACGAGGCTGAACCCCGGAATGACCCTGGTGATACCCGCAACCTAGGGTAGCGTCATCCTTCTTGTATCTTGCCTTCCTTCTTCATGGTTTTCAGTCTTTCGAGCCTGCGCTTCGCTCCCTTGTGACGCGAAACCTTCCATGCCTGTCTATACAGTCCTTCAGCGGTCTCGTAGTCCTTGCGCCTGAAGTAGATGTTTCCCTTCCTGTAGAGGGTAGAGGCTTGGTATTCAGGGGCCAGATCGAACGATAGATAGTTGTCGAACTCCACCAGTGCTTCATCCAACCTTCGAGTTCGGTAATAGATGAGCCCAAGATAATAGTGGCTGCGCTCGTTGTCGGGCACGGAAACCAAGATGTCCTGGAAGATCTCCAGAGCCTTTTCATATCGCCTCATATACAGGTAGATACGCCCAAGGAGAATGTTGTTGATCACATTGTCGGGGTAGGCACGATGGGCACGCCATGCAGCACTCGATGCCCGCTTGAAATCCCGCTCTTCCAGGTAGGAAAAGGCCAGTGAAACCGTTGCCGGAGTCGAAAGGAATATCGACTCCCGTTCGGCGCGCTGCATCTGCTGAATTCCAAGGGCTCTCTTGTCTTCAAAGGTGGGAAGAAACTTGAAGGTCAAGGTAACCACGGAACGCCAGTAGTTGTAAATGCCGTCGCCAAGGAGCAAATCAGGAAAATCAGGCGCCAACTCCCTGCAACGATCCACAGCCTGCATTGCCTCGAAACCCCGGTTCAGGGCCTGGAAGTAATTGCCTTTTCTCATGACGTGAACCGCATCCACTCCCAGGACTCCCGCCAGCAAGAATTCCTCCCAGGCTTCGTTTCCAGGTGTTCTCATGGAATCTTCCAGCTTCTTGCGAGCTTCCCTGAAAGAGACTTCGAATTGCTTGTCGTACTTGAAGTCGAAGTTTTCCACCATCAAAGCCTGCCAGATCAACATGCGGCCGACAGCGCCAATCGCTGAGTCGGCGTACCTGGTGCTCATCTGGTCGAAGTGCGCTTTTGCCGCCTTGTAGTCACGCCGGTAGATCAACTCCAGCCCGCGAATGGAGCTGTCAATGAACTGTGGCGCCAATCCCAGGTAGCGCTGTCCTCGGTAGACAATGGGCTCATAGGGCCTTGCCTGCATTTCCATGGCTTCCCGGGCGTCGATGGCAGGTGTTGCCTGCTGTTCCGAAGAATTGCTTTCCAGGTATGGTTCGGCGGCAGTACGAGGAGCCTTTCCGGTAATCGTCCCTTCGTCAATGTCTTCTTCGTCGTTGTCTTCGGTCTCTTCTTCGTCTCCGGTGGTTGCTTCGTCTCCGTCGGCCAATATCGTATCTTTTGTATCTTCCTGGCTATCCACGCCAATCACATCAATGTCTGTACTCGCATTTCCACCCATCAACAAAGGAAAGACTGGCACCAGCGCAATAAGGATGATCTTCCAGGAATTCATTTTGGTTCCTCGTTCCATCTTTGCATGTACTCTTCAGCAGCATCAACGAGGTCACGCTCCAATCTCTTGCCCATGAGCCTGTTGATTTCCTGGATACCCGTGGGACTCGTAACGTTGATCTCTGTGAGATAGCTTCCGATGATGTCGATACCGACGAACAGAAGACCCGATTTCTTCAGCTCCACCGACAACTCACGGCAGATGTACAGGTCCCTTTCGCTCAGGTCACAAGGCACCACGCTGGCACCTACATGCATATTTCCCCTGTGATCCTCTGTTCCTGGAATACGGTTCAACCAACCGAGGGGTTCACCGTCCACCAGGATCACCCTCTTGTCGCCCTGGAAGATCTCAGGGACATAGCGCTGTATGATTATTGATCGACTTTCCTCTCCTGTAAGCAGCTCCGCGAATACCCCGACGTTGAGATCACCTGCTCGGGTGACGATGACTCCCCTGCCAGCGTTTCCATCCCATGGTTTCAGCACGGCTTGCCCCATGCGTTCCACGGTACGCCTGATGTGGGCGATATTGGAAGAAACGACTGTCTCAGGCACCAGGTGAGGCCATCGCAGCGCATACATCTTTTCATTGGCGAATCTCAAGGCTTCCGGATTGTTTATGACTGGAGTTCGCCGGGACACGATGTCCAACATCAGAGTGGTGAAGATGTACTCGATGTCGAAGGGTGGATCCTTACGCATCCAGACGACGTCCAGGTGCGCAGTGTCCAGTAACTCGGTTCCAAGCTTATCAATCCGCCTTGGTTCTTCGCCACATTCTACCTTCAGGGCTCTCGCCAGTACCGTTCCACCCTCGAAATACAGGTCGTTGGGCAGACATGAATACACTGTCCAACCTCTCCTCGTGTACTCGCACATCAAGATGAAGGTTGAATCACCATTCAGGTCTATTGAGTCTATTCTATCCATTATAAACAGCGAATTCATGGACTTCATCCCACTTCCTCGAACATGGACTCGTATCTGCAACTTGGCCACACAAGCACTGACGTGAGCCCTCGCAATTTCACATGAATGTCACTTTCCAACGCAGAACCTGGAAAACAGATTATTCAGCACTTCCTCTCTGACATTGCGTCCAGACATCTGGTCGAGACCTTCAAGCGCCTCGGTAACCTCCAGGGAAGCTGCTGCCAGACCCGCTTCTCCCTCCAACGCTTCCACGGCGGCATTCACTGCATGAGCGGTACGCAGCAGCAGATCCCGTTGCCTCTGACTGGCTATCATCAGGCCCGAGCTTTCGGGAATCTCATCGCACAGGCTGCGCTTCATCTGCTTCTTCAGTTCATCCAGGCCATATCCGGAAAGTGCACATGTCCGGATTGCAGGCTGACCACAGATGATGTCCACCGCCCCAACTCGGTCCCAGTGATTCGCCACCAGGAGCCTCTTGAAGCGATCCGTACGTTCCAGTACGATACGGCTCTCCTCAAGACGGGGTAGATGAGCTGGTAGCACAACCAGGAGCAGATCCGTTCCTTTCAGCATCTCATCCCGTAGCTCCAGGCCGGCTCTTTCAATGGGGCCGGGGCTCGCTCGATCTCCTGCCGTATCCAGCAGTGTCACCTGGACTCCATCCAACGTTACGGAACTTTCCAGGACGTCTCTCGTGGTGCCTGGAAATTCGCTTACCAACGCTCTGGGCTTGCCCAGCAAAGCGTTGTACAAACTCGATTTCCCGGCATTGACCGGACCAACCAGGGCAACACGGGCTCCCTCCACAAGGATACGGCCGACCTTGAACGTTCGAGCCAGGGATAAGGTCTCTCTACCAAGTTCAACCAATCTATCTATCAAATCCATGTCATCGGGAGGCGTCGTCCCCTCTTGAGGAAAATCCAGCCTGGCTTCCATGTCGGCCGCAACTTCCAGAAGGTTTGCAGACATACCGGAAGCCCATTTCTGAAGACTACCATCCATGCCCCTCATGGCTATTTCAAGGCCTGATGCGCTTCTGGCGTCGATGGTCTGGAGAACCGCCTCCGCAGATGTGAGATCCAGACGGCCATTCAAGAGGGCCCTCTTGGTGAACTCACCCGGGGTAGCCATCCTGGCTCCGGCCTCCATGCATGCCTGAAGGAGCCTCTCGACCAACAGCGGATTTCCGTGACAGGATATCTCTGCCGAGTCTTCCCCGGTGTAGGAGGATGGTGCCGGCATCCATACCAGGAGCCCCCTGTCGAACACTCCCGTACTGTCCAGAATATCGACGAGAGTTGATCGCCGGGCTTCGGGGAGCCTTCCCCCCGCCAACCGGCATACACGAGAGACGAGCCGATCCGTGCCTGGCCCGCTCAAACGTACCAGAGCGATTGCCGATCTACCCCATGGCGTTGCGCAGGCAACGATGGTATCCAACAAACTGGTCTTCAAATCATCAGAATTGTGATCCATTCGGCTGGGCCGCTTCTACTCCAAGCGGTTTTCGTCCTGGATCTGAGTGTTGTTGGATTCCACTGATTTGTCTGCCCTGGGCAGTACCTTCACTCTCTTCACAGGTCCGTCACCGATGGATTCTGTCGTGAGATCATCAAACTCGTTGGCAATGGTCACGTGAACGATCCTACGGGCAAAGCTGTTCAACTCCTTGCGAATCAATTCTGGCTCGCCCTTGGAGATCACTCGCCTGGCTACCTTTCTGACCATGCGGACTACCCTGTCTTCGTTGACTCTGGGCTCGCGGGAGTTGCTCCTCTCCGATGATCTCTTCCTTCCACGGGCATGTCTTTCCGACGGACGAGCGTTCCTTCGGGGTTCTTCGGCCCTTTCAGGACCATCTCTCCGGCGCTCTCGTCTGTCGGGCACCTCCAGTATGAAGTCCCAGTCATGATGTTCAGACTTCATGTGGGCCAGCAGAAGCTCTTTCACGGCGTCGAGAGTGGCTCCTCGTTTCCCAACGATTCTGGCGGCGTATTCCGTGTTGATCCGGATCTTGGCTCGCTTTTCCTGTTCTCTGGTCTGGATGTCCACCTTCGCGCTGAAACCCATGTGGTTCAAAAGCTCCTCGATGAACGAGGTGGCATCTCCTGCGGCGGCAATGACTTCTCTGTTCTTGGGCCAGACCCAAATCTTGACGGTGTCCATTCCGACACTTCTACCCATGTCGTTCCGAAAATGGTCCAGATCCAGCCTGTACTCCACCTCGCCTGGGTTCAGTTCAAGCCTCCTGGCGCCTATCGACAAGGCTTCTTCCAGCGAATGGCCTTCGGCCTGTACTGCTTCAAGACCTTCAGGTTTATTTTCGAGCATGTTGTTCCTCTCTATGGTGCCTCACACAACCTGTTCAATACACTGAACCAGGATGCGAGTGTCAGGTTGACGCGAGACTTTTCTGATAGTTCTTGTTGATCAACCATTGCTGCAGGATTGTCAAGATGCTGTTCACCAGTATGTAGATTGCCAGGCCGGATGGAAAGCTGAATATGAAAAACACGAATATCAACGGCATCAAGCGCATCATCTTGGCCTGGGTGGGATCCATGCCGGTCATCGGGGTCATCTTTTGCTGGACGAACATCAAGATCCCCACCAGGATTGGCAGCAACGAGTATGGATCCGGAGCCGACAAATCCCGGTACACGAGAAAACTGCTGTGATAGAGATCAACACTGAACAGAAGTACGTTGTAAAGCGCTATCCACACCGGAAGTTGGATGAGCGTTGGTAGGCATCCACCCATGGGGTTGACCTTGTGCTCCTTGAAAAGCCGCATGGTCTCTTGGGTCTGCATTTCCTTGTTGTCCTTGAACTTTTCCTTGACCTCGTTCAACTGCGGCTGCAGACGCTGCATTTCCTTGGCGGATCTGAATGCTTTCTGAGTCAGGGGAAAGAACAGACCCTTCACCAGCAGCGTCAGACCAATGATGGCGACCCCCCAGTTACCAACCAAAGCGTGGAGGTGCCGCAAGAGCCACAGCAGAATTCGAGCGAAGAATCCAAACCATCCGAACTGCACGGCCTTGTCCAGATCGTCGCCCATGGCAACAAGCCTTGAGAGTTCCTTTGGACCTGCATACAGGTGCAGTTTGAATTCCCTGCCTTGGCCGGGTTTCAACTCCAGTTGATCGGTCACAAGGTAAGCACCGGCGTACTCGGGATCCCTGGCGGCAAATACCAGGTTGCCCCACTGGTGATCCTCGGGAACCATGGCTGTAAGGAAGTACCTGTTGGAAATACCGATCCACGAAACCTGACCCTCGTGCCTTGCAGGCGCCGCCACCAGTTCAGAGACATCGTTCTGAGTTTCCAGCGATCCATTCACGACGGCTGCGGGCCGAGCAACGTTGGAGTACCTGCCTGCCTTGCCTGTGGCATCATCAGACAAGCCCACCCACAACGAACCGTTGAACGTCTCGTCGCCGACATTTTCGAAGCGCACGACGAGCGATCCCTGGTATTCCCCGGTTGAAAGCTCGTAGCTCTTGACAATTCTGATGCCATCAGGAGAAATACGTTGAAAAACAGCCTTGTCGGGCGAAAGATCAAGCAACGAGTATGCGCCGTCGGTGAAATTGCCGCCCCCGGAGCCCGCTGAAGCAAAAAGAGCGGCTTCGGAGATGAGCTGTTCCGGACCGTCTGCCCCCTTGTAGGGTATCCATGGTTCGTCAGTGCCGGTTGTAAGTTTCTTGATAAGCCAGCTATGAAGCGGGGTCACGAGGTATGGACCTGGATGCCCTGGAAGTACCAGTGACCTCATCGCACCACCGTGGGTGGTCCACTGTGCATGCCATTGTTCCGTAGACAAGGGAAAGGTTTGCTCTTCCTGCTCCGGTGCTGGCAGGTCCTGCAGTTCTTTTGGTACCTTTTGCTCTTCGGTACTGGAACCAGCCTGGACACTGGAACCAGCCTGTTGAGCCGGCATTTGCTGCCCTTTTGTAAGCTCCGATGAAGAGAGGGCGGGCGGCTGAATCTCCTGTTCACCAGTGGTCGATACCGGAGGAGATGCCCAGGATGCCCAGAGCCAGTAGACAGCAAGACTCAGGACAATTGCAAGGATAGCCCTTTGTTCGTTACCACTACCACCTTGCTCATAATCGTTCACGAGCTTTCTCCAGAGTCATCTCGTTCCGAACAACAGGAGGCCTTCAAGCCCTTCATGTGCATACTGCTGGAAGACGAGAGAAGCCACCCCGTACCATTTTCCGGCACGGGATCGACTCCACCTGGATGGAAAGGGTTGCAGCGAAGCACTCTCCAGCTTGCCAGGATCAGACCCCTAATCAAGCCATGTAGCTGAATGGCTTCGATTGCGTACTGGGAACAGCTCGGTGTGAACCGACAAACAGGTGGCATCCAACTGCTCAGCGTCAGTTGGTAGACACGAATCAATCGGGTGATCAACCATTTCATCCAGATGGTGCCTTTGAGAGCTTGTTGAACGCTTGTTCCACCTCTGCGGCGAGTACCTTTGCTCCAGCCCTTGAGGCGGCGGGAACAGCAACAAAAACTACATCCAACCTTCCTGGAAGTCGTCCGTAGTTGAGCCTCACAGCCTCTCTCAACCACCTCTTGACCCGATTTCGAACCACTGCATTTCCCACTCTTCTACCAACCGTCAATCCAACGCGACTGCTGTTTGATCGACCGCTGGTAAAAAGCACTATCAACGAAGCAGTTCGAAACCTCCGACCGCTGCTCTGTATTCGCCTGTAGTCCCCAGTCGAACGAATTCGAATGCTGGGAGGATAACGTTCACCTTTTCTTGTCAACGTTCCTTGCTGGGAATGGTCACCACCAGCCGCTTTCGCCCCTTGGCCCGGCGACGGGTTATGACCCTTCTTCCACCTACGGTGCGCATCCTTGCTCGGAAGCCGTGACATCGTTTTCGCTTTACGTTGCTTGGCTGATATGTTCTCTTCAACTGAACCTCCATGGACCACGGCCAAATCTCCGTCACGGCACAACGTGCTATGGAAGATCGGAGTTCGTGAGCCTTCAATAGATATGCAAGTGAGCGATTCTATCTTCAGGCATCCTCAAGGTCAAGCTAGCCAGTTCCCATCCGGAAATGGCTCCCATCGCCGGGACGGCCCATTCCTTCGCCAGGCACATCCGCGCAACCACTTGAAATAGCGCTCTCTCGGGTATCTTGTCTGATTGCCCCCAAGCTGGTACCGTCATCGGCATAGATTCAGAAGAACGCCAACCACTTTGCGGAAACGAACAGCCATCGTTCGGGGGGTGTACCGATCATGGATAATGGTATCTGGAACAAAGTACTCGAAATACTGAAGGAACAGACAAGCCCTGAAAGCTACGATTACTGGTTCAAGGCAATCACTTTGAAGAAGATGGACGGCCCGAATGTCATACTCGAGGTTCCAGACAAAATTTTCGCAGACTGGATAATCGACAACTACAAGGCCTCCATACAGAAGGCCTTCGGGTCCGTCATTGGCAGCAGGGTAGACATATTGATCGAGGTATCTCCATCATCAGTAAAAAACCCCCGACAGGCTGGCAATAGAGCCCGAAAACAGGCCAGGAACAAGTCCGGATCCCCTGTGGCCGCGAAGCTGCCAAATCCCGACAAGACCTTCTCAAATTTTGTGGTCGGCTCCTGTAACGAATTTGCATACACAGCCTCACGGGCGGTTGCAGACTTTCCGGGAAGTCAGAACAACAATCCTCTCTTCATCTACGGCGGTACGGGGCTGGGCAAGACTCATCTCATGCACGCACTTGGCAACCAGGTTCTTCAAAACGAAATCAGCTCCGGAGTGGTCTACATCACTGCCGAACAGTTCATGAACGAGATGATCAATGCCCTCCGCTACAAGCGAATGGTCGATTTTCGAGAACGATACCGCCAGAACGTCGATGTCCTGCTCATGGACGATATCCAGTTTCTGGGCGGAAAGGAGCGAACACAGGAAGAGTTCTTTCACACCTTCGAAGCCATTCAAACGGTTGGAAAACAGATTGTCATTGCCGCCGACATGCTTCCCAAGAACATCGAAGGACTCGAAAACAGACTCCGTTCACGCTGTGAAGGCGGCCTACTGGCGGATCTCCAGGCACCCGACCTGGAAACCATGCTGGCCATACTGGAATCAAAAGCCGAACAACTGGGTCTCAATCTGCCTTCAGACGTTGGCCTGTTCATCGCCCAGAGCGTCGACGACAACATCAGGGAGTTGGAAGGAGCGCTCAATCGGTTGTCCGCGATAACTTCGTTCTATAAAAAACCACTGAATCTGGAGACCACAAAGAAGTACCTCAAGCATCTTCTACCAACCGAGCGCAAGATCTTGACCCCTGACCAGATAATCAAGGCAGTAGCTCGTTTCCACGACATCAAGCCAAGCGAGATTCGAAGCAGCTCACGTTTGAAACGATTGGTCAAGCCACGTCACATAGCCATCTTTCTGATCCGGGAAAACACAGATCTGTCATTCCCCGATATAGGCGTGGCGGTTGGAAACCGTGATCATGCCACTATTCAGTATGCCTACCGTAAGATCGAAAAAAAGATCCGGGAAGACAACAGCTTGGCGACGGTAGTACAAGCAATTCAGAACAACCTGCCGCGCTGACCATCAAGATTGCTGGAATACTTATGGATATCCTTGTGGAATACTTGTAGAGAAGTCCATTGTTTGATTGTGGAGAACAGGGAATCTTGAATAGAACAGCAGAACTCCAAAATTCACAAGCCGAGCAATCAACAGAACATCAACAGTAAGGGCTATCCATATAAGCCCTTTGCCCTGTGTTATACGAGTTTTCCACATATCGATAAGTAACTGGTTCTACTACTGTTCTAGATAAGCAATCATCTTTTCCTGATGGAGTACCATTGGTTGGCTGGATGTTGACCACAGCCTGGTTCCAGGAATCATGAAAGGATTCCCTTCGAGGTATGGAGCAAGCAGGAGTACCAAAGATCTCCAGAACCGAATACAAGACCGTTGTCGAGAATTCTCGAAACTTGCCACCATCGAGGCGACAGGTGGACGAATAAACAGGGTGAACACACTTGCTTGAAGTCCATTCACCAAGTCATCAAGCATCACAGAACTGGAAGTCCACATGGACCTGTACATAGAAAAGGATGAGCTGGTTCGGGCACTTGCTGGTATTCAGGGAGTAGTCGAACGTAGAAGCACACATCAAATCCTGGGTCATGCTCTTCTCACGGCCAAGGAAGACAACTTCCAGGTTACCGCGACCGATACCGAATTGACCGTGATAACCGGGCACAACGCTCGCATTGAAAAGCCTGGATCTGTCAGTATGAATGCCGGGCACTTTTTTCAGGTGGCGAAGTTCCTACCCAAGGGTCCGGTACACATTTACTCCCAGGACAACAGCTACGTGGTGGTTGATGCGCCACCAGCACACTACCGTCTGATGGGCGCTCCCATGGAAGAATTCCCACCCGTCCCTCCATTCGAGGGCAGCTCTGGCATCAGTGTTACCGCTGGTGGGCTTCAACGGATGATAGAAGAAACCATTTTCGCCATTCCCACCGATGAAACCCGTTATGGCTTGAATGGTGCTCATCTGGAACAGGTTGGTGATTCCGGTTCTGGACAGCGAATCAGGATGGTGGCAACGGATGGCAATCGACTTTGCTATTCAGAAATCCCGTTCGACGGTGAATTCGGCATGGGCGAGCAGATGTTGTTGCCCCGAAAGGTGCTCGTTGAATGCAGGAAGCACCTGGTGGATCCTGCCGCCAAGGTGGAAATTACCTTTGGCGACAGGGCAGCGACCATCGAAATCGATAAAGCCCTTTTCCATACACGTATGGTCGATGGCGAGTTTCCACCCTATCGGAATGTGATGCCCAGCAGTTTCTCCAGAAAGGCAGTGGTGGACAGAGAGATATTCCAGGAGGGTCTCATAAGGGTAGCTCTGGAAGCCCAGGACAGAGCCAACACCATCAAGATGGAGTTTTCAGAAGCTGAGGTACTGGTTTCAGCCCGAAGCGTGGATCACGGTGAAGCCAGGCATCCCATTCCCATTCAATTCGAAGGCGAACCCACCAAGATGGGTTTCAACGTGAAGTTTTTTCTCGACGTGCTGCAATGCCTCCGTGATGACAAGTTGATTCTGGAGCTTGGTGAACCCCTTGCTCCCTGTATTGTCAAGGTGGAAGGTCGGGACGACGTCTGTTTTGTCGTCATGCCAATAAGGCTGGACTGAGGTCGCCACGATTCGCTATCAGTGAGCTAATGAGGCTTGTACGTCTGGCGCTGGTTGATTGGCGTAATATCTCCGCAGCAACGTTGGACACCGATTCAGGTTTTCTGATATTCAGCGGTGAAAACGGGGCGGGTAAGACCAATCTGCTGGAAGCCATGGGTGTAGTATCCACCCTGAAGAGCTTCAGAGCAGCACCTTGGAGGGACATGATCAGGTGGGGTGCTTCGCTTGCACGAATCTCCGCCACCGTGACAGGGCAAGCTGGCACTGTTCGCCTTGGAGTAGAGGTTGGCTCCGATGGCCGCAGAGTGTTCATGGATGGTTCAGAAACAAGGGATTCCGCACATTACTTCAAGAACATGAGGGCAGTGGTGTTCTCTCCCGGAGATGTCGAAATCGTAAGGGGAGGGCCTGAATACAGGAGGCGTTTTCTGGACCGGGCTACTTTCAATTCCTGGCCGGCCCATCTTCAGAACGTTCGAGCATTCAGACGAACACTTGCCCAGAAGGCTGCGCTTCTTCGGCGCGGCAACGTGGATCCCGGTGAACTGGAAGCCTGGAATCAGAGACTCGTTCCTCTGGGAGCAGGTGTTTCACTTTCTCGTGCTCGGCTGGTGGCCGCTCTCAAGGATCCCCTGGATCACTACCACAGGCTTCTATCCGGAGGAATGAGCGCATCCATTCAATACCGCAGCGTTCTGGGTACGGGAAGCAGAGCGGAGATGGAGCTACGTTACGGACTTCTCCTGAACAAGATCCGAAAAGAAGAGCTTCGGAGGGAGATGAACCTCGTGGGGCCCCAGCGGGACGATGCAGAGATTCTCCTGTCCACCGGAAAAAGAATCAGCGGGGCGGATGGAGACCTCAAGCCTGAAAGGGCAGTTGAGGGTGTCGAGATGCGGTCGGCCAGGCGTTTCGCATCACAGGGTCAGGTAAGAACCTTGGCCCTCTCATTGAAGCTTGCCGAGTTGGCTGTCGCAGTGCGGGATGGGGATCCACCGTTGATGCTCCTGGATGACCTTTCCAGTGAGATCGACGATGGCAGGCTTGGACGATTGCTGGAGGTGCTGGAAAGTCTCGATGCACAGGTAGCGGTCACAACCACTGATCCATCTGGGCTGGTGAGGAGACTGGGTGCGAGATCAAGAACCTTTCAACTCGTCTCTGGAAGGGTAGATTACTGGTCGGCAAGAGGTTAGGTGGTAATGAATGGTCAAGAAGAGAAAGGTTGCAGAAATTCCCGTTTACTGCGGCTGCTTGCCTTGTTTCAGTAGATACCTGGTTCACGGACGAACCACCATTGCCTTTCTTTGGCTGCTTGTGAAAGTCGATTCAGTTCAAGGCACGATTCCCTCATCTCAGGTTTCTGTGGTGAGGTGGCGTTTCAACAATCTGGCCAGAGTCCCCGTCTATTGAAGTAGAGCCCAAGAGGAGTTTAGCGTCCATGGCCGTCGAGAAGTCCGGATCTCAGCAGTACAATGCTTCAAGTATTCAAGTTCTTGAGGGCCTGGAAGCTGTAAGAAAACGTCCAGCGATGTACGTGGGATCAACCGGGCCGCGTGGATTGCACCACCTGGTACACGAAGTTGTCGATAATGCTGTTGACGAAGCAATGGCAGGTGCCTGTGATCGTATCTTGGTGGAGTTGAACGAAGACGACTCGTGTTCGGTGCTCGACAATGGCCGGGGAATTCCGGTGGGAGAACATCCCAGCGATGGTAGACCAGCAGCCGAAGTTGTGATGACCACCTTGCACGCGGGGGGGAAGTTTTCAGAGACTTCGTACAAGGTTTCCGGAGGTTTGCACGGGGTTGGTGTAAGCTGTGTGAACGCCCTGTCCGCTGTGACGGTGCTTGACATATGGCGTGATGGATACCACCACAGGCAGAGGTACAACCGTGGTGTACCGGAAACCGGCTTGTTGCAGCTCGAACCGAGCGACAGGCACGGCACCAGGGTAACGTTCCTGCCAGATCCGGAAATATTCCATGAAACAATTGAATTTTCAGCAGACAGGCTGTCTACCAGGTTGAGGGAGCTGGCCTTCCTGAATCCAGGTCTTACCATCATTCTTCAAGACCATCGAGATGGGAGCATTTTTGAGTATTGCTACAATGGAGGAATAGTCTCCTTTGTAAAGCACCTGAACAAGAACAGACAGGTCCTTCACCCAGAGCCGGTATATGTAAAGGGGCGACGAGAGGGAGTTGAACTCGAGGTGGCTCTGCAATGGACCACCGCCTACAACGAAAACCTCCACAGCTTCGCCAACAACATAAACACCATCGAGGGTGGGACACATGTCAGCGGGCTGAAAGCAGCCCTTACAAGAACCATAAACTCATACGCCCAGGCTTCTGGTCTGCTCAAGAACCACAAGCGCGAAAACCTGTCGGGCGAAGACATCCGTGAAGGTCTCACCGCCGTTCTTTCAGTGAAGATCCGAAATCCGCAGTTCGAAGGTCAAACCAAGACAAAGCTCGGAAACAGCGAGGTCAAGGGACTGACGGAAAGCGTGACCAACGAGCAGCTCTCCATCTACCTGGAAGAAAACCCGCAGGTTGGCAAGGCTGTCATCCGTAGAGCACTTGAGGCATCAAGAGCCCGTGATGCTGCCAGGAAGGCCCGGGATCTGGCTAGGCGAAAGAGCATCCTTGAAGGCAGCAACCTGCCAGGCAAGCTGGCGGATTGTCAGGAGAGGGATCCGGCGCTTTGTGAGATCTACCTAGTAGAGGGTGACTCCGCGGGGGGATCGGCAAAACAGGGGCGTGATCGTCGAACCCAGGCAATACTTCCTCTAAGAGGCAAGATCATCAACGTCGAAAAGGCTCGGCTTGACAAGATGCTATCCAACATCGAGATCGGTACCATTGTATCTGCCCTCGGTGCCGGTGTGGGGCCTGACTTCGACCACGAAAGGCTCAGGTATGACCGCGTAATAATCATGACCGACGCCGATGTTGACGGCAGCCACATCCGTACTCTGCTGTTGACCTTTTTCTTCAGGCAGATGCGCGACATGGTCGAAAAGGGCCATCTGTATGTGGCCCAGCCTCCTCTATTCAGGGTCAAACGCGGCAAGGTGGAGAAGTACCTCAAGAACGAAACCGAATTGGAAGAGTTCCTCTTGAAGAATGGAACCGATAGTCTGAAAGTGATGACGAGTGATGGCGCACTTGAAGGTGATGTACTCACTTCCGCCATCAAGCTGCTTCAGCAATATGTCAATCGTTTGAACCTGTTGGGTCGTAGAACCGATCCCGACATATTGGACGCCTACCTGGTGGTGAGCGACCTTGGCTCGGAGCAAGATCAGGCCGAGATGTCACGCCGGATGGAAGCGCTACGAACCTACATGGAGCGATGGCTTCCGGATATCGTGGTTCTGTCCATGAACCTGGTCAAAGGTGCTACCGATGACTATTCGATTGAACTGGAAACCATCAAGAATGGTGGAATCAGAAAGTTTTCCGTCAGCAATCGCGTCGTCATCAGCAAGCACAACGGCTTCAAGCAGATACTTGAAACTCTGAAAAGCACGGTTCCTCTGCCAATTACCCTTGAAAAAAACAAGGTGGGTTCCTACCGCAAGCTACACACATTGATCATGGCAGCCATGCGAAGGGGTTACGACATCCAGCGCTACAAGGGACTCGGCGAAATGAACCCTGACCAACTCTGGAACACGACCATGGATCCGAAGAGCCGGACCCTGGTAAAGATCGGCGTCGAGGATCTCGCCGACGCCGATGGAATATTCAGCGTGCTGATGGGCGATGCCGTAGAGCCCAGGAGGCAGTTTATTGAGCGTAACGCTTTGAATGTGCGTAACCTGGACATATGAACCATCAGTTTCCAGGGAGCATGCTTCCAGCTTTCTTGTAATGCTCCGGTCAGTTTTTTGTTACCGGATCTCGTACCCGGCTTCGTTCTCTCCTTGTCCGGTGGATACTCCCGTGTAACTCAGGTTCAGGACTGTACATGGAGTATCGCATGGCGAGGAAGGACATGAGGGGCAGCCGAATCACCAGCATCGCGTTCCACGTTCCCGACCGGTTGGTTACCAATTACGACCTGGAAAGGATGATAGATACCTCTGACGAGTGGATCGTCCAACGTACCGGAATCAAGCAGAGGCACTGGGTAGAGGGAGATGTGGGGGCATCGGAACTTGCCTTGCCAGCTTCAATTGAAGCTCTGGAAAAGGCGGGTTTGAAGGCGTCTGATCTGGACATGATCATCTTTGCTACCCTCTCCCCCGACATCACTTTTCCCGGGTCCGCGTGTATTCTCCAGGCCAAGCTGGGATGTCCGGGGATAGCTGCTCTGGACATCAGTAACCAGTGTACCGGTTTCATATATTCGCTATCGGTTGCAGATCAGTTCATAAGGACCGGTTCCATGAACCGAATCCTGGTTGTTGGTGCAGAGGTCCATTCCTCCGGACTTGATATTTCCAACAAGGGAAGGGACGTTACAGTGCTATTTGGTGACGGTGCCGGAGCCGTGTTGATAGAAGCCACTGAAGGCGATTCCAGGATCATCGACACCAGGCTTCATGCCGATGGACGTTACCTGGACATATTGAAGATCGTAGCACCCGCTAGCAAGCTGAACCCCAGAGTAACCCACGAGATGCTGGACAAAGGACTGCAATACCCATATATGGAAGGTAGAGCAGTTTTCAAGCAGGCTATTGCAAGGTTACCCCAGGTAATCAACGAGATTCTGGACGCCAACGGCTACAGCGTTTCAGACGTCGATCTCCTGGTACCGCATCAAGCCAATCTTCGGATCAACGAAATGGTGATTGGCATCATGGGCATTCCCAGGTCAAAAATGGTGAGCAACATCGATCGTTATGGGAACACCACGGCCGCGTCCATACCTATTGCGCTGTGCGAAGCTGTTGAAGATGGCCGTCTGAAGTCCGGTGACCTTGTGCTGTTGGCGGCTTTTGGTGCCGGCCTGACCTGGGGAGCCGGCCTGGTACGCTGGTAGGGTGTGCAGTTCGCCTTCTGCATACCCAAAAACATCAGGTGATTCAATCACCATGACGGAAAGCACGTGGAACTATCGAAGTTGATGGAGAGCCGTCTGTTGTTGGTCACCGGAAAGGGTGGCACGGGCAAGACCAGTCTGTCGGTGGCGCTGGCCAGGGCAGCGGCAGCAAAAGGAAGGAAAGTCCTGATAGCCGAAGTGGACAACCACCATCCGGCCCTCACGGAGTATTTCGGTGTGGAACCGGTCTTTGAGCCCGGCGCTGTTGCTGAAAACCTGTACATAGCCAATATCAAGTGGCTGTCGGCCCTGGAAGCCTGGTTGTCAGGCGTCATGCCTGTGAAAAGAGTAGTACGACTGATTCTCAACAACCGCCTTGTAAAGATATTTCTGGATGTTTCTCCCGGCTCCAGGGAGCTGTCGGTAATAGGTCGCATCATCGCGCTAAGCAGAAAATACGACCTGCTCGTGGTCGATATGCCGGCCTCGGGTCACGCGCTTTCATTTTTTCGTGTTCCCTACAAGTCGATGTCGCTTTTTCCAACAGGTCCCATCAAGCGCCTCTGCATTGAAGCCATCGACACCTTCGAGGACGATTCCTGTGTCGTGGTGATAGCATCCCTTCCAGAAGAGATGGTAGTGAACGAGACCATTGAAACCTATCGGGCCCTGAAGCAGCTTTCGCCAGAAATAGACATACCTCTGGTGGTATTGAATCAGAGCATAGTGCCCAGTATGTCAGAGCACGAAAAAGACCTCCTGGACAGGATGGCCACCGAACTTGCCGAGCGATACCCCCTGGGAAGGGGAAGTTGTTCTTCGGCCATGGAGATGGTCCAGGCTGGGAGATGGGAGGCAGAGCGTGAATCAACCACGGCCGAAGCGGTGAATTCAATTTCGACCAAGACCGGGGCGTACGTGCTGCCCGTGCCACTCATGACGGGAGTCGAAGATCAAGACCAGGTCGCTGTTCGGATAGAGTCCCTGTTGAAGAGGCATATGGAGGAAGAACTATTCCAGCGGGAGCGTGCGTTGTGAACCTGGAATCGCTGGTTCGGTCCAAGAACCTGGTTGTGTGTGTAGGTTCAGGAGGCGTCGGAAAGACTACCAGCGCTGCTGCCATCGCTCTCCAGGCAGCCATGTTGGGACGGCGCACCCTGGTAGTGACCATAGACCCTGCTCGTAGACTTGCCGATGCCATGGGAATGAAGGCTTTCGGAAACCAGGTGATCAGGGTGGAATCAAAACTATTGGAAGGGAAAGGCGAGCTGTGGGCTCTCATGCTGGACACCAGGAGTACCTTCAACGAGGTCATCGAAAAGGTGTCACCCGACGAAGAAACCAGGAATCGCATCCTGCACAACAAGATCTACCAGACCATTTCTGACAGCTTCTCGTCCAACCAGGATTACATGGCAGTGGAGAAACTCTACGATCTGAACGAATCTCGTGCCTTTGATCTCATCGTGCTGGACACACCGCCAGTCAAGAATGCCCTGGATTTCATCGAAGCTCCGGGCCGCCTGGCCAGGTTCCTGGACCAGCGAATCATGAAGTGGTTTCTCAAACCTTACGATGAAAAACGCATATTTGGCAAGGTGATGGTGGGAACCTCGGGCGTGGTATTCAGATTGTTGGCAGTGGTCTTCGGTCGCGAATTCCTCGTGGAGCTGTCGGTCTTTCTGCTCGCCTTCCGTGAGTTGTACGACGGTTTCAGAGAAAGACAGGAATCTGTACTACAGCTCTTGGCGGATGATTCCACAACCTTTCTGGTGATCTGTGCTCCCAACGAGGCATCGACCGAAGTGGCTTTGTTTTTCCATGAGGAGTTGGCTTCCAGGAAGCTTCCTGTCGGGGGTACCCTCGTAAACCAGGTACATTCATGTTCCGACAGGGATTTATCTGCCGGGGAACTCCTGGGAGATCTGGCTGCCGATCTATCTGCTGATCTGCCCGATTACACGGCTGCTTCGCTGATCGCCAGACTTGACATGGCCCACAAGAGGCTTCGTTCCGTGTACCGGCAGGAGCAGGAAGTGATGAAAAAGCTTTCGGCGATGGTAGGCGGGAACGGATTTGAGCTACGCGTATTGCGCCTGGACGAGCCAGTAAAAGACCTGGATGGACTTCGTCTCATGGGTGAGCAATTTATTCCAGCCCCGGCCAGGAGTATCGGTAAATGTTGACAGCAGGAACAGCGGCACCCAATTTCGTGCGGCAGCCGGTTTTCGGACTGCCAGTTGAAGTCCCTGGTAGTCGGATCTTGGTTCTCGTTTTCCTGAGGCACCTGGGTTGTCCTTATGCCAGGGAGTCCATACACCGCTTGCAAGGTGCTGTAGCGGACATGGACCTTGCGGGGGCAGACCTGGTGGTGGTAACCAGGACAGACTTGGAAACAGCCCGTGACTTCGTACCTCGGAACCACCTGTTGTTTCCAGTGATTTCGGATACCGAGGGAACGCTGTTCGATCTATTCAAGGTTCACAGAGACCCTATGTTCAAGAGAAGCGCCATGGCTTTGCTCCAAACTTCTTTCATGAGCCTTGTCAAGCCTCTCAAGCGAATTCCAGGAAGACCAACGGGTCCAGTTGATCAACTCCCAGCGGAGTTTATTGTAGACGCCGGGGGAATCATCCGGTACAGCCACTATCCCAACTCTATATTCCATGTGACCGATCCTGCTGCCCTGATTTCAGAGATCACCTGAAAGCGAGGAACAACTGTCCATCCGTGCGATCAAGGGATCCAGGGTCCGGTTGTCGGGAAGGGCCATGATCGTGGTGCCGCTGATTATTTCGTGCCTGTGTTTCTTGTCCTGTGAAAGGCCGTCGAGAACCCCCCTGCCCTCTCTGGTGAGCATAGTTGCCAAGCTGAAACCCGGGGGCTATGTCAGCTTATTGGTTGGGCTCAACGCTCCAAGGCGTAGACCGACCTTGATGGTGTCGCCTGGATTCGTTGTATTTGACGGCAACGACATAATTGATTTTTCGCTGTTTCCGCGAGTCACCCAGTCGGGCGGTACGGTGACCGACATCCGTATCGAGAGACTCATGGCGGGTACTGTTGTAGAGTTGCGGATAGCTCCTTCCAATGCCAGAGAGGGAGATCTCGACGTACAGCGTGTCTTGGATGGGAAGGTGGTGGTCCGGGGTTTTGGATGGGGTTGGGAACGCTGGGTCGAGTTGGATACATCCGACGCCCAAACCCGAGAGGTGGAGGCGCTGGAACCGGCAGTCCACTTCTCCGCCGCGGGGCCGGACCAGGGTTTCAATCTACTGGTCAAGGAAGGGCGACTGTTGCTGAAGCTTCCTCATGACCGTGGAAAAGAAGGCCTCCCAATAATGGACCAGGTGGAACGAATTGTCTCCGTCAAGTGGATTCCAAAGGAAGATATCTCCGATTATGAAAAGAGCCTCCTGGACAAACGTTTCAAGATGGCTGGTTCCATGATCGCGAGAGCGCAAGGATGTACGGTTGATGGTGATCTTTCAGAGTGGTCCAGGGACAAGGCTCTGGCAGTGAGTTCCGAGAATCAGCTTCAATCCGGATACGAGCGCTGGGAAGGCTTCAGGGATGCCGGATTCGCGGTAGCTACCAGGTTGTCTGAATCGGCAATTTGTGCTGCCATCAGGGTACGTGACGAGAATATCATACCTGGAAAGGACACCATCGAGGTCCAGGTAGGTGACAACGACCTGTTGTTTCCGGTTCCCGAAAGCAGAAACTCAATATCGAGAGAAGGCGTGGAAGCGGCTTTTACAGGCCAGGTTTCGCTGGGAGTGGGACTGGAACTCTGCATAGGCAACAGCCTGTGGGAGCCCGTTGACGGCATCGTTCCATTCAGGGTGCTCTACCATGACTACGACGACGGAGACCAGGAACCGGTCATCATGGCAACGGCTCCAGAGGTTCCCTGGCCCACGCTCGCCGGCGTCAAGATGCCCAGACAAAGGCAAGAAGCTGTTCTGCCTCTCAAGTGATGTCGGGGGCGAACATCAGCACTGCCAGCACGGTGGCCGTGTAGAGCAGGCAGGTGAGCAGGATGGGACGATCTCGAACCAGGATTTCATCTGGTGCCCCTCGGTCGAGCCTATGTTCCACCAGGTAGATGTACCGGAAGATTACGTACAGTACGTATGGAAGAGTGATCAGCAGCCACGGTGTTGGGGATTGGTCGGACACGGTGTAGAGTGCATAGCTGATAACTGTTCCACTTGTGGTCATCGCCTGGAAGTCACTGATCATGCCCGAACTGTACTCGGATAGGTTTTTTCTGGTTGCCATCGCCTGCTCTTTTTCCAGCAGGGACAGTTCGCCGCGGCGTTTGCTGAAGCCCAGGAACAGGGCTAGAAAGGCTGTGCAAAGAAGGAACCACGGGCTGATGGGGACGCTGATGGCCACCGCACCTGCAACCGCTCTCCAGAGAAACCCAGCCGTGATCATCATGACATCCAGGATGACAACGTGCTTGAAGTACAGTGAATAGCTCGTGGTGGAGGCCAGGTAGAGAAGAGATATCAGTACGAAGACTCTGCCAAGGGTGAAGGCGACGGCCAAACCAATGATGAGCGAGATTATAGCCTCTGACCAGGCAACTTTGGTGGGAAGACTTCCGCTGGCGATTGGGCGAAAGCGCTTTGTGGGGTGGCGCTTGTCTGCTTCTCGATCACGGATGTCGTTCAGGATGTAGCCGGTACTGGAGAGCAGGCAGAACGAGGCGAACCCGGTGATGGCCATTACCCAGTCGCCCAGGTTGGTAAAGTGGAACGAGAAGATCAAGGCGGCGAACAGAAAGCCATTCTTGGTCCACTGTTTGGGACGAAGCACCTTGACCATGGGCCCCAACATGGAGTGTCTCCGGATTTCTGCCTGACCCTCCGGGAGCCTGTGCTCTGTAGGTGTCACTGCTGTTGGAACTCCTGTCCCGGTTACTTGAGCATGTAGATGATGCGCTCGCCCGGCTCAACATTGAGTGTGAGTTCCTGTGGTGTGATTTCGGCCGATTCTATGCGAATCTGGTGTGTACCAGCAGAAACCTGGATTGTTGGAGAGGATTGTCGTTCGCCATCCACGAAAACGGTGGAGCCTTCTGGAAGCCTGAATTCAAAATTGGATTCTGAGTAAACAGCCATTGGTTCTTGGGAGCTGGCCGACCACCAGCCGATGCTGAAACCCAGTAGGCCGGAGATCAGCATGAGCAGGGCTCCTGCAGAGAGAGCCAAGCCGAATCTGGTCCTGCTTCGGGGTTCATCCACGCGGTGGATGGCAGCTTGAGCGGATTCCCCTGGTACATGTCCCTTAGATTCTGTGTACGAATCCGCCTTATCAGGAGCGGTTCTGCTAGATGTTTTTTGATGTTCCCGGGGTGGCTCCCCAGGTGAAGGCGAGGATGCCGAAGTTGAGAGTTCAGGAGGAATATCGCTTGTGGGAGCAGGTGGTTTGGGTGGTGGGCCTTTTAGAGGGGACGGCTTGATCTGGGTTTCCATCTCTCCGATGTCAGTTTCCAACAGGGGATTGCTCCTGATTAGCGTCTGGGCGTCGGAGAGAGGGTCTGGATCTTGTCGGAGTTCGGAACCCGGCAGTGTCTGTAGTAGCGTTGCTGCCTCCGAGAAGGGATCCGATGATTCGTCTTGCAGGGTACTCCGTTGTCCGTCCCGGGAAGAAGGTTTTTGAAGAAGCCTGCGTTGGCTGATTGGCTGAATGACTGTTGGAAGGATGTCTTCGTCGTCGTCTTCGATGTCAGGCCTTGGTATGATTGTGGCGTGTCGTGGAAAACGGGAATTGGGGCGGGAGGTTGAAGTTTTTGTTGGAAACAGTCCCTTCAGAAAGGCAGCCATGGTGGATTGGGAGAAGATGAAACCCGAGTCGTGGAAGAAGCTGTTGAGGGATTCCTTGAACGCAGCGGCCGTGGGGTAGCGTTCATCGGGATCTGCAGCCAGTGCCTTTTGCAGGATTTGCTCCAAGGCGTATGGTATGTCTGGATTTACACTGGATGGCGGTGAAAACGTGCTTTTTCGGACGGCTTCGAGTGTGGCGATGTCGCTCTCGTGTCGGAATGGATGGATTCCGGTCAACATTTCGTAGAGAACGATGCCAGTACTGAAGATGTCGCTTCTTTGATCTACTGCCCGGCCATCGGATTGTTCGGGGCTGTAGTATTCGAAGCGGCCCTTGACCACGCCAGCCAGGGTCTCCATGGCCTTTATGTTTGCCTTGGCTATGCCGAAATCGGTGATCTTGATCTCACCCTGGTAGCTCACCAGTATGTTGGGGGGAGAAATATCCCGATGGACGATGTTCAGCGGGACCGGTCGCCCCCCTTTCATGACCTGCCTGTTGTGGGCGTATTCAAGACCCTTCAAGACTTCGATGGAGATGAATGTGGCATGGGGCACTGGCAGGGTGATGCCCTTGTCGGCGCATTTCTGCACTACCTTGCCCAGGTCGTTGCCTGGTACGTATTCCATGGCGATGAAGTAGTGGTCGTCGATACGGCCGAGATCCAGAATCTGCACGATGTTTGCGTGGGACAGGAGGCCTGCGATCCTGGCTTCGTCCACCAGCAGATCAACGAATTCGCTGTTGCTCGTGAGGTGAGGCAAGATTCGTTTGATGGCGAATGTCCGGTGAAAACCACCGATACCCTCGATCTTCGCCTTGAAGATCTCTGCCATGCCTCCAGAGGCGATTCGTTCAAGGATCTGGTACTTGCCGAATGTTGTTGGGTTGTTCCGTGGCACGATCAACTACGATTGCTACTCGTGTTTTCCAGGGCTCCGACACCTGTTGCCAGAGCTTCGATGGCCTATAACCCGCTATGTACTGCGTTTGGAAGTGGAGAGCCAAGTTGACGATTCAACTGCCGTGGCAGGGGCTGTTTTTTCTGGCTCTCTCTGTTGTTGAGGGACAAACTTGTCGCATCATCATGGGGACGGATGGGGGCGCCTGTTCCCTGGCAGACCTGAGCTGTGCTGGGCACCGACTGTGCATAGTTGATCATCCCTATAGTGCCTTCGCCTGTAGAGCAGTTTTCATGCCATTTTTTGCGATTGACAAACCCTGGCGCCACTTGTCTGGCAGTAGGAATTCGTAGGTTGCAGCGATCTGGCTCGTAACTTGCTATGAGAGGTTCTGGACCACAGACCCGGAAGGCATCAATCATGTACCGCCATACTTCGCAAACTGGACAGAGCACGGTTGAGTACATGCTCCTGATTTCCGTTATCGTGATCGCCATCGTGGCCGCGGCATATGTGTTCATCGATCCCTTCAAAACCGGGGTAAACCAACTCGCCCTGGACGTTCAAGGGATTCTGTCCACCGGAGATCTCACCGCCAGTGGGGAGCAATGAACATGCCGGGAACTTCAGGCAGCCGCAATTTGGAACACCTGCGACATAGTCGGCGAGCCCAATCCGTTGTTGAGTACATGCTGGGGGTTTCGGTGGTGATGATTGCCATCGCACTGGGTTTTTCTCTTTTGGGTGAATCGGCAAAGGGCGTTTTCCAGAACGTCAGGACGACTGTCCAGCAACCGTATCCGTGATCCCCGTTCTTTCGAAGGCCTACCGGGATGGCGAAGGGTAGATGTTGTTTTCATGGTCACCCGAAGATGCCGTACTGTTCGTATTGCTGGCGGTGGCTGTGTTCACCGATCTGATGAGCAGGAGGATCCCCAATGTACTCACGTTCGGGTTTATGGGGATAGCGTTCTTGGTAGAAGGATTTTCCGGAGAGATCACCGTTGCGCTGACCGGGGCGGGCGTGGCCTTTGTCCTGGGTTTTCTATTGTGGAAGATGGGGGGAGCCATTCGGGCGGGGGATGCCAAACTCCTGATGGCTGTCGGAGCCGTTGTCGGCCCCCTGGAGCTTGTCCGGATCTACTTGATCGTTTTTCTGATCAATATTCCCCTGGCACTGTTCCAATTGGCCATCTCTGGAAGATTGGGGCAGTTTTTTTCCGTGATAAGGACTGGGTTGAAGAGGGATTCGGAGGTACCGAAGCCCGTGTCTGCCCCTTTTGCCCCCGTGATAGCCGCCGGAGTCATGCTGGCGAGGTTGTTCCCCGGTTTTCTTGACGCATGGTGAGGCCTCCAGTCAGGTTCCTGTGCCTGGCTTTCTGATCATACCAACACAGGTCCATGGAAATTTGGAGGGCTGATGATTTCAAAAGGAAGATCCGGCCAATCCACGGTCGAGTATGTTCTCGTGCTGGCTGTCCTGGTCGTAGCCATGATATGGGCAGCCTGGTACTTCATGCCCGGCTTTTCAGAGGGCTTCAGCGCGATGATGGACAAATCGGAGAAGATCATCAACTCTGGTACGAGTGATGGCAGCAATAATATGCGCTGATGAAGTCCAGGAGTCCGGTGCTGGAGAACGAATTGTTCCATCACCAAAAAACCCATTGAACTACAAGTATTGTCCAGCGTGGTCTTTAATGCAGGAACAAATGCTGATCCCGGTGTGCTGACCGACGTGCCGGGCTCTGCTATGCTCTGATCTCGTGGCAGTGCCGAGGCTACCCATTTCCTGTGTGCCATGCCTGAAGCTTCTGGTGGGTGGCCGTTACCGAGTCATTGTCGGAGGTCCCTTGAAGAGCCCTCGTGCCTTTGTTTTTGCGCTCATAGTTGCTGTAGTCGCTACGCTTGCTCAATGCCAGTACGTGGCAAGACGTGAGAAGCAGCTCTTGTACGACTCGCAGCCAATTCCAACCCTCATGTCCATCAAGGACATCCCCGCCCATTTCAAGATGGACGAGACCATGGTGGACGTGGTGGATGTACCCAGAAAATGGCGTCAACCCAAGGTACTCTCCTCTGTCGAGGACATCCTAGGTCAGATCACGGCGGTACCGGTACTCAAGGGTGAACAGGTCCTTTCCACCAAGCTTCTACGGGCTGATGATGCTGGATTGGCCTACTTCGTGCAAAAGAAGCGCCGTGCCGTAGCCATCGCAGTCGACGAAGTGTCCGCGGTTGGCGGCCACCTCAAGCCGGGCAACTACGTGGATATTCTGGGGACGTTTGATTTTGGCCAGGGTGACAAGTCCGACATGCGAACCGTGACCCTGTTCCAGAATGTGCGGATTCTTTCCGTCGGTGCTGATATCGGCAGACCAACACCCGCGAGCATCGGCACATCGGCAGACCTTGGCGACGATTCATCTACGGATCTCTTTGGCACCGAGAGGCAAAACGCGGTCAACAGGAGCAAAAGGCAGAGAACCATTACCCTGGAGGTTACTCCAGAAGAAGCCCAAAAACTGGTTCTGGCACAGGAATTGGGAATGCTCTCGGTTTCTCTACGTTCCCTCTGGGAAGCTGATCGATTCGTGGAACTTGAACATGCATCGATCTACTCTACCCTTGGGATTCCGCAGCAGATCAGGTACACATCCAAACCGAGATACCGCCTGATCCAGACCGGAGGTTACTGAATTGAGACCGGAATGTCGCTTGTTGGTAATCGGCGGGCTGTCTTCGGCCTGTGTGAAATGGTTCGCCCGTTCCATGGGCCGGGTGCTGGGGTTTCTGCTCTTGTTGCAGCTTTTTTGTCCACTGCTTCGAGCCCAGGAAGAACACATCTCCGATCAGGTGGTGGTGGTGAACTCTCAGGTCGCCATCGACGTGCCCTACGACTACGGCGACGTATCGGGCGGATCGGCCGAGATAATACGGGTCATCCTGCTGCGTGACAACAGGCAAATCCTCGTGGCCGGTCGCAAGGCGGGCACTACGAATGTAATTATCTACGATACAAGTGGGGTACGTCGTGACGAGTTCGAGGTAACCGTAATACCTGCGAATCTGTCGCGATTGATGCACAATCTCCAAGAATTGCTCGAAGATATCGAGGGCCTGAGTTTCAGGGTGATCAACAACCGGATCTATATTCAGGGTGAAGTCAGCATAGACGAAGATCTTCAACGGGTGAACGCCCTGGCGCAAAAGGAAAGACTCGTAGAAAGCATGGTTACGCTGTCTCCGGTGTCCCAGAGGCTGCTGGCTGATCTCATCGAACGCGAGATCGGTGTACCCGGTGTTCAAGTTCGTCTGGTTTCAGACAAGGTGTTCCTGGAAGGTTTTGTTCATTCCAACATGGCCAAGATGAGAGCCGAGGAGATAGCAAAGGCCTATTATCCCGAAACCATCAATGTACTGGAGGTACGCCAGGCAGACCGGGTGCCCGGAAAGACCGACACGGTCGTAATCGTGGTCCATTTCATAGAACTGACAAAGAGTTTGACAAATGCCTGGTCATTCGACTGGACACCATTGACCACCGATGACGGCATGCAGTTCTACTACAAGCGGGAGTATTCGGGTTCCAGCGGTTGGAGCGAGGCTTCCGGATACATGACCGCCACTGTAAACGCTTTGCTACCCAGGCTCAACCATGCCAGGACCAAGGGTTATGCCAGGGTGCTGGAAAACCCGAGCGTCGCGGTGAAGAGCGGCGAAACCGCCAGGATTTTTTCGGGAACACAGGTTCCTTTCCTGGTCTACGAAGGCTCGGGCTCCAGCTCCGTCGAGTACAAAGACGTGGGCATCACCCTGGAAATCACGCCTTTTTCGCAGGGAGACGATGTCGACCTGGAGATCTCCGTGGAGTCGAGTGCTCTGGGTGAAATAGCCCCCAACGGCTACCAGATGATAGACACCTCTTCCATCTCCACCAGTGAATACTGCCGGGCAGGTGAGAGTATTGTCATCGGCGGATTGCAGAGGCTTTCGGATCGGGTGGAGTACAACAAGGTCCCTGATTTTGAGGGAAGTGGTACTCCGCTGTTCACCCTCTACAAGTCAAAGGACTACAAGAAGTCCAAGAGCCAGTTCCTGGTCTTCATTACGCCTCTGGTCCATGAGAACAGCAGTGATGCCAACCGAGATCTGCAAGACAAGTTCAATCTCCTGGAGGTCAGACAATGAACGAACCGGCCACGCAAGTGCCCCAGGTTCGTATCCTCGCCATCGGAGGCGCTAGAGACGGAGTTGGCAAGAGCGTCTTCACGGTCAACGCCGCCCTGTCTTTTCTCAAGGAGACCAGGGCAAGGGTGCTTGTTGTCGACGCGGATCAAGAGGGCTGCGGAGATCTTGGGCTGCTTCTTGGCCTGAACCCCATCCAGACGGTGGCAGGCATGTTGCCAGAGATGGACAGGCTTGGTACTCCTGGGATCAGCAAAAGGATCACAGTTCATCCCACGGGACTTGGATTCTTGCCCATCGGGGCGAACTCCGAAGAGGCGGGAGCAGTGGGTCCCGAGGCCATGAAAAAAACCTTGGACCTGGTGAAGCCTCTGTGTGACTACATTTTGATAGACTGCGGCGTCGGTGTCACTCCACTGTCAGTCTACAACTTCGAGTGCTCATCTGGAATCTTTCTTCTTGCCACTCCAGATGTCCTGCTCTTGAACCATACCAGGCGAATGGTGGAAAAGCTCCAGGGATTGCACTTTCCCGCCCAGCTTATCAAGGTAATCCTGAACATGTACCACCCCACGTCGGGTATACCTGTGGAGGTGGTTTCCCAGACCTTGCAGAGATCCGTGCTGGTGACGCTGATCCGCGACGACTAAGTTGTGCGGCGCAGCCTTTTGAACAGCCAGCCGTTCGTGGCCAACCAACCTCGTTCCAGGATCACGAGGTACTATGACGAGTTCATAAGCAAGTTGGTAGAACACCGCACAATCGAAAAGATGAGCCTGGTGGAAAGGCCGCGGGCTCTGAAGGTGGAAGGCGGGCGTGTACGGGCAATGGACCTCTCCGGCGAGCGTCAGGCAGCACAGATCCGCAGTTGGATGAAGTCCAGAGGTTCCAAGGCGCGGCGTGGCCTGCGTGATATCGACCCGCGTACTGCCGTGAAGATGGTGATCCACAAGCGCCTCGTAGAGGTTCTGGATCTGAAGAAGCTCTCCCAGAACCTGGACAGCGACGAAAAAGAGGCTGAACTCAGAAAACAGGCCCACAAGGCAGTGGTAAGGCTGCTGGACGAGGAAGGTTCGGCAATCGTGGATCGGGTGGCGAGGGAACAACTGGTCAAGGAGGTTCTTGACGAAGCCCTTGGACTGGGACCCCTGGAGGATCTCCTGGCTGACGACAAGATCACCGAGATCATGGTGAATCGGAGGGATCAGGTCTACGTGGAGAGGGGTGGCAAGCTGGAGGCAGTACCTTGCCAGTTTACGGATGACGCCCAGTTGCTCGGTGTGATCGAAAGGATCGTCCAACCGATAGGTCGGCGGATAGACGAGAAGTCTCCCATGGTGGACGCTCGCCTGCCTGACGGCAGCCGCGTAAATGCAGTGATTCCTCCCCTTGCCATCGACGGTCCCAGCATTACCATAAGGAAGTTTTCCAGGGATCCCCTACAGGTTGAAGATCTCATCCGTTTTGGCTCCATGAACACGATCATGGCGGATTTTCTGAGAGCTTGCGTGGAGGCTCGGCTCAACATCTTGATCTCAGGTGGAACCGGCAGCGGCAAGACGACCCTCTTGAACGTACTCTCCTCGTTCATTCCGGTGGACGAGAGGGTGGTGACGGTGGAGGACTCGGCTGAACTTCAACTCCACCAGCCACACGTAGTCAGGCTGGAAAGCCGTCCTGCCAACATCGAGGGTGAAGGCGCGGTGACCATCAGGGATCTGGTTCGCAACTCGTTGAGAATGCGACCGGATCGGATAGTCGTGGGGGAGTGCCGTGGTTCCGAGGCCCTGGACATGCTCCAGGCAATGAACACGGGCCACGATGGTTCCCTGACCACCATTCACGCCAATTCGGCCAGAGACAGCATCAGGAGGCTTGAAACTCTGGTGATGTTCGCCGGACTGGAGCTTCCATCCAGGGCTATCAGAGAGCAGATAGGAAGCGCCATCAACATCATAGTACAGCAGGGTAGACTATCGGACGGCAGCCGCAAGATCACCGGAATTGCTGAGGTCACCGGCATGGAGGGGCAGGTCATCACCCTTCAGGACATCTTCATCTTCAAGCAGGAGGGCATCGACCAGAACCATCGTGTGAAGGGTCGTTTCATGGCCACGGGATTCGTCCCCAAGTTCATCCCGCGCCTTGAAGCAATGGGTATCCCGATTCCCAGGGGCATTTTTCTCGATCCCTCGCGTTCCCCGCGCACAATGGGAAGGCGATGAACATCACCTGGAACAATGACTGGATGCCGCCATGGTGGGATCTGTTGACCAGCATGCGTCTGGTCGGGGTACTGCTCTTCGTACTGGCATGGTTCCTCGTAGGACTGCTTTCAGCTCCCTGGCTGGCCAAAAAGTTCAACGAGTACACCAGGGGTTACGTCCGGTGGATGCTGTCAATGTTCGACAGGATGTTCATGACGGTAAAGCCCGCCTATTGTTCGGCCTCCATCGCTATTTCCATGCTTCTGTTCGCCTTGTTGGGGTTCTGGCTCACTTCGGCTGTTCCCATGAGTGCTCCCTACCACATCATCAGAGCCATAGTGGTGTCAATCCTGGTGCTGGGACCGTTTCGTCTCCCCCTGGGCTATCAACTTCCCAGAAGAATCGTGAAATTGATGTGGAATCGCAGGGTCAGGAAGTTCGAGAACCAGCTCCTAGACGCATTGGCCTTCATGACAAATGGCTTGAGAAGCGGTCTTTCTCTGGTCCAGTGCATGGAGATGGTGTCCCAGGAGCTGGCAGACCCCATCTCGCAGGAGTTCGCCCTTCTGCTCTCGGAGCAAAGGGTTGGGGTTACCTTCGACCAAGCCCTCTTGAACCTGGAAAAGCGGATCGGAACAGAGGATCTACAGATCCTGGTGACAAGCATAAACATTCTCAGGCAGTCGGGGGGAAACCTCTCGGACACCTTTGAAACCATTGCCTATACGATTCGCGAGCGAATAAAGGTCGAAGGCAGGATTCGATCCCTGACGGCCCAGGGCATGGCTCAGGCGGTGATCATCACGATCATGCCCTTTGCCCTGGCATTTGTACTCTGGACTTTCGATCACGAGCTGGTCTCACGCCTGTGGACCACGTGGTTGGGGTGGATCCTCATCGGTTTCATGCTCACCCTGCAAACCATCGGTGGCCTCTTGATGCGCTGGATAGTCCGTATCAGGGTGTGAATCGTGGCAACGTGCTTCCACGCCATCCTGCCGTGGAGGTCGCCGATGAAATTCACCTTCCATTCGACCGTGCGGACACGCATGGCTGTGTTCCTGGCATGTCTGGCGCTTTCCGGACACGTCCTGGCGGCTGCTGAAGTCAATGGAACCTTGGGGGATGAAGTTGACCACAAGGTGCTTTATGTCTGGGGAGATCACCACGATCGGTTTCGGCCGGGGGTTCGGCAACCCAGGCTGACCCGGAGTTGAGCGGCGAGCTGGCCGTGGTTCGTGACCTGGACTGCTGGAAACCCTTGCTCCCTACCGCCAGCCGGTGAGCTACGAATTCGAGTGGTTCTTTTCGGATGCAGGTCCATCTGCCCGGCAAGACTCCGCCGACGACACTGGAGGTTCGGGTGAATCATCTGGCTCCTGTTCGTGCAGCTCTCGCGCCAACGAAGATGCTCTTCCCTGGGCCCCGGGACTACTGTGCTGCCTGGTGGCCGCGGGCGTGTGTCGTCGTGGCAGAACCTGGTGACAGGCCGTGGATACCGACGGGCTATTGCTGTACGGTCCTGGCAAGCCTGAAGGTGATTTCGTTGGAGTCGGGATAGACATTGCCCCTGTTGGCGGAGCGGAGCGCCTTGGGGTAGGAATGCCATGAAAATCCGCGAACTATCTTTTGTAGCTTGAGTTCGTAATCCCCCCAGGGGTCGACGGCATCGCCGGAGTAGTCGGCCAGGAAGCGATTTCTCAGTGTGGCCCAATCATTGGTCCACTCTATGGCATTGCCGTGTACGTCGTATATTCCCCAGGCATTGGGATAGAGGGCTGCCACCCGGTATGGTTCATTGGAGTTGCCGCAGTACCAGGAGATGTCGTTAAACCACTCGCCATTGTCCAGTTGAATTGCAAGGACGCTACAGTTTTCTTCATCCTTGGCCAGGAGATTACCCCCATTGAAATAGGCGGATTCCGTTCCTGCGCGGGCCGCGTACTCCCATTCGGCTTCGGTTGGCAGACGGTAGCCTGGACAGAGGTAGGGGGTTTCCCACTGGGGTGCCAGGTCGCAGTACAGGTCGGCATCGCTGCCTTCACAGGCGTAACAGGCCGGGAGTCCGAGCTGTTCCGAGACGGCGTTGGCGAACATGGCGGCTTCGAACCAGGTGGCGTTTTCTTCGGGACAATCCCCACCGCATTCGGGGAAGAGGGTCGGGTTGTAGCCCATGAGGCTTTCGAACTGGTCCTGGGTGACCTCGGTTGGAGTGAAGTAGAAATTGTGGGTGAGGGTCACCTGGTGCTGGGTTTCATCGTCGTCACGGCCAACCTCTTCGGGGGGGCTGCCCATGGTGAAAGTGCCGGCACACAGGAGCACCATGGGTATGCCCTTGTGATCGCTTAGGGTGCCGGGTTGACAGTCTGCCGGGATGACGTTGATGTTCCCTGTGTCGCCTGTTTCAAACTGCCAAGTGTCGTTGCTGACTTTGGTGGAGTCATCCTCCACGACCCCAGCGCCGTACATACGGCAGGAGGCGAGGCCCAGAATGATTGGCAACTGTATCCAACGTGTGCTGGTCAATGGCGCCTCCACTGCCTTGAAACATGAAACCCATTGAAAGCATACCCGTGGAAAGCTACAGACGATATGACAATCATCATCGACGCAGTGAAGTGGTAATGTCCTTACATCATGCTTACAACTTACACCATGCTTACATTATCGGTGAGGACTGGAATGATGGTATCCCTTTGGATCCCCCATCTTCTACAATGTCGTGCCCAGCCACAGCGAAGACAAGCCCTTCTTGGCAACATTGAAACATGCTCCCTTCACCCTGACCATTCGGCATGAAGCGCAACGTTGGCCCCTGTCTTGGCTCTTCCTGGACGCCCGCGGCTCGTCGAGTTGCCAATGCCCTCGGTGTGCTCGCGTTGCTCGCCATTGCCATTCAAGGGTTGTTTCTCAGACTTCGGAATCTCGATGAATCCATCGTGGTGATGGATACGCTTCATCCCTTCCTTCGGGCCATGCCCATCGCCAGGGGAGTTGGCCTACCCTGGCAGGGCGTCGGTGTGAACTTCCGGTTCGGTGTTCTGCAAGCCTACTTGAACGCTCCCCTGGTGGCCCTGGCCCACGGCCTGCGAGATCTGTTCTACCTCAACGCGGTGGTTCACGGGAGTGCCGTTTTGTTCTTGGGGCTGGCTGGGCATCGTATGGGTGGATGGGCTTCGGGCCTGCTTGCTGCTGCCCTGTATGCCACGTGGCCTGTTCTGGTGGAGCATAGCCACTATTCTGCCTATACCTACAAGGCGCCGGTTCTCCTGGCGGGAGCAGCCTGGGTCATGTTGGTATTCCTGGAGAGCACGAAGGAGTTCGGGAAGGGTGCGGAAGCCTGGGCAGAAAGGGTGGCCCAAGTGGTTTTTCGGAGCAATAGCCCTGGCAGGGGCGGAAGCAGGGGGAGACTATCATGGGCTCTCGTGCTTGTGGTGCTGTTGGCCGTGGCCATCAACGTGCATCCCTATGCTGCCGCCGTTGCGCTGGCTGCCGCCTTTCTGATGTTCGCTTTCCAAAAGAAGCTGCCACTTGTACGGCCCCTGCCTTGTCTGGTACTGGGAATGGTTCTCATCTCTCCCATGCTTCTGGACAACGCCGTGCTGTTGTGGAACAAGGCCACGGCGGGAGAATCCCTTTCGTTGGTTCAGGATTCCACCATGGCAGCGCAGTCACTCCTGTTTCTCCTGAAAAACGCGGCCTTGCAGGCTGGCACGGGATGGCCCCCGTGGCTTGTCGTGGGCGCCTGGTTGGCCCCGACAAGCAGCATCGTCCTGGTTTGTTCGACCTGGCGCCGAGGACCAACTCCGCAGAATCTGGTCGTGTATTGGTATCTTCTTTCGTTTTCCCTGCTGCTGTCGATGGCATGGTTGATGGGATACCTTCAGCCCTATCACCTGGCTGTGCTTCTTCCGCTGCACATCCTGGTGGGAAGTTGGGGCCTGGTGACCTTGTTGAGCAAGGCCCTGGTATTGGTTTCCAACTCCGCGTGGCTGGTTCTCCGCTGGGTTGTTGGCGCCCTGGCCGTTGTTCTGCCCCTCTCTCTGGCTTCGCCGGCCCGGAACGGCCCAGCGGTGGTGGATGAAAGTCGCTTGGCTACTGTGGAACGAGTGGTTGTCGCCATTCGCCTCTACGCCGGGAACAGGCCGCGAACGCTGGCTATGCTGGCGGAAGCACCGCAGGCGACGCTGGGAGATCCCATCGCCTATTTCATGGAGCAGTGGCTGGCCGGCGATCCCGATGCTCTCTTTCCCGCCAGGCTCGAGGATGGGCAGCCAATGGCCTTCCTGGTGGCGGATTTGACCAGAGAGACCTGGGCATCCATGAAGAGTACCCCTTCTGCTCTGTTGGTGGAGTCCACGAGTCATGCCAGTATCTTGAAGCTTCTTCCTTTCCATGACATCCTGGACGCCAGGCGCTGGTTCACAGAAAACTGTGCAGAGCAGAGCATGAAGGGGGTTCGTGTATTCGGGCCCATGGAGGGTGTTGGCGGAGTGGCTGGACTGCCCGAGAATCCAGATACCAGTTTGCTGGAATGGGCGCTTCCATGTCAACGGAGCGGGACTTGAACTCGTGGTACCAGCCTTGAGCGTTCTCACGCGAGAAAGGGATCGTGTCCCTGCATAGTGCTATGGTACTCCCATGTTTTTTTCGCTGACAAAGACAGGACGGACGAGCCATGCCTGGTTTTCCAATTTATGGCAGGTTTTTCTGTTTGTGCTGCTTCACTCTGCCCCATTGGGGGCCAGCACGGTTTTTCAACCGCCTGATGGCTCCGACTTCCAGGAATGGGAGTTGGAAGCCGTCTCAGGAATCGAGATCGGTGTCGTCTCGGAGCCTCCATGGGCAAAGTTGGTGGACACTGGCCATGGTTGCGTGTTGGAGATCATGCCACTTCGAGGCGCCTTGCAGGTGGAGTCCCTGTCATGCCCCAGCTCCAGGGAAGACCGCGAAGATGTTCTCAGTCTCGCACAGGTTCTCGTGAGGGCGCTCGTTCCATCCACCAGCATGGCTCCGGTGGGGGTAGAGCCTGACTTGTCATTGGACCCTGGAGAGCCAGAGCTTACCAGCACTGACCAACAATCGAAGGCAGCTCCGCTGGCCACGATTGATGAATCCACTTCAGGTACTCCGATGCCCGAAGGCCATGAGAACAGGGCGTTCCTGGTTCCAGGCAGAGGTGGAGATCCAGCCACAGCCTTGCCGAGCCAGGTTCCCCAGCCAGGAGAGCCCCTGCCTGCCCACACGATTCTGGAATTTACAGGTGCCTCTTCCGTTGGGGATGAGTTTGGAGAACAGAAGGCGCCGCTGCGGCCAGAGTCTCACACAGCCTCCCTGAAACCAGTACCGGATCTGTTTCCCCCCGAGGATTCGGGTCTCTCTGCACCGATTCCGCCTGTGGCAGCCCCGGATCCCGTTGCTGTGGTGCTGAGCCCCACACTGGGAGAACAAGGGAAGGTCGATTCGCCCAGTACTGGATCTCGACAGGATGCTGCCTCGCCGACGGTCATGCCGACCACGGAGGCAACTCTGAATACAGTGTCTGGGCGCAACATGCTGGAGCAGAGCAATGACGGGCGGCCAGCCGGAGGCAGGGCCCTGGGTCAGGAAGAGCAGCTCGACGGGACCAAGGTGCTGGTTCTCTCCTGTGATGCGGATTGTGCGGTGACTTTTGTCCTGCCATGCAACCGTGAGAACCCCTGCGACACCTCGGAGGCTTGTCCCAAGCGCTGGTTTCTGGACCGGGATGAAGATGGCTACGGCGATCCGGTTTGTGTGGATACCAGAAGGATAATAGGCCGAAAACTCGTACAGAACGTGGGGGATTGCAACGATGCCAATGCTCTCGTTCATCCCTCGGCCGTGGAAGTACCACAGGATGGTCTGGACAACGACTGCGATGGATTGGTTCGATGAGGAGGGCCCGACAGGGATCCTTTTGGTGGGTTTTCGACACTTGTATAGCGCAGGTGACCTGGAAGACAGCGTCGGAGTCTTGACACCACATTGAACAACAGGGTGTATGCTTCCGATGAACACCAATCAGAGGAACCCATGAGCAACAATCTGCCTGCCTGGCGTGTCGAGGATGTACAAGGTGCCAGCCGTGGCGAAGCCGATTCGTGGCGGCTACTCTGCGGCACATGGGCGCCAGTGGTTCTGCACTGGTGCAGTTATCTCGGTGGTCCCAGGGTGGACGCGGACGAAGCAGCACAACAGGTCTTCATCATTGTGTGGAAGAAGCTGGATGCACTCAAGAGCCCAGACAAGTTTCCTTCGTGGTTGTTCGGCATCACGCGAAGGGTACTGGCCAATTGTCGACGTTCCGCCTGGCTGCGAAGCTGGAGCGGCGTGGTGCTTGGCGACAGTCCCGACCCGGCTCAGGATCCCGAACGTGTTGCATCACAGAATGAGCTGGCTGTACTGGTGGAGCGTGCCTTGTGCAGGCTCAAGACAGATCACAGAGAGATCCTTGTGCTTTGCGATCTCCAGGAGTTTACCCTGCCCGAGGCGGCAGCGCTTCTTGGAATCAAGTTGAACACTGCCAAGAGCCGGTTGATAAGGGCTCGTGTCAAATTCGCGGAATCAGCCGTCTATCTCGGATTGAACGGGCATGGCAGCACAGCGGACAAGAAGTCGCCCGCTGCCCCCCCCCACGACCTCTCTATAGCCGAGAGGGTGTCATGAGCCGCTACGCCTGGATGTTTCATCGCTATCGGCAAGAGAAGATACCAACTCCCGCACGAGAGCAGCGTCTTCTGGAGTCCCTGGCCAGCCTGTTTCCCGACGGCACTGGGAGCAGGTTGCTTCTTCGGCATCTTCCGGTACCCGGAAGGGCCGCGGAGAGCCGGGTGATAGCGCAAGCCATCGCCGTTCCAGCAAAATTGGGAAAGCCCCCCCCCAGAAATCTCCTTCAATCGTGGAAGCCCATGATGTTGGCGATTTCGGCAGCCGCGTTGCTCCTGGCTGTCTTGCTGGCGAGATTCCCGGCTGGTGATCCTGCTTCGGTCGTGACTCATCTCGGCGCAGAAGAGTCGGGCTCGCTGATGCTGGATCACGTATCTCTGCAATTCGAAAATGGCATAGGAGAACTAAGTGGAACAGCGGAGGCCCCGAGCATCTACTGGACCCAGGGTCGTCTGCGCGTGGACGTAGACCCGCACCAGGGAGTGGAGCTGTCCATCCACACGAGGGAGGCCGACATCACGGTGCTGGGCACTCGTTTCACCGTGGAAAGAAGCTCCTTGGAAACCCGTGTGGACGTGGAGAGGGGGAAGGTTCAGGTAAACTGCGCTGGTGGTAGTTCCTGGGCTCTCTCGCGTGGCCAGAGTATTGCCTGCCTCCCAACTTCTGTATCCAGGTTGCTCTACAGGGCCGATATCCTGAGGGAAAAAAACGCTCCGCCACAGGTAATTCTGGTAACCATAGACCTTGGCCTGGAAAAGGCCAGCGAGGGGGATCTGGCCTGGTGCAATCTCCAGCTTCTGAAAATGCTGACATTGGCCGATTTGGGGCGTAGGGCAGAGGCACAAGAGCTGGCCCTGGATTACCTCCGACAGGGTTTTCAACGCAGGCGTCTGGAAGTGTTGAGGTTTGCCCGTGGTTTTGCCGACGAATGGTGCCCCCTGGCGCTGGAATACCGGCAGACCCTGTCCGGTCCGGGAGCTACGGCCCAGGACATACTGTCGGTATCGGACTGCATGAAGGAGTCGGACCCCGAGGGAGCACGACAGTTCCTGTCCCATGCACTACAATCCACCCTCCCCGACAAGGAGAGGACCTTCGTAGAGCAGAAGTACATGGAATTGGCGGTAGAAGGAGCGAGCAGGTCAAGGCCCGATTGACTTCAATGTCGGGTACGCGTGCTGTTCTTCGAAATCCTTGCTGCCGCCAGGGCTGATCCAAGGATGGCTTGCAGGAGCAGCAGTGGTCCCGGATAGCGCCCTGCAAAGCGCAACGAGACCGCTTTCAACAGCGACCGCGAACCGATCATCATGGCCTCGGTTCGCTCCCTGCCCCCGCCATAGAAGGCTCGCAGCAGGCTTTGGCAGAGAAAGAGATCCATTCCCAGGCGAGAGCGGCGAAGTACCTTGGTCCAGGCCGGAAGCTGGGCAGGATCCAGGCCTGTTTTTGCCAGAAAACGCCCTGCCAGGGCACCGAATTCGATGGCATGCGCGATGCCTTCTCCCGAAATAGGGTCTATTCCCGCGGCTTCCCCCACCAGCATCCTGCGCCCGACCACCTGGCTGGAAACATGGTTGTAGCCCCTTTCCGCGAAGCGCAGTGCCTGTTGTCCGTGGGGTTTGATTCCCTGTGATTCCACGTGTTCCCGTAGCAACCGGATGAGATGGCCTGGTGGTTTTCGGATGTCCAGGAATCCGGAGGTGCTTGGGCTAAGGGAGTACAGACCGATGGTGCGGAGAGGGTATCTGCCTGCCGGTCTGGGGAAGTTCCACAGGTACCCTGGAATGCGCCTGTCGCTCAGGTCGAAACCGAGGACGCCGGGCGGTGGGTCCCGTTGACAAGGTGCTGTGGTCAACTCCAGAACCTGCGCCTTGAAGCCGGCCTTGGGGAGATCCATGGATCTACGCACCACGCTGCCCACACCGTCGGCACCCACCACCAGGGATGAATCCAGTACGCCGGCGCTGGTTTCAAGAAGCACACGGCCTGCCTGTTCCCTTACAGAGCTGACCGATACTCCCTGAGCCAGTGGGATACCGCGTTGGCGGGCTATGTCTGCCAGTTCGGCGTCCAACTCCCCGCGAAGGATGACGCGGCCCAGGGTTTCAGGTGAATGGAAGAGAGAGGTACCCGCAGTGGTGGTGACCTGAAAACCGTGGATGGGAATGGCTCTTGTGGATGTGTGGACTCCCAGCTTCTGGAGAATATTCGTTCCACGCGCCCCGAGAGCGCCAGCGCATGGTTTGTCTCGAGGGTGGAAGTGCTTTTCCAGGAGGAGAATCTTGTCACGAGCCTCTGGCATCGCTGCAATGATGGCCAGAGCTGTGCTGATGCCGGCTGGGCCAGCACCCACGATGACCAGTTCAGCAGAATTCACCCTGCCACCTTGAGTTGTGGAGCCGGTCAGGGTCGCAAGATTGTCCTTCCGCACCTGCTGGTCTTCACCAGCTACACCCGGGAGCCAGAATCATGGCTTGGGGATGAAAAGGTGTTGACGGGCGCGAAATGGCAGGGGTAGAGGGACTCGAACCCCCGACCGCCTGATTTGGAATCAGGTGCTCTGCCAACTGAGCTATACCCCTAGACCGAACTGTGATCTATCGCTTGTGACGGTCATGGTCAACAGTGAAACTTCTGATCCAGGCGGCCTCGAGATGGCACCTGGGCCCGCCTGCTGTGGGGATCATTTCTTGAAGGAGCGCAGGTATTCTGCCAAGTCGTCACGGTCCCCGTCGGAGAGTTGTTGGAAGGACGGCATCGAGCTGCCAGTTACTCCGTCGCGAATCGCGGCTTTGAGCTTTTCGGTGGTGGTCCGGGACCAATAGGCGGAGTCGGTGAAGTCGGTGGGTGGAGGTTGCATGGCCGCGGCCGCCGGACCGTTGCCGTCGGCTTTCTGGCCATGGCACATGAGGCAATTGGAACGGTAGAGGGTCGTGGCACGGGATGGGTCGGCCGCCATGGAGGAATGGATGGGCAGAACTGTGAAAAGCAAGCCAACCGAGATGATGGCCTGGAGTTGTTCCTTGAACATCGGTGTTTCCTGTGTCTGGTGACGCCCGGCGGAGCAATGTCGGACGGGTGGGTCTGGCGGGAGTCAGGGTTTGCCCACCCTGGCTTTGCCCTTCTCCGGCGATTCTTCGGACTGGAGGGCCCTGCCCTGGGGCGTTGGAGTCGTTTCGGCTTCGGCGTGTTGTTCATCGACCGGCGCGTTGTCATCGGGAAGAATATCTTCCGTGGCGCCTCCGTCCTTGTCGACTTGTTGGTCGTCGGCTTCCTGGGAAGGTTCTTCCTGGCGGTTTTGCGGTTTGTCGATGGTTTCGAGATAGACCATGATCCGCCTGCTGTCATGGCGGTCGATCATGAGTGAGAAACCTGGCATCTGCCCTCGCCCACGTTGAACCAGGTCTACCAGCTCAGAGAAGCGGTCTCTGGTGATCTGGCCCCGCAGAGCTGGCACGTCGACCTTGAGATCCCCAGATGCCGGTCCCTGACCGTCAGCATCCTTGCCATGGCATTGCCAGCAACTCCGTTCATAGCGATTCTGGCCACGTTCAGGATCGGGTTTGCGTTTTCCGGGTTGCTTGGCTTGAAGCGTTGCCGTGCCCGCCAGTAGAACAACGATGAGAAGGCCAAGGTAGTTCGATTTTTTCAGCATTCTTATGGCCAGAAAAAAGCGCCCGCACGGCTTGCCTGCGGGCGCTCGATGATGGCGGGGTTGACGGGACTCGAACCCGCGGCCTCCGGCGTGACAGGCCGGCGTTATCACCAACTTAACTACAACCCCGTGAAAAAGCGAAAGCCAAAATGGGCGGAACAGGACTCGAACCTGCGACAAACAGCGTGTAAGGCTGCTGCTCTTCCAACTGAGCTACCCGCCCGCAACCAAGCTCCGAGCGATGGCAGCGCAGCTTTTCTATTATGGGATGGTACTACTGTCAAGTTCCCATGACAAAAGGCCGAATCCATGATTCTACGGACGTTCCCGTGCAGTGTCGCCGGAGGGGTGGGATGACCTGGCACTACATTGGTACGGTGTTTTCCTGGCTGGAGGGCGACATGGTTCTGGGAGGCTCGTGGTCGGTGTGTTCGTCTTCTTTTTTCGGGACGTGTGTATGGAGGAGGGCTTGGGCATCGTCGAGTATCAGAGCCATTTGCAGAACCTGGTCCATGTGGAAGACAGGTTTTATTTGCAGTGCATCACGGATCTGGGGGGGGATTTCCTGAATGTCCTTCTTGTTTTGTTCCGGGATCAGTACCGTGGCGATTTCACCACGATGGGCGGCAAGGGTTTTTTCCTTGAGGCCACCTATGGGGAGTACGCGGCCTCTGAGGGAGATCTCACCCGTCATGGATATGTCCCGTCGAACGGGTATCCCGGTGAGCGCACTTACGAGGGCAGTGGCCATTGCAATACCAGCGCTGGGGCCATCGGTCTTGATACTGTTGCCGGGATAGTGGATATGAAAGTCGTTTTTTTCGTGAAAATCCTGTTCCAGGCCCAATTGTTGGGCTCGGGAGCGAATATAGCTGAAGGCGGCCGTTGCTGATTCCTTGAGCCAATCTCCCAGCAGTCCGGTGAGTATGAGCTTACCCTTGCCAGGGACAACGGCCACTTCGATGCTGAGCATCTCCCCGCCCCAGGGCGTTACGGCAAGACCCTTTACTACGCCCACCTCATCGCGCTCCTCAGCCGTTCCCACCAGGTAGCGAGGAACGCCCAGCATTTTCTTGACCGTCGTGCTGGTGACTCGAACGTGGAAGTCTCGGCTGTCTCGCACGACTTTTCGGGCCACCTTTCGGCAGATGGCGGCGATCTCTCGCTCCAGCCCACGGACCCCAGCTTCCTTTGTGTAATTGCGGATGATGGTGCTGACCGCCTGCCGTGTCATTGTGAGGTTTTCAGGCTTGAGACCGTTGGCTTCCAACTGCTTGGGCAGCAGGTAGCGCCTGGTGATGGCGAGCTTTTCCCGCTCGGTGTAGCCGGGTAGATGTATGATCTCCAGGCGATCCAGGAGGGCAGGAGGAACTCCCTCCACCGTGTTGGCAGTACAGATGAACATCACCCTGGAGAGGTCGTAGTCCAGATCAAGGTAGTGGTCGTTGAAGGTGTGGTTCTGCTCCGGGTCCAGAACCTCCAGGAGAGCGGAAGAGGGATCTCCTCGAAAATCCATGGACATCTTGTCTACTTCGTCCAGGAGGAAGACGGGGTTGGAAGTACCTGCCTTCTTGAGACATTGAAGAATCTTTCCGGGCAGCGCCCCGATATATGTGCGGCGGTGGCCGCGGATCTCGGCTTCGTCTCGAACGCCACCAAGAGCTTGTCGTACAAATCTACGGCCTGTTGCCCTGGCAATGGACTGGCCCAGGGATGTCTTCCCCACACCCGGAGGGCCCACCAGGCAGAGGATTGGACCTTTCATCTTTTCTACCAGGGAAGCCACCGCCAGGTATTCCAGGATCCTGTTCTTCACCTTGCGCAAGCCATAGTGGTCTTCATCCAGGATCCTGGAGGCCAGATCGAGTTCCAGTTGCTCCGTGGAAAGCTCGTTCCATGGGAGTGCCAGTATCCAGTCCAGGTAGTTGCGAACAACCGTGGCCTCGGCGGACATGGGGGACATCATCTTGAGTTTGCGCAGCTCCCGGTTGGCCCGATCAGTGGCCTCTTCGCTCATGTCCTTTTTCTTGATACGCTTTTCCAGTTCTTGAAGCTCGGAGCGGAACTCGTCCTTTTCGCCAAGTTCCTTCTGGATGGCGTTCATCCGTTCGTTCAGGTAGTACTCCTTCTGGGTACGCTCCATCTGTTTCTTGACCCTGGACTTTATCTTTCGTTCCACCTGCAGGATCTCGATTTCGGACTGGAGGTACTTGAGGATACGTTCCAGCCGGGCCGGTGGCTCCGGTTCTTCCAGGAGGGACTGCTGATCATCCAGATTGAGGTTGAGCCTGGAGGCCAGTATGTCTGAGAGACGTGATGCTTCGTCGATGGAGGTCACTGTGAGAACGGTCTCGGGAGTCATGCCCGAATGAAGCTTCTGGTAGCGTTCGAAGGCGGATTTGACCGTGCGGACCAGGGCTTCGGTTTCCGGGGGCTCTTGTTCCTGCGGAACTATTTCCGAGACTTCAACCTGAAAGTAGGGGTTGGTTTTCTGGTAATGAAGTACCTTGGCTCTTTGCTTTCCTTCTACCAAGACCTTGACGGTTCCATCGGGGAGGCGAAGCATCTGCAGGATATTGCAAAGCGTTCCCACCTGGAACATGGCCTCGGGAACCGGTTCCTTGTTGTTTGCGTCGTGCTGGGCCACCAGAAACATTACCTTGTTGGTTTCGGCGGATTTTTGCAGGGCCGATATGGACTTCTTGCGGCCGACGATGAGCGGGACCACCTGGTAGGGGAAGAGCACGAGATTACGGAGAGGTAGCAGAGGTACTGCTCTGTTGGCCCCATCCGAGGTCTTTCGTTCCTTGAAGAACATTGGTATTGCCTATGGTGTCGTGTAGTGCGGGCGATCCGGTCAAGGAGCGGGATCAAGCCCATTCGGCATCCTGGTTTTCGTACACCAGGATGGGTTCACGTTTGTGTTCCACTACTTCTTCGCTTATTATGCACTCCTTCACATTGCTTCGCGATGGCAGGTCATACATTACATCCAGCATGATCTCTTCCAGGATAGAGCGTAGTCCTCGTGCTCCCGTTCGCCGTTCCATGGCCTGGCGTGCGATGGCGTGAAGGGAGCTGTCGGTGAACTTGAGTTCCACGTTTTCGAGTTCGAAGAGCTTCTGGTACTGCTTTACGAGAGCGTTGCGAGGGCGGTGAAGGATTTCGACAAGGGCGTCTTCGTCCAATTCGTCCAGGGTGGCCACCACGGGTAGCCGCCCGATGAATTCTGGAATCATGCCAAAACGCAGAAGATCCTCTGGCTCAACCTGTGCCAGGAGTTCGCCTTTGCTCATCTCGCGTTGGTTCTTCACCTGGACACCGAAGCCGATACCCGACCTGTTGATTCTTTGTTCGATGATCTTGTCCAGCCCAACGAATGCACCCCCACAGATGAACAGTATGTTGGTGGTGTCGATCTGCAGGAAGTCCTGCTGCGGGTGCTTGCGGCCTCCCTTTGGAGGGACGTTGGCCACGGTTCCTTCTATGATCTTGAGCAGGGCCTGCTGGACACCTTCGCCGGAGACGTCTCTGGTGATGGATGGGTTTTCGGTCTTGCGTGAGATTTTGTCGATTTCGTCCATGTAGATGATGCCCTTCATGGTACGTTCGACGTTGTATTCTGCCGCCTGAAAGAGCGAAAGGATGATGTTTTCGACGTCTTCGCCCACATAACCAGCCTCGGTGAGGCTGGTGGCATCGCAGATGGAGAAGGGCACGTCCAGAAAACGAGCCATTGTCTGGGCCAGCAGGGTCTTACCGGTGCCCGTGGGGCCAAGTAACAGGATATTGGACTTTTGCAGTTCAATGTCGTCGTGCGTCTTCCGGCTTTCGATTCGCTTGTAGTGGTTATGGACCGCCACTGAAAGGATCTTCTGTGCCTTTTCCTGCCCGATGACGTATTCCTCGAGATGGGCCTTGATTGCCTTGGGTTTCGGTACCAGGGCCTTGGAGGTCGGATAGTCGTCACGCGCGTATTCTTCGGTGATTATGCCGTTGCAGAGTTCTACGCATTCGTCGCAGATGTAGACGGTTGGGCCGGCTATCAGCTTTCGGACTTCTTTTTGGGATTTGCCGCAGAAAGAACAGGCAAGATCGCGGCTGCTACCTTTTCGTCTTGCGGGCACGAAACCTCCGCCACGGGTATGGGAATCGTTCAGTGATCTTCCCGTACCGCTTTCCCGTTTTACTGGTTCATATCTGTTGGTACCCTATATTACCCTCAATATTCCCCTTAGCACGTTCCCGTCCGGAAAAGACTCCCATGGCCGGAGCGGCCCCTTACTATTCCATTACTGGCCTGGTAGACCCGAGCAACAACTTGAAACGGCGCTGCTGTTCCAGCGGCTCGTGTCGAGGGACCTGGCTCGTAGGCGACTCGGCCGGCTTGTCCGAACGGAAACCGGCACGCACCTGCTGGCTGGTTCCCGGTTCTCCGAACGACTCCAATGTGGCGAAGAGGGCAGACAGGTTGTGGTTTGACCCGGAAAGTCAGGCATTTTCTGGTTGTTCCGCTTTCCTCTGGCGCAGGATTTCGTCGATGATGCCGTACTCCATGGCTTCGGATGCGCTCATGAAAAAATCTCTGTCGGTGTCGCTCTGGATCTGTTCCAGGGGCTGACCGGTGTGTTCAGCGAGGATTTCGTTGAGTCGTTCCCTGAGCAGAAGGATCTCTTGTGCTCGGATTTCGATATCGCTGGCCTGCCCCTGAACTCCACCCAGTGGTTGATGCAGCATGACCCTGGAATGGGGTAGAGCGTGACGCTTTCCAGGAGCTCCCGCGGACAGCAGTATCGCCCCCATACTGGATGCCTGGCCCACGCAGATGGTGGCCACGTCGCATCGCACGTAGTTCATGGTGTCGTAGATGGCCAGACCGGAACTGATTGTGCCTCCGGGTGAGTTTATGTAGAGGTAGATGTCCTTTTCGGGGTCATCGCTCTCCAGGAAGAGGAGTTGGGCGATAATGGCGTTGGCCACGTCGTCGTTGATGGATGTACCCAGGAAGACGATCCGGTCCTTCAGCAGGCGGGAGTAGATGTCGTAGGAACGCTCGCCGCGGTTGCTCTGTTCAACGACGATGGGCACGTAGTAGTTGGCTCGAGGCTCTGACTCGGACATGATGGGAGACCTGACTGATGACGGGTTGTTGAGAATCGGTGGCGGGAACTGCTTACAAGCGGTTCAGGGGTGCCATGTCGGGGAGGCATTCGTGGGAAGGGAACTCCTGGAGGCCCACGTTCGTGTCGCGGATTGCAGGAGTGCGCCAGGTGAAGCCCTGGTGCTGGAGTTCCTGGGATGTTGGTCAGTCCTGGACGCCCTGGATGGGATCAGTGTTCTGTTCTTCGTCGGTGATGGCTGTTTCGCCCTGCTCCTGGGCATCGGGCGCAGCGGTGGTCTGGGGGCCTTCGTCCGGTTGTACGGACACCAGGTTGGCTCTTTCAAGGAGCCAGTCCAGGGTCTTCTGCTCCAGGATACGCTCCTTGAGGAGTTGTACGGCGTTGTCTTTTTCGAAGTAGCCCTTGATGGCTTCCAGGCTCTGGTCCCGCTCATCAGCGATCTTCTGGTAGGTGTCTTGCATGTCCTGCCCGGTCACCTCGATATTTTCCTGCTTGGCTATTCCAAGCAGGATCAAGGATGCCTTCTTTCCGAAAATGGCCCGCTTGCGATAGTCGTCCATGGCCTTCTGTGACTGATCGAAGGTCCTCGGATCGTTGCCCCTGTAGGCGTGGAGCATGCTGGCTTCGTCCAAGACGGCTTTCAGTTGTTCCTGGATCAAGGGTTCGGGGATTTCGAAGTCGTGGGTCTCCACGAGCTTGGTCAGCAGGGCGTTCTTGGCCTGGTCTCGGGCGTATTGCTCTATGGTTGCCCGAAGTTCTTCATGGATAGCTGCCAGCATTCCCTGCTGACCACCTTCGAAACCCAGTTCCCTGGCGCTCTCGTCTGAGAGTTCCGGAGCTTGGCTGGCTCTCACGGAGAGCACCTTGACCTGTGCTTCCAAGACCTTCCCGGCGATGTCGCCAAGGGGAGAGTCGGAGCTTATCTTGACTTTTTGCTGTTTTTCCTCGCCCGGCTTCATGCCTTTCAGGATCTGATCCAGGCCGGGGTAGTACGGTTCCTGGTCGATCCTGATGGACGTTCCTTCTTCGTACCTGAGTTCGTTTTCGCCGTCCAGAAGGCGTAGCTGGGTGAAAACTATGTGATCGGATGCAGCTTCCTGGTCTTCGGGGAGTTCGACTATTCGAGAGATGGTCTCCAGACGCTTGGCCACTTGCATGTCAAGCAAATCGTCCGGTACGGTGACTTCGGGGAACGGGACATCGATTCCGATATAGTCCGACACCGTTATTTCCGGGGTGACATCGAAGGTCAGCGAGAACGTGAACGGTTGGCCGGAGGCGAGTTCGTCGTGGTCCACTTCTGGTTCACCGACTGGAGCAAGTTCTGCCACGATCTTCTGCCAACCTTCGTTTATGAAGGTTTTGACCACATCCCCCCTCACGCGGGCGCCGAATCGGCTGCGGATGATGTTGATGGGGACGCGGCCTTTTCGGAAGCCTGGCATGTTGAAGCTGTTCTTGATGAAGGAGTATGCCTTGTCCAATTCCTTGGATACCTGTCTATCCGCTACCTGGAAGTTGGCGCGTCTTCTGGAAAGGCTTAGTTCTTCTATTTGGTATTCCATGTTTGACCTGGTGCAGATTGGATGGTGCGAGAAGGGGGACTCGAACCCCCACGGGTAATCCCATCGGATCCTAAGTCCGACGCGTCTACCAGTTCCGCCATTCTCGCTGGGCTTCTACCTGTTTCGCTCGTGGTCCCTGTAAACGACCGAAGATGCGCACGGCTGATTTACCTGGAGTTCGTGCAAAACAGCTCCTGCTGCAGGGCAGCGAACCATCCGGCCTGGCTGGGTTGCTGGTCGTTCCCATATACAGGATATACTTTGCTCCTGGCCAGGTGGGCGCCTGGACGCCTTCCGTGCGACGGGTTTGTTTCTTGCTCGAACCCATACGAGAAAGATGGTAGGCCCAGCAGGAATCGAACCTGCAACCTGCGGATTAAGAGTCCGTTGCTCTGCCTGGTTGAGCTATGGGCCCACGTTTTTCAAGTAACGCTACTCTGTAATGGTGAGTGATGGGATTCGAACCCACGACTTCCAGGGCCACAACCTGGCACTCTTACCGACTGAGCTACACTCACCGTCAAGGCGGCATAGTATATGATCTGAGACGAGCTTCGCAAGTACCGCGGGGCCGCTTTTTGTTTTTTTGAACACCGGGGGCATATCCTGGCGGAGTCTGGGTTTACTGTCCCCGGTGGTAACTTTGGACGGTTTTGTGAAACGGTACATGTATCTTGAAATGGCAGCCGGATTACTGCTGGTCACCTCCTGTCACCACCGGTCCCCGTTGCAAGTGGGTGATGTGGAGCAGGCCTTAAGGCCCTCTGTCGTCGATTCCTCGCCGCAGTCGCAGGAAGCCTCCAGCACAGCCACCGAGCCGGGTGGCGGCGTTGGCGATTCCGATACAGGCGAAGCCGTGAATGGAGCGGAGAGCGCCTATCGGGAACTGATGCTGCAACAATTGCACGACAGGGTAATAGGTATTCTGGGCCCGGCCCACGTTCCTCCTCCCGGTGTGGATCCCAGGCCCCAGAGCCGAACACTGGATGGCTTCCAGGTACGTGTCTGGCCCTTGAGGCCCGAGGATGCGGATTGGAATAGGTGGACGGAAGGTACTTTTCGCCTGTTCAACAATGGCATGGGTTACCTTTGGGGCGTGAGTGTTTCCGCCACGACCCCGATTCAGTGGATTCCCCAGGACAGCCTGCTCAAGGTCAACACTGAGAGCAGGCGTTTCGAGGCAGCCCCGAGTCCAGAGAAGTGTTTTGAAGAACTCCTCTACATGGCTCGCCTGGGCGTGTCGCAGCTCATTGGCATCGACATATCGGCACGATTGGCCCGAGCCGATGAATTTCTGTCCCGCTACATGCCCCTGGTGCTCGTACCAGGCAGGACCGATGCCGTGGTCTTCTTCCCGGCCCCGGCCAGGGCACTGGATCCGGTAGCCATGGAGTTGGATCTGAGCTTCAATCACCCCCAGAAGGGGAAGCAAGTGGCCAAGTTTCTGTTTGAGTAACCGTTCAGGTCACTTTCCAACGCCGTCTGGCTCGTTCAGTCTGTCTGGCGTCGTGGGGAAAGCTCTGGCTCCGGCAGGTTCGCCGGCCACTGAACCCCCGGGAGTGGGCGCGGCATGGTATCCAGGTCGTGTTGCAGGAGGGCCTTGACGATGTCGTCGGTGGAGAGGATCCCGGGAGGTCTGGAAGCCGTCCGGATCAGCAGGGATTCCAGGGGGTTCAGGTCCAGTGGCAGATCACGGGGGCCGGGGCCCAGGGGGGGGGCGTTGGCTTCGAGGCTTGCAGGCAGCCATGGCAATGGGGCGGGGGCCGGGGTCAGGGCCATCCATTCCCCCTGGATTGGGGCCGGAACGAGCGACATCTCCACCACGAGCTTCAGTGGTTCTGCCCATGGTCCTTCCGGAGCCCAGTAGGCCGGATCCCAGTCCACCAGGACCGAACCGTCGATTGGCAGCCAGGATGCGTCCCAGTTGCCGTGTATGCCGGCACTGTTGTCCCAGGGCCACCTGAAAGGGAGTAGGGCCGTGGTCCTGCCGGTGACAGGGTCCAGGCTCCCCATGGGCCCGATCAATGGACCTCCGGCGAAGAGTTGGAGCGCAGCTCCTGCTCCCAGGGGGAGGCCATTGTCCCGGTCGGGGAAGCCCAAAGGAGTGAAATCGACCCGGATGGTTTCTCCCGAGGGGTCTCGAAGGAGAGCGGGATTGCCGTGGATGTCGGCCATGGCGGTCCAGGAACCCATGGGACCGGAGAGCAGGCATGAGCCGTCCGGAGCGTGATGGAAGAGCCACGTACCTCCGGGTCCAAGCATGGCCCGTATGGCTCGAAAAGCCGTGACGAAGATGGATTGGCCTTCGGGGCCCTGGACGTACCGAAGATTGCCAAAGGGGTCGTATTCCAGGTGATAGCTGGATTGGATGTATGGGAGCGGATCGTTCCGGGGCGAGGAGAGGTATGTGAGTGCGGTCAGGCGTCCCAGGGCGTCGTGGGCAAGAGTGACTAGCTCCGTGCTGCCCTCGATGGCCGTGATAGTGCCTCGTTGGTCGAGCTGGTAGATCAAGTCCTGGCCGTCCAAACCCCACGGTGCCGGGCCTGGGGATGCAATGGCGCGCTTCGGTCTTCCCGTGGGATCCGTTTCTACCGTTGCGCCTCGAGGTCCGGTGATCAGGCCTGGTATGGCCGACCATACCTGCTGCGCTTCCTCCAGGACCGCAAGGGCACCCAGTGGGTCGTAGCGGTAGCGTAGCTCACGCCCATTCTGAATAGCCAGTACAGGGCGGTCCAATGCGTCTCGTTCCACGCTGGCCAGGTCCAGGGTCTGGCCCGAAGGACCGTCGAACCGCCGTTCTTCAGGATTTTCACGCTGTTGGAGCCAGATGATGCTGCCATCGGAGAAGCGCAGGAGCCGTGGCCTGCCCGCGGTGTCGTAGTCAATTCCCAGGCTGCTGCCGTCGGTCCCCTGTGCCTTCAATGGCCGACCCGCTGCGCCATATTGCCATGACAGATCCTCGCCCAGGCCGGTGCTCATGCGCACGGGTAATCCGCGCAGATCCCGCTTGAGTTCCCAGCGGTTCTCTGGGCCCTCCAGGCTCATCACCAGCCCGTCTGCATCGCGTGCAACCTTCCATTTTGAAGAACCTTCTCGTACTTCTTCCAGGAAAGCCATCTCGTCTCGTCGTATCTCCCAGCGGCGGTCATCGAGGGTTATGGCCTGGCTTGCACCGGAAGAGGATCTTTCCAGTTTCAGAAGGCCGGTTGGAAAAGCCAGGGAAGTGATGCGCCCCACGGAGTCACGGAGGATTGACATCCGCTCCACGGTGCCGTTGGTACCAGTGGTCTCCACTGAAACCAGGCGACCCGAGAAATCTCGTTTCAGTTGGATTGTCTGGTCTCCGTAGAGAATACCGCTTACCTCGCCACGGGCGTCGCGTTTCAGGATGATCCTGCTGCCGTCTGGGAGACACCAGCTCTTGAGACGAGAGGCAGGGTCCAGCTCCCATCCTGTCCTGCGTTCAAGGGGATCTTCCACCATGGTGATCATGCCGTCCGAGCGCTGGTGCAACAGGGTCTTTGCTGCTCCCTTCCGGAACCAGTCCAGAGTGCCCCTGGGCCCGCGGTGCCAGGTCCTGGGTTCTTCGGCGGTGGAAGCTACGCCGTCCGGGCGGCCCATGAGATCGAAGGAGATTTTCCAGATTCTTCCATCTGCCGATTGAATTATGCCTGGAGTGAATCCCCGGTATGCCGAGAGCCTGGTACTCATTCCGGATGCGTCGGTGATGGAGACAATCCTGCCCGCCTCATCGCGTTGGAGTACTATGCTGTTGTTGGAAGGGAAGGTGATCTCGGTGATCAGGCCCCTGCGATTCCTGGAAAGCAGGTATCGGTATGAACCGCGTTGTACTTCCCGGATACGGCCCTTGCCGTCCAGTCTTAGTCTGGAGACGCTGGCGTCCGGGTAGACCAGGGCATCCAGGCGGTTCATGGAGTCTCGTTGGTACTTCCATGCTGATCCGCTGGGATCCGTGATCTGACGAATCAGGCCCTGGGCATCGCTGTCCAGGACATAGGTGGCCCCGTTGCTCTGGGTAATGCTGGACAGATGGCCTGCGGAGTTCCATTCGAGCTTGGTGGTACCGCCGGCGGGATCCGTCCATCCCGTTGTCTTGTCTCCTTCCCGGAACAGTGTGACCCATCTGCCGGTGGAGTCGGTCACGGTGGTGGAGTCGCCTTCCCTCTGGATTCTCCAGCTTCGGCCCAGCCCGTCGGAGGTGGTCAGGAGACCGTCGGGCCCCCACTTGTATGACCAACGAGTCTGTCCGGGGCCTTCTATGAGCACAACCCGCCCGGATTCGTCCCTCTCCACCGTCAGCCGGGACCCATCCGGCCATAGTATCGCCCGCAAGCGGTTTTCATCGTCATATACATAGGACTCCCGGACACCCCGGATGTTCTTGACCGCTGCTATCAGCCCATCTTCCATCTCGTAGGTGACCTGAAGGCCGCCACTGGCTCTGGCCAGGCGGTTGAGGCTGCCATGGCCCGATGCCCTGACGTCCATCAACTCTATCAAGCGCCCGTCCTCTGAAGACATTGCACGGAGATTCTGGTCGGACCACTGCATACGAAGCTCGGCTCCGCCCGGCTTGCCCATGAACACCTGCCGTCCCCCATGGTCGAATTCCCGCCAATCGCCACCGGGAAGATGAAGGCGATAGCCGCTTTCGGTGCATTGCAACAGCTCACCGGAGGAAAGCTGGAACATGGCGCCTGCTGGCCATCGTTGGCCGCTGGGCAGCGGCTCCTGGGCGTCGAAGCGGAGTGTCGTGGATCCTGGCCTGGTGACGGTGATGCCCAACTGGTCTTCTTTCAACCACGCCAGGTCCAGCCAACGCCAACCGGAGCTGGTCCAGAGTCGGGCCAGTACCATGTCCATGGGTTCGCCGGGGAGAACGATATCGTGTATGGAAAGCCAGAGCTTGCCCGTGCTTGGGTTCACAACCACCACGTGGCCGCCCGCCATCTGGGTTCCGGTTGGTGGCATGGGGCCGGGAAAAAGTAGGCCGGAGGGAGCCAGAAGAGCCTGGGGTCTGGCCAACGACGCCGGTTCTTCGTCGATGCCGGGCGACTGCCGGCAGAGCGCGGGCCTGGGGCACAGGACAGCCAGGATGAACGGCAGTGCAAGACAAAGAGAGCGTAAAACTCCCCCTGTCAGGATTCCAGGGCGACCACCCGGGGTGGTTTCCCGAGTGCGGCGTGCCTGGTAGTGGCAGGATGTCACGGCGCTCCGAGTAGCAGGAAGCCGCCCCAGAAGGATGGGTCGTTCCACTCTGTACCACGGGTGCTGTCGGTTCGTAGTGTGTCCCTGGCCTCGGTGAGGGCCCTGGCGGGAGAGCGCTCACGGTTGAGAGCATCGTAGACCGAGGTCAGGTAGCGGGTCCGGACAGAGGGAAGAGTGTCCCACATGCCCACCAGTACGTTCTTGGCGCCCGCTTCCATCAGGGTGTAGGCTCGCAGTACCTGTAGCTCCGGATCCGGAGATGCGTTGCTCAACACCAGCAACTGCGCGTGGAGCGGGAGGCATCGCAACTGGGCCAGGCTGGATGGACCATCCACCCAGAGCAGTCCCCCGTCGGGAGTGGATTCCAATCCAGCCAGGTGAATGTAGCGGGCTGTGGTGGCTGCTTCTCGGAAGTTGGCAAAGGTGGCTTCGTCGTCTTGACGGAGAATGGTGAAGCCCTGCCCGAACAGGCGAGCGATGGATGGCAGCTCGCCTGGCTCCTTCAACCCCGCCGCCTGCATGGTCCTAGTGACCTCGTCGTCCGCGGCGGAAATGGATGCCCCGGATGGTGGGTTGTCACTGCCGGCGGCGTACAGGTCGGGTTTGTAGCCGTCTTCGAGGACTGGTCGTTTCCGGAGGAGTGGCCCCAGGGCCGGACTGGCTCCCAGGGCTCGAATGTCGGCCAGGTATCTCCTTCCTTCGATCTGCTCGGGAAGTGTGACGAACGGAAGAGCCAGGACATCTGCTTCGGCAAGGAATAAATACCTGGCGATGCCGGTAAGTTCCTGAAGCACGGGATCGATGAAGATGCGCCTGACTTCATCGCCTTTCCGTGGATTGGTCATGGAGCCGGTGAAGGCGGCTCCCCGCAGGATGGCTTCGTAATAGCCCTTTATGAGCGAGCGAATCTGTTGGCCCGGGGGCAGCCGGATGATGGTCGCTCCCGTGGGAGTCACCAGGAGCATGTTTGAAGCCTTCCTGGCCAGGTGTATGGAAAAGATGGCCGTGTCGGGGAAGGCAGCCCTGAGAGAGGCGAGATCCGGAGGGGCCGGGAACTGGCGAGCGCAGGATTGAGAAGCGATGATCTCTGAAATGGCGGAGTTGTCTTCGGTGGGATAGTCCCCCGCCCCGGCCAACCAGAGGATACTCCTGGCGTTGGCGCTGGCAACGTGGAAGCGCAGCTTGCCGGATTGTTCCGGGGTCAGGCCCCTGGTCCAGTCATCCCCGGCGCGGTTGGCCAGCCTTTGCAGGTCAAGGAATCGAGCCCATTCATGGAGGGTCAGGACCACCGCGGGATCGGCTTCGGTCAAGGATGCCAGGGCCAGGCTCAGGTCGTTTTCCACGCCCGCTCCATCGGCACCTTCCATCGCCAGTACGGGAGCCCAACGCCCCTGCCTGCGAGCTGGTAGAGAGGTCATGGCGCGGGTGTAGTTTTGAAAGGCAGAGGGAGAATTGCCCTCTTTGAGAAGTGCGCGGGCGGTTGCCCATGCTGCGATGCCCTGTGGGTCGGTGGGTCGGGGGGCCTGTGAGAAGGCTCTCCAGGCCGTGGCTACGGGGGGTTCCGCGTCGAAGGGTTCCGGCAGTCGAGGGTTGTTCTGACCGCTGATGACCAATCGGGCGAAGATCTCCATGGCCATTGCCGGCCCCAGGTCCATGCCCTGGAGGTCTTCCAGGGTTGTGCTGGCCAGGGAAGTGTCGCCAGCGAGCCTGGCCGCACGTTCCAGGAGCAGTCTGGCTTCTATGCGTCGGGAAAGGAGCCCGCCGGAGTCGGCCAAGCCAACTGCCGCCTGTGCCGCGGCCACGGCAGTGGATGTTCCCAGTCCAGCAGTCGCGACGGTCTTGGCCAGCAGGTAGCCCATGTCGGGGTCGATGTCCTTCCAGGTCAGATTTTGCAGAGCTGTGGACTGGTCGCCCAGGCACCAGGAGACCAGAGCTCTGGCCTGCTGGGCCTCCGGGTCGGGCAGATCCTTGGCAGCCTCTTCCAGGGTCTGGGTATCGCAGGTGTTCAACGCAGCGTGAATGCGGGTTCGGGACAGCAGCAACCTGGTGCTGGAGGAAGCCCCTTCAGCACCCTTCATTGCTCTTTCGAGGGCTTTGTCGGCCTGTTCCAGCTCCCCGGATATCAGTGAGGTCCTCGCAAGGGCCAGTGCGACCAGCGTGACAACGGGTCCATCCAGGTCGGAGCGCGCTTCCATGGCTTGTTGTGCAGCGAGCTGCGCTTCCTTGATCATGAACTCGGAGAGGTAGGCGTCAATGGCCGACTGCAGCAGATCGGCCCCAACGGAACTCGAGTGGAGCTGAAAGGCCAGTCGGGAGGCCTCCAGCAGGGTCTCTGCCCTTGTTGTTGGATCGGTCTGCAGGCTGCTCCGGATCTCCATGGCCTGGAGCCTGGCACGCGGATTCTTTCCTTCCAGCAGGCCTTTCAGTAGATTCAACGCATTTTCGGGTTGGTCTGCCTGGATCCACAGACGGGCGCAGAGCAATCGGGCCCGCCAGCCCTCCAGCGCTGCGGCGGTGTCCAGCAACTCCGAGCGCTGCCCGGGATTATCGATGACGGCTGCCAGGGAGAGGGCATCGGCGGGCCTTGTCGGATCCAGCGCGGTTTTGTCCGGAGAAGTTCCCAGCAGGGCTGCCTCTGCACGAAACGCCGCCCAGGCCGCGGGATCTTCGGATTTGAGGGCGTTGGCGGCGTCCAGCATGTCCGCGGGCCTGTTGGCGGCAAGGGCCAGCTCGGCTCGGAGGGTGTGGTGTTCCTTCACCCTGCCGCCTATGGCATCTGTAACGGACAGCCGATCCAGAAGGTCGCCGGCCTGGTCGGCGGCAATGGCTTCCTGGGCCAGGTAGGTCCATATTTGGGCCATGTCTGGGTTGTCGGCCAACAGGGATTCCAGTTCCGTTTGAGCTTCAGCGTGGAAGCCAGCGTCCATCTTCAGCACTATGGCTTGAAGTTTTTCGGCGGGCGTGGGTTCCCTGGGCTCGGGAGCCTGTGGCGCGGCGGCGATTTGTTCTACGGGTTGCTGCTGGGTTTCTTGCTGCCCACAAGCAGTCAGTGTGAGCAGGATGAACGAAGAAAGCAGGGTGACCGACTTACGCAACTTGAACTCCTGTAGGAACTCCTGGTTTTCGGATAGTGGAATACTATCACAACGAATCAGGATGCCCCACCGCCGGTCGATACCCCCATCCAATCAGGTGTGGCTCGGCGTCAATCCCAGCAGGGATGGAAATACCCGGCTGGTGATTGGTCCACCCGACCGACTCCTGCCTCTGCGGTTCTCGTGATGAGGCGCTGTTTGCGCGAGAGTCCCGAAGCCTGCCCTCCGGAGCGGTGGCGTCTTGCTGGTGGAGACGGCTCCTGCGACAGAAGCAGCGAGTGGAGGCAAGGTCAGAAGCAGCGCCGTTCGCCGTTGGCAAAGCATGTGAAGGTGTGGGCGCCGGTCAGAACGACCGGAGAGACCAGCTTGACTCCATCGGTGGTAAGGCCGGTGACCCGGCATGGACCCTTACCGGCGTCGTTGATTACCACGGGGGGATGGCCCTTTGCAGAACCCTGGTGGCACTTGATTTCGATTTCTTCGATGTCGGGATCGTCGACTCGAAACTCCACTCTGAAGAGCTGAGGCTCGGATGCGCTGGCTGCCTGGCTGCTGCCCTCGTCGCCCTGCTGGGTGCCGAGTACGGGCGCGGCGGGGGGTACCAGGATTGTGGTGTTCCCTGCCTGCTCGGTGGTGTTGCCCACCTGGACTGGTTCGTCTGGTTGCTCCTGGGAAGGGCTGGCTGACGGCTCGGGTTCTTCAGGAGCTTCGGAGAGGATCTCTGGGGGGTCTTCGACCCTCGTGTCCTGTTCCCCGGTGGAGACCGGCAGAGGTTCTTCCGGGATGGGGCCCGCTGCTGCACTCGCTGGGCTTCTTGGTTCCTGCACGGTTGGGGTTTCGACTTCGGGCACCCGTGATGTTTCGTGCTCCGCTCCTGGGGATGGGGGCTGGAAATGTTCGGCTGGGCCGGGGATACGGGATTCTACGCTGCGCGGCTGGGCCGTAGAGGGTTGGCTGGGCTTTGCCGGCGCCTGGTGGCTGGGTTTGCCAGTGGTGGTCTTCGCGTGCGGAGGTTCTTCCGGGGTGGTCGATGGCTCGTTGACAGACTCGCCAGGAGCGGCGGGCTGCTGGTCCGTGAGGTCCTGTTGGTCCAGGAGCTGGGCGAGATCGGTTGCTTGCGTAGGTTGGGGGGATGTCTGCGCGGGTCGAGTGGATTCCCAGGGACGCCACAGGGCCAGGACTATTCCCAAGACCACGAGTGCTCCCAGGAACAGGAAAATGGGCGATGGGCCCGTTCGCTTGTAGGAGACGATGTCGTCGTCGTCGTCCTGCAGATCAGTGACGGGGGACGCTGTCTCGGTGACCGGAGGAGGCGGAGGCGGGGCCGCTTTGACGAGAGCCGGGTCTACGTCCACCTTGGGGCTGTGGCCCTGGCTTTTTTGTAGAGCGGCGATGGCCTCGGGAGTGAGAAGGTCTGTGGCTTCACTGAAGTCTGCGGGCTCGCTTCCCCGGTGATCTGCACCATTTGGGGGAGCCAGGGTGTCGGGGATGCCGGCGGCCCTGGGGTATGACCCCGCGCTCATGTCCACCAACATGGTGGGACGGTCCGCGAATTCGTCGTCGTTGTCGTCGGTTTTGTCCTGGGAATCCAGACCTGGATGATGGGGGAAGGATTGGCCGGATGGGTCCAGGTTGCCCAGGATATCTGAAGCTGTGGCTTCGTTTGCTTCGTTTGCTTCGTTGCTGGAAGAGGAATCCACCGGTGCCATGGCGGTGCTGGTACCAGGCGTGTCGGCCTTTCCTTAGGGTGAGGAGTCCTGGCTCGCCGTAGCGGGGATTGCCGGCTTGGTGGGGGTTTTCTGCCAACGCATGATGGCTGGCACCGACGCCGGCCCCCAGGTGCTGAGCCCCGGTGAGTGGAGAGCCAGAGCGAGTTCCCGTAGTCGTCGAGCCATGAGGCTGGGCAGGGGTCGCTCGGTCTGCTCATGCAGCATGGATTGCCGGATGAGCTGCACAACCCGTTCGCTGGCCGCCTCGCCCGGTTTTGCCATGATCCTGATCAGGAAGCGCCTGATGACGGCTTCGTGTTGGATGGGGTTCTGGTCGGCGGGCGGCGGAAGTTCACCGGTCAGGAGTTCACCCAGTAGTGCGCCCACGCCATAGGTGGCGCTCCAGGGGCTCATGGAGCCTTCCGGGGGTGCATAGCCCATGGCCGAAGCTGGCCTTTTGTCGCCGGGTTTATAGACTATGAAGCCTGTAAGTTTGACTCTTCCCAGTGAATCGATGAGGACTTCCTCGGGTGAAGGGCCGGGATGGACGATGCTGCGCCTGGAGTCGGGAGCTGCCTTGTCGGGGCCGAAGGGGCCGGTAGCCATGACGGCGTCGAGGGCGGTGGCGACCATGGCGACGATTTCGACCGCCGCCCGCGTGGGAAGAGGTTGGCCGCGGTAGCGGAGCAGCTCCAGGGCTCTCTGCAGGCTGATACCGTCGAAGGGTTCCAGGACCAGGGCCGCGTGCCCACGAACTGCGGTGACATGTTCTACGCGCAGGACGTTTTCGTGCCTGATGCTGGCGAGAAGCGTAGCATCCTCGCGCAGGCGGGCCAGCGTAGCGGGCTTGGCGTCCAGATCGGGGAGCACCCGAACCAGTGCCCTTGTTGTGGAGCCATCGGAGCGTGTCAGCCGCGCTTCTCGGATATGTGGACCCCAGGCAACGTACCGACCTACCAGTTTCAGTCTGGATCTCGCCACGACCTTTCACCTGTTTTCTCTGAGGAAGCCTGATAAAGACAAGAACTCTTTAATAGCACAACATGACGATAGAGGACATATCCATGCTGTTCAAGCGGAAAGACGGGCTGGTGCATGTCATGGATATTGCGATTGGACGTGCTGTCTGTCATTACGAAGGACCAACCCTTGAAGTACTTGTACGGTGTGAACGGGCAAAGGGTGTTTGGACAAGGGATATTTGAGTAGAAGAGCGATGGTGCAGAGCCATCTGTCACTGGCCCGCCCTGGCTTCGTAGACCCTTTTCTCCATGGAAATACAGAAATACTGCGTCGTGTGCAAAAACCCTGTGCAAAAAGTAGTATGGAGCTTTGATGGCCGAAAGAGTAAAAAAAGAAGAGACCCGGGTGATCCTGGAGCCATCCCTTCCCGGAGACGACTCGACCGAAGAGCAGGTTCTCCCGGTCTTGAACTCCGGTGGTCTACCGGCAATCACACCTGCTCCCGGTCGCCTTCCGGCCAAGGACCTCCTCAACCACTACCTGGCCGAGCTGCGAAAGTACCCCGTCATGAGCGCCGAGGAGGAGCGCGAGAGTGCCCGTTCATACTACGAAAAAGGCGATAAGAGTGCCGGGGAACGTCTCGTGACCTCCAACCTGCGACTGGTTGTGAAGATCGCTTTTCAGTATCACCGGCAGTGGTCCAATGCCCTTGACTTGATCCAGGAGGGCAACATGGGGCTGGTGCAGGCGCTCAAGCGCTACGATCCCTATCGTGGTATTCGTTTCTCCAGCTATGCCCAGTACTGGATCAGGGCCATGATCCTGCGTTTCCTCATGGACAACTACCGCATGGTCAGACTGGGCAGCACGAGAGCCGGTCGTCAGCTCTTTTTTCAACTCCGCAAGGAACGGGAGCGTTTGCTCAAGGAAGGCCTGACCCCCCATCCCAAGCTGATTGCGGAGAGGCTGTCCGTACCCGAGAACGAGGTAGTGTCGGTGGAACAGCACATGGCTGCTCCCGCCATGTCACTTCACGCTCCTCTTGGCGATGATGACGGTCGCAGCCTGGCAGACATCGTGGCTGACGACAAGATCGACGGCCCCGAAACAGAGGTGGTGCGGGAGCAACTGGGGCAGGTGATCAAGGAACGGCTGGAAGCCTTTGCCGATACCTTGAGCGATGAGAGGGAAAGAGCCATCTGGTACGACAGGCTCATGGAAAACGAGCCCGCAAGCCTCTCCGTCCTGGGTGAACGATTCGGTGTAAGCAAGGAGCGAATACGGCAAATCGAGGTCCGTATCCGCAAGAAGCTCAAGGTCTTCCTGCGCAACGAGCTGGGCGACGAGATTTCTTTCGATCTGGGCAACGTCGGCTCTCGTTGAGCGTCTTGACGGGGCGGGCCAGGCTGGGCCCCAGGGGAGCACCGCTGCTTGTACCGGGGAAGATGATGCACAGTAGCGCCGGGAGCCACAAACCGGACGAAACCGCCCTGAAGGCGTCTTTTCGTGGCGGAGTCTTCATGGTGGGGGTTCCGGCGTTGGTCATCTTTACCTGGCCTTTGTTGCTGCATCCCTTTTCACTCATGGGGCATCCCAACGGCGAGACGGACAACCATTTCTGGATGCTCTGGCGTGCCGTGAAGATCATAATGGGCAACCCCGGACCCTGGGCCAACTGTCCCGATGGACTGCCGATTCCACTGATGGACCAGATCAACCTGCCATGGGCCCTCCCCGTGTTTCTCCTGGATCCCGTGCTTGGTTACAACTGGCTTCTTCTGGCCAACGTCGCTCTGGGCATGGCCGGGGGTTACTGGTTGTCCCGGCAGTTCACGTCTGCCTCCGCTGCCCTGGTGGGCATGGTTGCCATGGGGTGCAGCCCTTTTCTCTCCGGGGTGACCGAGTTCGGCCTCACCGAGGCCTGGCCGCTGTGGCTCCTGGCATTCCACCTGGCTTTTCTCTATCGTTATGCCCGGTCCGGCGGAAGTGTCGACTTGTTGGGTGCCGGGCTATGCCTGGGAGGTTTCGCCCTGTCGGGTTGGTATCATGCCTTTTCAGGACTGTTGGTGGAGATGGTGTTCATTCCTGTCTTGGCCATCTCCTCCCGGCGGTGGAAGGGCCTGTTGGCCCAGGGGCTGCTGGCAGCCTTCCTGGTGCTGCCCGTCTTCCTGCATTTTTTGACCATTCGTTCCTTCTGGGCGGGGCGATGGCACTTCCCGGAGCACGCTCCCAGGCTGGCCAGGATGGACTGGCGGGAGCTTCCCGTCTACGGAACCGATGTGCTCAATTTCCTCCTGCCCACCCTGGACGCCGTCCCCCTTTCCAAGACCACCTACCTGGGCATCCTGGTCCTTTCGTTGGCAGTTATTGCCTGCTTCAGGCGGTGGCGCCAGGTCTGGCCTTTTATGCTGGCTTCTCTGTTGTTCTGCTCCCTTGCGCTTGGCTACTGGGTGAGGGTGGCGGGCCATCCGCTGTTGTTGGGGGACAGTGTCCTGGCGGGGCCTGCAAGGCTGCTCCTCGACCTGGTTCCACCCATGGTGGGGATTTCCCACTGGTACAGGATGGTGGGGCCGGCCACCGTGCTGTTGGCGGTGCTGGCCGCCATGGGGGCCGGGATTCTCACCGAGAGACCCGGGCTGCACATAGGGCTTGCCATACTCGTGCTGGCTGACTCCCTGGTCATGGGGCAGACCTCCTGGCCCAGGATTACATACGATCCCGCCCCCCCGGCCATATACCAGTACCTGGAAGAACCGGGTGCGTTGCTGGAGCTTCCCTTCGACAACGGCAGAGAGCCTTTTTCGGACACACCTGCACGCCTGTATAATCGCTGGCAACCCTTCCATGGGCATCCGGTGGCTGAAAACTACGAGGCCATGGACAGCATTCTGAACACCAACCGGCTGGCGGCCGTGGCGCAGGCCTTGAGCGGCCAACGCAGCACCCTGCCGCGGAACCAGGTGGCATCCGCCGAAATGGCCGATATCAGCCGTCTATATACGGAGGGCGTGATGGAGGAGCAGGTGGAGGCTCTGGCGGAGGATGGTTTTTCCTATGTTCTGCTGCACAGGTTCCTGGCTCCCGATCCCGATGCCGTGGAGGCCTTGCTGCGACAGGCCATGGGGCAACCCCTGGCCGATGATGGCCGTTCGGTCTTGTGGAGGGTTCCCGGTGGGCCAGCCACGCAGAACCACTGAATCGATCATTGATAGATCGATATCGTCTATTTGGAGACGACCGAGATGGGATCGTCGCTGGAAACGGATATCCCGGTGGTGCTTGCCACCACCGATGCCAGGAGCAGCCATCCGATGGACAGCAGCAGTACGGCAGTCAGGAGCGGGGAGGAAGATGGGTTCTCGGTGTGTGTGATGTCTGTCGCGCGGTCCATGGAAGCCTCGGAGTCGGTGGCAGCGTGAGCGGAAACGGTGGGGGAACTCGATTGCACACTGATGTGTAGCAATCTGCGTGCCAAAGACCTGCTTGATTGTCTGACAACGCTGTACGGGTGGCCTCTGCGCATGGTATACGCCAATACGCCATGCCTGAACACACACAGGAAGATCGAGCCCAGAAGGTTGCCCGGCTGCAGAAGGTGCTGCTGGAAACCGAAGATGAAGGGGAACGAGCCCGTGTCCACCTGGAGCTGGGTCGAATGGCCCTGGAGTGGCGCCGGGTGGATCAGGCCATCAGGCACTTCAAGGAGGCGCTGGTGCTGGATCCCAACCTGGAAAACGCCAGGGCCGCGCTTCACTCGTTGGGGGCTGGTATTACCGAGGCCGCTCCCGGGCCCCTGGCGCGGAACCGCGGGTTCATGGGCAGGTTGTTGGGCAGGGTTCTGCCGCGTTGACGGGAGTTGGCAAAGAGATCCATGCAGGGCCCCAAGCGAGTCTGCCTCGCCGGGGCCCGGGAACAACGACCCCCGGCTGATGGCACACATCAGGCCTTCTTACGCCCCGTGACGACGAACACTCCCGCTGCCCCCCAGGCCGTTGGGGCCTGGATGATGGCGTTGATCTGTTTCAACCAATTCCTGGCTCGGACCTTCATCTCCATGGGGATTTGCTCGTACTTGAAGAGGGTCGTCACCTTCAGGAAGGTCTCCAGTCCGATGTCGAAGCTGGTCACCATGCGGATGTCTGCCCTGACGTCCTGCAAACCGGCCGAATCGAGATAACCCACCAGCTTCCGGCCCACGTGCCGATCACCGCCGTTTCTTCTTTGACCATCGGCGGCGGCTCGCGTGAATGCCTTGAATGCCATTGGCTCGGGGTAGAGCAGCACCATGTCGTCGTCTACGTCCACCACGCACAGAGTGCCGCCTGGTTTCAGCACTGATACGATGTTGGCCAGTGCTCTTTCCGGATGGGAGAGATGCTGGAACAGGAAACGGGCGTAGACGAAGTCGAAGGTACCTTCTTCCAGGTGCAGGTCGTAGACGTCACCTGGTTCGAACTGGACGTTGCTCAGGCTCTCGCGTCTGCTTTGCATCTGGGCCAGGCTGAGAAGCTGCTTGTTGATGTCGAGGCCCAGCACCTTGCCCGGAGCGATCATCCTGGCCATCTCGCAGGTCACGACGCCCGGACCACATGCCAGATCCAGGACCTGGAGGCCTTTCTTCAGGCCCGCCGTTTTCCAGATCTCCCGTTCCATGTCCAGGGCAACGCTTGCCTGTTCCACGAGGCGAGCCAACTCCCGTTCGTTTTCTGCAAAGGTTCCGTAGTCGTATGATCCGGCACGGTTCATTTCTATTCTCCCGTGGAGCAGATTCGCCCGTCCAAGGCAGATGGGCGGTTGGTGATCACTTCTTGCACACACTGGTTCCTGGTCGTTCCTGCCAAGCGCTTGGCCAGGATCCTGCACAGGTTGGTGAGGATCGTCTGACCCAGCGCCGAGTTCCGTCTCGCCAGCTCCTGGATGAACTTGCGCCGCAGCACCAGGACTTTCCCTGGCGTGATGGAACGGACGTGGGCCGTCCTCCTGCTGGAGTCCATGAACAGGGCGATCTCGCCGAAGACATCGCCCTTGCCAAGGATGGCCACTGGGGCGTCTTCCCATCGCACCTCGAACAGCCCCTCCACGATCAGGAACATTTCCTTGTCCATGAGGCCCTGGCGAATGATGGCCGTCCCGGCGGGAACCTCCATAGTGAAGCCCTGAGAGGCCAACATCTTGAGCTGCCTGCCAGTTAAGTCCTTCAAGAGCATTGACCCCGAAGCTGGCTCGTCCAGCAAGCCATCCTGGATCTCTCGCCGGACTGCCCCGGAGTCCAGCGAGTAGCGCGTTCTCCCCTCTTCCAGTGCTTCGGCGAGGCGGCCCTTGGCCCGGTCGTTTCTCATACCCGCGCCATGGAGCCTGCAAGCCAGGGAGGCCAGCGGAGAACCCACATCCCGTAGGTGCTTCGTGTCGAAGATGAGCAGCAGCAACGGCACCCTGACCCCGTCTTCGGTGTAGACGGGCTCTCCGGGATACGGTCGCCAGCCGATTCGCTGGTAGGCCTTGACCAGACCGGGAGCACAGTACTGAAAGATTACGTCAATGCTGTTTGGCCCCATGCAGGCCCGCTCGTAGGCAGCCAGGGTGAGGGATGGCATGACCATTTTGCCGCGCAGGCCGGGTTCGATGACAAGGCGGGCCGCCTCTCCAGTTACCAGTTCGTCTATGCCAGGAAGGACATGGAAGGAATACCTCTGCCGAACATGGTCAGGCGCCTGGCCCGGTGCCCAACGTTGTATCCTGACCGTTCCGCTGATGTCGGGAGGCCTGCCGGTGAACAGCAGCATCGTCCCTTCCTGCTCGTCTTCTTCGTCTACAATCCGCTTGCCATCATGATCCACGTTTTCCACGAGTTGTTTGTTCAATTCCTGGATGTAGACCTTGAAACGCAGGCGATGGATCGCCTCCCGTTCATCTCGCGTCCGAGCGATGTGTACCGACTCCATTTTTTTGAACAGTGAAGCAAGCATGTTTCTGTCTCCGTTGCTGGAATCCGGGGTACACGGAGAGCGAAGCGGCAGCGCCAGGTGGACCGGTCGGTCATTGGCTTCTTTTCGAGCCAAGGCCTTGAAGCAGCCCCAAGAACCTTCTCTTCCGGCTCTCTCGTACATTGGAGGTCGGCAACTCTGGCTCTTTCTCCGTTTCGAAAACGTCAGGCATCAGTAATTGTCTGTAAGCGCCAACCCCAGCTCGGCGGAGATCTTTTCATCGTCGGGGATGGATTCGCCGAAGGTGTCGATGAGCAGGATGGGCAGGTGCAGGAAGTGATGGGTAGGAATCCTCTCGGTGGGAATGGTGTCGTCTGCCGGGGTGGCCGTATCCGGTTCCGGCCAGGCGCTCTCCAGCGAGTCGCCGCCCCCGGAGTCGAAGCTGGTTTCTCCGAAAAGCTCGTCCAGGCCGCTCTGCTCGTTTGGTGAGCGCTTGCAGGCAGGCAGGAGAACGAGGAGAAGGGCTGCCCATGGCAAGAGCACCCGGCCGGGGAGCAGGCTCGTGGTGATTGCCAAGAAATCCCGGCAAGGGAGATTCCGGTGTCAGAAGACCTTGACCACCGGTATGTAGGAACTCAGGTCTTCGACTCCACCGGAACCGTCAATATCCTGCGCCCGGAAGGACCAGCCGGATATGACGTCGGGGCCGATGTAGCTGAAGTTGGCGCTGGCCCAGGACTGCTCGCCGATCTGCTCAGGCGTGTTCTGTACGACGGTCTGGTGTGGCTCGATTGTGATGTAGTAGGAAGAGACGATGGGAGAGTCGGTTTCGTCCATGGTGATGGCGCTGCCATCACTGTTCCTGAAATCGGCGTGTACGATGATGGTTTCGTCGGAGCTGTTGTGGAGAGCGAACTCCTGCCACGATGTGGCGCTGTCGATGAATGGTATGACCAGCAGGTGGGGCCTGGGCTCCGCGCCGGGCTCGGTTGCCACGGCGGGGACATGGTGAGCGAACGCGCCGGAGCCGAAGTAGTTGGTGGAGGTTCCCGTGAGGGGCAGAATACCGTAGTAGTCCACTTCCACAGCGGCCCAGTCGCACTCTGTACCCGTGCTGGTGTAGGGCGTGCAGATTTCGGAGGCATCCCATGACTGGCTGGCCAGGGAGGCCAGTTCGAAGTCTTCTTCGTAGACCAGGTCGCCGGGGCCACCTGCGCCCGCGTACCAGTCGTTCAGATAGACCCGTAGCCGGCCCAGGACCGACCGTGTGGGGCTGGGGTTCTGAAGCCAGAGCTGCTGGATGTTGTCGGCTCCATCCACCAGGATGGGGAAGACCACCTGCCGTCTACGGTGACAGTCCGGGGAGGGACCCGAAGCATCGGCGTCTGCGGAAACAGCCAGGAACTGGTCCCGGCTGGTATCTGCCGGTTGGGTTTCTGTTTCGCCCTCACATGCGAGAACGCCTAGGAGAGCACTCGCCAGGAGACAGGGAAGCAGGTGATGGTCGTTGGTCATTCAACACCTCCATTGGCATCCTGGAGATGTTCCATCCCCGTGTCAACACTCTTTTTTGACAACCCATGAACCCAGGAAGACAGGGGTGTTTCGACCTGGCGCCTTGGCACGGTACACGAGTGGCGTCACGGGATTCTGGCGGTTGTTGTCAAATATCCAGCGGTTTTTCCTCGCGTAACTTGACCGTGTAGCCCTTGTCTTCCCAGTTCTTGGTGATTTCGTCTATCCAGGTGGACATTGCCGAGTTGTTTTCCATGGGTTCGGGGGAGACCACGATGGGCCAGGGCTCGTCGATCTCACACTTGCTCAGGCGTGGTTTGAAGGAGCGCAGGGGTTCCTCTGCCGATTGCATGATGATCCAACGCTTTCCCGGCTCGCGGAGGATGGCGTAGTGAAGGATTGCAGTCTGTTCCCCGTCGCAGGTGCCAGCCTCGATGGATGCGCCGCCGTACTCGTATCTTCCGCCTTTTCTACGACCCGGATAGACCACTGGGAGCAGATCGGCGGCCAGCGCATCGGAGCCCGAGTTGGCCAGGCGGTCGGCTACGGCTCGTGCCTTGTCGGTATCCAACTGCCGGGCCATTCCCAGCAGGGATTCGTCCAGGGCCTTACGATCAGATGGGAGCATCTCTTCGCCCAGAGGGGGATCCACAGCGGCTTCCATCTTCATGAGGATGGCATCGAATGGTCCACCGTTGGAAGCGGCCACGATGGCGCCGCGGGCCAGGTGGGGGAGGGATCCGGCATGCAGTCGTTGGGCCAGGGCATCGGCGAGAGCGCTCCATTTTTCGTCGTAGAGCTTCGGGGGGGGATCTTCCACCTGCTTGATGAGCCAGTCTTCGAAGTCTTGCGATTCGCAGGTGAGGAGCGCGTCGTCCCACTGGCCGAACTCGATGTCGCGGAGACCGTAGTAGGCCCCCTGTATGAATCCCACGACCTTGGTGTTGTAGTTGCAGGTCATGCCTATGCGGCTGGCAACTTCATCGCGTGCTTCGTAGGAAGAGATCTTGCCCAGCATTTCCCATACCGGGTTCCAGATGTCGTGGTCGATTGCCGCCAGGGAAAGAGCGATGAGGGTGTCGGCATCGCCGGCTTCGCGCATGAACTGGGGGAAAACCTGGTTTGCCACTTTGGTGTCGCAAGCTATGACACGCTTGTACTGGGAGACGAGCCGGTCGGAGGAATAGCTGCTCAAGCTGCGGAGCAGAGAATCGCACTTGGCCTGTGCCGTTCCGGACCAGCAGGAAATGATGGCAAGGAGGCCGATGATCGGTTTCGCATTCATGGCTGTCCCCTTCTTATGGCAGGTTCTGCTGCACAGGTGTCGTCCAGTCGTGTTGGAGGCTTTGGCAGGTTGGTATCTAGTACCTTCATGGCTTTTCGTCGACCGTGCTCACGGCTGTCCCGCCATGGGTCCGCCGCGAGCAGGTGTTGGAACCCGAAATGACTCCCATGTTCCAACACAGGATGGTAGATCTATCGTTCCTGCCATTCCTCGAAGTAATCGATTCGCCTGGTGTCCAGGCTTGCGGGACGGGCCCTGGGACGGGCCCACTCGCGAAGCTCCTTGAGCCGATCATCCATGGTGATGGCCAGAGGGATGGTCTCTCTTACCACGTTCAGGATGTCGTCCGCGGTCACTTCGCGCCCTTTCGCAAAGGCGTCGAAGAGAGCTGCGGCCACGGCCTGCTCCAACTCCGCGCCGGAAAAGCGCTCGCTTTCTTCGGCCACCTGTGTGAGATCAAAGAGTTCAGGATTACGTTTGCGGCGTTGCAAATGGATTTCGAGAATGGCCAGCCGCTCATGGACGTTGGGCAGATCCACGAAGAAGATGTCGTCGAAGCGGCCTTTCCGCAGCAACTCCGGGGGGAGCATCCGGACATCGTTGGCGGTGGCCACCACGAAGATGGGGCGTGTTTTTTCCTGCATCCAAGTGAGAAAGGTGCCAAGGGCTCTGGCGCCGCCCGTTTCCTGGGTGGAGAGGAACCCCTTTTCGAGTTCATCTATCCACAGGACGGTGGGTGCCAGACTTTCCGCCACATGGATGGTTTCTCGGAGACTTTGTTCCGCCCTGTCTCGCACCTGGAAGACGGAACCCACGTCCAGGCGCAAGAGGGGTACGCGCCAGTAGTGCGCGACAGCCTTTGCCATCAGTGACTTGCCGCAACCTTGTACCCCCAGCAGGAAGAGACCCCGCGGCGTGGGGAGTCCAAAATCCTGGGCTTCCTGGGAGAAGGCGCGGGCTCTCTGTGCCAGCCACAACTTGAGGTTGTCCATTCCGCCCACCTGGTCCATTCGCTCCACCATGTCGTAGAACTCCAGGTATCGGCTGGCCCGTATTGCCCTGCGTTTTTCGTCGAGCAGGTGGGGAACGTCGTCTTCGGTGAGTTGGCCGCCTGACAGGAGGATCCTGGAAATCGCTCGGCGTATCTCGGTTTCGCTGAGCCCCAGGGCGGCGCGCACCAGTTGCTCCCTGGCGTCGGGATGAACGAAGATACCGTTGGTGGCAGCCATGTCGTCCAGCAGACTGCCCACTTCGTCGGGGTCGGGAAGCGGCACGTCGATGATGGTTGTATCTTTTTCCAATTCGGTGGGGATGGCGGCGACGGGGGAGATGATCACGATGGCCTGGGTTCTGGTGGCAAGAACTCGGTCCAGGTCGCGAAGCAGGCGGATGACCTCGGGGTCCTTCAGCGCCCAATGGAAATCGTAGAGCAGGAAGAGGGAGGGCGCTGGCACTTCGAGGATCTGCCGAAGTGCGCTTGCTGGTGTTTGTGTGCCCGCCATGGACTGACCCGCGGGATCCGTGGTGCCATTGGTGGTCCGCCAGCGATATATGTCCAGACCTTCGGATTTGCCCAGACGGAGAAGCTTTCGCTCGACACGGCGTTCTTCGTGGGTGAGAAGGTAGAGGATGGTATATCGGGAGCGGACCAACAGGCCCATTTGATCCAGAGTGAAGTACATACTAGGAGAATAACGCGAGCGACCATGCGCGTCGTGTTTGCCATAGCCCGTGCGGCGACTCTCGATGTTACCCACACCACGATTCACATCGCGATGGCCGCCCTGGAAAGGGGCCACGGGGTGCGTTTCGTGGAACCGTGCGACTTCGAAGTGGACCTGAATCGGCGACTCATCGCCAGAGCCCACGCCCTGGATGATCCTCCAGCCAACCGGCGTGAGCTGGTGGAATTGTTGAACAAACGCAGAGCCCCCAGGCGCTACGTGGAATTCTGCGCCGACGACACGCTGCTTCTCCGCGTAAATCCCCTTGCTCCCGAAATCCTGGCCTTTGCTCAACTGGCCCGCCTTCTGGGAGTCAGGGTCCACAACGATCCGTCAACCCTCACTCTCACCAACCACAAGAGCTACCTGGCCAGCCTGCCTGGCGTTCCCATCCCTCCCACCATGGTGACCCGAAGCAGGGCAGCGGTGACCAACTTCATGGGGCAACAGAGGGGCAAGATCGTACTCAAGCCGGCCCGGGCCTCGGGTGGCAGGGGGGTGGAGCTGGTCCATGATCCAGCGGATCACCAGAAGATAGAAAGAGCCTTCAAGCGGGCACAGACCTGGGGGGATGGGTATGTCGTGGCCCAGGTGTATCTTCCCGAGGCGGAACAGGGCGAGAAGAGGCTTCTCTGGCTGGACGGAAAGTTGATCGGTGGATACCTGCGGATGAGGTCCGAAGGGGACTTCCGCCACAACCTGGTGCGCGGGAGCAAACCCAAGGCCTGCACCATTGGAGAGGCGGATCACTCGTTGGCACGGAGTATTTCACCCTATTTGATTCGGGACGGAGTCTGGTTGGCGGGATTGGATGTTATCGGGAACAAGCTGGTAGAAGTCAACACCCTGAACCCCGGAGGCGTGCATTACGGAGATGCTCTGAATGGTTTTTCAATGGCCCAACAAATCGTGGCGCGGATGGAGGCCGAGGCTCGCAGGTTTTGAGAGGGGCGATGGCGCTTCTCGAACTGGCAACCGGCGCTGCGATTCTTCCAAAACGGAACAAATGGTATCGGAATGAGCCGAAAGAAGTACAAACGACTGAACGACGACAACCGCACCTCCACGTCCCTCACCAGAAAACAGGTCCTGGACAGGCTCAGGCGTGGTGAGAGCTTGACCCATCAAGACATGCGCGGTCTGGATCTCTACGGAATCTGCTTCGACGACACCGACCTGAGCTATGCCAAGATGGCCGACGCCAATCTTGCAAAAGCGACGTTTCGGCGTGCGAACCTCACGGGGGCAAGCCTGTGGCACGCGGATCTCCGCGATACCCTCTTCGAAGAAGCCAACCTGGAAGACACGGATTTCGACATGGCCCTGCTGGACGGGGCCAGGTTCAAGGCGGCCAGGCTCCGCAGAACACTCTTTCCATTCGAGCGCCTTCCCCTGGAAGATGTAAAAGAGAGCGTGCGAACGGGGCGTCGGGTCTTCATGGACAGCTCCGTCACCGATGACCTGTGAACCGGTGCTCCCTTGAACACCCGCCGCGGGGCCGGCTAGGAGACATGCTTCATTGCCTACCGATAACAGTGCAGAGAAGGGGGAAGATGCCCTGGTCGGGCGTTTCCGGAGGGGTGATCTTCGGGCCTTTGCCCGAATCGTCCGTCGTTTTCAAGATGGTGTGTACACCTACTGCTTGAGAACCCTGTCCAGTCCCAGGACTGCCTTTGAGCAAGCCGGAGCGGTGTTCGTCGATCTTCAACGAGATCTGCTGGCACGTGGCGCAGTTGAGCCCCTGGAAGCTCGTGTCTTCAGGTTGGCGGTGGAACGTTGCTCTCGTTTCGGCGTGGAGACCATCGCTTTCCAGGAGAGCGGCGCTCCACGATACGCCCGCCGACCTGCCACTCCCACGGATCGAGAACCGGCTCCATCTGCGGCGTTGTCTGGGGATCGGCGACCCCAGCCCAGGGACCATCTCCAAGAGCTGCTGTCCGCCATGAGCGAGGAGCACAGGCAGGTACTGCTCTTGAAAGATATCCTGGGTCTGGACAACCATACCATCGTGGCTGTTCTTGGGATCACTCCAGCCGCCATGAGAACCAGGCTCCATCACGGCAGATTCGAGCTTGTCAGGGCCCTGGCGAGGAGCGGCCTCTCCGGCGAAGCCCATCCGGAAAAGGGGTGACGTTGGATCAGTTCTTCGCTCAGAGCCGTCTGTCGGCCTACATGGATGGCGATCTCCCCGAGAACGAGGCCGCGGAGCTTGCCGCGGCCCTGCTGGAGCAGCCGCGTCTGCGTCGCCAACTGTCGGATATGCGGCGAGCCGTGGCTTTCTTGGAGCGCCATGGTCCGGTGGCTGCTCCAAGGCCTCTCCACTCCACCGTCATGGCCCACCTGGCCCGTCGGCGGGCCCGGGTCTTTCTCTTGGGACGCCTCCGGCGGACTCTGCTGCTTTTCCCTTTTCTACCACGAAGATGGTTGCTGGGCGGGTTTGTCCTTGTTCTTTCCCTGTGCCTGGCTTCAGCCTGGCTCCGCTCCCGCGTGGAAGGCGACCACGGCAACGCTCTGGCCGACACCGCCAACCCGCCAGCACTCTTTTCCGGACCAGGTCTACCCTACGCCGGGTCCGCTTCATCGCAGGCATCTGACTCCAAGGCAGCGACTACCGTGGCAGAAGTCCCCCTGCCCGATCAGGGCTTTGAACCCACCCCCAGCGGACCAGGTTCTCCGGCGCAGATTGGGGGGAGCGCTCCGTCTGCCGATTCCAGCCATGCTCCTCGCGACAAACCACCCACATTCGGCTCCCAGGCAACCAAGCCTCACAGCGTCAATGGGTCCGGGGCGGGCTCGCCGGCGTATTCCGGCATGGGAGGCACCCGGCCACCCACGGCTCCCTCGGAGTCCCAGCCCGCCCCTTCAGCGGCTGTGGCTACCCCCGTGGATTCCTCGGCGGAAGCCAGCAGGGGTGTGGAAGTATTGGCTTTCCGTCTCTATCCCACCAGATCCGACGTCCTCTGGGACCTCTTCGCCCTGGCGCAGGAGCTTGGTGGGTCGGTGCTGGGGCCTTCCGGTTCCGTGCTGAGGCCCTTTGTCCTTGACGTGGAACAGAACCATGCCCGGGTGGTGTTCCTGCTTCCGCCGGGTACCCTGACTTATCTGGAGCAGGGCTTGAAGAAGCTGGGAGGGCTCTCCGAAGCCGAACCCGGCGTTTCGTCCCCAATCGGAGATGTCCGGATCCTCCAGGTGCAGGTGGAATTACTGTACCAACCCTGAGCCCTTCCCTTCTTTGCCGGTTACTTTGGCAGATTCCCGTGCCCAACTCGTTCAAGAGGTAAACCATGTCTTCTTCTTTACTGCCTTCTCACGTCGTCGACCTGGCGGACCTGGCGGAGATTGCCCCTGACAGCGTGCACAGCCGGACGCTGGTCTCCAACGACAGCGGTACCGTCACTCTCTTCGGCTTCGGTCGGGGACAGGGGCTCTCCACCCATTCGGCACCTTTCGACGCACTGGTGCAGATCATCAGCGGCCAGGCCCGCGTGACCATCGATGACCAGGACCACGAACTCCGGTCGGGGCAGGCCATCCTCATGCCCGCCGACATCCCCCACGCTCTTCATGCGATAACCGACTTCAAGATGCTGCTGGTGATGATCAAAGGCCGCTGATCTTCTTCCCACTGGCAGAATACCCGCGTGGAGAGTTTTCACCAGGCCCGTCAATGACCGCTTCTCGTGCACGTCCTGGCCCGGCTTCATCTGCTGTTCTTCCCACCGAACTGGCTCCCTGCCCCATCTGCGCGGGCCGGGATTTCCGGGTGGAGATTCCCCGTGTGCCGGATTTTTTCTTTGGCACCGGCAGCCCCGCCGACATCTCGCGCTGTCTTGGCTGCGGTCTTGTGCAGACTCGTCCCCGCTTGAGCGCCGAAGCGCTGAAGATCTTCTACGATGAAGGCTATACCGACTTCCTGGAGCATCACGATCCGGGCGGCAGGTGGGCCGACTGGCAGAACGACTACCGCCTTACGCTCATCCGCAAGGTTCACAGGCTGGCTGCCCATGACCATATCCTGGATGTGGGCTGTGATCAGGGCCGTTTCGTGCGCCGTGCCGCAGAGGCCTGCCATTGCCGTGCAACGGGATTGGATGTCAACACCGCGGCCCTGTCCCGCGGTGTCCAGGTGCCAGGGGTAGACTATGTCCAGGGTACTCTGGGCGATTCTGCCCTCGAGGCCGGCTCCTTTTCGTTGATCACGATGTACCAGGTGCTGGAACACGTCCCGGATCCCGTGGATTTTCTGCGTTGTGCCCATGACCTGTTGCCGGAACACGGTTTGCTCGTGGTGGAAGTTCCCGATTTCGGCGAGCCCTGGCGCCGGGTTTTTGGGCGATACTGGGCATCGCTGTTCGTTCCCCAGCACCTCTCCCATTTCGAGGCCAGCAGCCTGGAACGGGTGGTGCGCGAGGCCGGATTCCAGCAGATCCTCTACCACAAGCCCATGTTCGTGCCTGTTTCGTTCGTCATCAGTCTGGGTATCCTCCTGGACAAGCGCCTTGGCGTCGACTTGGAAGGGGTGTCGTGGAAGCTGCTCATGGCTGCTTCGTGGTTCCTGGTGGATGTACCAACAGCGTTGCTGCTGAGGATCTTCCATCGCACCTGGGCGCAGGTGATCATCGCGCGAAAGGGGCCGCCTGGGGACGGGGAACCTGGCGTCTCAAATGGTGAACCGTGAGCTGCCGCCGAAGCCCCCGGCAACGTTGGTCATCAGGCCGGCTTCCAGGAAGGAATAATGCTTGGAGCCGGCCAGCACCAGGTGGTCGATGAGTGGGATGCCCAGGAGTTTGCCGGCCCTGGACAGGCGATCCGTCACCATGATGTCTTCACTGGATGGGCTGGGGTCACCACTTGGGTGATTATGGGCAACGATTACGCTGTTGGCCCCCAGTTCCAGGGCTTCGCGGAAGACCTGGCGCTGGTCCACGATGGTGTTGACATTGTTGCCTCTCGTGAGCATCCGGTGAGCCAGGAGGTGCTTTTTCGTATCTAGAAACAGCCCGTGGAACTCCTCGTAGCGGCGATTTGCCATGCGTGGTCGCAGGAAGTCCGCCGCCCTGAGAGGGCTGTCCATGGCGATGGGAAGTTCCTTTTGCAGGAGCAGGCGCTCCGCCAGGGAGCAGGCGGCGTGGACGCGGATGGCACGCACGGGGCCCATTCCCGTAACGCGGGACAGGACGGCCGGGGCCGAGCACGGAATTGCGGCCAGGCCCCCCGTACTTTCCAGGAGTTCCCTTGCCACCTGGCTGGCCGTTCTGCCGGTGCAGCCCGTGCCCAGCACCAGGGCCAGGAGTTCGTGGTCATGGAATGGCTCGGGTCCATAGACCTGGTATCGTTCGCGAAGCTGCATGGGCGCTCCTTGTCTGGAATTGTCTCGCAGGCCTGGCCAGCAAGAAGTCGGCCAATTGCAGGAACGTTGCAAAGGGGGGTTTCAGGCGTTCATGGGGTGCGGGTGTCGAAAAACGTCGAACATCGACGGCAAGCCGGGCGGACTTCTTTGCCACCTTGGTGCTCGTTGGACTCCGGCTCTCCCGCCGGCACGGTGGATGGAAGCTCTCGCGGAACTGCCATGGCGTTGATGGCTCCGCAGGTTTTCAGGACGGGAACCAACGAAGGAGTACGGCTATTTCCATTCCCGGTGCGGGGATCCCTTGAGGCCGTCGTTACAGGATTGGCCGCCCCTTCTGGGTTTTTGGTAATCCCATTGCTTTTTCCAGGCGCCTGACTCGCCTCAGCAGGTCGGGCAGAGCCTTCAGCGCAGCGTACACCCTGGCCGCCAGCTCGATGGACATGGCGGGCGTTCCCATCCAGCGGCGTCCGCCCTGAAGGTCACGATTGAGTCCCGACTGCCCACCAACAGCAGCGCCCGCGCCGATGGTGACGTGATCCGCAACGCCCACCTGCCCCGCCAGCACCACGCCCTTTTCCAGGTGAACGGAGCCTGACAGACCACACTGGGCGGCGATAACCACACCTTCCTCCAGCCGGCAGTTGTGCCCCACCTGCACCAGGTTGTCCAACTGGCTGGAGCTACCGATGCGGGTCTCTTCAAGGAAGGCGCGGTCGACACAGGTATTCGCGCCGATGCAGACGCCGTCTTCGATGACCACGCGCCCCTGCTGGGGCATGGGCTTCGGTCCCGATGGGGTGGAACATACGCCGAAACCGGCGTAGCCCAGCACGGCTCCCGGTCCCACGCGGCAATCCCGCCCAACCTCGCAGTCCGCCAGCAGCACGGCGTTGGGGAAGATCACGGAGCGAGCGCCCACCTGCACTCGTGGACCCACCCATGCACCCGGATACACGGTGGCGGACTCGTGTACGGTGGAATCGGGGTGGACGAAGGCGCCTGGTTGGACGCCGCGGGGGTGCAGTTGGGGAAACAGGGCTTCGAGGGCCGTGGCGAAAGCCAGCCTGGGATCGTCCACGACGACGGTCGTAGTGCCGGGGCTTTCCCGTGATGCCAGCAAGACCCCGGCGCCCGTTCCTACGGTGGATGGCGCAACTGCATAGGCCAGGTGGGACGGACCCGCCTTGTCCAGGGGCGCGACGCCGGAGAACTCCCGGTCGGGGCCCACCATGCGGCCCCCAACCAGAGTGGCCAGTTCTGACGCCTTCACGGTTCCAACCGTTCCAGCGTGCGGGGGAAGGCGGCAGCCTCACGGATGTGGGGAACGCCGCAGAGCCACGTCACGAAGCGTTCGAAGCCAAGGCCGAAGCCGCCGTGAGGGCATGAACCGTAGCGTCGCAGGTCCATGTACCACTGGAAGGCCGACATGGGCAGGCCGTGGCGATTCACCTGGGCTTCCAACTCGGACAGGTCGTCTTCACGTTGGCCCCCGCCAATGATCTCGCCATAGCCTTCCGGCGCCAGCACGTCCACTCCCAGGGCTCGCGCCGGGTTTTCGGGGTCTGCTTTCATGTAGAAGGCCTTCACGGCCCGCGGGTAGCGATGCACCATGACGGGCCTGTCGAAGGAGTTGGCGAGGGCGGTCTCGTGGGGTGCTCCGAAGTCGTCTTCCGGTTCCACGGGGGTGCCCAGTCTGGCCAGGCGAAGGCAGGCTTCGTCGTAGGAGATGCGCGGAAAGGGCTTGCGGACACGCTGCAACGGGGAGAGATCCCTCTCCAGCACCTGGAGATGGGCAAGCCCGTCCTGGAGCACCCGCCCAACCACCTGGACCAGGAAGTCTTCGCACAGGTCCATCGTGTCGTCCAGATCGGCGAAAGCCACCTCCGGCTCCACCATCCAGAACTCGGTGAGATGCCGGCGGGTGTCGCTCTTTTCGGCCCGGAAGGTGGGGCCAAAGCAATAGGTTTTGCCGAAGGCCATGGCGCCGGCTTCCTGGTAGAGCTGACCCGACTGGGCCAGGTAGGCTGGGCGACCGAAGTACTCGGTTGCGAACAAGGTGGAGGTACCCTCGCAGGCGTTGGGTGTGAGGATGGGGCTGTCCAGCAGCAGGAAGCCGTTGTCGTCCAGGTAGTCGCGGATGGCCCTCCCCGCCAGGTGCCGGATTCGAAGGATGGCCTGCTGGCGACGGCTCCGAATCCAGAGGTGGCGGTGGTCCGATAGAAAGGCGGTGCCATGTGATTTCTTGGTGATGGGGTAGGGCTGCGCTTCCTGGATGACTTCGACGCCTGTCACCCGTATTTCGAAGCCAGACGGCGAACGGGGATCGGCGCCCACCGTTCCCCGGAGCACCAGGCTGGATTCCTGGGGCAGGCGGCGGATTCTCGTGAACAGTTCTTCCCCCAGGACGCTCTTTTCGGCGATGCACTGGATGATGCCCGTACCGTCGCGAAGCTGCAGGAATGCTATGCGTCCGCTCTTGCGGCGGTTGTATAGCCAGCCTCGAAGTTCGACCTCCTGGCCTTCGTACCGGGAACAGCGTTCTATGTTGGTGAGAACGGGCATGTGGTCTCCCTCACCTGTGATGGAATGGAATGCACTGGTAGTCAAGGTGCCTTGGGGCGGCAAGGCATTTTCTGCTGGGCTTGGAATTCCCGTTGCCTTATGATGAAGGCATGTGGCAATGTCGCCCCGCGTTCGGGAGGTAGCCATGCGAAAAGGTCAGACAACCGTCGAGTACATGCTCACCATCTCGGTCGTCAGTATCGCCATTGTCGTGGTCATGTACGCCATGTACGGCATGATCCGGCAGCAGACCACGTCGCTGGGCGGCAGCCTGGCCACGAGCCTCACCACCGATGGAGTGCAGGGCGCCGAGCAATGAATCAGGCTGCTTCACGCCTGCCGTGAGCCGTCGGGAAAGCTCTTGCCTGCGGCGGAACGCCCTGGCCACGGCTTGAGCCGGTAGCCTTTTTCCCGGCGGCCCTGGTGGGACCAGGGCCGCCGTCAGTCCATGCCGCTGACGATGTGGAACTCGACGCGACGGTTCTTTTGTCGGCCTTCGTTCGTAAGGTTGGTGTCGATGGGGCGTGTTTCACCGAAACCGATGGACTCCAGGCGGCGGGAGTCGATTCCCTTGAGGACGAAGTATTCGAACACCGCGTCGGCTCGTTTTTTTGACAGCTTGAGGTTGTAGATGTCGTCGCCCTGGCTGTCGGTGTGGCCCTCGATTCGCACGTGAATGGAGGGATAGTCGCGTAGCACCTGCACTACGTCGTCAAGTGTGGGGTAGCTCGCCGGCCTGATGCGTGCCTTGGCGGTTTCGAATTGGATCTGCTCCTTTATGACGATCTGCTTCCTGGTGATTTCGACTCGTCGTGGTTTGACGTCCGGGCAGCCGTCGTTGTCCAGGTAGTTGTTGACGACCTCGGGCTTGTCCGGGCAGGTGTCCACGTCGTCGGGGAAGCCGTCGCCGTCGCGATCCAGATCGGGGCATCCATCGGCGTCGTTGTCGCCGTCGAAATCCTCTGGTTCGTTGGGACACTGGTCCATTTCGTCCAGGAGGCCATCGGCGTCGTTGTCGGGGTCGGGGCATCCATCGGCGTCTTCGAAGCCGTCGAAGTCTTCCGGGGCCATGGGGCATTGGTCGATGGCGTCCACTATGCCGTCACCGTCGTTGTCCAACTCGGGGCAACCGTCGGCGTCTTTGAAGCCGTCCAGGTCTTCGGCCACATCCATGCAGGCGTCTTCAATATCGATGACACCATCGCCATCCATGTCGCCCGGAGCGGGTGGAGCCTGGACGGGAGCCGTCGGAGCGGCGATCTGTTCTATGTCGGGGCATCCGTCGTCGTCGTCGATGCCGTCTTTGTCTTCGGGTTCATCGGGGCAGCGGTCCAACGAGTCGGCGATACCGTCGTTGTCGCGATCCGCCGGTCGACAGGAGCGTGCGGCCACGATGGCGGCGTCGGCGTTCCTGCGAGCGATGTCTATGTGGTAGGTGGCCCTGCGGGTATCGCCCTCTTTGAGTTCCAACTCCGCGAACTCGGCGTTGGCCAGGGCCATGGCCAGCTCTTCGGGAGCACACTCCGCCGCGTTGGGCATGGCCCTCGCCGCCTTTACGGTTTCGGTCATGGAGCGCTGGCTCTGCTGCAATGGCGCCATGTTGGCACATGCAGAAAGGAACACGACAAGAGCAAGAATCAGCCGCACGTTTCCCCCGCTAGTCACCGGACCGGACATCGTTGGGTACCAGCTCGTCCATTCCGTCCAGGAGCAGGTCTCGTTCTGAAGAGCCGAATTCGGCGATGTCGCTGGCCTGGGAGGACCAATCCATGGACTTCCGGGCAAGATCCTCGGCTGCCTGGTAATCGGAGTAGCCAGCTTCTTCGCGTGCCTTCAACAGGTATTGCCTGGCCATGGTGTATTCGAAAACGGCCTTCTGGGCTGCTCCGGATTCTTCGGCGCGAGCGAATTCCCTCTGGGCATCCCAGAGATAGTAGACACTTCTGCCTGCGCCACAGGCCAGGAGTGGTAGAAGCAACAAGGAGAGGGCGATCTGGCGTTTCATGGGTATATCGATGGCTGCGAGGTGGTTCGGCACGGAACTTGGAATCTGTTTGTGGCGAGTGCCATGAATAGTTGATCAACGCATGGCCGGCACGGGCTGTCAAGGACGATTGGCTGGAGTGATGACCGCGTGGTGTCCGGTCGCGGGGATTGTACACAGCATTACAGTCACCTGGACGCTGCTGTTGATAGCTCCACGACAACCGAGTAGGAATCGCTGGCGGGGCTGCTTTCGGGTTCCTGGTAGTTGTCTTGGTAGATAACGTATACCGCGACACCGCCCCCGGTGGCCAGCACTCCCACACCTGTCCAGAACCACCAGCGCCTGTAGATGGGCTGGTGGTACCTGATGGCCCCGCCCGTTGCCTTGATTTTGCCAATGCGTTTCCTGGAGCGGTTGGTACCGGTTCTGGATGTGACGACTGGTACAGTTGTTTGTTCCTGTGTTTCTTCAGGCTGTTCCAGTTCTGGCAGGGCATGGAATGAAGATTCCGATTGAACCGGTTGCTGAGCGACGGGGCTTGGCGATGTTCCGATTGTTCCGACTATGGAAAGGCCGTTCAGCAGTTGTTCCACCAGGTCCAGGAAAAACTCGTCTCCAGGGTAGATGGGCAGTTCCGGCAATGGTTCCGACACTTCGTTAAGAAGCTCGCCCCTGCGAAGAAGCTCCAGCTCAACGGTCCTACCCGCCTCCACCGTTCCCAGCACGAGGTAGTCGGTGCCCAGAAGGTCACAGATCCGGTCGACGTGGTCCTGTAGTTGGGCGGACTGGTCTGTGTTGCGGACCTGTTGTTCCGCACGAACGAATAGCTTCTGGAGAGCCGCAGGGGGAGAAACGGCTCGGTCCTGGCCGTATCCGGGATAAAGGCTGAAGGCCTGCACCAGGTGGGCCAGGGCATTGTCTGTTCGGCCCCAGCGGATGAGAGCCAGGGCGGTGAAATAGTGGACATCGGCCAATTCAGGTTTTCGGGCCACCCACGAGTAGGCGGCTTCGTGGATTTCCATTGCCTGGGAGAGCGAGTTCAGGGCGGCATCGATGTTTCCAGAGTCGATCTGCTGCCGCGCATGGGCCATGAGTTCCCGGGCCTGGGAGATGCGGTCTTCCTGGCCCGAAGCCAGCAGTTCACCTATCTGGTAGCCGGTGAGGGGATCCAGGCGGCCTTGTTCCAGGAAACCGTCACGTAGACCCTGGGTGATGTTCTGCGTGGTGTCGTGGGAGACGCCGATGCCGTCCAGGTCGAATACGGCTACGGTGCTGGCAGCGGCTTCGTGGGGCAGGAGGAGGAAAAGCAATGAAAGCAAACATGCGCCGAGCGAAAAACCCAGCGGTTTCCTGAAAGCAGCAAGGATCGCAATGGTGGAAGGCCGGCTCATGGGGTGGCGCAAGCTCATGGGTTCGGGTGTGCAGGTACGAGGTGACGATAGCGGGGCGGCCAGGGGGGGCATGAAGGAATTGTGCGCGATACCCCGGTACAACTGATCCGATAACCCGTTCCTCCCGGTCTTCGAGTCGAAAACCACATGGCCGGCAAGCAGCCGGCCATGTGTGATGGCCGACTGCTGCGGGCTGTTTCACGGTGCGTGGGGGAGTCCAGGGCATTAGGGGAACACAGGAGGATGAACATGCTTGAATTTCTGCAAGCCGTAGAGCTGGATCAAGACCAGACCCTCAACATCGCGGCAGCCATGAAGGCTGTCTCGCTGGCAGATGGTGTGAACCCCAGGGAACAGCAGATCATCGATTCCCTCGTGGAGGGGATATCGGCTGAAATACCGCCCAAAGCGGATCTTTCGCTCTTCAGCACCCCTGACCAGCGCCGGGTCTTCATGTGCAGCGTCGTGCTGGTGGCTCTGGCCGACGGCGCTGTCTCCCCGGAAGAAATGTCATTACTCGAAGAATACGCCTCGCAGTTGGACCTGGGCGCCGATTCCCTCCCCGCAACCATTCGCCAGGTGGGCATTTCCATGCTCTCTTCGTTTGCCGGTGTCCACCATTTCCGGGAGCAGGTGCAGGAGATCGGCGAGACCCTTGGCCTGAGTCCTGAAGAAATCCATCGTGCAATCGGGGGAGCATGAGATCCCATTCTTTTTCTGAAGCGCCTTCCCTCCTGAGCGGTTTTTCCCATTCCCTCCCGCCTATTGGCGCCATGTCCATCAAGTCCGCAGCAACCGTTCTTCTGTTTTTCTTCTTTTTCCCTTTTCTGCATGGGGCGTTGGCGGCTGATCCGGTTCCGGACAGACCCACCCGGACATCCAGCGCCTACCTTGTGGCTCCCCGCAGTGTAGAGTTGGAACTCGGCACCCGCTGGGCCGACGTTCCATCGGTGCCCGCCCGTTTCAAGTATGCCATCGGCCAGGTTCTGGAACCGCGGCTCTACATGGACCTTGCCGGAATCGACTCCGGGCATCCCCGCTTGAGGCTGGAGGGCAAGGTTGGCCTGTTCCGCCGCCAGGATTCGGCCTTTTCTCTGTTGTTTACATCGACGACTCCCGCGGACCTGGACACCCCGTGGAGCGGACAGGCTCTGGCCCTCACCACCGTATCTCTTCGCCCCGTCCACCTGTCCTTCAACGCAGGGCTGGTTTTCGAGGGCCGCGGTGACGACGCCATCGGGCTCGCTGGCGTGCCATTGTCCCTGGCCCTGGGTTCCCGTATGCCGGGCCCCTTCTCCTGGTTCGGCGAATCGGCTGTCGTCGTGGATGGAGGGGCGCGGGATTGGCTGGCGGAGCTTGGACTGCGCATGGCCGCCACCGGCATTATCGACCTTGACTTTGGGCTTGGATGGAGCCAGAGCATGGACTCGATCTTTGTGGACCTGGGCTTCACCGCCAACGTGGGTACCCTCGCTCTTCCTGGATGAAGGGCTTCATCCAGCAGGAGTTGCCTTTCCACCTGTTGGATTCGCGAACCTACCGGAAAATCCGCCGCATCCATGCGCAACCTGCGGCAAGTTCGACGAGATCTGCTACATCACCCAGCACAACAGCGATTACTCGCTCTATCAGGTGGGCAAGGCCAACCCATCCACGCACTTTGCCTGTTCACGATGCTTGGCTTCCGTGCAGGCTTGTCCCATGGGCAAGCTCGTCCTGGGCAGCAGTGTCGGCTCCTATGGCGGCCTGATCATCGATCAAGCAGGGCGAGGCTCAACCAAGGTACGTAGGTGACCGCGGCCAGGGCCAACAGCATGATGACCGCAAAGGGAAAACTGGCTTTGATCACCTGTATTATGGGCCGCTTGAAGACCGACGAGGCGACAAAAAGGTTGAGCCCGATGGGCGGTGTGATGTAGCCGATGGAGAGGTTGACGATGAAGATCAACCCGAAATGGATGGGGTCGATGCCGTAGCCGAGCGCGATGGGCGCCAGCAGCGGCGCCACTATCAGGATGGCCGACATGATGTCCATGAGGCAGCCCAGCAAGAGCAAGAACACGTTTGTGAGCAACAGGAAGCCCACCTTGCTCTGCACCGATCCCTGCAACCACTCGGCCGCTGCCTGGGGGACCTGTTCTTCGGTGAGAAACTTGTTGAAGGCGATGGAGAGCACGATAAGCATGAAGATGGCGCCCATCATCCAGGCTGAGTCCAGGAAGATCCTGGGTAGATCTTTGAGCTTCAGCTCCCGGTAGATGGTGAACTCCACCAGGAGCGCGAAGATCACGGCTACGGCCGAGGCTTCGGTGACAGTGAACCAGCCAAGATATATGCCACCGAAGATGAGCAGGATTAGTGCAATGGAGGGCAAACCGCCCTTGAGGGCCTGCCCGAGACCTTCCATGCCGCTGGAACGGTCGTCGTAGTAGCGGGCTCGATCCATCTTGAAGATGCTATAGCCACCGAGGATTACGGCCACCAGCAGACCAGGCAGCACGCCAGCGATGAAGAGATCGCGGATGGGCAGGGCCCGCCCGCCCTGGGGGGCCATGATGGCGTAGATGATCATGGGGATTGAAGGCGGGATGAGTATGCCCAGGGTGCCGGCGGTGGTGGTCAATCCCAGCGAGAGGTCTTCACCGAAGTCGTCCTTTGTGAGTGCCGGAAACATGATGGCACCGATGGCGATGACGGTTACCGGTGCAGAGCCGGAGATGGCGGCGAAGAGCAGGCAGGCGATGATAGTGGTGATCAGCAGGCCGCCTGGCATCCAACCCACGGACTTCTTGGCGAAGTCTATGAGGCGGTCGGCAATTGAGCCGCCGGTCATGATCCCGCCGGCCAGGATGAAGAATGGTATGGCAAGAAGAACTTCCTTCTTGACCGCGCCGAACATGTCCACGGGGATGTTGACGTAGAAGCCGTCGCTGAACTGACCCAGGCAGAGGAAGACGGAGACGCCTATGATCACGAAGAGGGGGGTGCCCATGATCAGCAGCACCACGGCCGCCAGGAGGATGAGCCATCCGGGGCTGTCGCCCAGCCACCATAGAAGCAGGCCGGCCAGGAGCAAGCCCGGAAAGATTCCAGCGATGAGCAGATCCTTGAACGAACTGGGGCTGCCACGCATCCATGGCAGCGAGACGGGAGGGGGGCGCCTGCCCTCCGCGGCCAGCTCTTCATCTTCCCTGGAAGGGCGGAAGATGGCCTCGACGAAGCGCCCCCCCATGACCACCAGGGTGATGGGTATGATCACCTGGATGATCCAGGTGGGAATGGGTAGCACGCCCTCTTTGTCGCCGAACTCCCTGGACTCCAGGACGAGGTCCAACGCGTACCTGGCCAGCACGAAACAGAACACGGCCGCCACGACGTGGGTTGCGAACCGAACGATGGCCGCGCTGCGCGGGCTCAGGATACGCCCGGCGATGTCGATGGAGAGGTGTTGCTGCTGCTTGGCGGCGTAGCTTGCCCCCACGAAACCGACCCAGATCATAATGAACATGGCCAGCTTGGTAGCCCAGAACCACTGGAGATCGATGAACCCGAACCAGCGATCCAGGGCCACGATGAAGACCAGCGCGGTCATGGTAAGCATGCCCGCCACCAGGAAGACCTGCTCCACCTTGAGCCAGATCCCATCGACGAGGCGATAGATGGCCCTGGTGAGCACCAGGGCGAAGGACACCAGCATGACGATTGTGAAGATCACCTGCTGGATCAGAAAGCCGATGGCTTTCCAAGAGCCGATCCAGACCTGCTCCGTGGGCTCGTAGATCCGTTCGCGCACGAACATGAGGAATGCGGCCAGGGCTGTCAGCCGGCGCTCGGGAGGTGTTTCAGCCATATAGCCTATCCAGTTGGTCCCAGTATTTTTCGGTCACTACCTTGCGGCGCACCTTCATGGTGGGGGTCAGCTCTTCGCCCACCTCGAACTCCTTGTCTGTGATGGTCACCTTCTTGATGGTCTCGTAGCTGGCCAGGGCCTTGTTTTTTTCGGCGATGCAGCGGTTGATCTTGTCAACGATCAGGGGGTGGGCACACAGTGCAGCGTGATCGTCCAGGTCGACGCCTTCATCGGCCAGTCCCTTGTGTTGGGCGTAGCCACGTACCTGGTCGGTGTCGAGGGTGACCAGGGCGACCAGGTAGTTGCGCTTGTCACCGTAGACCATGACCTGGCTGATGAAGGGATCGGTCTTGATGTGGTTTTCCAGGTTCTGGGGAGCGATGTTCTTCCCTGCCGAGGTGACGATGAGGTCCTTCTTGCGATCGGTGATCTTCAGGAATCCGTCTTCGTCGATCACGCCGATGTCTCCGGTGTGGAACCAGCCGTCGGGTTCCAAGGCCTGGGCGGTGTCTTCGGGCCTCTTGTAGTAGCCCTGGAGGATATTGGGCCCTCGCAACAGGATCTCGCCGTCGGGAGCGATCCGCGCCTCGACTCCGGGCAGCAACTGCCCCACGGTGCCGAAACGGTACGCATCGAGTCGGTTCAGGTGGCTGGCTGCGGTGGTCTCGGTGAGGCCGTAGCCTTCCAGGATGGTCATGCCCGCAGCGTGGAAGAACTCCGCGATCTCCCGTGAGAGAGGTGCGCCCCCCGAGATAAAGAACCGAACCTCGCCGCCGAAGGCCTTCTTGAGCTTGTTGAAGACCAGGAGTTCCGCCACCTGGAAGGCCATGTCCAGGTGGGGAGGGATCCAGCGCCCCTGCTGCAAGCGACGGCTCTTTGCCCGGCCCACCCACAGAGCAAAGGCAAAGATCTGCCGCTCGATGCGCGTACCAGAGCGCACCCCCGCGAGGATTTTGTCGTAGATCTTCTCGTAGATGCGCGGCACACTGAAGACGAACGTGGGTCTGATCTCGGGCAGGTTGCCCATCAGGCGCTCGATGCTTTCGGCGAAGCACACGGTGTAGCCAAGTTCCAGGAAACAGAAGAAGCCCACGCGGGCGAAGATATGGGCCATGGGCAGGAAGAGCAGGGTTTCGTCGCGCTGGTCGGCCTGGATCGCGCTACGCAGGGCGCGGAGTTCGAAGGAGATGGCGCCATGGGTGAGGATCACTCCCTTGGGTCGACCCGTCGTACCCGAAGTGTAGACGAAGGTGGCCACGTCAGAGGGCTCCACGCGCTCCACGCGATGACGGATCGCCGACGGTTCCCGGAGCAACAGGTTCGAACCACGTTCCAGCAGACGGCTCCAGGACACGAGGAAGTCCTCGATTTTCACCCTGCCGTCCATCAGCACCGCGTGGCGCAGGTGGGGTAGCCTTGTGCGGACCTCGTGGATCTTGCCAAGCTGTTCCCGGTCCTCGGCCAGCACCAGGCAGGCACCAGAGTTATCCAGCACGAAATGGACCTCGTCCGGCGTGTTGGACTGGTAGATTGGCACCGTGATGGCGCCGATGCTCAAAATGGCCAGGTCAGTCACCGCCCACTCGAGACGGCTGTTGGAGAGGATGGCCACACGGTCACCATGGTCGACTCCCAGGGAGACCAGGCCTGCGGCGGCTTCGTGTACACGCTGCAGTAGGTCATCCCAACCCAGGCCGATCCATTCCCCGGTGGATGGGTCGCGGTAGCGCATGGCAATCGAGTCTTCGCCGGCAAAGCGCGAGACGGCGTCCAACAATATCTGCCCAACGGATTTCAGCACGGACTCGGTATTGCCTGGTTGCTGCTCCTGTGTCTCGCTCATTGGCCAGCCCGGAAGGCCTCCTGGGCCGTATAGACCTTCTGGAGCAGGTCGGTGCCGATGTCGGACTTCAGCTCTTCGTGTACCGAGCGCGTGGCGTCGATGAAGGGCTGACGCTCGGTGGCGGTCATTTCGTAGACAGTAATACCCGCCTCGCGGAAGTTTTGAAGGATATCCTCGCGCATGGCCCGCACGGCGGCTCGGCCCTTGACGGCTTCGGCGTGGGAGTCGCCCAGGACCACCTGCTCGAGGTCATCGGGCAGGCTGTCGATGAAGGCCTTGGAGTAGATGATGATGGCGGGCTGGTAGATGTGCTGGGAGATGGTGTAGTACTCGATGCCTTCGTACCAGCCGGTGGCTGCGCTGAACAGAGGGGTGTTGTCGAAGCCGTCCACCATGTTGGTCTGCAGTGCTCCCAGCACCTCGGGTACGGGGATGGATTCAGCCTGTACACCCAGGGCCCGGTACATGGCCAGGTGGACTGGAGATTCCTGGGAGCGCATCTTCATCTCGCGCAGGTCGTCGATGGTGTGGATGGGCTTGTTCTTGGTGGCATAGTTACGCCAACCGTTTTCGTGCCAGAAACCGAAGACGAAGCCCTTGGCCTCCAGGATGGCTACGAAGTCGTCGTGTACCACGTCGTCCAGGATGTAGTCGGCTTCGTCGAAGCTCTGGAAGAGAAAGGGCAGCTCCATGAGCTGCAGCTCGGGGATTCCCGCGCCCTCGGCCACGGCAGCGGTGCTTCCCCCCCAGCCCTGGAGCCGACCCCGGCGGAGGTCGCGGACCGTTTCCACTTCTCCGCCCAGTGAGCCACCCATGAAGAGCTTCATTTTGATACGGCCGGCGCTCTCGGACTCGATGCGGGTCTTGATCTGTTTCAGATGTTCTGCCCACGGGGTGCCGTCGGGTGCAACGGTGGCCAACTTCAGCGTGAACTCGGCATCGGCAGCGCCGGCCTGCTCCACCGGACAGAGAAGGGAAACTGCCAGCACCAGGACCAGCAGTGGGCAAAGAATGGTCTCACGGATCATGGATTCACCTGTGGACATGGCGGGGGCGGCTGCCACCCGCTGGGTGGAACCGGAAATGTTCTGCGGCTACTCGAAGAAGTCGTCGGCCTTTGCCAGGAGATCGCGAGCGTTCTGCTGCTCGAGCTTCTGGATGGCCACCACGTCCGGGTAGATCTCGGGATCACCCTGGGAGACCTCGGTGAGGAGTTGGGTGAAGAGCTGCTTGTCCTGGGTTTTGACGCAGTAGTACTCGGCCATCAATACCTTGGTGCCGAAGTAGTCCGGGGCTGCTGCCAGGGATTCTTCGAAGTGCTTCCTGGCCAGGTCCAGGTCGCCCCCCGCGAAGCTGGGGGCCTTGGCATAGTAGGCGCCCAGTCCTCGATCGGCAGCGGCGTAGTAATAGTCCGGGTCCAGCTCATAGACACGATCGATGAAGGCCTTGAGCTTGTTCTTGTGCTTGAGCACTGTGGCGAAGCCCATGGCCACGGCCCACTTGCCATGATTGGAGTAGGCCCAGTAGATGCCGGGGACGTCTTCGGCGGTGGCGTGTTCCAGGCACTGGTAATCCTTCGAGCCAGCCTCGACGCAGGCGCGGAAGGCGTCGTTGAGGCCGAGGATGCGCTCACCCCAACGGGCTCCGGCGTCGTAGTAGGCCAGGAGTTCCTCCTGGGAGTCGGCGTGGCCCACCCCCAGCAGGTAGTACCCCCGGGCGAGTATCTCCATGTGGCCGCGGTTGTTGGGATCCTGCTCCACCAACTTCGCGTAGAGCGTCATGGCCTCTTGTAGACTGTTGCGGTCCTCGCGAGCGTTCCAGGCTTCCTGTGCCTGGCTCAGGATGGCGGCGTCGGCGGCTTGCCCCGCGCCTGGTTGTTCCAGGTAGGCCATGTTGCGTTTGGCACCACAGCCGAGTGCCGTACAAGCTGCCAACAACAATAGAGTGCGCCGCAGCATCATAGAGGCTCCTGTCTTGGTAGTATTATATTGTTTTGCCGATCACAGTCATGTGTTCTATCAATTGTCGCAGCAGGGGTCAATTCCGAAACTCGAACGTCGCGGAGATGTGGCTCCAGGTATGGTGCCCCGTATAGCCTTGGTCCTGTGGGGAATACCGAATTTGTACTGCAGGCCAGTCCGTGCCGTGGCGGTCCCTGGTTGCCATCGTGCATCGTGGAGCATTACACTGGTTGTAAGGCCAGATACCGCCCAGCGAGCCTCTCGCGATGCTCCCGACGGGCTCCTATGGCGGCCCGTCCATGGCCATGGCCGTGTCGTTGAACATGACCACGGGGCCGCCGGGAGTGGCGGGCATCAGGGTGAAGTAGCCACCCTCCACCTGGAGCTGGCGCATGGGTGCAGGATCGGTTTCGGCACGGTAGGCACCTTGTAACGAGCCGTTTCTGCCGAGTTGGACGCGGCAGTTGGGAGAGCTGGTGCTGTGACAGCTTATCGAGATCTGCAGGGAAGTTCCGGAACCCGAGATGTGGGCCAGCCAGGGAGCGTCCTGGTCGGAAGGATCCGGGACGAGGTCTTCAAGCTTCCATGCCCGGGCATCCAGAGCTTCCTGGAACGCTTCATCCAACTCCAGCAGATCTTGAGAGCATGGGAGGCCATCACAGGCTTTGAGAGTGAGGGATGCGTCTGACAGAAGAGTTCTTGCAAGAGCTGTAATGGCCTGTTCCTCTTGCTGGTCCATGGATGTTCTGTCCGTGGGATCCAGTACCATCAGAGCGGAAAGGCTCACCGGCTGGCAATCCGGGGATGAAGGGGAGCAATCGCCGGAGTACTCCCATTGCGGGGAGTATTCTGCTTCGGGAACCGTCGGAGCGGTGGTTCGAAAGGTGGCCGCTGTGGAGCAACCCTGTGGTTCGCAGCGCCAGCTCAGGGAGAGCAGGGGGTCGTCGGCGCATTGCAACTTGAGCTGAAGCCAGTCGCCCACCTGTGCTTCGGCCGACAGCAGCAGGGCGGAGGGTCTGGAAGCAACGAGATCCTTTGAACTGGTGCCCACGATGGGTATATCGCTCCAGCTCTGCACTGCCAGCATGCCTCTTGGTTCCAGCGCCAGGAATTCCTCGCAGGGCAGCGTGGCGGGCCAAAGGGTGTCCAGACTGGTGGACTCGGTGGCTGATACCGGGCCGTTCAAGGCGACAATCATGAGCAAGAGTTGCACGTCGGTCCCCCGGGAGGAGGTGGCTAGTCGCAGTCGGGCAGGTTGAAGGTGTTGAGGTCTACGACGGGGCTGGCATCATTGAGATTCGAGGTTCCCTGGTATTGCTTACCCCATGGTTCCTCCCAGCCGCCGAAATTGAGATCTTCCCAGTCGTCGAAGGATGGATCGTTGTCGTAGTGGGCGTACCACAGAGGGAGATCCGAGAATGCCTCGGTGTTGCCCATGTACGATGTCCAGAAACCGTAGCCGCTGTAGATACCCACGTCCATGTCCAGCCCACGTTCCCGGACTTCTTCGTTGAAGGCATCGATGGCATCCTGGACCAGGCCTTCCAGGTCCGATGCTGTCTGGCCGTCGGGAGTTTCCTCAACGTCCAGCCATAGTCGGCCTACGTCGTAGCCATCCACGATATCGAGCGCCTGCTGGATCTGCTCCTCCATGGTTCCATGGCTGGCGGTGTTCCAGTGAAGCCAGACGTAGGCATCCGTGCTGATGCCGTTTTCGTTGAGAATACCCAACTGCTGCTGGGTTCGATCTTCGCGTTGAGTCCCGACGATGGCGTGTTGGACCCCGGCTTCGATCCAGGCATCAACGTGTTCCTGTTCCACGGTCAGGGTGTTGGGGTCCACGCTCCAGTGGGAGATGTCGATCCCGAATGCCTCGTGGGTGTCGGTGCAGTCCTGGTTTGTTCCATCCTGGGAGGCGTTACTGTCTTGCTCCTGGGAGGCGTTACTGTCTTGCTCCTGGCCCGAGTCCTGGCCGTCGTCGGTCAACCAGGGGGCGGGGGGGCGGAAGCGGCCTCTTCTGCCCGCCTGAAAAGCTCTACGAAGGTCGTTTTCGATGCAGAGCCCCGGACGGGAGCAATCCTGTGCTTGAGCGAATTGGACCGAAAGGAGCGGAACCAGAAACAGCATCCATACCTCCTGGGACATCAAAACAGCAGCAATATCCGCGCCAAGCCATAATGGGCCTTTGTTGGTCGATTGACGCCGTGAGGTACCTGGTCCGCTGGAAAGACGAGGCCCGGGTGCGACATGAAATCCCCAATCTTGTGGGACAGATCTTCCGGCTACGTTCGAGGAGGAAGTCCGAAACCCGGAGCTGTCGCCAATCATGTTCCTTCCTGATCTTGACAGCGGCAGTTTCTTCCTCGCCCCTGGCCGGTTCTTTTTCGGGCTTTGACGTATCATGTGCTTCGTGATAATCGGCATGATCCAGGTTTGTCTTTCTTTCCCATCGAGGCATGTGCTTGAAAAGTCCGCTTATTCCAAGGCAAGCCATCTACCTGGCTTCCACGGTCATGGAGATGGCAGCGCTGGTGGCTGGTGGCCTGTTTCTGGGTGCCTGGCTGGACAAGGCCCTGGGAACCGAGCCGGGTTTTCTCTTCGGACTGGCCTGTTTCGGCTTCGCAGCGGGAATGTTTCGTTTGATCCGCATCATCAGGTTGATGGAATCCCATGATTCGACCCAGAAGGACTCTGATTAGCGCGGCCCTCCTGGTGCTGGTTTCGTCACTCCTGGGCTGCTGGATCCGGGGATTCGGCTTCGCCGTGGGGATCGTGTTCTCAGGCCTCCTGGTTCTCCTCAGCTTCTGGTTGACAGGCCGGCGGCTCGGGCGGCTCACGCCTGTCCATGCTGCTGGTGAAACTCCGTCTCGTTTCTGGATTCTGCTGGGATCGCTGCACCTGGTGGCGATGCTGGTGCTGGCGTGGTTGCTGCTCGCCCGTTACGAGCCGCTGTCCCTGCTCATCGGTTTTTCCTCCGTGCCCGTCACCATCATGTTGCAGACCCTGTGGGCAATCCTGCGCGGACCCCGCATGTTGACCCTGGAGAACTAGTGGAGCACTTCTCGTGGTATTACCTGATTCCGGGTATCGCTGATGGAAGCGCCTTCCCATTCCTGGGCGAGGAAGCCCGCCACGAAGCCTACGTCGTGCCGGCGGCATGGTTGGCCTGCCTGATAATCATCTTGTTGGCCTGGCTGGCGCGCAGAAAGCTGGACCGTGTACGATCGGCCGGTGGCCCCGAAGCCCTGCTTCCCGACGCGGATCTCAGGCCCCGCAACCTGATGGAAATCTACACCGATTCCATGCTCAGCTTCTTCGAAGCCGTCCTGGGTCCGAAAGACACCCGCAAGTACTTCCCCTTTCTGGCCGGGCTGTTCCTCTACATCCTGGTGAGCAACCTCACCGGTCTTCTGCCTGGTTTTGTCGCGCCCACTTCCAGCATGGCCAACAACGCCGCCATGGCCATGGTGGTGTTCCTTGTTTTCAACATCTCCGGTCTCATGCGCAACGGCTGGAGATACATCGCCCACATGGCCGGGCCGCTGCTGCTTTTTGCTCCCTTCATGTTTCCCTTGGAAGTTATCAGCCTGCTGGTACGTCCCTTCGCGCTCAGCCTCAGGCTGGCCGGGAACATGTTCGGCGATCACATGGTCATGAGCCTCTTTTCGGGGCTGGTGCCAATCATGGTGCCTGTTCCTCTCCTGGGTCTGGGTATATTCGTCTCCTTCATCCAGGCCCTGGTGTTTACGCTCCTCACCACCAACTACATCGCGCTGGCCGTGGCCCCCCTGGAAGAACACTGACCTGGCGGGTCGCCGGCGCTTTCTGGTTTTGCAAGAGTTCATGGTTTCACTGGAGGTAAGATGAAGTCGAGATGGTTGGTCGCGCTGCCTGTTCTGCTGGTGGTCGCTATGTATTCGAGCCTGGCCATGGCTGAAACCGGTCAAGCTGCCGATGCCGGGGACTGGATGGGCATGGTGGGTATGGGGGCTGGGCTGGCGATCGGCCTGGCCGTGTTGGGGGCTGGTATCGGGCAGGGTCTCCTGGCCATGGCAGCCCTGCAAGGCATGGCGCGTAATCCCCAGGCAGCGGGCAAGATCCAGATCTCGATGCTTCTGGCCATCGCGTTCCCCGAGTCTCTCGCCCTGTTCGCCCTGGTGATTGCGTACATGCTCGCGGGCAAGCTGGGCTGATCCGGGCCGTTCTTTCGGCCGCTGCGGAGGCACAGGTCGAGACGACAAGCATGGCCTATTGAACCAGTCGGGGGCAGGTGGTTGTAACATTTGTTTCAACATGTTATGGCACCCTGGGGCAGCGCCCCCGGAGAACCCATGCCCAGGCCCCATTTCCTGATCCCCGACCAGGCCACGGTGGGATGGATCGAGCGCCTTACCAACAAGGGCTGCTTCGCCGTTGACTCCGAGCGGAACATCGTGGCCATCGGGCCGCTGGCGCAGCGCATCACTGGCTACCTCGCCCACGAGGTGCTGAGACGCCACTGCCTCGAGGCCATCCGTTGCCATCGCTGTGTCGAGGGCTGCGGCGTAATGGAAAGGGGCCTGCTGCAAGCCGTGCCCCTGACCTTGTTCCGCAAGGACGGCAGCACGGTTGGGGTGTTGAAGAGCGGAGTGGCCCTTCGTGATGACAAGGGTGAGATCGTCGGTGCGGTGGAATTGGTCTGGGAGGAAGAAGAGGTTGGCTGCCGGGACGTCCTCATGGCCGCGGAAACCAGCCTGGATCGTATCCTGCTCGCCCTGGGCCGTTGGTTCGTGGCCACGGATGTCAAGGGCGCCATCCTACGCTTCAGCGAAGGCTTGCCCGCCGCCATGGGCTATCCTCCCCAACTCCTGTACAAGATGAACATCCAGGAACTTCTGGGTGAAGCGTTGTTTGGCGACGACGCGGAATTCAGGGCGGCTGTCTTGAGCGGTGAGCGCCGGGAGGGCTGGCACGCCGATCTCAGGGCTTCGGACGGGCGCCTGGTGCCGGTTTCGCTTTCGGCGGCGCCGGTGGGGTCCATGCCCGGTGCCCCGGAGGGCTCTGGTTGCCACGTGGAATCAGCCATGCTGGTCATGATCCGCCCCGACGAAGATCGGGGCGCCCTGCCGGTCGACGATGGTGAAATACCCGGGTTTTCGGGCATAATCGCTCGGTCGGCATCCATGCATCGCATCTTTCGTCTCATCGACCAGATTCGCGATACCGAGGCCACCGTGCTCATCACCGGAGAAAGCGGCACCGGCAAGGAGCTGGTGGCACGCGCCATCCATGCCCGTTCCTACCGGGGGGCGGGGCCTTTCGTTGTCGTCAATTGCGGAGCTTTGCCTGAAGCCCTGTTGGAAAGTGAGCTTTTCGGGCACGCACGCGGTGCTTTCACCGGCGCTATCCGGGAAAAGAGAGGCCGCTTCGAGGTGGCCGACGGCGGTACGATCTTCCTGGACGAAATCGGGGATCTACCCCTGCCTCTGCAGGTCAAGCTACTCAGGATCCTCCAGAATCACAGCTTCGAGCGCCTGGGCGAAAACAAGGTTCGCAGAGTTGACGTGCGTGTCCTGGCCGCCACCAACGTGGATCTCCACCGGGCGGTGAACGAGCGCACATTTCGTGATGACCTGTACTACAGGTTGCGGGTGGTTCCCATCGAAATCCCTCCCCTTCGGGAGCGCCGAGAGGATCTGGAGCTGCTGATACGATATTTTCTGGGCCGGATAGGCCGTGCCCGCATGCGCGCTCTGCGACTGTCCCCGTCGGCCATGCGAGCCATGCTGTCCTATGACTGGCCCGGCAACGTCCGTGAGCTGATCAACGCCATCGAATACGCCAACGCGGTCTGCGAGGGGCAGACCATCCACGACTCGGACCTTCCCGAAGTGATCGTCCAGCCCCGCCAACAGCGTTGGCGCCAGCAGGTTCCAAAGCTTGGCCTGGCCCCCGGAGTTGGAGCCGAGGCGGAACCTTCTCCCTTGTATTCACTGATTCCGCGGGACCTGGGCGAGTCAGAGCGGGACGAAGCCCTGAAGATCCTGGAGTCCTTGCGCCGAAACGGTTTTCGCAAAGGCAAGGCCGCCGAGGATCTCGGCATGAGCCGCACCACGTTGTGGCGAAAGCTGAAACAATACCGTATTGGTTGATGTAACAAACGTTGCGCCAAACGTTGCAACGTTTGTTGGTACGAGCCCTCCGCCGGTGTTCTTCCCAGGCCATGGCCAGTTGCGCCAGAACGCTCGAAAAGCTCCGTGGCAGGGAGAGTATTGAGCCCTTCCTTCCTGAAGGGCTGCTCGTGGCACGCTCTGTGCTTCTTTGGTGGTCCAGATCCCAACCTTGGGAAAACCAGCAAGGAGCTAAGCGTGAAAAAGTTACTCGTTCTTGGCGCGGGAACCGCCGGCACCATGGTGGTCAACAAGATGCGTCGCATCCTGGATCCGGATGAGTGGATGATCAGCGTCGTGGACCAGGAGGAGACCCACTACTACCAGCCCGGTTTCCTGTTCATACCCTTTGGCATCTACGGCAAGCGTGACGTGATCCGATCCCGGCGTGAATACATCGTTCCCGGTGTGGAAATGATCATGGCAGGCATCGATGCCATTCAACCTGACCAGGACAAGGTCCGCCTGAAAGATGGCCGGGTGCTTTCCTACGACCTGTTGGTGATTGCCACCGGAGCAAGGGTGGATCCCTCGGAGACCGAGGGTCTCATGGATGTCGGTTGGCGACGGGACATCTTCGATTTCTATACGCCGGATGGTTCGCTGGCCCTGGCCCGCAAGCTGCGAACCTGGGAGGGCGGTCGCCTGGTGGTGAACGTGGCCGAGATGCCCATCAAGTGCCCTGTGGCCCCCCTGGAGTTCTTGTTCCTGGCCGACCATTTCTTCCACAAGCGCAACATGCGCCACAAGGTGGAGCTGGTCTATGTCACCCCGCTGGACGGTGCTTTCACCAGTCCAAGGGCATCTGTCCTTTTGGGCGACATCCTGGGACGCAAAGACATCGAGGTGGTGACCGAGTTCAACATCGGCTCCGTGGACTTTGACAGTCGACTCATCAGGAGCTGGGACGAGCGAGAAGAAGGCTACGATCTGCTGGTGTCCATACCTGTCAACAAGGGATCCGGGGTCATCCAACGCTCGGACATGGGGGATGAGCTGGACTTCGTTCCAACCGACCCGCACACCCTGTTGAGCAAGGAACACGACAACATCTTCGTGGTGGGAGACGCCACGGATCTACCATCTTCCAAGGCGGGCTCCGTGGCTCATTTCCAGGTGGACGTGCTGCAGGAGAACATCCTGCGGTGGATCGACGGGCTTGGCCTGCTGCCCGAGTTCGACGGCCACGCCAATTGCTTCATCGAGTCCGGCTTTGGCAAGGGCATTCTCATCGACTTCAACTACGAGATGGAACCATTGCCAGGCAAGTTCCCCCTCCCCGGCGCGGGCCCCTTCTCGCTGCTGGAAGAGACCAGGATGAACCACTGGGGCAAGATGATGTTCCGCTGGGTCTACTGGAACATGCTCCTGCCCGGCGCCGAACTGCCTCTGGAAGCTCAGATGAGCATGGCCGGCAAGCGGAGGTGAGACCATGGAAACCCCCGCGTTGGATACAGACATCGCCAACAGCCAGATCCTGGAGCAACTTGCGGCTCTCCATGCCAAGATGGACCGGGTAGATGCCAACTTGGAGCAGATCTCCCGGCGCCAACGGGCCCTGGAAGACCTCGTGGACGAGTTCGGTCCCCTGGGCAGAGAGATCTACCAGGCCCTCCTGGAGGAGTTGGCTTGCGTGGAAGAGGACTTTGAGCTGGAAGACCTGACCAACCTGGCGCGCAAGCTGCTGCGGAACACCCGTCGCATCTCCGACATGTTGGACACGGCGGTTTCACTGCATGACTTCCTGGTGGACTCGACGCCACTGGGAAAGGACATCTTCAACTCCGTGGTGGAGAGGTTGGAGCACCTGGAGCGCCTGGGCGCCTTCCAGTACGGGGCCGAGTTCCTGAAGATGGTGGAACATCTCATGGAGGAGTTCACGCCCCGGGACCTGGAGGAGCTGGGCCAGGCCATGCCCGTCATCTTGAACACCACCCGGAACCAGACCCAACCCGATGTATTGAACCTGGTGAACGATGTCCTGGGAGTGTTGCGCGAGCAACCGCCGGAGCCCCTGGGTTTCTGGGAGATCCTCAAGGCATTGAAGGACCCCCAGGTGCGTCAGGCGTTGGGTCTGGCCATGGCCATGTTCCGGCGTTTCCCCGTTGCGCTGGGGCGAAACAGGCATCGCCAGCTCGGCGGTCGTCACCCGTGAATCTTTGACAGACCAGTTTTTTACTTCATGCAAGATAGAGAACCAGAAAGGAGCATCATCATGCCTACCGAGACCATAGCAGGACACACCATCGAACTGGACGCCAACGGTTTCATGACCGACGCGGCGGCCTGGAACAGGGAGATCGCCCTGGAAATGGCCGCCCGCGTGGGTATCGAGTTGACCGACAAGCACTGGAAGGTCATCGAGTTCTGCCGCAAGGACGCCAAGGAGAAAGGTGTGGCCCCCGGGCTGCGTCGAATCACCAAGAACGCCGGTGTGTCAATGCGCGACATGTACCAACTCTTCCCCAAGGGGCCCGGCAAGCTGGCTGCCCTCGTGAGCGGTCTGCCCAAACCCAAGAGCTGCGTGTAGGCGCCAGGAGTCCACAATGTCCGAAGAAAAACCCGTTTCCTCCGAAGACAAACCCCGCAAGGTGGTGATCATCTGTTCCAAGGGAACCCTGGACATGGCCTACCCCGGGCTCATCCTGGCCAACGCCGCTCGCATGGTGGGTATCGATGCCATGGTTTTCTTCACCTTCTGGGGCATGGACATCATCACCAAGAAGAAGATGGACAAGCTGAAGGTGGCGACGGTCGGCAACCCCAGCATGGGCATACCGACCTTCATTGGCAGTATTCCCGGCATGAGCGCCCTGGCCAGCTCCATGATGAAGAAGGAGATGGAGAAGCTGGAGCTTCCCTCCGTGCCCGAGTTGGTGGAGATTCTGGATGCGTCCGGAGCGGAACTCTACGCCTGCCAGATGGCCATGGACATGTTCAAGCTCACCCGGGACGACCTGGTCCCCGAGATCAAGGATGTCCTGGATGCCATGGAGTTCTGGGAGAAGGCCGAGGGCGCGCAGATCGTGTTCGTGTAGGCAGAGCGGTGGCTGAAGGGCGGGCTGCTCATCGACACAGTTCGCCTTTCGCGGGGAGCTGTCCCTCCGCCTCCCGGAGAAAAACAGGTTGAAGGGCCTCAACCCTTGGGGAAGGTGTGGGCCGCCGGCCGGAACTTCCAAAAATGCGGTTCTTCGGGGTGCTCAGGAGCGGACATACGGGCTATGCTTGAAATAACTCCCTTTGGAGGTAGCATGGCTCTTGAAAAGGCATCCGTTCTGGCTCTGGCTGCGCTGGCAGTCACCATCTCCTGTGGCAAGAAGGTCGAGTCCACGGCTCCGCTGGTGGGCTGGCACAGTGAAGGCACCGAAGACGCCCCCTGGGCCGGTGATTGCTACTATCCGCCCGACTACCAGTCAATGCTGGACACGGACCGCAAGATGGCCCGGCAGAAATCTCTCGAAGCCATGAAATCCCAGTGGCTGGGCCAGAAAAACGATGGCCTGGAGTTCGATGCCACGGCGGTGGACGACCTGGAGATCATCCTCCTGGGGCGTCCCGACCGTATCGAGGAAGTGTCCGTGAAAAACCTGGAGTACTGCCAGCAGTACATGACCGGCACTGGCTCGGCATCCTCCTGGGAAGACTGGCTGCGCGGGCTCGCTGCCAGCTTGACCGAAGGTGAATGCAACACCCCCCTTGACTACCAGCTCATCCAGTATCTCGACATCCAGACCAGTTGGCAGCAGCCCATTCCCTTCTGCAAGGGCAACCGTGCCGAGATCACGGCCACGCAAAGCGACCGGTACCGCATCTCCGAAGACAGCCCATGGATCAACGCCGACGGCGACGAGTCCATGCCATCCACCTCCAGCGAATACCCCTGCAACTTCCAGGGCTGCTTCGCTGGGCAACTCATCGGCCGCTTCGTAACCTTCGACGGCGTGGAAACCATCTTTCCCATCGGAACCTACCTTCGCTACGAAGCCCCCGAGCATGGCACCTTCACCTGGACCATCAACGACACCACCTACTTCGACAACGAGTGGCACAAAGAAGGCGCCATCACCGATCGCACCGCCATCACGGTGACTCCCATCGACTGACCTCGTCGCCTGCAAAGCGCGGTTTCACAGGGGAGCCACACGGCCTTGAGCGCCTCGACAGGATCAACGGCAGGGACCATTCGCAGGCTCGTTTTCAGCCTGGTACCGTTGGTGGTTCTGCTCGCTTCCGCCGAGTTGTTGTTGCGATGGTTGGACTGGCCCGCCGTCACTCCCGGCAGCTCCTTCGAGCACAACGAACCCTACTGGATCACCGATCCCGATCTTCGCAAGCAGCCCTTTGCCCACCGCGAGGTGGATGGCAGCTTTCTGGTGAGCACGGATCACCAGGGCCTGAGAGCGCCGCTGCACCAGCTCGAAAAGCCCAACGGCGTCACCCGGCTGCTCTTTCTGGGCTGCTCCACCACCTTTGGCTGGGGGGTCGACGACCAGGAATCCTACCCCGCCGTTCTTGAATCCATCATCAGCGAGCGGGGCCACGAAGATGTCCAGGTCATCAACGGCGGTCAACCGGGCTACACCTCGTTTCAGGGTCTCTGGTTCTACAAGAACATCGCCCGCAGATACCGGCCCGACCTGGTGTTTTTCACCTACGTCGTTCAAGACGCACGCAAGGCGGCGTACACGGATCGTTCCCAGGCCCTCTTGAGCCGCGATGCCCGGTTCCTGAAGGACCACCTGTTCTACAGGGCGCGAACCTACCTGGCCACGCGCTTCCTCATCGACAGCTACCGGGTCCGTGCCAAGGAACGGAGCGAGGGGGACCAGGGCAGCGTGTGTCGCGTGCCCCAGGCCGAATACGTGTCCAACATCCGCGAGATGGTGGAACTTACCAGGCAGGATGGAGCCCGGCTGGTGCTGTTCGGTTTTCCCCTGGAGCGAGAGGGCTACACCCGCCAACACCGTCGTCTTCTGCGTATCGCTGCAGAGGAGATCGGCCTGCCCTTCCTGGATCTCCAACCCGACATGGAAGCCCTGAGCCGCCAGGAAACCCTCTACTTCCCCAAGGATCGGGGCCATGCCAACGCCAGGGGCAACGCGGTAATCGCCCAGAAACTCTACCAGTTCCTGGAAAAGGCCAGGCTGCTGAAAGGAGCCGACAGTGACCCGTGACTCTGCCATCGTCCTGCTGACCCTGGACGAAATCACCGGGCTCGAGCTGCTGCGTGGTGCAATTCCGGTGGATAGCTTTGCACAGGTGTTTGCCGTGGACGGGGGCAGCACCGACGGCACCCGTGAACTCCTGGCCGAGATGGGCGTCCCCGTCTACGACCAGCCCATCCCCGGCCGGGGGGTGGCCTTCCGGGTGGCTGCCGACGTTGCCCGCACCGAGAGGCTCGTCTTCTTCAGTCCCGACGGCAACGAGGACCCCTCCGACATCATCCGTCTCGACGACCTGCTTGTCCAGGGCGCGGATCTGGCCATCGCCAGCCGTTTCGCCGCCGGAGCATCAAACGAAGAAGATGGCCATTTCCTGCGCCCTCGCGCCCGGGTGAACCAGGGCTTCACCTGGATCGCCAACAAGCTCTTCAACCGGGGGCCCTATGTCACCGACACCATCAACGGATTCAGGGCCATGAGGCGCCAGGCCCTCGTGGAGTTGCAGACCACGGTGAAGCGTTTTCCCATCGAGTACCAGATCTCCATCCGCGCCATGCAGCGCGGGTGGAGAATCGCCGAGCTGCCCACCAATGAGCTTCCCCGAGCCGGGGGGGAATCCAAGTGCCTGTCGTGGCCGGTGGGCAAGGACCACCTCAAGGTGTTGTTGACCGAGCTTCCCGGTTCCAGGTGGTTTGGAGAGCGGTAGCAGCGGCCACGGGTCAGGCGTGGCAGGCAGGCCATGGTCATCTCGAGAGGGGCAATGCCAGAGTCGAAAAGGGCGTGCCCTTACCCGAGTTTGGGATACATGGGCCCGGCCCTCGCTGAAAACGGCATTCAGTCGAGATCCTGGCCGAGGGGCCGTGGGTCTTGATGGAGGCCGAGTGGGTGAGCGCAGCCTGGCCGACCTCGACGACCTCTGGGACGTCCTCGGCGTCGACAACCGCGGGCGCCTCGTTGGCGCTATGGTCAAGCGGATGGAGCTGGACGACATCAACGGCACCCTATGGTAGCCATAGCACTTCCAGCAGTTCGGCGATGATGCGCAGCGCGCCGTCCTCGAGGTCCTCGAGAACGATGGGCTCGAACATCGGGTCATCTGAGTCGGGCTTCAGGCGCACCACGCTGTGCCGCCATCCTCCATCGTCGGTGGGGACTTTATCGGACTCGTAGACCTTGACCGTGTAGCGGCCTCCGAGATCCGGATCGTCGATGTCGAGGTGTTCGGCAGGCACGACCTTGCCCTGCCGCGTTCCGGTTGGGTTGGCTCTCCACAGGTACCAAGCGCCGCTGGGGATGCGGCGGTTCATCGACTCGCCAACGACCTGGGCCACGAAGAGTGGTGAGCGAGGTGGAGCCAAGCGAACGCCACTGGATCATAACGGCGTACATCGCCAGAAGGCTGGCAGAAGGAGAGGTCGAATGGAAACACGGCTGAGTTTCCGCTACGACCGAGAAGCCGACATTCTTCACATCGACAAGTGCCCGCCCTATTCTGAGCAGGAGTCCGAGGAGCTGGGCGACGATGTGATCGCACGAATGAACCCCAGCATTGACGAGGTTGAGAATCTCGAGGTGCTCTTTTTCTCAACGCGACTTCTGCGGAACGAACTCTTCGAGTTCCCAGTAGCCGCAGAACTGCGGCTCTCCCGAAAGCAGGGCGTCTAGTGCACGCACCCGGAGATCCCTATCCACCCCCTTGGCCCTGGTGGCGTAGTGGTCGTGCGGGCGATTGCTGGTCCTTCGGCGCCCACATCCGCCCTGAGTACGAAATATGACCCTTCGTCCCCTGCTCTGGGCGGCGGGACAGGGGCGGGTTGCCAGTGAAGAACAGAGTTCTCTACTGTCAGGAAAAACACTCCTGCAGCGTCTAGGCGTGTAGAGCCGGGACACCGGCGAGAGAGGGAGATGGTAGCAGGTCGTGGACAAAAAAAACGGGGTACGGGCTATTTACTTGTCGAAAATCCATCGTGCTATCGTCTCTTCCCCGTTGGCTCGCCGGCGGGGATTCTGTAGGCCTGCAAGGACCGCGGGTAGAGGATGAGCATTATGCAAGTTGAAAATGACCCGTTGAAAGGGGTGTTGCGAGATGCCGGCGTCAGCGGCGCACAGGTCACCGGCCTCATGGAGGGGGACCTCTCCCTGGGATCGCAGCTCTCAGCCGAGCGCAACCTTGCCCTCCTGATGGCAGACCCCCTCGGTATCCAGGACATGATCACGGCAGGGCACCGCCTGAAGACCATGTCGGGGGCCAGCAGGGCGTTGGCCGACTGGGACCGTGATCTGAGGGGCCACCCGCCGCCGGGATGGGCTACCCTCTTCGCTGGGGCCGGGCAGGCCGTGCTGGTGGGCCCGGCCGCCGGAGCGGTCAGGGTGGCCAGGGATCTGGAAGATCGTTTTGGCAAGAGCCTCTTCGGGCAGCTATCAACGGCCTGGCTGGATGTGAGCCCAGCGGATCTCCTCCACGGGCCGGGGGCACTGGTCTCGGACCTGCCCGACCCGGATCTGGCCCGAATCGGCCTGGACCCTGCGGGTGGTGGGGGCTTCGGCAGCCTGTTGGCACGCCTCGCTGGCCTGCTGCGCAAGCGCAAGGATGCCGGCCAGGGAGCCAGAAAGCCGGCAGTGGTGGGACAGCGTTGCTCCGACTGCGGGCTCTACCCTGTGCTGTATCAACAACCCGCACGACGCTGCCAGCGCTGCGAGAGCTTCCACCAGCAGGGTGACAAGGGCATGGAGAACTGGGACAAGAAAAAGCTGGCCTACCTCTCCCTGGACGGTACCGGCATCGGAGAGCTGCTCTTCGCCTGTCGCTCCATGACCGGGTACAGCCGCTTGAGCCGGGCGCTCCTGGCCGCCTTCGACCGGCGGAGCATACGGGAGCACCTGGTGTCGTTGGGCGTAGATCTGAAGAGCTGCCTGATACTCGTGGCCGGTGGCGACGACCTGCGCATGGTGATGCCGGCCGGGGTGCGGGGGAACGATGTGAAGGGGGCTTTCGAGCTGGCTTTGCTTCTGGCTGAAGGCGTGGAGGAGCGCTTCCGGCATCAGCTCGCTCGCTTGGGTGGCTCTGAAGACAAGGGCATCACAGCGGGTACGGGCCTGGTGATCACTCGGCACCTGGACGCCCACGACGGGCTGGCGTTGGCCTGGAAGCTGGTGCGCAGTGCAAAGGTACACTCTCCAGATGGCACCAGCGCCCTGGACTTCGAGCTGGTGAGCGGCGGTACTCCCGTGACCTCCGAACTTGCGGCCTTCCGGCAGGGTCGCGTCCGCAAACAAGGAGCCACCAGGGCGGGCGCTCTGCACTTCCAGCTACAGATGCGCCCCTTCCCACTGGAAGAAGCCTGGGATCTGCTGAAGACCGCTCGCTCGCTGCTGGAAGACCCCAAGCTGGGTCGCTCCACCCTCTACAACCTGCGTGCCGCCTTCGATGAAGACCCGCTGGAGGGTCTCGTCCTGGCCCAATACCTGTTCTCCCATACCAGCGCCGGCAAGCGTTGGAGGGCCCGCCTGGGCCTGGATGCCCAGGCCCTTGGCCGGCCCCTGGACCACGACTCCTGGAGCAGTGGCTGGCTCTACCGCAAGATCGAAGATGAACGAGCAATCGGCTACTCCGGAGCAGGTGCGCCTTCTACCTGGGCCAGCGCGGTGCCCGATCTCGTGGACCTCTGTGGACTCGTCATGGCAGGGGAGGCATAACCATGCCCCGGCACCCTGGAAACAACTCTCCAGCGCAACGACAAGCCAGGTCCAGCGGCGTCGAATTCTACTCCGGTGAGCTACACATAACCTTGGCCCACTCGATGTTGGTGGGTGGCCGCGCCGACCCGCCGCCCTTCGTCGACGCCGCCAGCGCCAGGGCCGCAGATGGCCGCCCGGTCATCCCGGGTTCGACCCTCCGCGGGGCCCTGCGCGAGGCGCTGGGCAGGCTCTCCCTGCACCGGGGCCTGGAGGTATGCACTCCCTTCCAGTCGGCCCCGGGCTGTGCGCCTGGTTCGCTGTGCCCGGTCTGTCGGATCTTCGGCAGCTCGGGGGCGGACAGGCCAGGCCTTCTGGAACCAATATCCACCGGCCACCACAGGAAAGCCCGTTCGACGGGACTTGCAATCGACGATGGAATTCCCGGATCCTGGGCTGGAGCGGCAGCCGATATCTTCAACCTTCGTCACGGCGTGGGCATGGACCGCCGCAGGGGGGTCGCGGCCGATGGGCGACTGTACGTGCGCGAGGTGGCCGAAGCACCAGGCTCGCTCTTCGTCGCTCGGGTCGAGGGCTGGCTGCTGCCCCGGGATGCCCAACTGGTCAGCCAGGCGGCCAGGCTGGTGGAAGCCATCGGCAACAGCCAGTCTCGCGGCATCGGCTGGGTCTCCATGGTCCTGGACTTGTCGAAAGAAACTGGCGGAAAGAGCGCTGTGCTGGACCGCAAGTATCGGGCAGGGCGTTTCAAGGACGGAAGGGCGCTGCTGCACGTGGAAGCTGAAACCGACCTCTCCCTGGGCGGCACGCCCCTGGATGGGAACCACCGGCACACCCTGCTCTCGGTGCCGGGAAGCTCCATGCGTGGCGCCATGGGTTGGGCACTGGCGGACTCTGGCCTCCCCGTGGCCCATCCCGACGCCGAAATGGCCCGCCTCTTCAACGAGCCCGGCGCCTTTACCGTGTCAGACCTTCACCCGGCCGTGGGAAATGGCAGCGCAGAGCTGGCCATGCCTGCACCCCGCAGCCTGCTGGCCTGCCCGATGCATCGCGATACCATCTTTTTCGACACGATGCTACGCGACGCGTTGGGCATCAGGATGATGGAACGTCATGGGGGGAAGCCGACCGGCCCTCCCCGCTGCCCCGCCTGCCACAGGCTTCTCAAGCCGATCTCCGGCTTCGTCGACCCCTCTGGCGGCCCCGTGCCATCTCCTGGGCTTCGCCTCGTGACCCGGCTCGCCCGCAACCCCAGGACCGGCTCCGCCGCGGCCGGAATGCTTCACGCCAGGGAACAGATCGTGGCGGGTACCTGTTTCACGGGCACCGTTTCAGGGCTCGACAAGGTCCTGCTGGAGGGGCTCTGGCGTCTTCGAGGCAGCCTGCGGCTCGGGGGACTGCGCCGTCGGGGCCTGGGGCGGGTGAAGATCCAGATACTCCAAGAACGAAGCATGTTGAGACAGCGCCTGAAGAGCTACCAGAGAAAGACGGCCGCGCTGGCGACTCCCCAGATCCTGGCTGCCGTGGGCTTGTCGGGTCAGGTGTTGCTGCACGTTGTCGCCCGAACGGATGTGAACGCGCCCGTTCCGTCCGGGCAGGCTGGTGAATGGATGGCGCGACATCTCTTCCCCAGTACCGGAGGCCAGGATGTATCTTCGGCCACGGTGGTCGGCACCAGGCTTCGTACCGTCCCTCGTTCGGGCTGGAACGACGCCAGTGGCAGGATACGCCCCCTGCAAGAGGTGATCGCCGCCGGCTCCGGCTGGCTCCTGGCGCTGCCCCGGGATTGCTTCGATGCCCTGTTGAACGACCCCGATGCACTGCGTCGCCTGCAGGATGCCGAAAGTGTCGGCCTGGGAAACGACACACAGCTCGGGATGGGCCGACTCCATTTCTGCCCTGATTTTCCGCTGGAGGTCCCCAAATGAAACAAAAAAGTATCCACAGAGAGATTCGCAAGGCAATGGCTCGCCGGGCCTGGGCGCTGGTGGAGAGCCAGAGTTTCCAAGCTTCCTTGAAAGAGAAGGTCTCCAGCACCGGAATCAGGAATCTACTGGCCGTCGCCGGAGAAGCGGTGGTCCTGGAGGAACTTCTGATCGTGCTCGGTTACCAGAAGGGCCGCAACCAAATCGGGGCCAAGCTTGCCAACGAATTTACCACCAACTTGCAAGCCCTGGCAACAATGGCTCCGCTGAAGCAGCTCCAGGACGGTCCAGAGAAGGACTCACTGGTGCTGGTTGCTGCAAGGGATCTGCTGGCAAACCTGGTGAAACTACAGACCTCCCTCGTTCACAGATGAACACCCACAGGACCATCCCATGACAAGACACACAGCAGCAAGAGTGTTCCACTGGCACGACACATTCGTCCATCGCAGCCGCCTGGAGGCCAAAGTGGAGTCCATATCAGGTCTCCGCGTGGGGGCGGGCCGGGCCATGATGGGAGAGCTTTGCGACCTGCCCGTGCTGCGCGATGCCGCGGGCCAGCCCTTCATCCCCGGCTCTTCCATCAAGGGAGCCCTGCGCTCCTTCGCCGAGGCTCTTCTGCGAGGCATGGCCGTGGCCGTGGGAGCCAGCCCCTCCGCCCATGTCTCGCTGGACCGCGTTGCCTGCGATCCCATCGGAGAGCACTGCTTGAAGGTCATCACGGAAGAAGACAAGGACACACCCGGCCAGGGCGGCAGGTCCACGGCCCTGCGCGAGCGGGACAAGGTCGAACTCGTAGAGGGCAACATCTGCCTGGCCTGCGCCACCTTCGGCGCCCCCCACATGGCCTCTCACGTGCGCTTCGCTGATGCGCCGGTGGAAGATGGCCAGCCTGCCATTCGCGACGGGGTCGCCATCGACCGGGACCTGGGGCGTGTGGCCGGCGCCATGAAGTACGACTACGAGGTCCTGAATCCCGGCGCCACCTTCCGTCTCCAGGTGCATTTGAACGACGACCAGCCCTGGCAGACCGCGCTGCTGCTGCTGGCCCTGGAAGAGCTGGAAAGGGGGGGCATCCGGCTGGGAGGCTTCGGCAGCCGGGGCATGGGCCTGGTCTCGGTGACGGAAAAGTCGCTTCACAGGCTCTCCCTGGACGACATCCTGGATGGCGGTCAGGGTATCGAGCTGGACATGGCACAGGTGCGTGACCAGGGGATTCGAGAGCTGCGTACCCTGGTGGAGTATCGTTGGAAGGAAGGCTCTGCCGGGGAGCCCGACACAACGGAGGTTGGCTGATGCACCGTTATCTACTCAACTCGTCGATCATCTCGCTGGAGCTTCGGCCCAGGACCGGCTTTCTCATCAAGGCTGGCGGAAAAGGCACCAACCTGCTCCACCCGGAGCGCCCCGACCTCTACGCCCTGCGAACCCTGGACCCCGCCGGCAGGGAGTGTGTCTTCATACCGGGCAGCTCCCTGAAAGGGGTCTTCAGGTCCGCCTCGGAGCGAATCCTACGCGGATTGCTCCCACGGGACTGGGAACGGGTGGCCTGCGATCCCATGGACCACAAAGGGCCCTGCCAGACCGTGGCAGACGAGGTCTTCCGCGGCAGCCGCGGGCGCAGCCCCAGCTTCCGGGAGAAGGCTCGGGTCTACCGTGGGCAGTGCTACGCCTGTCGCAGCTTTAGCAGCATGTCGCTCTCCAGCCGTATAAAGTTCCAGGACTCCCTCCCAACCCGGGAATCCCGGGTGCGGGCCAATCGCACCAGCACCAGGAGCGGCGTGGCCATAGACCGCAAGACCGGAGGTCCGGCCAACAAGGCTCTCTACAAACAAGAGGTGGTCACCGGCGGTAGCTTCCCGGTTCGGATTCACCTGGAGAACGTCCAGCTCTGGCAGCTTGCGCTGCTGGGGGCGGTCATCGAGGACATCAGCCTGGGCATCACACGGCTGGGCTCCTCCAAGACGCGCGGCCTGGGCGCCTTCAAGGTGGACCTGGAGTCCGTACAGTGGCGCCAACAGGGCGGCGGAGACGCACCCCGTGGCGTGGGAGACCTGCTGGGCGAGGAGACCGCGGGCCTTCACGGAATGGTCCCCAGCGACGCCCTGGATCATCTCCCCGGCAGCGCAGAACCTCTGTCCAGCGGAATCTGGACCGGCTGGATCTGGAAGGGCGACGCGGGTTGGGCACTACTTCACGCTGTCCAGGAAGGCCCCTGGGCCAGCCTGGCGCGTCAAGCCGGGGGAGGGAGCTGATGGCGCCTTTCAACCAGTATCCGAAGACCTACCGCGCTCTGCCCCGGGCGTCGCTGGACCCGGCCCATCTCCGAAACGCGAAGGACGGCGCCCACAGGGAGTGGCACCACGTGTTGATGGCTGATCTGCTTACGGGAGTGCTTTGGATGGAGCTGAAGGCCCTGGATCCCATCCACGTTGGCAGCGGCTCCGCCGAACTAATCCGGGTAGGAGGCAAGGAGAGCCTGGTGCGCGGCATTGTCTACGAACGTGGTGGCTACTTCATCCCTGGCACCAGCATCAAGGGGGTGGCCAGATCCAACCACGAGGCCCTGGCCGGCGGCTGCGACCTGGACAGGAACTGCGACCCGCCATGCCCCACGTGTAGCCTGTTTGGGCAGATCGCCAGTCGGAAGCAGCTAATGGGTCGCGTGGGATTCGGCGATGCCCTTCCCGTGGGCAGGCCCGGTGTCGGGCTCTCCCGACTGCCCCGGGCTTTCCGTCCCCGGAGCCAGGTGGGGCGGCGTGTCTACGGAGCCAGGGTGGACGAACGTGCGGATGTCCCCTACCTGGTGATCAAGGCTGGGACCTTGTTCAGCTTGCCCTTGGAGCTGGCAAACGTTCGCCCGGCCGAGCTGGCCATGGTGCTGGCGGCGATGGGTGTGGGCCAGGGCTTCGTGCCCAGGTACGGGGGCGGCAAGTTCGGAGGCCTGGGCCGGATTCAGGCCCGGCCATCCAAGGCCGTGCTGCGCCGCTCGGCCAGGGATCTCCGCCATGTTCACGTCGAAGGTGCGAAAATGAAGAGCCTGCTCGCCCAGTGGATGAAACAGCTCCGCCTGGCTCCTGGCGGGGATGCAGCCATGCGTGTGTTGAAGGGGGTGGCCATATGAGCGACACCTTTGCGTGGCCATGGTCGGCCCAGGAGCACCGCGCCTTGTTGGCCCTGGTCAAACCCGTGTTGGAACCTCTTCGTTCCTTCCGAACGCCTGTCACCGGAGAACCCGTCGACCCCTCCCACATGCGGGCGATCGTCGCCTTCATCCAGCAGGACGACAGTCTGGGCAGGATGGACTCGTTTCTGAGGCTGGCGCCGCGCTCCTACATGGCTCGCTACACCCGTTCGGCGGGGCCGCAGTTGGACATGGCCTGCCAACAGGCCAGGCGCGTGATCGGGGAGGTGCGGAGGATTCTGCCCAACGGCTCGGACGGCGTGAAGGCGCAGGCCGTGGTGTTCGTGCTGGGCCACGTGGCCAGGATGATGCGTACCCAGGAGCGCGGGGACGAAAGGCGCGGGGGGGGGAAGCTCGCGGAGGCAGGCGACCGGGGGCCAGGGCTGGCTGGCGTTCGGGCAGGAAGTAGATGACATGGCGTCCGACCCTGGAGGCCTGGATTCCGAGCTGCGGAGAAAGCTGGCCGAGCTGAGCTGGGATTTCGAGGAATGGCTCAGAACGAGCAACAAGGACGAAAAACTCAGGTCCATGGGCAACACGAGCCGTCCCCGCTGGACCTTCCCGGACCTGGATGGCCTGCGCGACTACCGGGACGTGGTCCTTCTTCCGGAGCTGGCGGCCATGGAGGTCAACACCGGGGCAAAGAGACCGGAGCCTGGTGGGAACCTGGTGCTCACCGCTGGCATGACCCCCCAGCCTCTGCTGTTGAGCGTGGCGTGGTGGCGGCCTGGGAGGCTGCTAATCGCTCCGTCGGCGGGTCGAGAGAGCCATCTCTCCCCCCGCCGGGGTAGCCTGCACGTCGCCAAGTGGGTTGCCGATGTCGTCCAGGAATCCCCCCTCGCCCTGGGCATGACCGAAAGCCCCCAGGTAGAGATCCTGGAAGAAGGCCTCCATCCGACCGATCCGGCAAGTGCGCTGGGCACGTTGCGGAGTTGGTTGCGCGAGCTGGGTGTCACGGACCCGGCGGTGACCCGCCTGGACATCACCGGTGGCAAAAAAACCATGTCCGCTACGGCCTTCGCGCTGGCCTCCGAGCTGGGGATCCAGGCCACCTACCTGGACGGAACGTACTCGCCGGTGGCCAACATTCCCAGGCCTGGCAGCATGGAGGTCTGTAAGCTGCCGGACCCCAGGGAGGCGCTGGGCCTCGCCCGCGCCAAGGAGGCCAGGGATCTCTACCGTCACGCCAGCTTCGGGGCCGCCTCCCAGGCGTTGCGGGGCGCTGTCGAAGCTATGGAGCAGTGGGGTAGCCCGGAAGATACCCGGCGCTACCATCGAGCGGCCCTGGTCGCCGCTGCATGCCAGCTCTGGGCCAGCGCCGACTACGGCGGTGCTCTGTCCCATTTCAAGGAAGCAGGCGAAAAGCCGCCATACGCGGTGAAACGGCTGGGGGCCACCTGGGGCGCCTGGTACAGGGCTGAGGATCCCGGCGGCCTGGCCGGCGCCCTGCGCGGCAAGCACGAGGAGCTGGCCATCTACCTGGTGGACGCATGGCGGCACGTGGAACGTTGGCACGAGCGCCAGCCCAGGGACGCCTTCCTGCGCTGGTACGGGTTGGGCGAGTACGCCCTGGAGGCGTTGCTGGTCAAGCTGCGCAGAGCCGGGAATCTGAAAGTAGATGCAGGCGATGCCGGCTTGGAATCCAGGATCAAGGGGAGCAAACTGGTCCATCTCCTGGGAGGCGTCGGCCGCATGGCAGAGCTTTTCCGCTCAGGCTTGCTTGACTGTACCTGGAGGCCTCGTGGCAGCGGAGAGGACTGCCTGGTGGAGATCCGCCTTTCGGCCCCCCCCACTCTGGATGGCCTGGACTTCTGGCTGGAAGAGGTCAACCGCAACCTGCGCAACGCCTGCGCCCACAAGCTGGCCATGGTCTCCGCAGAAAAGGCCCTGGAAGCCTCACGGGCCAGCCGCTCCATGATTTTGTCATGTGTCGCGGCCTTTCCGGGACCGGGGGGCCTTGCTGGAAAGACCGAGCGCTGGTTCGGATCATCGGCCTTCCAGCCTCCAGACCTGGGTCGGATATTGGAGTGAGCGCCTTGAAAGAGCAATCGACCACGCCGGATATTCCAGTCACCATTCTGCGAGTACCATTGCTCCCCGGGCGGAGCTGGCGCCTGGATCCCTACTCCGGAGTCGCGGTGAGGGGCGCCCTGGGCCTGGCCTTCCGGCGCCTCCATTGCCAGGAGCAGCAACGGGATTGCGCTGGATGTCCCATCCTGCGGAGCTGCCCGGTGTCTATCTGGTTCGACCCGGGTTTGGGTGGGCTCAACCGTCCGCGCCCCTTCGCTCTGCGCCTGGAAGGCGGACCCCGGGTGGGGCCGAACAAACCCTTCTTCCTGGTGCTCACGCTCTTCGGCCAGGTTCCCCACCCTGCCGCCCTCCTGGAGGCCGTCCACCTGGCAGCCAGGGCCGGCCTGGGGCGCGCCAGGATACCCCATCACGCTGGTCCTGCAATGCTGACAGGGCAGCAGACCGCCTTCTGCGAGCCCGGTCGCGTGGCTGACTGGCCGGCCCCCGCGCCCCTGCCCGTTCACCTGAGCGTTCCCTCTCGACCCAGTCGCGTGCGGCTGTCCCTGCTCACGCCGTTGCGCTTGCCCAGGTGGCTCTCAGGCCTGCGGAGCCCGGGTTTTCAGGAACTCTGCAAGGCTTCCATCTACCGGGTCAGGGCTCTGCAGAGGTTCGCGGATTGTGGCGCTGCTGGCCGCTGGCCCGAGCCTGATGGCAGTGTGCGTCTCGTCCTGGGGCAGTCCCGATGGCGTTGCCGCTCCCGCTACTCGGCTCGCCAGGATCGGCGGGTGAAGCTGGACGGCATGGTGGGGCGGCTCCTTTTCGAAGGAGAGATCTCACCATGGGTCGACCTGTTCTGCGCCGTGGAGCTATTGCAGCTCGGGCGCGCCACCTCCGCCGGTCTGGGTGTGCTGAAGTTGGAATGGAGCTGATACCACCCGCTCCCGTTGCCTGAGCACACAGCCGCGGCTTGGAACCCTGCACCGCCATTCATGGGCCGCCTTCCGGGACTATCGGGTGCAATCAGCGGAGGCCATCCCCGGCCGAGGGCAGGACGACGGGTAGGCGCTGCTTCTTCAGCGAGTCTCTCTTCGGTTCGCGTTGCCCCATCCTCTTCAGCGAGTCTCTCTTCGGTTCGCGTTGCCCCATCCGTGGTGCTAAGGTGTTCTGTACTCCGTCGTCAACGGAACAGCGGGCACCCGGAGCAGGGTGTCCGTTCCAACACGCCGCATCGGAGACCACCCATTGCTTTCCGGTTTGGAAATTCTGGCCGATGGACGATACCGCAGCCTGGAGCTTCTCGGGCAGGGTGGTATGGCCACGGTGTTCAAGGCCTGGGACACCCGCCTGGAAGTACACCGTGCCATAAAGGTGCTGAACCCGGCCATGGCTGGAAAGAAAATCCTTCGCGCCCGTTTCCTGGCCGAGGCGCAGACCATGGCCAAGCTGCACCATCCCCATATCGTGACGGTACACGACGTGGTGACCGAAGACCCCTACATCTATCTCGTCATGGAGCTGGTGGACGCTGGGGATCTCATGTCCCTGGTGGAGCGGGATGGGCCCATGCTCCCTTCCCAGGCAATTTCTCTCATCTCCCAAACCCTGGACGCGTTGCAGTTCGCCCACGACAGGGGGGTGATCCACCGGGACATCAAGCCACAGAACATCCTCCTGACCTCCCGGCAGGTGGCCAAGGTCACCGACTTCGGCATCGCAAGGGTATTGGACCGTGAGCGGCCGCTCACCGAGGCGGGCGTGCTCATGGGAACCCTGGACTTCATGGCTCCCGAGCTACGCATGCAATCACAGGGAGCCACGGCAGCCTCGGATCTGTACGCGGCTGCCGCCACGCTGTTCGTCCTGCTCACGGGGAAGACCCCCTCCCGGCTCCACGCCCTGGAACCAGACGATGAGCGCCTGGTGGGCATCCCACCGGAGATCTGCGAAGTCATACGCGCCGCGACCCGTGAGAGCCCCGATGAACGCTTGTTCTCGGCCCACGAGATGCGGCAGCGCTTGTCCCGGGCGATGCCCGGCTCTACGGTCGCCCCTCACCACACCGACGGCGGTAGGGACCAGCACGCCCTCCATCCCCCGACTGCGAGGGCTGGCAGCCAGGAATTCCTGCCAGATACCGCGGTGCTGGAGCCTGGCTCGCGGGCGGACGGCGAGGACAATCTCCCAGATGAAGCGGTGATGTCGGAAACAACCTCACGACAAGAGCATTACGGTGCCGGGGCTACCCTGCTTCCGCCAGAGCAGATCCACCGGTCGGCCGCATTGCATCCGAGGCCCAGCTCGTCCGTGGAGGTATCCCGGGACCCTGCCGGCCCGGCTGTGGCCAAAGGTCGTCTTCCCTGGCCGTGGGCGGCGTTGTCGGCCATGCTTCTCGTGTCCTTGTCCCTGCTGGCCTGGGTTCGTTGGAGTCAGCGTGAAGGGCCGGCCCCCATCTCCGAGCAGCCGGGCGCCGCGCCCCTGGGCAACACGGACAGCCTTCCAAACGCCTCGGGAGTCACCGCCGGTGCTGGCCCTGGAGAGCCGCGGCAGGTGCAACAGCCAGAAGATCCGGCCAACGCCTCCGGCTCCTCCCAGTCCGCCGTCGTGCAGACCGTGGACCCACGCCCCCAGGTCTCGACCACCAAGCCCACGGGTGGTGTCGCCGGCTCCACGATCAGCGAACCGCCAACGGCCCCAGCGCCCGGGAGCCACCATCCCTCGGCCGGATCGCAGCCGGCTCCAGGGCCAGCCACCTCCGGGCTTGGCGACCCTGCTTCACGGTCCGCCTCCAGCCTTGGCGGTGATGATCCTGCGCCCGTTGGGGACGCCGCTGCCAGGCTCGCTTCCCCCAGTTCGCAGTCTGCTCCCCAGGCGGCAACGAATGAACCAGCCGCTGATGATGCCGCCGCTGTCGCCACGCTGGGCGGCCCCGGCATGATCTGGGTCAAAAGCATGCCTCCCAGCAAGATTTTCATTGACGGAACGCCTGTGGGCAGCTCACATTCCTGGTACGAGTTGAGCCCGGGCACCCACCAGCTTCGTCTGCTGGACGGCCAGGGGCGTGAGAAGATCCGCACCTTTACGCTGGGCGAAAACCAACGAGCCAGGTTTTGCTGGAACTTCGAAAGGGACACCGTATGCCCCCCCTGAAGACAATTATCCTGCTCTTTGCGCTGCTGTGCCCTGAAGCCGCCTCCGCGGAGACCATCGTCCTTCTCGGCGAATCCGACACCGACGCCGTGATCTACGATATCGCCCGGGCCACCAACCGCTCCCTGGACGATCTCCTGCCCACCAGGTGGTCCACCCTCCGGGAAAGAGGCACTCCGCAGATGGAAGGTTCTGGAGTGATCCTCCACTGTACCGCGTCTCCCGCCAGCACCAGGGAGATTGACGACCTGCTCTCGGAAGCCGAAGGCGCCCAGAACTACGGCCAGCTCGCCGAAGCGCTGGTCCTACTGCGCTCCGCCGAGGAACGTCTGGGCTGCCTCACCGAGCATCTGGACCCCGCCACTGCCGCCCGGATCTTCTTCCTCACCGGAGTGCTTGCCGCCAAGGCCGAGACCGACGGCCAGGCCGCGTACAGGTCATTTCTTCGGGCGCTGGTCTTCGAGCCCCATCTGACATGGGGGGACGAGTTCCCCTCCGAATGGGGCCAGGACTGGTTCGACAGCGCTCGCCGATCCCTGGAGCAGGGCGAGAGCGCGGGGCTCCGGCTGGCGGTCCGACCGGAGCGCGGCAGCCTGTTCGTGGACGGACGTGAGATCTCCCCAAGGAGCCAGGCCCTCGAACTTCGGCCTGGACGGCACCTGCTGCAGACCGGCATCAACAAGGTGACCACGGTCTGGGTCGAGCTGGGTGCGGCCACGGAATCTATCGCCCTTCTTCCCGCCAGCGCCCCCGACGACATCCTGGGCTGGCTCTACGACTCGGAGCGCTGGGGCGATCTATCCAACATGCTGGCTGCCACCCTGGACCCCGAAGCCGCGCTCTTCGTGGCCCACCGGGGGCAGGTCTGGCAGGGGCGGGCCGGCAGCCCCTCCTGGACGGAGATCCGGCTGCCCCGTTCATCCACCTCTCGCGTCCTCACCTGGTCGGGAGCCGGGGTTTTCACGGCGGGCGCCGTGGCCAGCTCCATCCTGTACGCCTGGGGAAAGAACCTCTCCAACGCCTGCATCGAGGACTCCCAACAGGACCTCCCCGAGACCTGTGCCGACAACGAGCTGAGCTACCAGAGCCTGCGTTCACTGCTGCCTTTCACCGAGGGACTAGCCCTGGCGGGTGTGGCCATGGCAGGAGGAGGCCTGCTCGTGAACATCGGCCCTTCATGGATGCCGCGTGGTGGACTTCTCCTGGGAGTGCGGGTCATCCATTGAGCAGATCCAGGAGTCACCCATGACAATCAGGTTCCATTCCTCCACTCTCTGGCTCATCGCAGCTCTGGCTTCTGCGAGCTGCCTGGCCAGCTTCCCCACTGATTGGGACGGTGACGGCTTCTCCCAGCAGGATGGCGACTGTGACGATATGGATTCCCAGCGCTATCCGGGGAACACCGAGATCTGCGACGGATTGGACAACGACTGCGATGGTCAGGTGGATGGCGCCGGTGCGGTGGACGTCTCCACCTGGTACCCCGACGTGGACGAAGATGGCTATGGAAACGAGAGCTACGCCGTCGTGGCCTGCGACCCACCTGCGGAGAACTACGTGGTGGAGGCCATGGATTGCGACGACGGCGATTCAGGGGTCCACCCGGGCGCGAGAGAGGACTGCAACACAGCCTACGACGACGATTGCGACGGCCAGATCAACGAGCCCGACGCCTGGAATGTACAAGTATGGTATCCCGACGGCGACGGCGACGGCTTCACCCGCAACGAGGATCCCTGGATCGCCTGCACGCCGCCTGCCGGCTATGGTCCCATGAGCGAGTTGGAGGACTGCGACGACTTCGACGACGACACCTACCCCGGCGCCCCGGAACTCTGCGATGGTGAGGACAACAACTGCAACGGTGTGGGCGACGAGGAAGAGAGCCTGAGCTGGTACTTCGATGGCGACGGCGACACCTTCGGGGCCATGGACAGCGAGGTCTCCATCTGTGATCCCCCGGTGGACGACGAGGACTGGATTTACGTGGACAACGCCGATGACTGTGACGACGAGGATCCCCAGATCACGAGCTGGATCGACTGGTACGTGGATGTTGACGGAGATGGCTACGGCGACTCCGCCACGTTGTTGAGCGTCTGCGTTCCGCCCGACGACGGCCAGACCTATGTGACGCTGGGTGACGACTGTGACGATGCCAACGCCAGCACCTACCCCGAGGCCACGGAACTCTGCGACGAGCAAGACAACGACTGTGATGGGATCGTCGACGAAAACAGCAGTTCTCTCTGGTATTCCGACCAGGATGGCGACGGCTACGGTGACGCCGATGTCTTCACCGAGCTGACCGACTGTGATCCCTCTGGGAGCCTCGTGGCCGACGCATCCGACTGCGATGATACAGACCCCCTCATCAACCCCGGGGCCTCCGAGTACTGCGACGGTGTGGACAACGACTGCGACGGCGACACCGACGAGGCCGACGCAATAGATGCCCCCACCTGGTATCGGGACGCTGACCTGGACGGCTTCGGGGATCTCTCGGAGAGCGTCCCGAGTTGCGAAGAGCCGTCAGGTTTCGCCGACAACGCCGATGACTGCGACGACCTGGACAGCGCGGTCCATCCGGGCGCCGACGAGTTCTGCAACGACATTGACGATGACTGTGATGGCGCTCTGGATAACGACGCCGTGGACAGCCTCACCTGGTATTACGACGGTGACAGCGATGGACACGGCACCGCCGATGTCTCCTCCACCGCCTGTCTTCAGCCCGCCAACTACGTCTCCACATCCGACGACTGCGACGACGGCGACCCCATGACCTCTCCCAACGCCTTCGAGATCTGTGACGGTCTGGACAACGACTGCGATGAAGAGACCGACGAGGCCGACGCTGTGGATGCCTCTACATGGTACCTGGATTCGGACGGTGACGGCTTCGGAGACGCCGCCATGGGCGAGCGCGCCTGCCAGCAGCCCACCGACTACGTGGATGACGCCGACGACTGCGACGACGGCGATCCCATGATCAACCCCGACGCCGCCGAGATCTGCGACGGATTCGACAACGACTGCGACGGCGAGGTGGACGAGAACGGCACGACCTGGTACCGCGATGCCGACGCCGACGGCTTCGGCCTGGCCGATGACTTCACCTACGCCTGCGAGCAACCATCGGGCTACGTGGACAACGCCGATGACTGCGACGACACGGATCCGGGGATCAACCCCGAAGCCTTAGAGTACAACGACGGGTTCGACAACAACTGTGACGGCGACGTCGATTACCTGGATCTGGCGTCCAGCCACTCCGCGTTCTTCGGTGAGGCCGATGATGACTACGCCGGTTGCGCCGTGGCCGGGATCGGTGACTTCAACGGCGATTCCCTGGACGATCTGCTCATCGGCGCCTCCGGCGAAGACTCGTCGGCCAGCGAGACGGGGGCTGCCTACCTGGTCCTGGGATCCGACACCAGCACGGCGGTGATGAGCGCCGAGGTACAATACCTGGGTGAGAGCCTGGAGGATCGCGCCGGGAGCGCCTTGGCGCCGGCTGGTGACGTGAACGACGACGGCTTCCTGGACCTGCTCATCGGGGCGCCCGACGCAGACCTGGGATTCGTGGACGCCGGCGTTGCATACCTGGTGCGAGGCCCACCGCTGAGCCCCATCGTCGATCTTTCCGAGACCATCGAGCTATGGGGCGAGAGCGCTGGCGCCCATGCCGGTGGGGCGCTTGCCGGTGGGTTCGACAGCAACGACGATGGCTTCGCAGACTTGTTAATCGGTGCCTACATGGAGGACTCTGGAGGCACCGACTCCGGGACCGTCTACCTGTTGCTGGGGCCGGTGAGTTCCAGCATGGACCTGGGCTCGGCGGACCACATCTTCGACGGCGAGGAGCCCGAGGACTGGGCGGGGAGGGCCCTGTCCTCCGCCGGTGATACCCTCGGCTCGGGGGGGAACGCCCTGCTGGTGGGCGCAACCGGCAACGATGCAGGAGGCGAAAATGCCGGAGCCGCGTATCTTCTGGTGCCACCCTGGCCCTTCGTCGTGGATCTGTCCACCGCCTACTGCACTTTTGTGGGCGAGGAGCCCGCGGATCACGCCGGAAACGCACTGGCTGGCGTCGGTGACGTCAACGACGACGGCTACGACGACATCCTCATCGCTGCCGCCAACGCCGACTCCGACTCCGGAGTCTCCTACCTGTTCCTGAACGTCACCTCCGGCGTGGTGGACCTCTCCTCCGCCGATGCACGCTTCATCGGAGCCAGCGCCGGTGACTCGGCCGGAGTGTCGGTCTCGGCGGCTGGTGACGTCAACGACGACGGCTTCGCGGACCTGATCATCGGTTCCATGGAGGCGGAGTTCATGGGCTCCAGGGTCGGCGCAGCCTACCTGGTCCTGGGGCCAGGTGCAGGCACGACCTACCTCTCCGATGCTGATGCCATCTTCTACGGTGAGCACAGCGGCGCCAGCGTGGGTTCCTCGCTTGCCAATGTCGGGAATTTCAACGCTGATGCCTACCAGGACCTGGTCATTGGAGCCAGCGGAACCAGCGTGGACGGCATCGCCGGAGGAGCCGCCTACCTGGTGTTGGGGGCTGAGTAGCCTGCCTGTGCGCTTCTTCGGGCTTCCCGTCCCTGCTGGCCCTGGCCCCTGGAGCAGGATGACTCGCCAACGCGGACCCACCTCTCCCGTGGGTTGCCCAGCACTCCCATTCTTGGGGGGAGGTGTCGGAGAGGGGGAGGATGCGCGCCCCGGCCCAGGCGGCGCTCCCCGATCCTTCGCACCGAGCATGGCATCCAGAGCGTGTGCGGCCCAGACCAGGTGGGGTACCTCAGGTGGAGGCCAGCGCCAGTTCCCAGCACCTTGGCGTTGGGTGGGCAGCAGTGGTTGCTGTTGGGGGGCCGCTCGTCGGGGTGCTGCTGGTTACTGGGGAGGGCTGTGCCTGGGCTCTCGTTCGCGGAGGCGGCTCGTTGGCCTGGGCCGCCAGGGTGCTCCAGTGTTCCAGCGCCTGGGCCGTCGGCCCCGCTGACGGGAGTCCGCTCCCCTCGAACCTGGCCACGGCATCCTCCAGGTTCAAGAAGCGGATGGCATTGAGGCCGAAGAATTCCCGGGCGTATGGCGCCAGGATTTCGTCCTGGAAGATGGCGCGGTAGCTCTGGAAGATGTGGTCGGCGCGGCCCAGCACGCCTGGCATGGGCCAGTCGGAGCCGAACATCAGGCGCCGGGCCAGGTGTGGTCCATCGGGGCTGCCCAGTACGCAGCGGAGGTGTTCCATGACCCTCTCCCCCGCCCCGATGTCGGGAAAGACGACTTTCCACATGAAGGAAAAGTCGCAATAGGTGTTCTTGTATTTTTGGCAGAGGGCCAGAACGGTGGGAGCCCAGCACCTGGGATTCACACGGCTGCCGTCGTTGGAGAACCAGGTGTCGCAGGGGTCGTACCAGCCGGGGTAGGTGTGTTTCGTGGATTTCTTGCTGGGGCAGGGGCTGTCGAAGTTCTTGTTGTGGCCCTCTCCGGCGTGGGCGAAGCAAATGCGGAGATTGGGATATCGTTCCAGCACTGCGTACCAGCCCTGGCCATCGTCTCCGCCGGGGTTGGAGTAGTTCCCGTAGCCACGGGTGGGCTGAAACTGGTATGGAGCACAGTGGGTGATGATGGGGATGCCTTTTTTCGAGCAGTGGTCGTAGAGTCCGCACAGGGCATTCTCGAAGCGCCTGTCCAGTGGGCGGAAGCCCATGGAGGGGTAGATCTTGACGCCCAGCAGCCCCTGGTCCAAGGCGTACTTCACCCAGTCCAGGGCCTTTTCGCGCTGCGGATCGAAGGGGACGAAACCCGCCAGCCGTCCCCGGGCCTTCAAGGTCAGGTCTGCCATCTCGTCGATCTGCTGCCTGAAGGATAGCCTGGGGGGAGTGAGTTCGTTCTTTTCGGGGGAGGGGTGGCCGCACAGGGCCCCGTCTCCGTAGCCCGGCTCCATGTCCATCATCAGGTGTACCCACAGGTCCACATGGGTTTCCAACTTCTTGTACTCGTCCTGGAGCCTGTTCCAGATGGTGGCCACTGGTACCAGGAGGGTGAGCAGGAAGCGGACGAAGTCCAGGCCCTCTGCCAGGGAGATGAAGAGCAGCACGAACCTGCGGATCAGTTTGTGCCGGGCCCTGGGAAGCAGGTCCACGGACAAGGTGGTTTGCCCGTATGTTCCTTCGAGTTGGAGCAGGCTTTCGTGGAGTTCCGGGTGCTGGAGGTAGAGGTCGTTGAGGAACTCGTCGATTTTCTTTGTCAGGGCTTCTGCCTTCCGGTAGAAGCTACCGCTGGGTGGTGCAGCACTGCTTGCGGGCATTACAGAAAAGATGGTGTTTTCTTGGGAGTGGTACTGGCGCGAAGCGCCCATCTCGCGGATGAAGGCCAGGGCGACCCCGTCTGCCAGGGCCATGGGATCTTCGGTCTGTGCCAGTTCAAACCGGGCACCTGGTTCGTGGCGGGAGAGCAGCGCGAGCATGTCCACCAGCTTTCGAAACAGGTCGGCTCCCCGTGATCCCAGGGCCCTGGGAATGGACAGGTCGTACAGGAATGCGCGGGCGATGGCTTCCACGGGCAAGTGGGCGTGGTTGAAGAGATGGCAGTGGACGTCGATTGTTGGTGGCATGTCTGCTGTTCCTGGAGAATTGGGCGGGAGGATCTGGCTGTGGATATCGTTAAGCTCTGCCCGGTGGCTGGCTCTTGGTAGGGGAGTATAGCCGTGTGGTTGTGGGGATCACGTTGGGGGGGCTGCCCCGCCTTATGATGGGAAGCCGGCTCCGCGAGCCCACTGGGGACCCTGCCGTTCGGCCTGAAAATGCTACCGCGTGGCGATTGCCACTTCAAGTTCATTCCGTCTGGGGGCGTCCCGGCTCTTGAAGGCAGGCGTCAAGGTCCTTTGGTGGCCTGGAAAGAGCAGCTTGACAGATTCGGTTGGGCGGTGCATGTAGATGCTGTCCTCCAACGGAGCCTGTTCCGATGCTCATGATTACTACCATTTGCATGAATCTCTTCGGCGTTGACGCGCCGGTGGGAGGTGGCGGTTGAGTGCCTGATTTTTTTACTCCAGATGTCGAGGGCCCCGCCATCCAACTCCAGGAAGGCGGGGCCCTCGGCGTTTTTGAGCATTGAACGGAGTCGAAAAGATGTCGGGCGACAACAGTTGGCGCAGTATCATCAGCCTGGCCGCTCCGGTGGTCATCTCCAAGCTGAGCTTCACCGCCATGGGGCTGGTGGATACCGCCATGGTGGGTAGGCTGGGAGTCGCCCAACAGGGCGCCATGGGCTTGGCCACGACCTACATGTTCACCCTGTTCGTGTTCGGCCTGGGGCTGCTGGGAGTGATCAACACGCTGGTCTCCCAGAATCACGGCGCAGGTCGACCCATGGAGTGCGGCCATGTCCTGGGGCAGGGTCTGCGTCTGGGCTTTCTGTGCGGGGCTGTTACCATGGCTCTGCTGCTGGCCTCCGCTCCGCTGTTCTCCAGGGTGGGGCTCTCGGAGCAGGTTGCCACGTATGGTTACGAGTACCTGTTCTTTCGGGTGCTCGGAGTTCCGGGAGTTTTTGGGTATTGGGCCTATAACGCCTATATGGAGGGCTTGGGCCACACTCGGACTCCCATGATCATCACTGTCCTGGCCAACCTGCTCAACATCCTCCTGGACCTGGTGCTCATCTTCGGGCTGGGGCCTGTTCCGGCCCTTGGGGTGGCCGGCGCCGGTATGGCGACCGCCATGAGCAACGGGTTCATGCTGCTCTGCTTCCTGTGGGTCGTGCACCGACCCGGCAGCCGCTACCGGGAGTTCGGCTCCAGGAGCGTCGCACCTAGTCGTCTGGATTGGGCTGCCCAGCGCAAGATGGTGCGGATCGGGCTTCCCATGGGCTTCCAGTTCTTCCTGGAGGTGGGAGCATACCTGGTCATCTCCATCATGATCGGTTGGTTGGGGGACGACGCCCTGGCCGCCAACCAGGTGGCTGTGCGCTTGATGAGCATCAGCTTCATGAGCATGTGGGGGGTCTCCGTGGCGGCCACAACCCTTGTGGGAAGGCACCAGGGAGACGGCCAGGCTGATCTGGCGGCCCAGGCTGGGCGTCGTTCCCTGGTCATGGGCTTCCTCTGCACCCTGGGCTTCGCGCTGCTGTTCGTCGCCATCCCCGACTTGCTGGTGGAGCTGTTCACCCCCTTCCCCCAGGTGGCGCGCATCGCTCGTCCACTGCTCTACCTGGCAGCGGCATACCAGATCTTCGATGGGATCAACATGGTCAGCTACGGGGCTCTGCGCGGGGCTGGCGATACTCGCTGGCCCATGTGGGCGGTCGTGCTGGCGAGCTGGGGCGTTGGTATCCCTGCCGTGTACCTGCTGTCCATCTCTGCCGGGCTGGGTATCATGGGGGCCTGGACGGGCATGATGCTGATGATTACCCTGGAGGCCTGGTTGCTGCTCTCCCGATTCCAGTCGGGTCGGTGGCGCAACATCCGGGTTCTGGATCCCCATGTGGGGTGAATTGCGGCGAGCGCAGCGTCATGCTCCTGCTAGGCGTCGGGACGGCATGGGCATTTGATCGCCCTGCCGCGAGATTCTTTTTCCCTTGGGGGGCGTGTCAGGGCGAGCATGTACCAAGGGCCGGCTGGAAGCGGGCCCCACCATCTTGGGCGCATGGGCCGGCTGGAAGCGGGCCCCACCATCTTGGGCCTATCAAGGCCAGCATGTACGCCGCAGGGAGCAAGGTCCGCATCGGCGTCGCGGCGGGTGACACATGCCGAGCGATGCCCGGTGACACAATTCCTGGGAAACCGCTGCTTGGAGAAGCGGTTTGATGAAAGCGGAATGGATAGGGTCGTAGCGAGCAGGGGGATGGCTCGGCCAGGGCGTCAACGCTCCTGCGATCTCTCCGCCAGGTATGCAGGACCGCCCAGCAGCTCCAGCTCAGTGGGAAAACCCGTTACCAAGTTCCCATCCGGAAACTGCTCCCGTCGCAGGATCGGCCCATTCCTTCGCCAGGCACGCCCGGGCAACCGCTTGAAATAGCGCTGCTATTCCGGCGGGTTGCCCGAACGCACCTGGCTCGAAAGCCACTCGCTCCTGCTCG
>JAJRWT010000090.1 GCA_024276675.1 Myxococcota bacterium | reverse complement strand
TAGCTACAGTATCACGTATCTTCCGCGTGTCAAGTACTTAAACAGTATTCTATTGTAGCTACATTTCGAACAACATGCTGCGTTATACCGCATGAATCGCCGGACCGCGGTCAACATGGGGGCAGTCACAACGTGAGTTTCTTCCCGCTGGGGGGAAGTAACTGCCGTTCTGGCAGTCACAACGTGAGTTTCTTCCCGCTGGGGGGAAGTAACTGCCGTTCTGGCGGTCACAACGTGAGTTTCTTCCCGCTGGGGGGAAGTAACCTGTCTTTTCGTCGTCACAACGTGAGTTTCTTCCCCACGGCGTTCGAGAGCCCCCTGGTCTGGCGGTCACAACGTGAGTCGTTCTTGCGCGAACTTCCTCGGTGGGGCATCCAGCTTCCCTGTGTCGCGCCTCTGGCGGCGACACAGGCCCCGCCGTGGCGGCGCGGGTCAATGTTCATGATCGCAGGGCCAGGTGGTGGACGCCCAGTATGCACAATGTGGACGCTCAGTATGCACAATACCGCAGCAACTCCCTCACGGCCTTTCCCGGATGGGAGCCTTCCCTCGTGGCGGTCACGAGGGCGTCCCGGGCGCTGCGAAGCTCTGGCGCTCCACGCAGGTCCACCCGTGCCATCACCTGGGAGGCCATGCGAAGGGCCAGGGGTGCAAGCGAGGGCTCGATGCACTCTACGAGCAGGAGCCCAAGGGCCTGGTGCCATGCCAGGAAGTCGGACCTGGCACGGAGGCCCTCGAACCACGCCCGGAGCGGGGAGGGATCGCCTTCCTCCAGGCTGAGCAGCAGTTCCATGAGTTCCAGCCGCCAGCGGGCCGCCGGCAGGTCGGTGCGTTGCATCAGGCTTCGGCACTCTTCCGGAGTCAGGGCCCAGGCTTCGTACATCGCGGGTTGTACGAGCGCCGCACGAGCGCCGTAGAAACGGATGAAGGCTTCGGTGTTGGCGCGGTAGCGTCGGGGAGCCGCCGACAGGGCACGGATGGCATCGTTCCAGGCTTGCACGGCCTGCTCCGGCTGGGAAGCGCGCCGGGCGCATTCTCCCAGGGCGCCCAGACCGCGAGCCATCTCCCGCGGAGGCAGGAGTCGCAGGAGGCTCCGCTGTACCGCCAGAGCTTGCCGGGGATGGGCTTGCAGGAGATGGAGCCGGCGCCAGGTGCCCAGCCAGGTCACCAACGCGTCTCGGATGTCGGATGGTGTGTCACGGGGGTCCAGGGCCAGGAAGGGAGCCAGTACGCGACGCTCCGCCTCCAGCGTGGAGCGGGTCTCCGCAGGTTGGAAGGCATCCAGGAATGCGGCAGCCAGATTGCTCTTCAGCTCGATACGCAGCGACAGGGACACGGTGCCCAGAGCAGTATCCAGAAGATCACTCAAGGCCTGGGCGGCCTCCGTGGGTCGGCCGCGGTGCATCGAGATTACGCCCAGGCGCAGCCGCGCCTCCAGGGCGTAGCGGTCGGATTCCGGTGACGAGGCTCGCTGGGCGTCCGTGGTCTCGATCACGGTGTCGTACAGTTGTTCGGCCAGCTCGTAGTCCTGTTGCCGGTAGGCGTGGAATGCGTCGCGAATCAACCCTGGCAGTGGGTCAGTCGATGGAATGGCTGGTTCTTTGCCCCAGACCCGTTCAAAGAGCTGTGTCGGCGGGCCGGGTCTCAGGGGAACCGTCGTGATTCCCCGCGATGTGGGTGGTTCCTGCTCCGGCGGCGCTACGAAGAAGAATCGGCAACCGGGCATCTCACGTTCCAGGGTGTGGCACTTGTCCTGGAGCCGCCCAACGGGCGCCAGCCATGGGCCGTCGGGCCCGGACACCAGGGCGGCGGAGACCACCAGGTCGGGCGGTATGGCCCGACCGCGGCGCTTCGCCTCCAGGACCAAGGCGCAGGCGGCTCCCCAGGAGCCACCTTCCAGTACTGGCCGCGTCGGAGCCAGGTATCCAGGCTTCGGGTTCAGGCTCAATGACGCCAGTTGTTCCCTTTCCAGGAGACGGAACGTGGGATCTTCAGCACCTGCAATATCCCTGAAGGGCTCTCCACCGTCGGTCCACTCGGTTTCAGCCAGGCCGATGCGCAGCACAGCTCCCCGCAGTTGGTCGGGTACCCGTGGATGCGGTGAGATGGACACGGGAAACGGGCACGCAAAGGGCGGTCTTGGCTGGGCGGCCATTTGTTTTGCTTCCCGGGCCCAGTGAAGGAGCCGCCTTCCATCCCGTGGCGAGAGGCGCTTGTCGGTCCTGGCCTCGTCGATGGCCAGCGAGGCCATGGTCAAGGGAGCAAAGGGTCGCCACAAGGTCCAGCGTGCCAGGCGCTTCTGCAACGGATGGGGAGCCGAGGGAAACGAGAAAGAGAGGATCGCCCGTTGCGGCGGACGGGACAGTGCCAGCCGTAGACGCTGCCCCTCCAGGGGCAAGGCGGACAGGTCCCAGGCCCGTCCGTCATCGTCTTGCCAGCTTTGAAGGGGTGTTCCAGGTCTATCTGGCGGCTCTACGGAGATATCCGGATCGTGGGGCCCGCGCAGGGACCAGGCACCCGGCCCACCCGCCAGATACCAGGACTCCCCCAGGCGTGAGCCCAACGGCCACCAGAAATCGCCGTCGTCGGCCGCGGCCATGCGGAGCAGGGCGTCGGTTTCCCGGGTGGGGGGGCCCCAGGAATCTCGCTCCTGCAGCGCCCTGCGAGCGCGTTCGAGCACGATGCTGTCCAGTGGGATCACCGAGGAAGCACCTGGTGGAGAAACGGCGATGCCGAGCGCGCCCAGCAGGTTTTCCACGGTGCCTTCCGGGGCGCGGGCCTCGCTGGCATCCAGCGCCAGCAGCAGCGGAAGACGCCGTAGGCGGGCCCAGATCTGGCGGGTCCAGGGGGGGAGGCCATTCAGGCCTTCCAACTCCTCGCGTTCCTGTAGAGGCTGATGGATGCCCATGAAGGTGTGGGGAGCCGACTCCAGGACAGCGAGGCAGTCTTCCACTCGCTCCTGGGCCCGTTGCCCGGACTTGCCAGGCATCCAGGGCGCCACCGTGGCGAGCAGCAGAAAATCGGCCAGCCAGCCCTGGATGTCGTGGTCAACGTCGGCTTCCCCCGCTTCGAGATCCAGGAGCAGGTCCCAGAGCGCCTCCGGGTTCAGGGCCCTGCCCAGGTGGGGAATGAGCACCTGTGCGGCCTCGGCCCAGGTGGCTTCGGCCAACTCCACCCAGCGGAGCACGTCGGCCTGCCGCAGCTCGGATGCCGTGAAACAACGCAGCCGCAGCAGGTGCTCGAGGAAGAGGGCAACGCTGCTGTCGTGCGTGTTCCGGGCCAGATCACGGGCAAGGAACTGGAGTTCCCGCGCCAGGAAGCGGGCTCGTTCGATGCGGGCCTTCATGATTTGCTCCGGTGGCCTGGTGAAAAGGCCGGGCCGTCTCCCTGGACGCAGGGCGGCGGTAGCGGCGGACAGATGGGTTCGTTTTCCAGCAGGCGCTGCAGGCGTGCGAAGGCGTTGTGCGCCGGCGCCGGCCCTTCCCTCTGGCGTGCGAACACCGGTCTTTGAAAGGCAGTGATGACGGAGAAGGTGTTGCGCCTGGCGTTCCAGTCGCCCGCTACTGTCATGCTGCCGACCATGGCCATGTGGCGCCTGGGGCCATGCTGTTTCTGGCGCTGCCAGGCTCCGCCGGGTTGGACGGGCAACCCGGCGCGGGCCAGCAGGCATACGATGCGCGGCCAGTAGCCGTAATCGTGGGCCTGGAGGGCGATTCGCAGGCGCTCGTGGTTCCACCAGCGGGGATCTTCGCAGGTGCCATGGAAGGCGGCGGGGTTGATTCTGGCTCGGCGGGCCCGCGACAGGAAGGTCCCGGGTGCGGTCGCGCTGCGTGGGTGGGTCTGGAGCCAGTCCTGCTCGTGGAGGGGATTAAGGAAGTGCTTCCAGGTGTGGTAGATCAGATCCTTCGTGGCGGGATGATTGACGTACATGGACAGAATCGTGGCCCCGGGCAGGGATGTCCGCAGCGGCGTTCTCATGTCGCGGACTCGTGGCCGGGCTCGGCGCTGAAGTGGTCGCGCAGGTCCTCCAGCGCCCGGTTGGCGTATCGTTCCACCTTGGCCGCTCCCGTTCTGCATACTTTCGGTGGGACCTCTTCTGGCGGTCCAAGGCCAAAGTAGATTGCCCCCAGGATGGGTTTCCAGCGGGGTTCATTTCCCACGAGGGCCGGGTCTTCGCGCCTGTCCCGGAGCTGTTGGAAGGCTTCGGGCGCGGGGCGAAGCACCATCCTTGACCCCCCCTTGCGGTAAGCCCTGGCCCTGGCCACGGTGTTCTGCTCCACGGCAAGGGGCAGGTCCCGGGACAGCAGCGAGAGCCAGCGCGGCGGGCTCGTGGCCCCGCTGCCCTGTTCCAGCACCTGTTGCAGAAGCAGGCGGTGCTGGGGGTTCATTGGCGAAGGTGCGGGTTGCCGGCCCGGATCCCGATGTTGCCCGTCCGGCCCCAGGATTTCGCCGAAACGCCGGTTTCTGCGACGTTCATCGGTGGCCGCCTGGCGCAGGCTGAAGGAGAGCAGCGTGCGGGCCTGGGCGTTGAGCGAGCGGGTGGTGGGTTGGTCGAACCAACCTGTGGCGGCACGTTTCAGGAAGCGCAGCACTGTGTCGTTGAAGAGATCGTCCACCTGTGTGCCGGGCAGGCTGGCCGCCATGAAGAGGCAGCGGCGGTATAGCCAGTGAGCATTCTTTTGAAGCAACGAGTCGAGGTGGGGTGGGCGGTCCCGTTTTCCCTGGGGTGGAGGTGTCATGTCTCGATGGGTTTGTAGTGGGGCTTGCCAGCGTTGAAGCTCAGCCAGTACCACCCGGACGTGGTGCCCTTGAGCCAGGGCTCCAGGCGTTTGACGTCAAGGCCGTGGTGGAGTCGTATTGCCGCTTTCAAGAGTTGCTGGTTGGCGATGCTCGCCGCCTGGAGGTGGGAACTGTCGGGCCCATGATTACCCGAATACGTGGCGTTGAGCAACTCGAAAGCCTGGTGCAGGGCCGGGCGGCGAAGCTGGTCGAAGTGGTTTTTGCCGTCTGCGCTGCACTTACGGGACGGGCTGGTGATCCAGAGGGGAGCAAAGAGCGTTCTGGATTGGAACTGCCGCCAACTCTGCTGGTTCAGCGCCAACAAGCCCAGTGCATGAGCCTGCGCCAACAGCACGAGCCCCAGGGCTTGGGCAGTCCTGGCCTGTAGTGGCGCCGACGCGCTGGCCTGGGGCAGGCGAATGCCGGCCAGGTATGGCGGCTTCTTGTTGGAAGGTGGCGCGGCGCCCCTCGCGGCCTTCGCCATGAGCTGCTTGCCCATCGCCAGCGCTCCGGCGGCCAACAGGGTTCCTGCCACCCCGATGGCGGTCGCCTTGGCCGGGTGGAGCGCATCGGTGTTCTTTTGCGGGGCAGCGCCGGTACCCTGTTTTTTTGTGTCGGGCTCGGTGTGAGCCCATTCCAGGAGCTTTTTCCCTTGTTTCAAGATACTTTTGCTCGGGATGACACAGTAATGGACTCCGTCGGCTCTCTCCAGGAGAGGTTTGTCCAGTTCCGCCAGTACCCTGGCAGGGCAGGCCTTGTAGGCCGCCAGCAGCTTGCTGGCCCGACTTGCCTCTTCCAACAACACGCCCACGTCGGTCCGACGCTGAATGTCTTGGGCTTTGTAGGCGAATACGCCAGGAACGACCTGGCCCAACATGTGTTGGAGCCTGATGCTGTCATGGATGATGGCCCCTTCCCCCAGGGGTGCTCCCCTGTTCAGATCCCTTTGAGCTTTGATTAAATCCCGAGCCATGGTCATCACATCGGGATAGCGCGCTTCGGGAGAAGGATCGCTGGCCTTCCTGTAGATGGGCCGCAGGGCAGGTGGCAGAGCTTTGATTTGGCTTGTGCGTTCGGTGCTGCCCGACACCAGGTAGCCCAGGAGCCGGCCCGTCGCGAAGATGTCGGAGCGTGCATCGGCTTCCCGTCCCTCCATCTGCTCCGGTGCGGCGAAGGCCGGCGTGCCGACGACGTCAACCGCCTGGGTGAGGCGGGTAGCCTCCGGGTTCAGGGCGATACCGAAGTCGATGATGCGAAGTTTGCCTTCGCTGTCCAGGAGCAGGTTGGATGGTTTCAGGTCGCGGTGTACGATGTGTTTCCGGTGGGTGACGTCCAGGGCCTTCAGGAGTTCCAACAAGAGCTTGATCGCCTTTTCCGGGGAGAATGGCTGATCCTTCACCAGCCATTCCAGGTTTGTGCCGTCCACGTATTCCATCACCAGGCAGGGCAGGCCCTGGGGGTCTTCTTCCAGGGCGTAGACACGGGCGATGGCGGGTACGTCCAGGCCGCTCATGACCTGGTATTCACGCTTCAGGAGCGAGCGCTGCATGGGATCGGGCGCCAGTTCGTGCTTCAACACCTTGATGGCCGCCCGTGCCGGCTGTACGTGGGGAGACGTGGAGTCGGCCAGGTAGACGGTGCTGGATGCCCCCCGCCCCAGGCAGGGGCCTATTTCGTAGTGTGCTATTCTGGGAAGACGCTCGCTCCGCTGGTCGCGCAGGTCTTGCACCTGTTGTTCCGTGAGGATCCCTCGAAGGCGTATATGGTCGGGGTGCAGGAAGCATTCCAGAAAGTCGCTGGCGCTTGAAGCCGCGCAGCTCTGGTCTTGCCACCTGTGGCGCTCGTTGCTGGATGGATCGCTGAAGATGGCTCCATCACTCTGTCGCCAACTGTGCAGCAGGCGCAGGTGTCGGGGCGTTTGGGGGTGGAAATGACCATAGACCAGGAAGGGTGCAAGGAGGAGAATGTCGCCGTCGTCCCCCACCAGCATAGGGATACCCTGGGGAACGGGGCGAGCCGGGCCTTCCAGCGTAACAGGCTCGACGTCCAGACCCCGGAAGCGCAGTACCTTGCATTGCTGTTTGCCGTCCAGGTTTGTCTTGCACTCGTCCACTACGAGCAGGGGGTAGCTCCGCAGGAAACGCATTCCGTCGAAGATTGCTCGGAATGCGGGAACCAGCTCATCGATGATTTTGTCTGCCCTGTGTCCGCCTGGGATCGTATCAAGGTGCCCATGGAAGAGTTGGTTGCGGGTTTTCTTGACTTTGCCCAGGGATTTCAGCACGGCTGTCTCGCGGAGTCGTCCGCGGTCCAGGTTCCAGAACACACGTGGCAGCTCGGGGACCAGCAGGCCATCCACGCGGATGAGCACGCTCGCCAGTTCCTGCGCCGCGGCATACCAGTGACCGAGAGTCGGCTTGTGCAAGCGACCCAGGAGGTTCAGCCAGGCAGGAGGAAGCTGCAACCGGAGACTGCTGCATTCTGATACCTGGAGCGCCACCAGGTAGCGAAGCAGGGTTTCCAGGAAGGGCAACTGCCTGCCCAGGCGGACGCTTGGCGAGCCCATGCCGCTGAAGGCCATGCGATATGGCTCTGCCAGCACGGGAGGAGCGTAGCATCTCATGACTACGGAAGAGGTACTGCACTCGTGGGATTGCTCGGACATGATGCTCTTCTCCTGGCACGGTCGCGGATTTTTCATGTCGCCCACCACACGCGACAGCTTTCGTGCGGATCAAGCACGGGCAGGAACCTGTCGCGGAGGCGGGCCAAGGCCTCGTCGCGTAGACCAATATGCCACTTTTCGGAGATCGTGCCAAGGGCGAGAGACTCCTGCGCTGAAGATGGAAGCGTTTCAGCTAACCAGGTTCTGCCGAAGGAGTCTTTCGAGAGGCTGTACGCGGGCGAGACGCCCGTGCTCCTGGGAGCCGTCGATGGGGCAGGGCAGGACTGCCAGGGCTCGCCCTTTTCCAGCAATCACACTGCTCCTGCCAGGTGGCTCATGGTGGGCCCGGCCCATCACTCCAGGTCGTAGAAGCTGTCCACGAACATTATGTTCCCGAACCAGCTCCCCACGTCGGTGACGGCCTCCCAGACCACCTCGCCGGCTGGGGTGACTTCGCGCAGCCTGCCCGCGTAGCCGAAGTTCACCAGGGTGTTCCCGTTTGGGAGGCGGATCACCTGGCCCTCGGCCAGAGCCACGATGCCTTCGCCATAGCCGTGGGACCAGATCTCTGTGAGGGTCCTTGCCTGGTCGTCCACCTGGTATTCCACCGCCATCGTGCTGGATTCATCGTCGTAGTGGACCGTCATGATGAGGGTGCCGGAGTCCGTCCACTGCGCGCTGTGCTGGTAGCGGATGGGCACCGAATCCGCGGCGAAGCCGTAGTCGCCCACGGACCCGAAGCTGCGCAGCACCTCGCCGGTGCTTCTCTCGATCTCGGCCACGGTGTCCAGGTGGGCGAAGGACATGAGGTAGGTGTCGGTTTCCGGGTAGTAGTTGAGGGAGTTGGCATGGGACCAGTCCGCGGCGTTTTCGTAGAACGACTGGTCCCAGTACTCGTTGGGGCTGGGCTCCAGCCAGTCGAAGATGTCGAACACCTGGTCCGAAACTCCGGCGGCGCCCACTTCCAGGATGCCGTCGCCCACCACGGGTTCGTCCACACCGGTGGCGGGATCGCGCCAGTCACCGAACAGGGCCTGGAGCACTGCCAGGGAGCCGTCGGGGAGCTGGTCGAAGTCGTGGTGCGCACCGCTGAAGGTGACCTCCAGGTGCTCGGTGCCCAGGAGGTTTTCCTGCATTATCCATGATGTTCCCGTGTTCACGGGCCAGGAGGCAACGTTGAACATCACTCCGGCGCCCACCTGGGCGGGCTCGATGTCGTAGGAAATCTGATCCGTGTCCAGGAGCCTGTACCACAGCAGTTCCCCCTCCCGGGACATGCCCAGCAGCATGTTGGTCACGCCCTGCAGCGAGGCCAGTAGGTAGGGATGGGGGTACACCTGGTCCGGATCGTATGTGCTGATCTCGATACCGGGGACGAAGGAGGGGCTGTTGCCCGTAGCGATATTGGCCGATCCCGAGAGGATGCGCCCGCCAAGGTCGGTGAATGCCTCGATGTGCACATCACTCAAGGCAGGGATGCCGTAGAGCGTGACGCTGTGCCGCGTGTCGGCCCGGCTGCTGGTGGGGCTGGATCGGTCCAGGGCGCCGTCGAGACCATACTCGACCCAGGAGTAGCCCGGCTGGGATGTCTGCCAGGAAACCTGCACGAATGTGCCCACATCGGGGAAGGTCTCAACTTCCAGGTCAAGGCTTTCCATGCACCCGGGCAGCAGGAATACCCAGCAGAGCAGGGTGGCCTGAAGGACAGGAAGGCCGGGAGCCTGGGCCTCCCGGTGGGGAGAATCGGCGCCATGGCTGCCCACGTTCATGTTCCCCCCCGGGGATCAGGTAGACCGCTCCGGCGGCGTCGCCTCCGGTGCTCTCACCTCGGGCGCCCACCAGGAAGTCGCCGTAGCCGTCACCGTCCAGGTCCCCGGCTTGCGAAAGCCCCACCCCGGCCCCGTCTCCGGCGGCTTCGCCCCGGTATTGCCGAGCAGCGTCGGAGAGGGAAAAAGTGCCGCTCACCGGGCCCAGGACCAGGTACGCGCAACCTGCAGCATCGGCGGAGGAAGAATCTTCGGCGGCTCCGATGAGAAGATCCGCGAAGCCGTCCAGGTTCGTGTCTCCCGCGCCGCTCACCGCACGGGCCCCGGAATCCCACTTGTCCAGATGCTCCACCAACAGCTTGGCGGATGCCGCGGATGTGGTGGAGATACCGGTGGTGGGGCCCAGAAGCAGAAATGCCAGGGTGGAGCTGCCCAGGGCCGGGTCCGATACGCCGGCCCCCAGCAGCAGATCGTCGTAGCCGTCCAGGTTCGTGTCTCCCACGCCCGCCACCGCGATGCCCACGTGGTCTTCGGCGTGCTCGCCCAGGAACAGGCCGTCCGCGCTACCCAGGGCCAGCTCCCCGCTGGCCGGGCCCAGGACCAGGTAGGCTGCCCCGGAGTTGGTCCCGGCTCCGCTTTCGGCGGGGGCTCCCAGCAGAAAATCGGCTTGACCGTCGGCGTTGCAGTCACCGGCGCCCGCCACCTGGAAACCAGCCTTGTCGCCGGGACGTTCGCCCGTGAAAACCGCGGAGGCATAACCTGGGTCGTGTAAGCCGGACAGCGGTGCGGAGAGCAGGTAGGCTGCCCCGGAATCCGCGCCTGCCCCGTCGACGTGGGGAGCGCCCACCAGGAAGCCGTCGTAGCCATCGCCGGCAGGCGAGACGCTGAACCCGGCGGCGTCGCCGGGGCTGGCGCCCACGATGAATGCAGTGGCGAGAGCCAGGCTCCCGGATTCATACGGCCCTTGCAGGTAGTAGACGACGCCCGCGCCCGGGCCTCCCAGGCTGTCGTTGGGCGCTCCCACCACCATGTCGGGGATGCCATCGTCGTTGAGATCCCCGGCCGAAGCCAGGCTGAAACCCGCCTGGGAGTCCACGCTGGCCCCCAGGAGCACCACATCGGCGGCGGAGAGGTCCTGCACGCCGGATGCAGGCCCCAGCAGCAGGTACGCGGCTCCCACCGCTCCGGCTTCGGAATGGGCGTAGGGGGCTCCCAGGAGCAGGTCCGGGTGGCCGTCGCCGTCGACATCTCCCATGCCGGTCACGGAGAAACCAGCCTGGTCCCCGTCGCTTTCGCCGATGAAAATGGCCGCGGCATCCCCCAGCGAGGAGCATTCGTCCACCGCTCCATCGCAGTCGTTGTCCAGGGCATCTCCGCAGATCTCGAGGGCCTCGGGATGGATGGTGGGATCCCCGTCGTCGCAGTCGCCGGACTGGGCCACGTGGCCCGACGGTGCCTCACAGGCCAGCACCAGGCTGTCGGGATCGCCATAGCCGTCGGAGTCGGCGTCGGCGTACCAGGGCAGGGTGCCGATGGCGTCGTCTCCGTCCACGACTCCGTCGCAGTCGTTGTCGAAGCCGTCGCAGATCTCCGGACTCGCGGGGTTGACCTGGGCGTTGGCGTCGAAGCAGTCGCTACAGTCCTCGATGTAGCCCAGGGGCAGTGAGCAGCCAAGCAGCATGGCGGCCGAATCGCCGTAGCCGTCGCCGTCCAGGTCGGGGCAACCCACCAGGCCGTCCACCGGGTCGTTGTCCGCCGTTCCGTCGCAGTCGTTGTCCACCAGGTCGCAGTACTCGGGAGCGCCCAGGTAGACGTCGTCACGGGTGTCGTCGCAGTCCTCGCAGTCCAGCGTGTAGCCATCGGCCAGCTCGCAGGTGGGAATGGCCCCCGCCAGGCTTCCGTGGCCGTCGCCATCCAGGTCGGGGCAGACGGTGAAGCCGTCCTCCGGGAGTTCGTCGTTGGCTCCGTTGCAGTTGTTGTCGATACCGTCGCACAGCTCCGGGGCACCGGGGTGGGTGGCAGCATCCAGGTCGTCGCAATCGCGACAATCCGGGACGTAGCCCTCGGGAATGTCACAGCCATGGTGGGGCCGGGAAAGGGTGCCGAAGCCATCGCCGTCGCCATCTTGGCAGGATTCGATGGGGTCCACGGGATCTTCGTCGACCATTCCATCGCAGTCATCGTCGAAGTCGTTGCACAGCTCGTCTGCATCGGGGTGGACATCGGGGCTGTGGTCGAAGCAGTCGAACTGGTTGCCGGAGTATCCCTGGGGACGTTGGCAGGAATACACGGGAGAGCCTTCGGCACCGAAGCCGTCACCGTCGGCGTCCACGAACCAGGCGGATGCGTCCACCGCCGAGTTTTCGTCCGTGGTGGCGTCACAGTCGTTGTCAATCCCGTCGCAGTACTCCAGGGCCCTTGGGTGGATCTCGGGATCCTGGTCGTCGCAGTCACCGCCTTCCGAGACAAAGCCCTCTACGGTTTCGCATGACTCCAGCGAGACGGAGTCATCTCCGAAGCCGTCCTGGTCGAGGTCCTGGTAGTAGACGTTGGGGATTCCCACCCAGAAGTTGTCGGGATCGCAGTCCTCCTGGTTGGGGATGCCGTCATGATCCCTGTCAAGGCCCGCCTGGGCGCCGGCGCTGTCCCGCGTGGAGGGCTCGCCGAAAGAACACGAAAGGCCCGGCAGGGCCATGGCCGCACAAAGGAGTAGCGCCAGGCCCACTCGCAGCGGCAGGATGGGCCACCCCGGATGCGGGCGCGAAAAAACCGGGTCGTCGGAGGCGCCAGTCATGATCACGGGAGCGGCCTGTACTGAAGAAGAACGGTCATGGCACGGTCTTCCTTTCCGGGTATTGTTCTTGCGTGTGGCCGAAACGATGAGCATGAACCTCGCTACCATGGCTGGTTTCCGCACCATACACCGTGGATGCTTCCCTCGTGCCCTTTTTCCCGACAGCCATGAACATCCATCATGGCTGCGTTGTTTTTGGGACAGCCTTCACATGTTCTTGTCTTCCCGGATTGGGTGCCCCAGGTTGCGTGGCGGCGTGGTACCATGGTCCCGTCGTGATTACCATGTTCCAGATCCCCTCCCTGCCAACGGGGAGCCATCCAAGGAGGCGCCTGCAATGCTGCCCCGCGTCAACACATGGCTCGTAGTCGTCCTGGGTCTTGCCCTGGCTCCGGCCTGCAAGCAGCCCACCGGCAACGACTCCACCCAGGACAGCTCCGTAGCCGTCGAGACCGATGCCGATGGCGACGGCATCCAGGACATCCACGAAGGCGATGGCGACCCCGACGGGGACGGGATTCCCAACTACCTGGACACCGACAGCGATGGCGACGGCGTATCGGACGCCCTGGAGGCCGGGGACGATGATCCCCTCACCCTGCCCGTGGACTCTGACAGGGACGGTCTACAGGATTTCCTGGACCTGGACAGCGACTCCAACTGCCTGGGGGACCGTGAAGAGGGCCCGGCCGATACCGATCCGCTTGCCGACCTGGACTACGACGGCCTGCCGGACATGTGCGACTTCGACGACGATGGCGACGGCATCTCCGACGTGGACGAGGGCTCCCCCGACGGCTGTGTCCCCTACGACACCGACGGCGACGGCACACCCGACCACCAGGACGCCGACAGCGACGGCGACGGCATTCCCGATTCCGTCGAAGCACCCGACGGCGAACTCCTGGACACCGATGGCGATGGCACCGCCGACTTCCGCGACCTGGATAGCGACGGCGATGGTATCAACGACGCCGCGGAGGCCCCGGACGGCGTAACCGACACCGACGGTGACGGTATCTGGGATCACCTGGATTCGGACTCTGACGGCGACGGCCTGGAAGACGGCGAGGAGCTGTACACCTACGGCACGGATCCCCTGGATGACGACACCGACGGCGACGGGCTGCCCGACGGCGGCGAGGTCTTGTTGGAGACCGACCCCCTCGACCCCACCGATGCCCCCGATGTCATATACGTCGAAATCCACGCCCGCGAGGACTGTGAACAGACGGTATCCATCGATCTTGGCGTCAACCGCGCCGACGTGGCGTTCCTGCTGGATACCACCGCATCCATGATGGACGAAGCCGAGGCCCTGACCACCGCTTTCGGCTCCATCGTGGGCCGCCTGGACGAAACCATCGACGACATGGCCTTCGCCTTCGCCCAGTTCGAGGACTACCCCCTGGTGTCCACGGGGGCTTCCACCACCGGGGCTCTGGCCTTCCGGCCCCGTCAACAGATCACCACCGAACCCGAGCTGGTCCAGGATGCCCTGGGCGACATCGAGTTCCACGCCGGTGGCATAGCCGGCGACTACCCCGAATCCCCCATAGAAGCAGTCTACCAGGCCCTTTCCGGCGCGGGTCACGATCTGTACTGTGACGGGACCTATCAATTCGACGAAGACGTACTCCCCTTCTACGCCAGCTCCGACGATCCCTTCGGGGGCACGGGGGGCCAGAACGCCGACGACACCACCCCCGGCACGGGCACGCTGGGCGGCATGGGTTTCCGCGAGCACAGCGTCCCCATCGTCGTGTACGCCGCCGACGACGCCATGAAAGACGCGGACTCGGCCTCGGAATGGGAGATGCCATACGGCTGCCCATCCGATGCCGGCTCCAGCGACGTGGTGGATGCGGCCGCCGAGCTGGGGGCCTATCTCATAGGAGTGTGCAGCCCCGGGCAGGATAGCTGCCGCCCCCAGATGGAGGAGCTGGCCAGGAGCACGGGTTCCATGGCCGACCTGGACGGTGACGGCTTCTTCGACGACGAGCTGGTCTTCGACTGGGACACCGACCACGACGACGCCACCGAGTTGCTGGCCGGGGCCATCGAGGACCTGGTGGGTGCCTTGCAGTACGACGAATTGTCGTTGGAAGTGGACTCCGATCCCGAAGGCTTCGTCATGGGCATCACGCCTTCGTCCGTGGACGTGAGCGGCCTGAGCAACGAAGAAGTGACCATCGACTTCGTGGTGGAGCTGCGTGGAGTGGTGGCTGCCGACGAGGCCGGCTACCACACCGTGGTCCTGGGTGCGCTGGGCGACGGCGAGATCTGGGTGGACGAGGTGGTGCTGGTGATACGGGTGCTGGCCTTCTAAGCCCGGGTATCTTCGACCCCCTTGATCGAGATTAAGGCGGCCCGCGTTCCCGGGGCCTAGCCTGTGTCCAGACAGGCGCCGGTGAAGGCGTCCACCTGAACCAGGAAGGTTCCGAAACGGAGAGGCCATGCACAGCGCGTCCATCGAAAAAGACACCAACATCTACGAAATGACCCAGAAATGGCCGTCCACCATCCAGGTGCTGGTGGATGCCGGCTTCAGCCACATGAGGGATCCCCGCCAGAGGAAGGAACGGGGAAGGCATCTCACGGTTGGCATGGTGGCCGGGCTCCGGGGCCTGGAGCCGGGAAAGCTCCTGGAGGAGCTGCGCGGCAGCGCCTTCGCCCAGCAGGACGCGGATGTCACGTTGCAGGAGACCGACGACCTGACGTTGCTCCCGCCGGGCGACATCAGGATCAGCGGCCTGCTGCCCTGCCCGGTGCGGATTCCCATCCTGGAGCTGGTGCGCGAGAAGCTGCTGGAGCTGTCGCAGATGGACGGCAAGAAGATCGGCTGGAGCCTGGCGGCGGCTTCGGTGGGCGCCGACTCCCTCAATCGGCAGATCGCGGCTGTGCAGAGCCAGGACGACCTGCCGGAGATCTTCATCTCGGCGGGCTTCGAGAGCTTCTTTGATCGGCGCAACATGTTGCGCTTCAAGGAACGCGACGTGTTCGTGGACCTGGCGCCCCCGGGCATCAACACCTCGTTCGCCGGTCTGGACCTGCGGGACCCCATGGGGCACTTCACCATGCTGGGCGTGGTACCGGCGGTGTTCATCATCAACGAGGAGCAGCTCGCCGGAGATCCGGCGCCCCGCACCTGGGCAGAGATCCTGGAGCCTCGCTTCCGGGGCCGCGTGGCTCTGCCGGTGGGGGACTTCGACCTCATCAACGGCATCCTGCTCAACATCTACGAGCGCTACGGCGAAGACGGCGTAAAGGCCCTGGGTCGCAACATGCTCCGCTCCCTCCATCCCTCCCAGACCGTTGGCAGGTTCGCGGGAAAGGCCAGGGTTCCGGCAGTCTCCATCATTCCCTGGTTCTTTGGCCGCATGACCATGGGCAGCAGGGTGATCCACGAGCAGTGGCCCCTGGACGGCGCCATCATCAGCCCCATCTTCATGCTGGTACGGCGCCACAGGTTGCACGTCCACGCCGAGGTGGCGGAGATCTTCCTCAGTCGCCAGGTGGGCGAGGTGCTGTCCCACAAGGGGCGCTTCCCCGTGCTGGACCCGGCCGTGGACAACGGCCTTCCCCAGGGAGCCTCGTTCACCTGGCTGGGTTGGGACTTCATCGCTTCCCACGACCTGGGGGAGCTGATCCCGCGCATCGACAGGCTCTTCAAGGCTGCCGCCCAGGAGGCCGCATGAAGTTCGTAACCGTCTCGGGTCCGCCCTCCACCGGCAAGACATCCGTGTTGCTGCGCACCATCGCCGAGCTGACCCGAACGGGACAGAAGGTGGGGGTCGTCAAGTTCGATTGCCTGAGCACCAGTGACGACCAGGTATATGCCGCCCGGGGTATTCCAGTGCGCAAGGGTCTGTCCGGGGCCATATGTCCGGATCACTACTTTGTGAGCAACGTGGAAGAAGTGGTGGCCTGGGGCGAGGCCCAGGGGCTGGACATGCTCCTGAGCGAGAGCGCGGGCCTGTGCAACCGTTGCTCGCCCCACATCAAGGGCGTACTGGCCGTGTGCGTGGTGGACAACCTCTCGGGGGTCGACACCCCCCGCAAGATCGGTCCCATGCTGAGGTCCGCCGACATCGTGACCGTGACCAAGGGCGACATCGTCTCGCAGGCCGAACGCGAGGTCTTCGCCCGGGGTGTCTCGTTGGCCAACCCTCGGGCGATGGTGCTCCACGTGAACGGCATCACGGGCCAGGGGGCCAGCGAGCTGGCCGCTCTGTTCCTGGAGGCTCCGGAAATGGACTCCATACAGGGCAGGAAGCTCCGCTTCTCCATGCCGGCGGCATCCTGCTCCTACTGCCTGGGCGAGACCCGTATCGGAGCGCGCTACCAGCAGGGCAACGTCCGCAAGATGAAGATGGAGGATTGACCATGCGGGACAGCGAAAAAGACAGTGGCGCGGGCATTGTAGGCGTCACGGGCTCCGGGCCGGCGCCGCGGCTCACCGGTGCTGAACGCATCGACAGCCTCACGGAGAGATACCCCTTCGTCATGTCCTTCTTCGCGGACGAAGAAGTGGATTTCGCCGACGACCTGGAATGGACCCTGCGTGAAAGCATCCAGAGGCACCTCGCCCAGAACCCTCAACTGGGGCCCGGATGGGAGCGCGCCTTCCTGGACAGGCTCGAGGCCTTCATCGCCCAGATGATGGATTTCATATCCGAGGACGCCAGCGAAACAATCTCCAGCGTCACGGTGCTGGCGGGCCACGACAAGGACGGCAATCCCGAGCCGCTTCCTTCCTTCACCCTCCGCCCCGGCGATGTGCTCTGCCTGGTGGGGCCAACCGGCTCCGGCAAGAGTCGCCTGCTGGCGGACATCGAGTGGGTGGCCTCCGGCGACACCCCCACCGGGCGGCGCATCCTCCTGGACGGAAAGGCGCCGGATCGGAGCTGGCGCTACGACCCCCAGCGCAAGCTGGTGGCGCAGCTCTCCCAGAACATGCACTTCGTCATGGACCTGGGCGTGGGCGAGTTTCTGGGGTTGCACGCCCAGAGCCGCGCCGGGCAGCAGCGATCCGAGTACGGGGAACTCGTGGAGCGCATTTGGGAAGCGGCCAACCAACTGGCCGGGGAGCCCTTTGCGCTGGACACGCCCATCACCTCCTTGAGCGGCGGGCAGTCCAGGGCCCTGATGATCGCCGACACCGCGCTTCTCTCCCGCTCGCCCATCGTGCTCATCGACGAGATAGAAAACGCCGGCATCGACAGGCGCAAGGCCCTGGATCTGCTCATCGGGGGCGAGAAGATGGTGCTCATGGCCACCCACGACCCCTTGCTGGCCCTGTACGGAGACAGGCGCATCGTGCTGGGCAACGGGGCCATGCGGGCAGTGATCACCCCCAGCGCCGCGGAGCTGGCCAACATCCGGGAGCTTCGGTCCATGGACGCCCGCATGATGGCCCTGCGTGATCGCCTGAGGCGCGGTGAGCTGCTCGAAGAGATCTGAATCTACACCGATAAGGAAGACAACGAGCAAACAACGAGCCGGCCAGGGAGCCGGCAGCAGGGGAGAAAAAATGCACGGAGGTTGTGACGGTTCTTTCAGCGATGGTCGCCAGGTGGTGGACAAGCTGCGAATGATGGGTTTCCAGAAGGGCCTCCTGCCCGTGGCCTTCGAGCTGGATTGCCGGCACTGCGGCAAACGCATCACCATGGACACCTACGAGTTTTCCTGCCCGCATTGTGGCGCGGTGCACGGCGTGACCCCGTGTCATGCCTTCTCGGCCGATGCCGTGCTCTGCGCCGGTCCGGGGTACTGACATGTAGCGCCCTCGTTCCTCCGTTCCGCGTAGCTGGGCATCGTCCAGCGCCCGGGCGTGGCTGCGTCCTCGCGCCGCGTGGCAAGCACTCTTTGCACATTGCAAATGTTGTTTGCGCCGCAAGGGAGTGCAACGCCCGTAATCGTCGTGCAAGCGCCTGGCACGAAGATTGCTGATTAGTACAGCAAGGTCGCCACACGCATGCGTGTGGACCGTGTTGCTGGAATCGTATTCCCCGTCGCCAGCAGCTCCGATAATCCCGTCGCTTCACGATTGAGGAGTGGACCTTGACATCAGCAGACACAGGCACCGCCGCAAAAAAAAGATCTCTCCTGTCACTTACACTGGGACTGCTCTTGCTGTTCATCTTGAGTCCTGCCCTGGGCTGCTTTCCTGAGAAGCCCAAGGAAGGCGACACGGGGTCCACCGTCGTCAACGACTCCGGGCACGGGGAAGACACGGACGCCGGTTCCAACACGGACACGGGCGGCGGCGACGGTAGCTATCACCCCGACGGATGGGCGGATGCGGAGCAGCACGGCATGGCGGCCAAGTACCAGGAGCTGGCCTGCACGAGCTGCCACGGCTCCGACCTGGCAGGTGGCAGCGCCGGCATCGGCTGCGACGACTGCCACAGCTCTGGTTGGCGCAGCGACTGCACCTTCTGTCATGGCGGAGTCCAGGACCTGACGGGGGCACCTCCCGTGGACATCGACAACCTGGCCACCGACCTCTCGTTCCCGGAGCACACCCAGCACGTCCAGGAGACCATCCACTCGGCCTGGAGCTGTGACCAGTGCCACCTGGATCCCGCCGACATTCTCTCCACCGGGCACCTGTTCGTGGCCGACAGCACAGCCGGAGTGGCCGAGCTGGACATGAGCGGCGGGCTCTCCAAGCTGGGCATCTACGACGGCAGCGCGAGCTGCTCCAACCTCTACTGCCATGGCAACGGCGCGGGCACGTTGGGCACGGTGACAATGGGGGCCACACTGAGCTGCGACGGTTGCCATGGAGGCGCCGGAAGTGCGGACAGGCTCTCGGGCGTCCACGGGGATCACATCGAAGAGGGCATCGAGTGCCAGGACTGCCACGCGGACACGGCCAGCGGAAACACGGCCATCGCGGACGTGGCCCAGCACGTGGACGGCGAGCTGGACGTGGCGCTGGTCTCGGGCATGAGCTGGGACGGGTCGGGGAGCTGCACGGGCACCTGTCACGGCGTGACCCACGGCGGCTCCACCTGGAGCGGCGACTTCCACGATGACGCCTGGGCCGAGGCGAGCGTACACGGCCTGGCCTACAAGGAGCAGAGTTCCGACTGTACCACCTGCCACGGCACCTGGCTGGACGGTGGTGTTTCGGGCACCAACTGCGACGATTGCCACGAGGCCGGGTGGAGCAGCGACTGCGTCTACTGTCACGGTGGCGTGGACAACCACACCGGGGCCCCGCCCGAGGACATCGACGACGCCGTCGTCGGGCTCTCCTTTCCAGAGCACGGCGACCACGTGGAGACCACCAGCATGCACGCCGCCTGGGACTGCGAGCAGTGCCACGTCTACCCCGCGGACATCTTCAGCTCGGGTCACTCCCACGTGGACGACAGCACCCCCGCAGTGGCCGAGGTGGACATGAGCGCCGGCTTGTCGGAAGGGGCCGCCTACGATGGCGGCGCGAGCTGCTCAGATCTCTATTGCCACGGCGACGGCGCGGGCACCCTGGGCTCGGCTTCCACGGGCGACACCCTTGCCTGCGACGGCTGCCATGGCGGCGTCGCCAGCGCGGACAGCCTCTCCGGCGTTCACTCGTCCCACCTGGACGAGGGCCTGGAGTGCCAGGACTGCCACGCGGACACGGCCAGCGGCAGCACGGCCATCTCGGACGTGACCCAGCACGTGGACGGCGAGCTGGACGTGGCGCTGGTATCAGGCATGAGCTGGGACGGGTCAGAGAGCTGCACGGGCACCTGCCACGGCGTGACCCACGGGGGCTCCACCTGGAGCGGCGACTTCCATGGCGGCGCCTGGACCGAGGCGAGTGTACACGGGCTGGCATACAAGGAGCAGAGTTCTGACTGCACCTCCTGCCACGGCACCTGGCTGGACGGCGGTGCCTCCGGCGTCGCCTGCGATGACTGTCACGAGGCCGGCTGGCGCAGCGACTGCGTCTACTGTCACGGTGGCGTGGACAACCACACCGGGGCCCCGCCCGAGGACATCGACGACTCCGTCGTCGGGCTCTCCTTTCCGGAGCACGGCGACCACGTGGAGACCACCAGCCTGCACGCCGCCTGGGACTGCGAGCAGTGCCACGTCTACCCCACAGATATCTTCAGCTCGGGTCACTCCCACGTGGACGACAGCACCCCCGCAGTGGCCGAGGTGGACATGAGCGCCGGCTTGTCGGAAG
>JAJRWT010000089.1 GCA_024276675.1 Myxococcota bacterium | reverse complement strand
GCACAAACTCCGCGTTGCCGGAATCAGCCAACACCAGCGTGATCGCTGCTGTCAAGGTTGTCTTGCCGTGGTCCACATGCCCGATCGTACCGATGTTCACATGCGGCTTCGTGCGCTCGAACTTCTGCTTGGCCATTGGTTGTTTCCTTTCGAAGGCACGTTGTTGAATAACCCGAAGGGTACCATCCGCACCGTTTTTGCGTGCGGAGTGACTTGAGGTGGAGCCCATGACCGGACTTGAACCGGTGACCTCCTCCTTACCAAGGAGGTGCTCTACCACTGAGCTACATGGGCTTGACCTCTATGATGGAGCGGGAAACGGGGCTCGAACCCGCGACCCTCAGCTTGGAAGGCTGATGCTCTACCAACTGAGCTATTCCCGCACTGGACTGTGTTATTGATGAATATCCTGCGCGATGGGAGGCATGGTGGGGAGTGGTGGATTCGAACCACCGTAGGCGTATGCCGGCGGGTTTACAGCCCGCTCCCTTTGGCCGCTCGGGCAACTCCCCATACTTGATTCGCGCTTCTAACCTGTTTTTCGATTGCTTTCACAGAACTGGCCTGATGAGACAGAGCTGGCGGTGGGACTTGAACCCGCAACCTGCGGTTTACAAAACCGCTGCTCTGCCGATTGAGCTACGCCAGCCAGACTTCGCAAACACTCACAAATCCAGAAGCGTACAGGGCTCGCGATATATTGCCCCAGGCTGGAGATGTCAACATCGACTTGCCTTGTTCATCATGTTCTTGGCGTCATGAACAATCCGTGAAATACCACCACGGTTCCACGGGGGTTCAGTTCCCGGAGACATGATTGGGAAAACCCGCCTTCAACACCTTTTCAGCCACTTCCCGCGCCTTGTTCCGCCGCGCTGTCCTGAAGAGTACCGGGAAGGCTTTCCTTCAGGAACAATTCGGGGTCGGCCTCGACTCCCAGCACCAGTTCAAGTATGCTGATGGTTTCCGTTGGTTCCGCCGACTCGATACGCTCCATCTTGAAAGGCAGCACCAGGCCGGACTCCAGTTCGTGGTAGTCGGCAAAACGCCAGCGGATCTCTCCGGACTTGCTGTTGAATCGAAGACTACGCACCCTGTGGTCCAGCGCATCGGCCTCGACCACGATGGCCGGCTCTCCTTCCTTCATTTGAATCTGTACCATGTCAACCGACTTTCTTCCAGTGGATTCCAGCCTTTTCAGTGTAACGTCCTGCCCAGGCTCCATCGTGGAGATCTGTAACAGCAGCCGGAATACCTCGATGGGTCGAAAGGTATCCAGGATTTCTTTGAGGGAATTGGAATCAACGGCGTGAATACCCCCCTCCGTAGCGAGCCACGCCCCCCCATCCTTGCGCAGCAAGGCGACGCTGTCCACGCCTGGACCCTCCAACACTCTGACATCGAGCCTGCGGTCACTACTATTCTGCCAGTAGTCATGCCATACATGCAAGGTCTTCCCTCGCTGTCGGATCACCCTCTCGTAGCGGAAATGAATGTCCGCATTGCTACCGAGCTTTTGAACGGCGTCGATTCGCCCACCGTGAGCCCTCAATATAGATGCCAACAAGTCGTATGCTTCCGAATCACTCGTCGTGGTCGAGGTGGATGCTTCAGCAACAGCGGGCTCCGTTGGCCCATGGCTATCGCTGCTGGCTTCCAGCGCCGGAGGCGGCACTTCGTCTTGAACCATGGAGGGCTGCTCGTCTTGTTCCGGGACTGGAGCAGCCACTCGCTCGGTGCCTGGAGCACCTTCCCGATCATCTGGTGCCGTTGGTGAGATCTCCACCAGTGGGAGAACGTCCCTTCCTACACGGACATACATACAGACATCGGAGCCAATGGCGTTGGCCAGATCTTCAGCGGCTCCCTTCGCCTGATCTCTCTGCTCGAATCCTTCGACACGAACCACGAACTCCCAACCGACTCCCGACCGGAATCGGCGCACCACTCTTGCTTCAAAGCCAGCCGACTGGGCTGCTTGCTGCAATCCACGAGCTTGTTCCCTGGATGGCACACCCACGGATTCCAGGTATAGAGCTTCGGCGAGAAGCTTCCTGGGCAGAAACAAACCCACAACGATGCAAAGCCACAAGGCCAGCACTGGGATCCGCCTGCCCAATCCCGATTTGTTGTTGTCCATTGGAATATCGTAGCCAGTTGTTCTTGCGGGGAACCCGCCCACCTCGGGAATGGCCCGTCCGCCACGCCGTCTCATCGGGAAAATCCGGACGAGGTGGAGCCAAGGGCCGCTGTCACTCGCTCCCTGACAAGTTCGCTGCCATCCCTTGTCAGCTCTTCTATTACGTCCGCATACCGCATGGGATCGGAAGATACCAGAAAAGCTCCGACGAATGCACGGACGCGCTCGTCCTCGTGCCGCGCCAGACCCACAATTACCTCCGGATCACGCCCACCCAGCAGCGCGAAACGATCAGACACCTCTGCTCGACAACCCAGGGAAAGGTCTTCGGCTTGCAGAGCCAATAAAAGTTGAACCATGGCTTCCTCTTTTTTCTGGAGCCGTAGAATCTCCAAGGCAGCAAGGCAGAAGAAGGCCGCATCGGGTTCCCGGGAACCTGCCTGTTGAAACAGTGGAGCCACCGCTCGATCCCCACCCAACTGTAGAAGCACCCTTGCTGCCGAACGTCTGGCCTCTGGCTTCCCATGCTCAAGGGTTTCCAACAAGAAAGTCCAGTCCGCTTCAGTGGGATGTTCCAGATCCACATATTCCCCCCCCGTATCCATCGGTTCATCGTGATCATCCGTAACAGCAAGCCCTGGCAGGGCGCCTGAAACCGTTGCAGCCGCGCCTGGCAAACCCCTGCTCATCAACCCGACCACCCGCTCACGTGCGAAAATGGCCGTAACCAGGACCGCAGCGCACAGGGACGAAGCGATAGCCGGCACCAGCAGTCCCGGGAAACGGAAGATACTCACCTGCCTCTCCCCTCAAGTGAAAGTCCTTCGAGGCTCGACTCGACCGAAATACCATCCTGGTGGGCCAACTCCTGCTGCTCACCCGAAACCAGCCGGTCAGGCGGATCCTGTGTTCCCGCTTCCACGCTATCCTGGGCGGCAACAGGAAACGACATCAGCTCCATTTCGATTGGCGTCGGCATGAAAGTCAAGACAAACACCAGGAGAGATGCCGCGGCCAAGAGCCGGGCCCTGAGAGATGGCGATGGACTGGATGGCACCGACAAAGACCGCCAGGCTCCGATCTTGTAGATCAACAGGGACCAGATCAACCAACCAGGCCAAGCAAGCAGACCCATGATGGATACCAGCCCCAGAAGCACCCTGGAACGTCGCCTGGCGTTGGGCCAGATTGCGCCGGCCACGTGGCCGCCGTCCAGTTGCCCGATGGGAAGAAGATTGATGGCGGTCAGCAAACAACCGATCCACCCAGCCAGGGCAACTGGATGCAGCTCCGCGTAGCGGTCCGGCGGCGCACCCGTGATGGCTGTGCCTATCAGCTTGACAACCAGGGGATCGTTGAAAATGTAGACCACGTCCGTACCGGGCAGCCATTCCCGTTGCTGGAACAAAGATACTCCCAGGAGAGAGTTCGCCCACCCGGACAGCAACTCCCAGAACGGGTGGTACTCACCCAGGGATTCCGCCGCCACGGGGGGACCGTTCATAGGCAAGCCCACGGTTAGCAGGAAAAAGGCAACCATGGCTCCTGCAAGGGGGCCCGCAGCTCCCATTTCCAACAAGGCGGTACGGGAGCGTGGAAGGCTGCGCAACCTGATAATCGCCCCCAAGGTCCCCACACCCAGAGGCAGGGGAATGAAATAGGGAAGGCTTAGGCGAAAACCGTGCATCCGGGCCACGGTATAATGTGCCATCTCGTGTGTCAGGAGAATGGCCATCAGGGAAGCGGAGAAGAGAGCGGAATCCAGGGCAATATCATAATGCGTGAACGGGTTGCCCCCTGCCCAGAAAAAGCCATATGTCCAGAACACGGATACAATGGTCGCCAGAAGGAGCAGGAGGCTGCGGGCAACCCCCGACTCTTCCGAAGTAGATCGTGGAGGCAAGCTCGTCTCCTCCTGAATCCCGGGTACGGTTTCGTGACTGAAGACACACCGTCAGTACCGAAAAGTCCAACCACCCACAGGGCTCAGGGGGCGATGCCCCCGGGGATCCCCAAGAGCCCGAATGGAGGACAATGGCTATTCGAGCTGCCTGATGGTCAATTCATAGGTGCCGGTGTCGCCAGAGGCACCCACGATGAGAAGGTAGGACTCTCCGCCAGTCAAGATGGTCTCGAGAAACGCCTCTTCGCCCAGCGAATCCGCGCTGCCTCCGGTGTTGTTCTGCCTATCCAGCGTCGCCAACTCATCTTCGTCCACCGAATCACTGTCGAAGTTGTCGGTGTCGATGAGTTCATAGAGAGTGTACACTTGGTCCCAGTCGACCTCGTCGTAGCAGGTGGACAGGTCCATGATGTTCTGAGTGCAGATCTGCTCCACCAGCACCTGCTCGAGAAAATCGGTGGGTTTGTATTCCTCCTGGTCGGTGATGCCATCCAGATCCCAGTCATCCTGGCAGGTGGTGGTGGCGGAAGTTCCAGGGGAGACCCAGTCCTGGCCACAGTAGAGTTCACAGAGATTACCGGCGTCTTCGCTTGCATCATCGCCCACCATGCTCTCGGCAAAGGGCTGGTCGGAGAGAAAAACCTGGTAGTAGAGGTATTCCAGCACACTGGAAGGATAGCTGAAATACACGGCTTCATCGGCCTGGCAGACCTCCCTGGTGATGGTGCCGATGTCCGGGGTTGGGACGAAGCTCTCCTGCACCACGGCAAACCACGGATCATATGGGGCAATGGCGCCGCTTTCATCCTCGTAGTGCCGGTCCAGCCAAATTGCCAGGCGCACCTGTTCGCCCCTGGTTCGATCCGATAGATCGATTCTCCAGCGGTCGGTGTCGCTCACGTAGACGACCAGAGCTTCTCCGGTGGGATCGTAGGCCGTGGTCACGGCGTCGGAACTCAACTCTCCCAGACCGTAGACCGCGGAGCCGTCCTCGGGGATGTCGGGAAGGGCCACGGCGTTGACATCCAGGGCAGAGTAGATGCCCTGCTCGATGGAGTAATCACGATCTTCGCCAGGATCATTCCAGCGCACCAATGCCCCGGTCATGCCTTCGTCGGAGGTATGGATCTTGAGAGTGGTTTCGTCGTAGAGAATATCTGTGAGCCTGAACACCTGGGCCGAGTAGTTGCCCACCGTATAGCCATAGATATCGAATCCCGGGACATAGGTGACACGATCGGTGTTTTCCAGGGTTACCCGAAGAGCTGCTACTTCTTCGGGCGAGTCCGTGGTTCCACCTTCCATGTAGTAGTTCATCCCGTGAATATCGATGCCCATCTGGTAGCCGTTGGCTCCGTAGTAGGTGCCGGCCTCCGGACTGTCCGGCGCTTCGATGGGAGCCTCAATCATTACAGGATCGGCATACTGTGGCCATTCTTCCGGGTCCATCAGCGGCGCACCCTCGTCGTTGGTGACGCCCGTGGTCAGCAGCGCAACCTGCCACCTGGTCACCAGATCCCCGAAATCCTCACCGGTGGCGGCTGCCACGTTGTCGGTCCCGGTGGCGGTGGTTTGTACCAGCGACGACAGCAAGGTGGAACCGTAGGTATCGACAAGCCAACGAGCAAAGAGGTATTGCGCTCCCTGGTTCATGATGGTGATGGTGTTGTCTTCTGTGCTGTCCGCGGCAGTGACCAGGGCGTGGAGGTGTGAAGCGTCGAGGTAGTCCCATGCATCGGCGAACAGAATGGCGCCGAAGCCGGTCAGATCGGCGGCAACAGCTCCCATTGCAGTGTCCAGCCAGCGATCTTCGGGCTCTGCTCCCCTGACCAGTACATGCTGATTGTAGGAAATAATACCTTCCATCTCCAGGGCTATCCTGCCCGCGAGTTCCATGCTGGTGTATTCATCGACAGTCACCACGTTGAAAGAGTTGTAGAAGCCGTAGGGATCCGGTGCGAAGACATAGATGATCTCCTGTTCATCGGAGCCGGGATTTTCGTTGGCGTCGTAGTCGTTGAGATCCACCTCGGGATCGGCATAAGCCTCTACGATGCTGACCCAATCGCCCTCGTCTTCGCTGGTATGGGTGACATCGTTCAACAATGGAGTGATCAATACTGTTACCCGTCCGTCACCGTTTACATCACTTTCCTCGCCAAACAAGGCCCGCAGATTGACCACGATATTGGTGTCTACGATGTCGGCGATGGTTTGCAGGTCGCAGTTGTCGAATCCGTAGGTTTCAAATTCGTGTTGGATATCCACGGTGCCATCACATCCCAGATCGAAATCGATTGGCTGGTCGGTGTCTACCCAGATGGCCACGGTATCACCGAGAGCAGCGAGAACCGCCGTCACGAGGGCGTATTGATTCGGATCCGAGAAATCAGAGCGGACATGGAACTCTTCCTCTTGGTAGCCGATGTCTTCATCGCTGAGGACATCTGGCGCCGGTCTGGGCACACGTGTGAGGCCAGGGCCGCCTTTCTTGCGGATGTAACTGCGGAGGTTCTGTCGAAAATGCCCCGCGGAGCGAGCCACATTGCTCACTTGGTCCACCGAGCCGTCACTGGCACTGAACTTGGCACTCTTGGTGCCGGTCTGGCTGAACTGGACACTGAATCCCAGGTCGGCTTCAGAGGCATTCACTGCAATCAGGTAGAACTCCTGATCCTTGTTGGAGTCACCCGAAACATCGCTGAGATCCACAATAAAAGAGCTGGTTTCATCGGATGCAGCCTGGTCCAGGAGCATGGAATCTCCTGGTTAGTCGAATTCCGGAGAAACTTCGGGATCCTCGGGGGCCGTGTCGGTGTCCCGATGCTGGCTGTCGCCGGTGTCCACACCGCTGTCTGTAGTGTCTCCGACGTAGACTGTGGCCGAACCGTCCCCTCCTCCCCGGAAGAATGGCCCGTCATCTACACAGCCCATCAGGACCGTCGTGACAAAAGCAGCACAAAACACCCTGTGAATTACTGTTCTCATTTTGCGTCCCTGGGTTTCACCGCCCCCGCAGCCCTCGGCATGCTCCATATTTCCTACTGAAGGAATACCACGATTTTTCGACAAAGGTCAACGAGACAGGCTTGAGAGGGTAACAGACGGTTATTCTGGAGCGACCGAGCTGCCTTCCAAGGAGAATTCACGAGCATGGTAATCCAGATCCTCGTTCACGTTATCCACTTCCTCACAATAATCATCGTCGTAGACGCACTGCTTAGCTGGGTCCAACCAGACGTGCGAGCCTTTCCCCGCCGGGTGACCCATGCTCTGACCTACCCATTGCTCGCCCCTTTCCGCACAATCATCCCTCCAACCGCCACCGGGGGGATCGATTTTTCCCCTGTGCTGGTGATCTTTCTTTTGATAGCCTTGAGACGCGCTCTGTTGGCCATCCTTGTTTCCACGAGTTGAACATCATGCTTCTCACTCCCGCTCTTCTCATGTCCCTTACCACGTGGGCCACTACCACAACCGAGTTGGTGTCTCTTGCCGCCGACAAGAACCTCTCCGATTCCGAGCGTCGCAGTGCCTTCTCGCAAATGGTGGAGCTGGGGGAAATCGACGACCTGTTGACCATCTCCCAAGATGAAGAAAGCGACGCAAGAGAACGCTGGGTTGCCATCCGAGCACTGGGCAAGCAGCCCTCTGCAGAAACAAAGCAGGTTCTCAAGTCTCTTCTGGCAGACGACCAACCAGCCATGCGGGCAGCCGCGGCATCTGCCCTGGGCGACAGCAAAGACATGGCTTCTACCGAAGACCTGGTGGAGCTACTACATGATCCCGCAATGATCGTCAGGGGAGCTGCGGCCGATGCCCTTGCAGAGCTTGCCGATCTTCGTGCCCTTCCCGACCTGGAACAGGCCTTGAAGGATCAATCCAACTACTACAGGGGGGCCAGCCTATGGGTCAGGCGTCACTATGTCGATGCCGTGGTCTCCATCGGTAGCCGCAGCTCATTCCCGGTGCTGGCCGACTGCCTGGAAGACACCGACCCGAACGTGGTGCAAGCCACCATTGACGGCCTGGAGCAGATCACGGGCATTTCATATTCCCAGGGCCGAACACAACAGGAAGAACTCCAGGCATGGCGTCGCTGGCTGGACGCCCAATGAACCGCTGAAGGCTCTTCTGCTACGCCAGGCAACGCCATCAGTTGATCTGTAGACGGAGAACGCTCTTTCCTACTCCGATGGTATCCCCAGAGCGTAGTCGGCTCACCGAAACGCGCCTCCCGTTGTGGTACGTGCCGTTCGTGCTCCCCAGGTCCCTCAAGAAGATCATGCCTCGACCGAAAACCTCGATGACGGAGTGCCGTCTGGACACCTCCAGGTCCGTTAGGGGTACCTCGCCTGCTTTTCTCCCTATTGTCATGTTGCCGCGAGTGAAACGGAACACCTTGCCTGCATCCTGACCAGCACCGACTTCCAGCACGGCGTTCAGCCCGGGAGGAAGACGGAGATCCTGCCCGATCACATCTCCTCCGGTACCCGTACGATCCCGCTTTTCCATTTCCACCAGTTCTTCATCCAGGAGCCATGCCACGTCGGAATGTGAAGCAGCTCCCTGCTGGCGGTAGGAGGCCTGATCGTCGACACCTTCGAAGAGAATCATCCTGGTGTGGCCCAGACAGATCTCCATTCCGGGTTTCAGCAGGATCTCTCTCACCAGTTTGCCGTCTACCATGGTCCCGTTGGTGCTGTCCAGATCCTGGAGAAGATAGCCGTCGCCCTTGGCCACGATCCTGGCGTGTACACCGCTCACGAGAGGATCTTCCAGCAGCAGGTCACCCTGCTTGCGCCCAATGACGAACGGAGCCAGATCCGGCAGCGGCACGTAGGTCCCCTGCCTGACTCCTGCGATTATCGAAAGAAATGCTTTTGGCAAGAGCCCTCCCCCGGAGACATCCTGGGTTCCATCCGGAAAAGGCAGACCGAGCAGGTGCGAGTCGCTTTCGAGCCAGGTATGTCCGCGCAACCCGCTGGAATAGCAGCGCTATTTCAAGTGGTTGCCCGGACGTGCCCGGCGAAGGAATGGGCAGCTCCGGCCATGGGAGCCTTTTCCGGATGGCAACATCCTATCACGACGAACCCGTCGGGCGGGAGCCACCCGCCAATCGTGCGATGAGTGCCTTCTGTGCGTGGAGCCTGTTTTCGGCCTGGTCGATGACCACGGACCTTGACCCATCAATGACCTCGTGGGAGACCTCCTCGCCCCTGTGGGCAGGAAGACAGTGCATGAAAATCGCATCCGAGCGAGCCATTTCCATTACGTTGCGGTCTACCTGGTAGGCACGGAAAAGCTCCAATCTTTCCTGCTTTTCGGCTTCCTGGCCCATAGAGGCCCAGACGTCGGTATACACTATATCGGCTCCCTGCAGCCCCTCCTGGAGGTCTTCGGTGGCCAATACCTTGGCAGCACCGGATGCCGCAATCCGGGAGGCCTGGGCGACAATGGACTCTCCTGGAGCAAAGCCGGGAGGATGCGTGACCGAGACGTTCATCCCAAAGATGGCGCCCCCAAGAAGCAATGAGTGGGCCATGTTGTTCCCATCGCCGACGTAGGCAAGGGTCAAGCCCGACAACCTGCCCTTTTTCTCACGGATAGTCAACAGATCGGCTAGCACCTGGCAGGGATGGAGCAGATCCGAGAGCCCGTTGATCACCGGCACTGAAGCGGATTCGGCCAAGGATTGCACCGATTCGTGGGAAAAGACCCTTGCCATGATTACATCCACATACCTGGAGAGAACCCTGGCCGTGTCTTCAAGAGATTCGCCCCGGTGGAGTTGTATGTCCCTGGGCCCAAGGTACAGGGCATGCCCGCCCATCTGTGTCATGCCGACTTCGAAGCTCACCCTGGTGCGCAAGGATGGCTTCTGAAAGATCATGGCGAGGCTCTTGCCGGAGCACGATGCCCGAAAACCGTCGGGATGGAGTTTCATCATCTCGGCCAGCCTCAGGATCGCTTCCAGGTCTTCTCTGTTCCAGTCCGCCAGGCAGAGAAAATGTCGTACCATGTTCACCTCTTCGTTTTGTCTTGAAGATGGGTCTTGGATTCCTGTCCATACAGGCGTCCCGCAAGAATAACTCCCTTGTACCGGGAGCGCCGAGGCGCCCGCACGGCAAGGCACAAGAAGCCCGTCAACGAAACCTGTGGCCGTGGGACCGGCATCTTGCAGCCCAGGGCTCTGTGGCCGTGGGGCCGGCATCTTGCAGCCCAGGGGCTGTATTGCTCCGGGTTGGCCGGGCGGAAGCGCACCCCACGGGGGGGGGGCGTCCCCCCCCGATGAGCCCTCGGGAGGGGCGCCGTCGCGCCTGGAGACTCTGACGCGACGATTTTCGAACTGGGTGGTCGAGGCAGGGGGCGAGGTGTGGAGGCTCGCGGAGGCCGCCTTGACATGCACGTATGTATGTTCTACATTCATGTAGAAGGAGCCGTCGATGTCCACGACCCAGATCTCTGCACACATCCCGGTCGACCTGAAGGCGCGGCTGGATCGCCATGCTCGGGCCACCGGGACCACGCGGGCCCACCTCGTCGCCGAGGCTCTTCAGCACCACCTCCAGGCGCTCGCGGAGCTGCCCCCCGAAGCCATCGTGCCCAAGCGCATCGTGCTCACGCGCGAGAGCGCGGAGCTGGTCCGGGATCTCGTGGAGCGGCCGCCCGAGCCCACCGCCGAGATGAGGCGCCTCTTCGATGACCGTTGAGATCCGCGTCCTTCGCGGAGACGACAACCGGCAGGGTTTCCGGAGTGGAGACGAGGCGCTGGACCTGTTCTTCCATCGCTACGCCGGGCAAAACCAGTTTCGACACCATGTCGGCGTGACCTACGTGGTGGTCGAGGAGGAGCGGATCCTGGGCTTCGCCACCGTGGCGGCAGCGTCGCTCGACGCGGATGATCTCCCGGGCGGCCGGAGGATGCCCCCCTACCCGCTCCCCGTGCTGCGAATCGCCCGCCTGGCGGTCGGAGAGACCGAGCAGGGGCGTGGGCTCGGTCGGGCCCTGCTGCGCTTCTGCGTCGAGTTCGCCGAAAAGATGCGAGACGAGCTGGGCTGCACGGGCCTGGTCGTCGATGCCAAGCCGGGGGCGGTGGACTTCTACGGCAGCTTCGGTTTCATCGAGGTCGCAGAGGTCGAGGGAGGCGCCCAGATCCACCCACGGCCCGCGATGATGTTCCTGCCCCTCGCCTCCGTGCCCAGGCGGCGTTGACACGATGGCGGGCGCCAGGTTCGAATCCCGTTGCGGGCCGGGCATTCCGACCCGGGTTCGACGCCGAGAGAGCATGGCGACCCCAACGGGATTTGAACCCGTGTTGCCGGGATGAAAACCCGGTGTCCTAGGCCTGCCTAGACGATGGGGTCTCTTGAACCGTGGAAATGGGCCGCACAGGACTCGAACCTGTGACCCACGGCTTAAAAGGCCGGTGCTCTACCACCTGAGCTAGCGGCCCGCACCTGACGCCCAGATATCGTTGTACCGAAGAGGTGTCAACATCGAATGCGGATGAGTTGCCGCGTGGAGGCCAGAGTAGAAACAAACCGTCACGGCACCGCAGTGTCTTCCGTTTGGTCCACCTCCACCAGAACGGGAGCCGTGATGGCATAGGAAGGCATGTCCGGGTAGACATATGCGAAAGGAGGCTCGGGCTCGCGACCCGCCCTTCCGGCGTCTACCACGATCCATCCCCCTTGCGGCATCATGAGAGGCACCGACTCCGATATTCGCTCCTGCGAGGTCTCGTCGGTGTCCCACTGGCGAACCACGTCGGAATTGGCCCATATGCGCACACGTTCCACCGGGACCCAGGTGGGTGCGCTCACCACCACGTTCACGGTCACCCGACCGTCGGATGTCGTGAGCGTTCCGCCAGGCAGAGCTTCTTCTTCGTCCGTCTGAACGGTGAACTGGATCACAGGACCGCTGGTGACATAGCCCTGGCCTTGGTCACCTGCCTTGGCCACGGTGCTTTCCGTGGTCTCGCCTTCCACCAGGAGCATGGTCCGAGCCGCTCCGGGCCTGTCATACTCCAGGTAGGCCACGGAGGACGATGCTATGGGCATGAGCGGGAAGCCAGCATCCAGGAATGCAAACCAGTCTTCGACCATGGAGCCGGTATCCCAGGGAGAACGTACGCTCATGATCTCGATGGCATCGAAGTCCAGCAGCGTGCTGCCCTGTTCGCTCTCGGTGAAGAGGAAGCTGTTTTCAGAATTCAGCAATCCCAGGGAGCTGTCGAAGCCATGGGCGGAAAAGAGCCCTGTTCCATAGCCGACGGTGCCCTTGGCCCAGGGAGCGAGGATTGCCGTGAACTGCGCGCCGGCCTCCTGGCTGAGATCCAGCCAGACAGCGGGCTTCACTCCAGGCCCGGGCAGGTCGGTGGACACGGGGAAGGCACAGTACCAACCGTCTCCGCTTCTTGAACCCACTCTTGGAACATCCAGTGTTCCCAGTATTCCTGTGGCTCCTGGCAAGTCTGCCTGGCCGTCGTTCCAGGCACGGGCCTGCTGCGCTTCGGTACGAACGAAAAAGTCGATGCCTTCGCCTTGCAGGGCCAGGGCCAACTCGGAGATCGTGTTGCCGCCATGGGCCGACAGCCTGGTGGATACCACCGGGTCGATGGCAATGTAGCCGCCATTGTCCAGAGCTTCGCTGCCGAGCACCAGTTCCAGGTCATGGGTTGCGGGGACGTTGAAATCCAGTACGGCGGCCTCGTACAAGGGGCCGCGAGACGCGATGACCTGGTAGCTGCCAGGTTGCATGAGCAGGTCGATGCTGGAGTAGCCCAGCCAGATCCGGTTCCCGGCGGCATAGGCTCCATCACCCTTTACTGCGGGCGAAGGATCGGGCGTCCCCCCCAATCCTTTGAGCGTGAGCCGATATGGCAGCACGACCGGATCTCCGTCGGTATCGACCACGGTCACCTTCAGACTCTCCAGGTCCTGTTCTTGAAGGCTGATGGAAAGCTGGTCTTCGGAACTATCGCCCACCTGGACCCATGACTCCTGAGTTTCGTAGCCGTATGCATCCACGGTGACCCGGTAGGTTCCCCAGGGCAGCATCACATCACTGCCAGCCCAGGTCAGCATCTTGGCAGAGACGGGAAGGAGAGCACCATCCAGTATCTGGCCCTGGCTCCCCACGTAGCGAGCGGGATCCGAACGCCAGAAGACAGCCTCGGGCTCCGCGGCTTGCTTGACACGGCAGTGCAGCAACGAACTGTACACCAGGCCCAGCGAAACATATGCGGAATTGTCCTGTTCCGATATGAGCGAAAGCAGTTCGCCGGTAACTCCCGCCGGGGAGTTGTCTGCTTGAACCAGTAGCTTTCTTGTCCATGTCCGTGTCTCGTTGTTGGCCAACGCCCCATCTTCACTGGCGACCGGCCCCACCGCCATGGCACGTAGTCGGCCGTCGTCGTCGGCGAAGCCAAGGATATCCATGAAGTCATGTTCGGTGGAGATGAAGGCGTAGGAAGCGGCGGGTTCGTAGTCTCCGCTGAACACGACCCACGGAACGGTAGTTCGCTGCGACGGCAGCAGGTCCCAACCCCACTGGGGACTCGGCACGAAAGGATCGAGACCCTTTCCATCAGAGATGACCATGTCGCAGACGCCATCAATCTGCAGGCTGAAACCCGTTCTGTTCACTATCGTTGTGGATAGCTCAATCCAGGGCTCTCCGGCGGTCGTTCCGTAAGTGGTGATCACGTTCAAACCCGTGACATATCCGGCATCATTGGTAGCCAGCCCCAGCTTGCCCCCGGGATCGAGGACCCAGCCATCCAGGATCAAGGACTCGCCGTCGGCTGTCATAGCCATGGAAACGTACGAGATTCGCAGGTCGTTGTCGAAATCCAACACCTGGTAGATCTGGACGAGTTGGTCGGCGCCTCCCCACACGCCAAAGTCCAGAATCGTTCCACCGGTGGGAGCCCAGTAGTGCTGCAGGGAGGTACCGGTGGACGAATTCTGGCCCAACTGGTCGATCACCGCGTGTACAAGGTCGTTGTAGATGGCATAATCACCTGTGGCCCCATCACCGAGAACCTGCTCGAATAGGAGGTTCTGCTGGTTCTGGGTGTTGATCTGGGTGACCCCGACCTGCCCGGTGCTCCCGGACCCACTGTCTACTCCGGCGGAGCGACAGCCCAACAGGCCCAGTGCCATAACGAGAATGAACACGGTCCTCATGACCTGACCTTGCGAAGACCGTTCTTGGCCTCGTCGTTACCAGGCTCCAGTTGCAACACCGCCTGGTACTCCCTTCGAGCGTTGGCTTTCATCTTGCGCTCCGCGTAATAGCTGGCCAGGGCCAGCCGATAGCGGGTGGTCTTGGGCTGCTTCTCGGAGGCGGTCCTCAAGAGGTTCAAGACCACGTGTTCATCTTCGCCTTCATGCTGCTTCAGCATCGCCAGCCTGTAGAAGGGGAGTCCACTGGAGGGATCGCACTTGCATGCCTTCTCGTAGTGGAAGATCGCCGCCTTGATATTGTGGTAGGACTCGGCGTTCTCGGCCGCCTGGATGGCTTGCTGGGCTGCCTGCTCCCGCGACTTCACCCGGTATTCCTCTGCCATGCGGCGATATTCTGCGTTGCCGGTATCGTATCGACTGGCGAGATGCATCGCTGCCGAAGCTCTCATCCAATTGCCTTCCTCGGCCGCGGCGACTGCAATTCGGTGATGCCTCCGACCCTTTGCGATCTGTTCCGCAGCTTGTCTGCGTAGTTTTTCAAGTCCGGGGATGATTGCTCTACGCCGCTTCTTCTTGCGGAGTGGCGAATGAGCCGACCGCTCGGAAGGACTCGGGACCGACGTTAGAGCGTCAGGGTCCAGGCTGACCTCGTAGGTCAGGCCCTCGGCCAGATCTGAAACGGTGTTCTGGGATGCCGGCACATGGGGACGTGGAACGTTGAAACTGGCAGAGATCAGTTCCTTGTTGTCTTCGTGGTAACGGGCACGTTCCTCGGCGTTGGAGAGTACGCTGTAGGCCCTCGTGATGACAATAAATACCTTTTCCAGCTTTTCCTTGTATTCCCCGAGGTTTCGGCGATAGAAACGATCCGGATGCCACGCTCGGGACAGCTCATAGTAGGAACGCCTGATATGGGCTTCGCTGGCATCTGGAGAAACGCCCAGCAAACCGTAGTAGTCACCCGATACGGCGATCTCGTGGAAGGCATCGATTGCCTCCATCTCCTGCCTGGAGAGTTCAACCTGCCTGGCGTCTTCTTGCAACTGGTTTCTCCCTCATCGAGTGGATGGATTCTTCACTCTTCGTGCAAACTCTACACTCGAACCGATACTTTCACAAGCATTCCGGCACCAGGTTTCCCACTCGTTCTACCCAGCGTCGCCCAGGACTCGCTGGGAAGGGCCGGGGAGCGAACCACCGACCCAGAGAAGGGACTTCAGCTCCTGGAGCAAGATATCTACAATATGAACCTGGAAAGATCCACATCGGATACCACATCTGCCAACCTTTCCTCCACCATGTTCAGGTCCACCAGAACCCTTGCACCTCTCCAGCCAGACGACTCGAAGGCGATCTCTTCCATGAGCCGCTCCATGATTGTCTGAAGTCGCCTTGCTCCGATATTTTCGCTCCTGCTGTTGACATCGTAGGCGATCTCGGCAATTCGGTCCATTGCTCCATCGGTGAAGTCCAGCTCCACTCCCTCGGTGGCCATGAGCACCTTGTACTGTTTGAGCAGAGCGTTGTGCGGTTCAACCAGAATCCTCCGCAGGGCCACCCTGTCAAGGGACTCCAACTCCACCCGCACTGGAAACCGCCCCTGAAGTTCCGGAATCAGATCAGATGGACGACTCACGTGAAATGCTCCGGCCGCGATGAAGAGCACATGGTCGGTGCGAACCGTTCCCCACCTGGTCTGAACGGTACTGCCCTCCACGATGGGCAGAATGTCTCTCTGGACACCCTCTCTTGATACATCGGTCCCGTGCTTTGGTCCGCTTGTTGCGATCTTGTCGATTTCGTCGAGAAAAATGATCCCTTCTTGTTCCGCCCTCTTTATGGCATCGTCGGCTACTTCGGCCTCGGTAACCAGAGATTCCAATTCCTGCTCCAGGAACAATTTTCGGGCTTCAGCAATGGGCATCTCCCGAGTCTTCGACTTGTGCGGCATGAGCTTTTCCAGGAAGGAACCTATTCCCGCACTTTCGACGGATTCGGCCTGCCCGGGCATGGCGAAGATGGGAATTCCTCCTACAGGAATCTGAAGCTCTACCTGTACGATCTGTTGGTCCAGCAGTCCGGCCCTGAGCCTGGACCTCATCTTGTCACGGCTGGCAGAGTTGTCGGAGATCTCTCCTGGCGCCTGGGGCAACAGAATGTCGAGGAGGCGATCCTCAGCCTTCCTGCTGGCCTCGTCGGTCTTCTTCTTCATGGTTTCTCTACGCACGAGTTTCACCGCGTCGGCTACCAGGTCCCTGACCATGGATTCCACGTCGCGCCCCACATAGCCCACCTCGGTAAAGCGACTGGCTTCGACCTTTACGAAAGGTGCTGCCGCCAACCTGGATACCCTGCGAGCGATTTCGGTCTTGCCACAGCCGGTGGGGCCGATCAAAATTATGTTCCGCGGAGTAATCTCCTCACGAAATTCTTCGTGGATGGCCAACCTGCGAGCGCGGTTCCTCAGGGCCACGGCCACGGCCCTCTTGGCTCGCTCCTGGCCGATGATGAAGCGATCCAGCTCTGTCACCACCTGTGTAGGAGTGAGTACGCTTTCTGGTACGGGGTTGACGCCCTTCACTCTGAACCTCCGGCTTCCAAAACGATGATCCTGTCGTTGGTGTAGACACATATTCCAGAGGCTATCCGCAGAGCCTCCCGGGCAATTTCGCTTGCACCGAGTTGGGTATTGGAGAGCAGTGCCCTTGCTGCGGCCAGAGCATAGGGACCGCCTGATCCTATGGCGGCTACGCCGTCATCGGTCTCGAGTACGTCGCCATTTCCCGTGATCAGCAGCAGATGCTGGGAGTTGGCCACCAACAACATGGCCTCCAGGCGGCGAAGCACCCGATCCTGCCGCCAATCCCTGGCCAATTCCACTGCGGCCCTGATGATCTGCCCACGATGCTCTCGAAGTTTTTCCTCGAAACGATCAAAAAGGGTGAAAGCGTCCGCGGTGGATCCGGCAAAGCCCCCCACGATCCCCCCTGCTATGCTTCTGACCTTCTTGGCCCCGCCCTTGACCACAGTATCGTTCATCGTCACCTGGCCATCTCCGGCCACGGCACATCTTCCGTCTCGCTTGATCCCGATTATCGTGGTGCCTCTCCAGCTTTCATTTGTCGTCAATTTTGTCCTCCCCGGCCGTGCCCTTTTTCGAAGTGCCAGTTTCCAACTCCGTTTCGCGCACTCTCCCGTGGGGGTGCGCTTCGGCATGCTGGTCCACGAGTTGCTGTATGGAAACGTGTGTGTATCTCTGGGTGGTGGATAGCGATGCGTGGCCCAGCATCTCCTGAATTGAGCGCAGATCCGCCCCACCGGCCAACAGGTGCGTGGCAAAGCTATGCCGTAGCACATGTGGATGTACGCCGGCCACTCCGTTGTTCAGACCCGCCTCACGGACTATCCGATACACGGCACGGACCGACAACCTTCCCCCGAATCGATTGAGAAACAACGGCTCGCCACTACAAATGGCCAACCAGGCATCCAGCGCTCTTGCGGCGGGAGGACCAAAAGGCACACGTCGATGCTTCCGGCCCTTACCCCACCGCACTTGCACCACACGTTCAACCGTGTCCACATCGAGACGGTCCAGGGAAGCGAGTTCGGATGCCCGCAGTCCAGCACCATAGGCCAGTTCCAGGAGCGCCTTGTTTCGTACCTTGTACCATCCAGCCTGGTTCGGGTTTTCCACCATCTGCTGCGCTTCCTTCTGGTCGACGAAAAAAGGTACATGTGGCGGAACACGTGGAGCTTTCAGACGTTGCGTCGGGTCGTCGTCACGATGATCGTTTTCGAGAAGAAACCTGTAGAAACCCCTGAACACCGAGAGCCTGCGGGCCCTGGTGGCCCTACTGTCTCCTGTTCGCCGTGCCAGGTAGGCCCTCAATGCGGACAGGTCGGCTTCGGGAAGACTGGATCCCCTGCCTTCCAAGAAACGAGACAGCGACTCCAGTTCCTGCCGATAGGCCCTGACCGTGTTGCCGGAGGCTCCACGCTCGCCCCGAAGTACCTCCATGTAGGCCAGTAATAAAGTGGGTTCGCCGGGCCCGGTTTTTTCTGGTGACATCTTCGTGCTATCTCCGAGAGCCGCTCATAATATGTCCTACCAGGCAACTGCTGCTGGCTGCAGGCCGCACCACGGCCAAGTTGGACCAGAAGTTGGACTACCTGCACCGAGCAGTGTGAACGCAGCAGCAGGTCGCTCCTGCCAGCGAAACCCACGACGCGACACTATCAAGATGAAACAGGCGTTTCCAGCAAGCTGTTCCAGATACTCCGAGACTTGGAAAATCCGCCAGCCCTGTGACAACTTTTATGTCCACGAACTTGCACAGCACGAGCAGAGCTTCTATGGTCTGCCCCCGAGGTCGATGGTCTACACACTGTCGATGAGTAGCCACAGGGACCAGCCTACACGAGAACTCCACATGGGAAAATCCCTCGTCATCGTTGAATCTCCGGCAAAGGCCAGGACCATCAGCAAGTTCCTCGGAGAGGACTTCCTGGTGGCGCCAAGCATTGGTCACATTCGCGACCTGCCCCAGAACGCCGCGGAGATACCAGCCTCCTACAAATCCCGCCCGTGGGCACGCCTGGGAGTTGACATCGAAAACGACTTCACGCCCCTGTATGTCATACCCTCCGGGAAAAAGGAGCAGGTCAAGGAACTCAGGAGCCTTCTCTCCAAGGCAGAAAAGCTCTACCTGGCAACCGACGAAGACAGAGAGGGCGAATCCATTTCATGGCATCTCCAGCAGGTCCTCAAGCCCAGTGTTCCCGTATTCCGACTGGTTTTCCACGAGATCACGGATCCGGCCATAAGAAAGGCCATGGAGGCGCCTCGCGCCATCGACGAGCATATCGTCAAGGCACAAGAAGCACGCCGCATACTGGATCGTCTGTTCGGCTACGAAGTCTCCCCCCTTCTATGGAAGAAAATCCGTCCGCGTCTGAGTGCAGGTCGTGTGCAATCCGTGGCCGTTCGCCTGATAGTGGAGCGGGAAAGCTCCAGGATGGCATTTCGTAGGGCCCGTTTCTGGAATATTCGTGCCGTTTTTTCAACGGACCCGGGGTCCTTCACCGCGGTCCTGCTCAAGCTCGGCGGGAAATCCATTGCCACCAGCAATGACTTCGAGCCCACCAGCGGCAGACTGAAAGCCAGATCTTCCGCCCTGCACTTGGACGAACACGCATGCACATCCCTCCTGGAGAGACTCGTTGGTCTTCCAGGCACCGTTACCAGGCTGGAAGAAAGGAAGTACAGGGAACGTCCGGCTCCGCCATTTACTACCAGCACACTCCAACAAGAAGCCAACCGCAAGAGCCATTGGTCAGCCAGCCGCACGATGAGAGTGGCCCAACGCCTGTACGAAAACGGCTGGATCACCTACATGCGGACCGACTCCACCACCCTCTCGGACGAAGCCGTGCAGGCATCGAGGCAGGCGATTTCGTGTCTCTACGGAGCCGAATTCCTGCCAAGGAAAAAACGAGTATACCGAACCAGATCAAAAGGAGCCCAGGAAGCCCACGAAGCCATAAGGCCCGCGGGCGACGAGTTCCGGACACCGGAACAGGCCCGAACCGTACTTCCACCCGAGGAGAGCAGGCTGTACGATCTCATCTGGAAGAGGACACTCGCCAGCCAGATGAAAGACGCCCGTGGAACCCGCACGCGTATCCAGGTCACCGTGGGTGATGCGATATTCCAGGCCAGGGGAAAAACCATCACCTTCCCGGGTTTTCGACGCGCATACATCGAAGACCTGGACGAAAACACCGAACATCTCCAGCCATCCGCCACGGCGCTCCCCAAGGTGTCACTGAATCAACGTGTTTCCTTGCAGAGCCTGGAACCTCAACAACACGAGACAAAGCCGACTCCAAGGCTGACAGAAGCATCTCTGGTAAAGGAACTGGAGGCTCGGGGCATCGGCCGCCCCAGCACCTACGCCACAATCATCAGTACGATCAAACGCCGAGGCTATATCTTCAAGAAGGGTAACGCTCTCGTCCCCACATTCACCGCAATAGCGGTCACGAAACTCCTCTCCGCCACGCTCTCCGACCTGGTGGACTACGCCTTCACAGCCCACATGGAAGACGAGTTGGACCGGATTGCCATGGGGGAGCAAGACCCTGTCAAGTACCTGCGCGCCTTCTACATGGGATCGGAGGGTCCAGGCCTCAAGGCTCGACTGGAGGCTGCCCTGGCCCAGGTGGATGCACGACAGATTTGCACCATCCCCATCACAGGGACGCTCTCTGGATCCGATACCGAACCCATCGTCGCCAGAGTTGGCCGTTTCGGTGCATATCTGTCCAAGGGGGACATCAGGGCCGATATTCCAGACAACATGCCACCAGACGAAATGAACGAGACAGTCGCCCGTGGAATGCTGGAGCAATCAAAGCAATGGCCAAGGGAACTCGGCCTGGACCCGGAATCCGGCAAGCCCGTGAATCTGTGCAACGGGCCATTTGGGTTCTACGTTCAACTTGGCGAAAAGGAAGGGCGCCGAAAACCATCCCGCGCCGGCCTGCTGAAGGGAATGAACCCAGAAAACGTGGACCTGGACACTGCTCTTGGGCTCCTTAGCCTACCGAGGCGTCTGGGAAAGCATCCCAGGACCGGGGAAACCGTCATCGCCTCCAACGGAAGGTATGGTCCCTACTTGAAGTGCGGGAACAAGACCCGCTCCATCGGAAATGGCGGAAACCTGTTGGATATCACCCTGGAGCGGGCGGTGGCCATTCTGGATGCCCCCACTGGAAAACGTCATCACTCCGGCAGGGGCCCATCCAGGGTGATGGGCAAGCACCCGGATTCCGGGGATAGCATTCTCCTGCGCTCAGGAAGATACGGCCCCTATGTGACCGATGGAAGAATCAATGCTTCCCTGCCAAAGAACGCATCCCCGGATGAACTGACCCTTGACCAAGCCCTGGAACTTCTCGAAAAACGCGCTGCCCGCCTGGCCAATGGCCCCCGCAGGCCCGGCTATCGAAGGCGCTCCTGAGTTCCCCTACCGCCCCGGTGACGGGAGCCTTTCCAGGACCGGAATCCACAAGCTCATAAACTCACAAGGTAATACCTTCGCCCTGGTTCCTTGCGCACCAAGCCTGCCAGCTCAAGCCTGGACAGGAGCCCAAGAGTATCGGCCACGCACAGATCCGCTCTCTCGGCGAGCTGCTCAATGGTGCAGCCATGCAGGAGGGCTTCGGCAACGGCCTGCTCCACCCCGGGAATGGAAAGCCTGGCTGGGCTGCCGGGCTGGGGCGAGAGCCCCGCAGCCTGCAACACAGTGTGTTCTCCCCGCACCATGGTTGCGCCCCTCTGGATCAAATCCAGACAACCCTCGGAGCAGCCTTCTCCCAGAGGACCTGGCACGGACAGCACTTCTCTACCCGTATCCAGTGCATGACGAGCCGTGGACAATGCGCCGGAGCGATGCCCCGCCTCCACCACCACGGTTGCCCTGGCCAGTCCCGCAATGACACGGTTCCTTTGCGGAAACGTATATTTTGACGCGGGATACTCCGGCAGGAATTCGCTGATGACCACACCGTTCCCGGCGGCGATGCGCTTCCTCAAGCCAATGCCCCCGATACGACCCTTTACCAGCAGACCATGCCCCAGGACCGCCACTGTGGCACCGTGGAGCAGAGCTTCTTGATGGGCCTCACTGTCAATGCCCATGGCAAGTCCGGACACAACCACGCCACCAGCCGCGGCAACCGCTCGCGATAGACGCCGTGCAATTCGCCGGCCGTAGGGAGTACATCGCCGGGCGCCGACAATGGCCACCATTGGCCTGGAAAGAAGTGCGATATCACCATGAAAGAACAGTACCGGCGGCGCGAATGGCACATTGCGCAGGGCGGGGGGATATCCCTCGCCACCGGCCAGGACGAACGGTACCCGGGTTTCCAGAGGAGCCACCGATTCGGCCCACGAGGCCAGTTCCAGTGGAACACCGTGCCTGATCAAGTCGCTTGCCGAGGCTCTTGCGAAACCCTCGGGCCCACCCAGTTGACGAATGGCATCCCAGGGATCGAAACGCCCTGAACAGCGGCATGCCGCTACCCAGGCGGCGGATAGCCTGTACATGTTTGCCTCACTGCCGGAAGCGGCAGCCAGCGACATTCCAACGACCCTGCAATGCTTGACACGCCGCAAAGAACGACAAGGGTTTTTCTTTGAAAACCTTCATGGGTGGGCGTGGCGGGTCCAGGGGTACACAAACGGGGAATCCGCTACTCGGGATTCATGATTACGCGGCTCCCCACGTTGATGACCCTTGAGGCATCTACCACGACGGCGGTGGAAGAGGTTTCATCCACTCTCACCACGACCACGCGACCGATGACGGATGGAGGCAAGCTGGGATCTTCGCGCTTGAGATCCATGGCATCGTCTCGCCGCTCAACCACGTAGAAGGTGTTTCCAACTCTTACTCCGTCGGAACGACCACGGTCCAGAAACACGGTCTCGCCGATGGCGGAGAGCTTGAATTCATCGAAACCCAGCCGTGCAACGATCATTCCATCGAGACTGCCCCTGGGACTCTTGACCTCGAGTTCGGTCTCCACCGGAATCCGAGGCCCCACGAGATCACCACGTTCCACTTCAAAGAAAGCATTTCTGAGGAAGGCCATTGCCACGTCGTCCTGGACGTGCAGTACCTGCGCCTCGCCCACGACGCGGTACAGGGCCCCGTAGTGCACCGATTCCTCGGGATGCTTGATTCTACGTTTCAGGCGCCTGTAGATCCCGAAGACATCTCCGCATGCCACTGCTTCGGGGTCTTTCAAGGTCAGGTACACTATGGTCCATTTGCCCAGGTAGAGATGCCCTGAACGAGCCTTGTAGACTTTTCCCTGTCGCTGAAGACTCTCGGAGTCCTCCATCAGGGCGGGTGCCCTGTAGACCATGCTGGATCTCGTACTCTGAAACCTCATGTCCAGTCCGCACTGAAGTTCGGTTTCCGTGAAAAGCGGAGATTCCGAGAGGTAACCCTCGCGGATATCTTCTTGTTCGCCTTCCAGGCTGATTCCCGGAGGTTCGATTTCTGTACCGGGGGTGAAGACGATGCGGTTTCCCGGGTAGATCCAGTGTGGATTCGTGATGTAGTCGTTGATGGACCACAAGCGAGGCCAATAGTAGGGATTGCCCAGGAACTTGTTGGAGATGTCCCAGAGGGTATCACCTGCCTGGACCGTGTAGGTGTCGGGAGGAGGCTGGGCCGCGATCAATTCAGCGCCAGTGCCTGAAAACCCTACGACGTCTTGTGCCATGGCATTGGCCGAAAAAGTGAAACCAATAATCAGCAGCAACAGCAACGCCGCAAGAAGACCCGCCGGTCTGGAGTCATCGGGTAGCAAGAGCATTACCTCCTTGAATGCTGATATCATCGCTCAGTTGACCTGACCATACTCACATTTGTCAAGCCCCATGATGGGCAAATGGCCTGGAGGCGTTGTCTCTTGCACCATATCGCTCTGCCACGAAGGCAATTCATAGTGCCCGGAAATCCAGGGAACCGTCGTTGCTGCGGAGCCATACCCAGATGGGAGTCAAGGGGCCCGCGTGACTATGGCATCTGCCACGTCCCACCGGGCGGACAGCTCCGCCAGGCGGACATCTGCATCCCCACGGGAGGAAAACCCACCGATTCTCACCCTGTACCGGGTAATTCCATCGACGACCGCGCTCACCCAGTAGGCATCGGCACCAGCTTCGGCCAGTTCCCCAAGCCTGGCATCGGCCTCTGATTCCGTGGTAAAGCTGGCCAGTTGAATGGCCCAACCTCCGGAGGGAACCTTGCCCGCCGACAGGGCGCCAGACGGGGGCTCTGGAATGTGCCGGCCAGCAGATACCCTTGTTCTGCTGCTGGCTTCGGTCGTTTCGGGCAAAGTGGCAGATGGCGGAGGCCGGGCAGCACTGGATTGGCCCGGGGAAAGAACCTCCGGAAAGGTAATCACCGCTTCTTCAGAGTTGTTGTTGGCAGCGACTTCCACCCGGGCCAGGAGTTCTTCCAGGGCGTCCGCCTCCATTTCTTCGGTGATCAGAGAACTCTGTTCCGGTACGGGTTCGGCCTCCGTGGTCCGGGTCCTTCCCAGGAGCAGACCCACGAAGAAGGCCAGGAGACCGATGAAAACCGTGGTCATGGCCAGGGCCCACAGGTGACCCCTGGTGATCCAGATCTCTCTTTCGCCATGTATTCTTGAAAGGTCACGCATCATTGACCCGCACTTGACAAGCATCGGCCCGGTTGTTCCCAGGTTTTTTCTTCCCATCGCCGGCAATATCGCTGGTCACCCTGCCACCAGTCGAGGAATGTTCCACCCGAACCCCGGAAACTGGCCCTCCAGCACTACCATCGATCTGGCAACTCCGGCGGAAGTCCATCTTTGCCCAATGAGAAAGAGTCCCCATAGTTGAGCACTTCCACATCACGGTCCACTACTGGGACCGTAGCAATGTTCTCTACCTCGTTCAAGAGCTTTTCCAGGCCTGCCCCGACGTTCTTTGCATCGGAACCCACCCGTGCCAGAGCCAGGACAGCCCTTTCATGTTCATCCTGTGCACCCACCTCGGCTACGCTCACGTTCCTGCGCAGGTACAAACGGTCCTTGAGCCGCCTGATGACCCGTCGCTTTTCCTTCAGACTCCTGCAACCGGGCAAGCGCAAGACAAACCGTGCAATTCCCACCACCAGGTTCTCCATACTACCCACCATCGCAGCTACAGGTCTGTTGGCGAGCCAGCACTGATGCTCGAATCGCACGCCGCATGGGAACGCGCCGGGGAGACGAACCCCACCCGGACGAAACGGGGAGCGTGACTTCCACGGGTAAAAACAAGCATGGATCGCCCCGCCTGCAAGCATGAAGCCTGTAAACATGAAAAGGCTGCATCAACCCCTGGCGATCTTTTCCAGATTGAAACATTCGATGCTGTCACCGATCTTGACATCGTTGAATCCGTCAAGACCGATACCACATTCCAGCCCTTTCTGTACTTCGCGAACGTCGTCCTTGAAACGCCTCAAGCTGGACATACGACCCTCCCAGACGATGGTGCCGTCCCGGGTCAATCTGACCCGGGCGTTCCTCGCCACCCGGCCGTCCGAAACATAGCACCCGGCGATGGTCCCAACCTTGGGAATGGAGAAGGTGTCGCGCACTTCGGCAGTACCGAAGTACTTTTCCTGGATGATGGGCTCCAGGAGGCCGGTCATGGCCCTTTCAACTTCGTCCACAAGCTCATAGATGACGCGGTACTTACGAATATCCACGCCTTGCTGCTCGGCCGCCTTGCGCGCCTTGGGATCGGGACGCACGTTGAAGCCGATTACCACGGCTCCGTAGGCCCCGGCCAGGGTAATGTCCGACTCGGAGATGGCCCCCACACCGCTGTGCAGGATTTTCAGGGAAACCCCTTCCACTTCCAACTCGCCAAGCGCACTCTCGATGGCTCCCACGGTCCCGTGGACATCAGCCTTCACAACCAGGTTGAGAGTTCGGGTTTCCTGCTCTCCGGCACGCTGGAAGAGGTCTTCCAGTGTAACCTTGTGGCGTTTGCCGAAAGCCTGCTTTCGGGCTTCTTCGGCACGGTGGAGCGAGAGGGCCTTGGCGTCTTTGTCGCTCCCCACCACAGTGAAGATATCTCCTGCCGTGGGTACCTCGTTGAGACCCATGATCTCGACGGGAGTCGATGGACCTGCCTTCTTGATGGAGCGCCCATTGAAGTCCATCATCGCCCTGACACGCCCGAAAGCAGTACCAGCCACGATCCTGTCACCCCGCTTGAGGGTTCCATCCTTGAGTACCAGCACCGCCACAGGGCCGCGGCCACGCTCCAGCCTGGCTTCGAGTACGATGCCTTCGGCGTGGCGATTGGAGTTGGCCTTGAACTCGTATAGCTCGGCTTGTAGCTTGATGGCATCCAGAAGGTCGGGGATCCCTTCACCGGTGAGGGCGGAGATGTCCACCACCTGGGTGTCTCCTCCGTATTCCTCGGGAACGAGGCCATGCTCCATGATCCGCTGCCGTATGATTTCAGGCTTCACTCCAGGCTTGTCACACTTGTTGACCGCTACGATCATTGGAACATTCGCGGCCCTGGTGTGATTGATGCATTCGATTGTCTGGGGCATTACGCCGTCATCGGCTGCCACCACCAGCACGACGATGTCGGTAAGATTGGCACCCCTGGCCCGCATTTCCGTGAAGGCTGCGTGCCCGGGCGTGTCGATGAAGGTGATGAGATCGCCGTCATGTTCCACCTGGTAGGCGGAGATGTGCTGGGTGATCCCTCCTGCTTCGCCAGCGACCACGTTGGTCCGGCGGATCTTGTCCAGCAAGGTGGTCTTCCCGTGATCCACGTGGCCCATGATGGTGACGATGACCGGCCGGATCTCACGCTGGTCGTTGTCTTCGTCCAACTGGATCATGTGCTGCTGTTCGTGGAAGGCGACATCGACGATGTCGTATTCGAAGGCGCTGGCAACCAACTTGGCCGTTTCGAAGTCCAGTACCTCGTTGATGGTGGCGGGCTGCCCCAGGCCGATGAGTTCCTTGATGAGTTGGCTCGCCTTTACGCTCATTTCATGGGCAAGCTGAGCCACGGAGATGCTCTGATCCACCTGGATACGGCGTTTCTGAGCCTTGGGTTGGGGAGAGGCTTTTTTCTGGGCAGAGCGACGTGTGCGCCTTCTCCGGCGTGTGTCCACTCTTACGTCGTCCATGATCATCTCGATGCGACCGCTCCTCCTGCCCTTCCGCCGGGGCTTGCCACGTGGCCGGTCTCGGCGGTCGTCACGCAAGCTCTTTGGAGGTACCTTTGGGGGGGGCATCGATGACCAGGCAGGGCGCGATGCAGAGCCGCCCTGGTGTTCGGGGGCTTCCTTTTTTTTGCGCTTGCCCAGGGGATCGCTGGGGTCGTAGCCGGGGGGGGGACGAATGACCGCTTTTCCAAGACCGGTGACCCTGGGGAGGGTGTCGGACAGGCGATCCGCGGATTCGCTCCTGGTGCTGGGCGCCGCGGCGCCAGCGGTCATGGAGGGCTCCGGCCGGGGTGGCTGCGGCACGGAAGGCTGGGTGGCAATTGCTGCCCGTTGAACCGGGGCAACGGCTTCCGGGGTGACTGGTTCTGATTCTTGTGGGGATTCTTGCGGGGCGTGGATTTCAGACTGGAGTTCCGGCCGCGACGGTTGGGGGGAGGCAGGCTCCATGGGGCTGGTGTGGGGGCTTGTATCCACGACGCCCCCGAGGTCGGAGACCTGGAGGGATTCTTGTTCCGAGGGCTGCGCCGGTTCCGGTTCACTGGTGGAAGCTGCCGGAGCATCATCCTTGCCCACGGGCTCGTCATCTTCTGGCACCTGGCTCTCTTGCGGTTCAATGACCGGTTTTGCCGCATCCACGAGGTGGCGGCCAGGTTCAGCGGTGGGGGATGGCTGGCTCTTTGTGGTGAGTTCAGCAGCAGCCGGTTCCCCCGTCGAGTCACTCGCGGGCGCCTGGGGTCCCGCTTCAGCCTTGGAGATATCGGGGGTGAGGAGTTCTGGAATGGCTGGCGCTTCTGTGGGCTCCGCCACGGATGCGGACTCTTCGGAGGACGCGGCCGGGGCATCGGCCAGCGATTTCATGCCTGGAGTCGGAGCATCACTGCCCCTGGAAGGCTCCGCGGGACGCTTCCTGGAGCTTGGTGGAGCTTTCAGCTTGCCAGGTTCAGCGACGGCCTTGTCTTGCCCCCCAAGGAGCTGTTCGGCCAGCTTCCTGGTCTTCAAGGTAGGGATTGCCCCAGGGAGCGGATCTCCGGCGATATTCCTGCTGGCGGTCTTGGCCCCACGACGCCTTATGACATCACGACTTATGCGGGTCTCCACCTTGCCTGGTCTTCTGGGAGCGGCCGCTGTGGCAGTGGCAGATGGGCGCCTGCGACGACGGGCATCGCTTGGCGTTCGATTCAACCGTTCTAATAGTTCTTTTTTGGACATTCGCTACCTTTGCTCAACCGAGCCTCAAGGTGTTGCAGAGCCGCCATCTATCCCACAAGAGCGTTTATGAAAAGCAGTCAATCACAGTAGTCTACACTATGGGGTGCGCGTACGAGTATTTCCATCGCACCGCAGGCGCCTCGGCGCCCGCCTGGCAAGACGATTCATGCACGGTATGTGGGGATTTTAAGCAACGACTACTCAACCAGGCAGGTTGCGCCAACGGCCAGATGCCGAAGACGTTTCCAGGCCGCTCCTTAACCCAGGGCGAGCATACGGCGCAACATGGTCACGAGAGCTTGGCCGGTTCGGCTCGGCCTTACCGCAAGGGCCGTTCGAGGCCCCTTTCCGACCAATCGCCCCAGTTCGGCTCTTGACAGGTGAACTCGGAAAACAGGCATGTTCCCGGCAATTGCCAACAGCAGGGCCACCGTACGGGCGGAAGCATCGGAAGAGACCAGCAGGCCAAGGTGCCGTTCCTTGACGAGAACCCTCTTGAGTTTTTCAGTCCCACCCACCAGTGACCCCGAACGGGCAGCCAGCGTAAGAGCATCGACGAATGCCCTGTTGTTGGCCTCCCTGGCCTTTTCCATGAGATCATCCAACCTGATGGGTGCACGCAAGGCTCGCGCCAGGACAGCGGGACGCCGCTGGATCTTCAAAATGCAGGAAGACCTTGCGCAGACCCACGCTCCACGACCGGGGCAGTTCCCCTTGATGTCGACCCAGACCCGACCTTCATTGCCCACAAGCCTGAACAGGTGCTGGGGCGATTCCTTCCTGCGGCAGGCGATGCAGGTCCTGTGGGGCCTTGAGTTCATGTTCCCGAAAACCTATCCCCTTAAGGACTTCCAGAAAAGGAGACGGAGATACCCCTGCGAAGTCTCCCGCAACATGCTGGCGAGGCTGGAAACGTTCACCCTGGATTCAGTCGAGTATCTTCGGCCTGTTCCACCGAGTCGGTCAGCGGCTCTTCCTGTGCAGGCTCTTCCTGGCCAGAGTCGTCTGCGACCGAGTCTTCTTCAGCCACCTGCCGGGCGGCAGCAGTGGCTTCTTCGTCCAGAAGTTCCACAAGGTCCTCGGCGTCCATGAGCATGGAGTCCGCGGCTTCTTCCGTGATGCCAAGAATGGATGCCACTTCGTAGGGGTCGGCCTCGCTGAACAACCTTGCGGTCTGATAACCGTGGCGGATGAGCTGTTCCACCTGCTGCTCCGTGATGGCGGGAAGCCGTGACAGTTCCATTCTTGCCTGCTCGTTCATCTGCATGTGACGGGACTCGGAGTAGATGTCGATACGCCATCCTGTGAGCTGCGCAGCCAGGCGAACATTCTGGCCACGACGCCCTATTGCCTTTGAAAGCTGGTCATCGGGTACGATGAGTTCCATTGAGTGGATATGCTCGTCGATGTAGACCCTGGTGACCGTGGCCGGTGCGATGGCGTGAACGATGAAGCGGGCGGGATCGGGGTGGTATGGGATGATGCCTATGGCTTCGCCTCTCAGCTCCTGTACCACCGCCTGGACCCTGGAGCCCTTGAGCCCCACACATGCACCGACGGGATCCACATCGGGATCGGTCGAGGAAACAGCGATCTTTGCGCGGTGGCCCGGTTCCCTGGCGCAGGCCTCGATGCGGACTATTCCTTCGTAGATTTCGGGCACTTCCAGCTCGAAGAGCTTCATCAGGAGGCCGGGATGGGTCCTGGAGAGGATCACCTGGGGGCTCTTGGAAGCGCGTGTGATGTCCAGGACGTAGGCCTGGAGCCTGTCACCTTGCCGGTAGGTCTCGGAAGCGACCTGCTCACGCCTGGGAAGCATGGCTTCTGCTCTCCCGAGATCGACAATGATATTGCCCTTTTCAAAACGACGGACGATTCCCGTGATCAGCTCTCCCTTGCGATCCCTGAACTCGTTGAAGGTCATCTCGCGTTCGGCATCGCGGATCTTCTGGATGATCACCTGCTTGGCGGTCTGAGCGGCTATCCGACCCAGAAGGCCCACGTCCATCTTGATACCCAGGGAGTCTCCCACCTCGCATTCCGGATCCAGATCGATGGCATCTTCCAGGATTATCTGGCCTTCCGGGTCATCCACCTCCTCCACGACGGTCTTGAATTCAAACAGTTCGACCTCGCCGAGTTCTTCGTTGTAGTAGGATTCCAGGTCCCTGTTGATGCCGAAGCGCCTTCGCGCCGCGGCCACCATGGCACCCTCGAGTACTTCCACCAGCACTTCACGGGGAATGTTCTTTTCACGATGGACGGCGTCGATGAGCCGTGCCAGTTCACTGAGCATTGCCAGGCTCCTGCATCGAAACGGCTGGGTCGAAGGTGTTTTCGTCCATGCCGCAGATTTCTCGGTATTGCTCCAGGCTCAGGTCCAGCCAGGCTCGATCCACCAGATCCAGTGGCAGCATGTGCTGGCGGCCATCGGCTGAAAGCAGGCGAAGTTCATCACCCAGAAGGCCATCCAGCAAACCGCTGTACCTGGTACGTCTGTCTTCCATGGCCAGCGGCCTGTTCAACCTGATCTTGGCTCTATAACCCCTGAAACGCGCAAAGTCCGCCTTTCTTTGAATGGGCCGCTTCATTCCCGGACTGGACACTTCCAGGTCATAGGTTCCAGATATCGGCTCTTCCACATCCAACAACGGCGAGAGCAGACGGCTCATGCGAGTGCAATGGGATATCGCCACACCACCGGGCCGGTCTATGGAAATCCGGAGAGTCCTGCGCCCGCCAAGAACGAGAATCTGAACGGCTACAAGTTCGAAGCCCTCGTCTTCCACGAGGTCTTCGATGATCTCTCTGATGCGGTTTTCTACACGCCTGGCGGGAGGAGCAGCCAAGGTTCACCCCAAAAAAAAGGAGCCGCCCGAGAGGCCGCTCCATACGGAGTTCAAACTAGGAAGGATTCTTATCCAGGGGAACCTTCCCTGTCAACATCACAGGCAATTCACATCGCCAGTTGCCGCCGGGACAAGGGGCTTCACAATCCGGCAGCATCGGGCCTGACGGGGTTCATGCCGTCCACCAGACTGGAAAACTCGGCGGATTCCAGGGTTTCCACGTCCAGAAGCGTCTCTGCCAGCCTGTGGAGGATATGGAGGTTGGTGAGCAGGATGTTCCTGGCGGACCGATATGCGGTTGTGATGGTCGATTTGATCTCTTCGTCGATCAACTGCGAGGTCTTTTCAGAGTGGTTGGACCTTCTGCTGAGGTCTTTTCCAAGAAAGACTTCGTCCTGCTTGTCGGCCCAATCCACGGGACCCAGTTTATCCGTCATTCCATACTCGGTAACCAGAGCCCTGGCGATACGGGTTGCTTCCTTGATGTCGGCCCGGGCACCGGTCCAGGCTTCGTTGAAGACGACTTCTTCCGCGGCTCTGCCGCCCATGAGCACGACCACCCGGGTGACGAGGTAGCTGGCCGAGAGCGTGTGCTTGTCACCGTCAGGAAGCTGCCAGGTGAGTCCCAACGCCTGACCCCGGGGGATGATTGTGACCTTGTGGATGGGATCTGCGTTGGGCAACAGGTAGGCCGCCAAGGCATGCCCTGCCTCGTGATAGGCGATCTTGCGGCGTTCTTCGTCGGACATGGCCAGGGAACGCCGTTCCGCACCCATGAGGACCTTGTCCTTGGCTTCTTCAAAGTCCACCATTTCCAGGTGGTTCTTGTCCTGGCGTGCCGCGAGGAGAGCCGCCTCGTTCACCAGGTTTTCCAGATCTGCTCCCGAGAAGCCTGGGGTACTCTTGGAGATCACCTCCAGATCCACGTCATCCGCAAGGGGAGTGCGACGGGTATAGACCTCGAGTATACCCTTTCGGCCCTTGACGTCGGGAGCCGGAACCACGACATGCCGGTCAAACCGCCCGGGCCGGAGCAATGCGGGGTCCAGGACATCGGGACGGTTGGTGGCGGCCACCAGGATGACGCCATCGGTGGATTCGAAGCCGTCCATCTCCACCAGGAGCTGGTTCAGGGTCTGCTCCCGTTCATCATGCCCACCACCCAGGCCGGCCCCCCGGTGACGCCCCACCGCGTCGATTTCGTCTATGAAAATGATGCAGGGAGCGTTCTTTTTGCCCTGCTCGAAGAGGTCGCGAACGCGGCTGGCTCCGACACCTACGAACATCTCGACGAAATCAGAACCGGAGATGAGATAGAATGGCACCCCGGCTTCGCCAGCGATTGCCCTGGCAAGGAGGGTCTTGCCGGTGCCGGGCGACCCCATGAGCAGCACGCCCTTGGGAATTCGACCACCCAGCTTTGTGAACTTCTTGGGATCGCGCAGGAAATCGATGATCTCGCGTAGTTCTTCCTTGGCTTCGGAGATACCGGCGACATCGGCAAAGGTGACACGCTTGCCGCTGTCGGAGAGCAGCCTGGCCCTCGACTTGCCAAAGGACATGGCCTTCCCACCACCCACCTGAAGCTGCCTCATGAAGAACACGAAAAGCAGAATGATCAGCAGCAGTGGTATGCCGTTCACGAGAAGCGTGGTGAGCACCCCCTGAGTGGGCTCCTTTTCGTACCTGGGCACCAGGTCGTTTTCTTCCAGTACCTTGAGAAAGTACTCGGAATCGGTGGGACCGAGGGTGGTAAAAGTTCGCCCATCGGTGAATGCACCTTCGATCTCTTCACCGCGGAATGTCAGGTTTTTGATCTTGCCCTGATTGATGGCCGTTCGCAGTTCCGGAAAGGTGATCTCTTCCGGCCGTCCACGTTCCTGCTGCGCCACCAGCACGAACGCCAGCAGAAACAGCAAGGCCATGAAAATCAGGAGCGCTATGTGCTTTCGATTCATCGGCACTCCAAAACGATCCATTTGGCGCCACAGCCTATAGCGTTATGCACCATTGGGCACCATGACAACCTGTACCCGCGAATGATGAAATACTCAGACGCAGGCCCAGGCGGCCAGTCGTCGGGCGGGAGATACGCCTTCCATCCTTGCTGAACAGGCCCACCAACGGTATCCAGCCCAGCCCATCGCCGCAGCGGATGATGGGATGATATGGCCGTAGCGGAGCGGGAATACCGCGAACACGCAGCAGTTCGGTCAGTTTTCTGCCTTCCACCTTCTCGCCCACGCCCGCCGGCCTGAGTTCCACCGACATCGAACGCCGCTCCCACTCAAGACCCATGTGGGGTTCGGATTTTTTGCTGAAAACCGTCTCGAAAACCACAAGGTAGGCCCCCCATGACAGCCGCGACCCCGGACCCAGCACCATGGTCCCGGGCAACGGTGGCAGCAGGTGCAGTAAGGTGTCACCCACTGCCAACCTCCACGCAGCTCCCAATTCCACGTATGCGCCTGGTCTACCCTGTCGAATCAGGCGCATCGCCTGTCTCACCTGCGCATGCCCCATGGTAATGCCGGCCCCTCGTCGGACGAAACCCTGTAAGACCCGCACCAGCAGCGCCGGGTGCAGCCCGGACAGATCGGCCAGTACGAGGCCCGTCCCTCTGGTCAGCCGCGCCAGCGTTTCCCGGGCCACGCCATCCAGGTAGGCGGCATCTCCCCGCAGGTTGTCGGCCATGGTGCGCAACCGCCCGGCAGCCCCGCCGTGTACCTGTTCCATCAGCGGAATCACCTGGTGTCGCACACGATTTCGTTCGTGATCCATGGAACGGTTGCTGGAATCCTCTCGCCACCGCAGGCCCTTCTCGTTGGCATAGTCCTCTATGGAAGTACGGGTTTCGGCAAGGAGCGGCCTGACGAAGGGGTGCCGCACGGGCTCCATCGCTGTGAGAGCGTGCAGACCAGCCCCTCTCAACATCCTGAGAAGAACCGTCTCCGCCTGATCGTCGCCATGGTGACCCATGGCAACCAGGTCCGCCGGAATGCCCCGCAGGAAAGCCAGGCGTTGTCGTCGAGCCGCATCCTCGATCCCCCTGCCCTTGTCGATCTTCAACCGACCACAGTAGAAGGGCAGCTCCAGGTTCCTGGCCAACTCCCTCACGAAGACGGCGTCCCCTGCCCCATCGTGGCGCAGGCCATGGTCCAGCGTGGCCACCACCAGGCGAATTCCCAGCGCTCCGCGCAAGCTGTGAAGTACATGCAGGAGTACAACTGAATCTACACCACCCGATACCGCCACAGCCACCCTGGCCCCATTGGGAAACATTCGGTGCTCTCTGGCAAAGCCCAGCACCCTGGCGGGCAGTGACATGTTCTATTCCTCCACGCCTGGCTCCATACCACGGTTCTTGCTGATGGGCGGGGCTCCTCCACCCGCCAGCAGAACCCTCAAGGCCCTCTCGTCATCGGGGTATGGTCCCTCCCTCACAGCACGGTTCCTCGTCCGCACGCCGCAGCACAAACACCTGAAACGAATGACGATTCCTGCTCGTCCCGCCATCTCGGCACCTGTAGGTTCCATGATGCCACGGCATTCCGCCGCCCTGTCACCGGGAACGATGTCCACGTGGCGTGATCGAAGACAGACGTTGCAATGATTCCTTGGCGATCTGCCGCCCTCGGGAACCCATGTGCCACAGCACATGCATCGAAAGGCTTCGTCTTTCTTGATGGGATTCGAGCGCGCACGCGATTCGCCCTCTTTTGCCAGAGCCAGCCGCACAAGCCGCTTGCCAGGCCACTCGATGGTTTCGTCGGGTAGATCCACTCCACGTTCCCGAGCCCGTCGCAGGAGAGCCGCCTTGAGTGCGGGATCCCTTTCATCCAGCCACCGACCGATGGCCTTCATCTTTGAGCGCCGGTCCGCCTGGAGCAACAGTGAATCCAGGCGCCTGGCAATGGTCAATCGTTGGTCTCGATAGGACAGGTTTCCTCCCTGATCCGCCACCCGGTATACGAGGCGTTATTCCGCACACGTGGACAGCTCCCTGGTACCATCGAAAAGCGGAGAACACCACCGTGCCCAGTTTCTCTTCCCAGGTTCCCATCCTTCTACTGCTCCAACTTATGCTCACCACATCCCTGCTGGGCTCCCGGTGCGCCAGGGCCGCAAGTTCTTCCACTCCCCCGATCCTCCCCGTAGCGCAGGCAACTGCCGCCCGGGTGGATGAGACTACGGCAGTCATGCGGCAAATCTGGCAACTGGAGACCCGCAGGGCGTCTCCCAGCGAATTCAGCTCATTCTGCTTCCACAGGGATCCCGAGATACGAGCACGGGCCAACCGGGCACTGGCGCGCCTGGGTTCTCCGGATTCCATCCCGCTTCTGCGACAGTCCGTTACAGACGAAGATCCCGCTGTGAGGCGCGAAGCAGCCTTCGCCCTGGGCCAAAGCCCGGGGGGGGCCAGCGTGGCGGCACGCGCCCTGGACTCCGAGACCGACGCCGCTGTCGTCCAGGAACTCCTCCTGGCCCTGGGAGCCCAGGGGGAATCCGAATACGCCGACAACCTGGTCTCTCGAGTGTTGATGGGCAGTGGCCCGGTGTGCGCTGCCGCTGCTCGTGCTCTGGGAAGCATGGCGACCCGACTGGGCAGTTCTGCCGGAGAACCCGCTCGCAAACTGTCTTCTCTCCATGTCGTGCAGGCCCTCCTCTCCGCGCAGCGGCGTACATCCCTGGACTGCCGCCGCGGCAGCGCCTTCGCGCTGGCCAGAATTCGACCATCCATACAGGATCCCTCCACACGAAGCCACCTGGAAGACTGGACCCTCGGCGAAGCGGATCCCGTGTCCAGAGCCTGGCTGGCAAGGGCAGCTTCCACTGGCCTGGACAACGATGGCTGGCTGCGCACGGGCCGGGAGTTGGCCAGGGACTCCTGCGTGGGCTGTAGAGTGGCCCTGGCCCGCGGCCTGTCACAACACAGCCCAGGTTCCGACTCGGCCGCCATCCTCGCCGGCCTCACGCGGGATCCGGAGAGGTGGGTGCGCCTTTCAGCTCTGGAGACAGCCGCCACTCCCGCGTGGGCGGCTTCGGGATACCTGCAATCCACGCTGTCCAACTTCCTCATGTCCCAGGATTCCGAAGTCCAGGGCCTGGCGTTGCTGGCCCTGCTGGAAAGCCCCGAGCCTCCGTCGCCGGAAGCCTGGCTCGCACCCGACGTCCACCCCCGCGTACGCGCCCGAGTCGCCTCCCACCTGGAAAACCTGGACCGGCTCAAGGATCTGGCGTGGGCCGACCCCGATCAGCGGGTACGGACGGCAGCAGTGGCTCGCCTCCTCCAGTTGCCCGCTCCCGAAGAAGTCATGCTGGCGCTGCTGGACAGCCAGGACCAGGTCCTGGCGGCGGGAGCAGCCGCCACCATGGCGGCCGAGCCGCTCATCCGCTACGAAGGCCCTTTGATCCGCCGCCTGGAGACATGCACAGAACCTGAACTATGTCTCTACACCATCCGCGCCCTCAACGCGCTCTACGGCAGCAGCGGCTCCACCGGCGGGGCTCCATCCAGGGCACTGGTCCAAACACCGGACCCGAGGTCCACGCACCTGGCATTGCTCCACACGGATTCCACGGATCTTCGCCTGCGGGCTGCTTCCCGGGAACTCCTGCGGCTCGCGGGCCAATCGGCCCTTCCTTCTACCCAGCCCACCTTTCAGCTTCCACCCACCGCTGCTGTGGCTCACACCTGCGGTGCCAGCGTGAGCACCGACAGGGGCGAATTCCGTATCGAGCTGTTTCCGGACGAGGCTCCCACCACCGTCTGGTTCTGGGCGAAGCTGGCCCGGACCGGCTTCTACGATGGCCTGACCTTCCACAGGGCGGTGCCCGATTTCGTCGTACAGACAGGTGATCCCAGGGGCGACGGATGGGGAGGCGCCGGAACGGCCATCCCCGACGAGCCCAGCCCGCTTCCCTTTGCGGAATACACCGTGGGAATGGCTCTTGCTGAACCGGACAGCGGAAACGGCCAGTGGTTCGTCACCCTGTCACCCCAGCCCCACCTCTATGGGCAGTACGCAATCTTCGGTCGAGTAACCCACGGTCGGGACGTTCTCGTCCGCCTGCGCCTGGGCGACCGCATCAGGCATGTCCGCGTGCTGGACTGCCCTTGACGGAGCATCAAGGCCACCTGCTCCGAAGCCCGGTCACGGGCAAGGCCTTTCTGGAAGCATCCAGACAATCCAGCACGGCTTCCGCCACCAACCCGGCCGAGAGACTCTCGTTGCAAGCGGGTCTACGCTGGCAGCGGGAATGCCAACACGGTGCACAGTCAAGGCCTGAAAGAAGCTTGAGCCCCCGGTCATAGAGATCGATCTCCTGGTGGCAGGTAGGACCGAACCAGGCCACGACGTACTTCCCCAGGGCGATGGCCATGTGCATTCCAAGGCTGTCTCCCGAGAAGACCACCTGGCAACGTTGTACGTGGGCCGCACCCACCATCAGGCCTTCGCCCAGGGGACTGTTTTCCACGCGAGGGCCAAGCCGGCGTGAGAGTTCTTCGTTGCGATGGCGGTCCTCGGGGCCGCCAAGCAGCAAGACAGGTTCTCCGGTTGCCCTGCTGATCAAGGCGATGGCCGCCTCCTGCAGGTCCACCGAGAGGGCTTTCCTGGGAAAAGCTGGGCTTGCACCGGTGTTGAACCCGACGAGCCTTGGATGGCCCGCCGGTGGAGCAGGGGGCAGGTAGAGTCGATATGGCTCTCGGCGGTAGGGCAGTGCCAGGGCCTCTGAAAGCAGACGAGGCTCGGTGAGTTGGTTCTTGTGGAACTTCAGGTGGTCGTCCAGACCCAGCCGGTAGAGATACCGGGCATGGTCGCCGAGGGGGATGATGACCCCGCGCTCATCCACTCCGAAACCGCGCTTTTCCCCGGCATTGATCTGCATTGCCAAGGACCCCGAGAGGGGCGACTTGTCGACACAGAGGAGCAGTTCGAAACTCCGTGCGGAAAGCTCCGCCAGATCTTCGGTTTCCAGCACCATCACCCTGTCCAGGAGAGGATGCCCCTCCAGCAACTCCCGGGCACGAGGCCTTGTCAACCAGGTGATGCGGGATCGCGGATGTTGGTCTTTTATGGCGGGAAGCTGAGCGGTGGTCCGCAGCACGTCGCCCAGGCCTTCCAGGTTGATGATGAGGATCTCACAATCCACCGGATCATAGTCATGGCATCCCGGGCAGGTCCGAAAGGGTTCACAAGGCGAATAGCCCGTGAAGCTCCGACAGTCCCTCTTGAACGATGGATCCGTTTCTGTTCCCACAATGGCGCCCTTGACCATGCCCTGGCCTCATGGAGTCAAAGATTCGGCTTCTTCCTCGATCATCCATGGGATCCCATCCACCACCGGGTAGAGCAGGCCGCATGGGAGGCAGGCCAGCCCCCGGTGGCGATCCTGCAAGTCACCCTTGCAGGCGGGGCAGACCAGTATCTGCCGCAGTTCCGGGTCCAGGCTCCATGCTGGAGCCGATTCTTTCCCTGAGCCTCGCGACCCTGAATATTGTTGCTCTTCCATGTCTGTCTCCAAGTTTTCTACGACAACCTGCCTGCGACTGCCCACAAATCCCAGAAGCCACGGCAGTCAGAAAAGCGTGATGGGTTTCTGGTGGATTCCAAGGTAATCCTGGGGGTTGGTCCTGGTCTTGTCCATCCAGGCCCGGAGGTTCTGTTCCAGCTCATAGGTGCTGCGAGGGTCGGAGGAGCTTATGTCCTTCTGTTCACCGGAGTCCTTTTCCAGGTCAAAAAGCTGTTTTTCGCCGTCAGCAAGATCCAGGATCAACTTCAGTGAGCCGCGCCTGGTCATTCTCTGGTGAACGTAGAGCCTGTAGTCTGTCTCGGAGAACACGGGCAGGTCCATCTCCTGCCCCCGAAGCAGGGGTAGCAGGCTCTTGCCATCCACGCCTGGTGGCTGCTCCAATCCCAGGGCGTCGAAGACCGTGGGGAAGAGATCCAGAAGCCGGACTGGAGTCTGGATGTCCTGCCGCCTGGCGTACCCGGGGAAACGAATCATCATGACGACGTGAAGCTGCTCCTCGTAGAGCGTGGCTCCGTGGTCGATGGACCCATGCTCCATCAATTCGTCCCCGTGATCCGACATTATGGCCACCAGGGAATGGTCCAGCAGACCCATGGCCCTGAACTTCGCCAGGAAGCTCCCCACTCTCTGGTCGGCGTCACGGACCTTCCGGTCGTAGATCTCGCGAAGGAAGCGGGTGTCTTCCTCGTCCAGGACTCCCGTGAGGTCGGGAGAATCCCCGGGGTTTCCAATGGCTTTCAGACCCAGCTCACGCAGGCGCGCCTGTTCCTTCACGGATCCGTCCAGGTTGCCGTGATAGTCGGCTGCGATCTCCTCCAGGGAACTCTCCGCCAGCGGGTACTGTCCATGGCTGTCGTAGCCATGCAGAAACAGGAAAAAACGCTTGTCACGATTCTGCTCCAGCCACTCCAGTGCAGCAGGAATGCTGTAGTCCATTCCCGCAAAATAGCGGTCGTCCAGGTAGGCGTCGAAGTTCCGCCCGAAACCGTAGCTGGCCTGGACTCCCGCCCCCCCCGTGAACGCCCCGGCGGTCCAGCCGTTGAGGATGAGCAGGTCGGGAAAGGTCTGGATGCCGGGAGAGAGCTGCGTGGGCACGAGCTGATCCTGGGAGAGCAGCCGCAGCTTGTTGGTGACTCCATGGACGGAGGGCCAGCGGGCGGTCCAGACGGACATGTGGGAAGGGAGGGTCCATGGAGCCGCGGTCACGGCAGCATGGAAAACCACGGCCTCATCGGCAAATGCGTCCAGACTTGGAGTCAAGCCCTTCTCGTTGCCCGATATTCCCGTACGGTCCCAGCGGAGGGCATCCATGGAGATGAGCACGACGTTCAAATCCGACGCCATGTCACTGAGATCGTATCTGGCACTCTCCATGGAGTGGTCTGCCATCAACGAGTCCATTGCCCTGGACAGGCTTCCATTCTGCTCCCCCTTGGGGTTGCGCAGCAACAACCAGCCCACGACGACGACGTTCAGAAGTGCAATAACAGCGATTATCACGCGCAGTTGTTTGAGTGGCCCGGGTGGCTTGGTTGACTTCATTGGAGTTTCTTGCCCAGTTTGGCTTGTGGAATCACGACCTCGGTGCCCCGCGGGACAACCATTATGTCAAGATACGGGGAGACGTCATCGAGAAAGGAAAGGTACATGTCCCTTCCGACGGGCTCTGGATCTTCCAGCCAGGCATCCAGCAGTACCCTGAACCGGTTGGTGCGAGCCCCTGCCTGGGCCAATATCTGGCTTGCACGGGCCCTGGAATCCTCCAGCTTGCGGGCGGCCCGTCCGCGAACATCGGGAAGCAGCTTGGAAGTGTAGGCTTCGGCGGAGAGAGCTATCGTTTCACGATCACCCCTGGCGGAGGAGACATCGTTGAAGGCATCCACCACCGCCGGCGGCGGAACCAGCTCCCGGATGTCCACCGCCATCAACCTCACTCCCAGCACCAGGTCGTCCAGAGCCCCCTGGGCTGTCGACATCACGCGCCGCTGCAGGGCCGCCCTCCCGGTCGTCAACAGTTCGTCGACCTCCATGCTCGCCACGGTGGAAGTGGCCGCGCTCATCACCTGGGCCGATATCACGGCCTGGGGCTGGTCTACGGACAACACCATGGCGACAGGATCAGCCACCGTGTACTGAACTACCAGGTCCAGGGCCACCAGGTTGTAGTCACCCGTGAGCAGGCGAACTTCTCCTGGTTCCACGCGCCGGACCTCGGTGACATTGCTGCGCTCATCCTGTTCGATGGGAAAGGGCAGCCGCAGGTGGAGACCCGCACCACATGTCCTGGTGATGGCCCCGAAACGATAGACGAGGGCTTCCTCGCCGGTGTTGACGAACATGATTCCGGTTGTCGCCCACAACAGCATCAGGCCGAGCGCCAACCCCGCGAGATAACGTTTCACTGGGCGCTCCCGGGCTGGTCCTTCCCCAACAATGCCCTGAAGAGTTCACTCTTGTCGTCCAGAACCACCACGGTCCGAGTCGTGGCGTCGCTCCCGGTGGCTCCGGCGGAATCCATTGGGCCGGTACCGGTGAGGATTGCGCGAGCGCTGTCAAGCCGCTGCACGAAGCCATAGAACGACGGATCCTGCTTGTAGGTCTGGGCGTAGAGACGGGCTGCCGCTTCCTCGGCACTGGCCAGGATCTCGGCTGATTCGCGTTCGGCATCGGCCAGGATTTCGGCTGCCTGGCGATCAGCCTTTGCCTTGATGGTGGTGGCCTGTTCTTCGCCCTCGGAGCGATACGCATTGGCGATACGCAGCCTTTCCGCTCTCATACGTTCGTATATGGACTGTTCGTTCTGCAGCGGCAGGCCCAGATGGCGCAAACGTACGTCCAGCACATGTATGCCAAAACGGTCCGCGGCTGTGCTGGCCACGTCCGTCGCCACTTCGTCGGGAAGCATTGCGGTGCCCTGGGATTCCACCGAGAGGAACTCGTTGAATTCCTTGTGGCCAAGGGCTGATGCGATGCGGCTGGTCACCAGGTCCGACAGCCTGATTGCCGCGGATTCCAGGAGTTCCTCCCATCGCAGCCCCTCGCTGCCGGGCTTCCTGAAAGCCTCGATGAACTTCTGCGGCTCCGATACTTGCCAGACCGCGAATGCCTCCACCACGAGGTTTTTCTTGTCTTTGGTGAGAAGCTCCGATGGTGAAACGGTCAACACGCGGGCGCGACGATCCAACCTGACCACTTCGTTCACCGGCCACGGCCAACGGACGTGCAGTCCGGCATCGGACACGGTCCGCACGGGGGCGCCGAAGGACAGGACCACGACCAGTTCTCGGGCGTCGACCGTATAGAGAGATGCGGCCCCCAGGGCCAATATGAGCCCCCCGAAAAGGTACATGGTGGTCTTCAGTCGCATTTTGCTCTATTCCTTGGTGTTGTCTGCGGCAGATACCGTGTCTGTGGAGTCGTGGCCGAACATCGGCTCGGTTCCCAGCCACAGGCGCCTGTGGGCGGGTGCCAGAACCAGGGCCTGCCCTGACAGGGATTGCTCCAGATGCTCCATCTCGATCCTGTACCTCGTGGTGGCCAGGGATTCTATTCCTCCTTGCCGCTGAGCCCTCAGACGAGCGTTGTAACCCTGGGATCTGGCCAGAAGTCTGAACGCGTCTGCTTCCGCCTTCCTGGTCCTGGCAACCGACTCGCCATAGGCCCGCGGAAGGACCTGTGCAGCGTAGGCCTCGGCCAGGTTGATGCTGGTACGCTTTTCCTCTTCGGCGGATATGACGTCCAGAAAACTGGCCAGGACCTGGGCCGGCACCGCAACCGAACCCAGATGGACGTCCAGGATTTCGGCTCCCAGGCCCACCTGGTCCACGGCCTGCTGGGTGTACTGCCGCACGCTCTCTTCCACCTGCCTTCGCCCGTCGGTCAGAATGGTGTCCTGGGAGATATGCCCGACGGTCTCCACAACTGCAGCCCTGCCCAGGCTCCGCAACTCGGCTGGTGGGTCGGCAGTGTTGTAGGTGTACTCGAAGGCATCCGCGACCCGGTAGTGGAGAACCGCCTGCATGGCCACCAGCGAATGATCCCCGCAGAGAAGCGGGGTATCGGGATCCACCAGTTCAACGCGCTTGATAGAACTGGAATCAACGGTTGTCACTCGTTCCCATGGTGGGGGGAGCCGAATGAGCAGACCGGGCTCTTCCAGTAGTGGAAGCGGGGCCCCCAGTCGCTCGACGATTGCCACGCCTCCCATGGGCACCGAACGGACTCCGCCCAGCAGGTAGAGCAGGCCCAGGAGTACGAGCAGCGGGACGGGCCGCCCAAGGCGACGGAGAAGGTACTCCAGACGCCTGGATGCACTGGTCTCAGAAGGCCCGGGCAAGGGAAGGGCCTTGGCCAGGGCGTCGGCTATCATCCCCCAGGCCGTGGCCACCAGGACTGCCGCGGACAGGACCAGCAGCACGGCTCCGCCCCAATGGCCCATCCAGTGAAAGACCTGGCTCAGGACCAGGCAGAGAGCCGCCACGCCTGGAAGCAGGTTCCAGTCCCGTTCAGACTCCTGCTCACGATTCTGCAGCAGGCGATCCAGCAGGGGAGCCAACAAGGCCGGCACCATGATGGCCAGGGAGGTTTCCGGGCTCCCCCATCCACCCCGCTGGTAGAGCAGCAGCAAGAGCAGGAGGGGCCCCAGCACCCATGCCCAGCGCAGCAGGCCGAAACGCCTGCTTCCCAGGGTGGACAGTGCGGGAACAGGGAACAGACGCAGCATCGCAGTGACTGCTATCCATACCAACAGGGCGCCGGTCTCCTGGCCGTAGAGCATCACCGCCAGAGCACCGACATTGAGGAGGGCCAGCCATGGCAGGAGCCTCATCCAGCGAAGGGTGATGCAGGATTCGGATGGAAGGCGGGCTCCTCCAGGCTGCTGCCTGGCCGAAGCTCCACTCTGCACGGAGAGCGCGTAGAGCACACCCACGAGTACCAGGGCCCCGCCGAACCAGGCCAGAGGCGCCGGAATCTCGCTGAAGACCAACCAGCCCAGCAGGCTGGCGAAGAGGACTTCGGACATGGACAGAACGGAGGCCATGCCCGCGGAGACCTGCCGCATTCCCAGGTTGAGCAGGTAGAAAGGCAGGTTCGTACAAAGGACGGCCAGGAGCAGCACCCAGAACAGGTCCGCCGCCGATATGGTTAACTGCCCGGAGACCAGGGCAAGGGACAGCAGGGCCGCGGCGGCAGTGGCCCATGCCACGTAGAGGGTCTGCACGATGGGCGTGCCGGCCTGGCGAGCGGCACGGGTGGCCACCAGCACGGCGGCGTAGCCCATGGCCGACACGAGGGCCAGGAAATCGCCCAGCACGAAGCGTGGGTGGGTGAAGTGGCCCAGGTTGAAGAGTGAGACTCCGCTCAGGAGAGCGACGCCCGCGATTGCCAAGGCTGCGCCCGTCACTGCGTTTGCCGCCGGCCGCTCGCCGAAGAGCCACCAGGCCAGGGGAAATGCTGCCAACGGCGCCAGGTTGTGCAGGAATATCGTGTTGGCCACGGTGGTGAAGGCGTAGCCGCCCACGAAAGTGGAAGAGGCCAGGGCCAGCGCCAGGCCATAGAGCAGCCCATGGCGAAGTGTGGTCGGTTCCGGGCGAAGCGCACGCCAGCGCCGGGGCGAAGCGGCGACGGTCCAGGCGGCAAAGGCCGCAGCCACGAGCAGGGAACGCCAGGCCGCAATCGTGAGGAAGGGGATGTTGGCCTGCCTGGTGAAGAGCGCCATGAAGGAGAAAGCCAACATGGCACCCAGTACCAGCAGGATGTGGCGATTGAGGCGCATGGAACAGACTATAATCCTGGGAGCCCTGGGCGCAATCTTCAATATCCCGCTACCCCTCGACCGCAGCAGCGATCCGTGGCCGGAACCACTTGGCGGAACAGGGACACCGAGCCCCGTTTGAGTACCTCATGCAAGGAGCCGTCGGGAAAAAGGCAGCCAGCTCATGCCGTAGCGAGTTCCCACCCGGAAAAGGCTCCCAGGCCCCCCGGTGGGGCCCGGGTGTTCTTGCGCGAAGCCGGGGCAACCAGATATCTGGCTGTATCGGAGATCCCCGGTGCATCCAGCGGAGTCCAGATGAGCAATTTGGTGCGGGCCGTGATCTACCTGTGCTTCCTGCAGTTTTCCCTGTCCATGGCAGTGGGGTACCTGGCCTGGTCCAGATCCCGCCCCCCCCCCGGCCCCCAACCCGCGGACCCGGTGGAAACCTGGTTGGAAAAAGGCGCCCATGCGGAATCTCCTTCCAGCACCGACCACCACGTTCCACGATGGGACAGTCCCGAATGATGCGACCTTGGGCCCTGTGCGATCATCAGCGGGGACTTGCGGGCTCGTTCGCCAATGCCTTGAGCGCTGCTTCATACATGGTGATGGGCAGCACCTCCACCTGTCGGGGCTCTACCCCCAGGTACCTGCGCCACTGCTTGGCCACGTAGATGTTCGTGGCCAGGGTGTAGCTCCTGGCGGCATCCAGGGGAAGACCAGGCAGCTTGGTGGAGGTGGCAGCGCTCGTCTGGCGGATGTCACCCGCCCCATCCGTTTCCGGACCCACGATGAACAGCCTGTGCTTGCCGGTGTCCTGGAAATCCAACATTCGGGAGAACTCCGAACCGGAGAGCTGGAATGTGACCAACTGGTTGCCAAAAGGAAAAACCTGGTAGACTTGGAGTTTCGTGATTGGGCCCTTGGAGAATGCCGAGCGCAGCCCACCGGAGTTGATCAGGCCTGCATCGGCTCCGGTGATGTCCTTCAGAACCCGGGCTGCCCACCAGCCCATGGGCTTGGGCTCACCCTTCCTGGCATGGAAACTTGCCGTGGCCCTCCCCGCTACAGCGCCATACTCCAGTTGGATGGTATCCCGTAGCGTCGAAACCAGTTCACGCAGCTCCGGGGAAGGCTCCTCCCAGTCCTTTCGTGGTACCAGGTCCGTAAGCTCTCCCGTGGGGACTCCAGGCCCGTCAGGGCCTGTCTCCACGCGCAGCACCCCCGCTGCCCGGGTGTAGCTCCCTGCCTGGACTATCCAGGTGTCCCCCTGTCGAACGGGTCGTTCCAGGCGATCATGGGAATGGCCGCCGATAATGAGATCCAGGCGGGGTACGGCCGCGGCCAGGTCCTTGTCGGCTTCGAGGCCAAGATGAGAGAGCAAGACGAGGTAATCCACCTGGCCATCCAACTCTGCTGCTTCTCTGCCCACCGCTTCGGCGGCCTGATAGATGACCACGTGCTGGTCGATTCCAGTGACATTCAAGCCAAAGAGATCCTCGGTCGTGACACCCACGATCCCCACTTGCAGCCCCGCGGCATCCAGCACCACGTGGTCCACCTGCCCCGGAAAGGCAGGACCACCTTCGGGACCGGCCAGGTTGCAACTAAGTACGGGCATGGGGCTGGCGGCCACCAGGGCGGCGGTGGCATCCCAACCCCGGTCCATGTCGTGGTTGCCCAGAACCCAGGCGTCGTAGCCCACCATCTCCATGAGTGCCAGGATCCCGGCACCGGGCACACCCCGGTAGACCATGTCTGACAGAGGAGTGCCGGTCATGATGTCGCCACCGTCGAGGATCAGCAGGTTTTCGTCGCCGTGATCTCGGCGAAGGCTCCTGGCCAGGGCGTCAAGGTTTTCGAAGCCGCCCATGGCCTGTGCAGCGCTGTCCCGCCCCCAGACGTCGGGGAGGAAATGCCCGTGCATGTCGTTGGTGTAAAGGAACACCAGCTCCCCTGTCCTGCTGGACGGCTCCGCACCGCCGCCGCTCTGCTGGCGGGAGCATCCCACGGAGACAGAAAACAGGATCAGGGCATAACGGCACAGCCGATTCAAGGGGGAGCCTGCCGGATGCAGGCGGCCAATGCTTCTCGCCCTGGCGCCGGGTGATCCAGGCTCCAGGATCACGCTCTGTCTGGCCCGGGGGAGTCCTGAGAGGTTCCGGCGCTGGTGTCTACGGGCCTGCCGGGTTCGGGAACGGGGGTCGAGGGCGGGCGTTCGCCCGGCCGTTCGAAGAGATCGTCCCGGGAGACTCGGCGGGCCAGTAATTCCAACGGGAACCTGATGAGAGTTCTGAGCCGGGCCGTTGGTCTGAGCCGGGCCATGTTTCCTCCTGCGTGCAACGGATTGGGCGTGGCGGATCATTGGGAGAGGAGCTGGTCGTCCACCAGAGAGCCGATGTGCTCCCTGATACCGCTGCCCTGGAGGCTACGGGTGTCCATGAGATCGACGAGCTGCCTGTTGAGCTTGCGTTGCCGCCCGGAGAGAACCCTGGCCATCTCCAGAACCAGCTTGTAGGCGGCGATGATGTTGTCTTCCAACAACCCGAGGAAGGCATCACGTGGGAACTTGAAAACGATGCCCTCGCCCACGGCGGTCACGGTGGCGCTCCTGTGGCTGCCGTCCAGAACGGCCATTTCGCCGAAACAACTGCGTGGGCCCAGGATGGCAATCTGCCGGGCCGGGCCGAACTCCTGCCGCTTCGTGACCAGGAACTCACCTTCATAGGCCACGAACCAACCATCGCCGTTGTCGCCTTCCCTGAAGAGCACCTTGCCGTCACGCACCCTCATGACCTGCATGATCCGTAGAATCTGCGAGAGCTCCACCGGGTCCAGACCCCCGAACATGGACGTCTCCAGCAAGAAAGTGATCACATCCTCTATAGTAAGCTGTTCACTCATGGGACATCCCGCTTCGATGCGCCGGAACCACATTGGATGCAGCCGCGACTGTTCAGGGCTTCAGCGTATGACCGGATAATCGCTGAAATGGCTCGACACCGGATCACCTTCATACCACAACAACCTGAACACATGAAGCCCTATCAGGTTTCCGTCCACAGCCCAAATGTCAGTGCAGGCTCCTTCGGCCTTGCATCCAGAACCTGTTCGTGGCTATCTTCTCTCAGAGTCATCTCTGTCCTTCAACCATACAACAAGTACAAGGAGCCACCGACGATGGGCGTGAGATCCAGACTACGCTCGCGGCTCAAGCGCATGGCGGACCGTTTCAGTGGGGAGTACAGCGCCGCGGCAGTCCCCAGAAGCGACGACGGTGCCCCACTGCCCAGTGGGCGGCCCACGACGGTGCCTCCCCCCCACGACGTGGAGATCACCCGCCCCAGAATACGGCGCCCGCGTTCCCGGAACACCAACGAACCCTGACAACAGATCCCCTTCAACGTTGGTACAGGTCCAGCATTCTCGCTCCCAGGCGAATAGTGGCTTGTTCCAGGTTGTCCTTCCCGCCCCCAGGCGGCTGCAACAGGCCGTATCTCAGCTCCAGGCGTGCAAATGGCAAAGGGATCATCATCCTGTCCCAACTGGCCAGCCTGATGGCCCACCTGCACAGCGCCACGGTGTACGCCACCGGCCTGCCCGAGATGGAGGAAAGAGCCACGGCTCCTGGCTGGACGCGCAAAGCAGGGCCCCTGGGACCGTCGACAGCCAACCCCAGGCTGTTGCCATGGCTATGAAGCTCCCTGCGGGCCGCCAGGACGGCCCCCACCGCTCCACGGCTACCGGATCCCCTCACGATACGGTAGCCCAGAGAAGCAATCACCGCTGCCAACAGTTCTCCGTCCCGACTCCTGGACGCCATACCCGCCAGTCGAACCCGCCTGTGCAAGGCCACCATTGGAAGATGATCCCCATGAAAGAAGGCGAACACCACGGGCCCTTTTTCCAGGGCAGCGGCGACGGTATCCCAGTCCCGCCTGCGCACCCTCCAGGTGAAAGCCAGCAGCCGCAGCAAGCATACGATGGCCAGCACCATCAACCTGCCGGGTTTTTTTTCTCCTCGTGCCATGGGGCCCGCTCCACTGTCTCCCAATCACCGATACAAGGTACGCGTAATAACCACTGCGTCGCAGCCACGGCCCAGAGCAGCCCTCCATTATTTTCAAACACACTCTTCGGTGAAAGAAGAAGCGCTTGCAGAAGAGTCGCTCCCGCAGTACTGCCCTGGCCAGTCATCGAGTCCCATCCGGAACTATCAAGGTAGCCGGGGGTGCATCCCGTCGGCTGCGCAACGAACATACAGCAGGAGGTGACCGTGCCCCTTCAAGAGGGAGACACGCTCCATGGCCGCTGGCGGGTCCTCGACAGGCTGGAAGGCACCGATGAATTCCTGCGCCACGCCTTGGAGGATCTTGCCGCCGAAGAAACCGCTTCCCCTGAAACCGAGGCCCATGGCGCCGCGCCCGATACCAGCCACATCGACGAAGCAATGGAGCTTCTCCAGCCCACCTCGACCGCGCTGCTTCGTCCAGGAGCCCTGGAGGGTCTGGAAATGGTGGCCACCCCGGATCCTCGGCACCCAGCCTGGCTGAAACGCATGGTCTTGCCCCTGGGCGACTCCAGGGTGATCCTGCAACCCCGATGCGCCGGCCCTCTTGAAGAAGACCGACAGCTCTCATGCCAGCAGGCCCGCTCCCTCCTGCACTGGTTGGCTCCAGCCATCCTCGCGGGCAGGCCCTCGCACAACGGCAACCTCCGACCGCAAGACATATTCCTGGACATGGATGGCATCCCCAGGCTGGCGCCATCGGGGATTCCCGCGCCGGACCGGCTACTCGCCTCCTCCCGCTACATGGCCCCCGAATCCAGGCGAGGTGCTCCAGCCGCCCCGGCGGGGGGCCTCTACGGTCTGGGAGTCCTGCTGTACCGAGGCCTGAGCGGCGCCTGGCCCGCGCCAGCCAGGGCACCGGGCGATCCCACCAATCCCTCCACGGACAGCCCGACCATCATTCCGCTGTCCACCCTGGCACCGGGTATTCCACCGGACCTGGCAGATGCCGTGCACTCCCTGCTGTCCAACGACCCGCAGTTGCGTATCGCAGCCGTCCAGGACCTGGCACCGTGTGTCAGCACTCCGCCTTCGCTGCCTCTCCCCGCTGTTGGACCCACCCATGCCGCGCCACCGAGCGCAGTGCCGACCGCGGGGCCATCATCCACCGGGCGTTTCACTCTCGATGCCGACGCAAGGTCCGCCAACCAGGGGGCCAGGAGGCTGCTGGCGGCAATGGCCGACCTGGATCCCGAAGTGGTGGAAAAGGCAGCCGAAACCGGCCAACCGGTGGCCCTCCCCGGCCGCCGCTCCAGGGGGGAGGCCCGAGAGTTGGCCGAATCGTTGAAGGATCTGGGCCTTCCAACACGCATATCCACCGGGCCTGGATCCAGCAGAACCCTCCTGTGGTCGGGAGGACTGCTCTTCATAGTGCTGGCACTGTTCACCATGTCCGGCTCGCCATCGCTGGCCCTGGGCCTGGCCATCCTGGGGCTCCTCACCTCCCTCATCGCTGTCATCAGCCCCCCCATGGCTCTTCGCGACGGCAAACCTCCACCCAGGCACCGTGACCCCCAGGTCCACAGACTCCAGGAGCGCATCGAAATACTGCTGCGCAACCTCGTCCATTTCAACCTTCCCGCGACAGCGGCCTCCGACCTGCTGGAGGATCTCATGGCCCTGGAGCAGCAACTGCGAACCCTTGGAAAGCAACTCCTGCACGCGGAAAAAGAGCTTCGTACCTTCAACCCCAACCGCATTCGCGACAAGCTCGAAAAGGCCCGCCGCCAGGGGCAGGGCCAGGGAGTGCTGGATGCGGAGTCGCAGCTCGCCCTCATGGACACGCTCCTGGAACAACGACGCGATATCCGGCAGCAGCTTCGAGACATGTCGTCCGCGCTGGCATCACTTGAATCCACCCTGGTCTCCTGGCCCGGTGCCTCATCCAGCGGCACCGCCCTTCCGGCCGGCTCACCCATGGCGGGTCCATCTTCACCGGAGGCCCACACACTCCGAAATATCTACAGGCACGCGGAACTCGTGAGGGCAACCCGCAACGAGATGGATCTGGAAAACACCGGGCTGGCAACGACGAGCCAGGAAAGGAGCGGGGAAACCGGGTCGGATCCAGGTGGCCCGGGAAGGCGCAAGACGGGGCGCCCGGCCAAGGAGCATGTTTGACAATATCTTTGCGAATCAGTGCTACCCATACGCGCCGCCCCGGCAGGACCGTGGGCGGCCCGTCATCGGGCAGGGCCAGGAGGCGTGTGATAGCGGAGCTGGTGCCTGACATCCCACCCATCGTGGATGTGGGCTGTGATCACGGCCATGTGACCGCCAGCCTGGGAGCCGTGGGAACGGAGCGCCTTCCCGGGAGACTCCCGCGACGTCGAGACATCCAGCTTGTCGTGGCCGACGGCTTGAGCTGCTTCCGCAAGGTGGGAGTGGCCGTGATCACGGGCATCGGGGCCTGGCAGATAGCGCGTATCCTCGCCCGGGGTCCGCGTCCGGCCCTGGCAGTCGTCCATGCTCCCGACAGGCCGGGGTGGCTCAGGCTCTGGTGCGCATCCAACGGGTGGCGCATCGACGCCGAGGCGCTGGCCCCCGAAGCCGGTCGTTTCGCCGAGGTCACCAGGATCGTGCCCGGCCTGGAACCCCACAGGGGCCTGCTACTGGAGTTCGGGCCTCTTCTGCTGGAAGACCCATTGCTTGCTGCCCACGCCGGTCAACTCCACGGACACTGGGCCAGAATACTGGAGGCGACCAGGGGGCGAGCCCCCCACAAGTGGGCCCTGGCCCGGCGATGGATGGAGTTCCTGGAGCCCATGATGCCCACGACCGGGGATCAATCGATCCGGGGCCTGAAGCTCCCCACGAACGACGGAACCGAGGAAAAGCGGAAGTAGCTTTCAGAGGTGGACACCAGGACGCCATCGTCGACATCGAAGATTACCCCGAAGCAGACAGTGTGTGACACCGGAAGGTTCCACAGCTTGATATTCACCTTTTCGCCAACGAAGTGGAGGTTTCTGCCACCTGCCTGGAAGTCGAGGCTGTATTCCAGCCGATGCTCGTCGAAGTACCGAAGTCTGAGCTGCCCGCTACAGGGGGTGTCGTTGCAGAGGCCTTCGGCGGTGATGGTTCCCTTCATTTCGTGCAGGAGGAAGTCATCGCCATGGGGATCGAGCCACTTTCCAAGACGCCTGGTACCCCATTCCACTTCGAAACGGAAGGGATGCCTGCCCCCGGGACCTCGGTCATTCCAGAAGCGGTGGGAACCGGACATGGTCTCAAACATGGAGAAACCCACGCGGCCATCTCTTATGGCATCGAGCCACTCTCTGATACTCGCCATGATCTTGCCTTTCGAAGCCGGGACCGGGTCGGTCGGTATTAGTGCTCGCGCCCGGAAAGGGCGTAGGCGGCCAACAGGCCCACCAGGTTGCGCACAGGCGGAAAGACGTGCATCCAACGCGCAACATCGTTGATACTACTGGTGGTCTCTTCACGCTTCTGCTTCGACACAGCCCTGAATATGAGTCTGGCCACATGCTCGGGGCTATGGGAGTAGTATGGTAGAAGCTTCATGGACAGGCGGGCTCCAAGGGTCTCGCCTTCCACGCCGTCGTAGAAACCTGTGTTCACCAGGTAGGGATAGACCGTGGTGACCTTGATACCGTAGCGACGCAGCTCAAAGTGGAGCACCTCGGAAAACCCGGCCACCGCCAGCTTGCTCACCGTGTAGGCACCCCAGGTGGGAAGCCGAAAGAAAACCTGTCCCGAGGAGATGTTCACGATCTGGCCCGACTTCTGGCGCTTCATCATGGGCAGGAAGGCCTGCACGTGGAACAGCAGGCCCCAGAAGTTGACGTTCATCAGGCGTTGCCAGGTCTCCAGGGAGGTGTCGGCCAGGTCTCCCTGGTACCCGATGCCAGCATTGTTGATGAGGACATCCAGCCCACCCAGGGATTCCTCCACCTGCCGTGCCAGGTCCATGACCTGCTCGTGGTCGGAGACATCCACGGTGTACGAGTGAAGCCTGGCCCTGGAGCCATTCAACTGCTCCAGGGCTGCTTTCAGCCCATCGCTGTCTATGTCTGTCAAGACCAGGTCGCCCTGCCCCCGCGCGAATCTCCTGGCGGTCTGGAAGCCAATGCCCGTGGCTGCACCGGTGATTAGTACCCTCTGTTCCCTTTTCTTCCTGGCCATGTGCCCTCCTTCACCTGAATGGCAGCCATGGTAACCTGCTGAGCAACGGTCAGAGATCTTCGCAGGATCCGCCACGGCGCTCCGCAAAGCTGCTGCATACCGGGTGGTTCGGCTTACCAGTGAAATGAAGATTCAATCACATGGACACCCGACAAGCCAGCCTCTTTGGAAGTTTCCACCTGAAACAGGAAGGTCAGGCGTTCTTTGCCTGGGAATGGGCCTGCATGGCCGCCAGGATGTGGCAGATCCATCCCAGCATACCTCCCGACCCCACCCACAGGCCAGGGGTAACTATAAACCAGACGATTGCCCACAGCCAGTGGCCAGTGTATATCTGCCCGACTCCGGGAATCAGAAAACTGAGCACCGCGGCCACACCTGGATCTGCACTTTTTGCTTTCGACATCTTGGGGGAGTCTCCGGGTTCTGGGTTCAAGAGTCCTACGCACGGGAGTCCTCGATATTTCATGGTAGCCACAAAAGGCCACCCGGAAAACGCTTCCCATCACGAGGCTGGCCGGTGGAGCCCACGACGGGGAGGGTCACCGTCGCGAATATTGCGGAGCCAGCAGTGCAGCCAGCGAAAAATGCCGGGTAACGGGTTACCTTTCATGAGCAGCCGCCACGACGATACCATCCCCGTGTCCACGCCCTTTGCTCAAAGGCAAGGTCCGCCCAACCCGCAGCAGCCTACGGATGGCCAGATCAGCCCATGATAATCCTCGGTATCTCCTGCTTCTACCATGACTCCGCCGCCTGCCTGCTACGAGATGGTGAAATCGTGGCAGCGTCCAGCGAGGAAAGGTTCACTCGTCGGAAACACGACAACAGCTTTCCCATCCACGCCATTCGCTACACGCTGGCCGAGGCCGAAGCCAACCCCGACGACATCGGCGTGGTGGCCTTCTACGACAAGCCCATGCGCAAGTTCGAGCGCATCCTGGCCTCACAGGTTGAAACCTACCCTCGGGGCGTGGGAGTCTTCCTGCACAGCACCGCCAGTTGGCTCACGACCAAGCTGCGCGTGCCCAGGCTCCTCAAGCGTGAGTTGGGCTATTCCGGCCCCGTACTCTACTCGCAGCACCACCTCTCCCACGCTGCCAGCTCGTTCTTCTGCTCGGGCTGGGACCAGGCTGCCATTCTCACCGTCGACGGAGTAGGCGAGTGGTCCACGGCCACCTGGGGGCTTGGTCGGGACCGCGAGATCCGGCTGCAGGGCGAGATCCGCTTTCCCCACTCCCTGGGGCTGCTGTACTCGGCTTTCACCTGGTACCTGGGCTTCAAGGTCAACTCCGCCGAATACAAGGTCATGGGTCTGGCCCCATACGGCGAGCCCCGGTACGTGGACAAGGTCCGCCAGTTGATCCATGTCCTGCCGGACGGCTCATTCAAGCTGGACATGCGCTACTTCGAGTTCCACAGGAGGCTTCGCATGTTCGGCCAGGCCTTTGAAGAACTCATGGGTGAACCCAGGCGGGAACAGGAAACCGGCCCCCTGACCCAGTTCCACAAGGACGTGGCCAGGAGTCTGCAGGAAGTGGTGGACGACACAATGGTCAAGCTGGCCACCAGCGTGGTCCAAAAAACCGGCATACCCAGGCTCTGCCTGGCCGGTGGTGTGGCCTTGAACTGCGTCTCCAACGGCCACATCCTGCGTCGCGCTCCCGTGGAAGACATCTACATCCAACCGGCCGCGGGCGATGCCGGCGGAGCCATGGGAGCAGCCCTGTGGGTCTGGCACGGCATCATGGGGCAGCCGCGCCTGCCACGGCTGCCCACGGTCTACCTGGGGCCGGGCTTCTCCGAGGCCCGCATCCGCAGCACGCTGGACCGATATGGCGCCGTCTACGAGAAACTCGATGAGCAGGCGCTCATTCGGGAAGCAGCCCGGCGCATCGACGACTCCCGCGTGGTTGGCTGGTACCAGGGCCGCATGGAGTGGGGTCCTCGCGCCCTGGGCCACAGGTCCATATTGGCAGATCCCCGCGACCCCGAGATGCGCGATGTCCTGAACTGGAAGATCAAGAAACGTGAAGGCTTCAGACCCTTCGCCCCCACCGTCATGGAAGACCACATCCAGGAAGTCTTCGATCTGGACCGCCCCACGCCCTACATGCTGCTGGTGGCGCCGGTGCTTCCCAACCAGGATCTCCCCGCCATCACCCACGTGGACGGCTCTGCGCGCATCCAATCCATCTCCCGCGACGACGAACGCCTCTACTACGACCTGGTAGACGCCTTTCGTCAACGCACCGGCTGTCCGGTCATCGTCAACACCAGTATGAACGTCCGGGGTGAACCCATCGTCTGCACCCCGGAAGACGCCTACCTCTGCTTCATGCGAACCGATATGGACGATCTGGCCATGGGGCCCTTCTTCATGCACAAGGAAGACCAGCCCCCCCTGGCCCTGCCTGACGCCAGCTCGGTTTTTGGACTGGACTGAATGCCCGACCCCTTCCTGCTGCTCCTTGCTGCGCTGTCCGCGTGCAGTTCCACCACGTGCCCCGCGGGAATGGTGGCGGCCCGAGGCAGATCCGGAGCCTTCTGCATCCATGCCTGGGAACTCCACGTCCGCCACTCATCCCGACAACAGGCACCGGACGACGGCAACCCCACATCCACCGGGGAACTTCTGCTCTCCCGCCCAGGCCTGATCCCCACCCGGCTCACCTGGAAACAGGCCAGCGACTACTGTGCCTGGGCCGGTTTCCACCTCTGCACCAGCGCGGAATGGGAGGATGCCTGCGACGGGCACCCCGGACCCGGAGGCGAGGACTACCCCACGGTGGATGGCGGCTACCACACCGGGCAGTGCGGGGTGAGCGACTACCGCGAGGGCTTCAGGCCATCGCTGCTCCCCACCGGAAGCTACCCGCAGTGCCACACTGCCACGGGTATCTACGACATGCTTGGCAACCTCTGGGAATGGGCCGACCCCCAGATCACGGACGAAGACGGCACCCCCATCATCGACAAACGGGGCGCTGCCCACTACAGCGGCTCACCCGCCACATGCGCCTTCAACTCACCGGGTTCCCACTCCATCCACTTCAAGGGAACCATAGGTTTCCGATGTTGCAGTGACCCCCTCGACACCCACTGAACAGACGCGGACCACCGGCCTGCTCACCCGATGCTGGCCCTTTCTGGCGGTGCTCGTTTTGGCGCTGGCCATCGCATCCCCGGCCAGGCTACCCGGGACGGTCTTCTGCAACTCCTTCCAGGGAGACACGGCCACCACAGCCTGGTTCTACTCCTTCGTGGGCAGGAGCATCCTGCTGGACGGTGGACTGCCGGAGCGACTGGACGACTTCGGATACCCGGATCCCCTTCCCCTGGAAGACCCCTTCGCCACCATCGTGGACGCTGTCATCCTGGCCCCCACGGAGGCCTGGCCGGGCTGGCCGGATCGTTGGGGCTGGGCCATCACCATGGCAGTGTGCCTCAACGCCCTGGGTGCCGCCCTCCTGGCCAGGTCCTTTGGAGGCGGTACCTTTGCCGTGCTGGTGGCCGGCCTGCTGGGAGCTGGCCTCGCTCCGGCATGGCAGGAAATCCTCGAAGGGCGGGCCAACACCATGGCCCCGGGCCTGGCGGCCATGGCGCTGGCTCTTTTCATGCGCCTGCTGCCCAGCGCCCCGGAAGCCCACTACCCTGCTCCCCCCCCCTCTTCCGGGGCGAAGCGGGGCAGGCTCGTGGCGCTCGCCCTGGTGTCCGGCTGCTCCGGCGCCATGGCCGCCACCATCTATCCGCCCTTCCTGCTCATGCTGCTGCCCCTGGCCCTGCTCCTGGTTCTTGGCGCCCTGCCCGGCAGTCGGGCGAGGCAATGGTGGCCCGCCGTCATGGCCCTGGCCCTGGGAGCGGCGTTATCGGGCAGCGAGCTTCACCGGATATGGCTGCACCCCATGTCCCACTTCGCGGCGCCTTCCGGAAACACCTGTCCGCCTTCCCACGGGCTGGTGGCCCTCCGGGATCTGGCGGTCATCTCGGTGGGGCAGTTCGGAATAGACTTCGCCTACCTCCCGCTGTCCTGTTGGCTCCTGGCTGTGCTGGCCCTGCTGCGGCCCCAAAAAAAAATGATCATTCTCTTGGCAATCCTCCTGGCGCTCCTGCTGGCGCTGCTCTCCACGGGTCCCTGCCTGCTGCTGGATCGTGCCTCTGGCACCACCATCCTGCACGCCGGCTCCCTTCCCCGGTTCTTCGGTCGCATCCACCAGGGCCTGGCGCGGTTGCACGATCTCGACCGCCTGGCCAGCATGGCCGGGCTGCTGCTGGCGAGCCTGGCCGGCCTGGGGGCCGAGTCCCTGCCTCTGCTGGTCGCAGGCCGGTTCGGCCCTCTCCTGAAAACGCGGCCCAGGAGCCTGTTGTCGCTGGCGGCCTGCACACCCGCCCTGGGCATCGTCGCCCAGCAGTCCATCAGCACCAGGACCGTCATCGCCGACGGTGACCACCAGCAACCCTGGCAAGTCCCGCGCAGCGCCCAGTTCCTGGCTCAGGCAGCTCCTGGTCCTGCGGCGGAATTGCCCTGGGACCAGTCCCAGCAATTCCTGTCCGCCATTTCAGAGCACCGCCCCAGGGTCAATCCTCTCCGTCTCGGCGATTTTCCCAAGACCGAAAACGCATTCATACAGTGGCTCGACGCCCTGGGCCGAGGTGCCCTGGATCAAGCCAGGGAACTCCCCGACGCAGAATCCGTGGAGAGTTCCGGGCTGTGCTGGGTGCTCCATGACTCCCTCCGATGCCAGGGCACCAGGATACCAGCGGCAGCCTGCGGCTATGCCGTCATTGACAGCTTGGCCGATGTCCTGGGCTCCCCAATGGATCTGGGCGACGGGCTGCTGGTCTGGGGAGTGGGATCATGCAGGGAAGAGCCGTGAAAGGCTGTGAAGGGGCAGAATGGTTGGCCACCGGCGCAAGGTTCAATCCGACAGGCGGATCACACTCTCCAGCAGCCGGGCCAGGCGCTGGGGGCTCCCGGCGGAGTGGATGGTCTGCTCCACTTCGTGCTGACTCAGCTCCTGGGCCGAGAGCCCAGCCGCCAGGTTGGAGATCACTGCTATTGCCAACACGGGAATCCTGGCATGACAGGCGGCTATTGCCTCGTGGACCAGACTCATCCCCACCAGGTCTGCTCCCATAGCCTTCAACATGCGGATCTCGGCAGGTGTTTCGTAGGAAGGACCCAGTGTGGCAGCGTAGACGCCCTCCACCAGTGAAAACCCCAGGCGACGGGCGCAACGCCTTGCTGTCTGGCGAAGCTGAAGGTCGTAGAGACCGGAGATGTCGGGGAATCGATCCCCCAGTTCCGGGAGGTTGGGCCCGCGAAGCACGTTTACGCCGCTGAAGTTGAGGTGGTCCTTCACCAGGATCAGCGAGCCGGGTTCCATGTGTTCGTGAATGCCGCCCACGGCGCTGGTGGTCACCAGCCGCTGGGGAACCATTCCCTGGCCCCAGCGAAATACGGCGCGAAGGCCCAGGACCACGGTGGCGGGCTCATGGCCTTCGTAGACGTGAACCCTTCCGGAAAAACAGGCCACCCGTGTTCCGTCCACCCGGCCCACTGCCAGGACTCCGGCATGGCCACTCACGGAAGTGTCAGGCAGGCCCAACTCCTGGTAGGGAACCTGCACTGGGTCTTCCAGGATGGCCATGGCGGCTCCCAGACCACTGCCCAGGTTGATGATCCACCGCGGAGGTTCCAGGCCGAAGGCGTCCACCAGCCTGTCTTTCAATGAATCCACGAGCCTGATGTCGTGGGGGCCCAGACCAGATATTCGGCTTCCGCCGATGGCATCACTCATCGTATCTCACTTCGGATCAATAAAGATCCCACCTTCCGGAAAACTCAACGGCCCACAGAGCCGCACAATGGGCGCCTATCCGCGCATGTTGCGTATAAGGTGCTGGGTCCGTGGATCCAGCACCGAGATCACAGCAACGGCAAACAGTTGGATCCCCGGCTCTCCACCTGCCGTGTGGAACCAGCGAGATCTCCTGGTGGCCAGACCCTGTTCCAGGTATGCGGCATGGAGATCTGCTGCCAGGTCCACGACTCAGAACTCCGCGTCGTCGTATTGCTGGATGTCCACGTCGTCAAACTCGGGTTCCTGGCCCAGATCATCGTCGTATCCGGCGGATGGATCGTCTTCGTAGGGTTCGTCATATTCCTGCCCCGGGTCGTACTCGTCAACGGGGGGTTCCAGGTCATCCATGGATTTTCGGGCAAGCCGATTCGGAAGGGATGGCTCCCCTTCCCCGGCCTGCTCACGGGCCGCCCGTCGTTCCTCCAGGCGCTCACGGCGCTTTCGGATCCTCTCCTCGCGAAGGCGCTGGCGCTCGTCGTCGTCCATCGATGTATCCCCATCGGTGGTGGGGCTGATCCTGGATATGCCGGAGCTGCTACGGCGGCGGGAGAGCCGAGCCCGGTCGGGCTTGAACCTGGGATGGTCCAGGGTGCCGGTCAGCAGGAAACGAAAGACGCCGTCCTGGTCGCGGGACCCGCGGAGCCCCGGCGCAAGCTTCGCCATGTCGGCCAGGGCTCCGTCCAGGGTGAAGCTCACTGAGATCCGGGGGCGAGAGCGTGAGAGCTTCTTGTTGAGGCTGATCTCGCCCTCGATGTCGGCATCGAACATGTCTCCGGCGACCTTTGCCCTGGTGATACGGGCCTTGCCGTCGGAGATCTCGTATTCCAGCCTGAACTTTGAAAAAGTGGCGTTTTCCGGCAGGGAGAAGCCCAGGATCTTTCCACTTTTCAGCACCAGGTCCCTGCATTCGAGCCAGCCGGTTCCGGTGGAGTCGGTGGCGTCGTCCATGTCCAGGACCAGAGCCATGTCAGCCTTCAAGAAGCCGGCCAGGTCCAGGGTGAAGGAGTTCGAGTCCATGGGGTAGAGAGAAAGATCCACATCGGAGAGCCTCAGGGCCAGGTCCACCTCGTCGGTACCATAGGCCAGACGCCCATCCATATCGCCACCGTAGAGCCTGCCCTTGAAGGCGGCTGCCCTGGTGCCCGAGAGCAGGGGAAGGATCTCCAGACGCGCCGCCACGGTCTGCATGGCCAGGACCAGGGCCGCGGAGGCCTCTTCTTCATCCTGCCCCTGCTTGCCCCTTCGATTGTCGCCCCTGGAAGATGTGAGAAGTCGTGCATTGGTCATTTCCAGGCCGGTAAGGCGCCACAACGAAACCGAGTCCGCCAACACAGAGTAGCGGCCGTCGCTGCGGGTTTCCACTTCCCACTGGAGACGCTTGGCCGCGGTGTCGGAGGGAAAGGTGAAATGCAGACCCATGAGGAAGACAACTGCTGCCCAGCAAGTCACGACCATCGCCATGGCGATCTTGCGAATCATCCTGTCACCTCGTCTTCTTCGAGCAGCCTGAATGATGAGATGTCCATGTTGAGCTTCAGGAGCTTCTGTCCAGAGACGTAGACGGTCCTGAACTTGGCGGTTCGGATTATCAAGGGATAACCAGATGTCTCCACCTCGTAGAGGAAACTGACAACCTGCTCCAGCGTCAAGCGGGACAGCTCCACGGAAAAGAGCTTTTCTTCGAGGTTTCCGTGAACAGCAGCCGAACGTTCCTTCACCTGCTTCAAGTTGTCCTGGATCTGGACCTTTCCCGCCGACTGCTCCAGGAAGGCAGAGAGCGTGGTCCCCTTGTAGGCTCCGAGACGCTTTTCCAGCTCCTCGAGCCTGGTCTGGCCCTCGGTGTAGGCCGTGCGCATCTCTTCCACCTGCGCAAGCTGCCCCTGGCGGATCTCCACAAGCTCCCTCAGGCTGTCCAGCCGCCCCAGCATGAACACGGTCCCGAAAACCAGGAACCCCAGGCTCAACACCACCACCGTTCCCATGAACAACAACCTGTCCCTGGGACTCATGCCTTCCGTGAAGTTGCGAAGACGGGCTCTCAAGGGCTGCAAGGCCTGCAGCGGACGCCTCATGTATCTGGAAAATGCCCCAAGTGTCGGCTTCATCCCCGTTCCTCCCCTGCAACAGCCTCGGAACCACCAAGAGGGATCGACAAGCTGAACTGGACCTTGTCGCCCATCTTCTTTTCGTCGCCCTTGTTGGCAGTCTTGAAGCGCTGCACGTTCTGGAGCGAGGCTTCGATCCTGGCGGCTTCTTCGTAGCCGGCGGTTTCGGCCTTCAGGTTGACGGCGGTCTCGGAGAGAGTGAGTTCCTTGATGTCGATAGTGGCCTCGGAAGGTGGAGGCATGCCCTCGGAGAGGGACTTGAGGAGTGTCAGCGTGGGAGGCTGACCACGGATGGCTGCTCCCAACAGGGCTACGCGCTCGGTCACTGCCATGGCCTTCTCCTGCATGATGGCGACGGCCATACCGGGATCATCCAGGCGAGATCTTTCGACATCGGGAAAGGTCTCGTTCACGACGTTGGCAATGTTGGCGGACAGAGAATCCACCTGTTCACTGTACTTCGCGTGATCCATGAAGAAAATGACCAACCCGGCAACGACGAAGAGAGCAGCGCCCATGGCTCCGTAGGAGAGCAGGGTCTTGAGCGTTTCCATGTGACCGTGGTAGGCGAACTCTCCCTTCCGCAGCTCCAGTGGCCTTCCCCGCAGCTCTCCGGCGGCACGCATGCCCAGGGCATGGGCAAGGGCAAAACGCCCGGAATCAGCGAAGCGCTCCGCCGCGGCGTCGATGGCAATCGCCCTCACCGGCAGGCCCAGATCCCTCGCCAACAGCTCCGCCAGGCCGTCCAGCTCCGCCGTTCCGCCACAGATGAGGATCTCGGCAATCTCGACGCCGATATTGTCTTCAAAGGCGATGAGACTGGCCCGTATCTCACTCAGCAGTTCCGCTGCCGCTTCGCCCAGCACCCTGGCCATGGCATCGGTGTCATGGCTTTGATCGATGAAATGCTCCAGGTGATCATCGGGCATGGAGGTTTCGGTTTCATCCTCCCACTCGGCTGTCACATCGAGAGCCTGGCGGCTCTTCAGACTGAGGGCGTGCTTGTAGCCCTCGGCAACGTCGGGCTCCAGGCCGAATGCCCCGGCAAGTCTCTCCGACAGGAAACGGCCCCCCGTATCCAGACCGCGCACTCCAAGCACCTGCCCGTCCACTGCCAGTGAGACCACGGTGCGCTCGTGCCCCAGGTCCAGCACCACCTGCACGCCCTCCTGCGTGTAGGCCGACATCAGGTCGCCATCTATGCCCAGGTTTCGTGGACTTAGATCGGCGCCCCCCACCTGCTCCAGGAACCCGGATAGATCTTCACGACGCACGAGCACCGCCAGCACCTGGCTACCATCGTCGATGGTCTTCACTACGCGATGGTCCAGGATCATGTCCTCCAGCTCGAAGGGTACGGAGGTCTCCACCTCGAAGGGGATGGTCCTGGCCACCTGGTTCCGATCCACGAAGGGCAGGTGCACCAGCCTCATACTGCTGCGCTCGGCTGGCCAGGCCATGGCCACGGAGCGCAGATCTTCCAGCCTGGCATCCGCCAACAGTTCGGCAAGAACGGCAAGCCGCTGCGAAAGAGAGGCCCCGGATCCGGTGGAATCAGGACTCGCGACCCTGCGCAGCAGAAAATCGGTCACGGCGTAGCGGCCAAAGCTCCCCTTGAATACGGCGACCTTCACCGTGTGTGCTCCCAGATCAACTCCGATTACCCGTGCCATTGCAGCTCCGTTTCACTCCACATGCCAGTAGAGTACCTTGCCCTCGGAGGAGGACTGGTAATCCAGTACCGCCGTGATGGTCACAGCCGTGTTTCCCACCACGCCCATGCTTGTGACCTGGAAAACACTGCTTGATGTGGTGATAGCGCTGGTCATGCCGTCCAGCACCTCGGCTCCCTGGTCCTTCAGATACGTGGTGAAATCACTTGCGCTCTGGAAGCTTGTGATGGTCTTGTAGCTCTCCAGCAGGTCCACGAGTTGGTATGCAAAATCATCGGCGGGAGGGCCCGCCACGAAGGACTTGATGAGTCCGAAGAGCACCTCGCGAGATGCCGTGTTGACATTGACCTTGCCACTTCCCCAGACGGTTATCTCGTCGCCGAAGCGCTCGTAGACGTCGTCCTGCCAGCCATCCACCAGGCGGATCTCTTCTTTAGTGTCGAACTTGGCGTTCTTGGCCAGGTATGGATCGTCCAGCCTGTTGTAGAGGTCGTCTTCGTAGCCGCTGTAGTTGCCACACCTGGTGTTGTCGGCATCCATCCAGTCGGCCAGGTTGCCGATTATTTCCCAACGATCCAGGTTCCGCTGGTAGAACCACTCGTCGTTCTCCTGGCCGCTCATGAGCCCGTAGAGCTGCATGGCCGTGGAGTTTTCAAGCAAGCTCTCGCCAGTGGCCAGGTTGGCCAGGTTGCCCACGTTGATCTTGCTCTCCTGGTCCTGGATCTCGGCGGAGAAGTCGCCGTCGAAATCCAGGAACCCTTCGTCTTCAAAGGCACTCTGCTGGCGGGACTCTACTGCCACTTCGTCGGACACCGTGCCGGTGGTGAGCAGGGTCTCCACCTGGGTTCGATCCCAGTCGTCCACATCCTCGCCAGAGACGAATACCATGCGCAGCAGACCGGTGCTGATGAAGGGCACCGCCTGCCAGAGGGCATCCCCGATGTTGACGCCATAGGTCTTTGCGATGTCGTTCAGGTAGCTGTTCTGTTTCAACTGGTAGTTGGCGGTGAGTATCAAGCGATAGAGGTTGATCCCGGAGATGGCCAGCCAGTGGGCCTTGACTTCGTCGCGCTGGTGAGCGGCCAGGAGCATCCGGATCCGCGCACCGTAGCTCATCTCCGTCACCAGCACGGTCATCACCATGATAGCGGCCAGCACCACCAAAAGGGCCACGCCGGATCGGCTGGAACGGGCTCTCTTGCGCAACAGGAGCCGGCGCCCTGGTCCCACCGGGCCGTGGCCCCCGGGCTGGGGCCGGAGCGAGGCGAGGGCACTGCGAATCCTGGTTGGCATGTTCACCCCTCCGAGAAGGAACCACGACCCAGAAGGCTCTTGGTCATGGGCTCCGCGTAGTCGAGAAGGATGGTAGTGACGTAGGTATGATCCACCAGGGTCTCCGGTTCGTCCAGGTCCGGCTTGGAGATGACCAGCACCAGCTTCACGGCCCTGGGGAGACGCTCGGGGGTCTCGTTGCCCACCGTGCTCCAGTCGTCCCGCCACTCGTTCAGCTTTCCGTCCAGAAAATAGAGATCGAAACGCTTCACGCCGTGGGCGAGTGGAAGGATGAGCCCGTCTTTGTCGGGTTCATGGTCGATGCGTGGCGCCTCGCGATGCAGGAGCACCATCAGGGAGGAGTCTTCCGGGTCGTCCTCGGCCCAGACGGTGATCTCGGTCTGATCACATTGGCGGCTGTCCCGGTACAGGCGACGATGGGAAAGAGAGGTGAACCAGAGGCGATCCGCCGGATCGTCGTCTTCGGCGATGAAGATGGTTCGGAAGGTGTTGATTGCGGCGGTGCTGCTCGTGAGGTAGGCCAGCTCCAACTCCCGGCTCAACCTGCCCAGGGCCACCCTGGCGGACTGGTTCACCGTGTCGCTGTCCGCCAACATGTCCCTGGCCAGAAGGGTGTTGGAAATCGTCGACACCACCAGCCCCCCCATGATGGCCAGGATGGATATGGACACCATGACCTCGATGAGGGTGAAACCACCCGCCCCCGACATGGGCCAGCGGTCAGACCACCGGCTCCGGATGGACTTTCGGCCCAGTTGATGTGCCCACGGGGGAATCATTGGCTCACCGTGCCGGTGGAACTGCCCGGAACGATCGTCCCGGAGGGGTTGATCACGTGGCTGACCAATTCGATCTGGTCGGTGCCGTCTTCGTTGTCGCCCCACCACACCAACACCCTCACCTCCCTGATGTAGTTGCCCAGCATTTCGGTGAGGAGATCCATTGAGAAACCCATGTCTTCCAGGCCCGGTGTGCCGGAGCTGGACTCTTCCGTGCCGGTGACGGTGGTTGAACTGCTGCCGGTGCTGCCGGACTCGGTGGATTGTTCCCCCCAGAAGCCCGATGCAGCCAGGTCGTCGGTGAGCGATCCCAGGTCCGCGCCCAGGTCCATCTCCACCTTTCGGACGGTCCAGGCGTATCGGAAATCCTCGTATTCGTCGTCCAGGTCCAGTTGGAGACTCAGGTCTTCGTCATCGCCAAAATCGCTGAAGTCGCCTGCTTCTTCGATGTCCTGCTCCCCGAAGCCCTCCCGTTCCACCAGGATCTGTACCTGGGCCATCTTCTCGCGGGCCAACATGCTGGCCACCAGGATCCTGTCGGTTTCGGCCGTCATCTTCACCGCCGTGGCCTGGGAATGCACAAGCACCAGCAGGCTGCCCGCCAATATGGCGACGGCCACCATGACCTCCAGGAGTGTGAAGGCTCCCCGCGCTCCCATGCCACCTGTGCGTGGAGGGTTCATGGCATCTCCGGTGCGGTTTCGGGAAGCCAGTCATAGAGATCGTCGAAGACGAAGTTGGCGTCTTCCAGGTGGATGCGCCCCGTCAATGGTTCCACGATGAGCGTGTAGCCATCTTCCGGATCCGACACGCCAACGATCTGGAGAGCGGTGAACTCCATCTGGCCGTCGGGGAAGATGTAGGAGTAGACCACCAGCTCATCTTCCGGGTCTTCGGGGGGAGGATCCTGCGGCTGCACGGGCTCGGAATACTGCGGCGTGTAGACCCAGGCGAAGGTCGTGCCGCCGGGAAGCTGCACCGTGGAGTCCAGAGCCACGTCGTCAAGTCCCCGGAAACGCCCCTCCTGGTCGAGTATGTCGTCAGCTTCGCCCTCGGCGATCTCTCGCTCGGTGAAACGCGACAGCCTGTCGGCGTAGTCCCTTTCCCAGGCCTCGCGTTCCTCGGGTGTCGCGAAGATCACGGCATCTGGCGATCCGGCCTGCACTTCCCATGTTCCCCGGTCCAGGTAGTAGGCGATCCTGAACGTGATGTTGCGAAGGGTGGCTTCATCCCTGAGATAGGCGTAGGTCTCAGCCAACCGGTCCACCGCACGTTTCTGCTGGAGGTCCAGCAGAAGGGCCATGCTGGGTATGGCCACTCCCATGACGATCACGATGATGGCTATGACCACCATGATCTCCATGAGAGTCATTCCACGTCGGAGATTGCATCTCCCCCCGTGGAATGGGGCGGGCCCGCCGGAATAATCCATGGTTCACTCGTTCCCCAGCTCCCAGCTCTTGATGTCGGCGTTGACGTCTTCTCCGCCCTCGCGGCCATCCTTGCCAAGAGAAACGATCTCGTATTCATTGCCCCCGTGGGTTCCGGGACTGAAGTACTGAAACGGCCTGTCCCAGCCGTCGGTTGGAATCTCGCCTGGATTTGGCATGTACTTGCTGGCAGCCTGGAGGCCTTCCGATGTGCTGGGATACTTGCCCTTGTGCTTGATGGCGTACATCTGCAGGGCCTGCTCCACCTGGCGCATCTTGATCTTGGTGGTTTCGGCGTTGGCCTCGTCCAGACGGCCCAGCACGTTCACCGCCAACACGGTCATAAGGCTAACCAGGATGGTGATGACCACCATGATCTCAACGAGGGTCATCCCTCGCCGGCGCCTGCTGCGAGTCAAGAGGGCAGCCCTGGCGGGCTCACGTCGGATCAATTGTGAGGGCAGCGTGACCAGGCACCTACGGTCTGCCCATGCTCGAAAGAGTCTGTGGTTCATGGGTGTTCTCCCACCGAGCGAAAGCTCGTTGTCGTCTTGTTGAATGATGGTCGCTGAAGTCGGGTCATTGGATTGCTGGCTTGTGCGAAGATGGCGGATGTTCCTTCATGAACCCGCGAGCCTGGACATCTGGAGCATGGGAAGCAGCAAGGCTACCGCCACGAGGCCGATGGTACCGCCCATGGCCAGGATCAGGATGGGCTCCAACAGGGCCGTGAAGGTCTCCAGGGCGCGCTCCACATAGGCATCATAGGCAGAAGCAACCTTTTCAAGCATCGTTTCGAGATCCCCCGTACGCTCGCCGATGGCTATCATGTGGGTAACCAGGGGGGGGAACTCACCACTCTGTTTGAGAGGCACAGCGATGGACTGCCCCTCCCGGATGTTCTTGGTGGATGCCTCGATGGCCTGGGCCAGCACGTCGTTGGCCACTACACGCTTGACTATCTGCAGAGCCGTGAGGATGGGGACTCCCGACACCAGGAGTGTGGCCATGGTTCGGCAGAAACGACTGACCGCGATGGTCCGAATAATCCTGCCCACCACGGGCAACCTGAGAAGCAACCTGTGCCAGCGGGCGCGGCCGTCGGGCGTCTTCATCCATCGCCGGAACGCGAAGGCTCCCGCCACGAAGAATCCCAGGATTAGCCACCACCAGGCGGTGACCATGTCGCTCACTCCCAGCAACATCTGTGTCATGAGCGGCAGGCCCTCGCCGAAGCTCTCGAACAGCTTTCGCACCCTTGGCACGACCACCGTGAAGATACCCGCCAGGAGCCCAACGCCCACCAGGGCCATGAGCACCGGGTAGATGAGCGCCGCCACCACCTTCTGCCGAAGCCTGAGCATTGCCTCCGTGTGGGATGTCAGCCTGTCGAACACGGTTTCGAGAGCGCCGGCCCTCTCACCCGCCGCCACCATGCTCACGTAGAGGTTGTCAAAGATCCTTGGGTGGGCCTGGAGGGCTTCAGCCAGGCTGGAGCCTTCGTTCACCTTGGCACGAACATCGGCCAATACCGCCTTCAAGGCCGGTTTCTCAACCTGTTCCAGTACAGCGGAGAGGGCCTCCACCAGGGGAATCGCGGCGCCCACCAGGGTGGAGAGCTGGGAAGTCATCGTGGCCAGATCCGCGGCGGAGACCCGCTGGAAGAGCCGAGACAGGTCCAGCCGAAAGGCTTGCTTCCCACCCTTTGCAGGAAGACGCCCGGCCTGCTGCGGCACCAGTTCGGTGGCGAAGATGTTCTGGGCGCGAAGCTTGGCTCGGGCCAGCCTGGGGGCTTCGGCATCCACGATGCCGGTAACCTGGCGGCCTTGGCCATTGAATGCCTTGTACTCGTAGACAGGCATTCTATACCCCAGCCCTGCCTGTGTGCGATGCCACGGTCATTGCTCCAACTCCGATAGTTCTTCCTGTGTGACCCTGACCACCTCGTCCAGCGAAGTGACGCCCTCCACCACCTTGCGAAGACCGTCGTGTCGAAGAGCCAACATTCCCTTGGAGATGGCCGCCCTCTTGATCTGTCCCGCGTTGGCCCCCGCCGTCACCATGCTGCGGATTTCGTCGTCCACCACGAGTAGTTCATAGATACCGGTACGGCCGGAGTAGCCAGTGTCGAGACACTCGGCGCAACCCCTGGCCCTGAACACCTGACCGCCCCCGGCCCGCGACTGTTCAAGCGTCGAAATGGCGTTCTTCCCCAGCCCCAGGTTCAGGAGTTCCCTGGTACCGGGTGTATGGGGCTCCTTGCAGACCGGACAGAGACGCCTCACAAGCCGCTGTGCCAGGACTGCCACCAGCGAGCTGGAGACCAGGAAGGGTTCGACACCCATGTCCACCAGCCGCGAGAAGGCGGTGGGAGCGTCGTTGGTGTGCAGCGTGCTGAACACGAGGTGCCCGGTCAGCGAGGCTTGAACGGCGTTGTCGGCGGTCTCCCGGTCGCGGATCTCTCCCACCAGAATGACGTCGGGATCCTGGCGAAGATGTGAACGCAGCGTGGAAGCAAAGGTGAGATCGATCTTGGGATTCACCTGGGTCTGCCCGATGCCGCGCAGTTCGTACTCGATGGGGTCTTCGATGGTGATGATGTTCTTGTCGGGTGAGTTGATCTCGGAGAGTGCAGAATACAGCGTGGTGGTCTTGCCCGAGCCGGTGGGCCCCGTCACAAGCAGGATCCCATGGGGCAGGCGGATCATGCGGCGGAAGTAGGACAGTGTATCGGACCCCATTCCCACCTGTTCCAGGTTGAAGACCTTTCCCTTTTCCAGGATGCGCATGACCACCCGTTCGCCATGGCGCACCGGGAGGGTGCTCACGCGGAGATCGATCTCGCGCCCCGCCATGCGGGTGCGGATGCGGCCATCCTGGGGGATGCGCTTTTCGGCGATGTTCAGGCCAGCCATGATCTTGACGCGACTGACTATGGATGCCTGCAGGCGGGGTGGCGGCTTGACGATTTCGTAGAGCACACCGTCGATACGAAACCTTACCACCAGTTCCTTTTCGAAGGGTTCCACGTGGATGTCGCTGGCTCGATCCTTGATGGCCTGGGTAAGCAGGGAGTTCACGAACCTGATGATTGGCGCCTGGTTGGGATCGTCCAGCAGGTCGGGTTGAAGCATCAGGTCGTCGGCCAGGTCTTCGCCGGCTTCGTCCTCGATCTCCTCCATGACCGCGCTGGCCGTGCGGCTGGCCTTGTCGAAGGCACGATTGATGGCGTCGCGTAGAGTGTCATGAGGCGCCAGCACCGGCCTGCAACGGCGCCCCAGTTTCAACCGCAGGTCGTCCACGGCCTGGAGGCCTGCCATGTCCGCGATGGCCACCACTACGACGTCGTCTTCCTGCCAGAGGGGAAGAATGCCCAGGTCCCTGGCCAGGGCCAGGGGCAGCGCCCTTACCAGGTCCACGTCCACCTGCTCGATGTCGATGCTCTCTCGCATGGGAATTCCCGAAATATCGGAGAGCACCTGGCACAACATCCGGGGGGAAACCGATTCCATGCGAAACAATGAACGAACCAGGAGATCCCCGGTTTTTTCGGCTTGTTTGCGAGCCTCCAGCAGCAATCCGGCAGGCAAACCCTTCCGTCTCAGAGCCGCTTCCAGCGATATACGCCTCACCGCCATGTCAATTCCCTTCGCCGTCCAGAGGCTGTTGGCTCGGAGCTGCACCGGGTTCCCCATCGGGGAGTTCTCCCTGGAGTTCCTCGTCCCCCCGCGGCTCTTCCTCGAGGCCGGATTCGGGTTCCTGGTAGGGCTCCAGACCCTCGGTGGGGAGGAAATCACCAGTGGAGTTGTCGATTGTGGTGGTCATGGAGTGTTGGTCCACCTTGGTTCGGTAGACGCTGGGTTCGTCGACCAGGTTCATCGAGTAGCGAAGAAGCGAGAAGATCTCGTCGTTCTGCTCCTGCTGGCTCTTCCCGTAGAAGCGCCTCATGAACTCCGCTCTCTGGGCCACCTTGATACGGTAGATCTCTTCCAGGTCTTCGGGAGAGTCGATGACGTGGGGGGTGAGGAAGATGAGCAGGTTGGTCTTGCGACTGCTGTCCCGCGTGCCCCTGAACAGCAGCCCCAGGAGAGGCATGTCCCCAAGGATGGGGATCTTGGTTTCCACCTGTGTGCTGGTGTTGGCGATGAGGCCCCCCACCACCACGGTCTGGTTGTCGCGTACAACCACCACTGTTTCAGCCGAGCGCTTGGACGTGATGAAACCGGCCGATGAGACATCCAGGCCCTGGGAGTCCTCTTCGATCTCGGAGACCTCCTGGAACACCTCCAGGGTTACGAAGTTGGACTCGTTGATCTGTGGCGTGACCTTCAGGGTGATTGCCACGTCCTCGCGTTGGTAGCTGATGATGGGGTTGTTGTTGGAGTCACGCCCGGTGGAGGTGGGAAAGGGGATGTTGCGCCCCACGATGATCTTGGCTTCTTCGTTGTCCATCGTGAGGATGTTGGGCGTGGAGAGAATGTTCACCGCGCTCTGGGATTGGAGAGCGTTCAAGGCGATCCCAAAGGCTGGAACGCTCATGCTGGTGGTGGTGCCTTCGTCGTCTGCAACCGAGATGTCGATGGCCTCCCCGAAGACTCCCATGGCCAAGCCGGACAGTAGGTCCGCGCTGGACAGGCCCAACGAGTAGCCGTTCAACTGGGCCGAGTAGGCCGACAAGGCTCCGGAGTCGCTGGCGTTGCCAACGTGGTAGCCGAGCCCGATGTCGAAGGTTTCATCGCTTGCCATTTCCAGGATCACGGCTTCCACGAAGACCTGCTTCCGCCTGATGTCCAGCTTGTCGATGACCTGCTTGATGATGCGGAAGTCCTCGGGGGCCGCGATTATCACCAGGGAGTTGGTGTTTTCGTCGCTGGCCACGCTCAAGCCCGACTCGAAGGCCGCCATTACTCCGGTGGACTTGGAGCTGGTCTTGGTCTTGTTGTAGGAGCCCGCCGAACCCATCATTCCAGGCACTCCCGCCCTGCTACTGGTACCTGTCCGGGAGCTGCTGTTTCCCATCCGCCCCGAGCGGCTGCTGCGGTTGCCCAGGTTCCTGGACGAGGAACTCCCATAGCTGCTGGCGCTGCTGGACAGGTTGGAGAGTACCTGGGCCACGTCTTCAGCCTTGGCGTGCTCCAGGTACACGACGTGGATCTGCGACCTGCTGGCGGGATCCACGTACGTGTCCAGATCTCTGATGAGCTCGGTGATGTCGCTCATGGCTTCATCGTTGGCCTGGATGATTAGCGAATTGGTGCGTTCGTCGGTGATGACCTTTGCTATGTAGCCCCCCTCGCCCACCGATGTAGCCGATGCTTCCGCCCTGCTTTCCTCTACGTTTCGGCTGGAGCGCCGGCTGCTGCTGCGACGACGACGAGAGGTGGTCGTTTCCTGGGACGTGGAGCTGCTGGCCTCGACGCCGTACAGCTCTTCGATGATGGCTTCCAGGGAAGCAGCATCGGCGTAGGTCAGGCGGATAATCTTTATGCTGCTGGTGGGGGCGGCCACGTCCAGATCATTGATGATCCTGTAGATCCTGCGGATGTTGGTGGCCGAGTCGGTGAGGATCAAGGTGTTGGTGGGGGAATAGGCTATGACCCGGCCCGACGAACTGGCGAGTTCCTTCACCACGGTAAGGATATCTTTCACAGACACGTTGTCGGGCTGGATTATCTGGGTGACGAAGTTGTCCGTGTAGGGCACAGAGTCACCCTGGTATACCCTCAAGGGCGCGCGGGCGGCGTCTGCCGACTTGAGCACCTTGGTGGCCTTGCCGATGGTGACCGTTGTGTAGCCGGCAACCTCGAGAGCCGAGAGGAAGGCTTCATAGGCGGCAGCCACCGTCACCTGTTCGTGGCTGATGATGGTAACCTTGCCGGAGAGCTTGTCTCCCAGGATGAAATTACGCCCCGTGATCTCGGCCATGTACTTTATGAGATCGCTTATGTCGGTGTCCACGAAGTCTATGGTCACCATGGCGTTGGGGTCCAGGATGGGCGGCCTTTGCCGATCTTCGTCGGGCCTGGCCTGGGATTCCTCCCCGGAACTCCGGCTACTGGAGGCCGGTTCTCCGGTGATCTTGCGGGAGCCAGGGTCTTTTTCGATACCGGTGGCACGTTTCTCCATGGGAAGGCGCCGCATGGGACCGCTCTTGTCGAGCCTCTCACCCGACTGGGCACCCGCGGGAGGAAACCGACCCATGGGAGGGGCGCCCACCGGACGTGCCATGGGGGTCGTGCCCGTCATGCCCGGCACTCTCATGGGTGGGAGCTGTTGTGGTTGCTCTTCTTCTTCTGGCTGCTGGGCTTGCTCGTCGTCCGTGGTACTCTGGTCTTCTGCACGAAGCGCTGGCACCGGGGGCATGGCCAGAAAAGCCATGCCCAGCATGAGCAGAACACGGTGAAGGTTCTTGGGAAACCTGGGTTTCATGTACACTCCGGAGAGCCCTCCTGGGTACTGCATCATCGAACTTCGTACTCCAGGGTCTTTTTCTGGTTTCTGCGGGTAATCTCGAAGCTGAAGGAGCGCTCGTTCTGCAGGTTCTGGTAGGCTCCCAGGGCCCCCGACGCGCTTGTGAGAGCCTGGCCGTTGACCGTGTGGATGATGTCGCCATTCTTGATGCCCAGCTTGTACAGCAAGCTGTTCCGCCTCACAGAACTCAGGCGGTACCCATCGATTTCGCCGTCCGGTCCCCGGTGGGGAATTGCGCGAACCTGGCTTGCGAGGGTATCGAAATTGGAGAGAGCGTCGTCCAGAACGCTGGCGTCCACGGCGTAGCTGTCTTCTCCCAGCTTGGTGATGCCATCCACGGCCTTTTCCTCGGAGCCTGAGAGCCGGGACTTCGACTTGCTGTCCAGCCCGGTTTCTCCCATGTCGAGATACTCGATGGTGCCGTCATTGCGCTTGAGGATCACCTTCTTGGGGAGAATCCTGACGATCGTGGCCTCGCCGAGAAGATCGTCGTTGATGCCGTAGCCGAGGATACGGGTTTCGCTCTTCTCGCCCGTGGCTATGAGCGCGGAGCTGGACTCTTCGGGGATGGCGGAGACTGTCGCCAGCAGAGTGGCCTTCAGATCGGTTCGCCGACCCTCTTCACCGGGTTTGACTTCTTCGGAAGAAGTGGCACCCACCGCCGAGGAGTCGAATATGTTGCGGGAGAGAATGGGGTCCAGGTAGCTTCGTTTCGACGGGACGCTGTACCTGTTCTCTGCCGCCTTCCTGGACTCGGGCCTCGATGGGGCACCGTGATCCGAGACGGAGGCCTGGGTACCGGCGGTAAGCAACAGCAGGTGTTCCAACGCACGCCCGACACCAACTGACGCCAGAAGACCCAGAATCGTAGCGCCCGCCAGGCTTCCGATGAACCCTGGCGAGAACCTGGATTTGGCGGAGGTTCTTTCAGGCATTTTCGATGGTGGGACTCCCAGGGATGCAGAGCGGGTGCTCAATGTTTACGCGAGGCAGGCCATCTTCTACCGAAGGCGCTGAGACGCCGGCCTGCCAAGGCACGGGGAACCGGGAATATCCGGAATGTGCCGACGACCGCTGAAACAGCCTGTTGGAACGAAGCGACTCCCGGGTGCACGGATCATTTCTGCTCCCCTGCCCGGTTGCTATGCAAGTACCGCGCCAAGCCCGTCGCCTCCATTTCCAGCAAGGTGCGCCATTCGAAGGGTGCATTCATTCCCCGACGAAGACAGCCTGTCAAGGGCTGTTGGATCCACATCACAGCCCATGACATTTTGTCACCCGCATCTCTGCCTTTCGTTCCGAAGCAACAAAGGCACCGTGCAGGGACCCGGTCTACCCACCTGCCACGCTTGGTGGCAAGGGTTTCACTTGGGGTACGTGCATGCGTAAGTTAAGATGGGCTACGCATCCTCCCCTGGCCACCATACCAGGCATGGCGTCTTGGTGCTTTCCCGTCCCATGGAGCCAACATACCGTATATCGATAACAGATTTCTGGTCCGGATCACCCACCTTGGGTATCTCAGGGGCAGCTTCTCCAGCGAACCATCCCCGGCCCTTCCGGGTGCCCACGAGAAAACCACCATCCACCGAGCAATCGCATCACGGAGACCCCCTTGGCCACTGCCACAAGAACGGTAGTCTTCACCGACCTGACCAACTACACGGCTTCTGTGTCGAGAGCTGATCGCGAGGCCCTTCGCCACCTGCTGCGAGCCCACGAGACTCTGGTCATCCCCACCATCCAACGTCACCACGGCCGCGTGGTCAAGAACCTGGGCGATTCCTTCATGACCCTGTTCGACTCGGCCACAGACGCCATACGTGCCAGCCTGGACCTGGTGGAACAAACCCAGGAGGGCTCCCTCTCGTTGCGCGTCGGCGCTGCTACGGGTGACGTGGAAGAGATCGACGGCGATGCCTTCGGAGACGCCGTGAACCTTGCCAGCCGCATCATCGGCAAGACCCCCTCCGACGAAATCTGGTTCAGCGAGAGTACACAGCTCTGCATGAACCAGGCAGAGATCCCCTGGGACCGGATAGGGCTCTTCTCACTCAAGGGTATTGCCGGTGAAGTCCCTGTTTTCCGCGCCGTACCCCACCATCGCACCTGGCTGCCCGAACCCGTGGCAAAAGCCATCGAGACCAACTCGCTGGTGATCATCCGTCGCGACGAACCCATCCCTCAACTACCCCCGGAGCCCATCATCCTCATGGTAGGCTTTGCTCCCGGCAGCGAGGCCCTGGAAAACCTCGTCTCCATTCTCCCGGTTCTCGATCCCGCCCGCCTGTGGCTGCTCACCTACAACATCGCACCTGGCGATCGAGTTGCCTGGCAGGACATCGCCGGCCACGGACTGGTGCTGGGAACACCACAAGCCGTCAACTCCGCCATCGAGGAACAACGCCGGCCCATCACCCAGGATCCCGGCTCCGACACCATCATCCTGGATTCGGGCTTACGCTCGGCCATGGAACTCATGGTTGCTGGAATAGCCCTGCCAAGGGTCCCAATGTCCGACGTCGTGGCGGGCTATACCTTCGACCTGCAATCCGATGGGCGTTGGGCCACCCGTTCCGAGCATTCCGAGCTGCGGCTGGATATCACTCCTTCCGGAATCTACGTCATCGCCACGTCTCCACGAATCACCGTGTCCGGCCAACCACTGCGCACCCGTGATCGCGTTCTTCTGGAGGAAGGCACCCAGATCTCGGCATCCGGCAACCTGTTCGTCTTCCGCACCATCCCCGGCTCCATCTACGCAGGGGCCTTGATGGCCGACTCTCCAATCCGACTTCTGTTGGCCGAAGGCCAGCGTGCCGAACTCGGTCGCGAACCCGCCCACCCCGGGCTGGCTCTTCCAGACCGCCGTGGTCAGGCCAACATCCGTTGGTGCGCCGGCCCCAGGGCGGCAAGAGCGCGCCAGAGCGGGTTCACCCTGGACAGAGCCCTGTCCGGCCGGAAACAAGCCGCGGTCTTCCATCAGGGCGACGTCACCCGAATCCAGACCCTGCACAGTCGCTGCCCCACTTTCCACTGGAAGCTCTCTGGGGCCGTGGAGCGGGTGTTTGGCACCGAATCCATCGAGTTGGGAGAACACATCATCGTCGGAACAACCATCATCGCTGTTCGTATGCCGATAAGCTAGACCGGCATGGAGCACCTCGCTCCTGTCCCCAATTATCCGGCAAACTCTCATCTGAGCAGGACAGAGCATGAACCCCAACGAAATCCTCACCAGGCTCCACCGCCTGCCTGTATTCGCCTCCCTCACCAGCGATGAAGCCCTGGCCCTGGCCAAGAAATGCCGCATCGCTCTCTACAGGGCGGGCTCCATCGTCTTCCGCGAAGGCGAATACGGCGACAGCCTCATGATCGTTGTCAAGGGCTCCGTGCGCATTGTCTGCAAAGCAGAAGAAAACGTCAACATCGAGGTGGCCACGTTGACGGAAGGCTCCTTCTTCGGCGAGATGGCCATCTTCGATCCCGCGCCCAGATCAGCTTCCGCCACGGCTCTCACCGAGACGGTTCTACTCCTGCTGGACTCCAAGACCCTGGAAGATCTCATGCTCACGAACAACCCCGCCGCATCCAGAATAATGCAGAACATCCTGCGAGTTCTGGCCTCGCGCTTTCGAACCATGGACGAGCAGATCGAGAGGCTCTTCGTCCACCGTCTGGGCGTGCCCTCCATCCGCCTGTGCGAGCGCGACTACTCCAGAAAACGGCATCCGCCTTCCAAGGGATGAAACATGCCAATAGACCCCGTCAAGCTCGCCGATATCAGCTTTTTCAAGGGCTTCTCCAGTGCAGACCTGGAGAGTATCTCGAAGCTCATGGAAGAGCAGCACCTGGATGACGAAGAGATCCTTCTCAGGCAGGCCGAGGCCACCAGCGGATTCTACGTGCTGCTGGAAGGCGAACTCGCCGTCTACCGCGCCCTGCCCGACCTACGCGAGATCTGCCTTGCGCGCCTGAAGCCGGGAGACATCGCCGGCTTCGTGTCTCTCATCGACAAGAGGCCCTGCACCGCCACCGTGCGCGCCTCGGAGCCGTGCCTGGTGGCTCGCATGGACAGCACCGATTTCGACCTGCTGTTCGGCTCATCCAGCTCCATCGGACTGCGATTCCAGCGCGCACTCGCCCGCGACATCGTGCATGCCCTGAAACTCACCAACCATCGATTCACCCGGGCTGCCAGCCTGCCCTCCCACGAGTTCAATTCCCTGGCCCACCTGGAGGCGCTCTCCGACTACAACTCCGGAGCAGACGACCAATAGCATCCGTCGGGAAAGCTCGGGCCTGCTGCGGAACGCCAGGAGCTGCCGTGCACGGACCCCGCGGCCAGAGTTCATCCAAGGGCAAGAGCCGCGAGCGAATCGCTTATGTGTACCGGGTAGATGTCGGGGCTGGTCACTCGCCTGACACCGGCCGGCAGGGCCGAGACCTGCTGCTTCCGGTTCTCTGTCGCTTCAGCCAGCGAGAGAGCTTCCCTCACCCTCACACCGTTCATGACAACTGGTCGAAGCATGGGCGGCGGGGCATCCCGGCCCCGGAAGACAAGGTCGCGTTCCAGGCAAAGCAGGTCATGATCACCCATTCTCAAGACCTGCTTTTCACCTGGGTACAACGCCGCCGATCTCCCCAGGGCCGGCTCTGCCGTGCCGCCGCTGTACCTGGCCGCCAGGGTGAAGGCCAGTCTGCTCATCAGGTCGGTGTTGCCGGCAGCCAGGGTGTTGCCCACGGTGAAGGCATCCACGGGGACCCGCGCATCCAGCATCTTTGCTATGCGAAACTCGTCCACGGCTCCGGAGCCGAGAATACGCACGTGGCTCATGCCCCGGGCATCCAGGGCTTCACGCACCAGCCGCACCGCCATCGGCAGGGCACGATGCTGCACCTGCACGGTCTTGACGTGGGGCAGCAGGTGGGAGAAGCGGGCCATGCTGTCCCTGGGATCGTCTTCCGGCAGAACCAGGTGGAGTATTCCTGGAAAATGTTGGTGCAACGCGTCGAAGGCAACACGTTCATCACCGTACACCGCCAGGTAGGTGCCAGCCATGGTGCCCATGGGTTCGATACCCGACTCGGCGGCCGCAGAGAGATCCACGGTGGCGGAGAGCCCAGCCATGCAAGCCGCTCGCGTGGCCGCCAGCGCGGCCTGATCGCTGAACCATCTTCGCATGCTGAAATCCACGACCCGCTTTCCCCTGGCCGCCTCCACCATCCGCGAGGCCCTGGTGGCAACGGCGCTTGGCAGGCCCAGGCGTTGCAACATCACCGCCTCCAGCAGGGCGGCTTCCACCAGCGGGGCGGTGAGCCGGATGATGGGCTCATGGGGGAAGACCACGCTGCCTTCGGGCATGGCCCAGATGTTCCCGGAAAAGCTGATATCGGCGAGATGCTCGAAGAAACCGGGAGAGATCCTGGCAAACTCGGGACGCTCCCCAAGGTATTCGATCTGCTGCGACGTCACCTCCAGAGCCAGGGCCGAGTCCACGGCGTCGTCTACTCCGGCACACAGCGCATAGCCCACGTGTTCCGGGAGGTTTTTGAAACACAGATCGAACGTGGCCTCTTCCCAGAGACCATCCGCGTAATATACAGCAGCCTGGACCAACTGGTAGAACTCCAATCCCATTTCACCACCCCCGAAGCTCCTGTCCGAATAATCCGAGCCTTGCACACATGTCCCCATCCTACCTCAATTCTTCCACCGGATCAGACCCACACCGGGTGGTGGTGAACAACCGCTCTGCCGAATGGCTTCGGAAGGGCTTTCCATGGGTGTACCCCAACGAAGTCATGAGGCGCCCGGGAGGCATCTCTCCAGGAAAGGTCGTACCCATTGAAAGCAAGAACGGCCAATGCCTGGGCACGGGGATATGGGACGACGGCTGGATAGCTCTGCGGCGTTTCCGCAGCGACAGGGGGCCCCTGGATCGGGAGTTCATGGAGTCCACCATCGAGGCCGCCCTCGGCCGTCGCCGCGGACTCCTCCCCGCCGACACCGACTCCTGGCGCCTGGTCAACGGCGAAAACGACGGGCTCCCCGGAATACGCGTGGACATCTGGAATCACCACGTCGTGCTTCGCCTGGACTCGCCGTCCCTTCTGCCCTTGCTGGACGACATGTGCGACGTCCTGTCCCGCCTGATGGAGCCCAGGGGCATCTACCAGGGTTGGCGTCCCGATCCCAGGGACCACGACGTGGCACTGGACCCCAACCGTTGCGAGCTGGTGCGGGGCGAGCCAGCGCCCAACGACACGGTGGTGAAGGAAAGGGGGCTGCGCTTTCTCGTTCGCCCATGGGCTGGTGCGGACGTGGGCCTCTACCCCGACATGCGTGACAACCGTGCCTGGCTGGACCCATTCTGGAGGGGGCGCAGCGTTCTCAACCTGTTTGCGTATACCGGGGCCTTCTCGGTGTTCGCGGCCCACGCAGGGGCGACACGTGTCACCACGGTGGATCTCTCGGCGGGGTCACTTCGCCGCGGAAGAGCCAACTTCCGCCTCAACGGTCTGGACGAATGCGCCCACCGCTTCATCGAAGGAGATACCTTCCAGGTGCTGGATCGTCTTCGCCGCAAGGGCAGACTCTTCGACTTGGTCCTGGCGGATCCGCCTGCCTTCTCCCGCACAAAGGGGGGCTCCTTCAACTCCCGCAGGGACAACCCCCGGCTGGTGGCCGCCTGCTGCCGCGCCCTGGAGCCAGGGGGGCTCCTGGTGTTGGCCAACAACCAGGGCTCCATCTCGCCTCGCCAATTCCAGGAGACCGTGCGCCAGGGTTTGCGCAAGGCAGCTCGTCATCTTCGACTGGTGCACACCGGCACTCAGCCGGTAGACTACCCGGTGGACCTGAGATTCCCCGAGGGTCGCTACCTGAAGTTCTGGGTTCTCGTCGGTTGATGGGTATTGTTCATGGGCGCCGTTTTCTCCAATTCAACCTTCGGGCCAAGGGAACAGCCCCACGCCATGACTGCCCTGGCGTTTCGTTCCGCCCTTCCAGGCCCTATCGTGGCCATCACTGCCAACATCCACGGTGATGAATGCACAGGCACCGGCGCAATCCACGCACTGGCTTCCGTCCTGGAAGAAAACCTCCTGAAAGGCTCGGTCCTCATGTACCCCAGCCTGAACCCGGAAGCCCTGGAGGACGGCCGAAGAGACCTGCCGGCGAGCGGTGAAGACCTGAACCGGCTGTTCCCCGGCCACTGGAACGGGAGCCGGGCGGAACGCAGGGTCCGTTCCATCTGGCAAGAGGTCATCCACCAGGCCCCGGCCGCCATTCTGGATCTGCACTCGGATTCCCCCCTGAGCATTCCGTACACCATCATGGACAGGCCCATCGCGTTCAGGGGGGGCTCGCGTCGGGACATGGAACTTCGGATAGAAGCGCTGGCCAGGGCAACAGGGCTCACCGTCCTGTGGGACTACCCGGACTCCAAGTACCGAAACCTCCACCTTGACCGTTCCCTGGCAGGCAGCGCCATCAATCGTGCCGCCATCCCGGCCATCACCATCGAGGTGGGACCCAGGCGCCACCTGGATCCCGCCGCCGTCAAAACCATGAACGACGCGGTATGGGGAGTCCTGGCACACATGGGCATGGTGAAGGACCGTTCCCGGGCGAAGCCCGCGGTAGTGCGAGCACAGTCATGGTACCGCGCAGATGGCCCTGTGGCGTTGGTGGGCGGCATCCTTGCGCCGTTGTGCAACCCAGGGCTGCTCCTGGAGCCCGGCATGGCGCTGGCCGAGATCCGCAACCTTGACGGCGAAGTCATGCAGACCCTCCGCGCCAACTGCCGCTGCCTTCTCCTGGGTATCGTGGAAAAAGCGTTTCTGAAGCCTGGCGACTGCTGTGCAACCCTGGGGTTGGCCGAACAGGCAAGGTAGATCAGGGCAGACGAGGACAGACCGTTACTGGGGCCAGGCCTGGAAGGATCCCCACAACCTCAAGGTGTACTCCCCGCTCTGGTGGGTCTCGTCGAAAGAGGCATCGATGATTCCCTGGGGATCCTCCTGGCCCTGGAAGGGGGTTTCCGCCGTCTCGCCGTCGGCCTGCATCAGCAGGGCCCCGTCGACCTGGCCATCCGCCACCTGGCCGGTCATGTCGAATGACAACCATTCCTTGTAGTACTCGGCCAGCACGTCCAGGCGGCAGGAACCCGCACCTTGCAGCAGGCCCGTGGAACCCACCGTGAATTCCACGGAGCCCATGCAGGTGTCGTCGATGTCGAAACCCGAGTAGGTGATGGTGATCCAGGAGACGAAGTCGCCGGTATACACCAGCTCTGACGCAGGTTCTTCCACCACCAACTGTACCGAGTCCTCCAGGACGTGCCCGTCGTAGGAGGCGCTTGCCCGGAGAGTGAATGAGCCCGAGGGTAGATCGCTCACGGTCCCCGATTCCCCCTCGTAGCCGCCCCAACCTTCGGCACTCCATGCGAAGTCGCTGGCCTGGAGCAGGTCGTCGGAGAGTTCGTCCTTCACCGAGGCCTGCAGGAAGACGGCTTCTCCGGCAAGGTACACGCTTCCATCCATGGGGCTTGAAATCTCCAACATGGCGTGGACTCGTTGAGGGTCGCCTGAATCAATGACGTTGGTCTCCGCCCCTCCACAGGCCATGGACAGAAGGGCCAGCAGGGTCAAGGGACCGCTGACGCATGGAGAAATGGTATTCATTGCAGACTCCCCGTGGTTGTCGCCCGGCTCCACCATCATGGTACCCAGTATATCCCTACCTGCGGCCCGATGCTGCCACACATGAAGCGCAGCCGGCTCATCGCGCCATGATGGTAGCCCGATGGTAGCGTGCCGCAGCAGCAGCCAGCGGGCAGATGCGCTCAAAAACGCCCCTGCGTGGTTCTCAGGGCAAGCAGGGTCAAGATGATGGCACGAGCAAGGTAGGCCGGGGGGAGCAGGCTCCCGTCGCCAAGCACCGGCCCCAGGTCCGCCACCCGCACCGGGCGGCGGCCCGACGGAGGAACGGGAGGTTCCCGCAGAACCTGCTGCCCCCAGGGGATACGTCCATCCCCCGGCTCGGCGGCTTCCGGGTCCAACCTTTGGAGAAGCAGGTACGGTACGCTGCGCTTGAGTTCCAGGTCCATGTTTTCCTGCGTGAATTCGTCATGCAGCCAGGCGGAGCGGGTCTGCTGGTCCAGGCCGGGAGGCGGATCCCCGGGAACACCCCCGAATGGCGAGCCCAGGGCTATAACCGCCGTCACCCGGTCTCGCAGGGCCGGGGCTTCCCGCAAGGCGGCCAAGAGCAATGGGCCAGCATCGCCCAGAGCCCACAAGATGAGCCGTCGCTCCCTGCTGTCCAGCCACGAGAGCAGGTGGGAGGCCAGCTCCCGGGCCCTGGATCGCGTGGGCTCCACGTCGTCCAACAAGACGGGCGAGCCCTGCAACAGGCCCTCCAGGCCGGCGAGCAGATCATCCACCAGCGGGGCTTCTGCGGCGTCGTGGACCAGCAGGCAGTGCTCATGCTGGAAGCGCCTGGCCAGCACACCAACCACCACCTGGTCCCAGGATGCCAGGGAATCCCAAGCACATCCAGCCCCCAACCAATGGGCGGGATCGTACTCCCGGCCCAACAGCGCGGGGTCGTCCATCAAGACGGGAAGGCCTTCCCGGGAGAAAAACATCCTCTCCATCCTTGCCCTGGGCCCATCCAGGGCCGCCAGGTCTTCCAGCAGGGCCAACTCTCCCGGCAAGGCTGGCACCGGAGGCTTGCAGGCCCGAGGCTCCAGGACCTTTTCCCAGCCCTGACGACCGGCTGGGTGAAAGAGGAGACCATCGCGAAGGAGCGCCTCCCAGTCCTGGCGCCGGCCGCCCGAGGATTCCAACTCACCCCGCCAGAATGTTGCCAGCAGCAGGTTGAACAACAAAGGGGCGTCCAGAGCGGCGGGCGAGGGACGCCCGGCCAAGGCGGCCGCAGCTCCCGACGCCACGGCCAGTCCAAAGAGCAGAGCATCCAACGTCAATTCACACCTCCATTGCGCCTCCACCCGCGAAGGGCGGGCGCCCACGACCCGCCGACCCTGCCGAAAACGGCCAGATGGCCCAGGCAGCGAGCAGCCATCCGGACCCATGGCAGGGCGGTATGGGATTCAACCAGGGGCGGCAAGCAAAACGTGATATTCATCGCATTATTCCTGCTTGCGCCTCCACGCTGGCCCACGCGGCGGCACAAGTGGCACCATCGCAGCTACACTCGTATAGAATGCGGTGAGGAGCATTTACATGATCTGGTCCATCCTGCTGGCCTGTGCTGCATCCGCCATCACCATCACTGTTGGCATCGATGGTGACTACTCCACCATCAACGATGCACTGGACGTGGCGACGGATGGCGACATCGTGGAAATCTTTCCCGGCACCTATACCGAGAGTATTACCCTGAACAAAGCCGTCACCGTCACCTCTCCCCGGGGGCTGGGCTCCGTGATCATCGACGCATCGGGCATCACCTCGCAGGTCCTCCTGCTGAGCGATGGCCTGGTTCAGGGACTCGTCATCAGAGACGCGGGCAGCATAGGCGCCTCGGTGCAGGGGACCGCCGTCCTGGCCGCCACCGAGATCTTCGATCCCACCGGCTATGGAGTCTATGTTCCGGACGGCACACCCCAGGTGGTCGAGGTGGCCGTCTATCGCGCCACCCTGGCGGGTTTCCTGGTATCGGGGGGAGAACCGACCATCTCCCGCTGCATAGCCGTGGACTCGGCCTGGAGCGGCTTCTACCTGCAAGCCTCGGGAACATACAGATCCCTTCTGGCCATTCGTGGTTACTACGGTTTCCGGACCACGGCGGAGACCGCGTTACGAAACTCCATTGCCCTGTCAGCTTCATCCGTGGGCGTCAACTCCGAAGAAGGCACTCGCCTCACCAACATGGTGCTGGCCTACAATCCCGTTGCCGTGAACTGCCACGACAACGAAGCATCACTGGTCACGTCTCTTCTCTGGGACACGGACACGACGACATCCTGCTCCGAAGACTTCACCGAAGACGCCATAATCGGCAATCCTCTCTTCGTGGACTGGCGTGAGGGCGAGGATCCCTACCAGATCGATCTCCGACCATCCCCCGCTTCCCCGCTGGTGGACGCTGGAACCGGGAAGGATGCCTCCGACGACTCCCAGGCAGACCTGGGAATCTTCGGTGGTGCCGACGACACCTGGACGGACTCGGACGGGGACGGCTACCCCATACTGTTCGACTGCAACGATTCCGATCCCGATATCCACGCAGACACCATCGACATCGCAGACGGAACAGACAACGACTGCGACGGCGACATCGACGAAGACGCCCCCGAGGACACCTCGCCGCCGGAAGACACCTCGCCGCCGGAAGACACCTCGCCGCCGGAAGACACCTCCCCGCCGGAAGACACCTCCTGCCCCCAGGACACTTCCTGCCCTGCAGACACCGCCCCTCCCAGGGATACCGGCGAAGCCACCGTCTACGTGGACCTGGACGGCGACGGTTTCAGCGCCGACGAGGGCGATTGCCAGGAGCACAACCTGGCCACCTATCCGGGGGCACCGGAGATCCCGGATCACGCCGACAACGACTGCGACGGCTTGGTAGACGAAGGCACCTGGCTGGGCGACGACGACGGCGACGGCTTCAGCGAACAGGCTGGCGACTGCGACGACACCGATCCCCTGCGCTACCCCGGCGCCACTGAAGACAGTGACGGGCGGGACCAGGACTGCGACGGACGGGATCCCTCAAACGACACCATTGACCGCGACAACGACGGAGTCACGGTGCAGGACGGCGATTGCGACGACACCGACCCCGCGGTGTTCCCCGGTGCGTGGGACGGCATAGACGGCGTGGACAGCGACTGCGACGGAATCACCGACGGCGATGAGCTTGGACAGGATCTGGACGCCGATGGAATATCCATGCTGGATGGTGACTGCAACGACTCCGACATCTCCATTGCAAGCACACTACCGGAACTCGCCGACGACTTCATCGACCAGGACTGCGACGGCGTGGATCTCTTCGACCAGGACGGCGATGGCGATCCCGCTCCCGCATCCGGCGGCACCGACTGCGACGATCTGCGAGCCGATGTCTATCCGGGGGCCCAGGAACAATGTGACGGCCTTGACAACGACTGTGACTCCAAGGTTGACGAGTTCTGCCAGGGTAATAACCTGGACGGTCCACAGGCCGTTCCGGACCAGCGCATCGTCACGGCCTGGTGCAACTGCGGTCCTCCTGGCTCCATTCCTTCCACCGGCGGCTGGCTGGCTCTGGTGATGGGCCTGGCATCATGGTCTCTTCGGCGCGAAGGAAGGAACACTGCCACTTGACCAGATGTGCAGGAGCACCACCCGGTTCTCCCGAGCACCGGCCCCGCCAGCAGGTGGTAAGCCTGGCGGTCGATGCCTGGCTGTTTCCACGGATATCGGAGTTGAAAGACAGAGATGCCCAACTACATCACACCTGCCGGTTACAAGAGGCTCACCCAGGAGTACGACCAGCTCCTGAAAGTGGAGAGGCCCCGGGTCACCGCCGAGGTCTCCTACGCCGCCAGCCTTGGCGACCGATCTGAAAACGCCGAGTACATCTACGGCAAGCGCAGACTGCGCGAGATCGACAGCCGGCTGCGTTTCCTGAAGAAGCGCATCGAGAGCGCAGAGGTGGTGGATCCTGCCCAGGTACCCACGGACAGGGTGCGCTTCGGAACCACCGTCGTCGTGGAAGACGAAGACGGCCACAGACAGCCCTACCAGGTGGTCGGAGCAGACGAGGTGGACGTCAAGGCAGGCAGGATAAGCTACAGCAGCCCCCTGGGACGGGCCCTGCTGGGCAAGGAGCAGGGGGACGAGGTAGAGGTCCGGGCCCCCGGCGGGACGAGAACCCTCTTCATCGTGTCCACGGGCAGCCCCGGAAGCTGACGGGTCTACGTTCTTCCTGGCTTTTGCCAGGAAGAACGTACTCTCTGTGCCAAGACCTGCACTTCCATCCCGCGGCAGCTTCAGGGTCCGTGTCCGGCTGCCAGGCGGAGGAGGACATCGGCCCAGGCGGCTGGGAGAGGCACACGCGGGCTGCGCCAGCCAGGAGCCAGGATCCGCTCGTGGTGCAGGAAGAAGGCCGAGTTGCGGGCACCCACCGTCTCCAGCCACGAGGGCACGGCCCCCCCGTAGAGGCGATCCCCCAGGATGGCCAGACCCACGGAGGCCGCGTGTATTCGTACCTGGTGCGTAACGCCAGTGGAGATCTCTGCTCGCCAGAGATGCTCCCCACTCCTGCTGAAACGGGTTTCGGCCTCGTACCATCGCCCTCGGTGGGGAGTGGCGCTTCCGCGCTTCACTACCATCCTGGATCTTCGTGTACGATCATGGGCCAGCGCTTTTTCCACGACGTGCCTGTTCCACCGGACCCGTCTGGAGGAGATGAACAGGTATTGTTTCGCGAGCCGGTGTTGCTGGAAATCCATCCTGAGTCGGCGGAGTACCTCGGGATTCGCGCAAGCCACCACCAGGCCGCTGGTGTAGGTGTCAAGCCTGTGGGCAAGACCGGCCTCGAAACCGGGGGGCCAGGCCAGGCTGCCCAGCTCCGGGAGCAGCTCCAGCAACACTTGCATCAGAGAGGGACCGCGTGGGTCGCCCTTGTGGTGAAAAGGGAAAACCGGCATGCCGGCAGGCTTGTACAAGAAGTAGAGCCCCCTGGACTCTCCCAGTATGGTGGCCCGTTCCCGGGATCCGCGGCCAGGATGCTCCACCTTCATCTCCTGTCCCACCGGCCCATCCACGTTGGAGTTCTCGACTCTGTTCAATACAATATCGTGTCCACGAATTCCAGCCCGGGCATTGCAGCAGACCTGATAGCACCGTGGACAGACCGGGATCAGCGAAAGCCGGCTTCCGGCTCCCACCCCGCCAGGATACTCCACGAGACCATGTTCGCCCCTTGATCATGGCACAGCCAATCTCCAGGCAATTCGAGCAATGACCATCCACAAGGGAGCCACCGTGCACAGAACACCGTCTTCGTTTCTTCCCTCTCCGACAGACAGTCCAGATTCCAGGGCGCTGGCCCTGAACTCTATGGCCAACGGCATCGAGGAAAGCAACATAAGAATGGTCGCCCAGGAGGTGAGAACTCTCCTGGATGCTGGAAAAACCATCTGCAACCTCAGCATCGGAGACTTCAGGCCCGACTCCTTCCCCGTCCCGGCCAGCTTCCTGGAAAAAATGGCCGCCGAACTCAGGGCGGGACAAACCTACTACACACCCAGCGACGGGATCCCCGACCTGAAGAACACAATCGCCGACCTCTACCGCAAGGACCTGGGAATCGACTTCGGAAGCGATTCGATCCTGGTCTCCAGCGGTGCCAGGCCGGCGATGTTCATCGTGTTCTCCAGCATCCTGAAGCCCGGCGACGGCTTCGCCTTCGGCGTGCCATCCTGGAACAGCCAATACTACGCCTACCTCACAGGTTCCAGGGCCCTGGCGATTCCATGTACGGCGGAATCGCGTTTCCTGCCCGATGCCGAGAACGTGGCCCGGATACTCCCCAAGACGCGCCTGCTCCTGCTCAACTCCCCCCTGAACCCCACGGGTACCGCGTACAGGGCCCACGAACTCAAGGCGGTCTGTGAGCTGGTGCTGGAAGAAAACCTGCACCGCAGGGCCCGCGGCAAAGCACCGGTAATGCTGGTCTACGACCAGGTCTACCGGACTCTCACCCACCGGGACAACCCCCATGTACACCCGCTGGGACTGGTGCCGGAGCTGGCCCCATGGACCATCTACATCGACGCCATCAGCAAATCCCTGGCAGCCACGGGGCTGCGCGTGGGCTGGGCCGTGGTGCCTCCGTACCTGAAAACCCCTTTCAAGTCCCTCCTGGGCCACATTGGAGCCTTCGCGCCCCGACCCGAGCAACGGGCCACCGCCTGGTTTCTCTCCAACGACACGCTCCGCCGCGAACACAGCAGGACCATGCTCACGGGAATCGAACAACGTCTACGATGCCTGGTAAACGGCGCCGCCAGGCTGGCGGAGAAGGGCCTGCCCGTCGAAACCATAGAACCGCAGGGCGGTATCTATCTCTCCATTCGCTTCAACCTGTTTGGCTGGACCACGGCCTCGGGAAATGTTCTGTCCACCAACGAGTCCATCAGGAGCCTTCTCCTCCACGAGGCAGGCGTGGCCCTGGTCCCCTTCCAGGCCTTCGGCCTGGAAGAAGAATCCGGTTGGTTCAGGATGTCGGCGGGAGCGGTGAGCACAGGCGACCTGGAGGCAGCCCTGCAACGCATGGAGCTGGCCCTTGGAAAGTTGGGAAGGCCCCACTGAACCCGAGACGGAGTGATTCACGCCACGTTGGATGAAAACCAGGTGGATGGCTCATTGCCCGGCCGGGGGCAAGGACAACTCCACGCCCTGGGGTGCCCGCTCCTGCGCATGACGGATCTCGTCGACAGTGAAGGGATGTTCACTGGGTTGCACGACAAACTCCATGAAGTCCCGCACCACCTGCCTGGACCTCTCCCCCCACTCGTTGTCTGCCCTGCTCCACCAGAACTCCAGCATAGCAGCTCGGCGTGAGGGCGGATCCGGATAGGTGTGCTCCCCGTAGATGCCTCGTCCGTCGTTCCAGAGGGCCTCCAGGGCATCGGGGAGATCCTGCTGGACCCAACGCTGCATGGCCACCTGTATGATGGTGTCCGAGTATACATCCACGGCGTAGTCCACGGTGGCCAGCACCTCCGCCTTGGCCCAGGCCAGCTTGTGCCTGCTCACCACCTGCCCCCCCATCCGGACGCAGGAAAAGGGATCCACCACACACACGAGATATCCCAACGGCCCCTTCCATATTCCCTTCTGCGGCGGTTTCCGGAAGCTCACGGGCGCACGCTTGACCTTCACCCAGCCGTCGTCGTCCAGGAGGACGACGGGCTTCCATGCAACTTCGTTGGCGAGGACCAAGCGGCCGTTCCTGCTGCGTTTGGGTCGATAGCCGAGATCCCTGAGCGACTGGACCACCTGGGCCCGGGCCCGCATGATGGCCTGATCCTGGACTATCACCTCTTCAGAAGGAACATCGGGCCGGGGAGCCCGGCCTGGCTGTAAACCCTCACCGGCCTCCTCGCCCGTCAAGGTGGTTTCATCGCCCGGTGCCACCGCACCCGGGTCGGCGGTGTCAGCCGGTTCAGCGAAATCCGGCTTTGATGTGCCGGACTGCTCCCATGTGTCGGGATCCTGGGCCAACAGGGGCGCGGCCCCGGATCCGGCCATGAACAGCAGCAGAAGTGGTACGAGAACCCATGGGCTTCCAGTGCCGTGCCCGGCGACGGTCATGGCGGCGGGTCTCCTGGCCATTTCAAGGCTCCGCGGCCAGGCCGTCGAGCCACTGGAGGTAGCCGGTGGCCGCGCCAAGCTGCGTGTTCAATCGACGGACCAGTTGACCATCGGGATCCAGTTCATCCAGTTGGCCCGCGGTTCCCCAGGAAATGACGGTTCCTCCTTCCGGCAGACGGCTGGCATCGCCTCCGGCGTAGGTGTAGAGCGCCGGCTCGGCGTGGTAGCTCCAGACCTGTTCCGCCTGCATGGAATGCTGGTCCAGGGAGTACTCCACCGCCCGCGAGTCCATGTCGATCTCCAGGCCGTTGTCGAACATGAGGATGCCGTTGTCCAGTACGTCGAACTGGTGCTGGTGGCTGAACTCCCTTTCCTGGGAGAGGATTTCGATGTCGCTGGTTTCTCCGCCCAACAGCCAGACGGGCTCACCCGTGCCGCGATCAATCTTGACGAAAGTACCGATACCGATGATCTGGCCGAGGGAAACGTAATAGGCATCTTCGCTTTCCACGTACTCCAGCGCGTTGGCCATCGGCAGTACGAAGTCCTGGGATGGAAACCAGGAGCTGTACAGCTCCGGGTCGTCCCAGGCGGACCAGATCTGGGTCACCGTGCCGTCGGGAGCCAGCTCCACCACGCCGTCTCCCCTCACCAACTGCCCTTCGTGTTCCTGGAATTCGGCAGTCAGGTATGCCAAGGTGCCGTCGGGAAGCTGGGTGAAATCGTGGTGGCCCATGGGAGTCTCCAAGACAGAAATCTCGGAACCGTCCAGAGATACCTTGTATATGTAGGATTCCCCGACCTCGGTCCCCGTGTCGCCTTCTTCGGAGGGGAAAACGGCGTCCACGTTGAAGGAGTTGAAGAGGACGTGTTCACCGTCGCTGGACAACAGCGCCCTCGTGGCGGCGAGATCTTCGTCGTCCTGGATGTACCACCAGATGAGATCACTGTTGGCATCCAGGATGACCGGACAGGAAATATTGGAGATCAACACGGTCAACAGCAAGCCGTCGGTGCCCACCCCGCTTCCGGTTTCCTCGACGTTCAATTCCGGGATCACCTGGGGCACGGCGTTGGTGGAGATGGTCTTTTGCGCGCTCCTGGCGATGTATCCGTCGCGGAACATGGCCGCCTGGTAGTGGTATGGGGTGTTGGGCTCGAGCTGGAACACGCGTGCACGGTAGGTGCCATCCGCGTCGCGTTCAGCATCAACGGTTCTTTCCGAACCATCGAAACCCGTGACCTCCACCCAGGAGAGCTGAGGGCTGCTGCCAGATATGACCCATTCCACGGTGACCATGGTGCCGATATCGCCCACGAAGGCATGCACTTCATCGAAGGGAGAGATGATGTCTTCCCTGCAGGAAGGTGCGCCCATGAGCACAACTACAAGCAAGCCCGGGGAAAAACGGGACGATGGGAAAGTCCACCTGGCCCACCAGGGTATGTCCAGGTTGGGCTTTCGTCGGGCTGCGAAGTCGCTCATTCTTTGTCTGTCTCGCTGGAACATGGTTCAAGCACCGTCAGGAAAAGGGGCGCCGGGTTTGAGCAAGTGGTGCAGTTCAGCGAGAGCAACCACGTTCCGCTGGAATCCACCCCGGTGAACGAACCAGAGTCGTTCCCCAGGGCACTCAGGCGCAGCGAACTACCCGATTCGATACCGGCACTCCACATCTGGTCGGCCAGAAGCTCGATGTCCAGAAACGAAGCCTGGATCTCTTCCAGGGTAAGATTGGCAAAATGCGCAACGGTGAGCTGGTCTATGTCGGACATTACCAGGTCGTTGCCACGGCTGTCGTATTCCAGGGCCGTCCAGTCCACGGTCACCTCCGGCTCATCCTGGGGTAGCTCCACCTTCTCCAGGTCCGTGATGATCGCTTCGACGTCCAGTACCATGGAGTCGTTCCCCACTTCCACCCGCGTGTTGGACTCAGCGACCACAGGTTCCAGGAACAAGGCCATGCGGGTCCCCACTCCGTAGTCCAAGTCGTCGGTCAACAGGAGCAGCCAGGTGCCATAGTCCTGTTGCAGGTAGGTTTCGGGGTCGAAGGAGTAGGCCAGGACGTTCAACTCGCTCAGATAGGCGGACGTGGATCCATTGGTCTCCGTGGACGCGAACAGAGCAACGTCCGATTGGTTCAAGTCGTCGTCTTCCAGCCCCTGCTCCACCTGTTCCTGGGTCAAGTAGCGGAAAAGCACGAGTTCCAGGGTCAGGATGTCAACCGAAGGGTCCAGGTCGTGCCCCACCATGTCCACGGAGAGGCCGCTCCAATCCACCAGGATATCCTGCATTTCCGCAACGGGTGCCGAGGAGATGTCCATGCCGCCATGGAAGCTGTAGTTGTTTGAATCCTGGAGAAAAAGCGACTCACCATCCACATAGGAGCCGCAGTCCCCATGGGAGCCCTGGCAGGCGGGGAAACCGGCACATGCCAGCACAAATCCCAACTCCAAACGCGTGATCATTGAGGAACTCCTTCCGTTTCGGCTGCCATCGCCAGGCTGATGCCCCGCCAGCCAAGCTGGGCTGCGACCACCCGACCCAGAGTATAGCCTTCAAAGGCCCGCATGGCGCGCCATGGAAGTACACGGGAACGACTGTTCCGCAGGAAGCCTGCTCCAATCCTGCTGGCTGGAAACCTGCTCCACGCGTCAGGTCCTGTTCAGCCACCACGACGGATCCTGCCCAGGCACTGCTCCAGCGTTCTTTGCTGCCGCAGGACCTCTTTGGCGAGCAGGAACTGCGAACGAGCCCGCAGGAGGTTGTGCTCGCCATGGCTGGGGGCAATGGCGGGATCCCAGGAAAAATAGTCCTGGTGGAAGGCGTCGGCGCAGAACCGGGCTGCAAGTTCCAGCGAAATCCGCGCCATCCCAGGGACCAGAGACAGCCGTTCCTCGGCGGTGACGAAGTCTGCCGTGGAAAGATATCCTTCCAGGGCTGCCCGAAAGAAGTCGAGATCCAGGCGAGGCATGTCTGCCTCGGTTTCGGCCCTGTTGCACCAGGAACGTAGGGCGTCTCCCAACTCGGCGTCCAGCGTCATGCTGCCCAGGGTGTCCAGGTCGATGAGACTCACGGCGGTTCTTCCATCCTGGTCGAAACGAACGTTGGAGATCTTCAGGTCCCCGTGGGCTGGCCGGATGGGCAGTCCGGATACCACCTTGCCACGGATGTCACGCCGCCACGTTTCCAGTATTCCAGCCCCCAGTTCCAGTATCTGCTCCCCGAGTCCATGGCCGTGACATCGTTCCAATACCTGCTCCAGGCGCCCCATGTGGAGGATGGTGTCATGAACGCCGGGGCGCAGGGGAGTGAGTCGGGCCTCGCTTCCCAGCAGGGCACGGTGGAAGAGGGCTACGAGGCGGCCCGCGCTTTCGGCCTGCTGTGGCCGCCGAACCTTGTGGCAGGTACGCCCCGGGATCCACGTCAGGAGCCTCCAACAGCCCCCGCCTGGCTGGGGAACGGTGAGTCGACCTTCGGCGGTGGGCAGCAGCACGGGTGCCGCCAATCCCCGTTCCCGAAGGCGCCTGGTCACCCAGCCCATGCGTTCGTTGACCTGGGCGGGAAACATGGGGTTCACCAACTGAAGGGCAAAACCGGGCGGGTCGCCCACAGCCCAGGTGCGATTTATCAGCCCGCCTGGCTCCGGCACTACCACGGGGCGACCCCCAGTCTGGGGCCAATGGCTCAGGACATGGCCAGGAGGAAGTCCGTCGGAGGGAATCGGCGGTGGAGGTATCATGGGGGCTGCCTGGGGGAAAAGACACGAATCAAGGAGGCCGCTGGCGCGGGTTCCCGGGCAGGCACAGCACACCCCGGGGGAAATTGTTGTTATACCTACAAGAGCGTCTTGCACGCATGGTGGACCGGAGACAGATCCAACAACCGCTCCTGACCTGCACAGAACTGTGTTAGCCTGATTTTTCAAACTCGGTACTCCCCCGCTCCGTATATTTCGCGTTATTTCGGAGATCCGCTTTCCGGAGTATATGAACATGAGGTTTCTCAAGGCATACCCCATCGCCACACTCGCCATGGCAAGCATTCTGGGCCTGGCATCCTGCAAGAAGGCCCCCCCGGTGGAAGTCGGCGTGGCCACTGTGCCCGTACAGGCAGTACAAGAAGACACCCCCAAGGAGATCCCCAAACCAGTGGAAGACCTGGTGGCCAATTTCACAAAGATCTACTTTGACTTCGACAGCGCCATGCTCAACGCCGAAGGTCTGGATGCCCTGACGGCCAACGCCAAGATCCTCATGGACAACACCGACATAAAAGTCGAAATCCAGGGCCATGCCGACGAACGCGGCACAACCGACTACAACCTGGCCCTCGGTCAAAAGCGCGCCGACACGGTCCAGAAATACATCATCGCGGAAGGGGTCTCTCCCCAGAGGCTGACCACCATTTCCTACGGCGAGGAACGGCCCCTGGATCCCTCCCACACCGAGATCGCCTGGAGCAAGAACCGCAGGGCCGAGTTCCGGATCTCCTGGGGCAGGGGCAAAGTGGCGGGAACCACGGACTGACGGGCTGTGGCCCCTGCCGGCTCCACCGCGATCCCGCCCCTCCAGGGGCAGGAGCTTCGAAGTGTCCCAATATGGCCTGCGCTACACGACATCGGCCAGGGCCCGTCATCCGTTACGGTCGCTGCACGCCATCCTGCCGGTCAAGAGCGACATCTTCCCGGGCACGGTAGAACCTGCACCCGCCTGGAGTATCGGCGGAGACCATCCCCACGCCCCTGCCCGGGGAGCCGGCAAGCCTGGTGAGGATGCGCCAACACAGCGCGGGATCATGGGCACCCACCACGCGGGACAACTCCTGGGCCCCCCTGGGTCGGTGGTCAAGAGCATTCAACAGCTCTGCTTGAAGCTCCAGAGCCCGGGAAGCGGCCTTCTTGCCGGCCTCGACTCCGGGCTGGTTGTAGGCGTTCACGTTCAACATCTCGGCATAGATGCCCACCGCCCGCTCGAAGAGCGCGATGAGAGCGCCCAGGCTGCGGGGGACGAGCCGATCCAGCACCAGGGTCAGGCTCAGCTTGCCGTCGTCGGCCAGGGCGTTCCGGGTGCCCAGCAGCAAAGCCTGCAGGGTGTCCCAGGCCGTGGTCCCCCGGTGAAGGACCGGATCGGGGGAGGATGGAGCCAGAACCTGGACGAAGGTGGCAAAGAAGTCGTCGGGACCGTCGCGCAGTTGCTGCACGTAGGCGTGCTGGTCGGTGGAACCCTTGTTGCCGAACACCGTGAGGCCCGTCCTGACGTTGACACCCGCCCTGTCCCTGCGCTTTCCCAGGGATTCCATCACCAGTTGCTGCATGTAGCGACCCAGGTACCTGAGCCGGTCGCAATAGGGTAGCAGGACCATGTGACGATGCCTGCCTGCCTGGGCCCTGGCCCAGGCCGCGGCGAGCCAGGCCGCGGGGTTGTGCTCCGGGGGCAGCCTGGTGGCCTGATCCATGGCCGCGGCCCCTTCCAGAAACGCCCGCCCGTCCAGGCCCAGCAGAGCCGCCGGAAGCAGCCCCACGGGGCCCGTCAAGCTGGTCCTGCCGCCCACCCATGACCACAGTGGGAGGATCCCCGCCCACCGTTGGGACCTGGCCATCTCGTGGAGAACGGAATCGGCGCCGGTGATGGCAGCCGCCCGGGGTGCAAAGGGCAGGCTCCTGGAGTCACAAGCCTGCCTTACGCGCAGCAGGGCGTTTCTTGTTTCGGGCGTACGTCCCGACTTGCTCACCACCAGCACGGCGGTCCTGGCCAGGTCCACCCTTCCCAGGGCTGCCTGGAAGGTCTCCGAGTCGCTGTTGTCCAGGACCAGGTAATGACTGGCGGGGATGGGACCGTGCCCCGGGAGGGCGTCGGCCAGCAGCTCCGGTCCCAGGGCAGAGCCGCCTATTCCCAGGTGCAGGACCCATTCCGGACGCAGCTCGTCCAGCCAGCGCTCCACCAGGGCGTCCACCAGGGGTTGAACCCCAAGGATCTGGGAGCGGATCCCTTCATCCGGTGCCAGGTGGGGCGCTCTCAACCAGTAGTGCCCCACGCGCCGGCCCTCGTCGGGATTCGCCAGCGAACCCGCCTCCAGCTCTGTCATGGAGGCCATGGCCTGTTCCAGTGGTTTTTTCCAGGGCTCCAGTGACTCCATGCCCATACCGGATAGATCAATTGAGAGCCCCGTTGATGGAATACGCTTCCACCAACGATTCAGACTTCGCCATTCTTCACCTGCTTGCCGGCTCATCATCGTAACTACCCTCTCCTGGAAACTCGAGCTGGATACCATCTGGGAGATCCCACCCTATCATCCGGGCAGCCGGATAACAGCCCTGGAGTTACGAGGCGGGGAGGATCGTCTGTCATACACTTGCACGATCCCCGCACCACGGGTACGGATACGCGATAGTTCGGAGGTAACTTGTCCAGAGGCAAACAACTCCCGCTCGCCCTTGCCGCCATCCTCATGCCCACCATCTTTGCTCTCCAGGGCTGCGATGGCGACACGGTAGCTGGCGATGCCGGCCCCACCCGGGTTTCCGCTGCCCAGCAGACAGCAGACAATCCGCCCACCGAAGAACCCTCTTCCACGGGCAGTACGCTCACATTGCCCACCGAAGGCCAGGGCCCACCGCCCATCCCTGAAGGGGTCGCCTTCCGTGACACTCCATCCGGCCTGAAATACGCTGTTCTCAGCAAAGGTGGTGGAGCAAGCCCGCAACCGGGACAGGAAATCGAGATTCACTACACCGCCTGGCTGGCCGACACGGGCTACCGCTTCGACAGCACGGTGGACAAGGGCCGTCCCCTTCGCGTCACAATGGGCAAGGACCAGCTCCCCACGGGGCTGGAAGCAGCCATCTCCTCCATGAAAGTGGCGGAAAAGCGCCGCCTGCTCATCCCCCCGGAACTCACGAGCTACCCGGACGGCACCCCGGCCTCCACCGATCTTCCCAAGGGCGCAACACTCCTGTACGACGTCGAGCTGCTGGCCATAGACGCCGGGAACGTCTCTCCCGTCCAGTAGCGACACTCACATCTACGATCCCAGGGCACAACGGGCGAGGCATGTCGGAACTGCTACCCGCCATCACGAGCTGGCTCTCCACTGACATGGCCATCGACATGGGGACCAGCAACACGCGTGTCTACGTGAAAAACCGCGGTATCGTGCTTCGTGAACCATCCGTCGTCACGGTGCGGGGAGACGACACCGATAGCCGAGCCGCAATAGCCGTGGGCACCGCGGCAGGGACCATGCTTGGTCGAACCCCGGCCGGCCTCCGCTCCATCAGGCCGCTTCGGGAAGGAGTGATTGCCGACTTCGAAGCCGCCGAAGTCATGCTACGCAGTCTCATGCGGCGTGCCATGGGCAAACGGGCCATCCTTGGGCCGCGAGCCGTGCTCGGCATACCCTACGGCACCACCGACCTGGAACAACGGGCAATCCGGGACTGTGCCGAGGCGGCGGGAGCCGGCAGCGTCTCGCTGGTGGAGGCCCCCCTGGCGGCAGCCATGGGCGCCGAGGTGGACATCACCGAACCCATCGGCCATATGATCGTCGACATCGGCGGAGGCACCACCCAGGTGGCGGTCATCTCCATGGCGGGCATCGTCCACGGCTTCTCCCTCCGCATGGGCGGAGAGGCCATGGACGACGCCATCACCAGGCACATGAGCCACGAACACGGGCTGGCCATCGGAGCCAGGACCGCCGAGAACGCAAAACTCCATCTCACCAGGGCCAGGAAGGGAACCGATGAACGATGGCTGGTGAAGGGGCGCGACCTGGAATCAGGCTACCCCAGGGCCGTGGAAGTGCGGGCAACCGAGATCCGCTCGGCCATCGACCCCCCCATCCGGAAGATCCTGGAAACCATTCACCGGGCCATGGAAAAGACCCCACCGGAACTCCTGGGCGACATCGTGGACAGGGGCCTGTTGCTCAGCGGGGGAGCGGCGCTGGTGCCGCGCCTGGACGAAGAGATCCGCCGCGTCATCGGGCTTCCGGTTGTCATGGCGGAAGATCCATTCTCCATGGTGGTCATGGGCTCGGCAAAGGCTCTGGCCAGGAAGATGAACACGCTCCTGAAATAGGGCAGGGATGCGAAGTAGCTGCGGTATCCGCCGCAGCCGCCGTGGAAACGCCTCGCCCGGGGAACCGGATGTTGGCCGGCGTGCATACTTCAGAAAAAGAACTGGGTCTGCACCAGGCCGTGGAGGCCGAAGGCATCGTCGGTGGCGGAGTCGCCATCAGCGGTGCGGCTGGCACCCACGAGCGCCTTGACGTTGGTGTTGTGACCCTTGTACCACCAGTTCACGCCACCCGTGACGGCAAGGTAGTCTCCTGCCTGCTCGTCTCCCTCGCCGGACACGTCGAAGTACTCCAGGGCCAGAATGGGCTCCACCTGGTTGATACGGTAGCCCGCCTCGGTGAGTAGACCTATGCCAGTGGTATCGGAGCCCTCGCCGTGGTCGTAGTAATAGAAGTCGGCCTGGCCGTTCAGCGACCTGCTGCCATCCCCCATGGGGAGGTCCATGAAGACGTCGCCCGCGAAGGCAAGAGCATCCACTGCCTCGCCCCCGGTGATGATGGCGTCCTGCTGCCAGTCCAGGCTGACACCGAAGCTGAGCATCTTCTTGGGGCTGATTATCTCGTTGCCCTCGGTCTTCAGGTAGATCCCGTCATAGAAGAACCCACCGGCTCCGGGGCCGGCGTCGGCCTCGAACAGGTTGAATGTGAGCCGTCCAACGATGCGGGGCAGGTCGCCGGGGTTCAAGTCGGTGGAGAGGCCATCTTCCTGGCCGTAGTCCACCGACTGGCTGTCCACGCCGTTGAGCACGGCCACATGGTAGTCGATACGGTCATTGGCCAGCGCGCCGCGGAACATGACTCCCATGTCGCGCCAGATCATGCTGGATCCGGGGACATACTTGATGACCGAGGAGTGGTAATCGAGCCCCAACAAGGTGATGGCTCCCTGCATGCCGTGGTGGGAGAAGGGCGCCAGCAGCATTCCACAGTCGATTTGCAGGGCTGGATCCACGTTGAATTCCACGAAGGCGTCCTGTATGAAGGTGCTCCCGGAATAATCGCCGTCCCTTCCCCAGTTGGGGTTGTCGGTCTCGGCGAAGAAGTGCACCCTGTCGGTGACCTTTGCGGCGAAGATGATCCTGGCACGCCTCAAGAACGGGTCATAGCTCCAGGCGCCTTCCCTGGTGGCTCCGTCCTGCTGGAAAAGAAATTGTGGTTGCAGTAGAAAGCCCACCTTGAAGGTCTTGTCGTCGTCCAACTTGATGGGAGCCAACGCCATGGCCGGAGTGCTCCTGCCGGCCATGGCCAGGAGCAGCGTGGCTGCCGCCACCGCCCTGGTCGCTTTCTGTACGATGCGCATGTGTTCTCCTCGGGTTTCTGTTGAAACTGGATAGCCCCCGGTCCTGCCGGAGAGCTGTGGTCTTCCATGGCTCTGAACCCCGTGGTTGAGCAAGGGGTTCGACCAGCCCACACACCCCCTTTCCGCAACGGAGCAGGGTGGCGGCACGGGGCAGCCCTGATATGGAAGTTTCCACAGGACTCAAGGGAAATTCTTACCCGGTAGGGGCATCAGTCAGCTTTTTCACAGGCAGACTTGCAGCTCTCTCCGGACGTGTTCACCCTCGCGGGACCGCGTGGCCTCCGGCTCATGGCCAGGGGGATGAAAGCCCGTTCCCCCGGTGCTGGCTCTGCCACGGGGCGTGCCGGCTCAACCCGAGTACCTGGATTCGTCGTGGGTGGCCTGGGAGCCGTGCTGGTCCAACTCCAGGTTGAGCCTGTCCAGGATCCCCAACGCGGCCTCCGCCGCCGAGTCGATCTCGGATTCGGACCCGGCCATGACGAGCCTGCCGGTGGCGCCGAAGGGACGCATGGTGATGAGCTTGACATCTGCCGCCTTCAGGGCCTCGTTGCAGGCGATGCAGAGGTAGGCGGCGGGCGTCGTTTCCAGGATGAGCACGGATTCGTCGGCCAGAACCATGTAGCCCTTCGAGGTGCCGGTGAAGAAGATGGCGTGGTCCTGCTCTATACCCCGGATGATCATGTTGGTGAGAACCTTGACCCTGGCCCTGTCGAAGTAGGAGAGGCCGGTCTGCTGGAGAACCGCCTCGCCGGCCTGGACCACTTCGCCCTGGTCGGCGTGCTGGATCTGCATCAGCCCGAAGTGGCGTTCAGTCACCACGGATCCGAGCCTGACCCTGGTGTTTTTCAGGGCCAGGTCGATCATGCGATGGATTTCCATGGCGGGCGCCAGCTCCAGCATCAAGGCGGCATCATATTCGCTGGGGTCGTAGACCCGGTTGTCCTTGGCGATGAACTGGGCGAGCTGAGGCTGAAGTTGGTCCATGAAGATATAGGTTCGCAGCTCGAACTGGGTGGTATCTGAAATGGATTGGGTAGTCGTACTTGGCTTGAGCTGGCTCATGGGCCTTCCCTTCGTTGGATTGGAACTTCGCCTGTGTCTGGGCCGCCGCTGGCAGATGGGGCCGGTGGCGCTTGTTGCCAAGCTCCTATAGCAGACCTGCCTCCATGTTCCAGGTGAAGGTGTCGTCGGCCAGGTGGGCCAGTACTTCACGCTGGTAGGCACCGGACTCCTTGTTGTAGGTGTATCGCTTCAATTCCCTTTGATCGTCTGCCGCCACGTAGAGTTCCAGGCCGGGCTTCCCATCCAGATCTGCACCGAAGGCCACGTGCTCGAAACCCGAGGAGTTGTCGTCGATGCAGGTGGCATTCCATTGGCCCTCTGGATTGTCGGGATCCCGCTCCAGGATCCAGACGCCGGTACGCATGGCGGCGGCGACCAACTCCACCTGGCCATCGCCGTCGAAATCGCCGGCCAGCAGGAAACGGTTTTGCTGATCAGACAGGGTAGCCACGGTGGATGAAGTGAAACCGCCCTTGCCATCGGGCAGGTAGCGACGGATTTCTACGGGCTTCACGATTTGCTTTTGATCGTCCAACTGGGCTTCCAGGGCTACGTAGAGTTCGTCTGTACCGTCCTGGTCGGTGTCGGTGACGAGTATTTCCTTGGCGTGGGTGGTGGTAAAGTGCTCGACCCAGGTGCGCTGGTAGGTGCTGCCGTCCCAGCGGTACATGACCACGCCGCCTTCCTGGGAAACGCCTGCCTTGTTCCGGGCGCTGGGAGTCGCGAAGAACTCCAGCTTGCCATCGCCGTCGATGTCGCCGATTTCGATCTCGTGAACAAACGTGTCGGGCTTGAGATCCAGCTCCACCACGGCGCCCCCGGGTTCGTCGGTGTTGTAGACGGCCACCACGCCGTAGTCGTGGGTGGCGATGACGAACTCGTCCTTGCCGTCGGCGTCGACGTCGCCCACTTCGATGTCGCGGAGGCGGTTGAAACGCCCGTCCCACTTCCTTGTCCAGAGGAGTTCCTGCTGCCAGGCACCGCCCTGGAAGGTCCATTTTTTGAGCATGGCCTGCTCCGCAGCGATAGTGAGGATCCCCCCCTGGTACAGCAGAGCCTTGTGGAAGACGTTCGAGTCGGGATCCTCCAGCCGGGTTCTCTTCCAGCCATCAGGAGTGTCGCGCCAGATCTCCAGCCGCGCGGGTCCGGGCTTGGGCTTGCCCTGGGCGTTCTTCCAGAACCACGCCTGGGAGAGCAGCAACGCCGGGTACGGCCCCCCCACCAAGGGATCCTGTACGGGCTCGGGTGGCGTGACTACCGCAGCGGGTTGGGGAGGCGTGCTGACTTTTGCATCTGCAGCCAGGTTGGATTCGGGTCTCGTCGGCTGGCCGGTGTCGGCGCAGCCCAGGACTGCAGAGATTGCCAGGGTGCAGCACAGGCAGCGGGACAACTCGCGTGGAGAAAACATCTGGTCGTGAACTCCTTTCGCGCATGGGCTATCCCTCCGAAGAGAAAGCGGCAAGCCCCCGGGCGACAGCGGCGTATCGAAAGGCCGGAAAACCGGTGGAAACCGGGTGCCTATACGGGCAGCCACAGGATCGCCGCCAGAAAACCCAGACAGCCCAGCAGGGGCGGAAGATTGGCTGCCCAACGGCCAGGGCGCAGCAACAGCGGAGGCGGCGGCGCCGCGGCAAGGGCCAGGGCCGCCAGTTGGACAAGGGGAAGAAAGTAATGACTGGGGAAATGATCGATGGTGCAAAGAAGGAGCGAATAGATGAGGGCTGCCCAGAGCGGGAAACGTGACGGCCCCCGGGCCAGGAACAAGGCCAGGAGCAGGCTGCCCCCGGAGTACACGGTCCACAGCCAATAGAAACGGGGGACGCGGGAAAGCAGGACAGCGGGGTCGTAGTCGCCGTGCCAGTGTTCAGGAAGGATCTCGAAAGAGATGGACTGCATCCAAGCCTGGAGCGTCCCGGCGTACAATCCCAGCACCACGGCAAATCCAAGGGTAATTCCTGAAACCGCGAATCCCCAGCACAGCGCTCTCCCAGGGCCCATGGCCCCTGACAACAGGCCGCCCCTGGAGCCGGGTTTCCGTACGGCAGAGAGAAGAGCCAGCAGCAGCAGAAAGGGTGTGCCAGCGTATCGTAGAAGACCCGAGACCAGAGCCATGAAACCGAATCGCGGAGCAGTACCTTGCAGGAGAGCCGCGAGTCCAGCCAGGATGGCCGCGGTGTACAGGTTGTCGGGAAAATTGAGGCTCCCGGGGTCGACCATCAGCCGCCCCTGCATCAGCATCGCCATTCCCGGCAACAGCCAGGCCATGGCCGGGGCACGGGGAGCCAGCACTTCCAGCAGGTGTAGCGCGTGGGCCCCTACGAACACCAGGACCCATAGAAACAGCACCGAAGCCGCGGGAAGCCCGGGCGAAGCGAGAGCCACCTGCGGCGCCATTAGATAGGACCAGAGTGGGGGCTGGCTCACGGTGAGGCGCCTGTGCGTGAGTATTTCGGTAGCCCAACGCTGGTTTTCGACGATGTTTAGGATCTGGTAGTAGTGAACGAAGCGCAGCACCTCGCAGTGGTCCAGGGACCAGACCGCCAGGGCCGTGGGCAGCAGGTACACCGTGGCATCGCGGTCCAGGTCCAGCCAGGCCGTTCCCGTCTCCAGGTGTGCCTCCACCGCCACAATTCCGCGATCCAGGTAACGATCCACGGGGCCTTCCTCCGGCTCGACAGTTGGAGCCGCCACCAACTCCGCCCGGTCCAGCTCCTGCTGCCCCTGCCCCAGGGCCAGATCGAGGCCAACGTCGCCCCGCGCCAGGGCCAGGAGGTCGCCCGCCTCCGTCACTTCGAGTTGGTGACGACCCCGGCCAAGCTCCCCCGCCAGGGCTCCTGCTTCGGGCCAACCCACGGCAGAGAGAGCATCCATCCGCAGGCTGACCGGCTCGTGCAAGGCCGATTCGGCCCTGGAGTCCCACCAGTAGGCGTCCAGGGGTCTCAACAGGTCCGGGAGCCGCCACAGCGCCAGAGCCGTTACCGCCAGGAATACCGTTGCCAGGCCCAGCAAGCCGTTGAGGGCTCCCGGCCCGCCACCACGGGGCAGGACAAGGGCTCCGCGAGCACGGACCAACAGCAAACCCAGGCCCGCCACAACCAGCGCCATGACCGGGAGAAGGTTCGGCGGCAGGCCCAACTCCCTCACCAACACCACTTCCACGAGCGTGGCCGCGATCCCCAGCCAGCCGGAAGTCAACCCCAGCTCCAGGCGCGTCCAGCACCGCCCCTCGTTCATCCAGAGTGCAAGACCCCAGCCCTGCGCGAGGAACATGGCGGGTGGAACCAACAAGGCTGCGAACCACCAGGGTGTTCCCAGCAGAGGCGCCAGGGCCAACAGGCCCGGCAGCGCCAGCGGCAACAGGACCGCAAGGTAGCTGGGGATCGCTCCCGTCAGTTGGGACAGGGCCTCGGGGTGGAGGCTTTCATGGCCAGGGGTAGACATCGTCGGGGTCGTGGATGGTGTCGGCCAGCGCCAGGACCAGGCATGATTGCCTGGCAGGAGCGTAGATGGCATGCACAAGGCCCGGAGGAACCCAGACCCTGACTCCACCCAGCTCCAACTTCAGGGATTCTTCCGTTTTTCTCGAGGTGATCTCGAGCACGGCGCCGCCCGTCAAGGAGGTGAACCATTCTCCGGTGCGCAGGTGGAAATGGTGCCCCCTGGAGCATCCCGGCGCGATGGAAACACAGTATACTTCGCCCGGCACGGCAAAGGGTGCGATCTTGGCCAGGTGACCGCGGGAGTCCTCCAGGCGGACGATCCTCTCCACCCGCACCCCGGCGAGTCCGCTGGCCCGGCTTCCACCCTGCAAGGCGGGTGCAGCCCCATGGTGGGCGGAGAGGCCGCCGATTGCCCCGGCCCGAGGGCTCCTGGGTGGGCCCGAAGCCAGTGCAGCTTGCTGGGCCAGGCTGGGGGCGCTCCCGGGTTTGCCACCTCGTCGCCTCTGCGGGGAATCACCCATGGCCGCTGCTCCGGGCGCGGCGCCTCGCCGCCTGAATGGTGAGCATGAGCCCCTGGTGCAGGTCCACCCGCGGTTCGTGGCCCAGCAGGCGCCTGGCCAGGCTGTGGTCCCCGAAGAAGCGCTCAGGCTCACCCTTGCGCCGTGGCAGGGCGCCCACTCTCACCAGGCCCGGGTCGGCCCCCGCCAGGGAAAAAACCTCCCGGGCCATGTCCTGCACCCTCAGCTCCGGACCTCCGCCGATGTTCACGACACGACCGACGGCCCTGACCGAAGCCGCGGAGGCTATGCCCGCCACTGTGTCGGCCACGTAGTTGAACTCGCGGGTATGGCCCCCGGAAGTGATGTTCAGGGGAGTCCGGGCCAGCGCCGCTCGCACGGCGTTGGCCACGAGGGGACCGGCTCTCTGGCCCGGACCGTAGGTGAGAAAGGGCCTCACGATAGTGACCCGCAGGCCGTGGAGGCGATGCAGGGTGAGAAGCCAGGAGCTGGCAGAGGCCTTCAGGGCCGAGTATGCGGAAACCGGCAAGGGCGGGAGATCTTCGGAAAATGGAGGACTGTGGGTGCCGTAGACCTCACAGGTGGAGGCATGGACCATGCGGGTACCGGCATCCAGGCAGGTCAGGGCCACGTGGTGCGTAGCATCCAGGATGCCGGCCCGAAGCCTGGAAAAGGCCCGGCAGGATCTGTCCAGATCCACGGGCGCGGCGAGGTGGAACACCAGCTCCGGTCGGACCGAGTGGAACACCCTCTGCCAATCACCGTAGCGCGTCATGTCCACCCTGTGTGGCGTGATGACCGGTGGCGCGGGGGAATCGCGCACGATGCCGTGTACCTGGGCTCCCCGGGCCGCCAGCAGGTGGCACAGGTGCCACCCGAGGAAGCCACCGGCGCCGGTGACCAGGACCACCCTGCCAGTCCAGGGTGTGTCGGCGGCTTCTTGGTTTTGGGTGCCCACGCGCGCTCCTTGCGGGGATGGTATACGGCCCGGAGGGGAGGGACGGGTGTCATTTTCCCGGACACCGCGTTCGACAGGCCCATCAACTTCGAAATCAATACCACATGCCGGCACGCCATCCAAACTCCACGGCAGGAGCATCTCTGGTATTCTATCGCTTCCATCACCTGAATTTCTCGGAGCAAGCCAATGGCACATGGAGCCCTGCAAGGAACCTCCCCCCTCCCACTTTTGGTGGCAACATTCCTGTTCCCTTCCATTTCCTGCGATCTGCAACCCGCCGACAAGATCACAGACAGTGGACCGGATCACGCCGCTCTCGGTGACAGCAGCTTCTCCACAGCCGACACCTGGGCCGACAGCGGCGATTTCCAGCAGCCCGAGGAAGACGCAGACGCGGACGGCTACACCGAAGCCGAGGGGGACTGCGACGACTCCAACCCCGACGTGCATCCCGACACCCTGGACGACTGCAACGGCGAAGACGACGACTGTGACGGCACAATCGACGAAGACGCCGCCGGCCGGGACAGCTACGAGCCCAACGACGAAAGCTGGGCCTACCTGGGAAGCCTGGAAGACACCGACGAGTTCAACATCACTGCCTGGCTCCACAACGACGAGGACCTGGACCTGTTCTCCTTCTATGTCGAGGACCACTGGTGGGATAGCTTCGGCGTGACCATCAGGCTCTTCGACATCCCTGAAGGAGCCATCTACCAACTGTCCGTGGGGAAGATCATAGACGATGTCTACACGGAGTCGGACAGCCTCTTCGGCGACGATTCCATGGAAATCCTCCTGGAAGGCACCGCCATCACAGACGACTCGGGCACCTATGGCGTGGTCATCAGCTCCCTTGGCGGGGCCGACTGTGGGAGCTTCTACCTCCTGAGCGTCAGTAGTGGTTGAGCCCTGCTGCCTTTTCCAGCAGGAGCCTTGCACTCCGTAGCCGATTCTGGCAGGCCAACCAGCGAACCATGGCTTCGCCCAACCCATCGCTGCCCCCCATGGCTTCCTGGACGACGCGCCTCCTGGACGAGTCGCCCTGGTGCCGGCGAGCCCAGGCGCGCATCAGGAAACGTGCTCCCTGAGGGTTGACGCCGTGACCCGGCTCGTAGACCAGGGGCAGGTGGGAGTCAGCGGGGGAGAAGGTCATGCCTCCGAGCACGCGCCGCCCATCGCTCCGGACCACCACCAACGCACCGTCGCTATCGGCCTTCAGGCAGCTCCTGCCCACCGGGGGCGGCAGGGCCAGGGACAAGCGGTTCACCAGGGCACGGAGGCTGCCCGCGCGAGAGCGCCTGGCGCCGTGCCTGGCCCTAAATGCCATGCGGTGCCTGGCCAGGGACAGGACATCGGCGAAGGTGCGTCGGATGACGACGAGGGCGTCGTCGGCACTCGCGGGAGGGAAGCTTTCCCACTGGGCCACGAGTTGGGAGAGCGAGCTGCCGGATTCCGGGTCCAGTTCCGCGATGCAGCGCGCCAATGCGGCGATGTCGTCCCCAGGCCGGGGAACCGGCGAGAGAACCGGATCGAACCAGAGCAGGCGCAGGCCCGATCCGTGCAGGAGGATGGACTCAGGAGCCAGGGAGCCGTGTACCAGGCCCTTTCCGTGGAGCCGGGAGAGGCAGGACAGCGACAACACCAATACACGGGCCAGGAGGATTGGATCCGCTGGATCCCGTGGAGGCAGGAAGCGCGAAAGCGGCGTTCCCTGCAAGCGGAAGTGAACGTGGGGGAGCCCCTCGCCGGCAAACCAGCGCCCCCGAACCAGGCATGGAACATGCGGGTAGACGGCGGTGCCCCTCTCCAATCTACGCAGCCACACCGGGTCCCCGGCATGGGCGGGATGAAGAACACGAACAGCCCTGGCCTGCCCCGATTCCACGTCGTTCCCACGCCAGGTGCTGCTGACCCGGTCCCAGGACAACAGCGCCCCCAGACGGACACCGTTGATTATTGGTGGCAGGTTTGCCGTTGCCGTCTCCAGAACACGAAGATGAATGAGCAAGGGGTCGAAGCGCTGGAGTTCCGAAGGTTCCGCCTCCACCAGTCCCTCGAGCGCAGCCCTGAGTTCAGCGAAAGACGCGCCCCTTTCCAGGCCGCTGCGTTTGCGGAGTTGTTGAAGCGCCGGGTCCAGTCCGGGAAAGGTCTGCTGCATGGTGACTCCTGTCGACACGCCTTCGCCGCGCAAAATCCACCAGGCCCCATCATCGGTCACGGTGGCCGGACGCCTGACGATCTTCGCCAGGGCATGAGCCGCCTGCCTTCGACAGGCTCTTTCCGATGGCTCCATGGTTCTGGCGGCTGCCGTTGCCATTAACGGCATTCTCGCCTCGTTGCCGGGCTTCTCCCGCTTCGCCAGGCCAGGGCCCGTCATCCGTTACGATCGCTACGCGCCTGGCGCCCCTCGCTACGGCATGAGCAGCCTGCCCCAATCTGCCTTTTTCCCGACGGCGCCAGGGAGTTATCCTTACGCGAACCCCCACTGAAACGGGAGCATGACACCTGGAAATGGATCCATGCCGTAGTTTTCTGAAACCATTGTTTTCCGAGGGCCGACGGCACTGAAACGGGAAGCTCTCTTGCCAGACATGTTCACCAACAGCGGCGTGATCACCAACATCGGCGCGCTGGTTTTTCTGGCCGTGATGGTGAGTATTGTACACGAAGCAGGACACGCACTGGTGGCGCCTCTCGCCGGGTACAGACTCACGAGCTTCAGCATCGGTTGGGGCCGGGCCATATTCAGGCACCGCACGACCAACGGAACCGTGTTCCACCTGGGGCTGTTCCCCTTCACGGGTGGACGGGCGGTGGCAATACCCGTCCAGTCTCTGCTGCGTGCCAACATCTATCACCTTGGGGGCATCGGCGCCCAGGTCGTGATGGCGCCCCTCTTGTTCATGTTCAGGGATATCCACTGGCTGGTGGCGGAGGCATCTCTGCTGAACCTCCTTGTGCTTGCCTGGCACCTCCTGCCATGGCGGGTCCAGGGTCACTCCTCCGATGGCTGGCTGATATGGGCACATCGCGGAAGCCCCTCGGTGACGGGAGCCCCCCTGGGGCAACGCCGACTGCTGCAGAGTCTGAAAAAACACGAATTGAAGCTGGGCTCTCACCTTGGGGCATGGTACGCCTCACTGTGCCTGGCCTGGCTGGACGTGGTGACCGGAAGACCGCAAGACGCAGATGGCTTCTTCGCGGAGCCGACAGTAAGACTTCCCGGCTCCACTGTACCATTCATCGCGGGGCTGTGGCTGTACGTGGCCGCGGAGTGGCACAGGGCAAGCGACCGGCCCCTGGGCTCTCTGCATCTTCTGCGAGGCCGTGAACCCACCGCCGCTTTCATCTCCACCTTGCTCCTGCTGGCCGAGGCGCGCGCCTACCTGGCAATCGCCGAGCAATCCTCGGCGCGCCGGGCTCTGGCCCAGTTGGCCGGCACGAGCGGCCCGGCGCTGGGCGATGCCGGGATCATCCAACTGGAGCTGGCACTGGGGGATTCATCCCTTCGGCTGGTGGAGCGGGCCACGCAGAACGTCCTTCAAACCCCCAACAGGCCATTCCTGGACCCGATCTCATCCTTTTCCGCCATGTTGCGCGCCTCGGAGTACCTGGAGGCCCACGGCAACCCCGACATCGCCATCCAGCTCAACGACATGGCCAGGTTGCTGGTGGCTCGAATGCTGGCCCAGGCCGATCCCCAGGACCGTCCGCAGATCCTGGCGAGCATGGACGATTCCAGGCTGAAGGCAGCGGGCTGATGGGCCGATGGCGCCGACGCTCCGCGCCACCCCCCCCAGGTTGGACCCCCGGCATCCCGGGCTGCTCCGCTCAGGACGCCAGGCCACCGGCTGCCGCCAACCAGTGGCCGGGACCATCCGGGACTGCAATGGGCACACGCCACGCAACGCGGCCTGGAAAGAGACACGGCCCCGCCCACATGCAACAGATCCTGGAAACTCCCATCGAGAAGGGATAGCCCCTACCTGCAGTCCGTGGAACGAGGAGAACGACCACCCAACGGGAGCGCATCCGCCGTGAATATCATCTTTTTTGCCATCATCGGCATCTCCTTCGTCGTCGCAGCGTTCACGGGCAGCATGGACGCCGTGACCCAGGGCGCCATAGGCGCGGCCAAGACCTCGGTGGAGCTGGCCATAGGCCTGGTGGGAATAATGGCCCTGTTCCTGGGGCTCATGCAGATCATCCAGGAAGCCGGCGCCCTGCGCCTCATCACCAGGCTCATTCGGCCCGTGATGGTGCGCCTCTTTCCCGACGTTCCCCCCGAACACCCCGCCATGGGCGCCATGACCCTCAACATCGCGGCCAATGCCCTGGGACTCGCCAACGCCGCCACGCCCTTCGGCATACGGGCCATGCAGGAGCTGGACAGACTGAACGGCGAAAAGGGCACCGCCACCAACGCCATGGCCCTGTTTCTGACCATTAACACCAGCGCCGTTACCCTGCTCCCCACGGGAGTCATCGGTCTCAGGGCCACCCTGGAATCCTCGGATCCCGCCGCCATACTTCCATCCACCCTCTTCGCATCGGCATGTTCCACCCTGATCGGCATCACGGTGTGCAAGGTCCTGGAACGCCTGCCCTTTTTCGACAGGACCAGGCCCCCCACGGCGACGCCTTCCCAGCAGGCGGAGGCGGCGGTTTCCTCCGACATCCCTACCCCCGACTCCGCCCCCCCACTGGAGTCACCCGGCGGTCCCGGCAGCCTGCTCCCCTTTTTCGGAGTTGCCGTGGCCGTACTGGTTTTGGTGTCGCTGGCGGTGCTCTATGGGCAGTCGGTGAGTGCATGGATCATCCCAACGCTCATCTTCGGCATGGTGCTGGCGGGCTACGTCAGGGGCGTAAAAGTCTACGAGGTCTTCGTAGAGGGCGCCAAGGAAGGTTTCAACGTCGCCCTGCGCATCATTCCCTACCTGGTGGCCATCCTGGTGGCCGTGGGGATGTTTCGCGCCAGCGGGGCGCTGGACTTCCTGGTTTCCCTGGTGGGGCCCGTCACCGAACCTCTGGGCATGCCCGCCGAGGCCCTGCCCATGGCCATCATGCGGCCGCTGTCCGGCTCCGGGGCCTACGGCGTCATGGCCGAGATCCTCAACGCCGAAGGCCCGGATTCCTACGTGGGTTACCTCGTGTCAACCCTGCAGGGTTCCACCGAGACCACCTTCTACGTGCTGGCCGTGTACTTCGGAGCGGTGCAGGTCTCCCGCACCAGGCACGCCCTGCCGGCCGCCCTGAGCGCGGACCTGGCTGGGGCCATCGGAGCCGTGATCATCTGCCTGATGTTGTTCACCTGAACCAGCGGCGCCGGGCACAGGGGCATCAGAGGCTGGCGAACACACCCAGTGGCAGGTACACGCGAGCCGCCCAGGCCATCTCGTTGTGTTCGGCGCAAGGTTCGTTCCAGTGCCAGAGATCCACCTCGAACCGGTAGCCCAGGGATTCCAGTGTGTCGCGCATCTGCATGGTTTCGCAGTAGTTGTCGCCGGCGTACATGTCGTCCTGGATGCCATCGCCGTCGGAGTCCAGGCAGGATTCGCCGCCATCGGTGTCGGGACAACCGATCCCCCCCCCGGAGTCCAGGTAGATTGCCGTGGATCGATGGCCGGCCGCGGCGTAGATCTCGATCATCGTCTCGTTGTTGGCGCCGATGCTGCCCCAACCCAGGGTCCCCGACATGGAGGCGGCGAAGTCGAACTGGTCCTGGTGCAGGCTGGCGATGTGCAACGAAATAAGCCCCCCCAACGACGAGCCCAGCAGCCCGTGGATGGCTGCTTCTCCGTACTGGGAGGCGATCCAGGGGCGGATGTCGTACTGGACCAGGTCGGCATACTGGTCACCCCAACCGCCCTCCCATTCCCCGTAAATGAAATCTTCCACGTGGGTGTATTCCCAGTCGCGATCCCAGGTGTTGTCGATGCCCACGACGAGGACCTGGTCTGGCAGGCTGTCCTGCAGGTGCCAGCCACCCCACATGGCATCGGGATCGAAGAGGTTCTGGCCGTCGTGGGCGTAGAGCACCCGGTCGAAGCTGCCTCCGTCGGGGACCCAGACACGCAGGGTCCGGGCCGCCAGGCCCTGCCCTTCGAAGCCGGGCCAGCGTTCCAGGTGGGCCGCATTGGCCCTGACCAGGGAGATTTCGCCGTAGTCGTCGTAGTTGTAGCGGCGAGCCCAGGGATCGGGCTCCCACGCGTCGAAACCGTCGTTGAACTTGTAGCCGGAGTCCACGGGATGGGCGATGCTGGTTTCCAACCACAACAGATCGCCGTTGCGGGTCATAGGGTCAGATGTCCAACCGTTGAAATCCCCGGCAAGCCCCCAAGCGCCATCACCACATGCGCAGGCAAAGAGGAAGTCACCGGAACTGGTCTGCACGGGCATTCCCCCTGAGAGGGCGATCTGGGCGAGAGTAGCGTCCACGTCGGCGGAGGTGGGGGAATCGGAGTCCATGAGGGCCCGCAGCAGGGACTCGTCGCCATCCACGGAGGAGGGCTCCCCGGTGTCGGAGCTACCGGCTGACGTGTCGGCGCTCTTTTCCTGCTCATCGCATGCCCATTGCCCCTGGAGCAGCAGGAGCACGAAGAGCAGCGGGATGGCACGCTCCAGCGGTTGGCGGGAGCGCCTACAAAGAGAGGAGGTATGAGAGGTGATCATCCTGATATTCCTTCGCCACCGTCCACGCGAATGACGTTGCCGGTCATCCAGGCGGTGCCGGGAGCGGCCAGCGCCAGGAGGCAACGGGCCACATCCTGCGGAGTGGTAAGACGCCTGTGGGGGTTTCGGGCCAAGGCTCGCCGGATGATGGACTGGTGGCCGTCTATGACGCGCAGGGCCGGCGTGTCGCAGACGCCCGGTTGCAGGCAGTTGGCCGTGATACCGTGGGGGGCCAGTTCCACGGCCATTTGCCGGATTGCGGCTTCCAGGGCGGCCTTTGCCATGCTGACGGGGCCGTAGCCCTTCCATGCCGTGCCAGAGCCCTGGGAGGTGAGCGCGAAGATGCGCGCTCCACGGAACATGAGGCCCGAAGCCAGCAGATCACGGCTCCAGTAGACCAGGCTGCTGGCCATTACGTCCAGGGTCATCTCCAGTTGGCGACGCCGTATGGACCGACGCCCACCAGAGGCGAAGAAGGGTGCTATCGTGCCAAAGGCCAGGGAGTGCAGCAGCACATCCACTCCCCCGCCCCGCCGCTCACAGATGCCGGAGATGGCCTGGATGATACGGGCTCTGGCCTGGTCGTCGGCGGCGTTTTCGTTGAAGAAGCGCACCTGGCCGCCGGTTTGTTCGATGTCGCGGATCAACGCCGCCACAGCCGGCATGGCGGCACGGCGGTCCAGGTGGACGCCCAGGATTTCGTACCCGGAGCCGGCGAACTCGCGGCAGCAGGCCGCGCCCATGCCGCTGGATGAACCGAGCACGAGGATCCGGGGGGGTGCAACGCTCATGGGCCCCTCATTGGGCGGTTGGCGCTGCCTTGGCGGGAGCGCCCTCGGCGGGAGCGGCCTTGGCGGGAGCGCCCTCGGCGGGAGCGCCCTTGGCGTCGGAGGCCGTTCCCTCGCCGCCCATCTGGACGACGGCGGCCTTTTCGCGCAGCTCGTCCACGTACTCCGTGCGGATGTCCTGCTCCAGGGTCTCGACGATCTGGTCGCGCACTTCTTCCAGGGGTTGGGTCTCGCGCTTGTCCAGGGCCTTGAAGACATGAAAAGCCTTGCCCATCTCCATTGGCCCGAGGATGCCGCCCTTTTCGGCATTCTGGAGCAAAGTGCGCAGATCGTCCACCACCTGGTCAAGGCTCAACCAACCGATATCTCCGCCCTTGGAGGAGGTGGAGCTGTCCAGGCTGTTGTCACGGGCCAGAGCCGCGAAGTCCTCGCCCTTCCTGGCCCGCTCGGCGATGGAGTCGGCAAGGGCCTTGTCGGTGACAACGATGTGGGCGAGCCTGACCTGCGGCTGGGAAAACTGCACCAGGTGTTCGTCGTACCATTGTTTTATGCGGTCGTCGGTCATACGCTGTTCCACGATGGTTCGCAGCAGGGCCTCGGTGAGCGCGTTGCGCTCCGCCAGGGCCAGGTCGTCCACCACCAGGGGATCCTTGTGCAGCCCCCGGGCCAGCGCTTCCTGGTAGAGGACTTCACTGGTGACCAGGGATTCGACGATGCTGCTGGTGTCGCCGTTCTTCATGACCTGGTCCTTGATCTGGGCGGGAAGAACTCTCAAGACGGCATCCACCATGTCTTTCGTGATGCGCTTGCCGTTGACCGTGGCCAGCGCTTCGCCGCCGGGGGGGAACACTCCTGGGATTACTTCTTGTGGAGTGCTGCAGCCCAGGACGAAGGACGACAACGGCACCACGAAAAGACACGAGAGAGATCGGAACATCGAAATTCTCCGGTACAGCCACCCGGTGGTCGAAAGGACACTCTGGCGGCGGGGACGTTGGAGCAACGAGGCCAGGCGGAATGCCGGCGATGTACTCGGCAACCCCGGAGCCTTGCTCATGCCGTGCCCGACATGGCCGGATCCCGGGGGCCACACTGGTGGAAGAGCACTGTTGCCATCGAGCAGATGCTCAATAACAATCCCTGCGCGATGAGGACACAAGATCGCTGGTTTCGTCTTCGGCCACCAGGGCGTCGGGCCAGAGGATGGTGCCCACGTGCCAGACGTCGTTGTGTTCCAATACTTCGCTCTTCTGGAAGGATTCTTCCTTGTTGAGGTACACCCGGACGGTGACCGTTGTGGCGCCGTTGTTGTTGTCGTCGAAGTAGTGGACGTAAACTTCGTAGTTGCCGTCGGCGGGGCTGTCGATGTTGATGTTTTCGGGGCCGTAGCCGGAGATGTCGTCGAGATCCAGGGTGGGATTGTCGGAGGTGCTGCCCGACACTCCCCAGTCCGGGCTGGGATTGCAGAAGTTGCAGTCGCCGGGATCCTGGAAGAGTTCGTAGCCTTCCTGGACCAGGTGCAGGTCCACGTCGGTTTCGTTGGTGTCCCAGAACATCTCGACACGAAGGTCTTCGTCGGGGAGGGCGCTGATATCGTGCTTGGCAGGCGCCGATGGCACGCCCAGCTCGTTTTCCACCACCAGCTCCACCTGGTAGTCGCCCGCCAGGTCCAGGAACAGGGAGGCAACTTCGTAGGTGGCGGATTCCAACTCGGTGGTGGAGCCCTCGGGCAGCCCGGTCAAGGTCCAGGAATACGTGAGTTCGAGACCGTCGGGATCGTAGGACCTGGTGCCGTCCAGGGAGATGGTCTCCATGGGAGTGGAGGTGGAGACGGCGTCTATGATGGCAACCGGGTACAGGGCGTCTTCGTTGCCACCGTTGCCGTCCATCCTGAGGGTGAGTTCCGATTCGTCGGGGTCGTCGCACAGAATGGTCAACCAACCCGAATCGCCGGCTTCTTCGGCGACCGGAGCGTAGTTCACCAGTATGGCGAACTCGTCGCCGTCAGGCCCCACGGTTACGCCCTCGGGATCCGTTTCGATGGAAAACGCCCCCGAGCCGGTCTGCTCCGTGGAGAGAATGTGCAGGTCGCCGTCGCCGCTGTTGGAGATCACGGCCCACAGCACCGAACTCGAACCCACATCGACGGTGCCGAAATCCAGGTAGCTGGGATCGAGTTCGACGTCGGGGGTGGGTGCGTCGACACCGGTACAGGTGATGGGCACCGTGATCTGGGGCCGCTCGGTGTCGTTGCTGCTGATGAGCAACGTGCCGGTGTAGGTGGTGAAGGTGGTGGGCAGACAGGTGAACTGCACCGTGCTGCGTTCGCCGGCGGGAATATCCACCGGCTGGCCGTCGTGGGTGAGCACGCCTTCGGGGGTGGTCTCGTCCAGGCTCAGGTCCAGCCCGCTGATCTGCAAGGTGGCACGCCCGGCGTTGATGAGTTCCAGGTCCATGGTGCCCTGGTAGTCAACCACCACGTCGCCGAAGTCCAGCGAGTCGGGGCTCACGGCCAGAACGGGCTCCAGGGCCGTTGTCTCGTATTCCGGGCTGCACGATGAAGCCAGAGCCAGGGCCGCGGCCGACGCCAGGCGCCGCGAGAAAACCGACGCTCCTGGCAGCGGGAGGCTGTGGTGGGCAGTGCCGAGAGGGGCACGGCGAGCTTTTCTTGCTGATCCGAACATTTCGTCCTCCATCCAAAAAGGAGCATAGTCAAGGTTTTCCCACATTGCCACAAGAGTACCCACGCTGTGGTCTGTGTTCCCACCCATCGCCCTTGGCATGCGGGCGCCCCGCCGGCCCATGCGCCGGCCACCGAACCCGGGACTTCATCGCCAGGGATCTCGGCGGGGAGGCCGGCATTCTGGTCCTCGCCACGGAAAAGCAGCCCGGCACCCGGAAGCTCCCGAAGCTCCGAGCGGACTCCCCTGAAAACTGGTATACTTCTCCTCGCCAACGCAGGACACGAAGAGGAGACACCGGTGTCACACATACTCGCATGGCTTCCCATCGCCAGCATGTTGGCCTGCAAGGCCTGCGCCTCCTGCATGCCCGGCCTCCCCGACGACATGGAGAGCACCACCGATTCCGCCGACACGGCCCAGGACGAGCAGGAGACGGCCGACACCCACTGGGAAGACACCTCCCCTCCCCCCCCCTGCGACATCCCCGAGGTGGAACCCAACGACAACCTCAACGAAAGCTACGAAATCGAGCGGGAACTCTGGACCTGCGGCACCTTCTCCGAAGAGTTTGATTTCGAGTGGATGACCTTCCCCGCCAGCGACGCGGAGTGGTACGAGGTGCTCGTGTCGGCCGAAGACATGGGCTCCCCGGCCAACGTGACGCTTTGGGTCTCCGACGACGCCATGACCGAGTTCGCCATGGTCACGGGCAACCGCTACACCTCCGATCCCTGGCTGGTCTTCCCCTCCCTGGGCGCCGACTCCTACTACCTGTACATCTTCGAAGACGACGGCCTCTACGGCGACGACTACGAGTGGAAGCTCCGGGTCTCCGAAACCAAGATGACCCTGGACTGGGACATGGAGGAACAAGAGCCCAACGACAGCCCCTTCGAAGCCCTCTCCATGGAAGACGGCCAGACCGTGTTCGGCACCCTGACCACCAGCAACGACATGGACTGGTACCACGTCAACATCCCCGACGACAAGTCCACCATCGTGTTCCAGGTGGAAGCCTACGGCAGCGGATCGCCCGCCAACACGCGCTTGATCCTGTACACCGACGCCGCGGTGAGCACCGACACCGCCGATCCCTTCGACACCGTGGACGACTGGGTGGCCAGGGCCTTCAGCGACGAAAGCGACTACGACCGCGACCCCCGAATGGAGTACAGCGTGTCCGACCCGGGTGACTACTACATGGTACTCAAGGAAGCCGAGGGGCTGGGTAGCGAACTCTACTGGTACACCATGTCATTGAGCATAGAACAGGAATAACAAACATTCTTCGTACCGCCCCACCAGCATCTCTCCCACCCCTGTCAAGACCGATGCTGGCCAGGCACCGCCAGACGGGGCAAGCTGGATCATCAGCTTCAGGAGGAAACGCACATGGAACGACTACCGACTTCCGGAACCCTCGACGTCCCGCGGGGACCGACTCCCCTGCTGGTCGCCGCCTTGCTGACCGGGCTATGGGCCTGCTCCGGCAGCAACGACGACAACACCAAGGACAGCTCCACCCCCCAGGACACCGCCCCTGAAGTCAACGACACCGACGGCGGTACCGAAACCGGCGACACCCAGGAAGCCTGCGAAACCACCGTGGTGGAGATATCACCCGAAGACGGCACCACGGAATGGTACTACCGCGACGCCATCGACATCCTGTTCTCCGATCCCGGAACCGCCGCCGCCATCCAGGTCACCGACGGCTCCGGTTCAGCGGTGGACCTGGACCTGCAATGGGAATCCGACGATCACCGCCTGCTGATCTACGGCGATCCCTACTTCCAGCCCAGCACGGATTTCACCCTGGACGTGAGCATCTGCGACGACTCCCAACGGCTCACCTTCTCCACCAGCGCCCTGGGAACGCCCCTGGATTCCGGAATCGAGTCCCTGGTGGACAACACCTACGTCATCGAACTCACCGAGGTCGAGTTCACCGACCCGCCCTCCATCGGCTTCATCCTGGCCGCCTATTTCACCGATCCCCTGCTGGTGGGCGTCGTCGAGGCAACCGAGACATCCATCTCCCTGTTGGCCACCCTGGGCTACAAGGACCACACCGGCGCCTATGTCCAGAGTCCCGGCGCCGACACCTGGCCCCTGGACAACGCCGATTTCACCACCCACCCTTTCTTCACCGCCGAAGCCGACTCCATCACCTTCACCTACGAAGGCGCCGACATCCCCATCGAAAACTTCCACTTGGAAGGCACCTTCACCTCCGACGCCCAGTATTTCCAGCAAGGCGAGATTTCGGGCAACCTAGACACCCGTTACCTGGGTGAACTGCTGGGTGGCGACCAGAACACCGCCTGCGAATGGGTGGCCGTGGCGGGTATCGAATGCGAGGCATGCTCCGACGGCGAGCCCTACTGCCTGTTCCTCCGGGCCATCGACATCCTGGCCCCCCTGGAAGAAGGTCTGGTCCTGGAAGCCAGCGAATAGGGCCCCCCGTGGCTCACAAAAAAGATCGCTGGAAGCTGGCTTTCGTACTCCTTGTGGCTCTCGCCTGCTTGATCTGGGCGCTCTGGGGTATGGACCTGGTCTCCGTCGCGGAGAGCCTGAGGCTCTACACCTGGCCCGTCGTGCTCCCCATGATGGGCCTGTATCTGCTGGCCCACCTCATCCGCTCCTGGCGGCTGCGCCTGCTCCTGGACAGGAACATCCCCATCTTCAGGCTCTTCTCGGTCACGAGCATCGGCTTCATGGCCATCGCCGTGGTGCCGTTGAGGTTGGGCGAGCTGGTCAGGCCTTACCTGCTCCTGAAGCAGGATTCGGTCCCCCTGGGTACGTCCATGGCGGCCATTTTCCTGGAGCGGCTGCTGGATTTCCTCATGCTGCTGGTGATGCTCGTGGTAGCGGGTCTGCTGGTCCCGTTGGAACCTGGAGCCATCACCGTCCTGGGAGTCGACGTGGTGTGGGCAGCCCGCAGGTTGGCAGTGGGCGTGGTCCTGGCGGGGCTCTCCTTCACGCTGGTGACCGCCTGGGCGGGGGCCCCCATTTTGCGAGCCCTGGAAAAACGGCAGATAGCCCGATCCCACGGTCCACTCTCCCGCGACGCCAGGAACGTCCTGGATTTTTTCAAGTCCTTCCAGCGCTGCTTCGCCACCCTTCGCGCCCGGCCAATCCGCGCCCTGTCGCTCTTGTCGATCTCCGCCGCTCTCTGGGCTGTCACCGTCGTCGCCACCTGGGTAGCCCTCAGCGGTTCAAGGGAGCTGGGGCTGAGCCTGGCAGACGCCCTCGTGACCTGGGCCCTGACCCTCTCGGCCATGACCGCCGTCCACACACCCGGTTTCGTAGGAACATTCGAGGCTGGTTGTTCGGGAGCGCTCCGGCTCCTGGGAGTGGAGCAAAACCAGGCCCTGACCCTGGCCCTGTTGGTTCACGCGGGGCAGATGGTGTTCAACCTGGGCATGGGCTCACTGTTCCTGGTGTGGGAAGGGCTCTCGCTGGGGGACCTGGTCTCCAAATCGCGCCAGGCGGTCAGCAGGACCAGCAAGACCTGAGCCCCCACCTGCCCAGGCTGAATCCGGGCCGGCGGGTGTCGCCCTATTGGTCCGGTTGGGTCGGCTGGGGAATGGCGGCCAGGCGGCCTTCCAGGACTCCCAGTCGTCGCTCCAGCTCAGCGATGCGGTCGGCGTTTTCGTTGGCGGTGGCGGTCTTCCTGGCCAACATGATGGACAGCTTGCCGTAGAACCTGGCCACGTCGCGGGTCTGCTTGTAGTTGTACAGCGAAAACGAAAGAACCAGCAAGACCAGCACAAACACCACCGCCAGGGCAGTGGGTTGGTTTTCCTTGCTGATCACCGGCTTCCCTGGTGTTGACATCGAGACTTCCCCTTGTTCGTCTGGCAGGAAACGATTCTACTTTCTCTTCCTGACCTCGCCTGTTCATGGCCAGGCCCCGGGCCTATATTCCTCCAGCAGGGGATTCGGCCGCGGCCGCTGTCCGGCTCCGGCAAGTGATGGCCGGCGCAAGGCGCCAGGACCGGTGGTCGGCTCCATCCGTGGCTGGCGGCGCGACGCGTGGCGTCCGCTCCATCACACCTAATACCTCGTCGCGAACATTCCCGGAAAATTCTTTGCCATCTTCCTTTGCCATGCCGGGCAACTCCCTGCTTGTGTGCCGGCCCCGGAAAGGATTAGAATTCCCCACAACCCGGAGCCAATATGATCCGAACATCACTTCTCCGCACGGCACTTCCCATCCACGCCATCGCCCTGGTGCTCATGGCCGGGCCCGGCTGTTCACGCATCCCCGGCTGCTCCTCGCAAAAGGCCACGGTCAAACGGGTATCCGAAAAAATGTCCGTTCCATGCGAAACCCGCAGGGGGCGTCGGCCCAGGGACGGCTGCGTAACCAGGCAGATCCGCTGCGGCGACCGCATAAAGGGCAACACCGCCGGCGGTAAAGCCCACTTCGACGGTGATTTCTACCGCTCCAAGTTCTGCGTGCCCTTCGATGGCGACTACAGCGGCCCCGAAAGGGTGTACCTCCTGGAGGTTCCCGAGAACACCACCGCCCATGTCTGGATGGACTCCGACTGCGCCGACCTGGACCTCTTTGCGCTGCGCTGGAACTACGACGGCAAGTGCCCGACTACCAGGCACAACATCTCCCAGTGTGAGGGTGATGATTCCAAGAGCGGCGAGTCCCACGTCGCCCTGGTATCCACCAACCGTGCGGGCCAGTACCTGGTGGTGGTGGACGGCAAGGACGCCGCCACAGGCGCCTTCGGGCTCACCGTGGATTGCCAGTGAACTCTGCCCCCGGGGCATAGATCCATTGGCGCCCCGCCGTCCCTCGCAGTATCAGGTTGCCGACCTGCCGCGGGCGCTACGCGAAAGCGTGTTTCCAGCATGCTCGACGACAATGCTCGCTATAATATGCGATATCGAGCTACTTCCCGGGTGTGACGGCTCCATGCCACCCGGCGCCGGGTCGGCAGGCAGAGAGGAGGTCATCCATGTCCGTGCTTTCCAACATGCGCAACATGACCGAGAGCGGATCCATGAAGGTCGTGCTGGGGATTGTGGTGCTGGTCTTTGTGTTCTGGGGTATCGGCAATCAAAACTCGCCCACGTCCACCGTGCTGGTGGAGATCAACGGTGTGCGCGTCACCGACACCACCTACCAGAAACGCATGCGTGACGTGGTCCGTTCCCGGCGGGGAAGCCTGAGCCAGGAAGAACAGGACGCCCTTGGCAACCAGGTGCTGAACTCGCTGATCCTGGAAGAGATCATGCGCCAGGAAGCCGACCGCCTCGGCCTGCAGGTGAGCGGCGAAGAGATCGCCCGGGCAATCCTGCACTACGACATCTTCAAAGACGAAGACGGCAAGTTCAGCCCCGAACTCTACGAGCGCTACCTGAAGCGTTACGGCACCAGAAAGGGCACCTTCGAAGTCGAGATGCGAGACGAAATGGTCCGCGACAAGCTGCTGACGCTCTCGATGTTCGCCGTTGACGTGGACGACGACCAGGTCCGCGACTACTGGAAGGCCAGCAACACCACCATGGACCTGGACTTTGTCAGGATAAGCCCGATGGTCTTCTACGACGACATCCAACCCCAACAATCCGAACTCGACGCCTTCATCGCCGAGTTCGGCCCCGAAATATCCGCCAGGTACAAGGAACTCTTCGAATCGCGCTATCACTTCCCCCCCAGGGCCAGCGTGCGCACCATACTGCTGCGCAACGACCTGGGCGGATCCGACGACAAAAGCCTGAAGGCCCTGATGGACGACATCATCGGCCAGATCGACGGCGGCCAGGACTTCTCCGTACTGGCCCGCAAATACAGCGAGCACCCCACCGCCGCTTTTGGTGGGCGCCTGGGGCAGGTGGTCCGTGACCAGCTTGCGCCCGAAGTAGCCGCCAGCATCTTCGGCCAGGAGGACCAACCCATAGACAACACGGGCCTGCGAGAGCCGGTCCAGACCGAAGCCGGCCTCCAGCTAATCTACGTTGACGAGATACTACCCGAAAAGACCATCACCGAAGACGAAGCCCGCCACGACCTGGCCGTGGGCATGTTGAAGGAAAAGAGAGCCCCCGAACTCGCTTCCGCCTTCGCCCAGGATCTCCTCGCGGCATGGAAAGCCGCGGGTGATCCTCCCATGGAAAAACTGGAAAGCCAGGGCCTCAAACTGAACGCGGTGGATTCCATCACCCTGGCCGACCAGGAAATCGGCCAGCTCCGCGATGTCCCCCAGGTGCTGGAAGACCTGGAGACCGCCGTCGCGGGGCAGGTCCTGGACAAGGTATACCACTCCGGCGATGCCTGGTTCGTGGTGAGGCTCAAGGAAAAGCTCGAGCCAAATCCATCCGAGTTCGAGACAGAGCGCGCCGCCATCGAAGCCCAGCTCCTGGTGATGGAGCAGGCCAGCTTCATCCAGGACTGGCGCGATGACCTGGTGGCCAGGGCCCACATCGAGCGCCGGGTCAACCTCTGATGTTGCTCCTGCTCCTGGTGTTGGCATGCAGCGCTCCCGGTTATCCGCCCGTGGCCGACGCCGGACCGGACCAGGTGGCCGCCCGGGGCACGCAAGTCGCCCTGGACGCATCTGCTTCCTACGACCCGGACGGCAGCGTTCAGGCCTTCCACTGGGAAATCCTCCAGCTCCCCACTGCCAGCGATGCCCAACTCCAGGATGACTCCACCACATCCCCCAGCCTCTGGCTGGACGCCCCCGGCATGTACGTCGTTGGCCTGGTGGTGTCCGACGACGACGGTCAGCAGAGCGCCATGGACATAGTGGAAATCCAAGCCACCGACACCAACCACGCTCCCACGGCCATCCTGTGGCTCAGCTACCAGGACCTGGCCATCGGTACTACCATCCAGCTCCACGGAGAGGCATCCACGGATCCCGAGGGGCAGCCCCTGAGCTACAGCTTCTCGGTAGTGGAGGCACCCACAGGCAGCCAGGCCGAAGTACTTTCCGGAGCCGAGCCATGGACTGCTTCATTCATCCCTGACCAGGCGGGTTTCTACTCCCTGGGCCTCCAGGTTGACGACGGCGAGCTGGCCTCCACCCGCAGCGATGCCACCTTCACCCTGGCCGAACCCAACGAGGCACCCGTGGCCCTGGCGGGGGACGACCTGGCGGTGCTGGTGGGCGAGACCGCGCTCATGGACGGCTCCGCCTCCTGGGATCCGGACGGCGACGAACTCTCCTTCTCGTGGTCCATCGCCTCCGCGCCCGAGGGCTCCGAGGCCGTCCTGGAGGGCGCCGACGGCCCCACCCCATCCCTGACCCCGCTGCTGGCGGGCTCCTACGAGCTGCTGCTCAGCGTCAGCGACGGCGAACTCTCCGACTCCGACTCCATGCTC
>JAJRWT010000008.1 GCA_024276675.1 Myxococcota bacterium | reverse complement strand
CGAGCAGGAGCGAGTCGCTTTCGAGCCAGGTGCGTTCGGGCAACCCGCCGGAATAGCATCGCTATTTCAAGTGGTTGCCCGGGCGTGCCTGGCGAAGGAATGGGCCGCTCCTGCGATGGGAGCAGTTTCCGGATGGGAACTACCAAGGAAAGCCATGAAAACAACAGACCGTGCCAAGATGGCTGTCGCGGTATTTCCAGGAGGGCGGACCATCTGATGCCAGCGTTCCCATTCTTTTGCCTGCTGGCCATCCTGCTGTTTCCGGGCTGTGACAGTTGGTGGGAACGGCAACCGCAAGGCCGGGAAAACACCGCGCTCGCCCGCAATCTCATCATGGTTTCCCTGGACACGCTCCGGGCGGACCACCTGGGCGGCTACGGGTATGGACCGTCCACTTCGCCGAACCTGGATACCTGGGCCGGGGATTCATTCCTGTTCAGCAACGCCACCAGTCTGGCCAACGAGACCATAAGATCCCACAAGGCTCTGTTCCAGTCATCCTTGGCTTCGGTGGCCGCCAACAACGAACGGGCCCCCACCCTGGCGGGGATCCTGGCCCGCAACGGATACCTGAACGCCGCGTTCACCGACGGCGGGCCCCTGTCCCCCCGCTTTGGCTTCGCCAGGGGATTCCGGACCTTCGACTTCCGCAACGAGGGCATCGCCGAAAGTCTGCCTGCTGCACTGGCGTGGCTGGACGCCAACCGCGACTCGAACCAGCCCTTCTACCTCTTCCTGCACACCTACGACATTCACCTGCCCTACGATCCTCCTCCCCCATACGACGATCTCTTCTACCCCGACTACCAGGGCAGTATCAAGGGCTCGGACACCATACCCGTCATGCGGAAGATCCGGCGTATCTTCCGCTGGGCCGACTTCACGGGCGAGGTGAAGCTCAGCAGCGAAGACAAGCGGAAGATCCGCTCCCTGTACGATGGCTCCATCGCCCTCGTGGACCATCACCTGGGGATCCTGTTCCGGTACCTCCTTGACAACGGGATGCTGGACGACACCATGGTGGTGGTATTCTCCGATCACGGAGAAGAGTTCTGGGACCACGGTTCCGTGCTCCACTCCCACACCCTCTACCAGGAACTCATCCGCGTGGTGCTCATGATTCGCATCCCTGGCATGGAAAACCATGCGCGCCGGATCCGGCAGCGGGTTTCCTTCCTGGACGTGGTGCCCACCATCCTGGCCTGCCTTGGCATCGAGGCTCCCCCCACGCTCTCTGGAGAATCGCTCCTCCCATTGCTGCGGGGCGAACCCTGGCAGGAACGCCCCGCCTTTGCTGAAAGTATGGCCTTCGGCAGCAACCTGCAGTCCGTCACGTTGAACGATCACAAGCTCATCCGCGACAACAACATCCAGGGCTCCGCCTCCATGCTCTTCAACCTTGCAGACGATCCCGCTGAACAGCACGACCTCCATGCCCAGCTACCGGCGCTCCGCCAGGAACTGTCCGCTCTGCTGGACGACGCCATGGGCGAGGGAACGCAGGTAATTCCCCATCCGCTGGAAGACCTTCCGGGAGACGTCGACCCACAGATCATGGACCGCCTCCGCGCCCTGGGCTACGTCCAATGAACAACCTCCACGGCCCGCTGCGGAGTGCCAGGGCCCGAGCCGGCTGTTTCGTGCAGCCTCTTTCCCGACGGGTCCTGGGAGCTATGGGGTGAGTAGATCCCCCGCGTACAGGGGGACCCAGTAGGCACCGCCATCGACGGCTATCGGGGCGTCGCGTACCAGGACCTTGTCGCCGTTCTTCAGGGTGCAGATCAACTCGCTCCTGGTGTTCCAGTGGTTTTCGCGAGCTGGAAACATCTTTCGCACGTTGGCGCCGCCCCAGACGGTATAGGTATCGCCGGGCCCCCATGGCGCCGTGGAGCCCGCGTACCAGTAGCCGATGAGTTGGCCACGCCTGCCGCCGCACCTGCCTTCCACGAGTTCCCCTCCGGTGGCGTCGGGGCGGGGCATCGCCTGTGCCGGGGGGAGGGCGGGTTCGGAGGCTTCGGTCCCCTGCCCCACCGTGTTGGAGGCAGCCACGGCCGGGTCATGGCTGGCGGGGGGCTCGCTTGACATGGCTGACGGAGAAGGATCTTCATGGGGGGACTCGGCCTTTGCCAGCATGGACCCGGTGGAGCCTGGAGGCTGGCCCGCGGGCGGCGGCTCCAGGGCTGCGGGCGCTTCTTCTGAGGGGGCGGTGGCGGGTGCCGGGCCTGAGGGCTGCTCCGCTGGCAGCGGCTCCGGGGCTGCGGGCGCTTCCTCCCCGGAGGGGGCGGTGGCGGGGAACTCAACGGAGGCTCCTGGATTTGCCCGTGCCACGGCGGGCGGCGAATCCGCCGCGGGTGCCGGGGTGCCAGTGGAGACGTGGGAGCGCCTTCCCAGGACGAAGAACAGGAGCACCACCAGCGACACCAGGAGCGACAGCCCCAGAAGCAACCTCAGGCGACCGGACAGGCCCAGGCGGCCCGACTCCAGGGCCTTCACAAGGTGGCGGAGGTTTTCGTCCGCCGGGCGCTGCTGGGCTGCTATGCGCGCCAGTTCCGGCAGGTTCTCCGCTTCCAGCGCCGTGCGAATGATGTCTTTCCAGACATCGCGGGGATCACCGGCGAGTTGTGCGCCGGAAGCCAGGCCAGCCTGGCCGGCGATATAGGAGCGCTGCTCGTAGCCTGGAAAACGCCGGGAAAAAAAACGCGCCAAGTCAGTGATCTCACTTTCATCAAGGTCCATTTCCCGGTCACCTCGGCTTGGGTCCGCGGAACACGAGGCCAGCGAAGCGCAGGCAACAACCCCGCTCAGCCGTCAGGGTCTCGTGGCTCCTCGTGGAAAGTCCATACTACCATCCCAGGTGGATTTTTGCAGCCGCCACGGGTCACTGGTGGAGAGGCGCTGTGGATGGTCGGGGGGGAGGATCTGCAGAGCCCGTGGGATTGCTGCCCTGGACCATGCGCGACTGCCTCGCCCGCAGCAGGCCACAGCTTTCCCGACGGCTCATAGTCGTCAGGAGCGAGGATGGGTCAAGGCGTCTACTGCTGAAAAGCCCGGCACAGGGGCGACCGCTGCATGCAACGGGATACATACTGGTACTCCATGGCTCCACGGTTGCATCGGCATCGCTGAAAGGTTCCATTCATGAAATTCCACCCAATGCTGTTCCTTCTGGCCCTGTCCTGCCAGGCCCACACCCCGCCCACGGAGCAGGTTGCAGCGGACAAACCCAGGATCGTTGGCCCGGATCATGTGCTGGTGGACCTGCTTCGTACCTCCCCCGGCAACGAAAAGATCTACGTCCAGGTGGATGTGGGGCTGGAAGAACCCGGGATCTTCCTGGTGGATACCGGAGCTTCCATTTCCACCATCAGCGAGGAGCTGGCACAGGATCTCTCGCTCCAGCCCCATGCTGAAGATGGCTTCCTGGAAGGGCTGGGCGGGACGGTCCAGTGGTCGTCGGTCCGGCTTCCCGCCATCTCCCTGGGCGATATGACCATGTCCGATGTCCTTGCCGCCGTCGCCGTCCAGGGCGTGCCATCCTACACCGGAGCCATGCCGTTGGCGGGCATCCTGGGCAACAATGTGTGGCAACATTTCGTCCTGGCGGTGGACTACCCGGCGGAGCGCCTGGAACTGTTTCGACCTGGGGCATGGGTCCAACCAGAGCAGGCCGAGCCAATGCTCTTCGATGGCCTGCACTGCTACACCATGGTGGGTCTCACGGCCCGTCCCCAGGGCTCCATGGTGGCCCTCTCCCAGAAGGTCCTGCTGGCCATCGACACGGGGGCGCGGGGTTTCCTTCTCTCCGGAGTCGCCGGCGAAGCCCTCTCCGCCGTGGCCACGGAAGGCGACGAGCCCATCTACGGAATAGGCGGAGACGACGACCTGCCACCCAGCACTTTCCTCAAACGAACCCGGCGCATACACCTGGATTCTGCGCAGTTGGGCGGGCGGACCGTGGACGATCCCGGCGTGGCCCAGTGGATCAACTTCACCAAGGGCTCCAGCATCGGTCCCGACTCCCTGGCGGGCCTCGTGGGTTTCAACGCCCTCAAGAACTACCGAGCCGTGCTGGACTACCAGGGAGGCAGGTTTGCGCTCACCGAAAGCACGGGCGAACGCAGGGAACGGGACGGCCACCAGTTGTTGCTGGAACAGGACCTGGATCGCTACGGCGACGATCCCCGGCGGGGCATGTTTCGGGCGCGCCTGCTGGCATGGCTGGACAGAACCGACGAAGCCATCACCACCCTGGCACCCTACCTCGAACTCAACCCCGAAGACTCCGAAGCCAGTGTCTTCATGGCGCGGCTTCACAGGTATTCCGGTGACATGGCCGCCTGTTGGGCCAGCATGAGCACTCTGGGGCCGGCGGAGTTGCTGGAACAGGGAGAACTCCTGTCGGCCGTGAATGGTCATATCCTGGAAGGCCGCATGGAAAGGGCGAAGGTGCTGGTACAGGCGGCCATGGAACAATCCCGGGAAGACGACCAGGTCTGGGTGGCGGCGGCGGACCTGGCGCTGGCATCGGCAGATCCGGCCCAGGCAAGAATCTCCATCGCCCGCGCAAACGAGCTGGATGAAAACCCCGACGGGCACCTGCTCCGGCGAGCCAGAATAGCCATGGCCGAGGGGGATCGCATGGCTGCGCTTTCCCACCTGCGACGCCTTCTGGAGATCTACCCCCTGAGCGGTTTCGCAATCTGGTTCTACGCGGACATCGCACAGAACGACGACGAACGGCAGATGCTGGTGATCGATACCCAGCGCGCCATGGACCGGCTCCACCCCGAGGACCGTCCCCGGGATTTCCAGATAGCCGCCTACCGGGCGGCCGGTCGGCTGGACCGGATCGACCCCATACTCGAATCAGCCATGGCCGAGGACTGTGATTCACTCGACAAGGACACCGACACGAACAACTGCCAGGCCTGGTACCTGGGAATGGCCGGGCGGGACCTGGACCAGGCCTTGGAAAAGGCCATACTGGCCACAACCGAAGCCCCGCATCGTCCCGACTACCTGGACACCCTGGCGGTGGTCCACTGGCGCCGAGGAGAGCTGAAAGAAGCCGCCCAAGTCTCGCTCCGGGCGGTCTCGTATGCTCCCGATGACATCTACCTCCTGTGGCAGCACGAAAACATGCAACGCAGGCTGGAACAGGCCAGGGAACAACCATAGAGCCGCGGGCCCCGGGCACCCTGGTTTCCGGGAGCGGGCTGCCAGCCGGGAATCCCCACGGCCAGGCCCGCTCCCGGAGGTCTACCACCAACGCCGGCGCGTCATGACGATTCCCACCGCCGGGGACCAGGAAGAACGCTGAACGCCCCTTCGCAGCCAGGGCAAGGCGCTGTGCTCCAGAGTCCACTGGGAGTTGGGGCCCACCAGCGTTTGCCTGGCAGATGCAAGGGCTGGGGCATCGGTGGAGGCAGTTCCCGCCAGAAGCCGGCGCATGGCGGGAGCATCCATCAGCAGGAACCGTGTCGAGACTCCAGGCCAGGGAGCCGGTGAGGCTTCCCTCGCTCCCGCGCTGTCATGGCCAGCGCTACAGGTGGGACCAGGACTTCGACCCACCAACACGGGTTCAGCGCCAGCACCCGCCAACATGCCGGAATCGGGAAAGACCGTGGTGAAGTTCCACAGGAAACCGCGTAGCCCCTGGGGGGAGAGCGTGGATGGCTGGATCTTCAGCGCCACCAGCGCACAAGGTTGCATGACGTTCCGCAGCTCCTGGAAAGCCTCCAGGCTGTTCATGCCCAAGAAACTGTACTGGAGCTTCAAATCCCAGAGAACCAGGTCGAAGGACTCCCGGGTCAGGCGCAGGAATCTTCGTGGTTCGACTTTGATGAGATCCCTGCTGCCCACGAGCCCCATGGGCCCGGACCCTGGCTGCCCATCGTAGGCCCAGGTGAGCATTGAAGCGTTCGCGAAAAGGCTTTCCACGCATACAATCCTCTGGACATGTGGATTCGTGTCCAGGGCCGTGGAGAGAAAGCCGGTTCCCAAGCCCAACAACAGGACCCTGGATGGCCTGGGATGAAGGGACAGCACCTGCCCAAGGGGCCACGACGGGTGGGTTACCCTGCTGCCATCGGAGTAGAGAACTCTGCTGGCGTCGTGGCTGGTAATGGCGGAGGTCGAGGAGAGGTTCTCGGAGAAGGACTCCACGCTTTCTCCGGGAGGAATAGGCAGACCAAACCATGGAGGGATCCATAGACCCGCCAGGAGGGGGGCCGCCAGAACCACGGCACGCCGGGAAACCAGGATCAACAGCGCCCCCGCGATAGCCAGGCTCGCCAGCAGCGCCAGGCCGGACAGGAGACCCAGGTCCGACTCCGACAGCGAGAAGATGGCCAGGCTGGCGGACACACCTCCCAGGGATATCCAGCCAACCAGGCTCGGGAAGGCTTCCTGCGCCCCGGCCTCGGCCCCATCTTGCAGGCACATTCCGCCCATGGACAGCCCCGAAAACAACCCCACCATTGCGACGAAAGACAGGCAGAATACCAGCCTGTCCAGCGAGATCTGAAGTCCCGTCGCCCGGAACACCGCCAGGTTGCCGGGCCCCAATCCGACACTCTGCCCCACCAGGCTTTCCTCCGGCACCAGGCTGATCAAGGCGAAACCCGCCACCAGGGCCGCGCCTGCCAGCAGCAGCCCTGCAAGGCTGCCGCCGGCCCTGTATGCCAACTTGCGTACCGCCAGCCAGGCCCCGGCTCCCAAACCCAGGAACCACGGGACCAGCACCACGGGCAGGGCATCTATGAGCATGTTGGGAGCAGCCTGTTCCAGCAGCCGAGTCCAGCCCAGAACCGTTGCCAGAAAGAGCAGCCCCGTGGCCCAGGCAACAGCGCGCCGGGAGGTCGCCGTGCAGGGTAGGCCCCAGCTTTGTTCAAGCACGGGTCCTGCCGGCAGGCCGGATCCCGGCGACTGCCGTTCCGCGGAGGAATCGGGATGCGCGACAGCCTCGCGGGGAGTCGCCGGAGAAATGGGCTGTGGCCCAGGCCAGGCACCAGGTGAATTCCCGCGTGGGGCCGCCCGCCCATCCAGGCTGGCGGCCAGGCCCTTCGCTTGCAGGAACAGGTACCTGGCACTCCCCCAGAGAGCCGCCAGGACAGCCCAGGCAAGGCTGGAGTACCTGATGCCCGAAGATTCCACACACCATCCCGGCGGCGTCAACCAGGAAAGAGCGCCCATGGCGAAGCCAAGCGACGCCAGCAAGCACCATCGGTGGGCGCGCCCTGAAACCCGGCAGTATTCGGCCAGGGCAGCTCCCTGGAGGGCGGCAGCCGGGCCCAGCAGAAGCAAGGCCAGCAACCCACCGACGGCCCACATTGGAACGAGGGCGGAGAGAGCTGCTTCAAGTGACCAAGACAGCCAGGGGAGCGCACAAAGCCAGGCCAGGAAGGCCCAGGCGGCCATGACAGACCTGCCTCCATGAGCCCGCCCCCGGTTGGTGCCTGGCCGCCCCCTCCAGAGCCATGCACCGGAACCGATGCCGCCGAAAACTGCCAGCATGCTACCCAGACGGGTCAACGGAGCGAGTCCCTCGTCAGCGCCCAGAAGACGCAGGCTCTCCATGACCAGCGTCACGGTGGCGGCCGCAAAGCAGATGGCCGGCAGTGCCGCTACTCCCGTCGCTGACGGTCTGATGGCGTTCCGGCAAAAAGGCATCGCGGACCCCCTGGATGGGGCCGGCCCCGCCTGTATGTTCGGAGCCGGTGACAAGGGTTATATTTTCGGATATATAACGCCCATGGAAGTACGAGTAAAAATCAGCCTGGTGGACGATGACGGAAACCCGTTCATGGGACCAGGTGTGCTTCGCCTCCTGGAACAGGTGGCTCTCCAGGGCTCCATAAACAGGGCCGCAAAACAGATGCGTCTCTCCTACCCCAAGGCCCTGAAGATGGTCAACCGCCTGGAAAAGAGCCTGGGGCGCCGAGTGCTGCTGCGCAGCCGAGGAGGCCCCAGGGGTGGGGGCGCCCGCCTCAGCGCCTGGACCCGGCAGTTCCTGCACCAGTACCGCGAGTTGGAATCGGCGATCAAAGGCGATGCACGGCGTGAACTGGACCTCTTCCTGAGCAGGCTCCCGAGAGATGACCTGGAAGGCAGCTCACCAGCGGACCAAGAGTCCACGCCGCAACATCCGGAGTCTTGACATGCACCCTCTCGGAACACGCTACTACCTGTTGGCATCGCTGCTGTTCATTTTGTTCATTCAGGCCTGCCATGGTGGTGAGACCGTCGACATTCGGTCCCTCACAGTCTTCTGTGGCTCGGCCAACAAGCCCGCCATGGAGCGCATCGCCGAGATGTTCCAGGATGAAACCGGAATACAGGTTGAATTGATATTCGGTGGCTCGGGCACGCTTCTCTCGCAGATCGAACTCTCCCACAAGGGCGAGATCTACCTTCCCGGCTCCCCGGACTACCAGATAATCGGAGAGCGCAAGGGCCTTCTGCAAAAGGGCAGCGATCGCATCGTGGCCTACCTCGTGCCGGCCATCATCGTGCCTGCTTCCAACCCCGCCCAGGTCCGTTCGCTGGACGACCTGACCCGCCCCGGTCTGAAACTGGGTATGGGCAACCCCGAAACCGTGTGCCTTGGACTCTACGGCGTGGAGCTGTTGGAACACAACGAGATGCTGGAATCCGTGCTGCCCAACGTGGCCACCTTCGGTGGGAGCTGTTCCAAGACAGCCAACCTGGCCGCCATGGAACAGGTGGACGCCATCCTTGGTTGGAGGGTCTTCCATTTCTGGAACCCGGATCGCATGGACTACGTGCCGATTGCACCTCCCCGCATCCCCCGGATCTCGTACATCCCCATTTCCGTACCCGTCTATACCCGCGATGCCCAACTTTCCCGCCGATTCATCGACTACGTGGTCTCCGGTCCCGGCAAGGAAATCTACCGGGAGCAGGGTTACATCACGCAACGTGAGAAGGCCCTGTCCTTCGCCGGCAATGCCAGCATCGGCGGCGAATACAGACTTTCGGAGCGGTACTTCCAGCTCATCCGCAAGAACTGGCAGAAGAGATGAGCGGTCCCGATTCCAGGGGAAGTGAGTGGGGCAAGGGCAACGGCAGCCAGCGGCCCGGAGCCAGGCCCGGAGGTCAAAGCCCCGGACCCGGAGGCCGCTTCCGCGCCGACGAGGCAGGGTTGGCTGCCGGCCAGCAGGGGCTCGCGGGCCGTGTTTCCAGAAACGCCTTCGACACCTTCCTCGTGGGCGTATCGTCGCTGCTGGTGCTTTTCTTCGTGGTTCTCATGGGGAGCATGCTGGCGGAGCTGTTCTCCAGGAGCTTCCGACAGACCCCGCACATGGACGAGGTTCTCTTCGCTCTGCGCCTCTCGCTCGTCACGGCCACGCTTTCGTCCATGTTGGCCATGGCCGTGTCCATTCCCGTGGCCTACATGCTCTCCCGTTTTCGGTTCCCGGGCAGGAACCTGGTGGACACCCTCCTGGATCTCCCCATCGTACTCTCCCCCATCGCCCTCGGTGCCATGCTCCTCATCTTCTTCAACACTCCGTGGGGCTCCGCGCTGGAGGGCATCCTCGGGCCGGTGGTCTTCGAGGCAAAGGGCATCGTCCTGGCACAGTTCATCGTGGTGGTGGGCCTCTCCGTGCGCCTGCTGAAGACCACCTTCGAATCAATCGACGTCGAATACGAAAACCTGGCCCGCAGCCTGGGCCATACCAGGGCCCGGGTCTTCGTGAGGGTGGTGCTGCCGATGGCCCGGAAGGGCCTGGTGGCGGCATTTCTGCTTGTCTGGGGAAGGGCCATGGGGGAGTTCGGCGCCACCATTACCCTGGCGGGAGCCACCACCATGAAGACCGAAACCATACCGGTGGCCATCTACCTGAGCTTAGAGTCGGTGGACATCTCCAGCGCCCTGGTGTTCATCACCATTCTGGTATGTGTTTCCATGGGCGTGCTCTTCAGCGTGAGAAAACTGGATGCCTCGACTCTCTGACCGGCCGCACCTGAGCATCGAGTCCTTGAACCTGAGGCTGGGTGATTTCCAGTTGAAGGATGTCTCCCTCACCTGTGCATCCGGCGAGTACCACGTATTGATGGGGCCCAACGGGAGCGGCAAGTCAACCCTCATGGGCTGCATCCTTGGCCTTCGCAGACCGACGACGGGGCGCATCGTGCTGGCTGGTCGCAATATCACCGACACGCTGCCCGAGTATCGCCGCGTGGGCTACGTACCACAGAGCTACGCCCTCTTCCCACACCTGGACGTGGAGGCAAACATCCGCTTTGGCCTGGAGGCGCGCCAGGCCACCTGGATGTCCACCGTTCTGTGGGCGAGCATCTTGCGTCGGGGCCACCGAACATCCGGGGGAGATACCGACGAGAGGGTCAGCCAGTTGTGTTCCCTGCTTGGAATAGAGCATCTGCGCAAACGGGGAGTGCGCCACCTGTCCGGCGGAGAGCGGCAGAAGGTGGCTCTGGCCCGAGCCCTGGCTCCCCGACCGGATCTTCTGCTCCTGGATGAGCCATTCTCGGCCATAGACGAAGGAGTACGCAGAAGTCTGTGGCACGACCTCAAGGCCTCCGTCACGGCGGTGGGCACCACCACGATTCACATCACCCACAACATGGACGAGGCATACACCCTGGGTGACCGGGTGTCGGTACTGATGGACGGCAGAGTGGTTCAGGAGGGCCGCCGCAGCGATATTTTCAGGCGCCCCGTATCCCAGGAGGTTGCCCGCTTCCTGGCCTATCGAAACATCTTCCGTGGAACCGCCAGACCCATCGCTTCCGGGACCCTGGTGGACCTGGGGTGTTTCCAACTCCATGTGCAGGACAGGATACCCCTGGGGGCGGAGGTGACTGTCTGCATGCGGCAGACGGATCTCAAGGTCATCAGAGATGGCTCGCCCATCAAGCAATCACTGGCCAGGAACGTCTTTTCCGGCAGAATCAAGCGCCTGTTCCCCCTTCCGGAGTCCTGCATCATGTGGTTCAGACTGGATGGCAGCCCCAGGGAATACGACTTCGAGCTGAAGTTCCCCATCCACATCCTGGAGAGGCACGGGCTCCACGAGGGCAAGAAAATACGCATTGCTCCGTGGGAGCCCCGCATCATCACCTGGGCTACTGCAGCACCCACCAACACATGAGCAACGCAAAGGCGTTGTTCACCGAGTGCATGGCCATGGCCGGCCAGATGGACCCCGTTCGCAGTCTGGAGGTACCCAGGAGGAGCCCCAGCACGAAGACGAAAAGCAGCTCTCGTAGATCGTACTGCAGGTGAAGAACCGACCAGGCCAGGCTGGTGAGTACCACGGCAACGACCCTGCGTCTCGAGGAAGTTCCCTCCAGACCACCCAGCAGCAGACCCCTGAAAAGCAGTTCCTCGCCAACAGGAGCCAGAAACACCACAGCGAGAAACAACGCTGGCCGTGAAGATGCGCTGGAAAATATCGCAATCATCCAGTCATCCACCAAGGGGCCTCCCGACGACCAGTTGATTGTTTCATACAGGCCCAGGAGAGGAAGGATAGCGAGAGCCCAGGTCCAGGTGGGGCCGTTTCTGCCGCCACGCAGGCCCAGAATCCGGGCGGGTGCGCATGCCTTGTGCTTCCTGGAGAAAAAGAAGAGAACCGCCAGGAATATCGGTACACAGATCACGGTGGAAAGAACGAGAGAACTACCTTGCATCCAGTGGTCGGGTATTTTCCTGGAAGTCACCCCGGCACCCGGGAAGATCTCCACGAACACCGTGCAGGCCACCGTAGCCATGACTCCACTGGTCAGGATCACCTGGAATGCCACGTTCAGGACGGCCCGATGTCGTGCGCGGGCGAAGCTCATGTCCTCGTCCGTTGCTGACGGGAACTTGTCAAGGGGATTTCTCGCCTGGCTTCAACGTTGTCGACGGGGAAGGGCCAGGGAGCAGCACAGACTCCACCACGAGCACGGAACCGCCTGGTACCTGGGGTTCAAGCACGGAGGAAGTCAATGTTACCTCCTGGCTTTCCATCTGCCAGGTCCATATACGCCTGTAGCCGGGCTCGTCGGGTTCGGGAGCCGAGAGCGCGTTCAGCGGTTCCTGCCCGGTCACGTGGTCGGGGGCTCCGTAGGTCTCCATGGCTCGGGAGAGCAGCGCTTTCTCCAGCCCCATGAACACCCTGGTGTCAGGTCGGGGGCGGATCTCGCACCTGATGCGCTGGAGCCCCAGATCCCGCGAGAACAGGAGTTGGCAGACAGTGGGTTGCCCGGAGTAGGTGGTATCCAACTCCATCTGCCTCGTAACAGCGGCATCTCCGGCTCTTCCCGCCTGTGATGGCTGGCGGGCCTGGCCGAAACCCTGGGAGGCTTCCATGAGGGCCGGCAGTGCATGCCGCACCTGTTGTGGGCTCATTCCCATCCGAAGTCCCAGCAGCATATCCGGGACTGGGCTGGGAGAAGACTTCGTCAACGGCTCATCTGTTGGGGCGGTGGAACGAGCAGAAGGCTCGTCCTGGCCAGACGGAGTATTTCCCTGGAAGGCCCGCAACCCCACCACGACGCCCATGGCCACCAGCACCAACAGGGCCAGGTAGGCGATTGCCGTGACTGGCCCGGGAGCGTGTCGCGAGCCACAGTCCGCTGTGGTTTCAGCTTCGCGCGGGAACGGGGCGTCTCCAGGCTCCGGGCCGGAGTGCGGCAGATCCTCGGCATCCGCAGGCTGCTCGTAGTGGGAACCGTGCTCCTGGGACGGGCCAATGCCTGTTCCCTCGAAAAGTCCGGCATCGGGGATGGCTGCCCGGTTCCGCAGGGCTCGTGGCTGCCCGTGGAAGGGGGCGCCAGCATCGGAGTGTTGGCTTTCGGTCTTGTTTCCGGGCCCATGCTGCGGGCGCGATTCTTCCGGTGCCTTACTGGGCACCGGGGCCATCACCACCGGAGGAATCTCCGCTGCTGCGTCGTCCAGCCAGCGATGCTTGCCCCAGGACAGCTCTGGGCTTGTCTGCCCGGAGCCCGCTGTTCCCGTTGCTTGCTGCCTGTTGGCGAGGGGTGGCTTGTAGTTGTGGGAAATACCGCCCAACGGGGCTGATGCCCTCAGGACAGCCCACAGCCGGCCCATCCGGGCCTGGGAGGAGAAGCCCTGCAGCACTATGGAATCCCCGCGCAGCGAAAAATGGATGCTGGAATCGGATGGATCCATCCGCATGGCCGCCATCGCCTGCCTGGGCCAGATCTGGAGAGATGTCGAACCAAGGGGAGCCGTCTCCTGGATGAAAAGCCGCGTGGAAGTCACTGCCATCAGGGCCTGGAGCGGCGCCGAATCGCCACGCCTGAACTCCAGCATACCAGTCCAGGTGCGCGGCTCCCGGGGAGCCAGCCGCTCCAGCAGGGCCTCCAGCTCCGATATCGTCCTGGGCACGGCCATGGCACGCTACTCCCACGAGTGTACTCTATTCCCACAGTCGGGCCGGAACCCGCGCGGTGGCTCCGTTATATCCGACGGCAGCCGCCAGAACCCGGGATCCTGCCGGCTGCCGCGGGGAATCCAGGCTGGCGCGCACGTGTTCAACCCGTATCGGCGCTCCAATGGGCGCCGTTGTCGCCATGGCATACCGTGCAGGAAGATGGATCCTCCACGTCCACCATTTCGTTGATGGATTCCATGTCGAAATCCATGGACTCCGTGCAATCAGCGACGTGAAAGCGCCAGATCTGGTGACAGGTGAAGCACTGGGAACTCCCCCAGCCCGCCTGGTGCTCGTCTTCGGTGAGAATCAGACCCTGTGGGGTTTCCATGATGTCGGCTACGCCGACGCAGGGATCGGCTGATCCGCAAGCGCCGCAAAGCAACGAGCCAAGGACATAGATCACGAAACGAGATGCCGGGCTCACTGCCACCTCCCATCTCCGGTGGAGTGACAGGCAACGCAGTCGGCCTGCAGGTGGCAGGTTCCGCACGAGGCGGGATCCGCCATCGACGCGATCCCATGCACCTGGAGCCAACTGCGGTCATGTACCTGGAAGCGCAGGGATTCCTTGTTTTCGTGGCAGTCCACGCAGTACTTCTGGCGGTGGCAGTCACGGCATTGGCTGATGTTCATTCGGGCATCGAAGCCGTGGTCAAGTTTCCAGTGCGCTCCGTGGGTCACGGGCACCACCGAGTCCGGATGGCAGGTTGAGCAGGAACCTGGTGCCTTTACGCGAGGCTTCCCCGGCGGATAATGACATTGGTGGCAGGTGGCCTGTGGGCTCTGGGTCAGCACGGCCACGGTGGCCCTCGCCCCGGTGGATTCGTCGATGGTGGACTGGAAGCCATGGCAGTCGGTGCACGCCAACCCTGCTTTCTTGTTGGCTTTTGCGTGGGTGTCGTGGTCGAAGAGTGCGAGCATTCGGGGTGCCTGGCCGCCCTGGTTGCTGGCCGCCATCCCGGTGGCCAGGAGCATTGGCAGGGCCAGGACGAGAGTAAGTCGTGGGGGGACAGGGTTCACGGAAGCTCCAAGGAAAGCGATGCGGCCAGTCGGAGGTCCACGACCCTCTCCGAATCGGAAGACAAGTCCGCCAGGATGTGGGCCCTGGCCGGAGACGCGAAGCGGCAGGCGGCGTCCAGGCTGGTGCTCCAGGCCAGCGCCCATGGATTCGAGATTCTCTGGTAGGGGACTATGGCCAGGCGGTTCCTCAAGGACGTAGCATCGGTGGGCTGCCAATCCAGGGTGGCGGATAGCGCGTGGTACTGGCCACCCGGACCGTAGGCGGAAGAGAGGGCAGGACTGAGCCGCAGCACGCCACTGGATGGCCCCGGGGAATATGAGACATTGAAACGGTGGCCCAAAGAGTTCGATGTTCCATAACTCGACAGTGCGTATTCAAGGCATGTGGATGTCCAGCGACGCCCCACGAGCCGGAGGCTGATGCCGGCTTCGTCGGTGCGACCGCCGGCCAGGGTTTCCAGCAAGGCATCTCCGAAGAGCGACCAGGGGTCTGCTGCTTCACGATGCTGCACGTGTACGCCCAACTCCAAGGGTGACAATGAGCCCGAGAACCGGAGCGTGGCCCATTCCGCCGAGATCCCCGCGGCCGTCGAGTCCAGGCCGGGCTCCGCCAGGACCAGTCTGCCGCTCAGGGCCGAACGACGCTGCCCGCCGAACTCCAGACGTGCTTCCAGGTCCTGCCTGGGGATGAAGGGGGTGTCGGGGCCGGCTTCCAACTGGGTCCCCAGCCTGGCCGTCAAGTCCCCATGTTCCGCAAGCAAGGCGATGCGGCCAACACCAGCGCCATCCAACAGGTCGTCGAGATCCTGATGACGGGCATAGCCTGCCCATGCCTGGAGTGCGAACACCGAGCCGAGATCCCTGTCGTACCGCAAGCCGTCGAAGGTTTGCGGACGAAGTGCTCCAATTCCCCGCTGCCTGCCAAGGGACCATCGCCCCCCCAGAGCCCTGCCTCCCAGGGAGAAGAGGTAGATGTCGGGGTCCACCATGCGATCCAGGCCCGAGGACCACTCCAGTCCACCGTAGATGTCCATCCACAGGGTCTCTGAACGCGTGGATAGGCTCAGGTACTGCCACAGAGGGACCATCTGCTGGCCGAACAGGTCGTGGCGTACCTGGGCCACGGTTTCGGACACGGCCTGCGTCTGTGCCAGTGCCGTTGGAGAAAAGGCAGTTCCCAGAAGCAACGGCAGCGAGATGGCCGAAAACGGGTTCAAGGTGCCGTTCCAACGGTGGGTGTCGGTTCCCACAGAGAGGCATTCCCGAGAAGATTCACCATGGGGCCATGTTTCCTTGTTGACCTTGTTGAAGAAGTCTTCGTAGCCGTTACGAGTCCGTGGACGAGATACTGTTCTCGAGAACTTCCATTGACAAGAATGATCGATGGTGTCAAATCTCACTACACCTTTTCCAAGATGTCAACAACATCACGTTACCGAGACGGAGCAGATGCGCAGTCACCGATTCTTCCTCCCCATGCTGTTTCTTACGGGCTTGTTGTTCTCCTGCGGGGACTCCGACAACAAGACCACCGACACCACCGACCCCACCGACACGGCGCCCCCCACCGACACCGGCCTCCCCGTAGACACTGCCGTCGATGCGCCGGTCCTCACCAGCTCCCATACCGGCTGGCTCGACCCCTGCTGCCTGAGCTGTCACGTCGAAGATTCCCACAACAGCGGCATGGCCCCCTATCAATGCACCACCTGCCATGGTACCAACGGCGCCACTGATGGGCACAACGGCGCCACCCCCTGCTCCACCTGCCACGGCGAACCGCACTCGGGCTGTTCCGGTGATTTCCCCGATCCCGACGCCTGCCAGTCCTGCCATCCAGGCTGAATCCCAGGAGCCGCCGGCGCCAGGAGCCTGCCGCTGGACCGAACCGCGGGCAGGGGCTTCCGGGCGCATGCCACGAACCCCGACCTGGCGGCATGCGGCACTGTCTCGCGGATGTCTCCTGCCCACCAGGTGGCAAGATGCCCGCGCCGCCATGCGGATTCAGAACCAGCCGGCATCTCCCAACAGCTTGGAATCGTGCTCTGGAGGGGGGAACTTCAGCAGCAGTTGCCGGAGTCCCTGCAGGTCCAGGGCAGACTCCACGGCCCTGCGCTGCTCCGCGGCAGGAAGCTGGCTGTGGAAAGAGCCCATGGACAGGGCCGTCGCCAGGCTGGTGTGGCAACGGGACAGCGCCGAGTCCAGATCCCGTGCTGTGGGCCATTTTAGGGGGGCGCTCCTCAACACGAGCCCCAGGGGCCCCGCACGCCTGACCTGGGAGCCCAGGCCCCTCATGACGGCGCCGAGAAGCAGACCTCCCGACGTTCCCAACCCGTGTATCAACACATAGCTGCCATCCGCCCATCCATGACAAGGAACTGGAATTCCTGCGGCCTTCGCCAGGCGGCGGGCAAGGGCTTTGCTCATGATGGGCCGAGGCCCCCGCTGGAACACGGCGAGCCCGTCTCCGGGGATCTCCCGCGTGACCGCCCGGCCTTCCTCCACTCGCAACACCTTCCTGCCGGAACCGGAGAGGCCCAGGTCGTCATCCACGTTGGCGACGGTTCCAATCGGGTCTCCGGTCATGAAGTCCCTCACCTCCACGCCGCTACGCTGCGGCAGGTTGGCATGAAGACGGCCGCGGTTCCAGTGCAGTTCGGTCTTTTCTCCGGCTACCCACCGCGCGCTGCCGGCGCGATGAAGCCATCCATTGCCAGCAGCATGGGCAAGAAGTCCATGAAGAGCTTCTTCACTCCATGCTTCTTGCAAATCGGGAGAAAGCCGCGCACGCAGTGCCCTGGGGCCCACCCAGCCCATGGGATTCTCGTGGAGCAGACTGATGGCTTGCTGAATCAGGACGCCTGGCTTGAAATGATAAGGCTGCTCCAGGTAATCACCCTTGGAACAAGCCTTCAACATCACCTGGAACATCAGGCGTTGCAACTGGTCCCTGGCCACGGCCAGAACGGGACTGTGACCGCGGCGTCGCCCACCGCGCCCCGCTCTCTGAAGCAGGGATGCCACGCTGGGTGGCGGTCCAAGGAGCAGCACCATGTCGACATCGCCGATGTCGATGCCCAGCTCCATGGTTGATGTGGAGATACAGATGGCCATGGGCAGCTTGAGGAATCGTTCTTCAACCTGCAGCCTGTGTGAACGGGCCAAGCTGCCGTGATGGGCCAGTACCGCGGCGCCGAAGGGTGGACTGCCCTTCAGTTCCCTTACCCGTAGTTCCACTTCTTCGCGACTATTGGCGAAGGCCAGCACCTTGCGAAAACCACGGCGAAGTTCCAACAGGAGTTCCCTGCGGAGATCCGCTGGACCCGGCGCCACCACTGTACGTGCGAGGATCTTGCGTCGGCTTTCGATTCGGATGATCTCCGGTGACTCCAGGTATCGTCCGGCCATGCTCTCGGGATCAGGCACGGTCGCGCTGGCAGCCACCACCTGCACCCGTTGTCCATGCCGCAGCCTGGCCATGAGCAGTCTGAGCTGATCGCCACGGGCGGTGCCATCCAGGACGTGCAGTTCATCCAGGACCACCGCGCGCACGGAGGCAAGGGCATGGCGGCTGCGGGCCAGTCTACTGTCCAGGGACTCGGGCGTCAGGATGGTCAACACCTGCATCCTGTTCTTGTCGTGGTGATCGCCGGTCCATCGCCCGCACGGTATTCCAAGGCGCTGCATGGGCTCAGCAACGCGCCGATACAGGTCGTTGGCCAGCGCCCTGGTTGGGCTCACCAGGAGCAATGCAGGCTCGTCCCTGTCTCGGGGTATACAGTACAACTCGCAGAGTGGAGCCAGATATGCCTCGGTTTTTCCAGAGGCCGTGGGTGCACACAGCAACAGGTCCCTTCCCGCCAGCAGGGGTTCAACCGACCCGAGTTGTACGGCATTGGGACTGCCGTGGCGGGCCAACAGTACATCGTAGGTACGCCACAGGGCTTTGCGGAGCTGTTGGGGGTTCACGGCGCCAGAGCCGCAAGCGCACGTTGTGGGTTTCGCAGGTAGATGTCCCAGAACTCCACCACCATCCTGGCTGCCTGGCGCGTGGTCTCCAGTTCTCCGTTCCGAATGGCCCTGGTCAGTCGACTGCGCAGGGTACGTTGGTGTTCCTGGGGGGGGGTCAGGTCCTCGAATGCCTTCTGGTAGAGCGCCAGGATATAGTCGGAGAGGGTGGCCAACTCCCAGGAGGGTATCGGTTCGAGGGAGATCATTACGGATTCGCGGTTTGCGATGCCCTGGAGGATTTGTCGTATTCCGGGATTGGGAGTGAATGCACAGGCGGCTGCCAGTGGTTGGTCCGAGGCGAACACCGCCGGAATACTCCGGTGAGTGGCATGCCCCCCCCGGTAGACCGTGGAGGGGTCGAAGGATAGCTCCCGGGCCGGCAGACAGGCCATGGCCAGGTAACGCAGGACATTGGTGGCCAGAGCCCGACCCATGGATGGCAGGTTGTCCAGGTACTCGGCTTCGTCGGCGAGAACCAGCAAACCCCTGTAGCCGGCGTCTCGGGACCAGGCGGCAATCCCTCCCAGGAGATGGGCCATGATCTGCCCGAAGGTGCGGTAATCGGGAAGAGCCAGAAGTCCGGGCCCGCTCCATCCCTGCCGTTTCAAGGCCTTGTTGAGATCCTGGCTGGCCTGGGAAAGTTGCCCCTGGACAAAAGCCAGCATGTCTTCCGCCAGCAAGGGATCCGCCTTGCCCATGGCCCACAGGGATGGAGAGAGGTACCTGTGATAACGGTTCCCGGTTGGGCTCTCGTGTGGCTCGCTGCCGGAGAGTTTTTCCAACAGTGTTCGTAGTCCCTGGGACGAGCCGTCCGGGTACCGGAGATCCTGGGCCAGTGAGCGGTAGAGACGCAGCGGGTGCGATGGGGGAGTTTCCAACGGATCGAAAGTCACCCGGGCCACCAGCATGTTGGCGTCCAGGGCGTGTGACTCTGCGACCTCCAGCATGTGGGTTTTCCCGGAACCGTAGCTCCCCGAGAACAGGAGCATGCCGCGCGTGTTCTCCACGAGACGCTTGATGGCTGCCAGTTCTTCCGAACGCCCCACGGTGATGGCGTCCAGGGCGGTGGTGGGCACCACGCCGAGCCGGAGAGCTTCCAGAGCCTGGCGCAGGTCCGGGGCTGGGCCTTCTGCTGTTTCGGGGCTCAGGACCGCTGGCTGGGCGATGGATTGCAGATCGGTGGCCCGAACGGTTCTGGGAAGTTGAGGAGCCTTGTCGAACAACACCCTCCAACGCCTGCCCCCATCCAGTACCGCCCTGATCCGGCCTCGTCCGTACTGGGGGTGCTCCACCACTTCGCCAATTTCCACCATCAGAACGCCTCGAAGCCGGAGTCCAGGTCCAGGGACACGATTTCGGCTCCCTTCCCCGCCAGTTCACGCAGATCATCTGGTGAGAGGGGGGTTTCCTGGACGGATTGACGGTGCAGGAGATCCACCGCAGCCTTGACGAAGGCACGCCGATGGGCCACCTCGAAAGAGCTGGACATGACCTCTCGTGCCAGGTTGTTCATGTTTTCGGTTTGAAGCTCGGTATCCAGCCCCCTGGAATAGGCCGTTTCGAACAGCGACAGAATACGCTCACCTATCGCCTGCAAGAGTTCCAGGGCTTCGAGATCAAGGTTTTCCAGGTCTATGACAGCAGCCTGGGGGCTGCGCTCGGAGAGAGTGGAGGGGCCTTCCAGACGTTGCTGTAGCGCGGGGTATTCCACCACCACGTTTCGCATGAACTCGGGGGGGGCGGCGTAGAGGCACATGAGCCCGGGGAGGGCTTCACGTCCGCACAGGTCGATGAGCTGCCTGAGGTTGTCAGCCACGGCCCTTCGGCGGCGCGGCGGCAGGGACAGGTTCCGATCCAGTTCGTCGAAGGCCAGGAGCAGGCCCGGTACTCCCAGCACCTGGAGACACTGGCACAGGCTCCGAATGAACCTGAAGCCGCTGCTCCGGGACAACTGCTCTCTGACCCCGAAGGGGCGCAGCTCGGCCAGAGTGACATCTTCGGCTCGAAGATAGGCGCCCAGGACGTCCTGGGCATCCATGTCGCCTTCCAGCACGGCCATGGCGTACCTGCTGAATGCATTTCTGTAGGAAGGAGCGTCGACGGAAGCCTGGCGAAGTTCCGTCTCGATCCACTGGGCCACTTCGTCCTCGCCGTCCGAACCGACGCGCTCTTCGATGGCAGTCCGCAGGGCGGAATCCAGCCCCCTGGAGGGTGGAACCGTGGGATCCCTGGGGGGCCAGGCCGTCTCGTCCGCCACCGCACGGTAGATCCTCACCGGATCGTCGAAGGGGCACTCATCGGGTGAAAGCCCGACCATGGCCGAGGCGAATCCATGCCGCCAGGCGATGGAGCGAACGCAATACAGGAAGTGGGTCTTCCCACCGCCGAAATAGGCCTGCACCAGCTTGAAGGTGGAGCCGCGCCTCTCTGTTGCCATGGGTAGAAGGTATTCCTTTTCAAGAATCGAGAGGTACTTTTCGTTCCCCACGTTGAGATGCTCGATCCCCACTTCAGGAGGTTGGCCTATTTCACCCACACGGGAGAGAATGTCTCGGGCGAGAGCTGGTGTGAGCGGTGTTGTGTCTGCTTTTTCGATCATGTGCGATTCTCTTTGATAAAGCGCATGGTCAGGTGGTATTGTCCCTGCCCGCGTGAGTCTTCGAGCCAGAGGACCCGGCTCTTGTTTCTCGTGGTTCCTCCCGTGGCCGGTCCCAGGGACAGTCTCCAGGAGCCGGTTGCCAATGCCCTGTCACGACGAAGTCGCCACAGATCCCAGGCAAACCGCACCCTGGGATAGGGAGTGAAGTTCCTGGCGGATGGGTCCCTCTTGAAACGTTTTGTCTGGAGCGCCATGACCAGGGCGGGAAGGATTTCCACCAGCTCCACCCAGTCCTCGCCCTTCTGTTTGCGCAGGGTCATCCAGGTTTCGAGAAGAAGTTCCAGGTAGGCTCCCGGGTTCCAGTCCCTGCCTTCCAGGGTTTGCAGGGCTGCCAGGCGGGCTTCCATGATGGCAGGGGCCTGCGCTTCGCAACGCAGCAGGATTTGGTTTGCAAAAGCCAGTTCGGCCCGGTTCCTGGCCAGATCCAGGGATACCGACAGGGGTACGAGGCGGAGTTCCAGGGGGTCTTTCGAAAGGACGAGGATCTCGACGCCCGACTCCGCGCATAGCCGCCTGAGGTCGGCGGAGAGGCGTTGGCGCCGGGTGGCGCGCTCCTGGCGCAGCCAGTTGCCGGCCGCCTGCAGTTGGGGTTCGTCGGATTGCCTTGGCAAGGCGGCCAACTGGCCGAGCGCCTTCTCGACGGCCCTGGGGGATTCTTCCTTGATGGACCTGGCAAGAGATTGCAGGACTCTGGCGCGCTTGCGAAGTTGGTTTGAAATGTCCTCCATCCTGGAGGGGTCGGGCATACTCATCGTGTGACTGCTCTCTTCCTCCATTGAACCTCCCATGGTCGGACTCCCGACGGATGGAGCGAAGGCTTGCTGAGAAGACCGGGGAGCTGTCGACAGGGGAGAAACCCTTCGACTGTCAGGGGACTCGCGCATGGACTGACGGCACCACTCGAAGTGGAGGCTCCCTGGGCCATAGAATTACGCGTCGCCTGGGACCATGCAAAGAAAAAGGCAGTATATCTCGTTCGGTCATGTTGTTTTGCCCTGACAGGAGTTCCCATGGGCTCCAAGGTGCATTTGTGCTTGACCTTCGGTCACGATCGAAGATAAGTTTCGGTAGATGTCAATTTCACTTGACCAGAAAGAGGCACGTCCATGAAAGCCTTAGTTCAGTTTTTTTCCGCAGTGGCGGCACTGTCGATGGGCTGCAGCGAGTCCACATTCTTCGTTGAACCAGAGCCGGTGGTCACTCCCAACCCCGGCAGCATCGAGGGCCGTGTATGTGATCCTTCGGGGCGTACCTGGCTGCCGGATGCCCAGATCTACACTCACATCTACGACTCCGACGGAGTCATATACGACACCCGCACGGCATACAGCGACCGCGACGGCTATTGGCTCCTGGACGACCTCCCCCAGGACAACGAGTACACCGTATATGTACAATACGGTTATGAAATCCTCGAAACCCACGCGGAAATCTGGGTCGGAGATGGTGAGCACGTCCTCCTGGATGAACCAGACTGCTTTGATCCACTGGAAATGGAAGTGGCCGTCATCACTGGCGACTACGACGACTTCCAGGACGTCCTCGCCGACATGGGCTTCGCCAACTACGACCTCGTGGACGGCCTTAGCTACCAGGATCTCACCGCGTTTCTCGGTTCCTCCAACACCATGGAAACCTACGACATCATCTTCTTCAACGGCGGGCACATCGAAGAAGACGTAATTTACGACACCGACGATTCCGACACCGAAGGCATTGTGGGCGATATCCAGGAAAACATCCTTGAGTACGTGAACGAGGGCGGCAATATCTACGCATCGGACTGGGCATACGACATCATCGACCAGGTCTGGCCCAGCCGCGTTACTTTCCCGGGCGATGGCTCCCCCGACTCCGCGCAAATGGGCCAATACGACAACGTCCAGGCAGCCGTTTCCGACGCAGCCATGGCAGAATTCCTCGGTACCAACTATGTTTCCATAGAATACGACCTGCCGGTCTGGCCTCCCATAGAGAGCGTCGACGGTTCCGTATCGGTACACCTCACCGGCTCGGTCAGCTACAAGGACGGTACTTCAGAGTACACCATTCCCTCGTCACCGTTGCTCATCTCTTTCACTTCCGGCGAAGGTAAAGTCGTCTTCAGTACCTTCCGCGTGGCCAAGAACGGTAGCAGCGACATGCTGATGATCCTCCAGTACATGATGTACAGCCTCTGACCCGGCAAGCGAAGCAGTGTCCATCGACACACTTTCCCTTCGCGGCGCATAGCTGAGATACTACTTGACCGCCACGCACGAGATCCTCAACAGGTTCAAAGAGTTCCTGGGCACGCTCCCCATCGACGACACCACGCGTCTGTCGCTGGAAACGCTCCTGCTGCAGGGAATCACCACGGATCCACCCAGCGCCACGGCATCCTACGTGGAGGATCTCGATTCGGTGGACGACACCGTCTCCGCCATTCCCTCGCAACCCGACGACACTCAACCTCCGACTGATTCCTCCTACCAGGCTCCCAGCCTTCCCGAACGCTACTGGCACCTGGGCTTCATCGGAAGAGGCAGCATGGGTGAAGTACACAGGGTCTATGATCGCCTCTTGCGAAGGATCCTTGCCCTCAAGGTTATAAGAGCCGATCTCAAGCATCCGGAACAGGCGGTTGTACGTTTCATGGAGGAAGCCCAGATAAATGCCCAACTGGCTCACCCGGGCATCGTACCCGTACATGATCTGGGGCAGTTCCCCGACGGTAGATGGTTCTTCACCGCCAAGGAAGCCCGAGGGCGCCCCTTCACCGCAATCATAGAAGAAGTCCATGAACAGCGGCTTCGTAGCGGAGTGTTGGCGGCCACGGAGACAGGTTGGTCCTTCCGCCGGATGGTGGATGCATTCTTGAAGCTGTGCGAGGCGGTGGCCTATGCGCACTCGCGAGGAGTCGTACACCGAGATCTGAAACCAGACAATGTTCTCGTGGGCGATTTCGGCGAAGTCATGGTCATTGACTGGGGATTGGCCAGGCCGGTCCCCACGCCACGTACTCGGTCGAAGAAACCCCCGGGGTCCCAAGTCTCCCCGCGCACGATTCTCCTGGGACCTCTGGCCACCGACAAGGGCGCCATAGCGGGGACTCCGGCCTTCATGTCCCCGGAGCAGGCCAGGGGCGAGCACCGGGCCCTCACACCGGCTTCAGATGTCTATGCCCTGGGTGGAATTCTCTACATGATCCTCTTCGGTGACCACCCATACCGTGGTCTCTCGGCAGCAGAAGCCCTGGAACGTGTACGACGTGGTCCCCCACAGTTTCACGATGCACCCTGGATCCCCGCCACACTTCTGACCATCTGCCGCAAGTCCCTGGCGGCCGACCCCGGGGACCGTTTCGCCGACGCGTCGCTTCTCGCGGCAGAGATCGAAGACTGGCTGGAAGGAGCAAGGGCACGTGAACGTGCCAGAGAGATGGTGGAATCGGCCAAGAGGCGAATCCAGACCCTGAAGAAGCAGCACAGGATGGCGCTCCGGAAACGAGAACGTGTGGCTCGAGCAGTGGCTCGACTGCGCAGCACCGATCCCCTGGAACTGAAGGAGCGATGTTGGCAGGACGAAGAAACCGCAATCAGCGACTTGGTGAACATGGAAGACGCCTTCCAGGACGTCGCGGAACAACTCCGTGCCGCCCTGGAGCATAGTCCGGATCTCCCGGAGGCCAGGGCGGCCCTGGCGGACCTGTACCTGCATCGCCACGACACGGCCATCGCCTTCGGAGACAGGGTTCTGGCTCGTTCCTTCGAGCGACTCGTACAGGAATACGATATTGGCCACCACACGAACCTCCTCAACAGAAAGGGCGTGTTTTCACTGGTGACCGACCCGCCTGGGGCCCAGGTCCAGATTCTCCGTCACGATATGCGAGCGCGTCGTCTCGTGCGCACCTCATGCGAGGTAATGGGCCCCACCCCACTGATGGACGTCTCGTTGTCCACCGGCAGCTACCTCCTGATCATCCGTCTACCTGGGTACATCCCTGTCCACTACCCCATACACATCGAGCGAGACCACACCTGGCGTTCCAATGCTCCCGGCGAGCATACTCCGGCGGCAATTCCCCTCCCTCTCGCGAACCGAGTACCAAAGGGCATGGTCTACATTCCCCGGGGGTGGACCGTCCTGGGTGGAGATCCCGAGTCCTCTGGAGGTCTACCACACCAACGTCTGTGGGTCGAAGGCTTCTTTATCGGGCGTTTCCCTGTGACCAACGCGGAATACCTTCGTTTCATCAACTCACTCGTCCGGGAGGGCCGGGGCAGCGAAGCCAACTCCCGCCTCCCGGGTGTGCCGGACCGCCCAGGAGGACCAGTCCAGCCCCTCTACGTGCGGGACCAAGCCGGTCTGTTCCACCTTCCCAGGCAGGGCACCATGGCTGCCGCCTTGGGCGACTCCCCGGTTTCCGGGGTCTCCTGGCACGATGCCGCCGCCTATTGTCTATGGTTGCAGAAACAAACCGGCGTACCATATAGACTCGTTGGTGAAGCCGAGCGGGAGAAAGCCACCCGGGGCGTTGATGGTCGCGCCTTCCCCTGGGGCCAATACAGTGATCCATCGTTCCACTGTACGCGAAAAAGCGTCCTGTACCACCCCGGTTCTCCAGGAATCGCTGAGTTTCCCATTGACTCGAGCCCCTATGACGTCCGCGGTCTGGCTGGCGGTGTGGCCGATTGGTGCGCCGAAATCATGATGCAACGAGGCTTGCACCATCATGGTGCATGGGCGGATCTGCCCCCTGAACTCAAGGTCAGCGACACCACGGCCCGTACGGGGATTGTCAGAAGAATCGTCAAGGGAGGAGCCTTCGATCTTTCGGTCAGGCGCGCAAGGGCCGCCAGTCGGACCAGCATGAAGTCCACCACACGCAAATCCAGCGTGGGTTTCCGACTCGCCCTGAGTGCCAAACATGTGCTTGGCGGTTCATGAACCATCGAACTCCCCTCCAGAAAGGGCAGACCTGGCTTCATTTGGATGGAGTACGGGCAGGGAGTGAATCCGGCACTCGCCATCGCAGGCCGGCGTCATCCATCAACGCCGGCGCCCCCCACGGAAAAGCATGGTTGTCGGCTCCGTGCCCCACTGGCATTCCGGCCATGACCGGCACAGCGCCAGGCAGCAACTCGGCGAACACTTCTTCGATTCTCCAACTGGCTCCCGCGGGCGCATCACAATCCACGAGCTGCCCCAGGACAACTCCCGCAACGCCGTCAAATGCGCCGCTGCGCAGAAGTTGCACCAACATCCTGTCGATTCGGTAGGGTGCTTCGGCTACTTCCTCCAGCAACAGCACGGCACCTTTGAAACTGGGAAGATCTCCGGTTCCAGCCAGACTGGCCATGGTACACAGGTTGCCGCCCAACAGTGGTCCCCTGGCCTGGCGATCCAACGAGCCAGGCCTGATCAGGCTTCCGCTCCACCGCGTTTCGACCGGTGGCTCCATGAGGACTCTACGGCATGCCTCACGACTCGCGTCATCGACGTGGTCAGCGAGGCTGTGAAGTACGGGTGCGTGCAGGGCCGACGGAAGGCCATGAACCCACATTGCACAGAAAAGCGCGGTGGAATCACTGAAGCCGATGACAGGACGTGGTGCCTGTGCGCTGCGAATGGAATCCCAGGGGATTCGGGAGAGCAATCTCGCGAGACCATAGCCGCCCCTCGCGATCCATACGGCGTCCACATCGGGTGCCGTCATCGCCCAAATCAGGTCTTCCAGGCGGTCTTCGTCGGAACCCGCAAGATAGCGATGGGCCCGGCCCAGTCCGGGAGCCCTCACGGGCCTGAGGCCCCAGCCCTCGATGACTCGGAGTCCAGCCTCGAGACGCTGTGTATCAAATCGCCCCGAAGGAGACACAATGGCCACATGGGCACCTTCAGAAAGTGGAAGCAATGACATGTGGCCAATGATAGCCTTCTGAGAGGTTACTGGGAATCACAAACGTACTGCTACCTGTCCGGCACGATGCCAGGCCTGGCCTGGGTTTTCGACACCCCGCACCTCACCAAGTCCTACGAGAGACACACCATGGCTGCCTTCCACGCAATACCGCCATTGCTTTTCCTCTCATGCCATGCTCCATTTCCAGAAAACAATGGATATCACTCCGAAACTGGCGAAACAGGTATCTCATCCAATGCTGGCAACGCTCCCGAGGTCAACTTCATCGCGCCTCCTGAGGACTCAGACCCCGCCAGCTTCTGGGAAGAAGTGGACTATGGCTTTGAAGTACACGCCTTCGACAAGGACGGCGACATGAGATCTCTGGATCTGTCGTACCAGAACATCGACAGTATCTCCTTCAGCATGGCCGACGCCGACTACGACGGTGGAGACAACTATTCGTTCATTGAAGAGCTTCCCCTTGGTGCGACATCCATTGTCGCAACGGGCTTCGACCTTTCTGGGCATACGGGTGAATCGAAGGTACCTGTCGATGTTTTCTCCTGTGATCCCTACCAGGAGAGCGCCCTGATTCACTGGACATTCAACGCCAACGACATCACCGGCAACACGGTAAAGGATCTCTCGGGCTACGCCAACAACGGTTACCTGGAAGACGACTTGGGCCAAGCCTCCGATATCTCCATTACCGATGGCCATTACTTCGAAGCCATGGACCTGTCCCAGGAGGGAACTCTGCTGGTTGGCAGCGCCAGCACGGTCGTTTCGACGGGGTTCCTGTCAGCCCTGGTATGGATTCGCGCCAACACCGAGACACTGGGGAGCGCCCAGGGGCCAATCCTCAGCGTCGAGAAGGGGGAAGATGTGTTGCTGTCCCTCGCCATCGAACTGTACATAGACAAGCTGGCTCTCAAATGGGCACTCTCCTCGGAAGGCAACCTACACGAGTTCGTTTTGGACGAGTGGACCACGTGTATCAGCTCCGAGGGGTGGACCCACATGGCTCTCCTCGTGGATGCCAATGAACTCCAAGCCAGCGTGTACTGCTCCGCCGAGAAAATCAGTCACGTGGACCTGGGGGGATACACTGAAATCATCGACCCTGATTGGGGCTACTCCATCATTACGCTGGGGGCCAACGCATCCAGCACCATGGGAACCAACAAGGACAGAGAGTACTTCCAGGGCTATCTGGACGATTTCGTCTTCATCACCGACAACCTCTCCCAGGAACAGTTGTCCGCCTTTTCCAATTCTCTCAGCGGATTTTGCACCGAGTTGCCGCAATGATCCGGCTGTCCCAAGGTCCACAGACCCGGCTCGTCCATGCTGTATCTGGCCCGAGATGTGGCGTGGTAATGGTCATCCTGGTACTCGGCCTTTCTTCGATCCTCTCCGCCTGCCCGCCAGAGGGCAGCACTCCGACTCTTCCCGGAGGTACGGCGGGACCACTCCCGGCTGCGCCCGGGCAGCCCCAGGACGCAGTGCTCGCTCCAGTACCCTTTCCGGTTCCAGTGCCCGTGGAAGCCTGGACCAGGACGGCTCCCGTCACCCTGGTCAACGAGAGAGGGGAACAGGTCAAGGTGCTGAAGGGCTATCACACCCATCTTCGAGTTCAACGTCTCCTGGCAGATCGGGTCCTGGTGACCTGTTCGGGGTGCCGTAGCAGTATTTCTGGCTGGATACAGAGAGAGTTGGTCATTCCTCCGGGATACAAGGGCACCGATCGGGAAATCCAATCGCGGCAGCTATCGTTGGCTCTCTTCGCCGCGGAGGCTCGCCGACTGGTGTTGGCCGGAGTCCCACCTGCCGGATTGAACGAGCTTCCAAGTGACCCGGACTCTCTGATCACTCTCCTGGACAATGGCTTCTCCCTGGACGAGTACAGAGCGTTTTCACCTCCATGGGCCAAGGAAGAAGCCTACCAGGGTTCCAGGGCCGACCTGTTGTACGATTCAGATGGTTGGCACTTCTCATCGCTGTATTTCGCCATGGACTGAACCTCGTTACGCCCGTTGAAGAAACCGGGGCCACTCTCGGCGAACACCGATGCCTCTTCGAGGCAACAGCCTCTTGTGGATCTCCATCTTGAACCATGTTGCGGCTGGAAGTCTATGGAAAACCCGCCTGCCACCAATGCCGGGGGAGCCGATTCCCCCCTCGACACGGACCACCAACGACAGATGCCTGATTGTTGGGCACGCCATATTGTTGTTATATACACGTTGATCACGTGGCGAATAGACTTACGGGCCGTTTTCTCGGCCACGAGGCTGTAATTGGGGTTTTTCAACAATTATTGATAACCTGAGCAGCAGGTACCTCTGGAAGCCAACCCCTGGGAGCCCCTGGAATGCCATTCCCGCGATGCCTGGCTGTCTATTGCACGGCAGCAGCCACCATCACCTGGCCGCTCGTCCTTCACATGGGCACCATGGTCCCGGGTGCGGAGCGTACAGACCTCTGGAACGCGCTCTGGTCGCTGTGGTTCTTTCAGGATGCCCTTTGGCAGGGGCATCCCCTTACCAGCACCATGCTCCTGGGCCATCCAACCGGCGGTCGTCTACTGGTGGCGGACCCCGTCAATGCCGTGCTGGCGGCTCCGCTCATCCCCCTGCTGGGCCTGGTGGGTACCTACTCGGTCCTGGTTCTGTTTCACCTGGTGTTTGCCGGCTGGGCAGCACACAGCCTGGCGCGGGAGTTGACCCCTCTGCCCGGAGCCGGATGGATCGCTGGGCTGGCATACATGGCTGCCCCCGTCACCATCTCAGCCATCCAGAACGGCACCAGCGAGAGCATCGCCTCGGGTTGGCTCCCGCTGGCACTGCTGGCCGTCATCAGGGCCATCCGCAGACCGGGGCCGGTACGAATCCTGGCGGCCATCGCAGCCGTAGTTGTCTGCGCCCTTGCCTCCTGGTACGGAGCAGTGTGTTTGTTCCTGGCGCTCATCGCCCTGCTCGTGCTTGGCGAGGGCAGCACCACGCTCAAGAGGCGCTCCCTGGTCCTGCTCATTGTTTCAACCATCTCGCTCATACCTGTTTTTCCCATTGCAGGACTGGCACAAGAGACGGCCACGGGCCAGGACAGTCTCGTGGGCATAAAAGATCAAAGGGAGGTGGCCAGCGTCAGGCGCAGCACCGGCCCGGCGGATCCCGTGGGTTGGTTCGCACCGTGGGACTATCGCTCTCCCGATTTCAGGTTCATCTCTCGATACAGCGAGGACTTCATCCATTGCCACTACCTGGGATGGCTTCTCGTCGTTGGAAGTCTCCTCACGGCAGCCATGCCCGGACGAAGGCGCGGCCTGGCATGGCTGTATGTCTCCGCTCTGCTGGGAGCCGTCCTGGCCATGGGGCCCGTGCTGTGTCGTCAAGGCCAACCAGTGGTGTTCCTTTCCAATCTGGCCATTCCCCTGCCCTACCTGTTGCTGGAACGTCTGCCTGGTCTTTCCAGCCTGTCTCTGCTGTTCAGGCTGGGCCAGCTTCCATCGCTCTGCATCTCCCTGTTGGGAGCTATTGGGCTCGCTGCCCACGGGAGCCGACCACGGACAGGCTCCCTGATGGCTGCCGTGCTGGTCTTCGTGGAGTTGCGTGTCGTAGCCCCCACCCACGGCCTTCCCCAGCTCACCGATGCCACTCCTCCATCTCCAATTCAGCAGTTGGCGGAAGCTCCGGAGGGCGCTGTCATGAATTTCCCGGTGGCTGGAGGCAGGCGTTATCTATACGAGCAGACCATTCACCACAAGGCTCTGGCCGCGAGTCTCAACTTCCCCAACAACCGGGCCTCTCGAGCGGTATGGAAGGCCATGTTGGCCTCGCTCCCACTGGCCGGTACCGCTCCGGAACAGTACATGGCTTCGGTGCGCTCGGTGGCGTACGAACAGGGAGTTCGCTATCTGGTGGTGCACGTAGACCCCATGGCACGTCCGGATATGCACGATTCGGCTGTCAGAGCCCTCAAGTCCGTGCTGGTACCCATGGCACAGAGCCACAACATGAGAATCTATGACCTGTGGGCCAACGCGCCCCAACGGCTCCCTGGAACGTCCCCATGAAGAAGCCTGACAACACCCGGGTGCTCGGCCTGGTGCTCAAATCGCCCCGCCAACGGGTGGAAGGACTGGAGACCGTCCCTGGCGATGCCATCTGGCTCGGCCTGAAGCTCTCTTCGCGCCAGGAGCGCGCCTTTCTGGGGGCTGGGCTTCGCCCCGCTGAAGAAGACGACCCGGAACGTGAGCGAATAGTGCTGGCAGCCGACGTGGCCCTGTACTCTGCGACGGTCATGGCCATCCTGGAGATTGGCCGGAAAGAAGCCAGGCCCATCACGGTTCGCCCGGGGGGTGATCTGGGAGCCTTTCTCGCCGAGTCCGAGATGGGGCGGAGCGGCTTTCTGGCCGGCTATCTGCCACCCGGCGTCCCGCTCCAGAGGTCCACTCTGGACGTGGCTCCCGTCATCGAGATGGATCCTGCCGAAAGACCGTTGGACCTCCCGGTGCCCCACAGCCAGTTCGGCGCAGATGTCCTGCACATTCCCCTCTCGGACCATCTCATCTTTCCCATGGGGCACTGGATGCAGGTTCTTTGGGCCAACCTCCTGGGGCTTGGCCCCTTCCTGTGGCGCGAACTCGCCGGAGCCAGCCTCCCCGTTGCGTTTCTTCGGCTGGGGCTGGCCGTGGTCAGGGCGCGCAGTATCCACCCCTATCGCGTGATGGCAAAGTTGAACAAGCGGGGGAAGGCTTGTCGCATCCACCCCAGCGCCGTCGTGGAGGGGAGTTGGCTGGGTGAAGGGGTGGAAGTCGGGGCCAACGCCGTTGTCAGGGGATCCCTGCTGGCAGATGGAGTGCGCGTGGAAGACAACGCCATAGTGGAGTTTTCCATCCTCGGCCCCGGTTCCGTGGTCCAGAGACTGGCGATGGCAAAATTCTCGGTTCTGGGTACCCGCAGTGCCTGCGCGGGCATGCTCCAACTGGGAGTGCTGGGGACAGACTCCTCCCTGAAATACGGCGCAACTTTCATGGACATGGCTCTGGGCCAGGCGGTCAGGGTCAAGGCCGCGGGCAGGCTGTTCCCAGCTCCCCTGGGAATCGGCGGCGTCTGTCTGGGACCTGGTGCCGTAGTTGGTACCGGCGTGCAGATCGCTCCAGGCCGAGCCGTCCCCAGGGACCTTGTCATAGTCTCCAACCCATCGCTCGTCCTCTCGCGTATTCCAACGGACCCAAGCCCGGGCACCTACACTGTCGTGGACGGGCGCCTGGAGCAGAGATGATCCACTGGGGAGAACCGGGCACGGCCACTCTCCTGGCTGCGGGGTACCTGGGCCTTTTGAGCCTGTTGTGGCTGGCGCTGCTGGCTGGTCTGGGACACTGGGCCAGGCGATGGCGACTGGAACAGCCACAGCCCGAATCTTCCAATCACTCACATGTCTCCGGCAGGGACTCATCTCAGGGCAACAGAACCGCACGGGCCCCGTGGGGCGGTATTCACGCCGGGAAAACCCCCACAGCACCTGGAGCTGCCTCCCCGGGTGCAACTCCAGAAAAACGACTGCCCGCAACAACAGTCTGTGTTCCCGCCAGAAACGAACAAGGAAACATCGGATCCTGCGTTCGTTCCATCCTGCAAAGCGAGCATGACTCCCTGGAACTCATCGTCGTGGACGACGGCTCCGCGGATGCCACCGCACGGGAGGCCCGGGAGGCAGCGGAGGGAGACCCCCGCTTCCGGCTAATGCAGGGCAAAACTCCACCGGCGGGCTGGGCCGGCAAGCCCTGGGCCTTGTCCCAGGCAGCAGCAGATGCCTCCAACGACTACCTGCTCTTTCTGGACGCCGACGTGGTTCTGGATCCAGCCACCATCGGAACCGTCCTGAAGCACATGATTGACAATTCCCTGGACATGCTGAGCCTGTTCGGCTCGTGGAGGCTTGAAACTTTCTGGGAACGGGCGGTCATACCCGTGGTGGGGTGGCTCATCCGCGGGTCCATCGATCTGGACGCCGTGAACGACCCTGCCAGGCCGGCTGCGTTTGCCAACGGGCAGTTCATCCTCGTGAAACGGGCCATGTACGAAAAACTCGGCGGTCATGGTTCGGTCAGACAAGAGGTCCTGGAAGACGTCAAACTGGCGCAGGTGTTCGCCCACGGAGCCGCCAGGACGGGCCTGCTCCACGCTGCCTGGGCCTTCCGAGTACGCCTCTACAGCAGTCTGGGAGAAATCGTGCGGGGGTACTCCAAGAACCTGTACGAGGGGCTGGGACGGGCACCACATGTTGCCCTCGGCCTGGTGCTGTTCATCATCGTCGGCACGCTTCTGCCCTTCATTGTGTTGGCGTTTGATGGGCTGGCCTATCTCTGGGGGGGGTGGGTGCTGTTGGAGTGGCCCTGGCTCATATGGGTCGGCTGCCTGTCAGCGCTCATTCTGCTCTTCAGGTTCCGCCTGGAACGAATGGAGGGGCGTTCTGGCGTTCACGCGCTTACCCATCCCCTTGGCAACATCATCCTGATGTGGATCGTCCTGCGTTCGGTGTTCTCGCTGGACGTGGAATGGAAGGGCAGGTGGTTCCATGACGGGAAGGCTACATAGTTCCCATCCGACCAGCTTGAGGGATGGAGCGGGAGACGGGATTTGAACCCGCGACAGCCACGTTGGCAACGTGGGGCTCTACCGCTGAGCTACTCCCGCGAAGAGGGCAGGAATCTAATCTGACAGAATGCAACGTCAAGTGAGATTTGTGGTGCCCGGGAAAAAATCAACCGGACGATGGAATGACCATCTTCCGGTTGAACATGGTTGCGGGGACAGGATTTGAACCTGCGACCTTCGGGTTATGAGCCCGACGAGCTACCTGACTGCTCCACCCCGCGACAATACCGTCTGCAACGCCCCTGTAGTTAGCCAACAAGATTGCGCCTGTCAAGCGCCATGCCGAAATACCTGGGCAGAAAGGGAGAACTCCGGCCGACTATGCTGGATGTCGGGGGGTAATTCACGGTCGCCCCCGTCGGGAGGGCCGGTGTCTGGCCTTTTCACTCATTCGCTTTCGGCTACGGATCGACCTGCCCGAAACCAGGTCCTGTAGACGGCGTACTTCGGCATCACCAAGCCTCCGGGTCTTGCCTCTGGGCAGGTCTTTCACGGAGATGGTGGCAAAGGTCAGGCGTCGAAGCTTGTTGACCGGGTGGCCGACCTCGGCGAAGATTCGGCGTATCAATCGGTTTCGCCCTTCATGCACCGTGATCTCGATCCAGCAGTTCCCACGGCTCGTGCGCGAAACCACGCGACACAGGCATGGTCCGGTTCGGCCGTCTTCCAGGGTCACGCCCTTCTGTATTCGTTGAAGCGTTTTCTCGGTAGGTGTGCGGTAGATCTTTGCCAGGTATCGGCGGGGGATCATGGTGGAAGGATGGGTCAACTTGTGCGCGATGTCACCATCGTTGGTGAGAAGCAACGCGCCCTCTGTATCGAAGTCCAATCTGCCCACTGGTTCCAGGCGAAATGGAGTACGAGGAAACAGCTCGTGCACACTCGCACGCCCCCTGGGGTCCTTTCGCCCGGTGATATAGCCTCGGGGCTTGTTGAGCACATAGTAGACCTTGGGGGGCTTTCCCTTCACCATGTGGCTGCCCACCTTCACACGATCTTCGTCGGGGTTGATCCGATACGCAGGATCGAAGATCCTGTGACCGTTCACCGTCACCTGCCCCGATTCCACCAGTCTGTCGGCCCCACGCCTGCTGGAGTGGCCAGAGCGGGCGATGAACCTGGCAAGTCGGTCTATCCTCGTATTTTCTTCCATGAAATCCCCTGAAATGAACCATGGTCGAGCTTCCGGGTCCATGACGTTCCGGTGGCCCAACCCGCTATAGCTCGAAATCCCCTGTTTGGGGACCACCCTGTTCACGGGACTTGAAACGCGATAACTCATGGATGGCGGATCGTTCATCCTTACACTCGCACCCCAATCCAGGAGGGGCTCGAAAAATGACGAGATCCCACTTCGCCATCATCATCGCTGTCTTCGGGTCGGCTTGCGCCGGTAAAGCCGTCACCAGCGAATCCGTGGATCCACTGGCTTCGCCAGAACCCGCTACAAGTTCCACGACTGTCGACATCCCCAAGGATTCTGCCAGCAAGAAGTTCGCATCAAAGCTGGTTTCCCTGGAGATACACGACTGGAGCCCCGAAGACTCCGGGCAGGTGAGCTTCACCTACGAAGATTTCTCCTTCAACTCCGATGGCACCTGGTCCGCCACCGGCACGGTGGCTATTCTGGACGAATCAGTGGACTGCCGGGAGAGCGGCCACTGGACCATGGATCCCGCCGCCTCCGAAGACAGCAGCTTCCTGGACTGGACAGTGGAAGACACGACCTGCCCAGGCCGTGAATCCGGATCGCGGGTCAGGGTGAAGATGGTAATCGACAAGGACGGCTCCTTCGAAGTATTCCTACACTGAAACCCTCCCTGGTAGGGCCACCGTTTTTCCACCCGAAAGTGCATTTTCAGTCCAGTCTTGCCCTGGGGGACAGTAGGGTGGAATGCACCCCTTGCCCACTGCGAGATTCATTCCGGCGCCTTTCCAAAACGTTCCACGATGGATCCCGCGACCCTGATTCCGTCCATGGCGGAACTCACGATTCCGCCGGCCCGGCCGGCGCCTTCTCCCGCCAGGTACACATCCGCCACGCCCCGGGACTGCCCATCGGCTCTACGAGAAAAGCGAACAGGCGATGATGTCCTGGTTTCCAGTCCCAGCAACAGGCCTTCGGCGCCGGCGAATCCCTCGATGCGGCCATCGAAGGCCTGGATGGCAACGCGCATCACCTTTGCCACCTGCTGGGGGAGGAGGTCGTCCATCGGAATGGATCGGACACCCAGAGAATACGTGCTGGCCGGCAGCGACGTGCTCCTGCGCTTTCTCACGAAATCGACCACTCGCTGCGCTGGAGCCTTGTAGTCGCCCCCACCGGCTGCAAAGGCGAGTCTTTCCATCTGCTCCTGGAAACGCACTCCCGCCATGGCATCTGTCCCCGGATAGTCCGCGGCTGTGACCTGCACGACCAGGGCGGCGTTTGCAAAACCAGATGCCCGGTGCCTGAAGATCATGCCGTTGAGGGCCAGGTGACCGGGCTGTGCAGTTGCTGGGATTACCACTCCACCAGGACACATGCAAAACGTGTAGGCTGCTCGTCCGTTCTTCTCTCTTTGTGTCAGGCGGTATTCCGCTGGGGGAAGGTCCGGATGGGACTCCCCGTGAAGAGCCTTGTCGATGAGGGACTGGGGGTGCTCCACCCTGACTCCCACGGCCATGGCCTTTGGCTCAGCATGGAGCCCCGCCTCGAGCAGAGAGCGAAAGGTGTCGCGGGCGGAGTGACCGATGGCCAGGATGACGGGACGAGAGAGAAACTTCCGGCCATCCGCCAGCTCGACCCCTCGGCACCGGCCATTTTCCAGGATGAGCCGGCGCACCAGGGCACCGAAGCGAATTTGGGCCCCCTCTGAGACCAGGTGCTCGCGAAGCCTGGGCAGGAGCTTTCGGAGACCATCGGTACCCAGATGTGGGTGGGATTCCCGCAGAATCTCAGGGTCGGCGCCGAAACGAATAAATGTCTCCAGAACGAAACCCACCAGGCCATCCCGCCGCCTGGTATAGAGCTTTCCATCACTGAACGTTCCGGCGCCACCTTCTCCGAACAGGATGTTGCTGTTGGGATCCAACGGAGCCCCTCCCGTGAACCGTTGGACACTTCCGATACGCTTCTCAACTAGCTCACCTCTTTCCATGAGTATGGGTTCGGCTCCGGAACGAGCCAGGATCAAAGTGGCGAAAAGGCCCGCCGGCCCGGCGCCGACGACTATGGGACGGACTCCCCGGGGCCACCTGGAGATCTTTGCGGGACCAGTGACAGCGGTTCCGTATCGTTGCTGATCCCTCTCCGTGTATTCCCGTACACCGGGGATCCCCAGGCTCATGACCGTGTTCTCTCCGCGGAAGAGGAGCACCCGGTAGTTGCAGGTGAAGCGCGGCGGTCTGTGTCTTGCGTCCAGGGATCTGCGCACACACTGCAGATCCTTGATCTGTTTCCTGTCCACCTTCAGCCGGCTTGCCACCAGGTCCATGGCATCGTCGTTTGGCTGGTCCAGATAGATGCCGGTAACGAGAAGCGCCATATCGACTCCACTGTCATCTGCCGCGACGAAAGCACCCCGGTGGAGCTTCCAGGAAACCGACGAGAGGCCCTGGAATTCAAGCTGGGATTACAGCAGATGGAAAAAAGTACCATGTGAGCTTTCCTTGGAAGCTTGTAGTCCACCCACTGCGTGGTTATTGAGTGCGGCGTTTCCCATCTATCGCCAATGGGTAGAAAAGGCCTATTCCCATCTCACCAGAACTCGCGGAGTTCTCTTTGCCCGGACAGGAGTGCCCAATGCCAATTCGCGTAGCAATAAACGGATTCGGTCGTATCGGTCGGGCCGTTACCCGCATCGCCTGGGACGATCCCGACATCGATCTCGTCCACGTCAACGACCTCACCAGCGACAACATGCTGGCTCATCTGCTGGCCTTCGACACTGTCCATGGCACTTGGCCCCTTGGCGTCCAGGCCGTGGAAGGCGGAATCTCCATTGACGGCAACCTGGTTCCCACCAGCGAAGAACCCGATCCCAGTCGGCTTCCATGGGCAGAAAAGAACGTCGACATTGTCCTGGAATGTACCGGGCGCTTCAGAACCCGCGAAAAGGCAGCATTGCATCTTGAAGCAGGCGCCCGGAAGGTCATCATCTCGGCCCCCGCCACGGACCCTGACGCCACCATCTGTGTCGGCGTGAACGACGATACGCTACATTCCGAAGCCAGGATCATCTCCAACGCATCTTGCACCACCAACTGTCTTGCTCCCCTGGCAAAGGTCCTGGACGAAGCCTTCGGGATCGAACGGGGGCTCATGACCACGGTACACAGCTATACCATGGACCAGAACCTGCTGGACTCCCCCCACCCCAAGGACTTCAGGCGAGCCAGGGCTGCGGCTGCCAACATTGTCCCCACCACGACGGGCGCCGCGAAGGCGGTGGGCCTGGTGCTGCCCCAATTGGCGGGGCGTCTCAACGGCATGTCGATTCGTGTACCCACCCCCAACGTGTCTCTCGTGGACCTGGTGTTCACCAGCCACGAGCCGCTCAGCACCTCAGCCATCAACGACGCCCTCAAGGAAGCCGCCCAGTCGAACCTCAAGGGCATCCTGCAATCCATCGATGCCCCCCTGGTCAGCAGCGACTTGAACGGCAACCCCCATTCATCCATCGCGGACCTCGCCGTCACCTATGCCAATGGTGATCACCTGGGCAAGGTGCTCTCATGGTACGACAACGAGTGGGGTTTCGCCAACAGGATGGTCGACCTGATTCGTATCGCAAGTGGACTGGACCGTCGATGAACATCTCCCTGCCTCGTTTGAAGGATCTCCCTCTCCACGAGGGAAGCCGAGTCCTGTTGAGAGTAGATTTCAACGTCCCCCTCAGGGATGGCGAAGTCTCCGACGACACCAGGATTCGTGCATCGCTGCCAACCATCGACTACATCCGGGAGTCCGGTGCGCGGTTGGTGATCTGCAGCCACCTTGGGAGGCCGAAGGGCCGCAAGGTTCCGTCACTTTCCCTGGAACCCGTTGCCGAACGGCTCGTGGAGCTGCTGGACATCGAAATCATCTTCGCCCACGACACCGTGGGTGAAGACATCGAAGACCTGGCCGCCGACCTGCCGCCCTCTGGCGTGATGGTCGTGGAAAACCTTCGCTTCAACCCCGGCGAAAAATCAAACGACCAGGATTTCTCCACTCGTCTCGCGCGGCTGGGGCCTGTTTTTGTCAACGATGCCTTTGGATCCATGCACAGACCTGCCGCCTCCATCGTGGGAATTGCCAGGTTGGCCGACCACGTGGCCGCGGGGCTGCTGGTGGAGGGCGAAGTCAACGCCCTGAGCAGAATGCTTTCAGGTCCGGAGAGGCCCTTCATCGCCATCCTGGGTGGTGCCAAGGTCTCCGACAAGATCGGCGTAATCGAAAGCCTGGCTCGGCGTTGCGACAGCATCCTCATCGGAGGAGCCATGGCCTACACATTTCTGGCAGCCCGGAACCAGGACGTGGGCCGCTCCATGGTGGAATCCGAAAAGGTCCTCTTGGCGAAGCGCCTGATGGAGCGATGCCAGAGCCGCGGGGTCAACCTCTATCTGCCGGTGGATCACCTTGTTGCGGATTCTCCCGACTCCGACGCCCAACCGCGCACCACCAGGAGCATCCCCCAGGACATGGCGGCGTTCGACATCGGGCCCGAGACCATCTCCCGCTACAGCGACGTCATCTCGCGAGCAGGTACCATATTCTGGAACGGCCCGCTGGGAATGTTCGAGCAACCCGCCTTTGCCGGCGGTACCAGGGCCGTGGCCCAGGCCGTGGCCCAGTGCGAAGGATACACCGTGATAGGAGGGGGTGATTCGGCTGCCGCCATCGCTCGCTTCGGCATGAACGACTCCTTCGATCACATCTCCACCGGAGGTGGGGCTGCCCTGGAGTTCATCGAGGGAAAAGAACTTCCAGGCCTCAAGGTCCTTAGATTGAGGAGCGTGTGATGTCTCGACGCAAGTTCATTGCCGGCAACTGGAAGATGCACATGGGGCCTGGTCGCGCCGACACCCTGGCGCAGGATCTCCGCAGGGAGCTGTTGGACCTGCAAGCTGTGGACCTGGCGGTGGCTCCGCCCTTCATCTCGATTCCAGAAGTGGTGGCCCGGCTCAGGCATACGGGCATCCACGTGGCCGCCCAGAACCTGCACTGGGAACCACGAGGGGCCTTCACAGGCGAAATCACGGCAGAAATGCTCAGAGATTCCGGCTGTACATACGTAATCATCGGTCACTCGGAGCGCCGCCGGTTGTTCGGCGAAACCGACCCTGACGTCAATCGCAAGCTACACGCTGCCCTTCGTGCGGGACTTCTCCCCATCGTATGCATCGGTGAGTCCCTTGAACAGCGGGAAAGCGGCAAGGCTACAGAAGTCGTGACCACTCAACTGGAAACGGATCTCGCCGGCATTACTGATGATCACCTGCCTCTCGTCACCATCGCCTACGAACCCATCTGGGCAATCGGCACCGGGCGGACAGCCAGCCCCCCACAGGCCCAGGAGATCCACGCCGCTATCAGGTCCTGGCTCCGGCAACATTATTCTTCGGGACTGGCGGCCGCGGTTCGGATCCTTTACGGAGGGAGCGTCAACCATGCCAACGCCGGCAACCTACTCCGACGACCCGACATCGACGGTGCCCTCGTGGGCGGTGCCAGCCTCAAGGCCAGCAGCTTCGCGGCTATAGCGCGAGCAGCGGGTTCCGGCCTGCCCAACCACTGAACCAACCCCGCAACAACCTCCCAGGCCACGACATGCTTCTTTTCGTCACGATACTGCACCTGATCCTCTGTTTCATCCTCATGTTGGTCATCCTCCTCCAGCCAGGGAAAGGCGCCGACGTGGGAGCGGCCTTCGGAGGGGGGATCTCCACATCCGTCTTTGGAGCCAGGGGCACGGGCAATATCCTCTCCAAGGCCACGACCGTGGTGGCCGCTCTTTTCATGGTCACCAGCATCACGCTTGCCTTGTACTCCAACTCTTCCATGCGCAGCGGAACCGATATCCAGGACGAAATCCTTCGCCTCCAGCAGCAAGAGTCAGAACAATCCGCTCCACAGGATCTTCCACCAACCACTGACGTAGACGATTCAGAGCAAAGCCCGTCCAAAGAGCCCGGAGCCCTTCAACAGCAGGAAGATCAGGAACCAGCAACGGAAGAACAGACCCTGCCCAGTACCGACCCCGGCGAGCCATCCAGTCCCGGCGCGGTCCCGGATGAACCAGGAGTTCCAGCGGAACTCCAGTGAGTGGAGCCGCCTGGAAGGCGAACCCACAGCAAAATCTGCTGGTTCCGGGGGGGGCACTTCGTACGCTGCCAGGATCTCGTAGATCGGCTCCAGCCGGGAGGCCCCGCTTCAGTGCCGGGTCGGCTTCTGCCCAAGAATCATCTGTATTCCGCGTATCCAGGCTGCTACTTCGTTTTCGTGCCAACTGGCATCCAGATCCCGTATTTCATCCAGCAGACGCAGCGCTCCCTTTTCCTTGCCCTCCTGGAAGTAGATCCGGGAAAGCTCGAAGAGAGCGTCTGGATAGCGTGGGTGTTCCTCGTCGGCATCGGCAAGGGCTGCTCGAAGAATGGACCTTGCTCGCGAGCCCTTTCCGAGACCCGCCCAGCAGCGTGCTTCCACCAGACTGGCCAACAAGCCACCTTTTCGGGTCAACAACGCCAGCGCCTCGTCGTATCGGCCAAGTGCAGCCAATGCCTCGGCATCCAGTAGCGAGGAATCCTGATGGAGCGAATCAAAGCCATGTCCCGAGTCAAGGTTGGAATTCACTGGGTCCGACCTGGTGGAAGGCGTCGGGTCCATGGATTGCTCTGACTCCGGAGAAAGGCTACTGGCAAGCAACGCGTCCCAGATGGCGTCGTCGTCACGGCCTTGCGAAATCTCGGAGCCGGTGACCTGTAAATCGGCAGGTTCCACGGGGAAGCCACTGTCCACAGCCATGTCGCTCTCTTGGGAGGCTTGCCCGTCATGGATGCTGGGCGCCTTTGTGCCATTGGGTTCCATGAGCTGCGAAGCGGATTCCACGGGGAGAGGTGGAGAGGGGGGATTCTCGTCGAGGCGGAGGCTTTTTGCAGGGCTGTCTTCAAGGAGATCGTCTTCCAACAATTCGTCGTCCAAGAGATCGTCATCCAGTAGAGCCTCCGCTGGAGACGGAGGCTCCTCGGCTGCTCCGTAGTCTCCTGGCTCTCCCTCCAGCACCTTCAGACGGTCCAGAATGACCTGGCGTGCCTGACCACTGGCTTCCGTGAGAGTGGCTTTCAGAAGTTCCAGGCCTTCTTCCCTGCGGTCCTGGAGCAGGAGGTTTTCTATGAGGCAGGCTTTGATGGCAAGGCTGTCAGGGTGCTTCTCCAGCCCGTCTCCGAGGCTCTTTCCGGCTCTCGCGGCGAACCCGTATCGTTCTTGCACTGCCGCCCTGGTGCAGATGGCGAGTTCCTGATCGTTGGAGGCCGAGAGCACCGGGGCCTCGTTGAGGCGCATTCTGCGCCGCTGCACCTCGAGCCCAACCGCTCCCAGCTCCTTCATGAGCCCCTGGTCATCGACTCCGGCTTTCCGGATCATCTGCAGCACGCGCAACAGGTCTTCCGCCTTCCCGTGTTCCCTGTAGAAATCGGCGATTGTACGCAGTAACGGGAGCGCCTGGTCCGCATCTCCGCTGGCCAGCAGCGCCCGGGCCATCAACTCCTGCACGGCCGGCTCGTTCTGTTGACTTTCGTAGACCGGTTTCACCAGAGCGAGTGCCAGTTGTGGCTCGCCCGAGGATAGCCGTGCTCTTGCCGCTTCCAGGCGTAACGCGAAATCGTCCGGCACGAGCTTCGCCGCCAGTTCGAGAACCCTGGCCACTTCCCCAGACTCCCCCCTGCGCCGGAAGGTCACGGCCAGGTCCTTGAAGGTTTCTATGGCACGGATCTCGTCACCGGCCCGAGCGTGCAGCTCAGCCAACTTGAAGCGAAGTACGGTGTCGGTGGGACGCAGTTCCAACAAGTGCTGGGCAGAATGTATGGCTTCCTTGAACATGTTCTTTCGAAGGAAGATATTGATGGCTTCTCGCAAGTATCGCTCCGCGTCCACCGTGAGCCCCGTGCGCTTGTAGGCATCACCCAGCAAAGCCGTGACCTGGGGATCTCTTGGAGAAAGCTCCAGTAGTTGCTTGTAGACGGCGATGGCGGCTCTTGGTTGCCCCTGCGTGATGGATTGCTCCGCCACTTCGCGCAGGTGCCGTTCCGCATCGGCATTTCGGCCAAGGCGCAGATACAGGTCGGCCAGCTTGTGACGAATCCTCCTGTCTCGGGGATCCTGCCTGACGATATGTTGGAAAATCCGCACTGCCTTGGAGTGTTGTCCGCGCTGAATGTACTTCAGAGCCTGCTGTTCCAGTTGGTTTCTGGTGGCCACTTTTCCCTGCTCCTCCAGGTGCATGGAACGACTCTATTCCGAGGTCGAAACACCTCGTGCCCCTGTCGATGCTGAATACGTTGTTGGAGGGCCTTCAAACATGTTCACCACCAGCGCGCAGCACAGCGATGAGGCCCTGGAGGCCCAGGGTATAGCTGGAGGGCCCGAAACCCACGACGATCCCCGAAGCGAGGGGTGCCACCAGGCTGTGATGGCGAAAGTCCTCCCTGGCGTACACGTTGGACACGTGGACCTCGACAAATGGTATCGAGACGGATGCCAGCGCGTCGCGTATGGCAATGGAAGTGTGGGTGTAGGCCCCCAAGTTCAGCAGGAGGCCGTCGAATACTGCCTTCGCTTGCTGGATCCTGTCTATGATGGCACCCTCGTGGTTGGACTGGAAGCATTCCAGGACACAGCCCTGTCCCACCGATAGTTCCTCCAACATCTTGTCTACTCGCGAAAGACCCGTCGTTCCATATATCCCGGGTTCCCTGCTTCCAAGCAGGTTGAGGTTGGGTCCATGGATGACCAGCAGCTTCAATTGGCTCATGCCCTTCTCCGGAATCGCGCCCACCAGGTGCCGGCAAGGGATCTGTTGTTGTCTTCCCTGGTTGCCCCACCGGTTTTGTCCAGCCATGTTCGAATCATGTCAGCGGACAGCTCCGTGGTGCGAAAAGCCGACTCCATGGCGGACTTTTCGTTTTCGACGAGCTGTTCTACTTCCTTGCGACCCGGCAGTGGTTTCATGGAATGGCGTATCCTTCCGGAAAGCTCATCTTCCGGACAAGAAACGTTGGGTTGGCGTTTTTTCATGTTCTTCGCTGGGACCGTGAAACAGGCCCTGTCACACCGCTGTTACAGCAATGGTAAATGTCTCGTCGTCCACTCCAATGCTCACCGTGACATCGACCGCGTACCAGTCCGACACCTGGGAAACATCGGTCAAGTAGGTATTGCCTTCTTCGTCCTCGGCCGGCATCTGGTCCACAAAGATGTAGAAACGCAGGTAACCGTTTCCGTTGGTGCCACCGATCATCACGTTGGGTGCGTACATTTCGTCACCAGATGAGTACTCCCCGGTGATCTGGTAGTATTGGTCGGATTCCATGTTCCACCACCACGAGCACCAGTCATCGGCGTCATTGTCGATGTAGTTGTCGCCATCGGTGTCACAGGCGGCTTGAATGTCGTCCCAGGTTTCCACTCCATCAGGTGGAGATGGATAGTCGGCGAACTTGATGGAGGCTTCGGGCAGAACATACACTCCGCTGCTACCGCTGCGGATCTGCACTTCCACGTTGTTGAGAGGTACGCTTGTGGATTCGTCGTAGACGAGGGCATCCGCTATGATGAGACTGCCGATGGCGTCACGCAGGATGTATGCCTGGGAGGGAGCCAGGTTCACGTCGCTGGATATGGAGACCACCGACCCCATGGGAGCCTGGTAGGGCCCGCCGGCACAAGCACCTGCTCCGAAGAGCGCCGAAAAAAGCAGTGGATTCTTGAATGTGAAGTTTGCCTTGCTCATGTCTCCTCCTGGGGGGGGGCGACGTTTGAAAGTAGTTGGGGCAGGATATCCAGCGAGAACTCTTGAAGACGGACCTTGCCGACTTCCCGGGGCACCACCAATGATATTCTACCATGGCGGACCTTCTTGTCCATCCCGGCAGCAGCCAGCATAAGTTCCCGTGTGGTTTTGCCGGACGGGCCATCAACCCATGGCACTGCCAGCGGAAGTCCCAGGGCGTCCATCGCCTTCTCCAGGGCATGGACGACGCCCTGGGACTTCGTCAGGCCCCTGTTCAGGCAGAATCGTGCTTCTGCCTGCATTCCGATGGCTACGGCTTCGCCGTGGCGTAGCACTCCGTGCCCCAACGTGGTCTCCAGTGCGTGGGCCACCGTGTGCCCGAAGTTGAGAACTGCCCGTAGTCCTCCCTCGCGCTCATCTCTGGCCACGACATCTGCCTTGATGCGACAGTTGCGAAGCACCAGCGAGGCCGTTGTGTGGGGATCACGATGAACGATGGCACGGGCGTTTTCCAGCATCCAGTCGAAAAGTGCCCGGTCACGTATCATGCCGTGCTTGAGAGCTTCTCCCAGCCCACAGCGCCATTCGGCGTTGTCCAGCGTGGCCAGCACCTGTGTTCCGGCGAAAACCAGGCGGGGCTGGTAGAATGCTCCCACCAGGTTTTTCCCGTGCTTGGTGTTGACGCCGGACTTGCCGCCCACGGAGCTGTCCACCATTGCCAGCAAGGTAGTGGGAACCTGCACAAGGGGCACACCTCGCAGTACCGTGGCAGCAGCAAAACCCACCAGGTCGCCGGTTACGCCCCCCCCCAGTGCCAGTACGGGTGTGTCGCGGTCCAGACCCACGGTCAACAGGTCGTCCAGAAGCCTGCCATAGACACGGAGAGTCTTGTACCTTTCGCCGTCTGGGATCTGTATCAATACTGGCGAAAAGCCCTGGCGTTGTAGCGAATCCATGGCGGCATGTGCGTAGAGCGCCCCCACCACGGGGTTCGTGACGAGAATACACGGGCCCGCGGGGAAGACCTCGGCCATGGCAGCGCCCAGACCGTCCAGTCCGCCCTCGTCCACCACAATGGGATAGCTGCGGTCCCCAAGTCCCACCTGGAGCACCCGACTAGTCATCCCCAGCCCTCCTTGGTCCCGACCGCGGGCGCAGGGAGCCCATTATCCAGAATTCGCATTGGTGGAGAGGACTCGCGGAGTGATGAAGACGAGCATCTCGTTCCTGGATACCACTTCACCGGAATTTCGGAACAGGTAGCCCAGGAGGGGGATCTTCGACAGGAACGGCACCTTGTCCTGGTTGAAGGAGTTTTCGGTGGCATATACACCACCGATTACGGTTGTGTCTCCGTCTTCCACCAGCAAAGCGGTAGTGGCTTGCTTGATCTGGATGGCTGGCTGACCCTGAACAGACTGTGAAAAGTCCGGGCGGTCGTTGGTCACGTCCAGTTCAAGGAAAATTGTGTTGTCGGTCGTGATATGCGGAGTAACCGTCAAGGTGAGCGCCGCGGTGACGAACTTGACCTGGGTACCCCCGGCGCTGGTGGAGAGGAATGGAATCCGGGCGCCTTGTTTTATGGAGGCTTCCTGGTTGTCCATGGTGGTGACATGGGGGCTGGATACGATCTTGCCCCATCCTTCGGATTCCATGGCGCTGAGTCTGGCGTCCAGGTCCAGTATGCCCGTTATGCTGCCCAGGTTGAGGGATAGCGCGGATGTCTCTCCCACTGGTGAGCCCAGGTCTGCAATCAGGCTTTCGGTGCCGGACTCTTCATAGTCCTGCCAGTATACGGAGCCACCCAGCCCTTCTCGGTCGATTCCTCCCACGGCGCTGATGCTGTTGGGGAAGTAGGAGCCAGTTGCAGAACCGGTGGTGGCGCTGGCATCCAGCACGCCACCCCACTGGATCCCCAGCCCCCTGGAGAAATTGCTCGTCGCTTCCACGATGCGCGCTTCGATGAGAATCTGCGGAGTGGATGTGTCCAACTGCCGTATCAGTTCACGGACCTGGGCCAGGTTTGCCTCGGTGTCCTGGATGACGAGCTGGTTGCTGCGTGAGTCCACCTCGATGGTGCCGCGGCCGGAAAGAACCGCCTCCACCTGTTCCGAGAGGTCATCCGCCTGGGCGAAGTCAAGAGGCACCACCAGTAGCTGCAACTCTTCCAGTTCGTCGGCGGCCCTCTTGGCTTCCAGAGCGGTTTGCTGTTCGGCTTTGATGGTTTCGATGGGGGCGATCCGGACGATGTTGCCAAAACGCTGGGATCCCAGGCCCTTCGCCTGGAGTATGGCAGCGAATGCCTGGTCCCAGGGAACATTCTCCAGGCTCACGGTGATGCGCCCGGAGACGTCATCGCCAGCCACAAGGTTGAGCTTGGAGACGTGGGAAATGAGCCGGAATACGGAGTGTATATCAGCGTTCACCAGGTCTACGTTGATCTTCTGGCCCGTGTAGGGGAGGCCCGTGGCAGTGGAGTTGTCGTACATGAAACCGGCGGCCATCCCAACCATCGAAGAGGGATCCATGCTCCCGACACCGGAACCGAACACGGCTTGCGGGTCCACGGTACGCCCCGTGGACCCGATGAGCAGCTCCTGCTGGTAGGCACTGCGCAATCCCTCCTGTTGGCTGCTCTCTGGCCCCGATGGAGCCGCCAGGCTGAAGGACTGACGTGCCAGGAGCCGATCATCCTTCATGTCTTCGGGGACCGCCACGTCCACGTAGATGAGGTTGTCGGACACACGAACGATTTCGTAGTCGGTGCTGCGGCGGAGGTTGATTGCGACGCGTGTGCCGGAGCGGGTCCTGTAGGCCCGTACCATGCGTACAGGGCTGATGAATTGAGATATGTCGAGCGGCCGGTCCAGGCTGTTGGCAAGGAGGGCGCCCACCAGGTCAACGACGATGAGGTTGGTTTCGGGGTGGGCTGACGTGAAGTCGATGCTCTTGTTGGTACCGATAATGACCCTGCTGACGTCTTCCAGGCTCTTGAAGTCCAGGCTCGATACGGTGGATGGCGCATCCACCGAAAGCTCTGGACCCGAGAGCGGCCTTCCAGCGGAGACTTGTTGTTCTTGCAGGAGCTGCCCCGGAGAGCCCTGGGCGCTCTCGGCAGGGGAAGAGGAACTCAACAGATCCTGCTTCGGTGTGGCGGCAGCCAGTACGATCCTGATGGTGTCGCCTTCTACTTCGAGATCGTGCTCCACCGCCCGCTGAAGGTAGAGCGTGATCCGCAGGAGTGTCCCGGCGGGTTCTTCGATTTCTTCCGCATCGATTTTTGAGACAAAGCAGCCGGAGTCGATGAGGTCCAGGGGCTCTTCTCCCATTCCTGCATCTGAGAGGTCCACCACCAGGCGCTCGGGGTCCGAAAGGAAGAAGCTCCCTATGGCCGCTCCGGTGATGGCTCTGGTCAGGCGGATGGAGACCGCGCAAGGCTCACCGTCCACCACGTCCACGGATTGGACCACGGGTAGATCCATGTCGGCGGCCTCGGCGGAGCCGATGGGGGGGAACAGTCCCAGCAGGAGCAGGCAGGTGGCTGCAAGGTGAAAGAGAACCAGAGCCCGGATTGATGGACTACAGCCGGCACGACGATGCCGTGTCCGTGGGTCTGGCCTCGATTGTGCTCCAAGGGACCTGGAAGTGCGGGTCATGGTTTATTCTTCCCCCGGCGTGTTGAGCTTTATCTCGATAAGATTTACGACGAGCGAACCATCGGGAGTGAGGTACTCTTCTGTCACCACTATCTTTTCACTCGTGATCTGTGTGATCTTACCCCAGTTCCTTCCGATATAGGTGCCCTGTTCAACCACGTGTCCAACCCCTTCGGGATCTTCCATGAGCGCTCTTGGTCTTTCGATGCCCCACACAATGCCCGTGAGCTGGTACTGGTCGATCTCGTAGCGCTGCAATGGCGTGGGAGAGCGAATCTCTTCTTCTTCTGCCATGGCAATGAAGGTTCGGAAGGGATCACGTTTTCCAATCGGGTTGTAGACGTATTCGGACTCGGCGGATGCCTCGTCGTCGGCGCCTGCATCCACATCCTTGGCCTTCGACCTGGGCGGGGTGGATGCCACGGTCGTGGTACCTGCGGGGGGCGATTCATCCCCACAACTCGTTGTGAGCATCAAGAGCGCCGGAACTACCAACGGGAAGAAGCGCATTCGCAATAGCCCTTTCTTCACTTTTTCTTACGTCCTGCACGGCGTCCGGTGGCCTTCTTGGCCTCGGCCTGCTTCACACGTTCTTCCTCGGAAAGAAACCTGAAGGTAGTGAGGGTACCAGTGACGGTCAACTCCACCTTGCCCCCGGTTTCCACAGGATTCTTGATCTCGATGTCCTGCACGTACACTATTCGACCCAACTTTGAGAGCCGATCAAAGAACATGGCGACTTCGTGGTAGCTGCCACCTACTTCCAATTGCACTGGAACTTCGGCATGAAACTCGTGCAGCACTTCAGACTTTGGAAGAAAACTGCGTATTTCGAGGCCTATCCTGCGGGCAATGGTGCTGATCCTCGAGAGGAGATCGGGGATCTCGCGGTTGTCGGGAAGCTGCCGCAGGGCCAGCTTCAGTTGGGCGGTGAGGTTCTCGAGTTCCTTCTCGAATGCTTCCTTGTCTTGCGCTCTCCGCTCGACTTCGGTCTTCTTGCTCTGAAGCTCCGCCTGCTGCGCCCTGAGCGAGCCCTGCTCTCCCTGCTTTGGCGAATAGAGCACGAAATAGAAGAGCAGCGCAAAGATCACGTAGATCACGGCAATGGCCGCCAGACGCTGCGCTCGTGGCAGGGTACCGATCTTGTCCAGGATCTCTTGGTAGTCCAAAGGTTACTCCGTCCACAAAGCGGTGGGCCTATCCTTCACTGGCCTTCCGGCCCTTCTTGGGGTCTCCAGATGCGGCTTCCTGGTTTCTCCCTGCCGTGTTGTTACTGGGAACCACCATGCGTGCAGTTATCTGGAAGGATTTCAGATTGAAACCACCGACCTCCTCCTGGTCGATGCTCATGAGGTAGACCTCGTCGAACCACACAGACTTCTCGAGGTTTATCAAAAATTGGGATATCACTTCGTTGGAGGCGGCGGAGCCCACGAGCGTGATCTTCTTCTGCCGCTCCTGGAGGCTTCGCAGGTATAGTTTTTCGGGGGTGGATGAGGAGAGTTCGTCGAGCAGGTGGACAGGACCGACCTTGTTTTCCTGAAGCTTTTCGATCACCGACAGCTTTCGACGCAGCTCTTGGTTGAACTTTTCGATCTCGTCGACCCTGGCCACGATTGCCTTCAGGTTTTCCAGATCCTTTTCAAGCTGTACGTTCTGTGCACGTACCTCGTTGTTGCTCGCGGCCACCAGCAAGTAGAGCACGAGGCAGATCGCAAACAGAAATGCGAGTCCGATGCCTCCAAGAATCAACTCCCTCTTGACAGCTTCCTGACGGCGGCTGATCCTGACGGGCAGCAGGTTGATGCGGATCATTTGTCACCCGGGACGCGCAGTGCAAGGCCAACCGCCACACATGCCTGGGAGGCGACGTCCTGCAGAAATCGCGGATTGAAACTGCGTTCATCTATCTCGATGTTGCGAAATGGATCCATTACCTCGATTGGGGCGTTGGCCAGCCTGGAGATGGCCTGGCCGAGGCCCGGGGTGTGAGCGCCTCCGCCCGAAAGGTAGATCCTCGACAGCCGATCACCCGCTGCTGTGGAGAGGTAGAAATCCAGGGATCGATGGACCTCCGTGGCGATGGACTCGCTGACGGTCCTGATGACGCCTTCGATCTCTTCCGGGACGACGGCGTCGGCATCTCGCTCGTCTCCACCCACTTTCATGTTTTCGGCTTCTTCGAAGGAGATGTTCAAGGCTCGTTGGATTTCCTCGGTGACCTGCCGGCCTCCCATCCCAAGGTCGCGCGTGAAAGCGGTGACGCCACGCCTTATCACGTTGATGTTCACGCTTCCGGAACCGATGTTTACAAGGGCGATGGTGTCGTCCGGTACATCGTAGTTGAGTTCGAAAGCGTTCTCGATTGCGAAGGCGTCCACGTCGATGATGGCGGGAGTCAGGCCGGCTTCGTGGATGAGGGAGACGTATTCGTTGACCAACTCCTTGCGGGCCGCCACCAGGAGAACCTCCATCTGCCCAGCTTCGTCTCCGGCCTCGTCCAGGATCTGGACGTCGATGTTGACATCGTTCACATCGAAAGGAATGTACTGCTCCGCTTCCCACTGTATGGACTCTTCCAGTTCGTCGGGCGTCATCACCGGGAGATTGATTCGCTTGATGATCACGGAGTGCCCCGCAACCGAGGCGATCACGTCCCTGGTCTTGATTCGATGGCGCTGGATGAGTTCCCTGATGGCGTCGACGATGACACTTGCGTTCATCACGGCCCCGTCGACGATGGCCTCGGGAGGAAGGCGTACCATTCCAAAGTTGCCGAGACGATAGTTCTTGGCCTTGGTCTGGAACAGCTCCAGCACCTTGACGTGACTCGAGCCGATGTCGAGCCCAACTGCGTTCTTCGATCGGGAAAACCAGTCCATGTCCTTCGACTTCTCGTTCCTTTTTCCTGTCAACTCCCGCTGCTGCTGGTGGATGGCGGGCTCATCAAACAAGCGATAATTATCATTTTACCACTTTCGGGTTTGACAGGTAAAGAAGGCTTCGGGGTTTTTGTTAAGGGCTGACGATAAATAGTTTCGGCAAGCAGAAAAAAATGGCGAGGATCACAGTAGGCACGATGAGCTATCTAGCTACTTTCAGGCTTGAAAGTCAAACGACGTTCCCGTCCAGCCCTGCGCTATTTGGCGTGAAAAGACCGCGCCTGTCGGTTCAATTCCCGCCGAAAGCGCATCGCCCAACCCACGATGTGCTTGAATTCAACAGGTCCGAATCCACTTTCCGCGAGGGAAACGTTCCGCCACCATCCCGGGGGAAATCCATGTTGCCTGCTTTTTTCGGGCAGGCCGGGACTTCATAACAATTAATCCGCATCGAAGAAATGTCATTCCAACGGCCCATGTTCATACATCTTGCTTTTTTGGAAATTTCGAGCACCTTCGCAAGTACTCGTCCTGAAAAGGCGGACCGAGCCTTTTCAGGATGGGTACTGGCCAGTCAGCACGAGTTGCGCAAACGAGATGATTGACCACAGATGATTGCCAGGAGCCATCGAGTACTCGTGCCCTCCGCGTCCTGGGCCATTGGCGCTCTGCTGGGCCGCCAACTCTGCATCGGAGCTGGCGCCGTCGGCGCATCGCCCGCTGTCTTCACCGCCATTTTCCTGACGTGCTCACTTTCCTGGGTGTTGGCGACGGAGATTGCCGGAAGAACAGTGTCTCGACGGACTGCGCCCCTCGTCGTCACGGCGCTGGTATCTGCCACGCTGCTCTCGTGGCCCGCTCCAGCCATCCAACTCGTTCATAGAGCGTCACAAAATGCGGGCCTTCTCCCGGACCAGCCGCAGTTCTTCGGGCTGGGGCTCCTGTTTGCAATGGCGACCATCACGTTTCTCTCGGCAGCGTCTTTCCTGTGGTGCAGCCGCAGCCGTCCGAGCATGCCCGCCATCGTGATTGGCCTGCTGTCGGCACCGCTTTTTTCGCCCTTCGTCTTGGTGCCACTGGCAACCCTCCTCTCGTTGCTCCCTGCGCTTGGCATCTCTCGTCTGGCAAAGGCGGCTGCCACGGCGGCCTCCGTATTCCAGCAAGACCCCACGACTCATCGCCGGTTGTCGGGTTTCAAGGTGGCATCGGCATACGCGGCGGCCTTGGGGGTCGGATGGGTGTGGTGCCATGCAAGGTCGTGGCTGGATCCGACGCCCCTGGGCTTTCTGGCGGCCACCTCCGCCGCGCTGTTCGCCCATGATGCTGGGCGCCTGGTGACCGGATCGAGGCTGCCTTTTCAGCGATATCCTCGCTCTTCCCCTGGTTGGTGGGCTCCTTTCCCAATCGCCCTGTCTTTGCTCGTGGCATACGCCATCGTCAACATGCTCCCGGCCTTGGGCGCCCCCCTTCTCTCCATGCTCTCCACCCAGACCGACCCCCGGCCGGCCCTCACGGGCCTCCTGGCCCTGTCAAGCTCTCTACCCGCCTTTTTCGCCGGTCTATCAGCGCCCCGGGGCGTCAGTGGCTCCACGAGCCCCCGAGGCATGGCGTTGCTTGTACTGGTCGCTGGTGTTGGCTTTGCGGCTGCCGTGGCATCAGTTGGAACCGGCACGTGGCTGGTTCTGCCCCTGGTAGGGCTCTTCGGAGTTCTCTACCTGGTTTTCGGGAAAAGAACGGGCCGGCGGCTGGCAGGCGCGGGCATCGTTCTCCTGCCTCTGTTGGTCTGGTACGTTTTTCCGCAATCACCTTCCCGGGCCTTTCTGCCCGGTCTCTACACGTCCCTTCGGGGTGCGCAAAGGCTCTCCCATACCAGGGAACTCCTGGAGCAGTCCACGTACATTGCATCCGGAATCGACTCCAGGGGTGCTTTTTCTCTGCGCGCCCTCGACGACGACCTGGTCCTGGACTCCGATGGTACTCCTGTCGGGCGCCAGGGACGCTTCGCCCGCTCGGTCGCATTTGCAGCACACCTGGGAGCCATGCTGGCCCACGATGATGGTCGTTATCTTCTTCTGGGAGACGACACCTCCCTCGGCATCGAGTCTTTGCTCGCCCACGATCCGCGCACGCTGGATGTAGCGGTTCCACAACCGGAGGCCATCCGCGCCATGGTCAGAGAGCAGAATAGCCTCGAGCCGCTCCTGCTGGCGCCCGCCGTCCACCTCTGGCCCGTGAGTCCGGCCCGGCTCGCCCTGGAGTCCGGGCGGCAGGACCTCATCCTCCACCTTGTCAACCGTTCCTGGATGGACGCTGTGAGTCTCCTGCCGGGCAGGTACCTCTTTCGCACCGTGTCAGGCAACCTTGCTCCCGGTGGAGTCTACGTGGCGGTTGTTTCGCTGGAATGGTGGAGTGTTGAAAGCCTGAGACGAATACTGCGCTTGTTTGCCGATATCTTCCCCGGGGCCACATGCTGGCTCCCACCGGTGGGAGCCGACCAACTCATAGTGGTGGGCAGCAACGAGACTTCAGCCATTTCAATCCCAGGCCTTCGTGAACGCATGAACGAAACAACGGGTCTCGGCACGCTGTTGGGGTCGGTCATCGATGTGGCTGACCGCGCCGTCCTCTCCCCTTCGGGCATGTGGAATCTCATTGCTGCCGACTCCTCGACACTTGGCAGCATCTACAGGCCTCCCGGCAGCTCGGGTCTCTGGCTGCCAGATGTTCTGGGTAAATCCCCCGCGCTCGTCCTCCCGGAGCTGCTGACCAGCCTTTCCGAGCCAGAGGAGATCTTCGACCCGGGGAACGATCCCGCGATAATCCAGCTACTGAAAGCCCGCCAGAATGCCAACCGGACCTTCATGGACATGCTGCGCAACTCTGGCAAGGGCGACATGGAAGCACTCTTCCAGCAAGCTGCAGACCTTCGCAGGAGCGCCATCGGTGGCAGGCGCCTGGACTCGCTGATCCAGCCCCACCTGGCAGAGGCCAGGAAGGCCATGGAAATAGCCAGAAAGGAGGGAAGCCTCTCCGCTGCCTGGTCGGAAGCCGACAACCAGTTGACCCTGGCACGATTGCTCAACCCGGAAAGTACCGAGGTCGCCCTTTTATTGGCAGAGGTACAGGAAGCGCGGGGCAATGTTTCACGAGCCGAGGAACAATACCGCTGGGTACTGGAGCGAGCGCCGGGTTCGTTGCAGGCCCTCAACGGCCTGGCACGTATTCGTTCTGCCCGGGGTGACATGATCAGCGCTGAACAAATCCTCCGGAAGGCAGTCCAGGAGCATCCCAACGAGTGGACCTGCCACCAGAACCTGGGAGTGCTCCTGCTGAAGGCACAAAAACTCCAGCAGGCTGAAAAGGCCCTGCGCAAGGCCGCGTCCCTGGCTGACAGCACCGAGGCGGCCCCCTGGGGGGCGCTGGCGGAGGTCCACCTCGCCTGGAAGAGATTCGATGCCGCGCTGGTTGAGGCCGAGCGGACAGTGCGACTGTCACCATCCGCCTACCACTATTTCCTGCGGGGCAGAGCCTACTACGAGCTGGGGCAGGACGAACGTGCGGAGCATGACTTCCGCGAAGCCGTCCTGCGTGATCCAGACTTCTACCTGGCCCGGGGCGGACTCGGTCAGATTCTGGCCACTCGTGGAGAGCTGGACGCTGCCGAGAAGGAGTTCATGCAGGTACTTGCAAAAGATCCGGGCAACACTCCGGCCCGCCTGAACCTACAGCAAATCGAAGAGCTGCGTCGTGCCGAAAGCAAAGCTCCGGAGTCCGCCCACCATGCTGACGAGGGAGAACCTTGACCCATCTCGCAGCGGCCGCTGGAACCCCGGCTCGTTTCCGGCCCGATTCCGGGAGCCGTCCCGGTTTCAGGCGGCTTGCCATGGGGCAGTAACGGTCCGTTCCGTCAATAGATCTCCATCCATGAAATCGTCGCGGTGCCCATGAATGGGTCGGTTGCAGTGTCGATGGCGTTCACCGCGGCAGCACTGCCGTCTACAGTGGGGTTGCTCATTCCCACGAAGACGACCCCCTGTTCGCTCACGGTCGCCTGGGAGGGATATCCTTCGCCAAGGCTCTGATAGGCACTGTCGTCGGTGTCCACTACGCCGTCTCCGTTGGTGTCCATCCCCGCGGAGCAGTCCTCGTAGTCCAGTCCATACAGGCGCCCATCGCCCAGTTCACATTGATCGGCATCGGGCACATAGGTGGTGAAGTAGACCACTCCTCCGTAGACGATAGGATCGGCTGTGAGACCCTCGCCGTCGTCCAGCGCGTAGTATCCTTCCAGCGAGTTGCAGGTCAGGGGAACGGCGGTGGTGCAGGATGTGGGGTCCATGTCCTGCACGGCGAAGAAATAACCCAGATCTCCCGTGCTTCGTTCGTATGGTGTGCCGCTGCCCCAGTAGAGCCCCAAGGTTCCATCGCTGAACCACGAAGCGGTGATGGCGTAGTACACTGCCGGTCTCGTACCGATGTAGTCGTCCGGATCGTAGAATGGGTCGTCGCACCACTGGATGTCATCGGGATCCGTGGAGTCGATGAGGGCCTTCCAGATCCAGGTCTGGCCGGGATCCGCTATGTCCGCCGGATCCGTGGGGGCGGAATCATAGGTTGCGGATACGGGGAAATATATGGTGTCGGCATCACCGTCGGAGTCAACGTCGATGACCGTGAGTGGAGCCGAGATGTAGGCATACTCGTAGCGTGAGTCACTGTCGGAATCCAGGGAACTACCGAAGATGCCAGCTTCTGGATGGCCGTTGGAGCCACCTTGGTTCATCAGGGCCCCCGAGCCCTCGGTCCAGGTCTCGGTACCGTCGCTGCTGAACCCAACGAAACGAGAGCTGGAGGGACTGGTCCAGTAGTCATCGGTCAGGGCCCACATGTAGAGGTTGGCTTCTGTGGCGGTGTAGTAGCTGGTGCTGGTGGAATAGGGCACGGCACGACCCGATGCCCAGATGGCGACCCACCTGTCCCTGGGATCCGTGCTGTCGCTGGTATCGTATACGTTGGCGATGACGGGGCGACTCACGGTGTAGCCGATGGCCGTGCTGTCCCTCTCGTCCACCTGTTCCCACAGGTACTCGGGAGCCTGGGGGTCGCTGATGTCCAGCGCCAGGGTCACCGGGCCTCCGTTCCCCTGCTGGACCACAATTACGCGGTGCCATTCGGAACCGTCCTCGGCCTTGCTGCCATCGCCGTCGTCGTCCAGCCAGACGTCCTCCACCACCGGCGAGCCGTCGAACAGGAATGTTCTTCCGTAAAGGATCTGGTCGTAGAGATGGCCAGCCCACTCTGCGTCGTGCTCCCGGTAGAGCAGGTATGACGGGATCCATGCCCAGGATTCCTCGCCCTCGTCGCTGTGGGAGGATGTAAGTAGATCCTCCAGGAAGAAGGCGTGTAGCATGCCGTCGTTTGCAGCGATGAACACCATGCTTGGGACTTCGTCCTTTTCCAGGTTGTCGAGAAACTTGCGGTAGGTGGGATCGACGGTGTAGGAGTTGTTCCTGGCCGACACCACCACGGGGACGGAATGGGGCGAGTCTCCCAGTTTCCAGTAGCCACGCATCTGGTCCAGGTACTTGAAATAGGACAGGTTGTAGCCACGCACGAAGTCGATGAACTTCTGGTAGTCGGTGCTGTCCACCAGGCAGTCGTCGTTGAGGTCGTAGGTGTCGTATTCCTTGGCACAGGTACCATCCAGGGTTGTGTCCATGAACAGGTCCAGGACATCCGAGTGACCCACGAGGGCGGTGGAAAAGGAATAGTCGTAGCTCATCCTGCGCGATGCCGTTCCCTCGGACGACATGGACGTTGCCATCATTTCGTCCACGAAGGTGTAGATGTCGCGCCTCCCTGAACCATCACGATCATCGGGGTTCATTTCCGAAGGAGTGACGATACGACTGCTGAGCAGCCAGCCCGCGTCCCATATCGCCCCCCCCCAGAGGTCATAGTCACCACCCGAGAGGTAGTCGATCTGCCCGTACTGGTCGCTGGTGGGATCGTCGTCTATCTGGTAGGCCCTTACGTATCCCTTGGCCAGAGGACTTCCTCCGTAGATCTCGTCCCATCCTATTTCGTAGAAGGAATAGATGAGATAGTCACCTGCTGCGGACAGAACGGGAGCAGAACGTGAATAGAAGCCGGACCTGATGTCCGAGAGTATCACCATGAGCGAGGTCAGCAGTTCGTCTCCGCTGTCTGCGATGGAATAGATGCCTTCGCCATCGGTCTGGTCCGCGGCGTTGCCAAAGAGGAACTCTGCCACGGTGTCGGTGTCGAGACCTATGGCAACGGTGTGTACGACGATGTTCTGGGTGTCGCTCAGGGAGGCGTTGAAATCAGAGTTGTACAGGGAATATACGACGTTGTCGTAGAGGCACTCCTCGTCGTCTCGCGTAACGGTCAGCTCCTCCTGGTCGCACATGCAGTCCAGGGTGAGGGTGGGTGCATAGCCGCTGATGACATCTTCGTCGTCTTCCGGACGGTCCACTGTGATGACGATTATGTGGGTTTCCTGGCACCAGTATTGGATGGGGGCGTCGGTCCAGTCGGCTTCACAGCCGTCCCCGTCGTCGTCATAGCCATCTCCGGACGAGGTGATGGTGAAGTAGTTGTCCGCCAGGTCGGCCAGCGACTCGGCCAGGTTCCTGGTGTCGATGGAGTTTGCGGTGAGGTCGGCAACTATGGCGCTGACCTGGGCGTTGCTGCAGCCAAGTGGTGCGATCGCCGTGTAGCCGTCGTAGTCTTCGCTACTGGCTGTTCCCGCCACGCCGAAACGGGCCCAATCGAAATGTTGGGTGATCTGGTCGATGGCATCGGCGACCTCATCGATGCAAGGCGTGGTGGAGGCGCTGCCGGAAGCGGTATCTCCTGTCCCGGTGTCTTCACCCGTATCGGAGGAATCCGAAGATGTGGGACAGGGGTCCAGCATGTTTTCGGACATGTCGATGAGGAAGAGGATGTTTGGTTCAACGGCTTCCGCCACTGCCAGGTATTCTTCTCCGCCCACCGATGAATCGGCGAGCAGTTCACGAGGAACCAGCAGGCAGAATGCCAGCAGAACGGTTGGTTTCAGGACCACTGCCAATGGAAGGAGAGTCAGACGGTAGAGGCGGAGCTCCATGGTGGCTCCCTTTCGGTGTTCTATCGGATCTTGCAACTGCCGTGGACCACCTTTCGAAGGGTGGCTGCCACGGTCGCGGTGGTTTCATTGATATCGGAGTAGGAGGCGTCTTCCATCTCGGCGGTGGACAGCATTCGCCAGTAGTCGGATCGAAACTGCTGGCTGCCCAGCTCGGTGGAGTAGCCCGGTGGAGGGTTCGCGCAGCGCTCGTACAGCGCGGAAACCCTGTAGATGCCGAGATTATGGGCGTAGGAGATCCCTTCGAAGTAGGACTCGGCGTCACGGGCGGCCACGAAGTAACCTGTGTCTGTGGCGTCACCGGTGTCGTTGACGAAACCCCAGCCTTCGTCCGCGGGGTCCTGGTAGGCCAGTTGTTCGCGTGCGTGCTGCGTGCCGGCGTCGGCCGAGTTCATGACCATCATGTGTTTACGGTTGTGGAGCGCGATACGCTGATCGATGCCCGAAACCGAAAGCGTGGTTGCGCCCACGACGGCCAGAATTGCCAGTAGAATCAAGGCCACCAGCATCACGTAGCCCCGGCGGGATTCGAATCCTGCTCCGAGCATTCTGGGAGCCCCCTTGTGGCAGGCTTCAGGAGAGTATTGGTGGTTGCTGATCATGGAGAATACATGTTGGAGTAGAAGCGCTGGTTTCGAAGGGTGACCTCGGTGGTGAGGACCTGCCGGTAATAGTGGTCCGAGGCAGATGCCTCGGAGTGTGATTCCAGTGCGGGCCGAAGGCCCTCGTATTTCCCCCTGGGGTCTTCGCGAGTGCTTCGAGCAATGATGGACACGCGCATCATCCAGACCGTCTGGGTGGATGTGATTGAGTTGACCCAGGCTGTGGGATCGGAGCAGTCGTTGTCGCGTAGACAGTAGGCCACTTGCACGTCTTCGATGTCGTCCACCAGGGGAACGTCGTCTGATTCGGGCCAGTCCAGGTCCAGGTCCATCATCAGCACCGGGTGCTCTTCGGAACCGGGACCGGTCCCATCGGCGTCGTTGTCGATGTAGAAAGTGATTACTTCTGCCTTGGAGCAGGTCATCACGGGAGTAAGGTTCTCGGTACCGCAGGCGCAGATGTTGAGGTAGTCGGTGTAGCTACAGTTGTCGGCTACGGCGATGGTACCGTTGGTGGTATCCACCGATGATATCACCCAGAGGTAGGATTCTTCGTCCGTGAAGTTGGTAAAGTCGTAGCAGAGCAGAAACTCGCCGGATTCAAAGCTCTGGATGACGGTGGCGTAGTCGGGAACGTTGAGGTTGAAGGAGAGTTCTTCCGTATCGCAGCCCGGGGGTGCCCCCAGTGGGGCGGCGGTGTTCATGGTCAGAGAGGGGTCCATGTGAACCAGGGTAAAGGCATCGGTGCCATCACCTCCCGTCCAGTCGTTGTAGGAGGTGACGACGGGCAGCACCTGGTTGGTATCTCCAGAGGCGCCCAGGTAGCCGGTGGTTCCGGATCCCACCCCCATTCCAGCCTCGCGGATGGTCCGGGTCAGGACATCCGTTGCGAAACGCAGGTTCTGGTGCATTTCGGTCTGTAGGTCCAGGAACAGCAATTGGCGTGACTGCACCGAGAAGAGCTGGTAGAGCCCGGCGGTTACCATGCCGGCCAACGTGATCGCAATGGCCAGCTCGATCATGGTGAAGCCCGAGCGCCTGCCAGGACGCCAGGCCGGAAACCGGCCGTGATGGTTTAGCGGCTCCATGGCAGGAGCCCCATCGACGTTGCCAGGTGGAAACCGGGGCGGCCTGACCACAGCCAAGCAGTCCCGGGTCCCACCGTGCTCTGGAGATCTACGTTGGCAAAGTGGGGTGTTCATAGGTCGTCTCTGTACTTGTAGCTGGAGATCGTGGTGCCCCGCCACGTATTGAAACGATGATCCTCGTAGACACAGCGCACTCGTATCCTGGTCCAGGACTCGTCGGAGTCCATGTCTTCGATGTCCCAGGTGATGTAGTAGTTGGCCTGGCCGTAGGTGGTGTCGGTGTTGCCTGCCGCGTTGACGCCGGAGGGCTGGCCGCCGTCGTCGGGTTGCTCCAGCCATGCCCAGGGGTCGGCACCCGTCGTGGGGTCTTCTCCCACCGAGTCTTCCAACTCGTCGGGACGGTTCATCTCTGTCCAGGGAAGTGCCATCAGCTCTTCCATCTTGGCCTGGGCCAGGTAGGTGCAGTCTGTGATCTTCCTTGCGTGGAGATTTGAACGAGCCGCCTGGGCGTGGAAACCGAACATCACTATCAGCGAAAAACCCAGCAAGGCCGTGGCCAGCAGAACTTCGATAAGTGTGAAAGCCTGCCTGCGCCGGGCATGTGACCGGTGCATGCCCGTCGGCCCTCCCAGGCTGCGGTATCGCTGCCACCGAACTCTTTCCTGGCGAACCCTAGGAATCATCGTGGCTGCTCCCATCGGTTCCGACGGTCCCCGAAGAGCTGTCGGGATCCAGGGTGGATTCAAGCCTGACGTAGCCGGAACGTGCAACTCGAACGTGGATTTCGTCTTCTATTCCCCTGCCCATCGCTGCCTTGTTGATGAGTTTCAATGTTATGTAACCCTCGGAATCAAAATCGTGGGCCGGGTTCGAAACCCAGCCTCTCGGTGTAAAAACGATGGCATCGGCGTTTCCCGCACCGGGACCCGAAATGGCTCCCCATTGTTGGAGTCCCACCCCTTTTGCCTGCCGGTTGCCACCTGGCCCCAGATCAGCGTGCCCCTCGGAGCGATCATCGTCCACATCGTCGCCATCGTCGTCGAAAGGCATGTCTTCCCAGGCGCTGCTGTTTATGGAGGAGTTGCCTCCCTGGAGCCACCAGGAACCACCGTAGGAAACAGGATCGTCGGGGTAGGGGTCGGGAGACTCCAGCAGGAAGCGTGTCTCGTGGTTTGATTGGATGGCGGCCATACGCAGGTTCTGGAGATCGGCCTGCATGCCCTTTCCGGCACGGATCAAGCGAAAACGAGGGAGGTCGTCGTAGAGGGTGCTCCATCCTATGGCAGCCAGGACCCCTATGATGGAAAGCACCAGCAGGACTTCTATCAGGGTGAAGGCAGCACGGGGCGACGGTCGGTGGAGCTTTCGAACCCCTGGTCCCGGTCCAAGGAAAGCCAGGGACGGTGGGCACCTGCTGCCAGTTCTGGTGATGTACCTGCTCATTGACGACAACTCGTTGTTCTGCTGGAATGCCTCCTGCCATGCCCTGTGGTGTTTTCTTGCAATAATCACGCCGTTGGCAGTATTCCGTGTCATGGAGCGTATGACGGCGGCCATTCACCAACACTTGCAGAGCTGCGTTGGGTAATACTTACCTAATTCAGAAAACATTTCCCAGCACTCGAAGCTCGACTGCCGGTATGAAACATGGGATACATGGGGCTCTCCGGCACTGGGACGGACAGTCCCGTTGTCTTGAAGGGAGACCCACCGGGCCTCAAAACCCTGTCACCTCCGCTGCGCCTGCGTTGCCAGCCTCCGGGCACATCTCGGAGACCACGCTTCGCCGCCTGAGTGCCAACCTGCGGGCTGAAGGAAGATCCGGCAATGGAACACCGAGGTTTTCCGCCTCCTGGAAATCGTCCAGCGCCTGCTGCAGGTATGCCAACACCGGCGGTGCGGTTTCACTGCACCTTTCCTTGTCGACCCGTCTGGCTGTCAAGGCCACCAGCAGCCGGCCTCGCATCTGCAGGAGCATGGCGTGTTCCGCGGGTTCCAGTTTGTCGCCAGCCAGCACACCATCGACGATGTCAAGGGCATCCGGGGCTTTCTTCATCTTGAGAAGCAGTTCGCACTGCCCGATGGCAATGGTTGGATTGTCTGGTTCGCGCTGCCTTAGTTCCTTGAATATGGCTTCGGCGTCCCGCAACCTGCCGGACTTCATTCGCAAAAGGGCCAGGCTGTTGAGCAGCGCCGTATCTCCGGGGGCTCTGTCCAGTGCCTGTTGGAAACGCTCTTCGGCCAGCAGCAGGTTACCTTCCGCCATGGCCAACGAACCCAGCCCCTTGTACCCGAGCGGGCTATGGGGGGCAAGCTGTATGCACCTTTCGAAGTATGGTCTGGCCATACTCGGTTCGCCCGCCAGGTAGTAGGTCCAACCAAGCCCATAGAGCGCATCCGTATGGTCGGGGTCCATCTTCAATGCCTGGCGATAGGCTGACTCGGCCTTCACGAGGTCGTGCTGTTGAATGGCATCACGCCCTTTTCGGACCCGTGCTTCAGGACCACAGCCCCCCAGAAAAAGCAGCGACACGGCGAGGTAGATCGCAATCTTGCCCGACAATGGTCCACCAAGGCTGTTCATGGTTTCAATCCAGCCCGTACTCGCGAATCTTGTACAACAGTGCCTTGTAGGAGATCTCCAGCAGGGGGGCGGCCTTGCTGCGATTGCCTCCACAAAGATCCAGGGCTCTGGCGATGAGGCGCTTCTCCAGCTCGGGCACCCTGCGCTTGATGGAGAGATCCCAACCCGGAGATTCGGCCTGGTCGTTGATCATTCCCTCCAGTAGTTCCGGCGGCAGGTCTTCTCTGCTCAACAAGCTGCCGTCACCCAGGAGCAGGGCTCGCTCGCACGCGTTTTCCAATTGGCGGACGTTGCCCGGCCATGGGTGTTCTTCCAGTATCCTCATGGCCTCGGGGCTGATGCGAGGCTTGCTGCGCCCCAGGCGGGCGGCGTGGATTGTCAGGAAATGATCCACCAGCAGGGGAATGTCTTCGCGTCGCTCACGAAGGAGGGGCATGTGAATCCCTACCACGTTCAGCCGGTAGTAGAGATCCTGTCGAAACCTCTGGGTACGGACGAGTTCGGGCAGATCCTGGGCGGTGGCTGCCAGAAGCCTGACATCCACGGGGATATCTTTGTTGCCTCCCAACCTTCGCAGGTGGCCACCTTCTATCACGCGAAGGAGCTTGACCTGAAGGTGCAATGGCATCTCGCCAATCTCGTCCAGCAGCAACGTGCCCTTGTCCGCCTGCTCGAACAAGCCTGGGCGTGTACGCACGGCTCCCGTGAATGCTCCGCGTTCATGGCCGAACAGCTCACTTTCCAGGAGGTTTTCGGGTATCGCGGCACAGTTGATGGCAACAAAGGGCATTTTCGCCCTGGGTGAGAGTTCGTGGATGGACCTGGCCAGCACTTCCTTGCCCGAGCCGCTCTCACCGGTGATCAACACGGTGGAGGGAGCAGACGCCACCTTGCGGGCTGCCTCGGCCACGAGTCGCAGGCCTCCCGCGGCTCCCACCATGGAAGATGAAAGACGACGTTGCCGGGCGACCTCTTCCCGCAGCACGGCGTTCTCACGTGCCAGCCGCTCCCTCTCCTCGACCTTGCGAAGAGTCAGGACTATTTCGTCGGAACGGAAGGGCTTGGAGACGAAATCGTAGGCGCCTCGTTTGACGGCTTCGATGGCCGTATCCGTGGTTCCGTAGGCGCTCATGACAATTACTATGATGCCCGTACGGAGTCGTCTTGCTCGTCGGACGAAGCCAAGCCCATCCATCTGCGGCATACGAAGATCGCACAGCACGATGCGGATCTCTTCATCTGCTCGGATGATCTCGAGACCATCTTGGCCACTGGCGGCGGTTTCCACGTTGTAGCCGGAATTCGATAGCATAAGGCTCAACATGTGGCGCATGCTTTCTTCGTCGTCGATGACCAGGATGGTGCTCTGCCGTGGGTCGCGTTGAAGCGAAGCCATGTTGCCTTCCTGTGGAACGGGTGGCGCTACGTATTCTACGAATTACCTTATACTTCTCATCGCCCAGAACGCCATGTTCCGCAGGGACGGTCTCCGGGCCGGTGTCCTGGGACCGGCGCAGACTTCAACTCTGTGCCGCGGGGAACAGGGAGGTGCAGTTGCCATCGTTGCTCCAGGTCGTACACGGCTATCCGCCCCGTGAAGTGGCTGGAACCGAGGTCTATGCCTGGCGAGTGAACAGGGAATTGAAACGCCGTGGTTGGCGTTGCCATGTGTTGACGGCCACCAGGGCTCCGGGGCATAGACAATACGAGGTACTGGAACAGCCGGGCGTCACCAGGATCGTCAACAATTTTCCATTCAGGCCGTTGAAAAATGCCGAGCGGGATCCCATCATCGAAAGAATCTGCCAATCCATCGTGAGCAGATTCAAGCCCAACCTGGTCCACGTGCAGCATCTCGCACATCTTTCCTCTGGACTGCGCTTCAATGTGCCCACTGTCGGCACTCTCCACGATCACTGGCCGTGGTGTCCGGCGGGAGGCACGATGCTGGGACGTGACGGTAGTCCCTGTGCGGGCCCCCATCCCAACCGATGTGCGGCCTGCCACTCCGCTTGGTGCCATCTTCCGGGGTCCGGCGAAAGAGCTTTGTTGAAACTGGCCATCTGGCTCTCGCCAGTTGTCTCCCCCCAGGGGCTCCACCGCGTGTGGAGAAGCCTACCCCCAACCATAAGGCGCCTTCTTCCCAGGGGTGCCGCGCCCAGGACAGGATCCGAGGAGCTGGCCACACGCCAGGAAGCATTGAAGAAAGCCTGGTCCGCCATGGACAGGATCATCGCCCCCAGCCGTTTTCTGGCGGACGTGGCCGGCAGGAACGGCATCCCGGGGGTGCAGGTACTGCCGCATGGCGTGGGCCCCTGTCTCCCGAGAGACCAGCCTTCGAGAGGCCCGTTCGTCTTTCTGGGTTCCATCCTGCCCCACAAAGGACCACACCTGGTGGTGGAAGCCTACAAGAGGGCCTTCCCCGGCCAGCGGGGGCGTGGCTCCAACCATGACCAACCGGGGCTGGAGATCTACGGCCCCAACACCGGCGATCCCGCCTACTCCTCCAGCCTGGCCTGGCCGCTTGAGGGGCCCGTGCTCCCAAGGGAGGTTCCCGGAATTCTCCGCCGGGCAAGGGCCCTGGTCATGGGTTCCACCTGGCCTGAAAACGCTCCCCTGGTCGTGCTGGAAGCGCGTGCATGCGGCTGTCCGGTGATAGCGCCGGCAACAGGGGGGATTCCAGAGCTGCTGGAACATGGACGGGACGGCTACCTGTATCGAGTTGGCGACATCGACGACCTGGCCCACAGTATGCTAAAGACAATGCTGGGGCCTGGTACAGAGGTCAGCCCACCGCCAAGTCTGGAACAACATGTGGACGGCCTGCTGGCAGTATACAACGAACTGCTGGGCCAGTGAATGCCCCCGAACCCACCTGGCGGAGTTGGAATGAGCGCGGACCAGATGGAGATTCTCACCGACAAGATCACCGGGTACCTGGCGGAGATGGAACTCCCCACCGAGCGCACCCATCAAGACCTGTTTCTCTTCCGCTTCGGCTCCACGGTGGTGATGATCAGCCTGTTTCAACAACACCAATATCTATACGTCCGCATCGCCTCGACCCTTCTCAGGGACTTTCGACCGAACCTGGAGCTGGTCACCCGCCTTCTCCGACTCAACTCGGAAGTGCTGCTGGGTTCCTTCCTTCTCTTCGAAGACGATATCCTCTCCTTCTCGGTGACCCTCCCGGCGGAAAACCTGTCATCTTCGCTCTTCAAGAGATCCCTTTCCTACGTGGCGCATGTTTCGGACACCTACGACGACGAACTCCAGTCCATCGCAGGCGGTCTCAAGGCCAGCGACATCATGAACCAGGACCAGCCCTGAGATACGGGACGGGGGACCGCCATGTCCGGAGTCATGCAGGTGGCCCACGCCTGGCCGCCCTGGAGCATCGGTGGTGTCGAGCTATATGCCAGCTCCCTCTTCCATGAGCTGCGCGCTCTGACGGAAAGCTACGCTTTCTCTGCCATCGCCGCACCTCTTTCCCGAGAGCGAACATCGACTTCCGCCCACGCCCACAGGACAGGTTTCCCGGGGGGACCGTGCTCCGCCACACAGCTCCGTGAACTCAGCTCGCCCCAGGGTGCCGATGGCCTGCGCCTTTTTACCATCCACCGCCACGACACCCGCAACTTCAGGGATACCTACATACGCCCGGACGTAGAGGCCGCCTTCAGGGAGTGGCTGCTTTCCAGGCGACCTTCGGTGGTACACTTTCATCACCTGGCCAACCTGTCCATGGGCTTGCCCCGCATTGCAGCCCGCTCGGGCGCGCTCGTGGTGATGACGCTCCACGATTATTGGCTTCCCTGCGCCAGGGGGCAGATGCTGGATCATATAGGTCGCCTCTGCCGTGGTCCAACGCCCCACAGGTGCGCGGCCTGCCTGTCCGGACAGTTGGCACTCTCGCCATGGACTGCCGCACTTGGCAGGCTGACCGGTCGTGTACCCGCATCTTGGCGGGCCCGGGTCCGTGAAGTCCTGGGCAGCATCGTCAACGGGACGGTCAGTCACAGCGCCGGGAACGTTGCTTCCTTCCGGGACTCCCCCCCCTACCCTTCCGCCAGGCACACCCGGGCCGCCCGCTTTACGAACGACCGCTGGAACCAGGCATTGCTTGTCCCGGCGTGGGTCCACAGGTTCCTCTCGCCATCCGCCCACCTTGCATCCCGGATGCTCCACCTGGGTGTCATCCAGAAGCCAGCCCAGGTGATGGGCCTTCCATTGCTGCAACCCATTCGTCCCTCACCCCCACCGGCCCCGGGCCCGGTGCGTTTTCTCTTCATCGGTGCCCTGGTGGCCAGCAAGGGGCCTCAGCTCCTGCTGGAAGCATTCTCTCGTCTGCCGGCCGGCGCGGCCACCCTTCGTATCGTGGGCTATCCCGTGGAATCCGACCTGGATCCCTGTTTCCGGCAACGACTGGAGGACCGTGCCATGAACCTGGCTGGTACAACGGTGGAACCTCCATTCCCTCCAGGGCAGGTTTCCAGGCTCCTGCAGGAATCGGATGTCCTCGTAGTGCCAAGCCTGTGGCACGAAAACAGCCCGCTCGTGGTGAGAGAAGCAAGGGCGGCCGGCTTGAGGGTCATCTCCAGCGGGCGCGGGGGGCTCGTGGAGCTGCTGACAGGAGAACCGGTTTTCGACCCTGAAGATCCAGAGTCCATTCTCGGCGCGCTCCGGCACGAGATCCGCCGGGGACGCGAGAGACGTCGCCCGGTGGAGTACGAGTCTTCCCGGCAACATGCCGAGACCTTGTTGGAAAAATACCGGGAATGGCGATTGGAATGCACCGGCAAGCGGGACATCTGAGTAGATTCGGAACAGTATCCCGATTGTGCCTGTCCGCTGGACTATTGACCTCGCTGAATGTAGCCTGTCTGAAGAATATCCCGTACACCCGACCGCACCAGGTTGAACATATGAACCATTTCCTTCCCATGGCCATCATGGGAGTTCTTCTGTCAGCCCCCGCCAGTGCTGGCGAAGACGAATGTGTCTCCTGCTGTCGTGCCGGAGGGCTGGTGGGCTGCCAGACCACCATCAGGATGTTCGCCAAGGGTTCGGTGGCTGTACCCGAAAGCGGTGCCTGGCGGATCCGTGGACTCTGGTTGCTGCGCTGTGATGGAACCGCCATCTACGAACCAGGTGCCACGACGGCAACCGTGGAAGAGCCCGAAGAAGGTCAGTTGTTGACCATGGGCCTGTCGCCCATGGTATTGCACTGTTTTTCCCAGGCCTGTTCCCTTCCCGCCGCAAGCTGCCTTTTCCATGAACAGGGGGGGACCACGAGGCTCCTGCATTGCGGTGATGGGCGAGCGCTCAGTCGCGAAGAGCTGAGCACCCCCGGACCAGCCCCACCAGGCCCGGAATCAGTTGTCGTTGCCGTCAGGAACCGCCCGCTGGTGGTTGTCCCCGACACCTCCCTGTCGAGGGCTGATATGGACGTGGCGTCAGCCTGTGGTGGATGCAGGGCCTCCCTGGGGGCCTATTCCGTCACCGCCCCCAAGGCAGTAGTTTCCCGAAACGGCGCGGCCTCGGGCAGGAGTTCCGCCGCAACCGGCATCGACTTGTCGGTAGGCGTTCCCATACCGGGGACCAACGACTCTATTGGCATGGACGGCAGCACCGTCGGCGATTCCGGCGCTTCGCCCCTTCCCCGCACCAGTGCCATGGACCTGGACCTCCCCGATCCCCCCGAGTCAGAATCCTGTGCTACGCCTGAAGCCCTGCGCCACGAATCCAGAAAGCACCTGGACCTGGGTGACGAGGCAATGGTCCAGGGCGACGACGAGGCCGCCATGAAGGAATACCTTGCGGCCCTGACCCTGGATCAATGCAACGGCTACGCCTGGGCCAATATCGGCGATCTGGCCTTGAAGGCTCACAGGCCGCGCAAGGCCCTGGTGGCGCTGCAACAGGCCATCAGGTTTCTCCCGATGCACTATACGGCTCTGACCAACCTGGGACGCGCCTACCAGGCCCTGGGGAATATGGCAGAGGCAAGGGCGGCCTTCAACGGAGCATTACAGCTACAACCGGGCTATGCACCCGCGGCCAGGGCTCTCATGGAGTTGCAGTAGATGTCGCGCTGGACCGTTGACGGGACTATTGTACAGAAATAGCGTTGGTGACCGCGCCCGGATGGGGGCGCCACAGATGTGTTTCCGCAAACGGAGTGACAAGGTCATGGGCATAAACGAACCCTTCGTGATTCCCCCCGGAATACGCTTCGAGGTCACGAAGGCCGGAGCCGTAGTGGAGTACGCCGGCGACATCCGGATCCACGACTCCTTTGGCAGGCACCTACTGCGCGTGATGTCCACGGAAGGTTCCATCCAGCTTCGCGGTGATCTCAGCGCAGACAACATCGAAGCACCCAAGGGCACGGTGGAAATCCTGGGGCCCCTCAGGGCTGACCGGGTGCTGGGCAAGGTGGTGGAGATCTCTGCAGGTCCATTCCGTGCGAGAGCGGTACGCGCCGGGCAGAAGATTTCCGTGGGACCAGCCCAGCTCGTCGTCGATGTGCTGATGGCGCCCAATATCGAAATCGACGCCCGAGCTTCCGGGCGGGTTCCCATCGTCGAGAGCAAAAACACTGTCGGTCCCAACGCAATCAAGGGCTGCTTCAGCCTGGAGGAATACGACGAAATCCTTGGCGACGTGGACCACTTCCTGGAGGAGCGGGGCATTGCGCGCCTGGAACCCGGGCGGGAACCGGGCTCGTCTCCCGGGGAACCACCCGAAGCGCCCATCACGGCCACCGAGGGACCACCAGACCCGGAGCTGGAGTCATTCTCGCCCATGGAACCCCAGCCTCGCGACCATCTGCCGGGCAGCAAACTTGACGAATCCACCGACGATCCCGTTACCCAGCCAGAGATGAACAAACCAGCCTCGAGCAGCGGTGGTTTCGCGTTCACGGCCAGCCCAGGCCGGGTGGTGACCCTTCATCCAGACATCGACTCCATGGATGTGCTGGACGAGGACTCGCTTCCCGAGGTGGACCCTTAACCACTGGACGAGTTGGACAGGGCGAAACCAAGGACGGTGGCCCGTATAGCGCTTCCCGAAACCAGATCTGGACCGGATATGAAGTCCCCAGCTTCAGCGACGCCCGCCCCGGCGGAACAGACCCTGGACGATCCGGTGTACCGCAGCCTCCTGGGGTCGCTGGCGGAGCTGAAGACCTGCTACGACGAAGGCTTCGAACCTCCCATCTTCGAAGAACTGGACTCTTTGACCGCTGCTCGTGCCTACGAGCAGATCAGACTTCGCCTTCCTCATATCTGGAACGACCTGGTAAAGTACCACCGGAAGAACGGGCTACGTATTCGGCGCGAAGTGACAAGCACTTTCAATACCATGATGAGCCTGGTGAAGAAACGCAGCGAGGATGCCGCCGGCGATTGAGTGCTGGTGCCGACCCGGCAAGAAGCCCCCATGGCCCTGGGGCCCTGGTGCCGTCGCTCCGCCACGGTGGCGCAGGGGCGCCGACACCGCTCCTGTTCTGGTGTTATTTCCATTCAGCCAGGAGTTTTTCCACGGCTCGCTGGTCTTCGCCTTCCAACTCTTGAAACTGGATTCCCATTCCAGGTTGCATGGGGCCCGCGTCTTCCGGAGTGAGAACCCAGCAGACCTCGCCTACGGTTTCCACCGGCTTTGCCCGATCCGGGATTCGCAGACGTAGATTGAACCTGGTCCCCACTTCGAGAGGATCCCGGGTCTGGATGAACATGCCCCCTATGGACACATTGGCCGTGTAGTCGATGAGAAAGTCATCGATGGATTCGTATTCCACGAGTACACGGATGGGAAGTCTTCTGTCGATGCGGCGTTCTTCGCCCCGGGAGACTTTCTTGTCGTTTTCCATTTGCTTGTTCTCCGGTGAAGGGAGGTGGACCCGAGGGGCTCATGAACGAACAAGGGGGCCTTTCAGACAAGCCTCGGGTTGACAGGTTTCCAACAAAGGGCTTCCATGATTCCATCAACAGAAGAGTTATCAGGTTGGGCGCCAGTGTGCGACCATCTGCCCACCAGGAACACCAATGGCAGGTTTTCGTGCCAGAGAGTTGCGAGGAGCCGCATAGACTGCATAGACTGCCTCTTCGCACGTAGAGAGGCAGCAACCCATGCAACGCTACATTCTCCCGGTCCTCGTCCTGTTCACCGGCTGCAACCAGTACCAGCTCTTTCGCGTCGCCGGACACGTCCAGACGAGCTTCAGCAACGATGTGGACATTCTCTTCGTTGTCGACAATTCGCCGTCCATGTACAACGAGGCCGGGGCCCTCGGTCTCAATTTCAATACCTTCATCGAAGACTTGGTGGCTCCCGAGTCCGGCCAGTCCACCGTCACCCTTGGAGACGCCGTAGACAACTACTCCGAGTACGTCACGCACCTGGGCCTCTTCCTGGACTACCAGCTCGCCATCACAACCACTTCGGCCGATCCCGAAGGTCTCATCGACCCCGGCGATGCCGGCACCCTCACGGGCGCCCCGTCCATCGTCTCCCCCGACACCACCGACGACGTGGAAGGCGCCTTCCGTAGCAACCTGCTCTGCGATACCACCTGGTGGCCCAGTCCATGCGTAAGCGACGATCAGGAAGACTGTATCTCCTACGACCCCAACTACGTGTGCGGCCAGGATCCCGGCGATGAGATCACATGGGAATACCTGGACTGCGTCTGTGGCTCCAACTGGGAACAGCCCGGCAGTGGTTCGGGTACCGAAGAAGGCCTGGAAGCCGCGTTCCTGGCTCTCTGTCGGGCCACCCCCAATCCTCCGGCGGCTTGCTACGCCGACTCACAGACAGGCACCTCCTTCTGGTACGGCGACGAATCATCCAACCTTGGTCTCCTGCGTGAAGGCGCCACCACCGTGGTGGTCATCGTAACCGACGAGGGCGACACCTCTCGTCGCATGGCCCAGGGCGAAGAAGATCCGGAGACCTACCTGGATCTCCTGGATTTGTTCGAAAATCGGGTAATCATGGTGGTCATCGGCCCCCATTACGAAAGCGACACCGGCGCCTTCCTTTGTGCTGGTGAGGCGACCTCCTGGGGTGCCAGGCGCTACATAGAAGCCACCGAGGCAACCGGGGGATTCTACAACTATATCGTGGACCAGGACGACTCCGGTGAATGTGTGACCACCGACTTCGCCCAGCATCTCGAGGATCTGGGAGATCTGATCAACCAGCTCACCAACGTTTTCTCGCTACAGACCCTGCCGGATCCCGCCACCATACGCGTGTTCGTCGACGGCGACGAAGTAGCCGAAGCCATCTGCACAACGACCGATGGCATCGAAACCTGCGGTGATGGCTGGTCCTACGACGTCTCCATCAACGCGGTGGCCTTCCACGGCAGCACGGTCCCAGACTACAACGCCGAAGTCCGCATCTACTACCTCCCAATGGAAGAACTCCCCAGGGATCTTCCGTTTTGACATGTCAAGAAGGCCTGGCACCTCCCCCCGACGACCGCTTGGCCCGACCAGCATGGAACCAGGCTCGGCAAAAACAGGAATCAGTAATCCCAGGAATGCAACGATGGCAAGAACCAGCATCCTCGCGGCAATGATCTTGGCTTTCATTTTCGCGCCACTCCCCGCCAGAGCACAGGAAACCGTCACGCCCATCGATCTGGGGCTCCTGCGAGACAGCGAAATCGCCGTCGTCCAGAAGCTTCTCTACAGCATGGCAGGGCGAACCGAAGTGGGAATGCAGATGGGGCTCATGCCTTTCGACCCCTACACGACCGCTCTGCTGGGCAACATGACCATTTCCAGGCACTTTTCCGAGTTGCTGGGTGCGGAGTTGGCCCTGGCGGGAGGCTACGGCATGAAGAACGGGCACTACCGCGAACTGGAGGGGCCCACGTACGGGGTCGCCCCCGAAGCCTACCGTTTCCTGGGAAGGATGGTGGGCTCCGTGGAATGGACGCCTGTCTATGCAAAGATGAACTGGCTGGGCAGGAAGGTCTTCCATCACAACGTCTTCCTGCTGGGAGGAGCCGGTGCAACCCTGGAACAGTCGGTGCTGCCCGCCGCGGATCTGGCCTTCTGCCCCACCCTGACCTGGGGCCTCGGGGCCAGGATCTTCGGTGGGTCCCGAACCTCGTTGCGCCTGGAGATCCGCGACGACGTAATGCTCCAGCACCGCTCGCAGACCGACACCAATGCCATAAAGCAGAACGTGATGCTGCTCATCGGACTCTCCAGACTCGGCGGAGCCAGCTAGCATGAGACCAGAACCTTCATTCGTGTCGTGGGCGTTCGACTGGAATCACATCCATCACTCCCATCCCCAGCGTGAAACAAGCGGGTACCGGTTTCGTTTTTCGTGTCAGACCCGCCCCGGACTCCTGCTGCTCCTGCTCGTGGGCCTTTGCTCTACGATGGCCGGGGCCCAGGATGGATCACCATCTCCCCAGCAGCAAGCACCAGAACAAGAAGAACAGCTCGAACCCTACACCCAGGAAGAACTCGACCAGGTCTTGGCGGAATACCGGGAGTTGCTGAAGACCGGGCAGAAGGCCCGTGCCGCCGACTCCCTGGTGGCGGTGATCCAGGACCAGGAACTTGCCCCCTTCCATTCCCATGCCCTGGGCCTGTTGGGAGCGCTTTTCCAGGAGTTGGACCTGCCATTCGCCGCTCTCGTGGCCTATACCCGATCCCTGGAATCCTCCACCGACCTGGACCCGGCGAGCATCGAAGCCGCCTTTGCCCTGGCCGATTCTGTAGGCGACACCGCAATATTGGAACCGGTGTTCGCCGAGAACGTCGGCGGCCAGGTGGACCGGTCGACCCGCTCCCGCATGGCCTACCTCGCTGCCCGCGAGAATCTTCGCCAGGGGAAGCTCGGCCTGGCGCTGGGCCTGCTCAACCTGGTGGCGAAGGACTCTCCCCTGCGAGCCGAAGCGTCGCTCCTGGAAGGCGTGATCCTCAACCAGCAAGCCAGACCCACCAAGGCGTTGGAAGCCTTTCTTGCAGCAATCGAATCCGCAGCGGATGGCGACGACTACTTCCTGAACATCGCCATGCTCAACCTGGCACGCAGCTATTACGCGGCCCAGAACTTCCCCAGGGCAATAGAATACTTTGCCAGGGTGGGCCGTGGAAGCGACTTCTGGCTGGAAGCCCAGTTCGAACGCGCCTGGGCCCATTTCAGGCTGGATGACATGGACGGCGTCCTGGCCCTGCTCCAGACCCACCGCGCCGACTTCTTCAAGGACTACTACTTCCCCGAAGCAGAGCTGCTTCGAATCTATGCCCTGTTCCTTCTCTGCAAGTTTCCCGAGGCAACACTGGGAGTCGAATCCTTCAAGGAACACTACCAGCCGGTCCTTGCCGGGTTGCGCGATGCCCTTGGCAGCCTGACTCCCCAGGAACTCTTCGAAATCACTGCGGAATATGCACGGGGAGGCGACCCGGCCATTCCCGAGATGTTCCTGCGACCATACAGGAACGAAGCCCGTTTCAGGGCCGCCATGGACGCAGCTTCCCACGCCGACGACGAAACCGCCCGCGTAGAGAACGTGTCCGCCAACCCATTCACGACTTTGGCCTCGTCGTGGGTCGGCCAGCGCCGTGATCAGATCATCCAGGAAGAGGGCCAACGCCTGCTTGGGGTCCTTCGAGCCAGGGCTGAAGAGCTGCAGGGCATGCTCAACAACGCGGAAATGTCCAAGCTGGACATGCTGCAGATGGAAACACGCCTCTACGAACAAGCCAGTCGAGACACGCGGGCCCTGGAAACCGAACGTAGGGTCGAACGAAAGGAACGAGTGCGCAAAGGCTACCTGTGGTGGCCCTGGGAAGGAGAATACTGGGCGGATGAACTGGGTTATTATAGAGTCCACACCATCCCGGAATGCCCGGTGGGAATGAGGAGCGGCGACTGATGGTGTGCCAAGCTGGCAGCGCCGATAGAACCTCTCTGCACCACCCGCCTGGCGCGTTCCCACCCGGAACCCAGCACGTTACCAGGTTCTGACGGCTGCCGCCAGACTTGACCCGTCGGCCTGACACGCTTCTTCTCGGCCTCCATCCTACGCCAGTGTCCCTGACGAAGCGACGCTTCCGTGATAACTTCCAGTCATGCGATTCTTCACAATCTTCCTTCTTCTGTTGCCAGTTTTGCCCGCATCCACAGGTACATTGACGGATCCGGACGTGGACAGCCCTCCCACTCCCCTCAGCTATTCTGCGGAAGAACTCGACCTTCTCCGCAGTGGACAGGCGGTCTACCGATCCCGCGACCTGGGCCACAGTATATTGGAGGGTTCCTCCGCCGTGGTGGCCACAGCTCCCACCACCGCGGTCTGGAGGCAGATTCTGGATTTCGATTCCTATGTCGACTACCTTCCATATATCACGGCCTCGGAAACCATCTTGCGTGAATCGCTCCCCGGCAAGGAACGCGTAGCTGCCTTTCTCGAACTTACCACCATGGGTATCGTCACGCGGTATCGCGTGGAAAACTACTGGTTCCCCGACAAGGGCTACCTGAACTGGGTAATGTCCCCCAAGGCAATTACCCCGCTGAACCGCGTCACCGGTTCCTGGCTCATCATCCCCTTCGAGGGCTCTTCAGAACAGACGCTGCTGGAGTACCGAGTGATGGTCTCCATCCAGTGGTGGGTTCCAGGCTTTCTCCAGCTTAGGGCTGCCAACCGTGGTCTTCCCACCATCGTGGCCTTGATCAAAAAACGAGCAGAGAATCACCTTGGCTGAAGAACCGTTGGCCCGAGAAGTGCTGGGCTCCATGCCCCAACGATCAACTCCTGGGGACCGCGTGGCCAGAAAACTGGGTAGACGGGCCTGGGAACGGGCTGCTGTCTGTTGTTGCAGCCCTCGCCTGTTTCGACGACACATGCTTGCGGACCCCTGGGATCCAGCCTCCCGTGACCGCCATCCCATCGCCCTGGCCGAGGCGAAGCCCAGCCTGGGAGAGCGCCGCCTACCCACGCCCCACCCCCCACGCCGTAGCCCAGCACCTCCCCGCCCGTCATCCGCCGCTGCCTGGAAGCCCAGGGGAATCTCCGATGCTCCCATCTCCAGGCAGCCATCCAGGCCACCCCACGCTCCTACGGCCGCAGCCAAGGGTTCCGCGGGAGCCGCCACACCGCAACAGGGCGTTCAGGCATCTCCCCCTGCCAAGACTCCACCCGGCACCAGGACGGTACCGCCCGCCCCGGAGAACACTCCTACCACCCCCGGGGGGCGCTTCCGTCTTCGTCCATCGGGCACCAGCTCTCCCGTGTCGAGAGACTTGGCGCGTGAAAACGTCGCTGCCAGGCAATCCTCCACCGACGAAGCCACCGATGGCTCCGCCAAAGATGTGCAGTGCCCCAGACCGCAAACGCTTGAAGATCTGCTCCAGTAGTTCCCATCCTGAAGAAGTGCTCCTATCGCAGACACGGCTTTTCTCGAGAATGCCAGGCATGTCCGCGGCATTGCTGTGAGTGGCGTTGTCGCCCAGGTGGCCTACACGGACGCACCCGGCCCGAAAGTGACTCGGTTTCCCCCCGGTCGGTATTTTGCGGGCGGCAACTGGCAAGCCACAAGCGCGCTCTCCACTTGACATGTAAGCGGAAATCTGCACAATGCTCTTGACTTGGTTTCCCCCTGGCCGACCCCGGGGGCTGGTTCGTCGAAATTCCAACCTGGCGCCCCCAACTCGCCACCGAGGAGGCCGTTTGAGGACAGGCATCGGAAAAGGAAACGCCGCTGTAGAGAATACCGCTACCAACAGCGGGAGCAGCTCTCAGATGGCCACAGACACTGGCCTTCCCAGTCCACGGGACCTGGGCTCCCCCTCTTCCCTTGAACAGAACACCGAGCCAGCCCCTGGTTCCAGCCACGACCCCCCTTCCGCGCAACCCGGGGCCCCCGCCGATTTCGAAGAAGTAACAGTAGACATCCCCGATGAGCACACGCCCGAACCCATGCACGGTTCAGAACAACCCACGCATACGTCGGCTTCCCTGCACTACGGACTTCCTGCCGCTCCCGCCCCTTCCACGGGGCTGCTGACCACCAGCCCATCGCCGCTGCAGACGCGAATCGCCCACCTGGAAAAGCTGCTGGCTCTGGAGCTGCAGGCCCACGGCCACACCAGGAAGGCCATGAAGGTCACCGAAGAGATGCTCGCCCAAGCCATGCAGAGCGCCGCCGAAGGCTGGAACAGGTTGGCAGCAGCCGGCGAATTGGCAGCACAGCATCAGAAGCTGCTGGAAGAAGCCCAGAGTACAATCGAAGATCTGGAGGCCAGTCTTGAACGGCAGACCCGTCTGTTGGAGGCAAGGCAGCGCCGCAATGCCAAGGAACAGGTACAGACAAGACTTTTCGCCCACGAACACGCCATCAGGGAGATCCTTCCTGCAATCGACGACCTGGAACGTGCTCTCGTCCATGGGCAGGCCTCGCCTGCCATGTTGTTGGACGGGGTGTCCATGGTCTTGCGAAATCTCCAGCGTGCACTCGAGAAACTTTCGGTGGAGCGTATCGCGGCCGAGCCCGGGACACCCTTCGATCCGGTAATTCACGAGGCACTGCTGCACAGGCAGAGCACGGAACATCCCCAGGGCAGCATATTGCAAGAACTGCGTGCCGGTTTCACCATCAACGGCAGACTGCTCCGCCCAGCCGGCGTCATCGTCAGCACGGCTCCCCCGCCAACGCCAGCGGTGAAAGAACCCCCTGTCCCCACCGAGAGCGACGATGCGATGACAAGTGGAGATACCCCATCTGTCGAGGAATGAATACTGCTCGAGGCGAAATCCCCCCACTCCCCCAACCATCCAATTCATGATACTCTCCATGCGTATTGCAAGGAGAAGCGCCAATGCCCAACAAGGTAATCGGAATAGATCTGGGAACCACCAACTCCTGTGTCGCCGTTATAGAGGGCGGAGAACCTGTAGTCATCCCCAACTCCGAGGGAATACGGACTACACCGTCCGTGGTGGCATTCACTCCTCAGGGTACTCGCGTGGTTGGGCAGATCGCCAGGAGGCAGGCCGTTACCAACCCCACCAGGACTCTGTTCGCCATCAAGCGCCTCATCGGGAGGCGCTTCGACGACGTGGAAGTGGAGCACGCGAAAAAGCTGCTTCCCTTCCACTTGGTGGCATCCGACAACGGAGACGCCTGGATCGACATAGACGGTGACGCATACAGCCCCCCGCAGATAAGCGCAATAATACTCGAATCCATGAAGTCCACCGCAGAAGCCTATTTGGGTGAAGAAGTCGACAGGGCAGTCATCACGGTGCCCGCCTACTTCGACGATGCCCAGCGACAGGCCACGAAAGACGCGGGCCGCATTGCAGGTCTGGAGGTTCTGCGGATCATCAATGAACCGACGGCAGCCATGCTGGCCTACGGTTTCGGGCGCAACGACCATCTCAGGGCTGCTGTCTTCGACCTTGGCGGCGGCACCTTCGATGTGTCGATTCTCGAAGTGGAAAACGGTGTCTTCGAAGTCCGTTCCACCAATGGAGACACCTATCTCGGTGGCGAGGATTTCGACTTGATCCTCGTGGAACATCTGCTGCAGGAGTTCGAGGCAGAGACGGGCGTAGACCTGACACAGGACGCCATCGCCATCCAGCGACTGAAAGAAGCCGCCGAGAAAGCCAAGCACGAACTATCCAGCACCGAAGAAACCGAGATAAGTCTGCCCTTCATCACCACTGGCGAGACCAGCCCGTTGCACTTGAATACCACCATCTCCAGAAAGCGCCTGGAAGCACTGGTGGACCCCCTGCTGGAACGACTGCTGCCTCCTTGCAAGCAGGCGCTGGAAGACGCCGGGCTTCGTCCATCGGAGCTTGACACCATCCTCCTGGTGGGGGGCATGACCCGCATGCCCGCGGTACAGAGGAAGGTGAAGAAGATATTCAAGAAGACGCCCACCGCCGGAGTCAACCCTGACGAGGTAGTAGCCGTGGGAGCTGCTATCCAGGGCTCGGTGCTTTCCGGAGATGTGAAGGATGTCCTCCTCCTGGACGTGACACCGCTCACACTGGGCATCGAGACGGCGGGGGGCACCTTCGAACCGATCATACCGCGCAACACTACCGTTCCCTGCCGAAAGTCCAAGGTCTTCACCACCGCCCAGGACAACCAGGACATGGTGCGGGTTCACGTACTGCAGGGCGAACGGCAGATGGCCATCGACAACAAGTCCCTGGGGCGTCTCGAGCTTCACGGCCTGCCCCCCGCGCCCAGGGGAATACCGGAAATCGACGTCACGTTCGAACTGGATGCCAACGGCATCATGCACGTGAACGCCAAGGACCTGGGGACGCGCAAGGCTGCAAGCATGCGTATCGTCTCAAACTCCGGTCTTTCCGAGGACGAAATCGCCTCCATCGTCGAAGGTGCGGAGCGCTACCGTTCCGAAGACAAACTTCGCCGTGACACCGCCGAAGCCAGGAATCGGCTGGACGGGCTCGTCTATACCAGCCGCCGTTCCCTGGACGAATACGGTGAGAGCATGGATTCCGAAGACCGGGAAGAGATTCTCCAGGCCATTCGCGTCTCCGAAAAACTGTTGGACGACAACGACCTGGACCTGCAAACCCTGCGCGGCGCATACGACGAACTCACCCAGTCAGCCCAACTCCTGGCACAGCACATCTACGCCGTAGCCAGGGAGGAAGCCCGCGAAGACGAAGACGACGAAACCTGGGACCAGGATGAATTGGCCGACGAATTCGACGAGGAATCCGAAAACCCGGCCTGATCATCCCACATCTCCTGCGGGTGGAGCCAGTACTCCTCTCGTACCACCGCTGGACGGGGTGCCCCTGTTATACTCTGGCCTCCTGTTTCCCATCGCATGATCCGCAGGTTCCAACAGCCATAGACCAGCAGTCGCTCATTCTTGGAGGCAACCCTTGGTTCGTCGCGATTACTATGCCGTGCTGGGTGTTTCACGAAACGCCGGTTCGAGCGAAATCAAACGGGCCTACAGAAACCTCGCCCTTCGCTTCCATCCAGATCGCAACCCGGATGATCTGGAATCCGAGCGGCGTTTCAAGGAAGTAAACGAGGCATACGAGACCCTCTCGGACCCTGTCCGACGAAGGCAGTACGACAAAATGGGTCCTCTCTACAACCCTTCCGGTCGTCCACCCACAAAGGAAGAACTCAACAGTGTAATAGGAGAAGCCATAGGTTCCCTTTTCAAGCGTGTGAAACCTGGCGGGAAAGGCAAGGACATCAGGCACGAAGTAGAGATCGATATCTACGAGGTGTTCAGCGGCGCGAAAAAAAAGGTCGAATTCGCCCGGCAGGTTCGATGCCGCCGATGTGGAGGCGACGGTGCGGACCCCGACGCCGGAAAGCGTGGCTGCGATATCTGCGGCGGCTCGGGGAAGGCCAAGACCGGCAGGCTGTTCCGCTCAAGCTGCCCCCACTGCGATGGCAAGGGATGGACGGCAGAAAAGACCTGCCGACGCTGCGGCGGAGAAGGCCATCACGGCACAATGGAACATCTGAAGGTACGCATCCCCCCGGGAGCAGGACAGGGGCAGAAACTAAAGATTCGTGGAAGGGGCAACGTCTCTACGGCAGGAGGGCGTGCAGGCGATCTGTATGTAATCGTGAACATCTCGTCCCATGTACTTTTCAAACGTCGTGGTCCCCATCTGAGGTACGATCTGCCACTCACCGTTGCAGAAGCTGTGCTTGGAACCGACATAACCGTTCCAACCATAGATGGGCGAACGACTATTCGAATCTCGCCGGGGGCCCGTCACGGTCAGCTCATACGCCTGAAGGGCCGCGGGCTGCCCCGGCTGGACAGCCCATCCCGTGGGGATCTCCAGCTACAACTCCTGGTGGAGTTGCCTGCGCACCTGAGCCGGGAGCAAGAGCTGAATCTCCGGCAGCTCTACAGCCTCCTGGGTGCCGACAACCATCCACTAAGGAAAGCCTGGGAACAGATACGGAGCAGGTGTTACCAGGAATTGAACGATCCCTCCAACCGGGAAGTCGGGTGACCCTCAGCGTGACCATTACCCACACCTTCGCTCCCGGGAACGACACCCTCTCGCGGAGAAAACACAGGATGACGGCATGACAGGCGGCGTGCATAAAGGGATCCTCGGATCCATCCCCTTCTTCTCTGGCCCGGGAACGGTTCGGATACCGCCCTGTTCTTCACGGTACCGGGTGTTGAATGCTGTCCTCCCACTGTTGTTTTTGCTGGCCACGATCCTGTTCCCTTCAAGCGCCGACGCAGGCCGCCGCAAGTCCAGCAAGGAACCAGGTATCGTTCAACAGGCCAGGACCATCGCAATAGACGACCGCAGAGAAGCCATGGCCATCCTGGAGGACTACCTGGCCGCCAACCCCGATCCCGACCTGGTCCCCTGGGTGGCCATCAACGCAGGTGAACAGCGTAGGCTGGCCATGGATCCCCTGGTGGCCAGATCCCACTTCGAACGGGTTCGGGATCAGTACCCCGACCACCTGCTCCAGTCCGCCGCTGTTCTTGGGATCACGCTCGTAGACTGTGGCGAAACACCGTCGGGAAACCAACTGGCGACATTGTCGCTCATCTCCCCCAGGAACATCCCGGATACCATGAACGCCGACCGCTATCGCCTTCTGGCGCTCCATGCTTCGCGCGCCGGGGAACCCTTCCAACAAGTCGTTGCCCTGGCCTCGCAGGCGGTATCATTTGCCGTGAGTTCCCACGATCCGGTCGTCGTCACCCGAGTCCGGCAAGAAGTGGGCCCTCTCCTGGTGCAGGACCCACAGACCCGACAGTCCATGACCGAGCAACTGTCCGGCCTCGGAGCCACCGACACCGATGGAAGCGAACTGGCTCGTGCCCAGCAGGCATTGTTGAGCGATGACTTCCAACAGGCCATTCGTATCGCTGAAGCGTACCTGGCATCTTTTCCGGAATCCGACGGCGCCGACGAGGCCCGCTACATCATCGAGCGCGCCAATCACGGCGATCCCGTGAATGTCCACACCATCGGAGTATTGCTTCCCCTCTCGGGGACCTACGCTCCACCTGGCAAGCGCCTCAAGGGCGTCATCGAGCTGGCAGCATCGCAGGAGCCGGGCTCGCTCCGCTTCCTGTTCCGCGATACGGCCGGTGACCCGGATCAAGCCCTGCGCCTTGCGGAAGACCTGGTGATGCAGGATGGTGCCGTCGCGTTGCTGGGACCACTCCTGAAAGAGACATCCACCGTCGTGAGCCAGGCCGCCCAGGCCATGCGAGTTCCAATCATCACCTTCACCCAGAAGCAGGGCATCACCGAAATCGGCGATGAAGTCTACCAGGCCTTCCTGACGCCCGCTCAACAGATCCACGCGCTTCTGGACTTTGTCGTGGACTACCGTGGAATGCGCAGCTTCGCCATCATGGCACCCGACAACGCCTACGGCCAACAGGCAGCGGCGCTGTTCCGTGCAGATGTGGAAGAACGCAGTGCATCCGTCAAGAGGACCGTCTTCTACGACCCCGGCAAAGGCGACTTCCGCGAAGCTGCCCAGGAGCTGGCCCAGAAGGACTACGAGAGTCGTTCGTCGGAATTCTGGAGGCTCAAACGCCAGGCCGAGGCCAAGGGCATGGACCCCGACAAGGTGGTGCTGCCACCGCTGGTGAACTTCGAAGCCATCTTCATCCCCGACGGCTACCACAGGGTAGCCCTGGTGGCCAGCGGCCTCGCCTACGAAGAGTTCTCCATAGGTGCTTTCAAACCAAGGCGTTCCGATGTCCCCCTGCTTCTCCTGGGACTCAATGGTTGGCACGATGACCGCCTGGCCCTGGAAGGCGGCGACTACGTCCGCAACTGCCTCCTGGTGGACGCCTTCGCGCCTGATCTTCCCGACAGCCAGGTCACGTCCTTCGTCTCGTTGTTCAGCCAGAGCTTTTCACAGAAACCGGGTGTGCTGGACGCCGTGGCCTACGACACCACCCGGATGTTGTTCACGGCCTACAGGACCGGAGTAACGGATCGCCCTTCCATGAAGAACGCCATCGCCAACGTAGACCTGCCCGACCCCGTGGCCAGAGGCGGGCAATTCAACCAAAACCGCATGGTCGAAAGGAATCTCATCATCTTCCAGGTTACAGAAAGCGGCATCGAACCTTGGCAGGATCCCGCCCTGGGCGAGCCGGAATAGCTGGATTCCATGTTCCCTATCGTCCAGGTGAGGATGTCCCGCTGGAAACAAAGCCTGGTATCTGTTGCACTGGTGCCGGTAGAAAAGTAGAATACGAGTGCTCGTTACCCTCCTCTGTAGCTTGTGCCAGAATAACCTGAGAAGCAGGAACACAAGGAGCGATGAGCGAAGACCCAGTCGATTCACAACCAGGCTGCATCCGGCAGCACGTCCCGCCGTGCTGCGGAACATGTCCAGCTTTTCCTGCTTGCAACCCGATACCATTGCGGGACCATCGAGTCTGGGTAGTCGTTCCCCCGAACCCCGGAGGCAGTTCCGAAATGTCGGATCTGGCGCTACCCAGCCAACCTCCAGAAGATGTTCCGCTCCAGGAGGCCAATTGCTGACCTCCTTCCTCCTGCTTGCTTCCACCGGCTTCAGCTCCGCGGCGGTGCTGACGCACTCGGATAGCAATCTCGGGTTCACGTTTGCCGGTTTAGCCCTCCTGATGATTCTCTCGGCATTCTTTTCGGGAACGGAAACCGCCACCTTCAGTCTTCAGGCCATCGACCGCGAGGTCCTCAAGACCCGCGGGAAGAAGGGAAGGCTGTTGGAAAGGCTCAGGTCCCGCCCCAGGCGTCTCCTGGCCACCATCCTCATGGGGAACGAACTGGTAAATGTCAGCCTCTCGTCGCTTTCGGCGGGCATGATCGCACAGTTGGTTCCCGACAGACCGTGGGTCAACATCCTGGTGGTGACCCCCTTCCTGGTGTTGTTTGGCGAAGTCGTGCCCAAGAACCTGGCGTTTCGCTTTCGGCGGACCTGGGCCTTGTGGGCCGCCCAACCGCTGGCACTGTTCTACTTCCTGATAACTCCGCTTCGTTGGTTGTTTACACAGGTGATTGACAAGATCCTCCATGTCTTCGGAGTGCGTGGACAGGTACGTTCCGACCGTATCAAGGAGGAACAGTTGCGGAAGCTCGTGGACCAGGGCCTGGAACAGGGCTCCATCAAGGAAATGGAGCAGGAGTTGGTACACGCTGTCTTCGAGTTTGGTGATCAACCTGTAAGCCGCGTGATGACACCTCGCCCTGACCTGGTGATGCTGGAGTTGTACTCGCCCTTCGACGAGATTCTGGAAACCGTGCGGCTACACCCCTTCAGCCGACTGCCCGTATACTCCGGAGGCCGGGACAACGTACTTGGCGTGCTCATGACCAAGGACCTGCTCCGATTGATCCCTCTCCCCCATCCCAAGCCATCGGAGATACGGAAGATCCTCCACCCGGCGTTTTTCGTGCCCACCTTCAAGAGAATGGATGATCTCCTCAAAGAAATGCGTAGCCGTAAGCTCCACATGGCCATGGTGGTGGATGAGCACGGCTCCATCAGCGGCCTGGTTACCATGGACGACCTGTTGGGAGAATTGATGGGGGAAGTCCAGGATGAAAAGGACCTTCTGCCCGAAGGACCGGTACGGGAACAGTCGGACGGCACTCTGCTCATCAGGGCGAGCATGACTGTGGACGACTTCTCCCAACTGCTGGGCATCTCTCTACCGCCGGGCGGCTACAACACCCTTGGCGGTTTCGTACTGAGCGAGCTGGGTGAGATTCCCAGACCCGGACAAAAGCTGGAGTGGAGTGGATTGACATTGGAAGTGGCGGAGATCTCCGGGCGACGAATCACCACTCTGCGTGTCCATGGGGCAGGGAACGACGGGGGTGGTTCTTGAGCTACTGGTACCTGTTCCTGATCATCGGCCTCTGTTTGCTCTCGGAAGGTTTCTTTTCCGGCTCCGAAATCGCCATGATCTCCGCCAACAGGTTGAACCTGCGCATCCGCGCCGACAAGGGGCACCGCGGTTCCATCCTGGCACTGAAAATGCTGGACCGCCCCGAATGGCTCCTGGGAACCTGCCTCATCGGTACAAACCTGTCCATGGTGACATCCACGACGTTGGCTACCTTCCTGGCTTCGACCCTGTTTTCCCGGGAAGCCACCCTGTATGTGCCGTTGTTCATGATCCCCCTGGTGCTGGTTTTTGGCGAAATGACTCCCAAGAGCCTGTTTGAACACTATGCAAATCGGCTGGCCCCCATCATCGTCTACCCGCTTCGCCTTGTGTCGGTATTGTTCACACCGGCCCTGTTTGTCATTGATTGGGCCAGCAGACTGATGCTTCGACTTATCCACTCCACCGCGGAAGCGGGTGCCGGCCCTGTCAGCAGGGAGGAAATACTGCTCATCCTGGATTCCTCCGACAAGAACGACATTGACGAAGAAGACCGCGATTACATCAAGAAGATCCTCGAATTTGGCGACAACGTGGTGCAGGATGCCATGGTTCCCCTCATCGAAGTGGTGGGGCTGCCGGAGACCGCAACAGTCACAGAGGCCGCCCAGACCATAGTCGAGACCGGCTTCAGCAGGATCCCCGTCTTCCAGGAAAGAGTTGACAACATCGTCGGCCTGGTGGGTCATCGCGATGTCCTCTTCTCCAAAGACCGGAAGGAACCTGTATCCAACATCATGAAATCGGTGCCATTCATCCCCGAGACCAAGCGCCTGGAGGAGCTGTTTTCAGAGCTTCGCCGCGAGCGTCAACGTTTCGCCGTGGTCGTTGACGAGTACGGCGGTGCCGTCGGAATAATCACCGTCGAAGACATCCTGGAGGAGATCGTCGGGGAAATCGAGGATGAGTTCGACCAGGAACCTGCGGCCATAAAAAAAATGGGAGACCATACCTGGGCCGTGGAAGGCAGGGTGGAACGAGAACTCCTGGAAGAAAAGCTGGGCCTGCTCATCCCCGAAGGCGACTTCGAAACGCTGGCAGGTTTTATTCTGACACGCTGTGGCAGGATACCGTCGTTGGGCACACGGTTGACCTGGGGCGGCTGGAACTTTATCGTTTCCGGTGCCACCGAGCGTGCCGTCACTGAAATTCTGGTAACAAAGGACCAAAAGCTCCAGGAAGACTTGTACTGAACTGTTCAGGCCTGAGCTGCGGATTGCGCCTCGCTCCTTTCTCGGAGGGGTCAGGGAAATGGCGCCGCCCCCCCTGCCCTGCCTGTGGAGAACCCTGTGTCTGATGTTGCCACACGATATTCAGCCACGACGCTCGATTGACTGGCTTGGTTGTACCGTGCTATTGAAAGGTTGTTCGCTCTCGTGAGCAAAATCCTGGAAGGGAATTGATGGGCAAAGCCATAGGCATCGACCTGGGAACGACCAATTCTTGTGCTGCCATCATAGAAAATGGCAAGCCGCATATCATCACCTCCCACGGTGGAGACACAACCATCCCCTCGGTCTTCGCACTGGACAAGACAGGGCAGCCCATCATCGGGCGCGAGGCCAAGCGTCAGGCCCAACTGAACCCCATGAGCACCATCATGGGTGCGAAGCGGCTGATCGGTCGCAACTTCCACTCCAAGACCATCGACAAGATCCGGCAGGTCTATACCTATGAGCTGGTGGAGAGTGCTTCCTCCGAGGTGATGGTCAAGGTGAACGAGCAGGTTTTCACCCTGGAACAGATCTCCGCGGCCATCCTCAAGCATATCAAGTCATATGCCGAACGGGCCATTGGCGAGCCCGTGGAACAGGCGGTCATTACGGTTCCCGCCTACTTCAACGACCGGCAGCGCCAGGCAGTGCGTACCGCCGGGCAGATGGCCAGACTGAAGGTCCTGCGCATCCTGAACGAGCCCACCGCAGCCTCCCTCGCCTACGGCATGGGCAAGAACCTGAGCAGTCGTATCGCCGTGTTCGACCTCGGCGGAGGAACCTTCGACATCTCGGTCATCGACATCCGCAACCGTATCTTCGAGGTGATCGCCACCGGGGGAGATACCTTTCTTGGCGGAGTGGACTTCGACAGCCGCGTGATGCAGTACGTTCTCGAGCATTTTCTCAAAGAACACGAGATCGATCTCTCGTGGGACAGGGTGGCGATCCAGCGGGTCCGCGACGCCGCAGAAGCCGCCAAGATCCAGCTCTCGTCCCTGACCGAAACCAGGATTCACATCCCCTACATCACCCACGGGGATGACGGCTCCATCGACGTGGACATCTCCATCACACGGCAACAGCTCGAGTCGCTGACCACGGACCTGGTGGACCGCACACTGAACACCTGCAAGCGCATATTCCGCGAAGCAGGCACCACCGTGGAGCAGATCGACGAAATCCTCCTTGTGGGTGGCCAGTCCCGCATGCCACTGGTACAGAAAAAAGTGGCCGAACTCACCGGCAAACCACCATCCAAGGGAGTACACCCCGACGAAGCCGTGGCAATCGGTGCCGCCATCATGGCACACTCCCTCTCCGCACAGAGCACAGCGGACGTCACCCTCCTGGACGTGCTACCCATGCCCATCGGCATAAGCAAGGTGGACGGCACGATGCACGTCCTCTTCCAGAAGAACCAACCACTCCCCGACTACAAGACCCGCACGCTCACCACCAGCAAAGACCGCCAGCGCTCCATTATGTTGCGCATATATCAGGGTGAAAGCCAACAGGTAGCTGAAAACGAACTCATCGGCACCTTTGTTTTTTCGGGGATACGCTCCGCCCTCAAGGGCAAGGTGCAGGTAGAGGTGACCTTCCATATCGACTCCGAGGGTATTCTCAACCTCACGGCAAAAGACAAAGTCACGGGCCACACGGTCAAATCCAGGCTCAAGCTGGGCAAGCTCAGGAAGCGCAAGGCCCCTTCCAGTGCCACGCCTGGATCGCAGCCCCTTCCCAAGCCCACCGTGCAACAGGGCTCCTCGGCGCCGCCATCCCCTGCCGCCCTCGGAAAACCACACCACGCGAAGCCAGACGCGCCTGCGTCAGCTTCTGACACACAAGCCGCCACCCGCGCTGCCTCCCCCGAGCCAAGACAGGCTCCGGCCAAAACGCAGCCCAGGGTGCCCTCGAAGCCCGAACCGGGGGCCAAGGCGCAGGAGCAGCAGCAGGGAGCTGCCGCCGGCGACGAACACGCCCCGAGCCAGATTTCCAGCGCTGCTGGCCACGCCAGTAAAAAGCCCGGCGCGTGGAGCAAGGTGAAAGGCTGGTTCCAGAAATTCTTCTCTTGAGAACTTCCCCTCATGAGCGTATCCCGGCAGCCCGCGGACTTCAGCAGCATGGAACCCGGCCCATCTCCCGAGACACCGCCTGATCCCCACCTGGCTGCTTTCTCTGATCGTGTACGAATCGTGCTGGTGAGGCCCATCCAGTCGGGCAACGTCGGTGCCTGCGCCAGGGCCATGAAAAACATGGGGCTTTGGGATCTGGCCCAGGTCGCACCCCAGACCCATAGAAAACAAATGGCAGCCTGGATGGCGCCCGGTGCCGTGAACATCCTGGAAGAATCCCGAATCGTACACTCGCTTTCGCAAGCGCTTTCCGACTGTACACTGGTCGTCGGCACCACCGCACGTGGTCGGCGACTAAGGTGGCCCGTCCATGATCCCCCGTCGCTGGCCAGTCTCGTCCTGGATCATCCCGGTCGAACTGCGTTGCTGTTCGGACCGGAGGACTCGGGGCTGGACAACTCCAGCCTTCTGTATTGTCATGCCCTCGCAACCATCCACACGGATCGTGCCCACTCTCTGAACCTGGCCCAGGCAGTACTGGTCTTCGCACATCACATCTTCGAGGAGGCCCGTCGTCGTGGCTATCGACCACCTGCACGGGCCCGCCAGACCCGTCGCGGCTCCAGGCAGGTTCCGGCAGCTCCTCGCAATCAGCCCCAGGGCCCTGGAGGCAGACCCGCCAGCGTGACCGAGACGGCGGAGGTGGCCCGGAAAGTGGTGGACTTGCTCTCACGCACATCGTACCTGGCAGGGCGTAGCCCCGACAAGGTCCAACTCACCATCCACCAGATCCTTCAAAGGGCCTCTGCTTCTCGACGCGAAACCGAAATCTTGTTGGGTATGATCGCGAAGCTGTGCTACGAGTTGGACAAGCCCGGTCACTCCACGTAGTGAAGCACGATTCCACGGTTTCCGACTGCCCAACAATCTGTCTCCGATAGCCCGCCCACGGCGTAGAGATTGTTGTCTACACCGGTGTAGAGATTGAGCCAGTCCGTGCCGTCGTAGAGCAGTGCGGTTCCGTTGCTTCCCACTGCGAAAACCCTGTCATTGTCGGCCGCCCACACCGCCCACAGGGTCTGGGCCGTGGGCTTGGCCGCTTCGGTCCACTGGGCGCCGTCGTAGTGGATGATGAGACCGTCCTTTCCGACGGCCCAGATGTCGGTCTCGGTTGTTCCGCTGATGCCGTATAGATCTTCGTATGTAGGAGAGCCCATGGGGGTCCAGATCCCGGCGCTCCGCGAGACGATGGCGCCATCCTCGCCAACAGCAAAGGTCAGGTTGGCGGTGGCCCACACGTCGTTGAGCTGCTCGTCGTTGGGAAGACGCTCGTAGTCCCACTCGCTACCGTCCCAGTGATAGGCACCTCCCCAACCCACTGCCACCAGGTTGTCGGGGGTGGGTCCGTCCACGGACTCGAAGTTGGCGGTGCCAAGATCCTGGATGTCAAGGAGTCCGGAGCTGTAGCTCACCACCATGCCTTCCTTCCCCACGGCGACGAACTGGGTGTCCTTCGAGCCACTCATGCCCCAGATTCCGTTCAAATCGGCTCCACCAACGTCCACCGCGATGGAGGACCACTCCGAGTCGTAGCGGTAGAGCCACATGGCGCCGTTGGTGCCAACCGTGTACAGCCCGTCCACGGCGGCGTAGAGGTCGTTCAGGGTGGAAGAGGTCTCCACGCGCTCGTTTTCCCACACCGGCTGAAGCTCGGTATCTCCGGTTTCCTGCGTGTCGACGGATGTTTCCGATGCCGTATCACCTGTGTAGCCGGTTTCGTCGACGGATCCGCAACCCATGGTCATGAGCAGAAGCAATGCCGGATTCATGGCTACGAGCAAGGATTTGACCGTGGGTCTCATGCTGTTCTCCAAATCTGCTGTTGAAGTAATGGAAGCGCCAGGGACACCTGGTGTCGAGCCCGGCCACTTCTCCTGGCAAGGGCATATCATTTTAGAGCCTCCTCGGCAGCAACGGCGATCTCTTCTTCGTCCTGGTAGGAGACCAGGATCTCCTGAAAAACCTTGCGGGCTTCTTCGATTCGCCCGTTCTGTTCCAAGAGCTGTGCCATGCGCAGCAGCGCCTGTGCTTGCCGGAAGCGGTCCTGGGCTCCAGAGACCAGCGACCGGTAGAGTCTGCGCGCTTCGTCCATGTCTCCACCAGCCGCGGACACTTCGGCCAGTCCCATGATGGCGGTCTCGTGTGCCTCCGGCACGGACCCCCAGGTTTCGTCCAGTTGCCGGTACAGCTTCTCTGCCGGTTCAATCCGCCCCAAACCCATCAAGCAGACTCCCCTTGCGTCGGCCACCTGCACGATGTAGGCCAGCCCCAGGTCCCCCGGCTCCGCCTGCTCCAGGACCTGGAGCGCGTTCTTCCATTCGCCCTGCTCCTGGAGAACGCCCGAGAGAGCCAGGCGGGCCTGAAGCAGAATCTCGCGGTCCCGGGAATCAGCCAGGAGCCTTGAGAGCAACATGCGCGCTCCCGCAGTATCGCCCACCTCCATGGAGGCCGATGCCAGCAACAACTGTGCCCTGTCGCGCAGTATGCCCTCCGGAGCCACTTCAAACGCCCTGGTCAACGCAGCGATGCCCCTGTCGGTGTCGCCCTGTTGCATGAGCAACTGCCCCAGTCCCATCCAGGCAGCGGCCGAGGCAGCAGGATCACCTGCCCAATCCTTGAGCACCCTGCCCCACTGGGCGCGGGCCTCGTCCCACCTGCCGGCAGCCACCAGCGCTCTGGCCCTGGCTTCCGCCAACCACAGCCTGTGCCCCTGGTCGGGAGGTTCGAGAGTGGAGTACCTGGCCAATGCAGCCTCAGGGTCGTTTTCCTCCACATCCATTTCGCCCAACGAGTATCCGGCCATGAAACTGGCTTCGGGCAGGTCGGAGTATTCAGTGACGATTCGCTCCAGGGTGTTTCGTGCCGCTTCCCGGTCCTGGTTGGCCAGCGCCATCTCCCGCATGATGGAAGCCCTGGCGGGTCTGTCTTCCACCTTGTCCAACAAGGACTGGTAGAGGGCCATGGCCTTGTCCGCCTGGCCCATGTCCCTGAACGAGGCTGCCTCGGCCAGACTTGCCTGGATGTCCGTCACGGCCTGGTCTGATTTGGTCTCCTGGGGCAGGTCTTCCTGCGAGATTTGACCCGTGGCCACCATAGCCTGTTGCCGGAGTTGTCGAAGGGCTTCTACCTGGGAGCTGTTTTCGGGTTTTTCAAGGGCAACGTCCAGGTAGCCCAGGGCCTCCATGGCCTGCCCGCTCTGAATCATGGCGCTTGCCCGGCCCCATGCCACGTCGGCACGGATGTCGTCGGGAAGTCCAGGGACCATGAGCAGTTCTCCATAGGATTCCAGCGCTTTGTCCGGCTCACCCCTTCGCAAGGCCATCTCTGCCAGCCTCGCCCTTGCCCGCCACTTGGCATCGGAGCTGCTGCCCTCATGGATAATCTCCTCCAGGACTGCCTGTTCCATGGAGAGTTCACCCTGCCGGGCATAGATGTCGGCCAGGGCGAAACGGGCCATTGTGGAGGCAGGACTTCCAAGGGCCAGCAGATCCAGAAACTCCCTGTAGAGCTGCACGGCCTGTTCATCCCGCCCTGTCTCGAAGTAGAGACCCGCCAGTTTTTCCAGGGCATCGGCCCTGACCTCGGGCGCCTGGTCCGAGTGGACTACCTGTGAGTAGAGCCGAACAGCCCGTGGGGCGTCTCCCTGGGATTCCGCGGCCTGGCCCAGTCCAAGGATGGCATATGCGGCAGCTTCGCCGTTGCCCTGTGTGACTTCCGATACCGACTGGAAGGCAGTGCTGGCTTCAGCCAACCTGCCCATCTTCAGGAGCGTGTCGCCCATCCGCACGTCCAGCACCAGGCTCTCCGTCCCCGAAGCTCCGGCGCGAAGCAGCTTGAGCAACTCCAGGGCCTCGGTGTGTCTGCCCATCCCTGAAAGCGCGCTGGCCCTGCCGGACACGGCGGCCCTGCCCCACCGGTCACCTGGAGCGAAGGCGGAGGCTACTCGATCAAAAATGTCCAGGGCGAGATCATGGTTTCCCTGGTCCAACAGGGCCTGCGCCCGTCCCAAAAGTATGTCGGCAGCGGCCATGACTGGTTGCCCACCCTGGTCAAGCTCCTGGAGCAAAGCTTCCACCGAAGTGTTTCCCCCCAGGGTACCCAGGGTCGAACCCAGTCCCATCCGGGCCTCGGCGACGGAGTCCTCCTGGTGGGGGAACTCCTGGACAATCCTGCGGTACAGCTCTCTTGCCTTGTGTACCTCGCCCTGCCTGCGAAGGCTCTCTGCCAGCAGCAGAATCGAACGTGCCCTGATGTCCGGTGGAACGTCAGGCGAATCCAGTTGTTCCAGTATTCCACTCGCGCCGGCCATGTCGCCCTGCTCAACCCGGATGCGCGCCACGCGATACCTTGCGGACAGGGCAGTAGGGTCACCAGGATCCAGCAACGCCAGCGCCTTCTCGTAGCTTTGCATCGCCTGGCCGTAGCGACCCAGCAGGTCCTGGGCCTGGGCCACGGTCAGCAGCAACGTCGCTCGTTCAGAGTTCGGTAGATCCTTGCTCGGGACGAAGCTGAGAATCTTCAGGGCTTCTCGTGGTCGGTCCCCGGAGATATAGATCCCGGCAATTCGCCGGGCCAGGTTGACGCCCACCTCGGGGTTCGCCGGAAAGCGCTCCATCGCACGCCGCTGCGCTTCCACTGCCCTGTTGTGGAAACCCAGCAGGTAGTAGCGATCCACCAGGCCGATCATGCACTCGGCAAGCTGCTCCGGGTCGATGGCGGGGTTTTCCAACAGATCCTCGTATACGGCGATGGAGTCCAGGCTGCTTCCCGCCCGGCCAAGAGCCTTTGCGTATTCCAGCGAGATCCGTATCTCCAGCTCGTTGTCGTCCGGGTCCAGAGCCACGGCCCGTGCCAGGGTGGAAGCGGCCTCGGCCCAGGCGCCATCCTGCTCCAACACCATGGCGCTCTCCAGTATCCAGGCCACGCGGGTTCGTGTGTCGGGTGAGCGGTCCTGCAGGCTGTCGAAGCCATCGAAAGCCTGTTGGAGGTCTCCTTCGTCGGCAGCGGCCTCGGCCGCCTGCTCGAGATTTGCGTCTGACATGGACGCTGGCTGAAAAAAGCGAACTAACAGAAAAGTCAGGAGAGCAAAGGCTGACGCAGCCACCAGGACCAGAGCCAGCCTGCGGGCCGGGGGCCTGGTGACAGTGGCCGCCCCCTCGCTGGCTGTGGGGATGGTGTCAGGACCCCGACTGCCAGGTCGAAAAACCGATGGCAACAGGCCGCCCCTGTGGGCCGGCACTCGATTTTTGCTGCGAATAAAGGCCCCGGCATCCAGGAGCTGCTTCAAGGAGTCGGGAGCCAGACCAGTCTGTGGGCCCAGCGACATGCCATCGGGCCTGCAATTCTCGAAGCTGCAGCCCCGCAGGTTTGCACCGTCCATTACCGCGCGGGAAAGGTCCGCGTCGCCAAGCAGGGCATCTTGCAGGTTGGCCTCGGCGAAGGATGTCTCTTTCGCAACCACGCCCTGCATCACGCAGGCTCTGGCATCGGTCCGATAGAGCCTGGCCCCGGTCAGGTCGGCGCCGCCCATGCGGGCACCCGCCAGAAGAGCGTGGGAGAGATTGACCCCGCGCAGGCCTGCTCCTTCGAGATTCGCTCCCGACAGGTTGGCTCCCGACAGATCCGCACCTTCCAACTGGGCGTCCCGCAGGTCCGTTCGTGACAGATCCGCAGCCACGAGCCGTGATGCCCTCAGGTCCGCCCCCCTGAGGTCCCGGTTGGCCAGGTAGAGACCGGAAAGATCCCTGTGGTGCATGACGCTGCCCGCACGTAGCTCTTCGGTGGGAGAACGTACCGCGGCTCCCAGGATGCGACGGGCGAACCTGGCAGATGCTCCCAGCGAGCTGATTCCGTGCGCCAGCACGATCCGCCCGGCGCTCTTCAACTGGCTCCGGGCTTTTTGCCAGAGGCCAAGGATGCACGTGAGAGCTACCGAAAACACCGACGCCAGTGTTCGAATCTTCCCGGTGGAGTAGGAGAACTCCGTGGGAAGCAGGATAGCGCCCAGTTCACGCAGCCTGTCAGCGGATTCCTTGGAGAGCTGTTCATCCAGTCGAAAACGGGTCTTTCGGGCGGAGGCAGGGTAGAGCTTGGCACCATCGAGGTTGGAGCCCAGGAAACATGCGCCGTCCAGGTTTGAATCCCCAAGGTCGGCGCCACCGAGGTCGGCCCCCCGCAAGTCCGCGTTACGCAGATCTGCGGAACGCAGGTCGCTCCCCACGAGGCGCGCGCCGCGCATGATGGAATCCCTCAAGTTGCTCCCCGCCAGATTGGCAGCTTCCAGGTCGGCATGGTCCAGGTGGGCGCCGGCGAGCTGCGCGCCATCAAGCCTTGCTCCCACCAGCTTGCTGGACTCCAGGTGGGCACCATTGAGGCTGGATTGCCGGAACTGGGCTCCCGTTGCATCCATGCCCGCTGCCGTCATCCTGTCCAGGACGGCGTCGTTGAGTCTGGCAGCTCGCAGAGTGCACATGGAGAGCATGGAGTCGCTGAGATCAGCCCCATCGAGACGAGCACTGTCCAACTCGGCACCGTCGAGGCGCACGGCGTGGAGATCGCGCCCCATCAACTCAAGGCCCTGGAGACGAGCGCCCACCAGCCAGGCTCCCGAGAGTTTTTCCAGGTGTGGGGGGAGCCCGGGTCTTACAGGTGGTTTCCAGATCCATGGCCAATGGCCGAGAGGGGAGCCCACGGTGTTCTTCAAAGGCCGCCCCCGCCCGTCCCGGCCTGATTTCGTGCCGTGCTCAGTGGCCACCAGTTCCCTCGAAGGACATGGCGAGTTCCACGGAGCCCAGGAGAATGTCCTTCAAGTCACCGTCCGAAAGCCGGCCGCTGCTGGCAAAGCCCTCGAAGGTGTCCACGGTGGTCTCCAGAGCCCGCAGGGTCCAGGTGGTTTCGCCGTAGCTGAAGTCGAAGGCGGAGGCCGGCAGGGTGTCGGTAATGGCTCCCCGGTCCAGGTAGACCTGGCGCAACTCCCCTCCCCCACCTTCCACGACCACGCCCACCAGGTCCGCCCTGGAGTCGGTCTCCAGGGCGAATTCATGGGTAGAGCCGTCGAAATAGTCGATGGTGGGGACGTCCAGGAGAGATGGCGGATCTGCGTAGGCAGCGGACAACTCGCTCATGGAGCAGGCCACGGCACCGCCCGAACCGATGCCCCCCACCTGGGCCATCACCAGAGCCCAGCTATGCTCCGCGCCTGCCACCACGCCTTCCGGGGCTCGAAGGGCTGCCACCTCGCCACGCCCCCTGCCAAGCCCTACGACGGCGAACACGTCGTCGGGAGCCTCGTCCAGGATGAAGACCATGGGGGTTTCGTCGCCGGAGAAACCAAGGGGGAGGTCGGGAACCATTACCTGCACTACTTCGCTGAAGCTATGGTCGGGACTGATGTCCAGGGCCAGTGAACCGCCGGTTTCTGCTTCGTAGAGGCCCGTCCAACCGTAGGAGAAATTGTCCAGGTTGTTCACGAGCAGTTCAAGCACATCGCCCACGTTGCTAACCGCCGCGGTCAGATCCGCGATTCCCACCGGACCGGCCAGGGACCATGCGCCGAAGCTGCCCGTGGATGCCGAGGCGGAGTAGTCTTCGGCTACGCTCTTCACTACCACGTTGGCGGGAATGGTGAGAGGCCAGCCGTAGAACTCGATTTCGCGTTCGTCGTAGACCAGGGATTCGATGTCCATGAACATGGGGTTGCCCTGGACCGAGGATACCACGAGCCCGGCCACAACCTGATCCCAGGCGCCCTCCATGACCGATGAAAAGTCCACGTTGCCGCTGAAGGTGGCGCCTTCGTCCTGGTAGTCTTCGTATGTCGTGATGGCCACGGTGAGTTCCCTGGACACCGTTCCCATGATGGTCAACGGGAGATGATCATCGTCCCACACGCTGAGGTTCACACCTTCGCCGGTGCTGGTTTCGAGTCGAGCGAAACCAGCGGAGTCGGTGAACTCCACGCCGGTGTCGCCGATGACCACCATCGCCCCTTCCAGGGGTGAGCCGGTGGATGCGTCCACCACGGTGACTTGCAGGCTTCCTGGCTCGGTGACGTGGATGGTTGCGTTGGCCTCTTGCCCCAAGCAGGAGGCGGTCAGGATGGCGTCGCCTGGAGCAAGGGCCTGGACGCTGCCGTCTTCGGACACGGTTGCCACGTCTGGTGCGGAGCTGGTGATGGGGCAGTCGGAAGGTTCCACGTCCAGCAGCAACTCCCCGGTCATGGTAGCCACCGCCCTGGTGGCGAAGCTCGCGCCCGGCTCCACGGTGAGCTGCACTGGATACAGCGCCAGGGATTCCATCACCACTTCCTGGGCAGTGTCCTGGGGGGGGGCCGTGTCAGCTTGTTGGGGAGAGGTGTCCAGCCAGAGCCCCGTGTCGCGGTAGACGTAGGGAGAGCCGGAATCAAGGGCGGTGTCGCCGGTCTTGTCGGAATCCCCACAGGAGATGGAAACCAGGACGAGCAATGTTGCGCAGGCGAATGCAGGAGTGATGCTTGGAGAACACATTCGCACCTCTTTCGGGAGGGCTCCGGGCAGGATCAAGGCACGTAGAAATATGAAGAAAAAGGCTGTATGGGCAGACCGTCCAGATCGGTGCAGGAATCGGCAGCCGTGCTCACGGTCAACATGTACCAGAAGCCGGGAAGAAGGTTGTTGTCCGGCTCCATGGAGATCTTGAGACCGTCATCGGGAAAGGTGATCTGGTAGTCCAGATACCGGGTCACCGTGTTGCCGCTGTCGGTCACCTGCAACAGGAAAACGTTCCGCTGGGAACAGGTGCCGGGATCCGCGTTGCGGCTCAGGCGTAGCTCGGGGTTCACCGCCTCGACGACGGTCTCGTCGCGGTCCTGGGGCTCGGACGAGGCAACGTAGAAACCGGTGTCTTCTTCCGGTGGGGCAGATGGCGTGGAGCAGGCCCATTGCTGTGGCAAGAAGAGGGCCGCGGCCATCAATCCAGGAAACGCACTGCCAGAAGCCAACTGTCCTCCTCGGTGGTTTGAGTAGTGGATTCGGCGGTACAGGTTGCGGGGCACTGGGGGCACTCGTAGTCGGTGGCGAGCTGTAGACCAGTATCGGCTGAGAAATATTCCAATGCAACGACAAGGTAACTATTGGCGCTGTCCAGGGTTGCCGGACCGGCACGGGCGAGCACGATGGCGCCGGAGTAGTCCTGGGTTGACGAGTCTGCCGTCGTGGATGTGCTGTACAAGAGATCGACGGTCACCGTGGCTGCGGTAGCCGGGGGCAGGCCGGGCATGGCATAGCGGTCCCCTCCAGCCCCCAAGGTCCTGGTTCCCGATTCCCGGACGCAGATCCGAACCTGGGTAGCCTGGACCGGCAGGGCCGCGGTGATGTCCAGTTGCAGATCCGCGTTGGAGTATTCCGGGAGTCGACAAGCGGTAAATCCCATCAGCAGCGGCAGCGGCGCCATGGGAAGAAGGAGGCTCATGGTTGTTCGGCTCCAGGTGGGCAGCGGGTCTCAGTCCTCTTGCCAACTGGCGTGTGAGAGGTTCCAGCGGCCTCCGTAGTAGTCGGATTCCCACCAGGCTATGCCGTAACGGGGTACCACCCAGTAGGAACCGGTGAATTCGCCGTTGGTGGATGCCATGCCGTCTTCGTCCTGGAGGGTGATCTTGAGGCAGTTGTCATCGTCGCCCCAGCTTGTGGTCCATTCCGTGGCGCAACCCGTTACCAGGTCGAAGGTGGCCGTGAATTCGTAGCCCCCGGTGCTGGTCACGGCGGTGTCGCCGGGCGCCATGTGATCTTCGGCGAACACCACCGGAGGATCAAAGGTCGCGGAAGTTCCCAGCTCGTAGTTTTCATAGCCGTGTATGAGCACGCCGTTGGAAGAGTCGGACGACCAGGTGACGGCCATGAGCAGGTCGCTGGTGTCGTAGCGGGAGTGTTCCAGAACGACCTGCTCCACGTTGCCGACCATGGAGGGTTCCTGCATCTCTACGAAGAGAGACCAGGTGATGTTCTGATCTTCGTTGATGTAGGTCCAATCTCGCGCCGAGCCGTCCAACGGGAAGTAGTCGTACATGGAATAGCCCATGTAGTTGTAGTCGGCGTCGCAGGCCACGGATGACAGGCCCAGTGAAAGGGCTCCCAGCGCCGCGGTGCAGGCTCTACGGATTCTTCGCATGTCTTGCCTCCTCGTGGTATCTCAAAACAACAGCCTAGCATCGCAGATGCCCACTCACAAGTTTCCATCCGGAAAAGGCGGACCGAGCAGGAGCGAGTCGCTTTCGAGCCAGGTGCGTCCGCGCAACCCGCCGGAATGGCAGCGCCGGTTCACGTGCTTGCGTTGATATGCCCGGCCGTTGATGTGACAAAGGGGGCCGCTCCGGCCATGGGAGCTTTTTCAGGACTGGAACTCATGAGTTCCCTTCTTCTCGAACGACCGCGAGAACACGGCCTGGGGCCCATCCGTCTGGCGTGGCGAGGCCCCGGGGGCGCCGCGACAGCGTGTCACCGGGGCCTTGACAGCTTCGTCGCCGTCTGACAGTAGGGACTGAACATTCAAAGGAGCACACCATCATGGAGAGCAACGAACTCGTGCTGGCCATCGACCAGGGCACCACCGGCACCACGGCCCTCCTGCTGGACCCTCTGGTCAACGTAGTAGCCGCCAGGAACGTCGAGTTTCCCAACCATTTCCCCCGGCCGGGCTGGGTGGAGCACGATCCCGACGAAATCTGGCGCAGCGTTGGACAAGCTGTCCACGGGGCTCTGGACGCCGCCGGCGTCAAGGGCGATTCCATCAAGGCCATCGGCATCACCAACCAGAGGGAAACGGTCCTGTTCTGGGATCGCGACTCCGGCCAACCCATCCACCGGGCGCTGGTCTGGCAGGATCGTCGGACCACGGATCTTTGCCGGGAACTGAAGCTGGCCGGTCATGAGGATCTCTTCCGTTCCCGCACCGGCCTGGTCCTGGACCCCTATTTCAGCGGGACCAAGGCCCGCTGGCTCCTGGACCACGTCGAAGGAAGCCGCCAGCGCGCCCTTCGCGGTGAACTCTGCCTTGGCACAATCGACAGCTACCTCACCTGGCGTCTGTGTGGCGAGCACGTGACGGATCCCTCCAATGCTTCCCGCACGCTGCTCTTCGATCTGCACCGAATGGCCTGGGATCACGAACTCTGCGAAATCCTTCGGGTGCCTCCCCAGAGCCTCCCACGGGTGGGGCGAAGCAGCGAAATCTACGGACTCACCAGGGGCCTGGGCTTTCTTCCCGACGGCATCCCCGTGGCCGGGCTGGCGGGCGACCAGCAGGCAGCTCTCTTCGGCCAGGCATGTTTCCAACCCGGCATGGCCAAGAGCACCTATGGCACCGGGGCCTTCGTCCTTCTGAACACCGGCTCGCAAGCCATCCGCTCCCGCAACGGAATGTTGAGCACCGTGGCATGGAAGTTGGGGGACCAGGTCACCTATGCCCTTGAAGGCAGCGCGTTCATTGCCGGCGCGGCCGTGCAGTGGCTTCGTGACCAAATGGGCTTCTTCCACAGCTCCCCCCAGGTGGAGGCACTGGCGGCCAGCGTGCCCGACAGCGGAGGACTTGTTTTCGTACCCGCCATGGCAGGACTGGGAGCGCCCCATTGGAAACCCGAGGCCCGGGGCCTTCTGTCCGGTATCACCCGCGGGACCACCAGGGCCCATGTCTGCCGAGCAGTCCTGGAAGGCGTGGCCTTGCAGATAGCCGACATTCTGACGGCCATGAGTTCCGATGCGGGCAGAAGCCTCAGGGAGCTTCGAGTTGATGGCGGCGCATCCCGGAACAACCTGCTCATGCAGTTCCAGGCCGATGTGCTGGGCGTTCCCTGCGTCAGGCCCACGGTATCCGAAACCACCGCTCTTGGCTCCGCCTTCCTGGCGGGTCTGGCGGTGGGCATCTGGGACGATCCCGACGCCGTCTCCCGGGCCTGGACCGAAGATCGCAGCTTCACACCTTCCATGGAACCTCAAGAGGTGCAGGCCCACCTGGAGGCCTGGAGCCAGGCTGTGGGCAAGGCTTGAACCCCTGGGGCGGCTCAAGCCCCTGGTTCCTGCTCCAGGAGGCGCAGAACCCAATCAAGAAAACGGTACGGGTACTGGGCTTCCTCAGGGGAGAACCTGATCCTCACGCGGTCCCTTTCCGGCATGGTCATGCGTTGCCCAAGCTGCTTCTGGCGCTTGAGCAGGAGTTGGTGGCTCACGGTGGAGACATCGGCCAACTGCAACTCCACCTGCACCTTCATCCAGGTGAGCCGCTCCACGCCCAACGCCCTGCAACGAAGCCGTAGATCCAGCAGCCAGCCAAGATTCATGACTTCGACAGGCAGCCGGCCGAAGCGCTGTTCCAGGGTGTCCAGGTACTGGCGAAGCTGGGCGGGATCGGCGGACAGCGAGAGACGTCGGTACTCTTCGAGGCGCTCTTCGACCCCGGGGATGAAGCTCTCGGGCAGGTAGGCCGGAAGTGGTACCTGCACTTCGGGATCCAGGAGTTTGCGCCGCATCTCGCCCCTGGCCTCGGCAACCGCTTCGCCCAGGAGTTCCATGTAGGTGTCGAGCCCCACGGCGTCCACGCGACCATGCTGGTTTTCCCCCAGGATGGTTCCTGGTCCTCGCTGTTCGAGATCTGCCTGCGCCACGTGGAATCCCGCCCCAAGCTCCTGGTGTTGGTGCAGCACCCTCAAGCGCCTGGTGGCCTTTCGCGAAATCGCCGACTGGGCCGGCACCAGCAACAGGCATCGAGCCCTGCGAAACGAGCGCCCCACCCTGCCTCGTATCTGGTAGAGCTGGGCCAGCCCGAAGCGATCCGCCCTGTTGATGATGGCGCAGTTCACGTTGGGGATGTCCACGCCGCTCTCGATGATGGAGGTGGTGAGAAGGATATCCGCTTGCCGGCGGACAAAGGCAACCAGGGCTTCTTCCAGTTGCCGTGGTGGCATCTGCCCGTGGGTAACCACCATGGTCGCCTCGGGAACCAGCCGCGAGAGAAAACCCTCCATGGCGGCGATGGAGCGTACACGGTTGTGGACGAAGAAGATCTGCCCACCCCTGGCCAGCTCCCGCATTATCTCGTCCCGAATGACAGATGCCTTGAAGCTCGCGATGTGCGTGCGAACCGCCAGCCTGTCCTGCGGCGGCGTGGCGATGGTGGAAAAGGCTCGAAGACCTGTCATCGCCAGGCCCAGGGTGCGGGGGATTGGTGTGGCTGACAGGGAGAGCACGTGGACTTCGGCGCGAAGCTGCTTCAAGCGCTCCTTCTGTCGCACCCCGAAGCGGTGCTCTTCGTCCACGATCACCAGCCCCAGGTTCTTGAACCGCAGGACCCTGGAGAGCAGGCGCGTGGTTCCGATTACTACCTGGACACGGCCTTCGCGGAGATCCTCGAGGAGCTGCCGGCTGTCCGGGCCGGGGGTCATTCGAGACAACATGCCCACCGAGACCTGGAATCCTTCGAAGCGCTCGGACCATGTACCCATGTGCTGGTACGCCAGGACCGTCGTCGGGCAGAGGACTGCCACTTGCCGACCCGCCTCCACCACCCTGGCGGCGGCCCTCATGGCCACCTCGGTCTTGCCGAATCCCACGTCACCCACCACCACCCGATCCATGGGGCCGGGGGCATCGAGGTCTTGCAGCACTTCGTCTATGGCCCGCTGTTGGTCCGGTGTCTCCACAAATGGAAAAGCAGCCTCGAAACGCCGATACATCCTTCCAGCCGCCGGCATGGGGAGCGCTCGGGCCGCCTGGCGCCGAGCGTAGACCTGGAGCAGGTCATGGGCCGTGCGGAGCATGGCGTCCTTGATCCTTGTCTTTCTGCGCCGCCATGTCTGCCCCCCCAGCCGATCCAGCTTGGGCCGCATGCCCTCGGTGGCTGACTTGTAGCGCGAGAGCAGATCCAGCTTGTGGACCGGTACGTACAGGATGTCACCGCCACGGTATTCCACCTTGAGCAGATCCGCTTCGACGTTCTCCAGCAGCAGCCTGGCCATGCCGCGGAAGAGCCCGATTCCGTGGAAGGAATGAACCACCAGGTCTCCTTCCTTCAGAGAGCCCCAGGAGAGCGAGCCGGAACGACGGCTGGCGTGGCGCCTGGAGGAGGCCTGTGGAACCTTGCCAAGGAGTTCGTCGCTGGAGAGACATGCAACGCGATCCGCGGGAGCGTGGAAGCCCATGGGGAGTTCACCCTCCCGCATGTTCAGGTGCCCGCGCCGGGGTTCGACACCCGCCCCACATTGCCGTGTTGGGAGATCGTAGGGTTGGAACAGGGCCTGGAGCCGTTCCATCTCGGTACCACGCCGGGCGACCACGGAGACCAGCCAACCTTCGTCCAGCCAATCCCGCAGTCTGCTGGCCAGAGGTTCGAGGTTGCCCTTCTTGACCTGTAACGACGTGTTGTCCCGAATTTGCATGTCCAGGGTGCCGTCCATCGGCAGCGACAGTACGCTCGGCGCTGCACTCAGCTTGCGGCGCATGAGAGCGGGGTCGGTGAAACGCGCCCGTGGCGGAACCAGGGGCTTTTCGTCGGAGAGCAGGTCGGCGTAACGCCGGATTGCCCTCTCGTATTGGCGCTTCAAGGCTTGGAACACCGACTCCGGTTCCACCAGGACGATACTGCTGCCTGGCGCTGTTTCCAGGGGCGAGACCACCGGGTGCAGAGCCGGAAGCCAATCCTCCATGCCCGCGAAGGACAATCCGGCCTTCAGTGTCTCGATTCGCCGACGCCTGAGCCTCGCCTCGGCCCGCCCGCCTCCCACGGCGGCCCTGGTCTGCTCCACGAAGCGATCAATGCTCTCGGGATGGAGGATCCACTCCCGGGCCGGAAGAAGCCTGAAAGCTGGAAGACGCCTGGTACTGCGCTGGGTTTCCGGGTCGAAGCTGTGCAGCGATTCCAGCTCCTGATCGAAGAAATCCAGGCGTAGCGGCCGACTGTGGCCGGCGGGCCAGATGTCCAGTACTTCGCCCCTGACGGCGCAGGTGCCGGGGTCCTCCACCGAGGGTGTGACCAGGTAGCCCATGGTCATGAATGATTCCAGGAGCTTGCGACGCCGGTACTGCCCTCCTTCTTCCAGTTGCAGGCTGGCCGAGGCCAGCACGTGGGGTGCGAGGACCATGGGCAGGATGGCGGCAGCACAGGTGACCACCAGCACCCGCTGGCCACGAGCCAGGGCGTCCAGCGCGAGGATCCTTTCCATGGCGGGAAAGGGGCTGGGAGACAGCCCCGTGTATGGTGGAAGATCGTCCTGTGGATAGGGCAGTGCCAGCGACGAAGGAACACCCTGTGGGGAGTTGCTTTCAAGATGGAAGCGCAGGGCCTGCAAAAAGCGATCTGCTCTGTCTTGATCAGGCAGAATCACCCAGGCTGGACCGCACAGGTGGCCTGCCAGCAGCCAGGCCAGCGCGCCGTCGGGCAGCCCCGAAAGCCTGGCACCAGGCTTCAGGACGGAGTCGGCCCGGGAGAGGAAGATGGTCATGGCCATGGCCCGTGGGAATTGGGGCGGAGATACGTGGGCGGCTACCCGGAAGACCCCGCGAAAGGGCTGCCCGCAACTGGATCTCGATGAAACTCAGGAGACGCCGGGCTTTCTGGATCGGCGCTCTTCCATGAGTTCCTCGAGCTGTTGGATTCGCTCCAGGTAGAGTTGGAGAACAGCCATGGCGATGACGAACCCGAGAAGCTCGTTGATGACTGCTGTGCCCGCCTGCAACGCCAGGGGCTTTTCCATGAGGATCAGTGGTCCCAGGGTGGCGTACCAGCCCCACCATGGGATGAACAACAGGAAGGTACGGAAGATCCTGCCGCGGCGGCCCCAGGTGAGCTTCCTGGAACGGTCCAGCGGACGTTTCACGCCCCGGTCCAGGACGGTGACCGGTGCTACGAAGGCGTAGAACAGCGTGTACAGAATGCCCGGGATGATGACGATGCTGCCCAGCCATATGATCAGGGTGGCGGCGGTATATGGCCAGACAACCCTCTTCCAGCGTGACAGGGCGAAATTGATGGTGTCGGACATGGTCACCGGCTGCCCATTTTCGTCCTGCAGGTAGATCCTGATGACCGCCGCGGCGGTGAGTGCACCCGCGAGGCTCGCCCAAACCATCACGGGCAGATCTGCCAGCGCCATTGCCAGGATGGTCACCTGTTGTGGGTCGATGATGACGCCGTGGGTTGGCAACCAACCCGTCGAGAACTGCTGGAACCAGACAAAGGCCTGTTGGCGCAGGAAGGTTGCGGGAACCGCCAGGAAGATGGCCAGCACCAGCAGGGGGAAGATGTGGCGCCATGTGGCGGCGAAAGCGCGGCCCGTGATGCGAAGTACGCCGAGGTTTTTTTGGGGGGGGGTCGATTCCATGGCCAGCCGGGGTATGGGTTCGTAGGAAAAGAATGCGATGCACATCCGCGATCGAGGCATCATCCTGGCAAAGCACGGGAAGAACCGTACATCCGGGTAGAACGTACGCTGAACGACAAGGCCAGGATGCGTCGGCGGCCCGACGCGGGAATGGTTTTTGCGCGAGTAACGGAGGGAGTTCGGGAAAGCAAGCTGCCAGGAACGGGCAGGTGGCTCCGCAATGGCATATATTCGTTCTTCGGTTCACAGGCCGTGGCACCACCAACGTGCGGCGCTCGCACAGGCCCAGGGTCCGGGTCTCGGGAATACCGCACCCGAATCTGCCCAACATCCACCGTAGCCCGGGAATGTACGCGGAGTACCTTTGCCCGACAGGAAAACAAAAAAAGACGGAATCGTCACCATCGACACCTCCACCGCTGGAGCCATCGAAAGCGGCCAGGTGGACCTCCAGGATCTGGAGGCCGTCAGGCTCCTGGTCTGCGGCGACTCGGTGATTGACTGGCACCGCCTCGACCTCTACACGAAGCGCAAGGTCAAAGACTATCTTTCACTGCTGCTGCTGGACATGGACGATCCCATCGACCGTCGCCGTCTGAGCTTCGTCTTCAACGAAGCCGTCAACTATCTCGAAGAAAACCTCTCCCTCACCTTCCCCCCCGAGCTGCGAGAGCCCGCCGACGTTCAAGACATCTTCATCATGGCCAGCCAGTACGGAGGTTTCCGCAGGCAGCAGATTCTTGCCTGCGTGGTCCTCAAGATCATGCACGTCATCAACCACATGGAGGCAGCCGATCTCAAGTTTCGCACTTCAGTGAGCGAGGCACACCTCCTGGAAATGGCGGAACGTCGCATCGTGGCAGCGGCCGGCGAAATGCACCGCCAGAACATTCCCATCGTCGCCTACTACGGCAGTCACAAGACCCGCAACAGTGTGATCACGAAGCTCCTGGCCAAACGCGGGGCATTCGCCTCCCCCATCTTCGACAAGCTCCGTTTCCGAATAATCACCCAGGAGCGCTCCCACATATTTCCCGTCATCGCGTGGCTGGCCAGGAACGTCTTTCCCTTCAACTACGTCATACCCGGCCAGAGCCACAACAATCTCATCCACCTGGACGAGATGTTTTCCTCCACCGAAGAGCTGAAGGCGCTCTCCCACTCCCTCCAGGAAGTCCGCGACAGCCACAGCGGCCTTCACCCCGAGGCCAACCCGTTCTCCGGTTCCTCCTACCGAATGATCAACTTCGTGGTGGATTATCCGATCCGCATCGACGAATTCCTGGATCCCACCGACACCGAAATCCTCTACCTCCTGGGCCGCACGGTCTTCGTCCTGGTGGAGTTCCAGATCCTCGACAAGGAAACGGCCCGGCGCAACGAAGAAGGCGACAACGCCCACCGCCTCTACAAGATGCGCCAGCGCCAGCTCGTCAACGCCCGCCTGCGCCGTGGCAAGCGGCACCTCCAGAGGATCATGAACGACTAGGAGCCGCCGGGCACAGCCAGCGCGAGACCTGCGTAAGCAGGGATCGTGCCGGCGGACCGAATCGTAGCGAGGGGCGCCAGGCGCTACGGCGTGGGCTGGCTGCCTTCTACCCGATGGCTCCCGCCCACCAAGGCACGACGAAGGACCTATGCCCCCGAAAGTGATCCACCTGGCGACCTATGCCCCCGAAAGTGATCCACCTGGCGACCTATGCCCCCGAAAGTGATCCACCTGGCGACCTATGCCCCCGAAAGTGATCCACCTTCCGGCCACGTTCGCCGTTGTCGTTTCTACTCCGACGGTACAAAGCGCCTTTTCGGGGT
>JAJRWT010000088.1 GCA_024276675.1 Myxococcota bacterium | reverse complement strand
GCTTGTACATGGGAGCCCCTGTTTTTGAAACGCTTGTACATGGGAGCCCCTGTTTTTGAAACGCTTGTACATGGGAGCCCCTGTTTTTGAAACGCTTGGGCCCCAGATGTTCCATTTTGGGGGGCTCCCCTGCCCGGACGTTCCATTTTGGGGGGCTCCCCTGCCCGGACGTTCCATTTTGGGGGGCTCCCCTGCCCGGACGTTCCCTCCAGCCGGTCCTGCGTGTGGGGCAGGGTGAGGCCCCGAGGGAGGAGGCTGGGAGGGGGGGGAAGACGCTGCGAGATGTCCAGCAGGGCCCGGCGCAGCAGCGCATGGAGCACCGCAGCGGGCTCGAGCTTTTCCGACGGCTCCCAGGCTCGAGTTTGGTGGCATCTTGCCATATCCCCGGCGCCGCCTGGCGGCTCCTGGTTTCCGTGGTCGAGCCACTTCCAGGAACCAGCACGTGAGAGGCTCCATCCGTTTTCGGCGAACCTCGCCATCGCCGGGGTTTTTCGGAAAATAACTCCAGCAAGGAAGCCCTGCGCGGCGTGGCGACCTGTCAGCAAAGGAGGCGGTCTCCTTGTGACGGTACCAGGGGCGTCTCGGCCACACGGCCGCAGAGGTATGCCCCCATTTTCACAACAAAAAGCGCACTGATGTGATGTGGCAAACCGGCCGGCGGTGGGGTTCACAACCCGCCGTCCCGAGGAGCCGTATGTGAACAGCACAAGTACGGGTCTGTGGGAGCTGGGGGTGAGCAATCACCCCCCGGCTACCCGACTTGCACGGGTCTGGCCGGTGATGGGACAAAGGGGGCCGCGCCGGAGACGGGAGCCTTTTCAGGACGGGAACTCCCAAGGATGCCTTCTGGCAACGGCCACCAGGGCCAGCAGGGACAACCAGGCTGCCCCGCCCGACAGGCCGGTGCTGGCGCAGGAGCACCCCGTGTCTCCTTCTTCGCCACTTTCGACTGGCAGCACGGTGAAGGCTGCCGCGAGGTAGTCGCTCTGGTCGTCGAGTACTACCTCGACATCGTGACTGCCTTCCGGCAGTGAAGAAGGAGCGCGGCCGGAGATGGTCTCGGTGTTGACAAGTTCGGTGCCGGTGAGGGAGATACCGCCGATGCGAGCCTCGGCTCCAGCGTAGAAACCAGTACCGATGATCACCACGTCCACGGGCTCGCCCAGCACCATGGAGTCGGGCGTGATGGATATGAGGGAGAGGGCTTCCTGGCCCGAGTCCGGGGAGGCGGAGTCGGTGTCGGTGTCTGAATCGGTGTCGGTGTCCATGTCGGTGTCTGAATCGGTGTCGGTGTCCATGTCAGTGTCGGTGTCGGTGTCGGCATCGCATTCGTTTCCGGCGATTCCCGCACCCGAGACGCACAGGCGCATCACCCAGTCACCGTTGAGTCCGAACATGTTGGACTGGTACCAGTTGTAGCCTGCCCCGGCGTTGGCGTAGATCCAGTTGCGGTCGGCGTGGTCCATGCCGCCGTTGTCACGGGCGATTGCCGGGTAGCCGCTGAAGCCGGAAAGACAAAGGGACACCGCCACGTTGCCCGAATCGACTTCTGGAAGGTACATCTCCAGGTCGTCGTCGAAATAGACCCGGTTCCAGGAGTCGTTGGAACCCGTGATGGCCAGGTACGAGCTGCCAAGGCTGGAAGCAGAACTCATGTCGGTACTTTCCATGCCGAAGACCTGGATGTCGAAGAACTCCATGGCCGTGCTGCCTCCAACCAGCATGTCCACGTATTCCAGGTTGAGTGGGTAATCGCCTGGAGATGGCACATAGACCGAAGCCCAGCACTCACCGTCGATGAATCCACCCTGAAAATAGACCGCATCGCCATCTTCGAAGTCGTCGTTCATGAGCCACCTGGTACCGGCTTGTACGGATGCGGGTATGGTCAGGGCCAGGAAAAGGGCAAGACGTGCTTTCATGATAGCTCCGTTCTGGTGCTTGTTTCATGGAGAGGCGGTTCAAGGGACTCGTGGAAAACAGGTGTGAAACGCATGGGGCCAGGGGCATCCGAGTGCCGGATTCATTTCCCCGTCAACCGTGACCTGCTCAAGGCCAGCCCCAGCAGAGCTGGCAAGAGCCACGCGCAGGTCGTAGCCGGGCCAGCCTGGCAGCCGCAAGCCTGACCGGTGACTTCGGCGGTGTCGGAAGCAGAGTCGCCGGGTGGTCCGCTGTCCTGGAGAGAGGGTTGGCCGCTGTCCATGCCCAGGCCCGAGTCGGGTTCGTCTTCGTAGCAAGCCTTGGTGATGTCCACGGGAACCACCAGGTCGACTTCCTGGCAGGACCATCCATCGGGGCAATCCAGGTTGTCGGAGCACTCCACGGAGCAGAAACCATCGGTGGCCGTGGAGTTGGTGAATACGCAGGCTTCTTCGCAGTTGTACGAGGTGCGCGAGCAGAAGCTGCCCATGGGATCGCGGTCTTCTTCGCAGACTCGGACGGAGTCGATTTCCTGACAGTGGCGCGGGGAGGAATCGATGTTCTGGCAATCGGAGTCGATACTGCATTCGTCGGTGCCGCTGGGGTAGTTTTCGCAGAGGCCGCGGCGGTCGTCGCCCGAAATGGTTGCCTGCCAGTCGCCTCCCAGGTAGGCGTAGAACATGGTGGCGCTCACGAGTTCATACTCGTGGTCCATCCCGGTGACATGGCCCAGTTCATGGGTGACGATGGAACCTGCGTTGAGGGTGGGGGGCAGGATGTAGACGTCGCCGGGGCCATCGGTCCAGGCCCAGTCCACTCCGTTGAAGAGGATGTCCACTTCGCGAACGCGGATGGTGCCGTCGCCGGTATCTTCGAAACGGGTGATGGTCATGCCCGCCACGCTGTCGCCCCATTCCCAGGTGTCGTTTTCCCAGGCCAGAACGTTCAGGCCGTCGTCTTCCACTCCCAGGTCGGTCTGCCCCAGGTACTGAAACTGGAAGGTGGAGCAGCCCACGCCGGACCAGGAGTCCAGGCCGTCCACTACTACCTGCTCGGTGATTTCCCCGCCCAGATCCCGGCAGCCCTCTTGGTTCATGTACATCCCGAAGGGGAGGAGATCGTCGTCCAGGTGATTGCCGTTGAGGGCCCATACCGGCGTACGTTCCCCCTGTACCTCAAGGCCTGCGCCCAGGCCTTGCGGCACCAGGCCCAGCGGGGTTTCCACCAGGCGTGCGCGCAGCTCCTGACCCACCTCCAGGGTGGGCAGGCCGTGGATGCGGGCGTGCAGGCCGCCGTTGTCGCCCGGTAGTACAAACGTGGTCTCGCCACCGGTACGCCCCAGTAGAACCACCCGCGTGCGAGGCAGGCTCCCATCCGGAAACAGCACCTGCACCGAGACGACGGTGCCCAGGACCAGGAGAGAAGTTGGGTTCATGATTCACCACGGCTCGTTGCACAGGGCATGTTATCATGGCGTGATTTCGCGGAGTCTGTTGGAATATAGCCCTCGAAACCAAGCCTGAAAAGGCACGGTCCCTTGCGAGTTCCCGTCTGGAAGGGGCGGACCGGGGAGCTACGAGGCTGGGATCCGGTTCCGGGGTTCCGTTGCGGCGCAAGGAACAGTCGCCCCGAGCCGCCCCCCTTCCAGCAGCAGGACCCTGTCTGCAAGGTTGGCAATGCCTTCCAGATCGTGGGTGGCCATGAGTACCGAGGTGCCCCTTGACTCCACCAGTGCCTGGACGGAGTCCAGCACTCGCCGGCGGGCGAGATCGTCCAGGTTGGCGGTCACCTCGTCCAGGAAGAGCAACTCCGGTTCCAGGACCAGCGCAGCCGAGAGCGCCACCAGTTTTCGCTCACCACCGGAGAGCCTGTCCACCCTCTGGTCCAGCAGGCGCGACAGGCCTAGACGTTCCGCCACGCGCTCCGCCCTGTGGCGGCGTTCTGCGCGCCCTATCCGGCGGTACTTCAACCCCGCCTGTATATGGGCTGAAACTCGTCCATTCAGCAGGTAGGGCTCCTGGAACACGAAAGCTGTACGCCGGCGATTGGCCGAGGGGGCGGGGGCGCGACCGCTGTGCAGAAGCTGCCCTCCCAGGAGCACGCGACCGCGCCGCAGGTCCAACAGGCCGGCCAGGGCCATCATGAGAGAAGACTTGCCGGAGCCGTTGGCACCCGCAATGGCGGTCACGCTGGCGGCTGGAATGTCCAGGACCGGCACCACTGCTATGGTCCTGCCCGCCCTTTCAAGGTGCAGCTCCCTTACCGACAGCCCAGGCGAGATCATGTTGCTCCCCCAACTCGGGCTTGCAGAAGTGTCACCATCATGTTGGCGGTGAGGGCCACCGCCAGCAGAACCACTCCCATGGCGACTCCCAGGGCGAACTCTCCCCTGCCGGTCTCGAAGGCGATTCCCGTCGTTATGTTCCTGGTGTAGCCCCGGATGTTGCCGCCCAGCATCATGGATATTCCCACTTCGGCGAAAACGCGCCCGAAGCCCGCGGCCACGGCCGCAGCCAGTGCCGGGCGACTCTCGGCGGCCACCGCCATGGCTGCCCTGACCCTGCCGCCGCCCAGGGCAAACACGGTCTGCTGGATGCGTGGGTCGGCCCGCTGGATGGCTCCGGCGCAGAAGGCGGCTATGATGGGCAGAGCCAGGAGCACCTGCCCCAGGACCATGGCTCGCCGGGTGTAGAGGATATCCAGGGAGCCAAGCGGGCCCTGACGGCTGATGAGGGCGTACACGAGCAGCCCAACCAGCACGGTGGGAAGGGCCAACAGCGTGTTCAAGATGCCCAGGACCAGGCGCCGCCCTGGAAACCTGCCCAGCCCCACGACCAGGCCCAGGGGGATCCCCATGGCTGAAGCCAGGGTCGTAGACACCAGCGAAACGGAAAGAGACACCCAGACGGGCCCCCAGACCTGGGAGTCCATGCTGGCCAGCAGGCGCAAGCCCTGGATGGTGCCGTCCAATATCATCCGGAAGAGCGGTCCTTTTGTGTTGATGATGCTTCGGTGGCGGGGACCGTGTCGGGGTAGAACAACACGTTCCCATCGCGGGTGAAGTTGCCGATGATGGCCTGGGCCGGAGCAGAGCTGAGCCAGCCCACCAGCGCCATGGCTTCCAGGTAGCTGGCATCGGGGAAGCGAGCCGGATTCAGGGGGATGACGCTGTAGGGGTTCCGGAGCCTGGGATCGCCCTGTACCATCAGCTCCAGGGAAAGATCAGGGCGGGCGTCCAGGAAGCTGCCACGATCCACCAGGCAATAAGCCTGTTTTTCTCCGGCCATGAGCAAGGTCATGCGCATCCCCTGGCCGGCCTCCAGGTACCAGCTTCCCGAAGGCTGCACACCCGCCAGCTCCCATTGCCGAAGCTCGGCCTTGTGGGTGCCGGAGGAGTCGCCACGCGAGACGAACAAGGCGCCCTGCCGAGCGATCTGCCTGAACGCGGCGGCGGCATCGTCCATGCCGCGCACGGAGGCGGGATCGGAGGCGGGGCCCACCAGCACGAAGTCGTTGTGCATCACCTGCCTGTGGTTCACTCCGTAGCCTTCGTCGATGAACGCCAGCTCCGAGGGGCGGTCGTGAACCAGGAGGACGTCCACGTCGCCGTTTCTGCCCAATTTCAGGGCCTGCCCGGTTCCAACCGCCAGAACTCGCACATCGATGCCGGTCCGCTGGGTGAAAGGGCCCAGCAGCACTTCCAGTAGACCCGTGCTGTCCACCGAGGTGGTGGTGGCCAGGCGAAGCTCCCTGCCGGCGCAAGCGCAGTCGCTGCTGGGGGAGGCACAGGCTGCCATGAGCAGGATGAAAAATATGGAAAGCAAGGCCTGTGGGAGCCGTCGGGAAAGCTCGGGCCTGGCGCGGAGCGCCCGGAAACGAAAATGCAGCGAACGTGGCGATTGGGGAGTCATGGGAAATTCCATCCGGTGTTTGCTTCCACCGGACACTGAACATGGAACATTGAAACCGATACGCACAGCCGTGCCTAACGATGTGCGAGGCCAGGGTCAAGGGGTGAGGGCCCTGCCTGGAGAAGTTCAGGAACCGAAATCGAAGACGTCTATGGAGAAGTCCGAGATACGGTAATGGATGTTTCTGCGCAGTCCCTGGAGGTCGCCGCCCACGTGGAATGGCATGGGGCGGTCGAATTCCAGCTTGATATCGCGGGCCAGGAAATCGATGAAGGTGGGGGTTTCGTAGACACCGCGCCAAATTGCCACGGGGTGCCGGATCAGCTCCAGGACGTTGCTCTTGACTATGCGAAAGTTGAAGAAGCCCTGTTTTTCGCGGGCGAAGGGGAATGCCTTCAAGCCGAAACCATAGTGGGTGGTGGTGGAGGCGCCGATGATGTTCAGGGGGCCTTCGTAGATGGTATCGCCAGGGCCAACGTCCAGGGGAACGGAGCCCCTGGAGCGACTGACGGAGTAGACCTGCCCGTCGCCAACCGTGACCCTGACCTGGGGCCGTTCGCGGTTGAGAAGCTGTCGGGGAACCGTCTTGAGCATTATCGTGGTCAGGTAGCCGCCCAGCGACTTGAACCAGAGAGCCAGCGGACCCCGACTGAAGCGTTTCTTGAGCTGCAGGTAGTCGTAGAGAATGTTGGCGTCGTAGCCCAGTCCCGAAAAGTGGAAGAGCCGATCTTCGGATTCGATGAGGTGAAATCGGCGGGTGGGCATGTGGCGTTCTTCCAGCAGCCGCCTGAGGTCTTCCAGGGGGCGGATGGAGCCCATTTCACCGGCCCATCCATTGCCTGTTCCCAGCTTGACCAGGCCGATGCTGGGCCAGCTCATACCATCCAGGTGGTCGCGGATTCCGTTGCCAAGTTCCTGCATACGGGTGTTCTGCTCGTCCAGGTAGTCGCGGATGGTGGTGAGTACGTGGACGATGGTGCCGTCGCCCCCTCCGCAGACGATCCTCTGGTAGCCCTGGTCCAGGGCAGTCCGGATATGCTGGCTGGCTTCGTCAAGGGAGCGCGAGCTGTAGAGCTGGATGCTGGGAAGCAGCCGCGCCATGGTGATCTTCCACCTGTTGGTCACCTTGCGCGCATTTTCGTTCAGTAGCAGGGCGAGTTCCGTGGGCCCTGGGCGAGAGGTGGCCATGGGGTTCCTTTCGGCACGGTCTGGAAACGCTGGGATACACAACTGGTGTCTTGATAATGGCGGACAGTCGATATGTCCATGAACTGCACCTGACGCCGGGCCGTCCTTTTGCGGTTGTTGGGGCCATGACCCTGACGCTGATCACCAGGCACCTGCGTTCAGCCTCCAGCCTCCGGGTACCAGACCTGTATTGGTTCATCGTCATCGAGGCTGCGCAGGTGGGATACCCACAGGGTCCACAGCAGCAGAAGCAGGGTGAGCAGGCAAAGGGCCATGGCGGTTGCGGCCAGGAGGCTGTTGAGCCTGGTGCGTAGTGGCAGGCGTGGGCGCTCTTGCCTCACGGCCTTGAATGGACCGTCGAGGACGGGGCGCTCCTGGCGCGTGGGGCTCACGGCCCCCCTCCGGCGACCTGCTCGTCCAGGAGGGCCTGTGCCAGGCGTTCTTCATATTCCGCTTCTTCGGGGCTCATCCCGTCTCGGGGGAGCGAGGCCAGGTGGGCGCGAAGGGTGTCGGCATCCAGGCTTTTCAGTTCTTTCCTGGCGTTTTCCATCTGTACGCGGTCCATCCAGGAGAGGCGCAGGTCTCCCTTCCTGGGGACATACCAGGCCTTTCGCATGAAGTAGTCGGTGATCCGGTCGTCCTGGAAGGAGTGGCCGTTGCGAGCCCTGGGGAGTTGCAGGGCCAGGGTGAGCCATGTGAGAGACAAGGCCTGGGGTCTGGGTTCGAGCTGGGCTTCCGGGTCCAGGTTGTCCCAGGAGTAGGCCACGTGGTCCTGCCTCCACGCCTGTCGGAGTTCCAGCTCGCTTTCGCGGTCATCTGGGGCTACGCAGGAGAGCTGCCGGTCGGAGACCTGGGCTGGGCTCCGGTTCCTCCAGGCCAGATCCAGGGCTCGCAACCGGTCCAGGGCATCCAGGTCGTCCCTGCCCTGAAGGGCATCCATCAGGGACTTCAATTCCAGCAGGGAGCAGGTTCCAACGTAGCTCCCAGAAGAAACCGAAAACACGGTGGCAGGACTTTCCTGGGTTCCCGTGGCTGGAAGGTCGTCATGGTTCCGGCAGTCCACGATTCCCAGCGGCAGCAGAACGAGTGGAAGCGAGACAAGCGCCAGTCTCCCAGCCGAAGCGGGAAAGGGATATCGCTGGAGACGGAAAGCCTGGGAACTGCCTCGGCCCATGTGCTGTGTCCTGACTGCGCTTCGAGAATCGTCCTTACAATTTCTATGCCTCCCAGGACCTCTCCGCAATCGGCGAACCGAAGTCGGTGCATACCCCCGGGTATGGGGGCAGTTCGGTCCGCCCCGGCCCTCCAAAGCGGACCGAAGTCGGTGCATACCCCCGGGTATGGGGGCAGTTCGGTCCGCCCCGGGCCCCGAAAGCGGACCGAAGTCGGTGCATACCCCCGGGTATGGGGGCAGTTCGGTCCGCCGCGCCCCTCCAAAGCGGACCGAAGTCGGTGCATACCCCCGGGTATGGGGGCAGTTCGGTCCGCCGCGCCCCTCCAAAGCGGACCGAAGTCGGTGCATACCCCCGAGTATGGGGGCAGTTCGGTCCGCCGCGCCCCTCCAAAGCGGACCGAAGTCGGTGCATACCCCCAAGTATTGAGGATTGGTGTGGCTCTACAGCAACTTTTTGATGCTATTATGAACGTAGTTACCGATTGCTGTCTTTCACACGAGGTCAACCATGCGATTTTGCCCAGTTGCTTCCCCCCTGCTTCTTGTCTCGTTGGCGATTGCGTTGCCATCCACTGCCCTGGCCATCGACCCTCCCCATGACCAGATCCCCGGCTACGCCACCAACGACTGCGCCCCGTGCCACTCCTCCCACGGCTTCGGCACGCCGGCCAGCGAGATCTGCCTGTCTTGCCACGGCGAATCATGGACGGTCGTGGAGGCCCCACTCCAGGCAACGCACGCCGACTACATCACTGGAACGGGCAACTACGACTTCGAGTTGGAATGTACGGCCTGCCACGACCCGCACTACCAGCGTCAGGACAACATGTACGGCACCAGCTATGGCATGTACATCAAGACCACCATCTCCGAGAACATCACGGTCACGGACAACACAGTAAGCCCGCCCGAGACGGAAACCGTGGCCATCGACGCCGACATCCGCTTCACCAGCTCCTCGGAGTTCGACAACGACGACGGCGATCCATCCAACGACATCTGCAACGTCTGCCATACCCTGACCAACCACCACCAGAACGACGGTACGGCGCCGGGTGGGCAGGATCACCACAACGGCTGGGACTGTACGAGCTGCCATGAGCACATCAACGGCTTCGCGCAGTCCTGCGGCGGCGGAATGGGCGGCGGCGGAATGGGCGGCGGAATGGGCGGTGGCGGAATGTCCCACTGACAATCCGCCCAGGAACCCCCACGGCGAGCTGGCCCGTCCCCACCGGGTCTTCGGCAGCCACCGCATCTGCATGTGCTGTCGAGATGGCCTCGTGTGGAACCGCTTGGCCCGGGGAAAGAAAACCGGGCCGGGACGAGTGCGGAGAAAATCCGCTTGACAAATGACGCCACGGTCATATGATGGGAATCTCACATGAGGTTCCCATGAAAACGATGCTGCCCGATCCCGTTGCCCTGGAGCGTGCGGTGGACCTGCTGTCCTGCATGGCCCATCCCGTGCGCCTGGCTGTGCTCGTGCGCCTGCTCCGGGCCGGCCCCGCCAACGTGAGTACGCTCTGCCACGAGCTGGATGTCGAGCAGAGCGCGTTGTCCCACCACCTGCGCCACCTGCGGAACGCACGCCTGGTGGTGGGGGAGCGCGTGGGCAAGAACGTGGTGTACCGCCTCCACGACGCCCACATCGGCTGCATCCTCGAAGACACCATGGATCACGCGGACGAGTCCGCTCCCAAGGAAAGATCATGAGCGACGACACTTGCTGCAACGGTGCATCCTGCTCGGCAACGGGGCCGGTGGCGGCCTCGGTAGCCCCAGGCAAGGCACAACGCCAGGCATCTCTGTCCTTGCGCATCCAGGGTATGGACTGCGCTGAAGAGGTATCCACGCTCAAGCGGGCGCTCGCCCCCCTGGTGGACGAGGACGCACTGGGCTTCGACGTATTGCGAGCACGCATGGACGTGTACTCACCGGTCTCGCTGGCCGACGTACAGGCCCGCGTTGCCGCCACCGGCATGCGAGCCCAGCCATGGGACGACGAAGGAGATGTCCCCGAATCCTGGTGGAGCCGCCGAGGGCGCAGCTTGCTCACCACGGTGAGCGGCCTCGCCGTCACGCTGGGCTTCGGCTATCACGTATTCACCGAGGGGTTGCAAGCGGCCATCGGCAGCGAGGGCATGGGGCTGGCCTCCCCTGTCCCGCTTCCCTCCAGGGCCGCATATGCAGCGGCCATGCTGGCCGGACTGTGGCTGGTGGCCCCCAAGGCGTGGTACGCCGCCAGGACCCTGCGCCCCGACATGAACCTGCTGATGACGGTGGCCGTGGCCGGTGCTGTGGGCATCGGCGAATGGTTCGAGGCCGCCACCGTCAGCTTCCTGTTTGCCGTATCCCTGCTGCTGGAGTCATGGAGCGTCTCGCGAGCGCGCCGGGCGGTCGAGGCCCTGCTGCGCCTGGCGCCTGACACGGTGCGGGTAGTTCGGGACGGCCAGGAAATCGAGGTCCCGGCCCAGGACGTCGCTCCGGGGCAGCGTTTCATCGTGCGCCCGGGAGAACGTTTCGGCCTGGATGGCGAAATCGAAGAGGGCCAGACCGAGGTTGACCAGGCGCCGGTCACCGGCGAGAGCGTACCGGTATCCAAGGCACCGGGTGACTCCGTCTTCGCCGGCACCATCAACGGATCGGGAGCCCTCACCGTCAAGAGTACGGCTGCCGCCCAGGACACCACGCTGGCCCGCATCACCCGCATGGTGGGCGAGGCCAGCCAGCAGCGTTCCCGGCGGGAGCAGTGGGTCGAGCGCTTCGCCCGCGTATACACGCCCGTTGTCTTTGTCGTGGCGTTGCTCGTCTTCATCGGCCCCCCCCTGCTGGTGGGCGCGTCCTGGAGCGACTGGGCCTACCGGGCCCTGGTACTCCTGGTCATCGGTTGTCCCTGCGCCCTGGTCATCTCCACCCCGGTCAGCGTCGTCGCGGCCCTGGCGTCCTCGGCTCGCCATGGCGTCCTGGTCAAGGGGGGGCGTTTCCTGGAGATCCCGGCCATCCTGGGGGCCATTGCCATGGACAAGACCGGCACGGTCACTGTCGGACGCCCCCAGGTGGTGGACGTGCTGCCGCAACCACCCCACACCCGCGAAGAGGTCCTGGCCCGCGCCGCGGCGGTGGACTCCCGCAGCGAGCACCCCCTGGCCCGCGCCATCGTGAGCCGTGCGCAGGACGAAGGCGTGACAATCCCCACGGCCTCCCAGGTACGTGCCATCCCCGGCCGCGGCGCGGAAGGCCGCGTGGGGGGGAAGCTCTGGTGGGTGGGCAGCCACCGCTGGCTCGAGGAGCGGGGCCAGGAGACCGCCGAGGTACACGAGCAGATCACCTCCATGGGAGAGACCGGTCGTGCCGTGGTGGTAGTGGGAACCGAAAACCACGTCTGTGGGTTGCTGGCTTTGGCCGACACCCTGCGACCGGATGCCGCCCAGGCCATCAGCGCCCTGAAGGCCGCAGGCATAGGGCGAGTGGTGATGCTCACCGGCGACAACCACGCCACGGCCCGGGTCGTGGGCCGCGAGGCCGGCTTCGACGAGATCTACGCCGAGCTGTTGCCGGAGGACAAGGTGGCCCGTGTCCGTGCACTGGAATCCACCACGCCCACGGCCATGCTGGGCGACGGCGTCAACGACGCTCCCGCCCTGGCCGCGGCCAGCCTGGGCATCGCCATGGGCGCGGCAGGCACCGACGTGGCCATCGAGACCGCCGACGTGGCCCTCATGAGCGACGACCTGGGCAAGCTGGCCTGGCTCGTGGGCCACAGCAAGCGCACCATCCGCATCATTCGGCAGAACACCACCCTGGCACTGGGCGTGAAGGCCGTGTTCGTCGTGCTCACTGCCGTAGGGATGGCCTCCATGTGGGGCGCCATCGCCGCGGACATGGGCGCCAGCCTGGTGGTGACCTTCAACGCCCTGCGCCTGCTCCACGACCGGCTGTAGCGAGTCCCATGGGCGCCGGCCTCGGGCGTTGCGCCGGCACCAAGATAGCTGCTCCGTGTCGATGGCTTGAAAGAGTGCTTGACAATGTGGCCACCTTGCCATATACCCCTCTCACTTGATCTCGGGATCGGAGGCGGTTGCATGGTTTCTCGCGGCTCGGCTTTTCCAGACGATACCTTCAAGAGGCAGGCCAGGATCTTGAAAGCCCTGGCCAACGAAGCGCGCCTGAAGATCGTGGATCGGCTCTCCAGGGGCGAGTGCTCCGTTGGTGAACTCACGGCCATTGTTGGCCTGGACCGTTCCACCGTGTCCAAGCACCTGGCCATACTGCGAGCCCATGGCATCGTGCTCGATCGAAAAGACGGCAACATGGTCTACTACACCCTCCAGACCCCTTGCGTGATGAGCTTCTTCTCCTGCGCCACGCAGGTGTTGGAAGAGAGGGCCTGACCTTGCCACACCGAGCCTGCCGTCTATGGTTTTCCCCCATTGTTGTCAATGTGGCCACATAGCCACGCTATTTTGATGAAACCAGAGGTCCAACATGACGGAAAGGAAGAAATTTGTCTGGTTGATCGGGATCTTTCTGGCCGCCTACTTCCTGCCCCTGGGCGACCCCAAGGTACAGAACGCCATCCTCGAGGGTTTTCGGCTGCTGCAGTGGTACGCAATCCACCATACGCTGGCCTGCGTGGTGCCGGCCATGTTCATCGCCGGCGCCATCTCCACCTTTTTGTCCCAGGCCTCGGTGATGCGCTACCTGGGACCGGGCTCCAATCGCACGCTGGCCTATGGCGTGGCCTCCGTGGCGGGGATGGTCCTGGCGGTCTGCTCCTGCAGCGTGCTCCCCATGTTCGCCGGGATCTACAGCATGGGAGCGGGGCTGGGGCCAGCCAGTGCTTTCCTGTACTCCGGTCCGGCCATCAACGTCATGGCCATCTTCCTCTCGGCTCGTGTCCTGGGCCTGGACCTGGGCCTGGGGCGAGCCGTCGGCGCGGTGGTCTTCGCTGTAGTTATCGGCCTGCTGATGGCGCTGGTCTTTCGCCGGAGCGAGCAGGCGCGCATGAAGGCGGTGAGCATCCCCGACGCGCCGCTCAGCGGGCGAGCCTTCTGGAAGACAGGGCTCTACTTTCTGTGCATGATCCTGTTCCTGGTGTTTTCCGACTGGTACGACACCAACGACGTGACAATCACCATGAACGACGGTGCCACTGTCTCTGCCAAGCTGCGCTACGACACCCGCGGCGCCATCGACATCCAGGAGTACGAACCGGATGGGCGCCTTGGGGCAGAGCTTCGAAGGATCGACAAGTCCGGGATCGCGATGATCGAGCCAATCCCCAGCTTCACCCAGAGCGTACACGAGGTGAAGTGGTATCTCGCCGGCGTCATGGGCATTCTCGTGGCGCTCATGGTCTGGCGCTGGTTCACACTGGACGAGGTCAGGGAGTGGATGGAAGCCACCTGGGACTTCGGGTTGATGATCGTCCCCCTGCTCTTCGGTGGCGTCTTCTTCACGGGCATCATCGGGGGTCTGATCCCCGAGCAGGCGGTGGCCTCGGTGGTGGGCGGCAACAGCTTGCCCTCCAATCTCTTCGCATCCTTCGTCGGCATGACCTGGTACTTCGCGACGCTCACCGAGATCCCCATAGTCGAAATGCTCATGCGTCTGGGTATGGGCAAGGGTCCGGCGCTGTCGTTGCTGCTGGCGGGCCCGGCCCTGTCGCTGCCCAGCATCCTGGTCATCTACAAGGTAATCGGCTGGAGGAAGACCCTGGTCTTCTGCCTTCTGACGGTGCTCATGTCCACCCTGGTGGGCTGGTTGTTCGGGACGCTCGCGTGACTCATCCCCCGGGGCCGGGTCATCCCCGGATACGCCCCATGAGCGGCTCTTTGCCAGGTTCTGGCGGCTGCGGTATTGAAACATCGATTGAAGAGCTGGAAGGAGAGAAGTGAGATGGAGATCAAGATCCTCGGTACCGGGTGCGCCAAGTGCAACAAGCTTTTCCAACTCACCAGCAAAGCCGTATCGTCTTCCGGGGTGGATGCGACGGTGCAAAAGATCGGGAAGATCGAAGAAATAATGGCCTACGGCGTGATGATGACCCCTGCGCTCGTGATTGATGGCCAGGTCAAGTCCGTAGGCAGGGTGCCTCCTGCCCGGCGGATCGCGGACTGGATCGCGGCGGCGAAAGGAGCCGAATGATCCAGTCGGAGCCATGCTCAGGCTTGCTCAACAGGTCATCCACCTCGACGGAGCACTCGATGGAATCCCCTCCAGGCGCCAGGCCCGTCCCTTTTTTGCTGCTGCTGGCAGCTCTCTCCACGTCCTGTGGGATGGAGACCATAGAGGACCAGAAAGACAGCAACTCCACCGGGGACTCCACGGCGCCGGACACGGAGACGTATTCAAACAGCGATGCCGACTCTGACGCCGACACCTGGGGCGGGACCACCGTGGACACGGGGCCGTACATACCCGGCGACTGCCCCTATACGTCGGTGGAGAGCGTCTCCGACTCCCCCCTTGACGCCCAGGACCCTCCCGGCCCCACGGAGAGCACCACAGTGGACGGCTACCAGGACGAGTACGTCTATGACAGCACCAGCTACCTGAAGGTGGGGGTCCGCCGGGAGTGGGGCGGCTCGGTTGTATTCTTCGGCATCGCGGACGGCTC
>JAJRWT010000007.1 GCA_024276675.1 Myxococcota bacterium | reverse complement strand
CGCAAAAGTGAAACGCCCAGGGCCCGATGTCGGGTCGGCAGAGCTGGGTACGGAGCAGCACGCTTCCCTGGAGGGAGCGATCCTGAGTGTGGTGCTCGCCAGTTACCATCCGGAAATGGCGTACCGAGCAGGAGCGAGTTGCTTTCGGACCAGATCCGTCCGGGCAACCCGCCCCCCGAACCCGCCGATCCCGATCCCCAACCCGCCCCCCGCTGTGCTGCGGTGGGGCCCCCGTGTCAAGTGTGTCCCAGGGTGAGCCCGGGGGGGGGAGGAGGCTCAACGTATTTCAATACGCCTTCGCCGCGCAATATCGGCCAGAACCCGTCTCGCTACGCACCTGGCGCTCCTCGCTACGGCATGAGCCGGCAGCCTTCGGCTGCCTGTTTCCCGACGGCTCCCAGGTCGCATTCCTCGCCGGTCTGGTCGAAAAAGAGGCCCTTGCCCGTGCCGAAGCCTCCGCCAACCGAAGACAGAAGGCGGCGAAGTTTCCCCACGAGGATACAGTGTGTTTTTTTTGGAAGAGGCACCCAGACTACTGGCCGACCTGTACGCCTCCCTGGCGGACGATAGCACCGAAAGGCTCATCAAGCGCCTCGCCCGCCTCGATCTGCTCATCATAGACGACCTTCGCAACGTCCCCGTTCGAACCGAGTACGCTACCCTGCTCTTCGATTTGATGGAGGCCAGACACCTGCGAAAGTCAACCATGGTCTCTTCCAACCTGAGCATCAGGCAATGGGGAAAGGTCCTTGGCAATCCCGCTCTCACTGCCTCACCGGTCGACCGACTCATGGAACGTGCTCACATCAACATAAGGAAAGGCCGAAGTTACCGAACCGAGGGGCCAGAAGCTCCTCCAGAGACAGACCGTCCCATGGAACTCGAAACCTCGGGGGACAACCCATCCTGAGACTTTGCTTCATTTCCGACCCGCGACGCCGATGGCGACCGTCTCGCAAGGGGATCATTCCTTCATGGTACGGAGATCCGTTTGATCTGGTGGTGAGGTTGTTGTAAAGACACCGCTTTCAGAACGTAATGACACCAACGCTCGAGGCCATAGAACGTTTCAGACCCCCGCTTTTTCCGAAGCGCGGCCTGGATGAGCGCAGTTCACGTTGGGAGGTGGAGAGCGAATCGGTGACGCTGCATCAGGGACATCAGGCGCAGCACTGCCCGGTGGGTGCCCATGCCGGGGCGGCAGGCATAACAGTCGTCGGTGAGGGGGCGAATGAGAACTGGCTCCATGAGCTTGACCAGGGCGGTATGCACAACGCGGTCAGAGACCGGCGCCCGTGCGATCACCCGCGGCTTGGGATCCCGAAGCCAGCGGGGTTCGAAGTCCGCAGGCAACCAGGTGCCATCGGCCAGTTGGGCCTGTGTGTGCAGGAGTTCCTCTTCCCGTCGGAAAAGGAACCAGGCAACATCGGGACGGCGCTTCTTGCCGGATGTGGCGAGATTGGCACACTCGTCAAGGAAGTCGGGATCGCAGAGGCGGGGAAACAGGTTGCCTATGGTGTACATGGCCGGAGAGTCCAGGCTTCGAGCAGAATGTGGGGAGCCCGCCCGGACGGTCGGCCGAGGGGCCTACTGGAACGGGCGGGCGAGCTTGGGTCTTGGCGAGCAGGGCTCTCCAGGGCCGCCGGGGAAGGACTTGCTCGGGGCCGGAGTTGGTCAAGGGGCTCCGGCCGCGGGTTGGTAGGGACGGCGGCAGGCAGCACCACCCGAAAGCCCCTGTTCCTGTTCCGGTTGCCCGGGTTGTTCCTGTTCCGGTTGGCCGACCGGCACCTCGAAGCCCTGTTCCTGTAGCTGCCGCCGCGCAGCACCCGGTTGGTGCCCAGCGGGGTCCTTCCCCTGAAAGATTGTCAAACAACGGAATGTCAGGGTCTATAACCCATTGTCGCCTTGCTGCGCTTCGTCCATCCTCCTACCATGCGGCCGATGATTATCAACCGGCCAACTGCATGGCGCAGGCCCCCGGGGGAGATGAGCGCCAGGCGCCTGGCCAGGCGAAGACCTTCGCGTAGGCTCACGATGTCTTCGTCTACCTGTGCAAGACGTTCCAACCTGGTTTCTGGAAAGCTCAAGGCCAGGGCGACGTGTCGCACCAGGTTCCAGGCCGATTCCGTAACCGGCTGTGCCAGGTACCGGCCACGTTCGTCCCAGGCCGCCGTACGTTCAGCTACCCACACGGCCAACTCGAAGGCTTCGATATATATGGGGGCATCGCGAGACATCAGCGAGAACGATCAGAGAGTTGGGCCACCCAGCGGGCAAAGCCGGAGACGGCTGGGAGGATTTCGGTTTCCAGCGCCAGCACCCAGCCGTGAAGGGGATCGGGTGGGGGAAGGCCGCCGTCCATCAGGAGCACGGCCACGGCGTGGGCCAGCTCTGCACGAGCCTGCGCCAGTGCATCGGCTTTCAGGTCGCGGTGGTACTGGTGGACGGCCTCGGCCAGGTGGAAGAGCGCTTTGCGAATGTGAAAGGCGGATTTCATGGCAGCCGGGTGGTCGGATTGGCTTATCTCCGCCAGGAGTTGGGCGCCGCGCCTGAAGCTGTCCAGGTCGGCCAGGGACCGAAATCGCTGCCCGGGTCTGGATGCCATCCGGGATGGGAGCACGGATTCCACGGCGGCGCGCACCTGGTCGGATTTTTCCTGCAAGGCCCTGCGTTGAACTTCGGTGAGGGGCAGATCGCGTTTGTCTACGTACCAACGCCCGTTGCGCTTGGTACCCGGGATTTCACCGCGGGCCACCTGGGCCCGCAGGGTACGAGGGCTACGACCGAGCAAGGCCGCTGCCTCTGGGACGGTCAGTTCCAAGGGCTGCTCCCAGTGGGAATGGACGGCACGTAGTGTATAACAAGAGCAGGCGCGGCAAGGCAACGGCAAGCCGCCGGTGGTTGTGGCCGCTCGTGACAGCGCCGGCCGGCCATGGCGGCAAGGTTGGACCACGGAATGGGGGGGCCTCTGGCCGCAGTTCTTGCCGCTGCCGGCAACGACTGCCGGTGATCTACCGACGAGAGTTGGCGACAGGGGCGACGGCGCCGCCGGGCCGTCCAGCGGATTGGGCCGTTTCACCGCGCACTTGCAGCCTCAGCAGCCCATGCCCGCCGCGGAAGACGGATCACCCGCGAGAATGCCGCGCCTACGCCCTTCCTGCCCGCTCTGTCCTTCCAGACACATATTCTATGATCTAGAATCAAGGGCCAGGGACGGCGGCAGGCAGCACCACCCGAAAGCCCCCGTCCCTGCTCCGGCTGCCCGGGTTGCCCCGGCTCCGGTTGGCCGACCGGCACCCCGAAGCCCCGTTCCAGTAGCCGCCGCCGCGCAGCACCCGGTTGGTGCCCTTGCCGGGCCCGGCAGGATCGCGCTGCTCCCCCGGCTCATACTCCGCGTACCAGTCCCAGACCCACTCCCAGACGTTGCCATGCACATCGTACAGGCCCCATTTGTTGGCAGAGTCTTTTCTTTCAGCCACGGGATGGGTCTTGTCGCCGCTGTTGCCATCGTACCATCCCACCCGGGCCAGGTGGGACTCGGTGTCGCCGGACCAATAGCGCGTGCTGCTGCCCGCCCTGGCCGCGTACTCCCACTCGGCCTCCGTGGGGAGGCGGTAGCCGCTGGCGGCGCGGTCCCAATGTACGGCATGGGCCAGAGTGTTGGCCTTTTGCATATCCATTCCGACCTCGAACCCATCAGGCAGCCGGTAGGCCGGTTTCAAGCCCTCCAGCTTGGACAGCCGGTTGCAAAACAGGACGGCATCGCACCATGATACACACTCCACCGGCCTTTTGGCTCCCTTGAAATGGCTCGGGGACTCCCTCATCACGTCCTTGTACAGGGCCTGGGTCACGGGAGTGGCGCCAATGAGAAACGGGCGCTTCAAGATTACGTGGTGGAGGGTTTCGTCGTTTCCCCGATCTTCTTCCTCTGGAGGG
>JAJRWT010000087.1 GCA_024276675.1 Myxococcota bacterium | reverse complement strand
GGCGTCGTCGCAGTCGCCATCCACCTCGGCGTAGCCGTCACCGTCGTCGTCGATGGTGTCGCCGGAGAGCACGCGGAAATAGGCCGTGGCCGAGGCCGTGTAGCCCTCGGTGTCTTCCACCTGGAAGGTGAGCAGATGCTCACCCACGGAGAGTACTTCTTCGCAGGCTGCTATGCCCGTGCTGTCCGGTTGCTCCACGCAGAACTCGTCGTCCAGGTCCGAGTCGAAATACACCACCAGGTCGCCGGGAGGATCGACGGCGTCGTCTACCCAGGCCATGAACTCGAAGGGTTCGTCTTCTATGCCGTACTCGTCTGCTTCGGGGTGGACCATCTGGATTTCGGGGGCGTCGGGAAGTTCGTAGACCAGCACCGAGACGTGGTCCGAGCCTTCTTCGCCGTCGCTGTCGAAAGCCAGCAGGCTGACGGCGTGGCTGCCGGGCAGCAGGTTTGCCGTGGCGAAGCTCACCCGCCCCTCGCTGTCCGCGGTCAGATCCTGGGAGAGTTCTCCGTCGAGATCACTGGTCCACAGCAGGTAGAGATCTTCGGGCGAGTCCCGATCATCGGACACCAGGGCAGCAAATGGGATCAACTCGCCTTCGGCGAACTCGGTGCCGTCGGCGGGGTTGGTGATGGACACGTCGGGAGGTTCGTTTTCGGTTTCGGTGATGCTCACGTCACCGCCACAACTGGCCAGGAACAATGCCAGCATCGACCATGCGCAGGTCTCGATGGCCGGTTTCGGTTCTCTCGCCCGGGAACGGGATCGTACAGGGCGTGAGATGGCCAGGGCGGTACTTGGGCGTCGCATCTGTTACCTCGATGGCTGGGTGGTCTGATCCTGGGCCGATAGCATACCACGCATGGAGATCCCGGGGAGCGGAGCAGGTGGGGAGAAACGCCATTTGCTGGTTCCCATCCGGGAATGGCTACGTCACCAGGTTTGGAGTGCCAGCTCCGGGGCGCCGAAGGTAAAGACCTCGATGGGTTCTACCCTGCCCTTGATGGCCAGGCGGCCCTGGGCGACCAGTATTTTGGGCCTGTCGTTCCGGTAGGCGGCGTCTACGGCATCGCGAGAGATGACCACCGGAACGCCCAGGGTCTTGGTGGCTCGTTCCAGCCTGCTGGCGATATTGACCACGTTGCCGATGGCCGTGTACTCCAGTCGATCCCTGGTGCCGATGTTCCCCACGATGGCGGTGCCGAAGTGTACGCCGATGCCGTGCCGGAAGGCCGGCAGCCCCAGGGAACGCCTGGTGCGGTTGTGGATCTCCAGGGCCCTTTGCATGCGGTATGCCACCTTGATGGCCCTGGCGGGTGCGTCGTCCTGGTGCCTGGGTATGCCGAAGACCACCATGATGGAATCGCCAATCTACTTGTCTACCACGCCGCCTTCCTCTCGAACTTCTTTCACCATGGCGTCCAGGTAGGCGTTGAGTTCGCTGGTAAGCCGCTCCGGGGGAAGGGTTTCGCTGTAGGCGGTGAAGTCTCGGAGATCACTGAAGAGCACGGCGATGTCGCAGCGCTTGCCGCCAGGTTTCAGGATTTCAGCCACCAGGACCTCTTCGGCGACTTCGTTGGAAACGTACATTCCCAGGCGTTGCCTGGCCCGCTCGGCATTCAAGGCCGCCAGGGCGCCTTCGAACACCAGGGTCCGGATGCGGCGGACAACGGCGAGGGTGATGAGAAAGGCCCCCAGCAACAGGATGCCATAGACCACGTAGTCGTCGCTTTTCGCCACCAGGATGTCGCGGTTCAGTGAAATATCCGCCAGCAGGATGGATGCGGCACCCAGGCAGTTGAGCACTCCGCTCAGCACTACCGCCTTGGTAGACAACCTGAGGCTGGAGGCGATGATGGCCATCACGAAGATGGCGCAATCAGGCATTCCCAGCAAGCCGCGGTATGATTCCCGCGGCCAGAACGCCGATGGCAGGAGCACCACCACGGGCAACATGGCGTCTACGAATACCGACAGCACCAGGAGGTTGGGAGGGTGGCTGGCACGCTTGAACGAGCGCAGTGTCCACAGGGAAAAGGCGATTCCCAATAATAGTCCCAGGGTCATCCAACGGTGTTTCGGTATGTTGGACAGCAGACCGCTGCTGCCCCCGGCCAGGAACAGGACGGGGAGCAGCAGCAGGGAGCACACCACCAGGCGCGCATTGGCCACCGCCCGTTCACCGCTGGAGGCGGCTCGGCGCAGAAAGACTTCCAGGATGGGTGGATTCTGGGGCACTTGGCAGACGCTTTTTTATGTGAGCGGTTCCATGACAAAAAATATCCAGCCCGGCCCTCCTGCGCACAGGGAATTGGCGATATTGAGCCATTTTCCTGTCCAACGGCGTCGTGGTCATGGAATCCGCCAGCTTCGGGTCTGGGGACATGGGAAGTATCTCCCGTCGTGGCCGTCCCAACGCCGGTTTCTTCCCCCTCGCTCTTGTGTAGTCGCCGGGTGCGTGCTCCGAAGGCGTGATACTCATAACCCGCCAGGTCCTTTGCCCACCGGGATCCGGCGGCCCCTTTGTTCACCAGCGGAGCGTCATGCCGTTGCCTCCCCTTCACCGCTCGAAGCCTGGCCCCTGGACAGTGCTCCTGGATTTCGACGGCACGCTGACCCTACGGGATGCCGACTTCCAGATCGCTGACGCCCTCCTGCCTCCGCATCGCCAGGGAGCCTACAAGCCCGTGGCCAGGGCTTTCGAAGAGCTGCGTATGTCCACGCGCCAGTACTTCGAGGCCTACCTGGGCCTGTTGAATCTTCCATTCGACGCCATCGCCCGGCAGGCCAGGTCGCTCGACATGCGGCCGGAAGCCGTTTCGCTGTGTTCCTTCTGCCGAGAACACAACCTGGACCCGCGCATCGTCTCGGAAGGCCTGGACGTCTACATCGAGCCGGCCCTGCGGGCAGCCGGGCTCCAGTGGGTGCCGGTGTTCTGCAACTCGCTTAGGGGCGAACCCGCCCGACCCATCATCGAGCCCGCCCCCGGATCGTCTTCCTGCCCCCGCTGCCTGAGCTGCAAGGGTGCCATCGCCAGGGAACTCCGTGCCGCCGGCCGCAACGTGGCCATCGTGGGAAACGGGGCCTCGGATCTCTGTGCCGCCCGTGAAGCGCACCTGGTGCTGGCCAGCGGTACCCTGCCGGGCCTGTGCCGCGACGAGGGCATAGACTTCGTTCCCTGGGAGGATCTCCGCCAGGTGAAGAAGGTGTTGCGGAGGGTCTGCCTGGACCGGAGCACCAGGACCGATTCCATGGCGGCGACGCCGTGAACACGCCCGCTATTGCCGTGGTGGGCGCTCTCCCGACATCACGCCGAGCATGGCTTCGTGGTGGGCCATGGCGCATCTTTCCCAGGTGAACGCCCTCGCCGCCATGCGGGCCATGGCGCCTCTTCGGGACAGCTCGGAGCGGGTCAGGGAGAGCAGGGCCAGCAGGCCCCTGTGGATCTCCTGGACTCGATCCCGGGGCCGGGAGAAGCGAAGCAGGTATCCCCACGGCGGCCGGAGAAGCGCCCGGGGGCCATCCGTGTCGGATGCCATCACGAGACAGGCGACTGACATGGCCTCGGGGATCACCAGGCCAAATGGCTCGAACACCGACGGCACGAGAAGACAATCCGCTGCCCGCAACATGCCCATCACGCGGCTGTGGGAGACCATTCCCATGTTGTGGAAGGCCACCCTCCGCAGGGCGGAAAGAGAGCGCCGAACCGCCTTGCCCCAGGCCGAATATGGCCCGCCCCAGCTACCCAGTCCGCCGGCCATCACAACTTCCAGCCTGCCTGCCGTCGAAGGATTGCAGGCTTCCATGGTATGCAACGCGGAAGCCAGGTAGTCCCAACCCTTCTGCCCCGTGGGGCGCCCCACCAGGGCCAATCTGAAGCGGTCATCGCGCTGGGGCCACGGCCAGAAATGCCCTGCTTTGCCGGGTTCTTCGTGGGCATCCACGGGAGAGCCAGCCATGCAATGACCCAACCTTCCAACTGAAGCGGGATACAGACGTGAAATACATTCAGCCAGGCCAGGGCTCACCGCCAGCAGCGCGCCGGCATTGGAAATCAGAGCTGCCTCCGCCTCCAGCTTGAGGAGCTGCTGGCGAATCGCCATGGGCATCATTGGAAACCTACGAGTATGCGGAGCCGCAAGCACGGCTCCCCGTACCAGGGCCGGCCTGAAGGGGCGGGGACAGGCCAGGCCGATGGCCGTGGCCAGGGGGCTGTCGTAGGCGGAGCGCCGCACCGGATCGTCGGCCACCTGGAGGTCATACAAGGACTCCTGGGCCACCAGGTAGTGAATCACGCCCAGGACTTGTCTGCCCATGTGCGACAGTGCGGAGGCGGCGGCTCCTGTCTCGTAGCCGTGGCACCAGGCCGGCAGCACTGGCCCATCGGCCTCCACGCGCCGAATCGCGGCTGGGGCGTGGCGGGCCAGCGTTTTCATGGCGGGAGCGAGAAAGGGCGGTTCATAGAGGGAAAACAGGTCTGGTATGCTGGATGCCGGCTCCACCCGCTCCACCCGGATCCCCTCCCAGGTTTCGTGAGCGCGCTGCCTGCCGATGCGCAGGGCCAGGACGGCGATGCGGGTACCATGGGTTCTGTGGAGCGCCTGGGCCACCTCCAGCAGGTAGTTGCCCTGGCCGTCGCGGCCACGGTCGCGAGAAGGGAAGTGGGCGGCGATGAGCAGGACCCTGGGAAGCCTAGTCATGGAGATTCTCCAGGGCCCCGCGGCAGGCGGGAGGGTGGAGGAGCAAGACAGGGGCTGTTCCCCGGGCTTGGGGTGGCAGGGGGACACCGAGGCGGTATTGGACCCCGCATCGCCGGTTCTTCTCGGACCGAGAGGAGACCCGACAGGTTGCCCGCTTGCAGCATGTTTGGGATGCCGTTCATGACCTGCTGCTGATAGCATGGAGCCGGCATTCCGTCGCCGTTGGCGCCAGCCGGCGTTGGCTGCCACGGCGGAAACACGATCCGACACGCTCCGAGGCCCCTGGGCGTCGCCGGCGTCGAAGGTGGACGAAGTCTCGACGTTTTCGACGATCTTCGACGCTCTTCGACGCTCCACGGCGGTACTTTCACGCGATAACGGTATTTCCAGGGTGTTGGCATACCTGGAACGGGGATTGCTCCTGGCGATGGTGGCAGCGTTCCCCGGTGGAACGTTCCAACATTCACACCAATTACACAAGGAGCAGACATGTCCGTCATCTATTCTATTTTCATGGTCACCATGACAGTCGCCAGCATCATCTGTTGGCTCGCCACCACGGTAAAGATCTTCAAGAACAACCTTCTCCTGGGTGTGCTCGCCCTCTTCTGCCCGCCCTTCGCCTTCGTCTACGGGTGGAAGAAGGCCAGCCAGTTCCAGCACAAGGACATCATGATGGCATGGACGGTCATCCTGGTGCTCAGCTTCGGGATAGGTGCCATCAACGTGGTGGGTTCCGCCATGGCAGCGGCCACGGGGTAGCTCCATGATACTCAGAAGGTGGGGGCAGCGGAGCAGCACGCCCCTTCCTTCCCGGCCCTTCCCGGGCGCCGACGGGCCGCGGCACGTTTCGCCGTGTCCGCCGGCCCTTTCAGCCGTCCTGGAAGGGTACCTTGCTGCTGGGGATGGGGGACCAGAGGACCGGGTTGCTGCCCAGCACGCGGTAGCTGAAGGTTCCCAGCACCCTGGCCACCACTTCCAGGCCCGCTGCCACCAGGACCACTGGGAGCATTGCGGGACTCTCGCGGATCTCGTGCAGCACCGGCGAGGCCATCGCGTGGAGCCGGTAGGTGGCAACTTCGTAGCCGGTCTGCTGGCGAAGCCGCACGTGGCCGATCCAGATGCGGCAGCGTTGCCGCATGAACTCCCCCAGACTCCGGGGCCCCCGGTTCCAGACCAGGGCTTCGGCCACGTATGCCAGCTCCATGCCCCGGCTGGTGACCATGGCCTCCAGGGAGGCCTCGTCAACGGGGGTGTCGGGGTCCAGGGTTTTGTGCATGGGTCTGAAGGCCACCATTTCTCCCAGCTTTGGACGCACGAGAGCTACTCGGTGGTGGAGGTTCCACTGGAGGTGGACTACCCGGTTCAACATGCCGGACCTGGGGTTGGTGGGCATGGGGCGAGCGCCGGTCATGCCCACCCTGGGATCCACGAATGGCGCCACGAGACGGGCGATGGCGTCGGGTTCAGGCAGCAGGTCGGCATTGACCAGCACGCAGATTTCGACTTCGGGGGGAAGGGCTCTGAGGAAGAGGTTGATGGCGGAGGCCTTTCCCGTGCGTCGGGCTTCCAGCAGCAGCCTGTTGCGGGGCTCGCGGGCCTGCCATTGCCTGAGGATGTCGTCGCTGCCGTCGGTGCTCCCACTGGACACGACCACGACGGGATCCAGGCCGCAGCCGGGCAGCCGGACTTTTTCCAGGGCTGTGAGAAGAGCCGGCAGGTTGCCGGCTTCGTTGTGGACCATGATGCCTATTGCGATGCGAGTCATGACCTGGTTCTGATAGCATGGAGCGAGGATTCCGGCTCAAGCCACTCCAGCCGACACCACGGGCCGTCAGGAAAACATGATCAGGCGGAGCGAAGCTCGATGGGGAGAATCGATATGAACCAGGAACGGCATGGACTGTCCATCGCCCCCAGCCTTTCTGCCCTTTTCTCCATGGCCGCGTTGCTGGCTTCCCTCCCCGCCCTGGGGTCCCCGGCGGCGGTGGAGCCCGACATGGCGGCTTCCCCCGCCGCACTGGGCTCCCCGGCGGCGGTGGAGCCCGACATGGCGGCGTCTTTGCCGGTGAGCGGAGCGGAGCCTGCCCAGGAACTCCCTCCTGTCAGCTCTCCAGGGCCTTCCACCGGCGAATCCCCGGACTGGGAGAGCTTGAGGGGCAGGGAAAAACTGCGCGCATGGAGGAAAGCGCCCGTGGATCCCCGCTACGAGACCGACTTCAGCGCCTACACCGTTGGCAGGTATCGACTTCGTGTGGGGCTGTTGAACATGTCCTTCGGTCTCCTGGACAATCTGCAGGTGGGGACGGCTCCCGTGCTGGATCTGCTGGGTGTCGTCAACCTCAACGGGAAGGTCACCGCCATACAGACCAGGCGCGTGGACGTTGCCTTCGAGGCCAGCGGGATGTTCCTGGAGACCGCCACCCAGCAGCAGGATCCCATCAACCTCACGGCATGGCCTCTGATGGCCACCGGGAGCTGGATCATCAGCGAAAGGCTCAGCCTTCACCTGGGCTACCGCTGGGACAACCTGGACATCGACGGGCAGTTCGATTCCGCGGACCTGGTGGCGGCCTTGGCGGACCTGGTGGGTTTGAACCTGGAGGATGAAATCCTCTCCGGCCTGGGAGGCGAAGACGCCCTCTACGGAGGAGGCCACATCACCCTGGGCCAGGGCCGCCTGGGAATGGACTGGCGCTTGAACCGCCGCGACAGCCTGGTCCTGCTCATCTGGCGCTACAACACCATCAGCGCTCGCATCGACGCCGGCATCGGCACCGACAGCAGCAGCATCGGCGCGGCGGCTCACTTCAGCGAGCCGTTGGAGAGCTACGTGGGCGCCACCACGACCATCGCCTACCAGCTCACGTGGCCTCGGCTGCGTATCCGGGTGGGTCTGCCCATCAGCGGTTCGGACACCTTGCCGGTGCTCTGGATCCCTCAGGCTTTCGAGATCTACATGCTGCTTTGAACAGCGCGCGGCTTGACCCGCGTTTCACGGTCTCGCTCCACCTGGCCTGGGAGCTGTGCGGCCTGCTCGCGGGGGCCGACACCAGCGGAGTACGCCAACGGGGCAACAGCCGATGATGCTCCCGCAGGCGACGGCTCGCCGCCGCCCGACTCGGGAGGCCACACACCGACCACCGCCCCCCAGACGGCACAGACCCTTCACCCAGGCGAAGGGCTGCGGCCGGAATGGAGCCCCGAGCTACGGTCCGCTGTGTTGCGCCCAAAAGCGGACCGAAGTCGGTGTGTACCATGGGGTATTACCCCAGTTCGGTCCGCCCAGGGGCCCAAAAGCGGACCGAAGTCGGTGTATACCATGGGGTATTACCCCAGTTCGGTCCGCCCAGGGGCCCAAAAGCGGACCGAAGTCGGTGCATACCATGGGGTATTACCCCAGTTCGGTCCGCCCAGGGGCCCAAAAGCGGACCGAAGTCGGTGTATACCATGGGGTATTACCCCAGTTCGGTCCGCCCAGGGGCCCAAAAGCGGACCGAAGT
>JAJRWT010000086.1 GCA_024276675.1 Myxococcota bacterium | reverse complement strand
TTGGGTCTGGTTCCGGGAATATGGATGGATCGGTTGGGTCTGGTTCCGGGAATATGGATGGATCGGTTGGGTCTGGTTCCGGGAATATGGATGGATCGGTGTTTTCTTCCAGGTGGGAATCCGGGATGGGAGCTGGCTTGCCGGGGAGTACGTTGAGCATACCCCTGGTGCTGTGGATCCGGGGATTTCCACAGGCGGTGACGGAAGTGATCCACTTCTTCCATTTTGCAGGTTCTTTGGTGGCATTTTGGCGGAGAGCAGGCCGATGCCATGTGGTGCTGGCCACTTCGCCCTGCGGTCCCAGCTCAAGGTGCATGGAATAGGGCCTGGCTCCTGGTGGCCCTGGGACCCGGGCAGGCTGCCAGGGCGACTTGGGGGGTTGTATCGTTCGAGTGAGAAGGCGGCGAATGGTGGATGATGACCACCTGGATGCGCCCTGGGAAAACGCTCCTCGGTAGAGATGGGCGCCAGAATCCAGCAGCTCCGTCACAGGTTGTGGAATCTTGTTTTCGACCGGGCTTCCAGGCGCAGGCCTTGAAACGGGGTGGAAGTGGAGGACCAGGCGGGATGCAACTTCGGCCCTGCCCACACCGGCGTGCTCGGCGAGTCGGTCCATTCTCAGTTTGATCTCGCGACGCAGATCGGCCTGGTATGCCGGCACGAGTGGGCTCTGCCCCATGTGCATGGAGCTGTCTATAAGCTCACTGTACGGATTGAAGCCGCGCAGGAGGCTCGAGGCGCCGGTCTCCAGGACGATGGCCGTGGAGTCGGGGAGATGGAGACCGGAGATGATCAGCAGCACCTGTTGTGTTCTGCGGTTGGTGAACCAGTCTTCTGCCAGGGACAGTGCCTGGGTGAGGGTCGCTCCCCAGAGAAACAACGTTGGACCCCCGATTCCCAGGACGCTGGCCAAGAGGGGGGTGAGGAGGTGGTCTGCCTGGGCTCGAACTGTGGACGGGTCTGGCAGCCGCCGTGGGGTTGGAATCCAGAGAAGGACCAACCCAAAAGCAGGCGCCATGGACCTGGGAAGCAGCCATTTTCGTTGGAGGTCCCCGGTGGCTCCCTGGCAGACCAGCGGCAAGCCGGCGTCTGCCAGGGCCCGCTGTGTGGTGGCTATGAGAGCTTCGCGTGAAAAGGTCCCCTCCGGGCCCGATGTCACGACGGGATCTGCCGCCATTCCAGTACAGACTGTGAGCAAAGGACCTCAACTCCGAAAATCCGACCCTTCGGGTTGCCTATGGACCGATGGAACCATGAATGGATGGTGGAAGAGCCTTTCAAGTATGTATACGAGAAGGAACGTTCTGTCTCGTGGACGGGGCGCCGGTCAGTGGGTTCGAGATGCCGGTGTGCTGGAACTTTTGCAGTGCCAGTGGGAGGAGCGCTTCAGGGCTTGAACACGAAAAGGGGGTTTCCGAGTGAGCAGAAACCCCCACGAGGCTTGAAGTCGTGGTACCTGTAGCGGCCCCGCCTGGCGGCTACCTGGTGGGGACGCCGGCGGTCGCGGCAGCCTGGTGGATGTTGGCCTGTTCCTGCCGGAAGTACAACCACATGGCCACGAAGGTGATGGGCATGGTGAGAAGGAGCGGCAGCAGGCAAAGGATTGAGGCGACAGTATTGATGGCGGCGGCGAGAACGATGAAGATCACCACCGGACCCAGGTTTTCCTTGGCGTGGGCCAGGGATGCCTTCATGGATTCCACGGCGGCGTATCTACCTTCGGATGCCAGGACGGGCACCCAGAAGAATAGCACCATCGGGATGATCACGCCGACGCCGCAGATGATGGAACCGATGGCCGCGGCGACTCCGTAGAGCAGCATGGCCACGACGTCTTCGCCGATGTTGTCGAAGTTGAACAGGTCGCCCACCTCTGGGGCAATGTTCTGATCCACGGCCTTGCCGATGGCCCGAAACAGGTTGGGCGTGATGAGCAATGCCGCCAGCCCTCCGGTTACGGAGTTCAAAACCATGTAGACGAGGCCCAGGATGATCCATGGGCCCAGGTTTTCCTTGACTATGTTCCATGCAGACGAAAAGTGGTCCATGCGTTGCTCCCTGCGACTGTTAGAGTTTTGGGCCCGGGGGACAGGTGGGCCAGAGAGAGATTCATGAAAGCACACCACTATCGGGAATGTGCCTTGGAGGCAAGGATTTTGCTACTGGCCCTGTTCGGACAGTTGCTCGAGCCGCGCCACCAGGTTGTTCATCATGGACTTCACCGAGTGCAGGACTCCACGTTTGAGCAGTACCTCGGGGACGGGGAAGGTGAGCACCGTGACCACCTTCAGGACGATCCTGGTGCCCTGGGGAGTTTCGGAGATGGCCCACTCCGATTCCATGGACAGGAAATCCTCGCTCTGGACCAGGGATTCGCTCCAGCCCTTGGCCGTGGGGCAGCGCCGGGAACGGAATGTCAGGCTGTGCAGCAGGCCCCTGGTGCGTGTGAACAGGTTGTCGCAGCGGGATCTGCTCTCGACCTGTACGGATATAACGTCCGGGTTCAGGTTGGCGCTGCCTATGGGATCGGCCAGAATCTGTCGCACCTGCGACTCTGGATAGGGCAATGTGAGCGCGGCAACGACTGCACCGTCTTCGGAGTAGCTGATGTCAGGTCGGGCTTCGTCGCCTCCGGCAAGCGCCTTCGTACACAGGTGAGAACCCAGCAGGATGGGTGGAAAGCTGCTGCCGGCCGAGGCCGTCGCCACCTGGGGAGCCAGGAGCAGCAGCACCATGAGCAGCCAAGAATGCAGTAGGATCGTGGAGATGGAGCGATCCCTGCCATGGCCCGGGGAGCCCGGGGAGACAAAAGATCCGGAAGAGCAGCTCAAAGGTGCTGAAATACGCATGCGAAGTGGTTTTTTCTTCCACAAGCCAGGGCTCGTGTGAAGCCTCATCCTGCCCCCTGCGGTGTCGTGTGCCGGCTGTCGGAATCCCAGCCGCCATTGCAGCCATTGTAGCAGAAATCACGGGTCCTGGCCAAGTACTCGTGCTCATGGCCACTCGTCCGGCTCCGTGCACAACACATGGGAAAGAGACGGCAGGGATGGCAAGGGCGGTTCGTGCTCCTGCCAGGATGCTCCACGTGGGAGCCGGGTCCGCACTCTTCATTTTGTCGGCGCCTCGCGTCAATCCTCGGAACCGCCGGACCCAGGCCCGAATACCTGTTCCACAAGGCCCTGTACGGCGTTGATGAAGGCAGGGACGAAGCGAGGTTCCAGCACGCGGGCCTCTATGCGCCACGAGCGCTGCCCCTTGCCTTGGCGAAGGATGGTGGGTTCGCACCCCGGGGCCAGGTAGGGGAGCATGAAGACCAGCTCCTTCAAGGCCTGCCCGGTGTCGCCGGCCCCGGGGGCCGCAGGTGCTTGGCAGCCTTTGGGGGGGGCGGGGAGTGGCGGCTCTTCGTCTGGCTGGCAGGGAGAGCTGCCCGGAGGAATGGAGATGGTGAGCGATACCGGTGGGTAGGGGCTGGGGTCCAACTCCACCTGCTGGGAGGCGAAGCGTCTGTTGGGGATGGAGACGAGTTTTCCGGAGTCGTCGCGGATCAGGGCGTTCCTGGACGTGATTCGTTCCAGCACTCCGCTGACCGTGGCCAGGCGCAGTCTCTGGCCGGGGCGCAACCTGTTCTCGATGACCAGCAGGATGCCGATGATGGCGTCGGCGGCAAGGTCTCTCAGGGTCCATCCCAGGGCGAGGGCCATGCCGATGAGCACATAGGAGACCGCCGGAGTCCATGCCTCGGGGACCAGCAGCAGCAGGGACAGGAAGGCCAGCGCCACAGTTGCCAGCTTGAGTCCCGTGGAAGCAATGCCCATCAGGGCCGGGATGAGCCCCCTGGCGGCGAAGAAGGCGCGTGGCTTCTCCATGCGCCTGGCAAGTCCGAAGGCCATAAAAGAAAGAAGCGCGAGTCCCAGGGCCTTCAAGATATCGTGCTTCAATGGTCTGGGTAGTGGAAGGCCAGGCGTTTGCCCCGTGCTCCCGGGGGCTTCGCCATCGTCAGCGGAGGCTTCGCCCCGGGGGGTGGGCGCCGGGACCACCGGCTGCCCGGTCTTGAGGGGTGGTTCCGGTACCGGTGCGGAATCAGCGTGGGAGTCGAGGTCTGGCTGGGGTTCTGCCAGGACTGAACCCTGGGCGGGGAGGGGGACGGGAGCGACTTCGACCCCTCGTTGCCCTGGGGATTCTCCCTGCTCCGGGCTTTCGGTCTCCGGTGATGAAACGCGGCTTGGGGGCTCCGGGCCCTGGGGGGGACCTGCGGCCAGGGGCACCCCGGGCGAGAGGATGTCTCCGCTCAAGGGGTCTTCCAGGGGAAGTGCTAGCCATGACCTGGGGTCCGGGGTCCAGCCATCGGGCCAGGGGCCCAGCAGGGGAACCTGGTCCAGGGAGCGCAGTTGGATTTCTGGCTGGTGCCATGGTTCTACGGGCTCCTGGGCTTCCGGTGGCTCCTGGGCTTCGGGACTCGCGGAAGCCTCCTCGGATTCGTTGGAATCCGACCGCGGCTGGGAGGCATGGTCCTCCGGAGGAGCCGGCAAGCCCGTGGTTTGGGTAGCGGATGTCGATCCCGGAGATTGCTCCGCAGTCGTGTTCTGGGCGAGGCTGTCCGTTGGTGCGTACAGGAGCAACAGAGCGAGAATGGCCCGTCCGGGTTGCGGCGTCATTCCACCAACCCCTTTCCCCGGAGAACCTGGAGCACGTAGCCGGACATGCCGCTACTGAAGACGAAGATGTCGTCGTCCTTCCGGGCCAACAGACCCATGTGCTCCAGAAGGGCCAGGTGTGCTGCGCTTCCGGAGAGATCTCGGCTGAACTGTGCGGAGTGGTCTTGGGGAGTGAGCCTGCCCTGGTGGGCCACTTGTCTCAGGACCAGCAACAGGTCCATGGGCAGGTCTCGCAGGGCATCCAGGGGGGGATCCGGGAATGTGGTGACGATCACGGTGTCGGTGCTGGAGTCCACGCCGCTGATGGACGCCAGCCACAGGCCCAGGGCATCGCTGAGTACGCCCCCGCTGGCCGCATGGAGTCGCTTGAAGAAGCTGTTCTCCAGGGTCTCGCTGCCAGGCGAAGCCCGACCCGGCAGGTGATGGAGCCAGTCGCTACCTCCCGAAGGGTGCCGCTCGAAGCGCAGCTTGTAGCCGCTCATGGCGTGACGCAGGAGCACGGCCTGCCTGATCTGCTCCACGTTCAGCGGCCCGACGTGTACCTTCTCGAAGAAGACATCGTCAAGGGTCACCACGCGACTCGCGTAACTCCAGATGGTGGTGTGGGAGTCCAGCAACCAGATGTTGTGGCCCCTGTCACGGACCACCCCGTCCAGGAAGGTCTTCAAGGGCTCGAAGCCGCCGGGCCTCATGCTGAAAAGCCAGTGGAAACCCTGCAACACCAGCAGTCGAGGCCTGGAACGGCCTGGCCTGGGCAGGATCCGTTCCCGCACGAATTGCGTGTCGACCGGTGAGTGCAGCTCCAGCTTGTGGAGTCGCGGCTTTTCCGGGATGCCGCGGAGTAGGGCGTCTACCACGGAACGGTTGCCAATCGTGCTGCGGCCCAGCACCACCACGGCCCGGCAGGTGCCATCGTTCTTTCCCCACAGTATGGAGCGTATCCTGTCCACCTCGGTCTTCCGGCCGGTGAGCAGATCGCCCGCCTCCAGGGCCTGGTCACTGAACAGACGCCGGTAGACCGCCGGAATTTCGGTTTGCTCCGCGGGGGGCTGGAAGCGCGGAACGGCGTCGTGCTCGTGGCTGGGAACTGGCGCGATGCCCAGAACCCGCCTGGCGGTGCCCATCGTGTCTGCGCCCATGCTGGCGCCAAGTGCGTTGCCTGCCCCTTCCAGGTTCCGGAGCAAGCCGGTGAGCAGAGATCCGATTTCTTGCCCCCCGGCGGATACACTCTCCTGGGCCATGCGCAGGCGCAGCTCATTGTAACGCCCCTGAACGAGGATTTCGGTGAGATGGCGAAGATTGTCGATGACAGCCTTGAATACTGCCTTCTCAGTCTCTGTGGAGAGTCGACTGCTCCTGGTTTTCAGCTCGTGGACGCGGTTTCCAAGCCTTCGGAGCGTCCCGACGAGCATTTCGCCTATGAGCGCCGCGGTGGCGGGGGGCACCGGGCCGGGAGGGAGGACCTCCAACTCTGCCTGTGCCAGGTCCACGTTGAAGCTGAGCACTCGCTCCACCTCGTTCATCCCCCTGCATGCTTCATCGACCCTGGTGCGAAGCGATGACAGGAGCATGGCCAGGTCCCGTTCCACTTCGGCGTCCATGAAGGCACGTACGGTCTTTCGGAAGGGGAGATCTCGCAACACGGGGCGTTCCGGCAGGCCCCGCCCCCTGGGGATGGGTATTTCCTTGACCGTGGTGAAATGATCGGTGAGCGAGTCGATGGCCGCACTCATGCTCTGGCGGAGCGGTTCCAGCAGCACTTCACTCTTGAGGGAGCGGCGGAGTTTCTGTGATATTTCCTGGACATCGTCCAGGACGTGTGCCAGTGGAGATGTGACCTCGCGGAGGGCGTTCTTGAGGTGGTCTCGCTCCTGGTCCGAGGTTTCCAGCAGGCCGCCGAGATCCGCCACGGTCTGAGCGAGAGTGGTGGACACCCTGTCGAGCTGGATGGTCAGGCGGCCGCGAAGGTCTCGCCCCAGTCCCGTGGCCGCCGAGTCCACGGCTCCGGCCACCTGGCTCGACAGGCAGATGAGTTCCAACTCCATGGACATGGAAGCTGCGATGGCGCGTGTGAGCGATGCGGAGGCCGCCAGGCCGTCCTCCAAGTGGTCGATGGCGCGTTGACGCTTCGTAAAAACTTTGCTGAACTTGTACTTTCGTGGAGGCAGATCGGGGGTGCCCGCTACTTCCGCCATGGAGACCAGTTCTCGATACGCCCTTGACAAAGCCGAAACGGTCACCCTCACCGTGTCGTCGGCCATGCGGTCCAGCTCCTCGAAGGCCAGCGCGAAGTCTTCTTCCAGTTCCGTGCGCAGCCTGTCCAGGTGGCCCAGGCGGGAGTCGGGTCCTGTCTGCTCTTCACGAAGTCTTTCCAGGGCCTTGTCGTAGGCTTCGAATACGGCCCGGGCGCGGCTTAGCAGGTGCCGCTCGGTCATGGCCACCAGTCCAGCCGGTTCCGACAGGTGGCCTGGCAGTTTCCCGGACAGGGCGTAACTGGCGATGGCTCGAAGGGGGACGACACGTGTGTGAGCCCTTTCGAAGCCCAGGAAGCGCAGGAGCTTCCGCCTGAACCGCAGGGAAGCACGGGCCATTGCCAGGTGGGGGGGGTCGTGTGCCCGTGGTTGGTACCAGGAGGGCTCCAGCCTGACTTCGATGGCTTCTGGAAGAGATGCCACCGCCTTGTCGACTGCCTGTATCAAGGCGAGGAGAGTGGTACGTTCCGGGCGGAAGTCCACGGTGGCGGCACGATCCAGGATGTGCTGCTCCCAACGTGAGGCCATGGATGAGCGTTCCCGGCCCAGAATGGCCTTCCATTGCTCGTCGCTGGTAGCATCGCGGGCTGCCAGTACCGAGTGCCTGTGGGCCCGCAAAAACTCGCGGCGAAGCTGCCCCATGAATCGAACCGCCTCTTCCCGGCGGCGGGTAACGAGGCCTGCCCTCATGTCACTGACCAGGGCGTTCAACTCGGCCTTGATGGACAACATGTGCTTTCGGAGCTGCTCATCGTCCACCTGGACGGGCGGTCCCCAGAGATCTACGGAGTGGCGTCCCGGTTCCGGTAGCCATTCGGGAAGACCGCGAATTTCATGGTCGCCCTGCCTTCGTTCGGGGGAGGGTCGTGGGCTCTCCGGGAGGTCAGGGCCTGTGCTGGGGGTTTCACCCGACTTTCGCAGGGCCAGTTGGAGGGCTATTGGACCCAGGAGTTCATTCAGGGCGATGGTGGCCACGGCCAGGGTTTCGATGGTGTGCCCAAAAGCAGGGATGGCGTTGCCCACAACGATGGCGAGGCTCAAGGCAATTCCGGCCTGCGGGCCGAATCCCATCCAGCCATGGCGGGCCAGAGCCTCGGGGCCGTTGGAGAGCTTGACCCCCAGGGCGGTCCCACCGTAGAGACCGAAGGCTCTGCCGGCGAAGAGCAGCATGGCCACGGGCCACATGGTCGCCAGGGCCTCCAGGTGGAGTCCGGCTCCCGCCACGAAGAAGAAAACAACGTACACGGGCCGTGAGAGCTTGTCGACAACGCGAAACAGCGAGTCGCCTCTCCGGAAGGCGTTGGCCACGACGAAACCGGCCGTGATGAAGACGAGCACCGGGTCGGCCTGGAACCGGTTGGCGAGAAAAGTCAGGGTGAAACAGGCGCCTGTCGTAAAGAGAAGCAGGTCGATGCGGACGTGGTTTGCGTAGAGGCCCAGCAAGAGCCCTGCGCCAAGTCCCAGCCCCACGGATGTGCCGATCTTGACCAGGACGCTGGAGACGAGTCCACCGGAAGCAGGTGAGAGTCCCATGAGCAGTTGTGAGAGTGCCAGCACCACTGCGAAGAGTATGGCCACGAAGATGTTGTTGAGGATGGACACGCCCAGGACGGCATCGGTTACGGGACCACGGGAGCGGGTGTCGTGGACCACCGCGAAGGCCGCCGCCGGTGAGAAGGCGGAGCCCACAACGGCCAGCAGAAGCGCGACCGCCAGAACTGATCCGAAACCGGACTGTTTGAGCATGGGCAGGCCCATGGCGGGGATGGGCGCTACGAAAACCAGCACCAGCACGGTGATGGTGGCGCAGATGACAAGGAATTGCGAGCCCATCACCGAGAAAAGAACCCTGGCGCTTCGGCGCAGGAAATCCAGCTTGAGAGCCCCGCCGGCGCTGATGCCGATGAGCGCCACCGCCAGCATGTCGAAGAAGCGCAGGTCACCCACTACTCCCTCGTCAATGATTCCCAGGACCGAGGGGCCGCAGAGAAGGCCCGTCACGAGGTAGCCCGTGATGTGGGGCAGACCGAAGCGGCCCGCCATCTTGCCCAGGGTGTGGGCCGCCAGCACGATGAAGCCGAATGCGGCCATGGTCGTGGGATTCAGGGCCGAGGAGATGGGACTGACCAATTCCGGCAGCATGGACATCATGCCGAAGAGGAGAGCCACGATGACGAGTTGACGGAGCACGGAACGGCTACCTGGACCAGAAGCGTGGGTTCAGGAGCGCCAGGAGCGTGAAGAACTCAAGGCGCCCCAGTAGCATCAGAGCTGAAAGGAAATACTTGGTTGCCGGCGAGAAGAAGGCGTAGTTGTGGGTTGGGCCCACCAGGCCCAGGCCCGGCCCCACGTTGGCCAGACAGGCCAGTGATGCCATGAACGCGGTGATCAGGTCGACCTGGTCGAGCATGGCCACCACGGCAGCACCACCCAGCACGGTAGCGCAGAAGACGCCGCAGAAGGCGGCAACCTCGACTATGGCCTGGGGAGAGAAGGGCTGTCTGCCAACCATGACCGGAGCCACGAGGTTGGGCCTGTGGGTGCGGCGCACTTCCACCAGCAGAGCCTTGAACAGTATTGCCACCCGGATGACCTTCATGCCTCCGGCAGTGCTTCCGGCGGAGCCGCCCACGAAGTACATACAGATCAGCAGCACCTTGCTCAAGGTGGGGTAGAGATCGAAGTCATCCGTTCCGAAGCCCGTGGTGGTCATGACTGTAGCCACCTGGAACGAACCATGCCGCAGCGATTCCAGCACCCCGCCCTGGGTGGGGAGGATATCTATCACGACAATGATGGTCACCACGGCGTAGATACCCAGGTAGTACCTGAACTCCGGGTTCTGGAAGAGAACCCTCCAGCCGCGCCGTGTGACGTCGTAGAAGAGACCGAAGTTGGTCCCCGCCACCAGCATGAAGACCAGGATCACCATTTCGACCAGGGCGCTGTCGAAGCCACCCACCGAGGTATCCAGGGTTGAGAAGCCACCGGTGCCCATGGTGGAGAAACTGTGGGCCAGGGCCTCGAAGGGGCTGAGGCCGGCAAGCACGAGAAGAAACGTTTCAAGTACGGTGATGAGCACGTAGATACGCCAGAGCGCCGACGCCGTTTCCCGGATGCGGGGCACCAGTCCCTGGGGGCGTGGGCCCGGCACCTCGGAGCGGAACAGGTGCTTGCCACCCACCCCCAGCGCCGGGAATATGGCCACGAACAGTAGTACCAGCCCAAGACCGCCCAGCCAGTGGGTGAAGAGCCGCCAGAGATGCAGGGGCGCGGAGAGCTGGCCCTCGATGCTGGTCATGATGGTAGCGCCGGTGGTGGTGAAGCCGCTGATGGTCTCGAAGAAGGCGTCGTGAACCGGGAATCCGGCGCCGATTACGAAGGGCAGCCCACCGAAGAAGCCAGCGAGGATCCATGATATGCTCACCACCAGGATGGCCTCACGGCGGCCCAGGCGTTTCCTGGCTTTTCTTCCGATGAATACCCCGAACAGGATTCCGGTGGCCAGGGTGATGATGGCAGAGATCAGCAGGGGAGCCAGGCCCTCCCAGCCTTGCTGGAAGAGCCCGCCCACCGCGGCACATGCCAGCATCAATGCCGCCAGCACCATCATCAGGAAACCCAGCGGGCGCGCCGTGGTGCGGAGCAGCTTCGACAGATCCTGGCGAGCGTTTCTCAAGCTATAGAACCCTCTTTCGGAAGAGGCGCTCGACGCTGCCCCTGACTCCGGGAGTGCCCAGCACCACCACGGTGGCCCCTGGGGTTATCGCGTCATCGCCCCCCGGTACCCGTGCCCCCTTGCTGTCCACGATGGCCGCCACGATGGCTCCCCTTGGGAAGCTCAGGCGTTTCAACGGGATGTTCACAATGCGGCTTTCCGTCGGGGCCTCGTATTCCAGGATTTCAGCCTGGCCCCCTTCGAGCACAGTGAGAGATTGCAGCTCGCTCTGGCGCGTGTAGCGAAGGATATGGTTGCTGGCCACGATTCGAGGGGAGAGGACTATGTCTATGCCCAACTGGCGATAGATCTCCATGTAGTCGGAGCGTTGAACGAGGCAGAGGGTGCGGTTGACTCCTGTTCGCTTGGCAAGCAGGCCACTCATGAGGTTCACCTCTTCGTCCTGGGTCAGGGCGCAGAAGAGGTCATGGGTGCCCACCTGTTCTTCTTCCAGGAGGTTCAGGTCCGTTCCGTCGCCGTGGATCACCGTGGTCCTGGGAAGAGAGATGGCCAGCTTTTCTGCCCTCGTGCGGTTCTTTTCTATGAGCAGGACATCGATGTTGGTCCTGGATAGCTGACGGGCGATGGTCTCACCCACGACTCCCCCACCTACCAGGCAGACCTGGGCGGACTGGCTCCCCCCGCAGAAGAGGGCTTCCAGCGGTCCCATCTTGCCCGCGTGGCCGATGACATAGGCGCGGTCGCCGGGAAGCAGTACGTCGGCTCCGCCCGGTACGAACAACTCCCCGGCCCGAACCACGCAGGCTACCAGGGAGCGTTTTGGCAGGTGGAGCCTGGAGAGGGGTTTGTGGAGTACCTTGCTGTTGGGGGGTAGCTCGAGCTGCACCAGCTCCAGGCGGTTCCCCGCCAGGCTCAGAACGTCGAGGGCGCCATGTGAACGGGCCACGTTGGTGATCTCGTGGGCCACGAGTATGGGGGGATTGACCACCACGTCGATGCCGAGCATGCCGTACAGGACGCCTTCTTCGCTGTCGCTGAATTCGGGGCCCTGCAGGCGGGCGATGGAGCGTTTTGCCCCGAGTCGGGAGCCGGCCAGAGCTGCCACCAGGTTGACTTCGTCTTCGTCGGTGACCGCCACCAGCAGATCGGCATCGTCGGCACCGGCGTTGTGGAGCACCCTGGGGCTGGCGCCGTATCCGAGGATGGTGGCCACGTCGAAATGTTCCTCCACCTGGGCGAGGGCTTCGGGATCCCTGTCCACGGCGATGACATCGTGGCCGTCGGCTGCCATGACCGCCAGCACGTGGCGACCCACCTGCCCCATTCCTACGACGATGGCGTACATGTCAGATCTCCTGGGTTTCGGTGGTTGCCAACGTGGTAGATGGGGGTGGCGAGGAAGGTTCTGTGGAGGAGATATCGCTGGTTACCTCGCCGCAATCGATGAGCAGGCCCTTCAAGAAGCGGACGGAGAGGACTTCGTTCAACAGCACGGAGACGATCACGGCGCTGAAGGCCATTTCCACCAGGGGACCTTCGTATACCAGGCGAAAGTTGATGGCCATGGCAATTGCCAGCTCCCCGTGCCCCAGGAGCCCACGTCCAACGTTGCGCTTGATTTCGTGGGAGATGGAGACGGCTCCAAGCCATCCGCCCATCATTTTCGAGGCCGCGCGGCCCAGCAAGTAGAGTACGCTCAGGGCAAGGGCCTGCCAGCCGAGGGAGTTCCAGAGCATTCCGGCAAAGATCATGAGAACCAGCACCATGGGCTGGTGGGTGTGCCGTATCACCAGCATCAGGTCCCTGGCGTGGCGACTCGTGTTCACCAGCACCATGCCCAGCACCAAGTTCACCATGAGCGGCGAGATGTCCAGGTAGTAGGCCGTGCCGCTGGCAAAGACGATAATTCCCACCAGGGCCAGGAAGAGACTGTCTTCGTCGGCCTTGTCGTCCAGGAAGAAGTGGAAGACGATTCCCATGAGCACGCCCAGCATGGCGGTGATCACGAACCACTCGGTGGGGGAGAGAACGGTGTTGGTTTCGGATGATGGGTGGTGCAGACAGAACAAGAGCCCGAAGGCTAAGATGGCGATGATTTCGTCCAGCATGGTTGACCGGGCCAGGAGCGAGCTGTGGCGCCCATTGGCGGAAAAGGTGCGTTGAACATATTCAACTACGCTGGGACTGGATACCATGGCCGTGGCTGCCAGGAAGAAGGCTACCTTGTCGGTGCCTTCCAGCCCGGCGGAGGCAGGTAACGCCATGAAGCCCATAAACACGGCGGGGACGACGAAGAAGGTCACCAAGGACTGCAATGATGCCAGGCTGAACGCGCCTTCGGTGTCGTTGACCAGTTTCTTGAGGTCGAACTGCATGCCATAGAGCAGGCCTGCCCAGCCGATGGCCAGGCTGACCAGGGGAGAGAGTTGGAGCAGGACCTGCCGGTCCACGATGGGGTTCCAGGTGTTGCCCAGGTGGAGGACATGGCTGACCACGCTGGGTAGTTCGGGTCCGATGAGGACTCCCAGCAGAACGTATTCGCCGAGGGTCACAAAGAGAAACTTGCGATGCAGGTGTACCAGCAGGTAACGAGCACTCAGGTGGGCGAAGACCACCATGGCCAACAATGTGAGCACGGCGAGCATGGAAACCGCCTAACCCACTGTCCATGAGAGGTCAGTATACCATTGGCTGAGCCGGAACAGTGCGCAGGACCGGGGAAGCCCGACCACGCCTCTCAGTCCTCGCCCGTGGCGGCATTGCCCGGCATTCCTCGCTCGGTTTCGAGTTTTTTCAGCAGATCTGCCAGCTTCTTGCTCACCTGGGAAGGAATGTCGTGTCGGGCCAGTGCCTGGCGAATGGTGGCGATGGCTGAATCGATCCTGCCTGCCCGGTATTGAAGTACGGCCAGGCGCCCCGCGGCTTCGCCCGCCACGCCGCCGTCGGTGCTGGCCAGCAAGGCACGGAACTCTTCCATGGAGGTTTCGTCCAGGGGAGAAGTGGTTTCTGGGCCGGCCATCGTCGAAGCGAGTTCTTCAAGTGGCGTGGTTTCAGTGAGATCCCCCAGGGCGGCTCGGGTGCTGCCAGCAGGAAATGCCCTGGCTCCGGCCTTTTCCCGAGAGACTGGGCTTGCAGGTTCCGGAGTTGGCACTTCGGCGATGGGAGCTTGCCCGGTCCCGACGACCGTGGTCTTGGTGGATACCGGGAGCGAGGATGATACTTCCGTCGATGTCGATGTCGATGTCGATGTCGATGTCGATGTCGATGTCGATGTCGATGTCGCTGGACCTGGACCTGGGGACGGCGAGATACCTGACATCGTGGCGTCCAGCGTGGCTTGGAGATCCGGAGTGGGGGAGGATTTCTGGAGCGCTTCTCGATCCGGTGCAGCCGTGGGCTCGGAAGCCGCTGGTGAGGGCGTTGCCGTTCGTACTTTCCTGGATTCGCGTGGAGAGCCTGCCACGGAGAACGATGCAGCCAGCTCGGGAATGGAGGCACCTGATCCTCTTGTATTACTGGTCTCTGCAGGTGAGCGTCGTGGACTGCTGGCGGTGGGATGGGTTCGTTCCGCTGCCCCTGAAGACGCTGCCCCTGAAGACGCTGCCCCCGAAGAAGCGTTTGCCGATGGAGGAGCTGGCGAGGGGAGTGCCTGGTCTCCTGCCATGGTGGCCTGGTTGGGGCCGTGCTCGGGAAGTGGCTCCTGGAGTTGTGGCTCCTGCCGGAGAAGAACGCTGTCGTAGTCATGGGCGCGGGGCAAGACCACCAGCAGGGCCGCTGCTGCGGCCAACACGAGTCCGGCCAGTGGAAGAAAGCGGCGGAATGAATGGGGCCTGTGCTGTGATCTTCCCACCTGCCTGGAGGAGAGGCGGGTGGGGGCCGGGGCTTCGGCGTGGTGCAGGGGAATGACATCGGGAGCCACTGGACCGGACGAGACCTCTGCGAGGAGATCGTCTACCGCGATCACGGGATCCGGCGCCAGGTCGGGACGCAGGATCAAGACGGCCTCGATTACATCGGGATCCACGTCTGCGGGTGGTTCTCGATGTTCATCGCCATCCAGCCACCGGGCGAGCCGGGTCGCTTCGAGGAGGATGTCTTTTTGTGGGTCTGGCGGTGGTTTGTTCATGGTGGATAGGCTTTACGAAAGGCCTTGCAGGCCCGGTGGAGGATCACGTCGAAGGTGGAGATCGATACGCCCAGTGCCCTGGCGCAGTCCACCCTGTCACGGTCCTCCAGCAACCTGAGGCGAAGGGCTTGGGCATATCGTGGGTTGAGGTTGTCCAGTGAGCGGTGGACCATCTCTCGGGTTTCACTCTGTTCCGGTACACGGTCGGGGGCCGGAGGTTTGGTGGGCATGATCAGATGGGGCTCGTTTTCGATGCGGTCTAGTAGCCTCTGTCGGCGCCCCCGGGCTCGGTGAACGTCGATGGTTCGGTTGATGGCGATGCGGCGAAGCCAGGAATAGATGCTGTGGCCTCGTTGTTCATACTGGTGTATGCGCTCCAGTGCGATGCGAAAGGTGTCTTTGAGAACGTCTTCGGCCAGCTCGATGTTGGGCAGACGGGGGAGTATCACCCTACGGTAGATCAGAGTTCCATACCACTGGTACAAGGTTGCCACGGCTTTGCGGTCTCCTGCCCGGATCCTGCCTATGACGAGGGCTTCCTCGTCAAGGGTTCGCAAGTCGGGGAGTTTGTTCGGCAGGACAGCCACCTGGGCCCTCGGATGGACAACGTGAGAAGCGATGGGATCTTACACCTTGAAAACAATAAGTACAGCCCCTTCCCGGTGCCGGGGAACCGACGCCGGACCTGGTCGATGCCCGGCCGAGCTGGCAAGGCCTTTGGCACCGAACTGGCAGGTTGCCGGTAAAACTTTTGACCATGGGGTCATTTTCCACTATTCCCAGATCTTCCCAGGTGTCGAACACAGTGTCTGTCCCGACCCTGGCGAGATACATGGTTCAAGGACCGGTTGGAAACTGTGTGCTGCCAACTGGTGATCCAGAAGAACGGGGGAGCGATGTTGGTCATTATCGCTGTGATACTGCTTTTCATATTGCAGGCTTTTTCTCCGGCCATGGCACAGGTCCAGGTAGCTGCTCCCACCGGCAGCAGCGTTCCGGCAGAAGCCGTTTCCGTCAGTTCCGGGGACGACTTCAACAGTCACTACAAGGTCGGCCCCGCCGATGTGCTCGAGATCAGGGTACACGACGAAGAAGACCTCTCCGGGGAGTTCATCGTGCTCGACACGGGCAACATCGACATGCCACCCGTGGGCAACATCGAGGTCCAGGGCCTGACGGTGTACGAAATATCGGAGCTGCTGGAGAAGCTCCTCAAGGATGGCTACCTCAACGATCCCCATGTGAGCACGCAGGTATTTTCCTTTGCCAGCCAGCCTGTGGAGGTCATGGGAGCCGTGAAGGAACCAGGCGTATACTACCTCATGGGTGAAACCACCCTGGTCGAGATGCTGGCCAAGGCAGGCGGAGTCGTGAGCGAGAAGAGCATCAAGGAAATCCACGTCACTCGGATTGGCAGCGCCGATGGAGAGCCCATCATCGTCAACCTCACCCAGCTCATGGCCTACGGGCAGGGGAACATGGTGCTGCAGGCCGGCGACGTGATCAACGTCCCCGAGGGCTTGTTTGTGTATGTGGCAGGGCAGGTTCAGGAGCCCGGCCCCGTCACCTACCAGGACGGGCTCACCGTGCTCCAGGCCCTCACCGCCGCCGGGGGCCAGTCCACCACGGCAAAGCTGCGGGATGCCTACATCCTGAGGGGGGGGGAGCGTATCCTGGTGAACCTGAAGCGAATCATCCAGGGTCGTGACCCTGACGTAATAATGCAGCCCGAAGATCAGCTCTATGTGCAAGAGTCCATGTTCTGAATCTTCATCGCTGCGACCATCGGAGCAACAGGGTGGAGAGCACCGAGGCAGGTGGACCTTCATCCCTGAGACGATGGCCGTCCCAGCTCTTCACCGTCCCATCGAAAAGAACATAGACCATGCCCGTGTCCAGGGCGAACAGCTCTCCGGCGCCCGGGTAAGGATTCCCGGTTCGTTCAACGCTTGTCGTGGCGGTGTCTGCACTGGCGTCGGGCAGGAAGGAATCGTCGCCCATCACGGGGATGCCCACCCTTTGCGGGAACCTGTGCAGCGCAATCGCCCTTCCCCACGGACGGCCCGAAGCCACCAGGATCACGCGGGAGGACTCACGCAGCAGGTCGGGAAAACCGTAGAGCCCCGCGGTGCCCTGGTCCGCGAATCGTAGAATTGCCCTCTGCCCGGCTTGTTCCAGGATGCTTCTGACCGGCGCGAGTTCCGAGAGGGGGGGCGGAATGGCCACCGGAGGTGATGGTTCCATGTGTGCTCCGAGGGCTTCTATGGCGGCCTTCCAGCCGGAGCTGTACCGAGGGCTTGGGGCCGTGCCTGGAGGGGGGGGCGTGGACAAGGATTCCGCGGTGGAAGAGTCCTGGCGCTCCCTCCCCAGGAGATTTGGATATTGAAATGACGGCCCCCTGGGAGCCAGGGGCGAAGTCCCGGATGTGCTGTGCTGCTCCAGGGGTGATTCCTTGCCAAGTTCATAGAGCATGTGGGCTATCTCAGGCAGGATCAGCCGTTCCATGGCCAGCTTGCAGGCGCCGGGGGATCCTGGAAGGGCGAAGAGCAACGTGCCGTCGCTCACACCACAGGTGGCTCGGGACATCATGGCGGCCGGGCCGATTTCGTGGAAGGACAGCATGCGAAACAGCTCGCCGAAACCGGGCAGTTCCTTGTCCAGGCGGTTCTTGACCACTTCGTAGGTGTGATCCCTGGCGGAGATGCCGGTGCCACCCGACAGGATCACTGCCTGGATATCGGGTCGATTGCAGAGGTCGTCCAGCAGGACGGAGAGGCGTTCGGGGTCGTCGGGCAGAATGTCCAGGCCCTTGACTTCATGGGCTGATTCCGTGAGCAGGCGCCGCAGGAGGGGACCGGCCCGATCCGTTGAACTGTTCCTGCTGGTGGAGACTATTACCAGGTGTACCTGTACCGGCCCGTTGCCGGCATGGTGGTGATGCTCGTTGCTTGCCAAGTGGATGCTCCTGGTGACTACGTGGTTTCCATGTCCGCGGCTCGATTCAGGTTCTTGAGGGTGGAAGCCGGCAGACGGACCCGTTTCACGCCATCTACGAGTTTCCAGGCGGGTGCGTCTTGTTGCAACAGCAGGGCAACTCTGTCGCTCCAGGATGAGGGCAGGAGGGCCAGGAGCGGATGCAGACCGTCTTCGTCGTCGGCTACCACGGGTTCATCGTGTAAAAGAAGGCTGGCGAACTGCTGGGAGCTGATGTGGGGCAGGTCGCAGGGGGCGAGAAGGATCCGGTCGGTGGGAGCATCCCGCATGGCGGATAGAACTCCCACCAGCGGGTGGAAGCTGGCCCGCACGTCGGGTACCCAGGGGAATCCCAGTCTCGCCAGCGCTGGATTTTTCCCCACGATGGCCACTCGTTGGCAGAAGGGTTCCATGGCCCGGGCCACGCGGAGGGCCATGGGCAGGCCGTCGATGGGGATGAAAGCCTTGTCACGCCCCATTCTGCGTGACCTGCCGCCCGCCAGGACATAGCCCCTGGGGGCCTGGTGGTACGTGGTCATGGAATCGGTGGTGATCATGGCCTTCACGGTTTGGGCTGTAATTGTGGACAATGTGTGGGCTATTTTTTGATACGTAGTGATTGACCTGGGTATATGGTGGACGAAGACAGGTTGTTCCATGCCATGAGTTGGTCGACTCTGCACCCTTGGCGGCTGGCGATGGAGCCCAGCGTGTCGCCGCGGCGAACCGTGTAGGTTTTCCATGCAGAACTGGATGTTCGTATGGTCAGTACCTGGCCTGTCTGGATGTGGGATGCGCTGGCTATTCCGTTCCATTTCATGAGTTGGCTGAGGGAAACACCGAAACGTTGGGCGATTCCGGAGAGGGTGTCGCCACGTTTGACTTTGTAGGTGGACGAGGAGACGGTGCTGGGACTGGCGCCGTGGATGGAGATGCGCTGACCCACCTGGATGCGGTCGGCGTTGCTTATGCCGTTCCACGCCAGGAGCTGTTGGAGGGTGACGCCGTAGCGCGACGCGATGCCGGCCAGGGTGTCGCCGCGAGCCACTGTGTGGTAGGTCACCTTGGGGGTGGTGGGTACTGCTGCTGATGATGATGATCTGGTGGAGCGTGAGGAGGTCTGCGCCGCGGAACTGCTGCCGGGTACCGGTATGACCAGCTCCATACCCACGTAGATGCGGTTGACGTTGCGGATGTGGTTCATGTTGGCGATGGCGGTCACGCCAACTCCATAGCGCCTCGCTATGGCGCCAAGGCTTTCGCCTTTCCGAACCTTGTGGCGTTGGAAGGAGATCCTTTCTGAAGGCGGGATGGTCTCTACGCAGGCAAGAAAGGCTGCCCTGGTGCCCTTCGGAACATGAACCGGGTATTCGGATGGTGTGGGAGGGACCGCCCAGCGACGAAGGGCCGGGTTGAGGGCCGTGAACTCTTTTTCGGTCAACTGGGCGCACCTGGCCAGGGATTTTGTGGAGGTGGACGCGGGGACAGCGGCAGTATCGTGGGAGAGGGGTGGTTGGTAGTCGATCTCCGTGAAACCGTATCGTTCCGGGTGGTGCCCGATTATTGCGGCGGCGATGATCTTTGGCACGTAGTTGGAGGTTTCTCGTGGAAGAGCGCCCTTTTCCAGCAGATCCCAGTAGTCGTCGGTGCTGGCACTCTCGATGGCTCGTCGCACCCGACCCAGGCCGCTGTTGTAGGCGGCAGCCGCCAGGTACCAATCCCCCAACTCGGCATGGAGATCCCGCAGGTGTGCCAGGGCGGCCCTGGTTGCCAGTTCAGGATCCCTGCGCTCATCCACCCACCAGTCGATACGAAGATCGTATGCCTTGCCCGTGGAGCTGATGAACTGCCAGAGACCGACGGCAGCCGCCTTGCTGTAGGCCTGCGTATTGAAGCCGCTTTCGATCATGGAGAGGTAGAACAGATCCTGTGGCATGTCCCGACGAGCCAGCTCATCCTTGATGATTGACGAGTAGCGCGTGCTGCGGGACAGCCAGCGGGAATAATATTTGCGGCCCCTGCCCAGGAAGTAGCGCATCCATTGCTTGACGGATTCATTGAGGACCAGGGGGATGTCGAGTTCGGTGGGATCGAGTCTGTTCAGGAACAAGGGATCCGAGGTCAGGTAGCCCAGGGGATCCTGGTACCAGGACAGGGCCATGGAGATGGCGCCGTGGGCGTCGGTGACCATGAAGGAGATCTCGGCTTCGCGTTCTTCCGCCAGCTCATCGCTGGCTTCGATGATCTCTGGAGCAGAGGGCTGCCCGTCAAGGGCTTCGATCTGGTCCCACAGGGAGTCCTCGCCGGGCTCCATGGCTGGCTCTTCCCAGGCCGGTTCCAGGGCCGTTTCCAGGTCCCTGCGGTCTGCGTGTGCCGAGCAGGAGATCTGGAATACCAGTGCGATGCTTGGTCCCAGGGCCAACATGGGAGGAGTTCCTGTTTCCTGGATGGAGGATCTTGAAGGGACGGAATGAGTGGTTTTCAATAGCATGCTGTGTTTTCACGAGCGAGTTCATGCCTCGTGCTTTGGCGTTTCGGCGGCGAGGCGGTGGACTTTTCGCGGTCTCCGGAAACCACCTGGAAAAAAATGAAGGACTTGTTGTGGTTGTTGTGGTTGTTGTGGTTGTTGTGGTTGTTGTGGTGATGTATTGGAGAGCCTGGCAAGCCGGGGTGGGTGACAGGCAAATGCTGGCGCTGAACCTGGTATGAGCTGGCACAAAAAGATCGTCGAACCCAGGGCGTCTGGCGCTCGTTCGCCAGGGCGCGTAGAGCTAGGCATGTCGGGAATATGCCAGCGACAAACTACAGAGATGGTCTGGATGTGTCGGGGCCGGAGATGGTGGTTGTTTCTATTGGGCCTTGATTCTGTTACCATCTGCCGGCGCCGTGATCCGGGTTGGTTTGTCCACCCGGCAGGGTGGTGATCGCTTCGGCGTTCCGGGGTGGCTGCGGGTCGCCGCCGGGTGGGAGGTAGGTTTGTCCATAGTAGTTATCGCGTCGCAAGACCAGGTTCTGAGGGCTTCACTTTCAGGGCCGTTGTTGGAAGCGGGTTACGCGGTTGGTTTTGCGGCCTCCTGGCAGATGGTGCTGGAAGCTCTCTCGCGAGGCATGACCAAGGTGCTCGTCGTGGATGCCAGGATGCCCGGAATACGGGGAAAGGCAGTGCTTCTATGTGACCTGGCCTCATCGCTGGAGTCCGCCCCCAAGGTGTTCGCGGTGGCGGACGACCTGGAGCCCTTGCCACGAATCGCCCGGCAGCCCTACGTGTTTCGCCGAACCGTCTCCAAATTGGTGGGACCAGCCATAACCAAAACCGATCGTGAACATCTCAAGTTGCTCGGTCTCGGCGCCCGACCCATGCACACCTTGGCCCGGGTGGCTCGTTCGAGCATGCCCGTGTGCCTGGAGGCAGAGCGCGGGCTGGGTAAGAAACAGGTGGCCCAGGCCCTGCACCTGCTGGGCGGCGGCGGACCCTTCGTCAGCTTCAAGGCGACCGAGACACCATCCATGCCCAGTGGGTATGCTGAAAACGACGCTTCTTCAGGCAGCCTCTTCAGGGGCACCCTGTACCTTCCGGTGCTGGACGAATGGCCCCAGGAACGGATTGTCGACACCGCGCGGTGGGCCGGCAAGTTGGGGTGGCGCTTTGTTCTCGGCACAAGGATACCGCCTCGGAACGGGCTGGACGAGTGGGTCCATCTGCACCTGCAGCCTCTTCGAGAGCGCCCCAAGGACCTGCACGCTTTGACGCTCTACTACATCGAACGTCACAGGCGCGCCCTGGGCCTTCCTCGTCGTAGGTTTGGGCGTGGCCTGTGGGCCCTCATCAAGGCCTATAACTGGACCGGGAACGCCAGGGAACTGGAGTCGTTCGTCCTGGCCGTGCTATCTTCGGTGGATCGGTACATGATCCACCCCGAAAACCTCCCGCCATCGGTGAGGCAAAGAGTGGACCTCCCTCCGGACGCGGAGGCCAGGCGCGAAGCCCAGGACTTTGAATCCATGGTTGAATCCCAACTACGCAAGGTGGTGTCCCTGTACGAGCCGGGGGGCGAAAAGACCCTGTACCTGATGGTGGTGGAGGCAACCGAGCGGCCGCTCATCAAGCTGGCCCTGGCACGTTCCGCTGGCGTCCAGAAAGACGCGGCGAGGCTGCTGGGAATCAACCGCAACACCCTTCACTCTCACATGTTGAAACTGGGTTTGCATTCCAGCACGGGAAAAGACTGATGCGCCCGGGGGCCATGACGGAGGCAGCCGTGACAGGTGAAAGCAACTCTATACTCCTGGTTACCGCGGATCCCTTTCTGGAGCGTGTCTTGAACCATGCGGCAAGCGCCGTCGGATACGAACTGGAGTGTGCTCGAACCAACGGCGAGGCGCGTGTGAAGGTCCGGCAGAGGACCTGGGGGGTGCTGGTGGTGGACGCTGCCATGGGAGGTGGCAAGGGAGCGGAGTTCATGCGCATGGTCGCCCGGGATCCGGACCTGGCGCTGCCTGCCGTGGTCCTGGGTGCGGCTGGCTCCACAGCCCAGGATCTGGCTGGGACGCTGGAAGGTCTCGACGTCGTCATCTCTCCCACCGGTCTGTACACGGGTATGGACCTCGCCCACAAGATAGTCTCGCTGCTTGGAAGGTCCCTGGGCAGAACCCAAGACCTATTGGCCAGAGATCTGCCTTTTCTACCGCAGGAAGGGGCTTTTGGCCTTGAAACAGCTTCGCCCGATGTGGCCATCGGGGTGCTTTCACGCCTGGCAATACTTGGCGAGACCGGCTCGATACGGCGCAATCATCGGGGCGGATTCGCCGAGATCCGCCTGGTGCGAGGGCGTCTGGTGGCGGCCTCGACTCCCCGGGACAGCGATCTCCTGGGTCACATGGCGGTGCATGAGGGCCTCATAAGCGAATCACTCTTGAAGGAGCTTCTTGGAATACCCTCGCCTCTTCCGCTGGGTTTCAGGCTCGTACGACGGGGGCTGGTGGCTCCTGCGGCCATCAGGGCTTTGATCAAGGCGCAGGTGAAGCGTCGAGCATTGTCCGTCCTGGAGCTTTCCGGCGGCCGCCTGGAGTGGTCTCCCGAGCCGGAGCCCATGGGCGACCCTGTCAGAGTCATGGTTCCCGCTATACCGGTGGCGTGGGAGGCCACCGCATCGTTGGCGCCCTGGGTTCCCGGAGCCATGTTGGCCAGGCCTGTTTCCGGCAGGTCCATGGCGCTGGTGCTGCGTGAGCTTCCCCTCACGGAGCCCCAGCGTCGTTTCCTGCTGGCTTTGGACGGCGTGGCCACCGTAAGGATAGCCGCCGAGTACGCCGGTCTCTCCCTCTGGGAAGCCCTTGGGACATGCCCAAGGCTGCACGCCGTCGGGGCCATCAGTGATCCGGCCGATCATGGCCTTTCGGACCTGGAAAAACCAGCCCCACAGGGCGCGCTTCCATCCTGCTCCGCCGATACGGTGGCCGCTGCTGGAACCGGAACCAGCCATCCGGAAGAACAAGCCATGCTCCAATCCCTGCAGGACCAGCGCTATCGGGACATGGAAACCGCTATCCAGGGCCTGGTGGGCGTGGGAGCCTGGGACCAGGTCGTGGAGAAATCTACACATCTCCTGGAGGCAGGTGTCTCCTCTCCTGCCATTTACACCTGGTTGGCCCTGGCCCGGATGGAGCTGGGCGAATCGCCCCAGCAGATCGCTGTGTTGTTCCACAAGGCCCTGGCGGCGGATCCGGACTTCGCCCCAGCGCACCGGGGGCTCGCACGCCTGTTTCCCGCCGACGAATATCGAGATGTCATCGCGTACCACGAACGACTGGCCCAGCTCGTGGAAGGCACGGGTGGATAGAAGGCCTGCCCGCTGCACCTACGCCCCTTGTCCGGAAAGCGGCCTGCGCCAGCCCTACTTCAGCGACCTGCGGAGCTTCCGGTCAGCCTGCAGGATGGGGATGGCGGTCGCGGTGACATCGTTTCCCGTGCAGCCACCCATGCCCGGTGGATTGGGGCAGATTGCCAGGTGGGTGGGAAGGTCCTTCTTTTCCAGGCGGGGGGCGTGGTAGCGGAGTTCCTGGAGCAGTTGCCGGCCCAGGGCCGCCATGCCTTCTTCGTAGGCGGCGCGGAACGTTTCGCCTTGTTCCAGGGCTTGCTGCTTGCGAGCAGGGTCCTGGGAATCCAGGTCCTCTTCCAGGGCAGCGATGCCTTGCTGGTAGGAATTGAACAAGACATCCATGGAGTCTCCCAACAGGATCTCTGCCAGGGAGGACATGCGCACGGTCTGTTCCGTACCCGTGATGGCTATTGGCTGGAGGGGACTGCTTTTCAAGTCCAGCTCGGGCCAGGGAACGGAGAGTATTTCGTCCACCTGGGCAGCCAGGTCCTGGTCCTGGTCCAAGGCCTGGGCGAGCAGTCGGTTCAGATCTTCTCCGGGGCATGGTTCGCGGTCCATGAGGCTCGTAAAGCCGGATTCCTTGCAGACAACAACGTCGTAGCCGGCGGTGGCTTGCGGCAAGGCCCGCTCCAGGGCGGAGCCGAAGGTAGTGGAGAAGTCGTCGGTCATGACGTCGACGAATGCCTGGAGTCGGAGAAAGGCACCCGTTATCTCCTTTCTTGTTTGGCCAGCATAGTCCAGGAATGCCGGATCGGCGATCATTCCGGCCAGGGCGGCGTTGCGGTCGAGTTCATCCAGGTGGGAGCCGGCCAGCTCCAGCTTTCGTTGTACCAGGTCGAAACGGGTGGATTCCTCTCTCGCGGCGCGGGCGAACAGGGAGGAGCGGCTGGCCACGTCGTCGGGGTGGTAGTAGGCTGGTTCGCCAGCCAACAGCATTGGGATCGAAAGCAACAGGAAAAGGGCTCCTGGCATGTTGTCCTCCTGTGGAACGATGGCTGGTCTCAATCGGGACGAGAATCCCCTGGGTATGAACATGGCTTCCTATCCGACCCACTGGCTCTGGGCCGGGGTTTCTGGCTGAATCTGGTCACCAGAAGGCACTCCCGGGTGCTGCCACGGAGGGGCAACCGTGCTAGTCTTGCCTCATGCCCACCATCGCTCCAGGCTATTCCGATATCTTGGGCCACCAGCGGATCTGTTCTCGCTTGTGGGCCGCGGCTCGTGAAGACCAGCTCCACCATTGCTACCTTTTCGAAGGGCCCCAGGGCGTCGGCAAGGCCACCGTGGCCCTGCGCTTGGCCATGGCGGTCAACTGCCAGGGCCAGGGCCGGGAAGTCCCCTGCACAACCTGCTCCTCCTGCCGCCTCATCGCCAGGGGTGTTCACCCGGACGTACTCCACTTGAGCCCCGCCGCGGACAGCCTCTCCGGAATAATCACGGTGGCCCGGGTGAGGGAGCTGATGGGCAAGCTGCAGCTTCACCGCCACAGTGCCAGGTACCGCATGATCATCGTGGATCCCGCCGAACGTACCAGGGCGGAGGCCACCAATGCCCTGTTGAAGACTCTGGAGGAGCCACCTCCAGGTACCGGCTTCGTGCTAATATCGTCCAACTCCGCTTCCCTGCTCCCCACCGTGCTGTCCCGTTCCCTCAGGCTGCGTTTCAGCGCGGTGGATCACGCGGATCTCGTGGAATGGTTGCAGACCAGGGGCATACATGGGGCAGATCTCCTGGCCAGGCAGGCATTCGGTTCGCCCGGGCTGGCGCTTCAACTGGCCCAGGGCAGGGCAGATGAACTGGAGGAATCCGTCCAGGGCCTCCTGGAAGCCATTTCCGCCGGTCCAGCAGAGCTGTTCGACTACGCTGACAAGCTGGGAACGGGTGATCGAGCAGCGCGCATGAAGCGCGTGGAGCTGTGCCTGGAGGCGCTCCAGGTGCTCCTGAGGGACTGCACGCTCGTTGCGGTGGGGCGGGACGCAGGTATCCTGCTGCCCCAGCACGAAAGCACGCTTCGCTCATGGGCCGGTGCTCTCTGGCCGGGCGGGGTGCGCAGGGTTGAGCAGGCACTGGAAGTGGCGCGCCGCCGCCTGGAGCTGAACGTCACCACCAAGGTAGTTTTTGAAGCCCTCCTTTCCTGCCTGGCCACGGAACTGGGAGCACACCGCTTGCGCCCAACATCCCGTTGAGCTGGCCGAAACACGGCATCACGGAGTCTGGCCACATGTCCTCCAGGAAGAACAGGAAGCGTCCACCGCTGCCCGTCGTGGTGGAGCCGGTGATTGACAGCCATTGCCACCTGGATCCCGAATCCCTTGGGGGCGTGGAACAGTTGGACCAGCTCATCGAACGCGCCTGGTCCGCGGGTCTGCGGGGTCTCGTGGCCATAGGTTCGGGCTATGGGTCAGCTAGCGCCGGCATCGCCATGCGGGTGGCCGAGAGGTACCCTGGCAGGATCTGGGCCACGGTGGGGCTGCATCCCCACGACGCCAGCCAATGGACTCCAACCATGGGCCGGGACCTCGCTGGCCTGGCGGCGTCGCCACAGGTTGTGGGCATCGGTGAAACAGGGCTGGATTTCCACTATGATCGTTCTCCGAGGCCCGTGCAGAGGCGGGTGTTCCGCTACCAGGCAGAGCTGGCCCTTGAACTGGCCATGCCCCTGGTTGTCCATGACCGTGAAAGCGGGGCCGAGTCCCTGGACATCCTGCAAGCATGCGGCGCCTTCCAGGGTCGGGGGGTGCTCTTCCATTGTTTCAGCGGTGACCTGGCCCGCATGGAGCGCCTGGTGGAGCTGGGAGCTTTCATCTCCATTCCCGGGGTAGTCACCTTCCCCGGCGCTCATGACATGCGGCGCGTGGCCGCGGCAGTGCCTGGGGACCGGCTGCTGGTGGAAACCGACTCGCCCTTTCTTACACCCGTTCCATGGCGTGGGCATCGCAACCAGCCCGCCATGCTGCTTTATACGCTGGCCGAGATCGCTCGTCTTCGGGGCATCACGCTGGACCAGGCCGCCGCCCTCACCACTCGCAACACCAGGCGCTTCTTCGGCCTGCCGCCGCTGCTCCCAGCGCCGCCAGGAAGGTCAGCGTGACCAATTATCCTCCAGGCAGCCACCAGGCGACTCGGGCTCTGGGCGTCATTCCAGCTCGCTACGCCTCCACTCGCTTCCCCGGCAAGCCCCTCCAGCTCATCGCCGGGATCCCCATGGTGGTGCGGGTTGCCCGGCAGGCCATGCTCTCCAGCCTGGACCGCGTGCTGGTGGCAACCGACCATAGCAAGATCCAGGAGGTCTGCCAGCAATACGGCATCGCGGTACAAATGACCTCCAGCCGGCATCGCAACGGAACCGAGCGCCTGGCCCAGGTGGCCAGGGCCATACCAGCGGAAATATACGTGAACGTGCAGGGTGACGAACCGCTCATCGAGCCTGCTCTCATCGACTCCCTGCTGGAATCCATGCTCAAGGATCCCACAGTTCTCATGGCCACCGCGGCAAGGCCCGTAGGCGACCCGCGGGTGGCCGACGACCCGGGAGTTGCCAAGGTCGTGATGGACTTGCGGGGCGACGCCTTGTTTTTCTCCAGGGCGCCCATTCCGCGGCAGGGGAAATGGCATTCCGCGCCTGGCGAAACGGCAGGGGGCTCTCCAATCTGTCATGCCCACGTTGGAATATACGCATATCGCCGCGATGCGCTGCTGCGGCTGGCGGCGTTGTCTCCCACCCCGCTGGAGATGGTCGAGTCTCTGGAGCAGCTTCGGGCCCTGGAGCATGGCATGAAGATTCGTGTGGTGGAAACCCACCACCAGAGCCTGGGAGTGGATACTCCCGCAGACCTGGCCCGGGTAGAGGCCATGCTGCTGGAATCCGGCGGCCTCCACGAGCCAGGTACCAACGCCGTAGGGACTGGACGAACGGACGTCATCCAGGAGATCCGCAGTATCATCGAACTCGAACGAGAGGGGCTGCGCGAGATCCAGGCCAGGCTGGACAGCTCCGTCGTCCGGGCCGTGGAACTCCTGTTGAACTGCCAGGGCAGGGTCATCGTGACGGGCATGGGCAAATCGGGGTTGGTGGCGCGAAAGGTGGCAGCCACCCTGGCCAGCACCGGCACGCCCGCCACGTTCCTGCATCCCGCCGACGCATGGCATGGCGACCTGGGGCTGGTGTCCACCGGCGACCTCCTGATGGTTTTCTGCAACAGCGGCGAGACCGACGAGGTACTGCGCCTGCTCCCCCACTTCAAGCGAATGAGCGCCAGCATACTCTCACTGACCGGCAAACCCGCATCCACACTGGCGGCACACAGCGATGTCGTGCTGGACGTGGCCGTGTCCCGCGAGGCCGACCCAATGGACCTGGTCCCCACCGCCAGCACCACCGCCATGTTGGCCATGGGCGATGCCCTGGCCACTGTCCTGGTGAAGATGCGCGGCTTCGGAGAGGAGCAGTTCGCCATCTTCCATCCCGGCGGCAGCCTGGGCCGAAGGCTTTCGTGGACGGTGGAAGATCTCATGCACCGGGGCGACGCCCTGCCGCTGGTGCGGCAGGACACCAGGCTGCGAAAGGCCCTGGAAACAATGTCTTCCAAGAGGCTGGGCAGCTTGTTCGTGGTGGATGCTGGGCGGGTCTTGAAGGGCATCTTCACCGACGGCGATCTCAGGCGCTTGTTGCAGCAGCAGGAGCGGGTGCTGGACATGGAAATGGGGCAGGTGATGATCCGGACACCACGCACCATCACTGCGGACGCCCTGGCCGCCACGGCCCTCCGGCTCATGGAAGATGCCGCCATCACGATCCTGCCCGTGCTGGATGGGCAGAGACGCCCGGTGGGGGCAGTTCACATGCACGACCTGGTCAGGGTGGGGCTGGCATAGCTACGCCGTGCCCCTGTACGCACTCGCTCATGAGGACACGAGGAATAGCCCAGGGGAGCAGGGGCCGCCTGGTTCGGGACAACGGCCGGGATTCAGTCGGCCTTGGGTTCTACTGGTTTGGCCTGCTGTGGGGCGTTGGCGTCGGCTTCCGGGGTGTGGATGGGGAAGACCGGAGTGGTGCCGTGGAGCCTGCGGCGGGTCTTGCCGGCGCGGCCGGCCTTGGCCCTGCGCAGCTTGCGCCTGAACTTGGTGACCTTGGAGTTGGAAGCCATGTTGCTGATCTCCGAAAAAAGTGAGTGGTCCCATCTGGGGTGCAGACCGACGGAGCGGCAACCTACTACCGCCGTGCCAATCTGTCAACACCGGCACGAACAGAGCACGATGAAGGAGCCGTGAAAGGGAACACAGCTTTGTCCGCTGAATCTCTGGGTCCATGAAGGGGGCGGGAGGTCTGTTTCCGGGGGAACACTCCATCTGCCGGGAGAGCCGGTTCGTGGTACCGTTCTGGGAAATATGGAATGTCTGGCGGACCAGAGCAGTTATATACCGGGCTTGACGAAGGTACTGCCTGGAGAGCCCCTGGCCCGAGATCCTGCCAACACACACCCGCCAAACAAGGACTCCATCCCGTTCCTGGAGTCCTTGTTGGCTGGTTTCAACGCCCACAAGGATCTTCCAGGCACCTTCGAGCTGCACGACGCCATCTACGAGTTGTTGCTGTTCACCAGGGAAGAAAACTCCCAGGGCGTTCAAGCGAAGATGGCAGAGTTGGAGCGGCTGCTGTCGGATTTCTCGCATCACCCCTCGGCTCCCGAGATCGGCAAGCTGCTTCCAGGTCACGCGGTACGAGCCGGCCCCGATCTGAAGGACGTGGTGGAGTCCATCCCGGATCTGCCTCTTCGGGAAGACCCGGCCGAGGCCCTGGCCCTCTACCTGGAACAGCAAGACGGCATCCGCGATCTCCTGGAATCCAGGATACAGGATCTGCTCTTTCGTCTGGACCGTCTCAACACCGTCAACAGTATCTTGACCGCGTCGGTGGTGGTGCTCTTCTTTGTGGCGTTGATGGGTTGGTTCGCCGCCCTGGACGTCATGCACGTACCCGTGTCGTCCAGCCCCGGGCCCAGCACCGCGGGCCAGCAGGACCAGGCCGGCAGCTCGGGTACGCAATCGGAGCAAAACAAATGACCAGCCTGAAGATCGCCGGTTTCCCGGTTCAAGTGCAGACCACGGCGTGGCTGATCGTTGGTCTGGTCTTGTTGAGCAGAGCCAGCAGCGGGCCCGACGCCCTGTTGGGGGGAGCCATCCTGGTGGTGGTGCTCTTCGGTTCAATACTGGTCCACGAACTCGGGCACGCGTTTGCCGCCAGGCGTCTGGGTCTGGGGCCGTGTCGCATCGTGCTTCACGGTTTCGGTGGGTTGACCAGCCACAGTCCCGCCCGCAGCGCTCGCCAGGGCCTGTTGATCTCATCCGCCGGTCCCGGAGCGGGCTTGTCGCTGGGCCTCCTCGCCATCCTGGCCATCGTCCTGCTGCCCACCCCCTCCCATTCGCTGGCGCTGGCGCTCCAGTACCTGGCATGGATCAACATCTTCTGGAGCCTGTTCAACCTGCTCCCCATGAGACCCATGGACGGCGGTATGATCCTGGTCTACGGCCTGCTGGCCGCCAGGGTGCAACCTGTCACGGTGGAGCGCATCGTAAAGACCAGCTCCCTGACCCTGGCGGTGCTGGTGGTGGTGGGAGCGGTCTTGACCCAGATGTGGTTCGTGGTGTTCATCGGAATACTGGTGCTGCAACGCAACCTGTCACCCGCCCATGCCCGCCGGTGAGTGGGCTCCGTGGTCAAGAATCAATCCACTGGCGCCCACAGTAGCACCGACCCCGCCGAATCGGCGTAGCCAGGAGCCCCGGCTGCCAGCACGCCTTCCCGGGCGGCCAGGGATGTGCCCAGGTTGCCGCCGTCAGCGCTACCCTCCCACTGCCAGGCGGCATCCCCTGAAACAAGGGTATCGCCCTGGGGATCCAGGGGGCCGGCGAACATGGAGACAGCTCCCTGGAGTTCTTCGCCATGCATGGGCGCTCCCACCACCAGGTCGGCGGAGCCGTCGGCGTTGATGTCCGACACCAACACCGAATGCCCGAAGCGGGCTCCTTCGCCCTGGATTACCAGCAGCCCCTGGGCGCCGGTGGAGAGTTCTCGCGGCAGGGCTCCGTCCCAGAGCACCAGGACCCTGGCGGCGCCAGGTGCTCCCACCACCAGGTCATCGTGGCCGTTTGCGTCGAGATCTCCCACCGCCAGTGAGTAGCCGGCCTCGTCAGTGGTGAGCTGGTCCTCCACGATTCTGTCGGAGCTGCCCAGCTCGCCGCCGATGGCAGTGGCTCCCAACGGGAAACCCAGCACGATGGAACCGTTGAGGATGGCGACGGCTCCGGGATGGGCTTCTGCCCGCACATCGCCGTCTTCGCTGCTCCAACCCTCCAGCGTGCTCGCTGCCCAGGTTTCGCCGGAGGTGGCCAGGCTGCCACCGAGAAGCTGCCCTTCCCCGGCGCCCTGGGCGAAGACATTTCCGCTTTCGTCCAGCAGGGCGCCTGCTCGCCCGGCGAACCATGGCGCGCCCACCAGGAGGCCGTCTTCGCCAAGGGAGGCCAGGGAGATGCCGGCCCTGCCATCCGATTCCAGCAGGATCTGCGCTTCGGTGCCGTTGGAGAGCAGGTCGGGTACGTAGTAGACACGCCCCGGCTCCTGGTACGGTGCCCCCACTGCCAGGGTGCCAGCCGTGGTCCATGCCAGGGATGTGCCGAAGCCCTCGTCGGTCCTTTGGCCGGGAATGCTCCAGGAGAGCACATCCAGTCCATCGCAGTCCTGGTCCACGTTGTCGAATGGTGGGTCGTTGGCCCCGGGGTAGATGGAGGGGTCCTGGTCGTCGCAGTCCTGGGAAGATGAGAAGCCGTCACCATCGGCGTCGTCTGTCCAAGAGGCGGAGCTGTCGGTGGCAGCGCTGTCCATCGCGGTGTCGGGGCTGCCGTTTCCGCAGGCCGCCAGCAGGATGCATAGCAGGGGAGCCAGGCAGGATGGTTCCGCGAAGTGGTATCGTTGTTCATGGGCCATGGGAAGCGGGGACCGAGGGGGTGGGGGCAGGCCCCTGTTGCGGGGGGGGGGTATCAGCGGAAAAAGTAGTTGTCGCGGTGCCCCTGGACAGGTCCCCAACCAGGTTTTCCAGGTCGCCGTCCTGGGGGATTTCCAGGGCATCGCCGTCTATCACCACCCTCGTGTCGCCGGGACCGGGCCCGTCGCCGTTTTCGTCCAGGTAGGCGATGAAGCGTATGGAATCGGCCCTGGCGGTGAGTCTTGCGTGGAAGGGCCCCGGTTCTTCCAGGCGAGTGCTCCCCACCACCCTGGGGGGATCGGCGGAGGCGTCCACGATGTCGATCTGGATGGCGCCCGCCTTGTACTGGGGAACGAGCACACTGCCCGATATGGACGGAGCGTCGGCTGCTTCGAGCATTCCCTCGGGCTGTGGGGGCGGTGGTTCGGGGGCGTTTTCCTGGATGAAAAGGTCTGTGTAGGTGGGGACGGGACCGGGCTTGGGGTCGGACTCGATGGGGGCGCCCTCGGGCCAGCCCCGCTCCTCCAGGATGGATGCCAGTGCTTCTGCGATGATGCGGTGCCCCTGGGCCGAGGGGTGCATTTCATCCAGGAGCAGTTCGTCTTTTCCCAGGCCCGAGGCCTGGAACAGGGCGGGCACGTCCAGGACCGGCGAGCAGTGACGGGCCGCCGTGTCGCGGATTGCCCGACGGTAGGGGTCCCAGGCGGCGGGACCGTCGGAAGAGGGCTCGATGTCTTCTTCGTTGGCCAGGATCATGAACATCACCTCGGCATCGTGTTCATGGGCCAACTCGGTGATGGTCTCCAGGTTTTGCGCGTAGTCGTTGAGTTCCACCCGGCGTGGACCGATATGTTCGCCCCGCCCCACCATCCAGCCCACCTTGCGTGCTCCGGGTATCTTGCCGGCCACGCGGAGTTGGTAGTCCAGGAGCCGGAAGAGAGCGGAGTATTCCAGTATGGACCTGGCGCGGCGCGCCCAGCGGTTGCCGAAGGTACCGTAGGCTGCCAGGAGTTCCTTGTCTACGAAGCTGTCGAAGTTGTTGTCGGACCACTGGCAGGCCACCAGGAGCAGGTCGGGGTGGAGCGCCAGGGCTCGCATCTTCAGCAGGTTGATGGTCTGGAAGGTGGAGTAGCCGGGAACGGCGGCGTTGATGGCCTGGACTCCGTCTCCCAGCATGTCGTCCAGGACTGCGGTGAACACCTGTTGATCTTCCACGCCGAAGCCGAAGACGCTGGAGTCCCCCAGGGCCATGATCCTGCGCACGCCCCGGGGCTTGCTGGGGGACCATTCAGGCCCGCGTAGGCCCAGGCTGTTGATGTGGGCCAGGACTCCCATCTCGTGGCGGATGCCAGGGGCCATCTCCCATAGAAGATAGGGGTTGCCGTTGAGGTTGGGGGCGTCGTCTTCCCGTTCGGGGGTGGGAGCCCGGGCCTGTTCCAGGATGTTGGAGCCGAGGGTGCGAGCGAGAGAATCGGTGAGCACCAGGAAGGCCAGGAGTATGCCCAGCGTGAACAGGATCCTGCGGCTGTGGGGGAGTGACGATGGTGCTTGCATGGTATGGACGGGCGGGGCGGGTTGGTGTTCTTGCGCGGGATCTTTGTTCGAGGCCTGGGGGATCAGATGGGGCCGGTGGGTGATGGGTCCGCGACTTTGCCGTAAATCACCAGGGCATCGTCGCGCAGGGCCAGGTTTTCGGCGGTCAATCCGGAGATGATTCCGCTGCCTCCCAGTTCAATGCCGCGGGACAAGGTAGTGCCTTCGCGAATGGACTCCAACACGACCGCAGAACTCAAGGCGGTGACGGGATCGGCCAGCGCAGCATGTCTGCTGTGCCCAAGCTCCGTGATCTGGAGCGGCTCGGTCTCGATACTGCCGTTTTCCACCTGGAGTTTCATCAGCACGCGATAATCCCTCCACCACCCCAGGCCCCTTGGTCTCCAGAGCCGCACGTGCAGCCACAGATCATCCTGGTCTGTGTCGATGTCCACCAGGTCCAGGAAGACCCCGTGGGTCAGGGCGCCCCCCCGGAAAGAGGCACGCCGTGCCAGGGCCAGGAGGCTGTCGGTGCTGAAGGCGAGTGCCCACTGGGCCCCGGCAAGCCTGGGTGCCTGTACCTTGTGCGGGGCGGGGTTGGCGGTGAGGAGTTCCAGGTTGAGGGATGGCCCGGTACAGCGAGGGCGGACGGCGATGATGCTTTCCGGATCCCATGGGATCTTCGCCAGCCTCACCGGGGACGACGCCAGGGCTGCCTGCAGGTACCGGGATATGGAGCCCTGGAGGTTGGTCCCGGTGGCCTGTGCCCAGGAGCCCTGTTTCGGCCGGAGGCTCAGCTCGGCGAGGATGGCCTGGATCTCGAGCTGGCGGTCTTGCAGGATGCCGCGGATCTCGAATGTGGCCGCCAGGTTCGCCGTCACCGAAAGGCTGGTGCGGGCCGATGCGGCCTGGATGTTCAGCTTCAGGTTCAGGGTGCAGCGCAGCTTGACGCAGGATGGACAGGTCCACGATGGGGCGGTGCGCAGGTCGCTCACCTGCAGGTCCGGGGTCACCTGGATGAGGTTGGCCAGGCCAATGCCGGGGGCTGGCCCCGCCAGGCGTTGCTGTATGCGTTGCTCTACAACGTCGGAGAGCAGGGCCCAGTCGATGCTGAGAACGACATCAGGTTCCCAGTTTTCTGGAACCGCCGGCGGAGGGGCCAGCACTGCTTCTCTGGTTTGCAGGTAGGTCCGCCGGATGGCTGAGCTGCATGAAGCCGCCAGGAGAGAGAGAAACAGGAGAGCGAGCACCATGGCCCCGGTGGTGGCGCGTTTTAGGGTGGGATTATTGGAGGTTGGCCACTGAGACGCGGTCATGAGTTGCTCGCGGGTACATCTGTCGGGAGACTGCCTGGATGGGCAGATGGTATGGTGGATTGGTTTCTCGAAGGCGCCTTCAAGGAGGCCGGGGCCCGTTGGATTGTCTCCCGGGGCAGGAGACGGGCTTTTTTGCGGGTGTCCGTGGGCCTGGTGGAAGGAGTTGGTATATTCGGGGTATGTCGTGTTATCTGCGGAAACAGAGCGCAGGAGGCCTGTCGAAAAGTGAAAGAAAGTTATATTCACAGCGGCCGCAAGCTCTCACTCTATGCTGGGAGCATAACTGATCTCAAGGTAGACGCCGTGGTGACGGCTGCCAACTCCCGATTGGCGGGTGGGGGAGGTGTGGACGGAGCGGTGCACAGGGCCGCTGGTCCGCGCCTGCTGGAGGCTTGCCGCGCTGTTCGAGCCGACGCAGCCGGCCAGCGTTGCCCAACGGGCCAGGCCAGAATCACACCGGGTTTCGACCTGGCTCCATGGGTCATTCACGCGGTGGGTCCCATCTACGATCCGGCTCGTGCGGAGCTGTGCAGGCAGCAGCTCGCCTCCGCATACGACATGGCGCTCTTCCTGGCGGGCAATCGGGAATGTGGCAGCGTCGCGCTTCCCTCCATATCGACGGGCGTCTATGGGTACCCCCTTGCCGAAGCCGCGCAGGTGGCCGTGGATCGCGTAGCCAGGTTCCTGGAACGAGAAACCTCCGTTGCCCAAGTCATCTTCGCTCTTCGGGGCCAGCCGGCCCACGATGCTTTCTCCAGGGCGGCTCGGTCGCGCCTGGGTTGATGCAACCACGACCTCCCTCGTTTTCATTCTACCAACGAGCGTGCCACCGGGCTCGGAACCACATGCAGAAGCGGAGAAGGCGTGTCGCTACGTGAGCAACTGGTAAGGGCGGGCCTGGCATCCAGGAAGGATCTGCGCAAGATCAACCAAAAGCTGAAGAAGGACCGCAAGAAGCAGCAGGCCACCCGGGTTTCCAGGAAGGTACTCGAGGAACGTGAGCGAAAGGCGCGGCTTCTGGAGCAGCAGGAGCGCCAGCGCCAACGCCTGGAAGCTCGCAGGCTGTTCCAGGCTCGGGAAGAAGCCAGGACCCGGGACCCACGGTGCAACCAGATCCTCAGGTATCACGCCGTCAGTCACGGCCACGGACCACAGCGTTTCTGGCACCGCACGTTGGACGGCCGGTTTCTCCATCGCCTGGATCTTCCCGAGAGTCTGGCCATGGATCTGCGCGACGGCAGAGCCGCCGTGGCCGTCATCAAAGAGCTTGGCAACGAAGAGTACGTTGTGGTTTCGGCGGATGTCGCCTCGCGAGTCATCTCGATAATTCCTGAACGCGTGGTCTTCTTCAACGAAGCCCCCCCCGATCCCGGTGATCCATCGGAGCACCTGCTCTGATGGGAGCGGGACACGACGAAGACCCGGCAGCTCCGGTTCATCGCGACCTGCTGACCCGCCGGAGTCTTCTGGCGGGTTCTCTGGGCTCGGCGGCCTTTGCCGTCGCGGGATTGCCGGCGTCGGCCCTGGCCGGAGGAATGGGCGAAACCCTGGTGACCACCCTGGCCGTGGGCAGCTATGACCATGGCCTCACTGCTCGCCTGGGCCGTGCCCTTCGCGGCTACCCAGAAATGCTGGAAAAGGCCGTCGGGGGCACGGTGCTGTTGAAACCCAACATGGTGGACTTCGATCCCGTGCGACCCATCAACACCGATCCCCGCCTGGTGCTGGCGCTGGCGCAGGCCTTCCTGCGGCTGGGTGCCCGGCGGGTCGTGGTTGGCGAAGCGCCGGGCCATCGTCGCGACACGGAGCTGCTCCTGGAGGGCAGCGGTCTGGGGCCTGCGCTTCGCGATCTGGGCCTGCGCTTCGTGGATCTCAACCTGGACGCGGTGGTGGAAGTGCCCTTGTTGGCCCCACGGAGCCGCCTGGAATCCATACCCTTGGCCAGTACGGCCCTGGCAGCCGACCTGTTGGTCTCGGTACCCCGCATGAAGACCCACCACTGGACCGGCATCACGCTGTCGTTGAAGAACCTCTTCGGCCTGGTTCCCGGCAGCGCCATGGGGTGGCCAAAGAACCCCCTGCACTGGGCGGGCATTCACGAGTGCATCGCCGATGTCTGGAGCGTTGCGAAGCCAGGATTTGCCGTGGTGGACGGCCTTGTGGGGATGGAAGGCGATGGCCCGCTGATGGGCGCTCCCGTCAGCAGCAGGGTGGTGGTCATGGGCGACGACCTGGCCGCCGTGGACGCCACCTGTGCCAGGCTCATGGGTATGGACCCCATGGGCATAAGGCACTTGAAACTTGTGCGGAATCTTGGCGGAGTGCTTTCCCGGGGGCGCATTCGTCGCGCTGGCGACCAGGTGGCCGCTCGCCCCTACAGGCCCGCCCCGGGCTGGGAAGACCTGGCCCTGGACTGAAAGGGCTGGCGCGGGGATATCTTCCTGTGCTGGCATACGGCGCGAGCCTGCGTACCGGCGCCATCACGCTGCTCACCACGGGTGGATCCACTGCCGGGTACCTGCCTGAGCAAGCCGCCCACCTGTTCTCTCCAGGAGACCCTTCAGGGCCTTTCAGGCGGAGCACGGCGGGACCATTGCCACCCGGTTCCAGGGCCGGCGGTCGGGGAATGACTATGGGAGCAGGCGCAGCGACCTGGCGATGGACAGGATTTCGGGTTCCAGGGATTCGGCCCGTTCCGCGGGAGTGCCACCCTGGAACACCAGGACCTTGTTCTTCATGTTGCCCTGCATGGACCACAGGTACTCCAGGAGCAGCCATTGTTGGCCGTCGGCGCGATGGAGCTGGATGTGTGCCACGCAGGAGTCCTCTTGGCCAAGGGCCCCGAAGACACGGTCCAATTCCTGGATTCCGCCGCCGTGGTGGGAAGACATCTCGTCCATGAAGCGGCGGAGGTACTGGTCCACGAAACGGTTGAAGTCCCTGGGTTCAAAGTCCAGTATGCGAATCTGCAGACCGCTGTTGTCGGGGCCCAGCAGGTCGGCCCGGATCATGTCGTCCCTGGAACTGTGATCCCGCAACGTCCATTCCAGGGGGTAGCGGAGGGAATATCCGCCCCTTTCGTCGGTGAATACTTTGCCGGAAAGCGGAGGTTCCCGGGAATCGCCTTGCCCTTCGGAAGGCATTGCAGCGGAGCCTGCGGGTTCATCCCCCGCCGTGGCGGTGTTCCCGAGAGGCGGTTCCCGGGAGATCATGGCAGGATCGCCCTGCTGGTCTTTCCCCTCGTCCTTTCCTGTGCTGCACGAGGTGCCGGACATGGCGCACAGCGCGCCGAGAAGAAGCATAGTCGGGCTGTCGAGGTGTATCACGTACCTGGCCTCCTGTATGGGCTTTCCCTATATTTGAGCAGCTCCTTTGGCGGGAACGGCGCCCTTCCGACCGCGAGCGCCGGAACCCTGCCGCGCCACTGGCGGGCTGCGTTTCAGAGCTTCCCGTTTACCCTGCATGAATTACAATACAACAGGGCCCTCGGGCCATCCTGGAGAGTACTCCATGAGCGGCTCGTCCTTGGTGCTGCAAGTGTGAGCCCATGTCCCCCGAGGCGCTCATCCCGGCAACTTGCATCGGGGGATCTCATCGCTTTTCCCGGAGGAGTCGTGGAGGTTTTCGTAGTTCCTCGTGCCACCTGGAGGCGCCTGCGGGAGAGCCCGTCCCTGGCCAGGCTGGCTGGTCTCGTGCGCATAGATACCCTGGCCGCCATCCGCGCTGCCCGCCATGGCTGGGTGGGAGCCAGCTTCTCAGCCGTCGAGATCCTGGTGGCCATCTACTTCGGACTGGGGCAACGCAACGTCGTGCTTTCCAAGGGGCACGCGGCCGCGGCCCAGTACGCCTGTCTGCGGGGGCTGGGCTTCTTGAGGGCCGCTGATCTGCGTGCCTACAAGGATGGGCCCGCCGCTCCCCAGGCCCACCCATCTCGCGGGACTCCGGGTATCCTGGTAGAGACCGGTTCACTGGGTCAGGCTCTCTCCAGGGTGGCGGGAATGGCAGCCATCACGCCCGAAGAGCGCTTCTTCGTGATTCTCGGAGACGGCGAGCTGCAGGAGGGCCAGGTACACGAGGCCTTCCAGACCGTCTGTCATCGTGGCCTGACCAACCTGGTGGTGGTGATCGATTGCAACGGTTTCCAGACCGAGCGCAGGGTGGACTCGGTCAAGCGAATCGCCGACATGGGCGGGCTGCTCGAGGCCTATGGTTTCCACGTGCTCCGGCTGGATGGCCAGGACCCGGAGGCCCTCAGCGCCGCGATGACCGCTGCTCCCCGCCAGGCTCCGCTCTGCATCCTGGCCCACACCCGGAAAGGGGCCGGCCACAGCGCCTTTTCGCCTCGGGGCGAGTTGCAGCCATGGCACGGCAAGGTTCCCGACCGCCGGCTTTACCTGGATGTGGTGGCGGACCTGGTGGAGCAGGTGCGCGATCCCACGCTACGAGGTGCCTTCCAGCGCTACAGGGCATCGCTGGCTGTTTCCCTCGCCTCCCCAGACTTCAAGGGAGTCGCTGCTTCTCCGTCCCAAGGCAGCTCTTCCATGTCCACCCGGGACGCCTACTCGCTGGCCCTGCCTTCCATCATGGATCGCCATCCCCAGGTGGTGGTGCTGGATGCCGACCTTTCCGCTCCATGCGGCCTGGCGGCCGTGGGCGACCCAGGCTCTGCCTACGCTGGAGCACAGCGATTCTTCCAGATGGGAATCTCCGAACAGGACATGGCCTCGTTCGGGGGTGGCTTGGCACTGCGGGGGCGGCTGCCACTGTTGAACACCTACGCCGCGTTCTGGAAACGCGCCGTGGAGCAGGTCCATGCCAACCTCTCCGAGGGGCTGCGGGTCATCTACGTGGGCCACTACGCGGGGCTTTGCTACTACACCGATGGGCGCTCCCACCAGTCCTACAACGATCTGGGCATCTTCGGGAGCTTCCCGGACCTGGTCCTGGTGGAACCGACCATCCCCGCCCAGGTGGAACCTCTGCTGTCCTGGCTGCTGGCCGGCACCCGCGGTTCCGCCTACCTGCGCCTGAGGCGCAGCCCCCATCCCCAGGCTATGCTGCGCCCTGCCACGCAACGCCCCTGGCTTCCGCTCCAGCACCGCCCGGGGGCCCGACGTTGCCTGGTTGTCATGGGCCCCGCGAGTCTGCGTGTCGCCCTGGATGCCCTGGAAACCCCCGCCCTGGCTTCATGGGGCCTGGTGGCCGTCCCGGTGTTGCACCATCCACTGGCCACCGCCGCCCTGGACCAGGCCCTGGCGGGGCGCGAGATTGTGCTGACCATCGAAGAGGATCTTCCGCCGGGCGTCCTGCGGAGTGCTGTGCTGGATTCCGCCGCACGGGGAATACACGAGGCCCGCGTACTCAGCATTCACCCCAGGCCCTGGGGGGCGTCTTTTCGAACCCTGGACGCCTGTCTGGATTTCCATGGTTTCACCGTTCGTGCAGTGTTGGGGCTCGCGCAGGAATGACTGCTGCGTTGGGGCACCGCTGCATCCGCTCCAACCCGCCTGGCAGGTGGCGGGTTCCTTCCCGCGGGGGCGGCTGGTAGTTTTGAGTCTTGTTTTCCACTCTGCGGAGGCTGACATGTCCAACCGTGATCCAGGCGCCCCTTTTCATTCCTTTGATGGTCGCGGCTACCCGGGGAGGCCGGCTGGAAGCCGCTCCAGGGGCCAGGCATGAACAGCATGAAACCGGCGGGACAGGCTCAATTCTTGCAGGCCCCAGGCATGGCCGAGGGCAGGTCCGGGTTCTCCCACGCATTCACGACGCGGGGATTGTCACTTTCACCCCGGCAGGGTCGGCTGCTGTCCAGGGGCTGCCCACTGCCGCCTGGGGAGTGGAGTTCCCTGCTGGCCCCGCTGGGATCAGGCCATTTGACTCCGGTGGCGGCACAGCAGGTACACGGCAATGGAATACGATGGGTCTCCAAGCGCCATCTGGGTGCTGTAATGCCCGGAACCGATGCACTCGTCAGCGCCGAGCCCGGTACCCTGCTGTGTGTCAGGGTGGCGGACTGCTGCCCCGTCCTGGTGGCGGGTCCCGGCGTGGCGGCGGCGATACACGCCGGTTGGCGGGGGACGGCGGCGGAGGTGGTTGCGAAGACCTGTCGAGACATCACCAGGCGCACAGGTCTGCCCGCCAGCGCTCTACGAGCGGCAGTGGGTCCGTGTATCGGTGCTTGTTGCTACGAGGTGAGCGGCGAAGTGGTCCAGGCCCTGGCAGGTGGGGCTCCTGCCCACGCCTTCCGGCAGTCTCGCCCCGGGCATTTCACGGTGGATCTCAAGGTCGCAAACGCGTGGCAGCTCCAAGAAGCCGGTGTACAGCAGGTGGAGGTCCTTCCTGGCTGCACTCGTTGTGCAAACAGCCCTGAAGGCGGCCCCTCGTTCCATTCCCATCGCCGCGATGCTGCTGCTGCGGGTCGGCAGTTGGCATTGATAGTTCCCATCCGGAAACTGCTCCCGTCGCAGGAGCGGCCCATTCCTTCGCCAGGCGCGCCCGGGCAACCACTTGAAATAGCGCTGCTATTCCGGCGGGTTGCCCGGACGCACCCGGCTCGAAAGCGACTCGCTCCTGCTCGGTCCGCACTTTCCGGATGGGAACTTGATAGTTGTTTCTGACTCCCACTGGCCCGTGCCGCCCGCGTAGGCGCACCGCAGCGGGCCCGAGCTTTCCCGACGGCTCCTGGGCCAGGGTCCACTTTTCTACGCCCATGGGGACCGAAGTCGGTGAATACCCCGGGGTATAGGGGCAGTTCGGTCCGCAAAGGGGCACAAAAGCGGACCGAAGTCGGTGAATACCCCGGGGTATAGGGGCAGTTCGGTCCGCAAAGGGGCACAAAAGCGGACCGAAGTCGGTGAATACCATGGGGTATAGGGGCAGTTCGGTCCGCCCAGGAGCATAATAGCGGACCGAAGTCGGTGAATACCCTGGGGTATAGGGGCAGTTCGGTCCGCAAAGGGGCACAAAGTACATGTTTGCCCTGACACACCCCCCCGGAAGAAGGGGGTATCGCGGCAGGGCGAACACATGCCCGTACCGTCCCGATCCCTATTGCTAGTTGCTAATCAGGACTGCTCGGCCGCCACCCGGTCGGCGTCGTAGCTCGTGCATGCCACCCCCAGCAGATCGGTGGGCAACTTCATGCTCAGGCCATTCGGGACCACGGCGACTACGCGCTCTCTGCCTATCCGCCCCATGAACAGGCCAAGTACCAAGACCACGTTGTCACGCGGGGCGTCGTGGGAGGTGCCCCGAGCCTCCACGCAGTCATCTGGCGAGAACAAGTCGGTGTGGAGGCCACCTTGCTCCAGGATGGCGTTGCCGACGGCGACGGCTTCGAGGTCGCCGGTGTCGCTCAGCGGGTGAGCAGTTCGCTGGTGTCGACCGTGGGGAGTTGGTGGGGGCGGGCTTCCACCTGCAAGTGCTGCAGATAGCCGTCGCGGTAGAGCCAGGCGGATATGCGCAGCAGGTCACCCTGGATGGCGGCTTTCGGAGGGCTGAGCTTGTCGGCGCCGGCGGGGAAGCGGTCCAGGTAGTCGGAGGGATCGGAGACCACCTGGAACAGGCAGCTCTGGCGGGAGTCGCCCTGGATGACGAAAAAGGCCGCTCGCTCCGCCAGGCCGGCGGGGTCCGACAGGAGTTCGGGGCTGCGGCCGGATTCGTCCAGGAAGGCGCCCAGGCCCGCGATGCCTTCCATGGGCACGCCTTCTCGTACCGCCAGGTTGCGCTCCTGGGGACCGGGGACGTCTTCGGACTCGACGATGTAGTAGAATCGCCACGAGCCGGTGCGAAGGGAGGTTTTTTCGTCTGCTTCGAAACCCTTGGGTATTCCGGGAATGGACAAGGTTTGTGCTCCTGTGGAAGGTATGGAAAGCGAGGCCTGGCTGCTCCGTTCCTGCTGCGATGCGCAGCCCGGGCTCGATGGCACCGTGCACAACAGGATGGTCGCCAGCATCGGGGTCGGGGAGGCGAGCGCTGTCACGGGGTGACCCGCGTGCTGAAGCCGGCGTCCACTTCCCTCGTGAACCACTGGTAGACGGTGTTGTTCCAGGCCTGTACCAACTGGCCGGGGTTGTTGGGGGTGAGGTAGTAGGTGGCATAGGTCTCGGCGAAGAACTCGCCCCGGTCCCGGAACTGGTAGCGGCTGAGCTTCTGGCCCGCCCTGAAGGCCGTCAGGTAGGACGCCCAGCGATGACTGTAGGCCTGGTGGAAGGTCCGGTCGCCCATGGCGGGTGGTGGGGTGTTCCAGGCTCTACGGCTGAGGTGACCGTTGGCCAGCACGTTGACGATGGTGTGATTCTTGACCTTGTCCCAGGTGTCGAACCAGGAGTTGCCGGCGGCCCAGGTTTCTCCTGCCGCGGCTGCCTTGGCCTGGAACTGGGCTTCGGCGTCGGCGCTCTTGGCGCTCAGTGTGGCGATGAAACCTTCGCGGGCCTTGGCGGTCTGGTCCGCGGTGAGGTGCAGGGAGCCCAGGCCATTGCCCGCCAGCATGGCGTCCAACAGGGTTTCGCAGTCGGCCTGGGAGCCGTTGGGGTAGTGCTGCCAGGCGCCGAGATCGTCGCGGGTGGCAAGGGGACCGCTGGCGCTGGAGAACCCGTGCTGGCGGTCGGCGGCGTGGCCCATTTCGTGGATGACCACGGCGTCGAAGATGTTGGTGTTGGCCATGACGTCGCCGGCATCGGTGAACACACCCACGTCCAGGGCGCCCAGGTTGGACTGGTCATAGCCCACGCCCACGCGATTGCCGCCCGTGACGCCGTTGGAAGTGCCGGCGGTGCCGGTGCGGTTCAGGTTTTCGAGCCACGCGTTGTCGGCCAGCAGGCGCGGCGGCAGACGCTCCAGCAGGATCCAAATCTGTTCAAGGCCAAGGGTGTCGAAAACAGCGCCGTTCTCTGAACCCACCTGGATGTTGAAACGCCGCTGGAAGAGGAGGATCTTGTCGGCGATGTCGGGCAGGTTCCGACAGACGGTCAGCATGGCTTGCTGGTCGTCGGGAGCCAGGGAACTGCCCACGGGCAGCGCATCCACGAGGTTGGAGAGCCGATTGGCGGACTTGATGGCTGGAGCCATGGTGGCGGGAGTATGGTTGGCCACGTAGCGCAGCAGCATCTGGGCTCCGGGCATCTCCAGAGCCCAGTCCACGAAGTAGGGATGAGTCTGGATGATGTTGGCCATCGTGGCATCGCTGGCCACCAGGGGCGGAATGGCCAGGGAGTCGATTCCAGAGTTGTCCTTGACCACGTCGAAGACGGCCCGCCAACCCACCAACTCGGCTATTTTCTGGGCGGTGGCGGGAAAGATCAGGGACTCGTAGTCCTGCCGGCTGGCGCTGCCCGCTTCACCCGATTCGTCCAACCAGTGTATTGCCCACTTGGGATCGGGAAAAGCCAGCGTGCGAAGGGCGGAGATCATTTCCTGGGCACTGAAGGCGCCGGCCATCTGGCCCATTAGAGTGGCGTCGGCGCGTACCAGGTAGCGTTCGCGGGCGTTGAGGCTGGCCAGGTTTTGCAGGCAGGCGGCTTCGTCGACGAATACGTCGTCCAGTTCGTCCCGAAGTTGTTCCAAGGGCCCGCCCTGGTCGGCGGTCACTGCCTGGTCCACGGTGGTGGGGCCGTTGCCGGCGGCGATGTCGGCGGCGATCTGGGCATCGGTGGCGGATTCGCCCGTGGCCGAGGCCGTGTTGTTCCAGTGGGTGACGCCGTTGGCCATCCAGTCGAAATCCGTGGAAGTGCGCTGGCCGAAACGGATGGAGAAGATTCGGGCTCGTTCCGCGGGAACCTGGCTGGCCTGGAACAGGGTGAAGAGATCGGCGGATATGGAGGCTGCGTTGCCCGCCGCGGCAGAGGCATCCAGCAGGGTGTTGAGCTTGTTGGCTCCCCGTAGCGCTGCCAGCGTGTCTGCCGGGGAGTTGGCGGCCGCGTAGCGAATCATGGCGTCGGAGCCCGCACGTTCAATCACCCAGTCGGTGAAGGCGGGGTAGGTCTGAATGACATGGCGCATTCGCGCGGGATCCTGTACCAGGCCCGGAAACGACAGGGGGCTTGCGGAGTAGTTGGCGCGCACCAGCTCGCGCACCGAGTCCCATCCCACCATTTCAGCCAACTCCTGGGATGGTGCGGATCCCAGCAGGCGCGCATAGCCGGCATCGCCGATGGAGCCAGCTTCACCGGCTTCTCCGATCCAGTACACCGCCCACTTGAGGGGGAAGTTGAGCAGGTCAACGGCTCGCAGCATTTCCTCGCCGTCGAAAGACGCGCAGATCTGCCGCATCATCGTCGTGTCCTGCCTGACGAGCTGCCTTTCGCCAGTGCCGAGCTGACCCATGTAGGTGAGGCAATCGCCTTCGTTCACGAATATGTCGTCCAGTTCTTCACGAAGCTGGGCCAGGGGCCCCGTGGGGGCAACCGCGGCGCCCGCTTCGGCCGTGGCCACCTGTTCCGACATCTGTACCGGAGCAGAGCTGCCTGTGGCGCTGGAACTCGAGCCGGCGGCAAAGCGATCCAGCAGAGATTGGGCGCTGCCGCCTTCCTGGACGCGATCCGCCACTGCTTCGGCATGTTGTTCATAGACATCGCCCGACCGGCCCCTTTCACTGAGCTGGATGCCACCCCGCTGTTGCACCACGTGGGCGGCCTCGTGGGCGGCGGTGTGAAGATCGGGGGAACTCCGGAAGCCCACGCCGTTCCCCATCGCGTAGGCTTCGGCGCCCATGGAAGAGGCGGCGTCGGCGGCGGCCCCCCCCACCTGGGCTCGGATGCCGGAGACGTCGTGCTTACCGAAGGCATCCTGGATGGATGATCGGTGGGGCAGGGGATCGGTGGCTCCTCTCAGCCCGGCTGCTGCCAGGTCTTGCACCCCAACCGGCGTAGCGGCTCGTTCTGCTGAATCGGCAAGATCCCCGGAAGCGCCATCGGCACCAGGATGGGAGGTTTGGTCGGAATTCTCCTCCAACATCTGGACCGCGGCCTGGTTTCCGTAGGAGCGGCCCACGTGAAGGGGGTCGGTGCGGTTGTTGACCTGATCCCCGGAAAATGGGGACTGGGCCTGTTTTGGGCTGGGCGAAAGGGTCCCGGACTCGCTGGATGGAGCCCCGTCCTTGTTTCCCCCATGTCTGGAAAGTGATGTACCCACGCTTTCTTCTCTCCGAGGAAAAAAATGCCATGTGCCATGGTGATGCTTGAAGGAGCATATCACAGGTGGCGCGGAAGCTGTGAGGAGATTTTCCCGGGTTGGGGGTTCTCTCTGTCGTCCAGAGCCAGCGACGGGAGGCTTGGGCCGCCATTTCCGGCCGAGAACTTGTAAGGCGGGCTCTCCGGCGCTACGTAGTTGTTCCGGAACGAATCCACGAATCCACAGCAGCAGTTCCACAGCCCTCGGGAGCAGCTCGTTGCACGACCCTGTCAAAGTGCTGGTTGTAGACGACAACCGTGTCAGCGCCGATGCCATGGCCAAGGTGCTCGGCCGCGAGGGTTGCCAGGTTCGAGCGGTCTACGACGGCGAATCCGCCATCGCTGCTTTGAAGGAACAGAGCTTTTCACTGGTGTTGACCGATCTTTGCATGGAGCCCGTGGACGGTCTGGCGGTGGTCAGGGCGGCCCGCTCCCTGTGCCCGGCCCCCGAAGTCCTGGTGTTCACGGGCTTCGGCACGGTGGAGGCCGCTGTCGAGGCCATGAGGCTGGGAGCCCGGGATTTCCTCACCAAGCCGGTCTCCGCCGAGCTTCTCCGGCACCGCGTGTCGGAGCTGAAAACCGCCCCCGATGAGGATGAGCCCATCTCCACGGTGGGTGAGAGCAGCTTCATCGTGGCCTTGCGGCGGGACCTGGCGGCTTTGGCGCAGGTCAGGAGCACGGTGCTGCTACGCGGAGAGCCCGGAACCGGCCGAACCCACCTGGCAAGGTGGCTCCATGCCAACGGGCCGGACCGCAGGCTTCCGTTTCACGTCCCGGATCTCTCTGGCAAGGCCGGTTTTTCCCAGCTTTCCCGCCAGGGTACCATACTCCTGCGCAGGGTGGACACCCTGGACGAGGAACGCGCCATCGCTCTTCTCAAGCTGCTGGAGCAACTGCCCCTGGGGGAAGCACCGCGTGTCATGGCCACCGTCTACGAAGGCGCCCGGGAGCGGATGATCTCTTCCCGCGGCGTGGCAGAACTCTACTATCGCCTGGCCGTGGTGGTTCTGGACATTCCACCCCTGAGGCAACGCAGCGACGACATTCCGCCGCTGCTTCGACATTTCACAAGGAAATACGCCGGGATATACGGCAGATCGCCGACGGAGCCAAGCCCTCGCCAACTGCGAATGCTGGCATCGTACCAGTGGCCGGGAAACGTTCGCGAGCTGGCCAACCTGGCGGAACGTGCGGTGGTCATGGGCCCGCGGGTCTTCGACATCTCCGGCAGTCCGGGGCCCGCCATCGCCGATGGCAGCCTCCCGGAACTGAAAGACGGCTTCCAGCTTTCCCCGTACATGGACTCGGTGGAACGGGCAATCCTGGAACGCGCCATTCGCCAGACGGGCGGGGATCGCGTGCAGATGTGCCGCATACTCGGACTGGGCCGCAACACGCTGCGTTACAAGCTCCGCAAGTACAAACTCATCTCACAGACCAACTCAAGTTGAATCCCTTGGACCAACAGGAACCCGCCGTGGAATCCACGGACGCCCCCGATCTTTTTCCGTCCGCGCTTTCTCCAATCGGTATCCTCAAGCGGGCTCTGCTGCCGACCGTTCTGTGGCTGGTGGTTCTGCTGCTATTGTGGCTGGTTCTCCTGAAGGAATCCGTAGACACCCAGGCCCTTGACCAGCTCAGGACCTCGGCCCGGCCGTTGCCCATGCTGGGGGCCTTCCTGCTCATGTTCGGCGGGATTCTCTTCATGGGCTTTCGCTGGCGAGCCCTGCTGCCCGGCCGCGAAGGGACCAACCCCTTGATGCTCGCCGCAATCGCCGCGTCGGGCATGCTGTTGAACGTGGCTCTGCCCGGGCCCGTGGGCGAGGTGGCCGCCGCCGCGCTCGTAAAGAGGCGCTACGGAATACCCGCCCCGGTTGCGCTGGCGGCAAGTGTCCACTCGCGTTTCGTGGGCCTGGGGACGGCTGCCCTGCTGGCGTTCCTCATCTGGGCTTTGTTTCCCCTGCCTGCACCTGAACAGGCCGCGCCCTACGTGGCGGGAGCAGCCATAGTCGTGGGCCTGGGCGCCCTGGCCTTGGCCCTGATCGCTTTCAAGCCGCGGATTCTGGAGATCTGGGCGGATCTCACGCTGGCCAGGATCTCACGAGGGCCCTGGAAAAGAGCCTCCAGGATAGCAGGCCGACTGGACACCATGGTTCGGCAGTTCGTGGGTGCCATGTCTTCCATCGGCCGATCCGGCGGCATGCCCCATCTCCGGGCAATAGTGTGGACCACTTGTGGTAATGTCACGGTGGTCACCGGCATATGGCTTGCCACGCTCTCCCTGGGTTACCACGCATCCCTGGGGGGACTGCTGTTTGCCCACTGCGCCACCACCGCCGGCTCCGTCGTACTCTTCGCCCTGCCCATAGGGCAGGTGGGTTGGGATGCCGCCTTTGGCTCCCTCCTGGTGATAGCAGCCGGTCTGCCCCTGGAAGTTGCCCTGGCCGTGACCGTGATGGTCAGGGTGCAACAGATCCTGGTCCTGGCTCTGGGCGCCCTGTTTCTCGCGCTTTTCCCCCATATCAAGGGCAGCCCATCGCATGACCCCGGAAGCGGGGACTCCTGCCCCGAATAACCTGAAAAACATACACATCGACAGTGCGGGTATTGACATCCCACACCGGACGTGACAGGCATATACCAAACGATGGAGGCCCACAATGCGCCATGGAATTTTTTCTCTGCTCCTGCTCGTGTCCACCTCGTGCGGTTCCAAGGCACCGCCACAGCCGGCGGCGGCCGAGCCTGCTCCTGAACCCCCCACCGCCCAGGCCGAGCCCGAGCCCGAACCCGAGCCCGAACCCGAGCCGGAAGAGCCCGCCCCACCCCAGGACAACGTAGATCTCCAGGTCACCATGGTCAAGAACGATGGCACCAACGTGGCGGGCCACGTGAAAAGGCTGGAGCGTTCCACCGATTGGTTTGGCGAAGCGGACTGGACCATGGAACCCGGCGACCTGCTGATCACCCTGGAAGGCGAGGGCACCGAGATCCAGCAGGAATGGAGCAAGATACGTTCTATCTCCATCTCCTACGGAAAGGTGCCCGACGACGTGGACTGCAGCTACGACAGCGACTACAGCCCCTGGATGTACGACTGCACGTTGCGCACCACCACCAGGGCCACCACGACCGATGGCAAGGACTGGGAAGTCACTTCCAGGCACAAGTGGCGTCTCACCTTCGACGACGACCAGCAGGTGGAGTTCTGGCTGTACAAACATCCCGCTCGCATGCAGGACTACAAGAGCGTCGAGATCACCGACGAACAGGGCGAAAACTACGATTTGTACGAGCAGCTCCAGGACCGCCTCCGTGAAGAGCTGAAGGCGCTAATCACCAGGATCTCCATCAAGGCTCCCTGACAGGTACGCTCGCTTTCCCGTCACCGGCTGCGGTCTTCGTGCTGGCCCTGGTGCGGGGGGATCGTTATCTACGCCCGATGTCCAGAACCAGCACAATCCGTTCCGGTGGAGAGTCTTCGTCGACCCCGAGGGCAGCGCGTAGAGTGTCGAATCGCTCGTCGGAGACCGCCTCCCGCAAGCAGGTGGTGAGCCGTTTCCGGCGCTGGCTGTTTTGGGGTCTGGCCATCGCGGTGGTCCTGTACCTGGGTGGTTCCGTCTACGTGGGGATGTCCCAGGTGGGGGGCGAACTGGCCGACTTCCTCTGGTGGTTGGCCATACCCGTGCTGTTGCTGGTGCTGTTCAACTACGGGCTCCGTTTTCTGAAATGGCACTTCCTGCTGCGGCAACTTGGCGTCTACATCCCGTGGCGCCAGGACTTTTTCATCTTCGGTTCGGGCCTGGCGATGGTCATCTCACCTGGCAAGGCAGGTGAATTGCTCAAACCCTGGCTGGTGCGTACGCGCAGCGGCGTGAGCCTGGCCCGGTCCATCCCCGCGTTGGTGGCGGAACGTCTCACCGACGCCATCGCCATGTTGGCCCTGGCGGCCTTCAGCATCACCACCTATGCAGGCGACAAGCTGCACTACATCTTGATTCCCGCTGCCCTGGTGGCCGTGGGACTGCTGGTGCTGGCCAGTGAAGGGCTCTCACGCTGGCTCTTGAAGAACCTCTCCCGCCTCCCGGGGCTGCGCAAGGTGGGGCGCAAGCTGGACGAGACCTACGCCGCTCTTCGCACCTGTCTGGCGCCGGTCCCGCTGGTCGCGGCGGTGCTGGTTTCCATGGCGGCATGGTGGGCCGAGTGCGTGGCCTATTGGCTGGTGTTCAAGGGTTTCCACCTGGAGGCCAGCGTGAGTGTCTCCACCTTTCTCTATGCCTTCGCCACGGTGGCGGGGGGGGCCTTGCCCGGTGGCCTGGGAGTCGCCGACGGGGCCCTGGGCGGTGGCGCCTATCAACTGGTGGAAGGCATCACCCAGGCCCAGGCGGTGGCCAGTGCCCTGCTGATTCGCCTGGCGACCCTCTGGTTCGGAGTGGGGCTGGGGAGCATCGCCCTCCTGCGCGTGGACAAGGTTTTGGATTCTACGGGCAAGGACTGAATCTCTGCATTTTCGGCCAAGGTCACGATTGATTCTGCAAATGGAGTCTGGACATGTTTATGGCGGCCTGCATCCAGTTGAACTCTACCATGGACAGCCAACGCAACCTGGACCAGGTGGAAACCCTCTGTCGTAGGGCTGCTTCCTACGGGGCTTCGTTGGTGGCCACTCCCGAAAACACTCCCTTGCTGGGCCCGCTGGAACAGAAACCAGCGCTGGCACAGACCACTGATGGTCCCTGGGTCCGGCGCATGGCCCGACTGGCCTCGGAGCTGGGGATCCACCTGCTGCTTGGCTCCATGCCCGAACGGGCGGCCGATGCCGGGGCAGGCCGATGCTTCAACACCTCGGTTCTCCTGGGGCCGGATGGCCAAGTACTGGCCACCTACCGCAAGCTCCACCTCTTCGACGTGGCGGTTCCCGGCGGCATCACCATCCGCGAATCGGAGCACATCGCCCCGGGCCAGCAGGTGGTGGCGGTCTCCACCGCCCTTGGCACCATTGGGCTCTCAATATGCTACGACCTTCGCTTTCCAGAACTCTACAATGCCCTGGCCATGAAGGGAGCCCACCTGGTGACCGTGCCCGCCGCCTTCACCCTGGAAACTGGCAAGGATCACTGGCATGTGCTTCTAAGAGCGCGGGCCGTCGAAAACCAGTGCTGGATCATGGCGCCCGCCCAGTGGGGGCATCACGAGGTGGGAGACTACCGCCACAGCTACGGCCACGCCCTCATCGTGGATCCCTGGGGAACCGTCGTTGCTGAATGCTCCGACGGCGACGGCCTGTGCCTGGCCGAGATCGACCTGGAACACTGCGCAAGGGTGCGCGCCGGCATTCCCGTGAGAGAACACCGGCGCCTGCGGGTTCTCGCGGATACGCGTTGAGCACGGTACCTGGTTTTTTTCGCCAGCAGCCACGAGAACCCGGTCGCGGGCCGCTCGTTGTGTGCGTTTCGGGAGGATCCGAACGCCCGACTGTGTTGTCGATGGTCCAGGCCCATGTACTGGACTGTTCATGGGCCCTGGAACCTGCGGTCCAGATCCCGCAACTCCCGGGCGGCTCGAACCCTCATACCCTCCAGTGGGGGATCGGCGGGAAGGTCGGGGTCTATGTCGATCTTTCGATCCAGAGCCGCGTCGATCCTGCCATCGTGCAGCCAGAGACGCAACTCGCCCAGGAGTCGGGTCTGGTGGTTCGACTTGACCCACAGGGCTCCCCCCACCGGGAAGGGGGCTTCGGTGTCCCGGTGCTTGAAGGCCTCGATCACAAGGTCGATCTCGGGGTGCGTCAGGGCCAGTTCCCGGGCCTGGTCGATGGCCTGGTAGGCCAGGAGGACCACCAGGTCGGCTTCGCCCTGGTGCAGGGCCAGCGTCTCTTCGGCCGCCGCCCGTGCGGGCTCCAGCGCGTAGCGTCGTGGAGTCAGGAAGGTGGGTCCGGAGCCGGTAATGCCCAGCACTCCCACTCTCAGGTCTCCCAGGTTGAACAGCATCCAGCGGGCTGGCGCCGGGGCATCGCCCAGGGGAGCCACGTTGGCGCTCAGGATGGGCAGGGTCGCCACCCGGGCGCCCAGATCCTCGATGCCGGGGATGTCGTCGAAGCCCACGTTGATGGCGGACCATCCCATGGTTTGCATGGCGCGTGCCATCCAGCGGTTCTCCAGGGAGGCATCTTCCCGCAGGGTCTGGTCCATGCCCACGGCGTTGTTCAGCCAGAAGCCGGTGTACAGCAGCAGCGCAGGGGTCGAGGGGGATGCCTGGACCGCGGCGTCCAGGTAGCCTTGAAGCCTGGGCAGCCCGCCGTGTTTTTCGCTGGAGCAGCCGCAGTCCTCCATTGAGCCCCGGTGCTCGCCAGCATAGAAGATCACCAGGTCCGCGTCGTCCGAGACCAGGCGGCTGGAGAGATCACCCGTGGTCACCAGCTCGCTCCGCAGCCCTTGAGGGGCGGGGGGAGTCGGCCCGGAGACCGGGGCCTGGGGGTGAGCAAGGCAGGAAGCGGCCAGGGCCGTGAAACCAGCCGGAAAGATGATGGTGCGAAACAGGCTTGTCGGCATCTTCTCCTCGTGAGGGATACACTATCCCGTCCCCGGGGCATCCACATGAAACGTTTTCCCGTGATGCTGGTTCTCGTATGCGTCCTGCTCTACTCCTGGCAGGCGCTGGGCCCCTGGGCCCGCAAAGTGGACTCGGCGGGCCACGCCCGCGACTTCGCCAGCTTCTACTACGCGGTACATGCGGCAGCCCAGGGGCGTAACCCCTACATCAAGCGAAACCTCATCAGGTTGTCCAGGGAGCAGGGCACCCGGCGCTCCGTACACCCATATTTCTACCCGCCACCGTTCCTGCTGGCCTTTCTATGGGTGCTGCCCCTGGGGCTGTCCACCGCCTTCAAGGCCTGGTACATGGCGGACCATTTCCTGCTCCTGCTGGCGATGCTGGCGCTCTGGCGATGGATGGCCGGAGGCTGGGTGCGGGGCGCTCCGGCGGCCCTGGCCCTGGGCGTCATGGCCTTTTCCTTCAGCCCGGTGGCCGACAACGACTGGATGGGGCAGGTGAACCTGCTGGTGTTGGCGGCGACGGCCTGGGGACTCTACCTGGCGGAGCACAAAAAAAAGTGCATCCCGGGCGGCGCCCTCCTGGGCCTGGCCTGCATGTTCAAGATGAGCCCGGCTCTGCTGGTGATGTGGTGGCTCCTGCGTAAAAAATGGAAGCCGGCCCTGGTGGCTTGCCTGGCCGGGCTCCTGCTGAGTGTCCTGTCTCTGCCGTTGGTGGGGCTGGATGAGCAGCTCTATTTCTACATCCATGTGCTGCCGGGCTTCGGCTCTGGTAGCTACAACGGCCTCACCGTTCCCATCACTCTCCCCGCCAACCACAGTATTCCATCGTTGTTGCACGAGATCTTTCCCGATGCCGCCGCCACGGCCAGCAGGACCAGGCTCTCCACCACCGCCCGGGGACTCTCCCGCCTCATCGCCCTGGTGCTCATGGCCTTTACTGCCTGGCGATTCAGGCGGCCCGCCCCCGACTCCCTGGCCTCGCTGTGCCAGGCGGGTACCATCGTGGTGTTGATGCTGGTGCTGCCCGTCTACACCTACGAACACCACATGGTATGGATGCTCATTCCCTACGCCGCGGCCTTTGCTGCCGTGGCGCAGCGCAGGCTCTCGTTGGCCTGGCTGCCCCTGCTGGTGCTGGCCTACCTGTTCCAGGCCCTGCCCCTCACCTGGCTCAAGGTGGTCTATTCCTGGCTCGACAACCTGGGAGATGCCAGGGATCTGCTCTACTACCCGCTGCGGGAGGCCAAGTTCGTGGCGGCCTTGCTGCTGGGGCTCGCCTGCGCCGTGGCGGGCGGAAGACTGCCGGCAAACCGCGGCAGTGGGCGCTGAACCTCGAGCCTGGCCAACGGGGCTCTGCCCCGGTCGCGCCTTTACTCCGTCCATTCCCCTTCCAGCAGGAGCCGGGCCAGGTATTCGGCGTGGCCCCGAAGAGACGAGGCTGGCGGGTGCAGATCCATGAGTGGGTGCCCATCACGAGCGACGACAGTTTGGGCGTCGATGACCTGGCCACGGCCCACTGGAACCTGTTGGTCATCGAGAGGTGCTTTCGGACCCTGAAGCGCACGCAGATCGAGATGGGGCCGATGTAGCGCTGTGTGCCGAGGCGGATGGAAGCTCATGTGAAGATCTGATGTTGGCCCTGTCCATGGACCGGGTCGTGGATTTGGCCAACGGTCGGCCCTGGTCGCTTCTGCGCCATGTGCTCCTGCAGCTTCCATTGAACTACGAACTGACGGCGAGGCAAGACTTCGTGACTGGAGGTATGGTGCCAGTTTTGCGCTGAAGCTGGAGGTATGGTGCCAGTTTTGCGCTGAAGCTGGAGGTATGGTGCCAGTTTTGCGCTGAACGCTCACCGCTCGGGTGCTGCTGGCCCGTTCTACTCCTGGCGCTCAACGGTGCAAAGCGCGCTTTCGCGGAGGGGCTGCCATGTCCAGTGGCCCCTTGGTCACGGACTGGCGCAAAAACGGCACCATACCTCCGGGACTGGCGCAAAAACGGCACCATACCTTCATGCTTGAGGAACTGGAACTGGGCCTTTCACCGGTTCGTTCGTACCGCGTGGACAGCGACTTTTTCGAGGAGTTCCGGGAGTAGCAGACAGCCCGCCAACAACGGCATGCACCTGACGGCGCTTCGCGCCGCCCGCTGATGCCGAAGCCGTTGGGTTTATCAAGGAAAAGGACATTCGGCCGGGCAGGTTGTTTCGTCCTGGCGTCTCTGTTCGGCCTTCCGCGCTATTGCATTTTTGCTTGACATAACGTATACTGCTGGCATATACACGCAGGTATGGACATTCTAGCGAAACTCCAAACCTGCACAGGTTTCGACTGGGACAAGGGGAATCTTCTCAAGAACTGGGAGAAACATGGTGTAACCGCCGCCGAGTGTGAGCAAGTGTTCTTCAATAGGCCCTTGCTTGCGCAGCCCGACCCGCGACACTCGGGGTCAGAAATCCGATTCTATGTTCTCGGGCGGTCTGATTCTGGGAGGCTGCTTTTTCTTGCCTTCACAGTTCGCGGGGATCGGGTACGAGGGATTTCGGCACGCGACATGAGCCGAAGAGAACGCCGGAGCTACGATAATTATGGTCAAAAAGCATAAATCAATTCCCAAGTTCAAGTCCGAGGACCAGGAACGTGAGTTCTGGTCCAAGTCTGACTCGACGGAGTATATCGATTGGTCGGGTGCGCGGCCTCTGGTTCTTCCAAACCTGAAGCCATCGCTGAAGACTATTTCCCTTCGACTTCCCGAACATATGCTGGCTGAGTTGAAATTGCTGGCCAACAAAAAGGACGTGCCGTATCAGAGTTTGTTGAAGCTATTTCTGGCTGAAAGGCTCGAGGAAGAGCTTCAACGGACCGGCGCGGTCGAAGTGAAAACCTGACAAGCGCTTGCACCTGACAATCACGTTTGTCACGGCTTGTGCTTGCTCACAAGCCGCACCAAACGCGCTCGCAGGTGAAGCCAACGTTGAGCCAATATTCAATATCAGGAGGTAACAATGAAAGCTGAATTTACCGCCATTATAGAAAAGGTACCCGAGGGTGGATATTGGGCGATTTGTCCAGAGATACCTGGGGCAAATGGACAAGGTGAGACAATAGAAGAAGCAAAGAATAATCTTAGAGAGGCTATTGAATTGATATTGGAAGACCGCAGGGAGGATATTCTTCGGGGTTTACCCGAAGATGTGATCCGTGACAAGGTGCGGGTTGCATGAAACGAAGGGATTTGGAACGAAAATTGAGGATCGCAGGGACACTCCTGCGCGCAAGATCTCGGCCGGCCTGCAATACGCGGCTATCTAAGCCTGATGCCGACGACCGCGCAGATGACGATCCCGAGACGCACCACTCCGAGGGGCAGATGGTGGAGTTTCCCAGGAGCCGTCGGTTCAGGCGGCGCGTATCTCCTCTCCCAACTCGGTAGAGCTGGTTCGTCGTCGCAGCACCCACCCAGCCCGGTTCCCCATATGGGGCGGCAAAAGCCCAATATCAGCGACCTATACTTTTGGCCTCAGACTGATTGTCTATGGGGCCTCCGGGGATGTGCCCCGGAGGTAACGGTCGCGAACATCCACCCCGATGTATCAGCCGCGACCGCCTCCAGAGAGAAAGGCCATCGTAGCATATTTTCCCAGCGATGTCACGTTTACGAGCGTGGATTCTTCAGGCATCCCCGACAAGCTGACGGAGGGAGTGATTCATCTCATTGGCCTTGGACAGAGGGGAATGCTGAAGGCGGTGGGGGAGCGTTTGCAGATTCGGCGGCAGGGCGGCTACTGCGGGCTGGATGTTTTCCTTGTACTCCTGTTGTACTACTCGGCCGGCGCCACCCGGGGCGTGAGGCAGTTCTGGGAGTTTTTCGGTCCGCATGTCAAGCGTATCGCCGCTGTTGCAGGCCGCAAGGGGCTGCCCTCCCCATCGGCCTTGTCCCGGGCACTGGGCGTCGTGGAGTCTGGCCGGGTGCGGCAGGTGGCAAGCTGCTTGTCGGCCATCGTTCCGGGAATCGACGACCTGCTACGCCATCCGGCAACGAGAAGCTACGATGCTCTCGGCAAGGGGTGGCAGGTCTACGACCTGGACCCGACGACGACGACCCTCCACCAGCTAGCGCTGCCCAAGGCCTAAGAGCTTCCGGAGCCGATACGGCGGGCAGCCGAGACGGGGGCTCCCGGATACTCCCGGCGGAAACGGGGGCCTCCACTCCAGCGCGTTCCTGGGCGCAACCTTGCACTTCCAGGTCGATCCAGCCCCGCCCGAGTCACCCTGGCCCCAGGCTCGTCGCCCCGGACGTGGCTGCAGGCCAGTGGAGGCGAAAGAGATGGAGGCAGAACCTCGTGCGCTATCGCTTGCCCGAAGGGAGCAAGGACCGCATTGATGTCGCGGCGTTGCGGCGTTGCGCTGCCGCGACGCCGCGGCGGGTGACACACTCCCAGCGATGCTCGGTGAGGCAGTTCCGAGCAAAACGCTGCTTGGAGCAACGGGTTGATGGAACCGGAACGGGTAGGGAGGATACCGCCAACCCGCGGCCTCGGGCACTCGTCGGGGAGCCCGCCAACCGGGGCTGTGCCCGGTTGTGCCTTCACTCCGTCCATCCCCCCTCCAGCAGGAGCTGGGCCAGGTATTCGGCGTGGCCCCGAAGAGACGAGGCTGGCGGGTGCAGATCCATGTCTTCCTGGCAGAGACCTTGACGATGGAGGTTGAGCCAGCGGCTCCCGAAGGGATAGTGATTTTCCTGGAAGCCGGGTTCCTGTGAATTGGGCTGGGGGTAGAGGACCCACAGCACGGTTGTGCCATTCTGGCGGGCCTGTTCCTCCAGTTGGAGGGCCTCCTGGGCGGCGCGTTGCGCAACGTAGATGTTGGCTGCCATGTTGTCGCGATCCGGGGGGATCCGACTCATGGTCACGTAGCGGTACAGTGCCGAGGTACGCAACAGCAGGCCGTGGACCTGGTTGGTCCGGGCCAGGTCAAGGCCCGGCGCGGCCCGTTCCAGGTAGTAGTTTTCCAGCCAGAGGCTGGGGTCTCGGCGGAAGAAGGCGGGGTAGGCGGCCCGTTGATCCTCTGGGCCGTCCAGGAAGGCGCGCCGGCCCACGTTGGTGGGGAGCAGGAGCACCATGTCCACCTGGGGTATGTGCGCCAGTTCCACTATTGCACGGCGTATCACCTGGGAAGTGGTGTAGGCGCCGGTGCCGAAGTTCCAGACCTGGTGCTTCCTGGCGGGCTGCAGCAGGTCCAGCGCCGTGCCCAGGCGGGCCGGGAGTGTCTCGTCGTCGCAGGCCGCCACGCCGAAGACGGTCGATGCGCCGAAGAACAGTATCCGCACGGTGTCCGCCGGCCTGAAGAGTTCAAGCTCGGGCCCCCTCGCGCCTTGCTGGTTGATGTCGATGGAACAGTCCCTGCCGCTCCGGGAGTGTATGGACATGTGTGCGCCGGGCCGCAGGGTGTAGAGCAGAGCCGGGTCGTCGGAGACCTGGTGCAGGATCACACGTCCGCCCTGGTAATAGAGCGTCTTCAGCAACATGTCGCGATCCAGCCCGCCCACGCGCAGGCCACACTCCAGTAGTAACGAGCCCGCCAGCAGAGCCGAGAGGATAAGGAGGAGCCTTCCGACAATGTGCCTCATGTGTCGTGGTCCCTTTGCAGGTCGGACCTGCTGAGATCTGGGCGGGAGGGGGTTGTCAAAGGAGTTCCCGGGAGCCGTCCCAAACTCGGGCTATGGGGCCCAGAGCTGGGTGGAGAGACCGCTGGCGCGCTTGACGGTCACGGAGAGGGCGTTTCTCAACAAGTCGGGATCGCACAGCACCGTCACGTTGCGGCGGGCGCGGGTGATTCCCGTGTAGATCAGCTCGCGGGTGAGGATGGGGCTCTCGTTGAGCGGCAGGACCAGCAGAACCCGCTGGAATTCGGAACCCTGGCTCTTGTGGATGGTCATGGCGAAGACCGTGTCGTGTTCCGGCAGGGCGTGGGGCTGAACGTAGTCCACCAGGTGACGACCCTGGTAGTCCTGGGGTTCCAGGGGCGGAGGATCCTGGGGGTCGGCCACGGAGGGGAGGCCGTCGGGGCCGGGGAAGGCCGCCAGCACGCGGTCTCCGCTGCCTTCGCCGTGGACCAGTATGCCCACATCCCCGTTGAACAGGCCGCGGCCACCGCCGGAAAGACGGACGTTGTAGTCATTGCGAAGCACCATCAGGGGGCGGCCTGCCCACCACCTGTGCGTCGGTTTGACGAGGCCGGCTCTTCGCAGCAGCGCAATGACCGTGTCGTTTATTCCGGAGACGCCGTCGCGCCCCTGCCGATGAGCACAGAGGATTCGGAACGTGTCAAAGGCATCCAGCACCCGCCGGTGCAGGACCTGTATTGTCGGGCAGGATGGAGTGGGCCCCTGCCAGCCGCGTTTCAGCAGAAGCAGGTAGGGCTTGTAGCGCTCCACTACCAGGCGAAGGACAGGTTCCGGCAGCTAGCCCTGCTGCCCGTATGGAAGCAGTCGGGTATCTCCCCCGGCCCCCTGGCCCCAGCGGCCCTCACCGAGTATCCGCACGGCCTCCGCGGCGTCGAAGAGCTGGTCCGTTTGCAGGCAGGCATTGGCGAAAGCGCCGATACCGCTGTTTTCGTCGAAGCGGAAGGTCCGGTTGAATTGAACCACGGCGTCGTGGATGCAGGGCCCCTCCACAGGTTCCACCCTGGTGCGTCCGTCGCTGCGACGGTCCAGGCCCGACAGGCAGGTGAAGCGCTCCAGTTGGGTGGCAAGATCCCTGGTCACCTGGAAGCGGTCCACCCTTGTGGGCCCGCAGATGTCCGCCAGAACGGTGCCCGCCTCCACGCTGGCCAGTTGGTGGTGGTCGCCCAGGAGAATGAGCCGGGTGGGTTCACCGGCGGGGCCCTGCTGGCCAACGGCATCCACCAGCTTGGCCATGAGCGGGAAGTCCACCATGCTGGATTCGTCCACCACCACCACGTCGTAGGGGAGCGGGTTGGCCTGGGTATGGCGAAAGCGGGTGGGCGCGTCGAAACGATAGCCCAACAGGCGATGCAGGGTGTGGGCTTGCAGATCCTGCATGAAGCCCAGCAGCTCGTGGGCCGTGTTTTTTTCTGTGAAGCGTAGCAGGGTGGGCAGAAAGTCTTGGGAGAGCCCCGCCCGCAGTGCCTCGCGCATTCGTGCCGCCGCCTTGCCAGTGGGAGCAGCCAGGGCCACGGCCAATGCGGGTTCCCCCACCTCCCCCCGCCGGTAACGGGCGCGATGGCGCAGGAACAGCAGGGCCAGAAGGTTGCGGACGGTCCATGTCTTGCCCATGCCCGGCCCGCCCGTCACCACGATGAAGCGACGGAGCAGGGCCATGGCCCCCGCCACGCGCTGAAGGTTCAGGGTGGAGGAGGGTTCCCGCTGGCCGGAAGGGGGGCGGAAGAGCTGGTCCAGAGCCGGTTCCAGCAGGGAGAAGTCTTCGTCGGCCAGGAACTGCTGCTGCCCGGGGCGGGCCCAGGACCTTAGGCGATGGGCAAGCCCGGCCTGGTATCGCCAGTAGCGGTCGGTGTAGATGACGCTCCCGTCCAGGACGAATGGCGTGAGACCTGCCGTGTCCCGGGCGTCGCGCACCAGTGCAGGCGAGGAGCGCAGACGTTCCAACCAGCCCGGGCCGGGCAGGGCTGGAACCTGGGTGGAAGGTGGCTGGGGTCCATGGGGCAGCAGATCAGAAAGGGTGATGCTTTGCAGGTCGACGCAGATATGGCCGAAACGGGGCGCCCGGACCGCCAGGGCGCCCGCCAGCAGGACCTGCGGATCCAGCTCGCCCACGCGGCGACCCAGGTGGATCACCACGTGTATGTCCACGCTGCCCAGGATGCCCGCCTGGAAATAGGGGGTGAGAAGGTTGATCGCGGCCTGCTCAGGTGTTTCGGGCCGCACCTGTCGTGGGGCGAAAACCGGGGGAAGGACGGGGTTGTTGCTCATGGCTCGGATCCCTCCGGCCCGGGGGCGTTGAACAGTTCGTCCAGGCGCTCGATGACCGCACGGGAGGGTCGGTGGAAGAAGACGCCGTAGGGATGTGGGGAGCCGGGTGGCCGTTGGGGGCCGCACATGCCCCGGACGAACAAGTAGTAGGCGCCACCCACATGTTTGTCGTAGTCGTAGTCCGGGAGGCGCTGCTGCAGGAACCTGTGCAGTGCCAGGGTGTAGAGATGGTACTGCACGATGTAGTCGTGGTGTTCCATCTCGTGGAGCATCCAGGCAGGGCAGAAGCAACCCCTTCGCATGTTCTTTTCGCGCAGCAGATCCAGGCTGTTGGTCTTGTAATCGGCCAGGTAGAAACGCCTGGGCGGGTGTTGCGTGTCCAGGGGAGTGGCGAAGATCAGATCCACCGAGCCGGTGAGGTACCCGGCGAAGCGTTGGTGTTTCCAGCCCCTTGCCAGGCTCTCCAGGTAGGAGCGGCGGAGCAGCCCGTCGCCGGCTCCCAACAGGAAGGCTTCACCGAAGTCCGCGCCGGACACGGGTTCGTTCCAGAGAATGCGCCCATGTGCATCCCGCTGCCGGTAGCGGTCGCCGCCTGCCAGGGGGAGATCGAAGGTCAGCTCGTTGAGCCGGCGCCCGTCGGGGATGTCTGCCAGGCATGTGTCCCCCAGCTCTCCCCCCAGGGGGGTTCGTAGCATCCCCGGCAGTGCCTGGGACAGCGTCCTGGTGATGTGGACGGAGTCCATGCCATGGATGGGTGCGCGTTGATCCGTGAGCCGTTGTATCTCTTCCTGGTGCGCCTGGTTTGCGTCATCGCCAGGGTCGGTGCCGGAGAAGATCGTGAAGTCCATGTGTTCCAGGAGATCGTGCATGTAGCTGCCGGCCAGGGCTCCGGCGGGGTAGGCGGCCAGGGGCACCTGCTGGTCGGCGATCTTGCCTCGTGGGAGAGCGGCGCGCAGCCTGGCCTCGACGGCGGGCTCCAGGCCCGATGGGCCCGGGAGTTGGATGTCGGCGTCCTGGTCGTGGTCCTTGCCCAGTGCCTGCTGTTGGGGCAGGGGATCCAGGGGGCCTCCCCAGGGATCGCCAGTGGTGGCCCTGGTGGGACGGTTGCGCCGTGACCGGGCCATGCTGGAGTAGCTGCTTCGGCTCCAGGTACGGTCCAGGTCTTTGTGGCTGCCGTCGGGATTCACGCGGCGGAACACACGGGCTTGTAGCGTGGCCGGGTCGATGGCGTCAGGATTGGAGCCCCGCCACATGGGAGCCGTCGGGAAAGAGGCTGCGGGAGACAGCCGGCTCGGGCCCCGCAGCGGGCCCGAGCTTTCCTGACGGCTCCTGGGTTCGGAGGAAGGCGGCTGGCAGGTACTGACGAAGACTCGGGGGCCGACGCCTTCTTCCTGGCCGGCCATCTCCGAGAGCAGTTGGAGATCCCGCAGGAGCTGGGCGGGCCCCAGGTGGGGGATGCGTTGGAAGGCGCTCTGGATTCTGTCATGGACTTCAGCGACCGGGGTGCCTGGCTCCATGGCGTGGAGCAACAAGCCCAGAGACGAGGTCTCCAGTCTCTCCATGTGCCCGGTGTAGATGACACATCGCTGCTGTGCGCGGGTCAGGGCCACGTAGAGCAGGCGCATGTTTTCCTGCAATGCTTCTTCCCGGAGAAGCTCCAGGTGGGAGCGTTTTGGCTCCACGGCGTTGTCCACGTGGACATCCAGCACCCTGGTGGTGGAGCCCCGGGCGGCGGAGACGATGGGGGCTTCCTGGTCGGAGTGAAACAGCAATGTGCCGTCCCACAGGTAGGGGGCGAAGACCACGGGAAACTGCAAGCCCTTGGCCTTGTGCATGGTGAGCAGGCGCACGGCGGAGTCGTCGCGCTCCAGTCGCAGCTCGGCGGTCTCGGCATCCAGGCCGGCCCTCTGGCGTTGGCTCACGAGCCAGCCTATGAGCCCCCTGGTACCGAGATCTTCTCGCAGGCTGGCCGCGTGCAGCAGCTCCAGCAGGTGCAGCAGGTTGGTGAGCCTGCGTTCGCCGTCGGGCCAGGCCAGGAGCCGTTCCTGGACATGGTGCTCGTTCATGGCAGCACGGAAGGCGCGCATCACGCCGAATCTCTCCATGGTGTTTCGCCAGTCGGCCAGTTGCCTGGTCCAGTCATCCCACCACTCCCGGTCTTCCGGGGGGAGATCCGGGTCCTCCAGCCTCAGCAGGTCGGCGGCGTTGCGCCCGAACATGGCCGTGGTCACCGCCGCCCGTGCCGCCCTGTCGGATCCCGGGCTGCCCACCGCCTCCAGCCAGAGCTGCAGATCCCTGGCCTCGTCGGTGGAGAGCACGCTGTCGGCGCCGGACAGGACAGAGGGCACCCCCGCCCGCAGCAGGGAACTCTGCAAGGCCCGGGCCTGCCTTCCCTTGCGCACCAGTACGGCGATGTCGCCGGGCTCCAGGGCTCGCCAATGGTCGTTGGCGGAATCATGGAAGCGAAGGCCTTGATCCAGCAACCGGATGATGTCTGCGGTCACGATGGCGGGTAGCATGGCCTGCACCTGCCCGCTGCCCAGCGCCTTGCCGTGGGCGCCGGCCATGGATGGGGCTCCCGATGACGAGGCGTCTATGAAGCGGATCTGCAGGGGCGAAAGCAAACCGTGGGGAGCAGGTCCCCGCTCGTGATCCCAGAGAAGGCCCAGGGGAGGATCGCGCAGGGGATTGGGCTCCACCGATTCGTAGGCGATACCCTCCAGGGCGAACATCCCCGCGGCAGCGCCGGCGGGGCCGGGGGAGACCCCAGGCTGCCAGGGAGCAGCCAGGATGGGGTTGAGGGCCCGCAGGAGAGAGCCGTCGGAGCGGTAGTTGGTGTTCATGGAGAACACGTTTCCGCGAGCCTGCTTCCTGGCTTGCAGGTATACATTCACGTTGGCGCCGCGAAAACCGTAGATGGCTTGCTTGGGATCCCCGATGAGGTATAGAAAATGACTCCCAGCTCCGAACAAGGTCCGGAAGATGGTCCATTGCTCGGGATCCGTGTCCTGGAACTCGTCGATCAGGGCTGCCTTGAAACGCGAAGATATGGCGTGCCGAAGGGGTTCGCGGGCCTTCGGGCTTTCCAGTCGTTCCGCCAGCAGGCGCAGCAGGTCGTGGAAGGACATGGTTCGGCGCTCCGTGCTGCGCCGTTGAAACTCCCTGCGCACGTAGTCCACGAACCTGGCGCGTTCCATGGCCACCTGTTCCAGGTGCGGAGCCAGGGCGCGGCGAACCCGCGAAAGATGCGGGTGGTAGAAGACGCGACCCCTGGGTGAGTATTTTTTCAATGCGGCTTCGGACCAGTAGTCGACGTTGGGACAGGGGGCTGTGTCGTCGCAGCCTGATGTGTCACACACCCAACGCAGTAATTTTGCGCCTTCCAGGAGAGCTTTCTTCTTGCGATACTTGTTCTGGGACTTGGCTCGCCTTCCCTTGCTCATGGCCGGGATGATGTCTCCCGCCTGGTATGCCTCTTCGAAGGCATTGGCCAGCTCCTCCATGCCCTGGTCCTTCCACCAACCGGCAAAGCCCCCTGGTCCGCCATCCGTCGTGGCTGCCGGAGCGTGCAGGTCGGGCAGCACCGGCATGCGGGGGTTGCGCATGGCCTTCTGTGCCAGTTGTATCAACAAGTCACGGTTGAAACCGCAGGTGGAGGTCATGAATCGGTAGCGTTCCGGGTCTGCGGTGTTGATACATGCGGAGTAGAAGTCGTCTACTATTTCTTCCAGGAGTTCACCGTTGTCCTCTACCAACTCCAGGCCGAAGTCCACCATGCTCTCGAATGCATTCTGTTGGAGCATTCGCTGGCAGAAGCCGTGGATGGTGGAGATGAGCGCCTGGTCGAATTCTTCTTGCGCCGTGAGCAATCGATCATGAAACAGTGAAAGTCGCTTTTCAGGAGCTGGACCGGCGGTGGCTGCTTCCAGGAGGTTTCTCATGGCGTCGTCAAGGCCGTCATTGGGGCCATCGCCCACGCTGGGGTCCGAACCCGGCCCCGACAGGCGGGCGGCGTTGCCGTTGCGCAAGGCTTTGCCCAGGAGACGCCTCGCGGCAGCAAGCCGCATGCGGATGCGATCCAGCAGCTCGTCGGTGGCGGCCCTGGTGAAGGTGACCACCAGCAGCTCCCCCATGCGCACATCCTGCTCCGCCACCAGCCGCAGCACCAGGTTTGTGATCTGGTAGGTCTTGCCCGTTCCAGCGCTGGCCTCCAGCAAGGTGATGCCGCGCTGCATGGGGGCGCCTACCTGGTACTTTCGGGGCTGTTTCACGAGACACCTCCCCGGGGGAACTCCTGGGGGACGATGGCTTTCCTCGAAGTCTCCTGGCTCCACGCGGCCAGGCTGGCCTGCCAGAGCTGTAGGGCAAGGCGTGCAAACTCGCGGTTCAAGGGAATGGAGCCCGCTTCGGGGTCCAGGATGGGATCCCGGCCCTGCCAGACCTTTTCGACCCAGGGGTCGTCCATGTCATGGACGGACCACTTGGACTCCCCGGCAGCGAATGCTGCCTGGGCGGCGCTCATGGCAGCCTCGATATGTTCCAGTGTATCCGGGGGAAGTCTTGTGTCGTCCATGGTCAGTTGATCGAGGGTGAAACGCTGCTTCCGGTAGTAGAAGCAGCGCTTGGCAAATGCAAGGGAGGCCTGCTGGAAGAGTGGCAGCGGTCTTTCCATGCCTTGCAGGTACATGGAGACCAGGCCACGCATCTCCTGCCTGGCCCAGGTTGCATGGTCATCCTGCCGTCCCGACCCCTGGGCGCCGCCCCTTGCGACGGGTAGTCGAAAACAGGCCACCTGGAGGGTCCCCTGTCCCTTGGCGTCCAGCTTGCCGTACAGCAGCACAGTCCGGGGATGGTCTGGTTTTTCTGCCAGGAGCCAGGCCAGGTGCCGCAGCCATGGCCCGATACGGTACCTGGCTTTTCCGAATACATCGCCGATGCCCAACTGGATCTGGTCACCGCCCCAGATGGGACCTGTACGCCCCAGGAGCCTGACCCTGCATTGGGGAAACTCCAGAGTTGTGTCGATGGCGACACGACGGGGAGACAGTGATTCATCTGCACTGTCTGTACCATCGCTCCAGGCTTCCAACCTTTCCATGATGCCGTCCACAAGGTGTACCGGCAGGGTGACCCATCGCTCGCCCCCACTCCCCAGGGGAAGGAGCCCCTCGGCCAGGAGGCGCAGCTCGGCGGGTTGGATTGGGCCTGACTGTTCCGGGGGTGCTTGTTCCCAGGCCTCTGCCAGGTGGGCCAGGCGCTGGTCCATCATGCGCCGGCTCATGAGCCAACGGTCCAGGCCACCGGGCTCGATGGGTTCACGATGGGGGAGGGGGGCGTCGTCGTCTTGGAAGTATAGGTTCAAGGTGCGGGTCAGGAGGGTCCTGGTGGGATTGTGGAGAAAACGTTCCAACTCTTCGAGGGGAAGCTGCAACAGCGGCTTGTGTTCCCCGGCGGATGTCTCCGTCCGCTTGGCTGTGTCGGGTGGGAAGAAGAGCGGCACGCCGCGTCGTTGCCGCAGCGTGCTCCTTGCGGCACGCAGGAGCCGGGTGTCGTATGACCATGGGGTATCTCCAGGCTCCAGGCGGCCCGGCTGGAAGCATCTTGGTGAAAAAGCCTGCAAGGGGTGGGAACGCGACATCCGTTCGCTTGGCTGCTGGTGGTTTTCAGCGGGGAAACTGGCATCCAATACATCCCGGAGTTCTCCGATGGGAACCGCCGGTGCTCGCGGTTCGTTGCTGCGCGGATCGCAGCCTGTGTAGAAGACCAGGAAATGGTCCCCGGCTGCCAACAGTGCTTCCAGCAACAGGTAGCGATCTTCGTCGCGGAGATCGCGATCTCCGGGCTGAGGGCGGAGCTGCGTGGGATCGAAGCGTATGCTGCCCTGTTGGCGTGGGAAAGCTCCTTCGTCCATGCCCAGGAGACATATCACGCGGTACGGCACGCTGCGGTAGGGGCGCATGGCCGCGAAGGTGAGCGCCCCTGTATGTGACCTGGCGGCCCCCGGGGCTTCTTCGAATCGGCGGGAGAGCAGCGTGTACATCGCCCCCACCAGTACGGTACGCTTCGAACGAACCGACTGTGCCGCCTGCTCCAGTTCCACCAGCTCCTGGCGCGTTCTGGCCAGCAACCAGGCATCCTTGTTTTCAACGGAGCAAAGCCGTTTCAGTATGCCCATGGCCGCGGGTGAACCGGGTTCCCGTGCCGGATCGCCCAGGAAACGCAGCAGCCAGTCCTGGATGGTCGCCGGACTACGCAGGAGCGTGACCACGTCGAAGATTGTGGTACATGCGTCGAAGAAACGACCGAGAAGATGGACCATGCCCCCCTCGATGCCGTCGAAGGGCACGAGTCCGCGTCCACGTTCGCCCTCAGGTGGCTCCTGGGGGATGTCCCAGACACGTCCGGGAGAGTCCGCCATCGTGACGCCCAGCGCCAGCCGCTCCAGGCCGAAACGCCAGGTGTTCTGCACGTGATGAGGCTGGCCCAGGCGGGCCCGATCCCCGGCATCCAGACCCCAGCGAATCCCCGCTTCTTCGATCCACCGGCGCAGGGTGTCCAGGTCATCCGCCTGGATTCCGAAACGCCTTCGAAAAGGCTCGATGGCCAGGAGGTACAGTACGGTCACGGAGCTGATGCGTCGCCGGTCGGATGCCAGCTCCAACACGCGGAGCAGGAGATCCGCCACCGCGTTGGCCTGCCGGCCGCTACGTTCCATGACCGTGTAGGGGATGTGGGGAGCTCCGGGTTCGCCCCATCGAACCATGCTGGGGGAAGCAGGGGATGCGTCTTCCATGATTGGCTTTGTGTGGCCCTGATCAAAGACGGCGCCGATGATGGGTACGAAGATCTCCATGTCGGGCGCCATGACCAGTACGTCCCGTGGTTCCAGGTCCGGATGTGCCTGGAAGAGGTGCAGCAGGGCCTCTCGAAGGACCTCCACCTGCCGGGTGGGGCCGTAGCAGGAGTGGAACTGGATGCTGTCGTCGTCGGTTGCCAGGCGGCGGCGTGCCAGGGCGGTGTCGTCCAGGAGGCTGGGATCCCGCAGGTGGAGGATGTCGGACTGGAGAACGTGCAGGGCACGGGGACGGCGGACCGTTCCGTTCCCCCTGGTAGCGTCGTCCGGCGCGGCCTCTGCCCACGCGCCTTCCGTGCTCGTGAGTTGGGGGGCGGGGTCGAGGAAGCACTCTTCATCGGCGCGATCCACCACGGCGTCACCCAGCGACTCCAGGACGAGCTGCATGTCACGGCCCACCCGCCCCATGGACATGAGCAGTGGATGGGGGCGTTGCCCGAAGAGGGAGCCCAGCTTGTGGGACAGCAGGTCACGATCCTCCATGAGCAGGCTCTTGACGGACTTGCGACCAAGCCCGGAGAGTTCTGCCCAGTAGAGATTGGAGGGACACACCATGTAGAGTTCCACCAGGAAATGGCGAGAGAGCCACTCCAGGCGATGAAGGTACTGGGGGGGGAGCCATGATATTCCGAAGAGGCGCAGAGGCTGCTGGAAGAACTCGTGGTCCGGAGGTGTGTTGAGGATCGCTTTCTTCCATCGGAGCGCGGAGTGTTCTCCGGCGCTTTCCCGGGTCATGTGTTCTTGCAGCGCGTGCCAGAGCAGGGGCTGCCACGAGAACTCCCCCGCGCCCTGGGGCAGGGTGCCGAGTCCACGGCTCCAGTCCAGGGCCAGTTGAGGACGGAAAACCACGAGCCGATCGAAGATGTCGGCGATCTGGGCCGCCAGCTCCAGGCTGCGGGGCCCCACGTGGGGAGCAGGTTCACCGTCCAGGTATGCACGCAAGGGAGCCACGTGGTGGGACGCCCTGGAACCTTCCAGGAGCACGGGGAACAGCTCCAGCAACGCCCAGAGCAGCACGCCTGGGCGCCAGGGATCCTGGGGTGGATCGGCGTCGATGGACTGGCCTTCCAGCAGGGCCAGGGCCTGGGCCAGCACCTGTTGCGGAAGGGGAAATTCCAGGTTGGCGGAGATATGGCCGCGAATTCCCGAAGCCAGGCGGTGCCGGAGCCACCGCTCCATGCCCCTGCTGCCCACCACCACGCGCAGGGGAGTGAATGGGTCGGCTGGCATCGCGCCGTTCAGGCCCATGTTCTTCACCAGGATCTCAGCCAGGACCTCCAGTTTGTTGCTGCGATAGACATTGAGCATCAGGGCTCCCCATTGTGCCGATCCCGCGCCACCGGGTGCGAGATCCATGAAGGTCTATAGCCCGGGAGGGGTCGTGCCACCCTGACGATATATTATGGGTATGGTGAGAGCCATGGGGAAAAGGCAGCCGGCTCATGGCGCCATGAGCCGGCGACGAGCCGTTCGCGGGGAGCCTTCCTGGAGAAACCGAATGCCAGATTGTGTAGTACATGATGGTATTGGGGAGGTTCCGCAACGCCTCTCGCCGGTATCGTCAAAGGTTCTGCCGCCTGTTGCAAGGATGGGAATGAGCTATGATCATGAACATGCCAGGACGGTTCCCACGAAGCGAGGCGATTCCATGAAGGTTCCCCACAAGAAAAGGCGGGCAGTAAGGCTGGTGTTCTTGGGCGGAGCCACCGCCCTGGCTTCCTGCAGCTCTCCGCCGCCGCAGGACACCGCGTCATCTCTTGCTGCACCTTTTGAAACACCCCCAGCCGGCTCACTCACGCCCTGTAGCGTGGTCTGTGCCGACGGCGAAACCACCTTCGGCATAGATGTCTCCTATTGGCAGGGCTCCATAGACTGGGATCGCGTGGCGAGCGACGGCGTGGAGTTCGCCTTCATTCGGGCTGCCAACGGTCTCTCGCTGGACGACTACTTCTCCAGCAACTGGGAACAGGCCCGCGATGCCGGGATCATCAGGGGCGCCTACCAGTACTTCCATCCCGGTACAGACGGTGTCACGCAGGCGGAACGGCTGTTGGAGCACATGGGGGCCCTGGAAGACGGCGACCTTCCTCCGGTGCTGGACATCGAAACCACCGACGGGGTGTCCCAGTCCACGGCCACCGCGGCGATACAGGACTGGATGGACACGGTGGAAGCCGAAATCGGGCGGAAGCCCATCATCTACACCAGCATCTACTACTGGGGGCTGGTGAGTGGGAGCGATGATTTCGCCGACTATCCCCTCTGGGTGGCCAACTGGGGTGTAAGCTGCCCCGACATTCCAGACCAGTGGAGTCGTTGGGACTTCTGGCAGACCGGAGATACCGGCTCGGTGGCCGGCATCTCCGGCTACGTGGACACCGATGTCTTCAACGGGGATCTGTTGGCGCTGCTGGATTTCGCCCAGGGCGACTTCCAGTGTGGTGATGGCATATGCAACGGCGACGAAACCTGGGAAACCTGCCCGGAGGACTGCCCCGCCTGTGAGCCCGTGCCAGCGGAAGGCGCCATCATCGACGAAACCGACACCTGTTTCCAACGGGGGGGCAACGACGCCTACTGGTACGAAGCCGATGCCGGCTGGGGCGGTTCGCTGCTGTGGACCCACACCACCGATAGTGCAGAGGTAGACAACCACGGCATATGGACCCTGGACTTCCAGTATTCCGGTTCCTACCTGGTACAGGTCTACACCGATACATCCTGGGCCCAGGCCCGGCAGGCCCTCTACCAGGTCCACCACGCGGCCGGCTTCGACTCGGTGATCCTGGACCAGAGCGCCCTCGACGGGTGGCGCGACCTGGGTACCTGGGACTTCACTCCGGGCCTTGACCAGTGGATACGGCTCGACGACAACACCGGCGAGCCCTACAGCACCCGGACCCAGATAGTCTTCGACGCCTTACGCCTGGTCCCCACGGACCTGGAGGACAGCGCACAGCCCCAGGACAGTGGGACTGCACAGGGAAGCGACACAGGCGACACAGGATATTCCTACGTGCTCCCTGGCACCCCGGAGCGCCCCCGCAGCTTCGAGGACGAACCCGGATGCGGCTGCGCCACGTTCCAGGAAGGCGCGGGCCCTGGCCTGGTGCGACTCGTACCCACGTTTCTTTCACTCCTCCTGGCGCCATTCATTGTCCGCCGCCGCGGAACCGGCGACAAATCCGGCCAGCCATCTGCTGGCTCGTAGTCACAGCTTCACGGAGCATCGCAGGCCCCTGGCACGGGGAAGCTGGAGCAGAGCGGAAAAACTCTTGCCAGCCATAACTAACGGTGTTAGCTTGCGCTAGCAACAGCAAGGAGCACAGCATGAACTCCCCCTCCATCCAGCCTCCCCACCAGGATGGCAAGATACCGAATCCGGGAGCAGATCTCTCGCAGGCATTGGAAGACTACCTGGAAACGGTATTCCTGCTGGTCAAGGAGCAGGGCTTCGCCAGGGTGCGTGACATCGCCGATGCTCGCGACGTCAAGGCGGCTTCGGTCTCTCCCGCCATGAGCCGCCTGGCCAGGCTGGGCCTCATCCAGTACGTGCGCAGGGAATACATCACGCTCACCCCCCTTGGAGAACAGGTGGCCAGGCGTATCTACGCTCGACACCAGGTCATGACCAGGTTCTTCGTGGAGGTCCTGAAGGTGCCCAGGGCCGTGGCCCAGCAAGATGCCTGCGCCATGGAGCATAGCCTCTCCCCCAGGGTCATGGACGCCATGGCCCGGTTCCTGGAGTTCATGGAGCTCTGCCCGGAGGGAACCGTGCTGCTGGAGCAGTACGGCCGCTGTACCCGTGTGAACCACTGCGAAACGGACTGTTGCGACAGTTGTTCGCCAGATGGCAGCCCGGCCGCTTCGCCTCCCGTCAGTGTGTCGGATCTGAGGCCGGGACAGGTGGGGGTGGTGACCCAGGTGGAAGGGCGGGGAGCCATCCGGCAGAGGCTCCTGGACATGGGCATCCTCCCAAGAGTGCGTATCAGCGTCGAGAGAGTGGCTCCCGCGGGGGATCCTATCTGGATCAAGCTCCAGGGCTTCCAACTCTCTCTGCGTCGAAAGGAAGCCTCGGCCGTACTGGTGGCGCCAGTATAGGCACGATGCCCTTCGACCCTGAGTCCAGCCGCTAGCCGGGAACGCGAGTGCCTGACCCGGTCAAACAGGCTCCCCTGTTACCCCACGATGTAGAGGCAGCTAACAATGAACGATTTAGCGAACATTACTAGTCCAAACCCCGGCCCTGCTCTTCAAGCCGGGCCGGTACCAGAATCCTCGCTTCGAGTTCTGCTGGCCGGCAACCCCAATTCAGGGAAGACCAGTATTTTCAATGCGCTGTCCGGTGCCAGGCAGAGGGTGGGCAACTATCCGGGTGTGACCGTCGAGAAGCGAGAGGGCCGTTTTCGTGACGGAGATGTGGAGGTGGAACTCCTGGACCTTCCGGGAACCTACAGCCTGTCCTCGTACTCGCCCGAAGAAAGAGTGGCCCAGGAGGAACTCCTGGATGCGGGAGCGGACGTGGTTGTCGTCGTGGTGGACTCCACCACGCTGAAGCGCAGCCTGGTACTGCTGGCCCAGGTGATGCTCCTGGGTGCCAACCCGGTGCTTTGCATGAACATGTCGGATGAGGCCAGGCGTGCGGGCCAGGAGATCGACACGGCGATGCTGGAAGAACTGCTGGGTTTTCCGGTGGTGGAGACGGTGGGTCACCGTGCAGTGGGTATCGACCATTTGAAACGAGCCATCGCCCGAGCGGCAAACACACCGGTGCAACGTTCCAGGCTGGTCCTGGGGAACCTGCTGGAAACCGCCATCGACTCGCTGGCCTCACTGTTGGAAGATGCGGGCCTGGCGACGACAGGGCACAGGTGGCTGGCGCTGAAGCTGCTCCTGGGGGGCGAAGGAACGCGGGCGCTTCGTGGCGCCCCGGATCTCCATGAAGTGGGCGCCAACTGGAGCATGGCCCTGCGGGAAGCCGAGACCCGACGCAGAGCCATCCAGTCCCGCACGGGCCTGGATGTCTCGTTGTACGTGATGGAGTGTTACTACGGATTCGTGGATGGGCTGTTGCGGCAGGTCGTCCGGAAGGCGCCCCGCGAGGACGCTCGCGAGATGTCGGACAGGATCGATTCCGTCGTGGTGAATCGTCTGCTGGGGATCCCCATCTTCCTGGTGCTCATGTATGCCATCTTCTGGGTGACCTTCACGCTGGGGGAATACCCCATGGGATGGTTGGAGTGGGGGTTCGGGCGCCTGGGCGCCCTGGTGGGCTCCCTGTGGCCGATGGGTTCCGACTCGGCGCTCCGCTCACTGCTGGTGGATGGTATAATCGGAGGCGTCGGCGGAGTGGTGGTCTTCCTGCCCAACATCCTGCTGCTGTTCCTGGGGCTGGCTTTTCTGGAAGACAGCGGCTACATGGCCCGCGCCGCCTTCCTGGTGGATCGGCTGATGCACCGCTTCGGTCTCCACGGCCAGAGCTTCATCCCCATGATGACGGGTTTCGGTTGCTCCATTCCGGGTATCATGGCAACGCGAACGCTTGCCAACGAGCGAGACCGGCTCACCACCATGATGGTGTTGCCGTTGATGTCCTGCGGGGCGCGGCTGCCCATATACATGCTGTTGATTCCCGCTTTCTTCCCAGCTCATCTGCGGGCTCCCGCATTGTGGCTCATATACATGGTGGGAATCGTGCTGGCGCTCGTGCTGGCCCTGCTCTTGCGTCGTTCCTTTCTGAAGGGCGAGGACGCGCCCTTTGTCATGGAGCTGCCTCCATATCGGATGCCCACTGCCAGGGCGGTGTTCTTGAAGATGCTGGAGCGCTCCTCGCTCTACCTGCGCAAGGCTGGGACCATAATACTGGCCATCTCCATAGTCATGTGGGCGGCAACGTCTTTCCCCAGGTTGGAAGACCACCAGGTAGACAAGGACCTGGCTGCGGGTACCCTGAAGATCGTGGAGCCAATACAGGGGGGAGAGGGGGAATCGTCCAGTTCCTTCACGGGTTCCAGCGGCCTTTCCGGAGTTCCGGTCCTGCTTGATCCCCACGAGTACCAGCGACGTCGGACTGCCGAAGAACTGCGCTACTCCCTGGCGGGACGCATCGGTACGGCCATCGAACCGGTAATCAGGCCGCTGGGATTCGACTGGAAGATCGGCACAGCAATACTGGGGGCATTCACCGCCAAGGAGGTATTTGTCGCCCAGATGGGAATCGTCTACTCGCTGGGCCAGACCGACGAGACCTCCCAGGAGCTGCGAGAGGTGCTCACCAGGGACTACTCGCCACTGGTGGGCGTCTCACTGATGTTGTTCCTGCTCATCGCCTTTCCCTGCATGGCGACGTTTGCCATAACTCGCAGGGAGTCGGGCAGTTGGAAGTGGGCCCTCCTGCAATCCGGCGGTCTCACGGCCCTGGGCTACCTGGTGGCCCTGTTGGTCTACCAGGTGGGCTCGTTGTTCACCTGAACGGAGGAGTCGTAGTCGTGTGGGGAGACATGCCGCCGGGAGACATGACCATGGAAGACGTGCTGGTGGGAATGATCGTGGCATTGGCCGCGTGGGGGCTCTTCACAAGGATCCGAAGGCAGGTAGCCCATCCCCGTGCCAAAAAGGGCCCATTCTCTTCCGGTTCTTGTTCCGGTGTCTGCGCTTCCTGCGTCATCCATGCATCTGAGGGCAGGGTCGGCGAGGCTTGTGCAACTCTGAAACACGCAACACAAAACGATATTGGTGATGTCAATGCATAGAACGACGACAGGGAACACATCCAGGAAACAAGGCCCACCAGGGTATGCCGGCACCGAGGCCCGTGGCGGTGGAGAGAATGGAAATCCCCGGAGGACTTCCAGGTTGCAGGCGCGGCACCTGGCGTCGTCGGGCTTGTTGGGGTCACTCTGCTGCCTGCCCCCTCTTGCCAGGGCGGCTGACACCGTGGAGACCTGGGACCAGGGGGCCACCGACGTGGAGTTCTACGTGGGCCTGGACAGCGAAGCCGAGGCCCATAAGACCCTCTACGGCGAGATGGTGCTGGGCTACGGATTGACTTCCGGGCTCTCCGCCTACATGGGTACGGTCCTTCAGGCGGACCAGTCGTTGTCATCGGCCAGCAGCGCCAGGTACATGGGGGTCTTCGGGACTCCACTGGATACCGATCATGTGGATGTGGACCTGCTGCTGGACCTGCTTGTAGTGAGCGATGACGATCCCTTCCTGCACTTGACTCCATCCCTGGAGCTGAACTACGATTCCCATCCGGAGTTGGCCGGTTGGGGGCTGTATCTCAGGGCAGGCCTGCCCATCTACGGCCACGAAGCCACGGAACCGAACCTGTCCCAGGGGCTGGAGGGAGAGATGGGCTACCACCTGGATGCCACCCTGGGAGCCTACCTGGCGCTGCACGAAAGACACCAGCTCCTGCTGGAGTCGGCCTGGACCTTCATGCCTGTTTCGACGGCCTGTGAGACGGGCTCGGCGGGGATCCGGAGCGGGGGGATGGCGCTGGGCTACAACATCACCCTTGTTCCAGAGCTGGAGATCATCACCCACGCCTACGTCGTTCCCGGCACGGACCAGGTGGCGACCGGGTTCATGCTGGGGGGAATCGCATCGTTGCTATGACGGCCCAGGTTCGTGTGTTGGCATCATCCATTCTCTGGCATCTCCGGGGCCGGAAGCATGTCCAGGCGGCTCAATCCAGGAGCGGTATGGACACCTGCCAGGGCCAGGAAGGGGCATCCAGGTGAAGAACGGCCCCTTCATCCCAGGATCCAACCAGGGAAACACCGGAGGGCAGGGGGGCGCCCAGGGTGCTGCCACCTGGCAGGTGGACCCACACCCGCCCGGAGCGCCGTGCCATGTTTTTGCCGTGTATCAGCAGCTTGCCAGCCTCCACGTACCCGCGAAGGCGCCCGTCCACGATGGCGAGCAGGTGCAGATCGGTGCCCTTCAGGGGCCCCGTGGCTTGCAGCCTGGTGGCTACGCAATGTCGTCTCACGGTACATGGTTCGTTGACCATTGTGCCGTTCCAGAAATCGAAACCGGGTTCATCCCAGCTCAGGTCGCGGTCCCAGGCAATCCTGGCCACCAGCCGGCCGCCCGGTCCGTTCAGTTCGTAGTATTCCGGGTACTCGTTTCGCAGCAGGTCCGGCGCACGGGCCGACAGGGAGCCCGGAGGAAGCACGGACCTGGCAAGCTCCAGGCGATGGGGAGACAGGGATGAGAGATCGTCGGACAGGAACAACATGCCCCCGGACATTCCCAGTATGGTCAGGAGGGTCCGGACCTGGTCCGACGAAAGGCGGGTCTTGCGGTCGCGCACCAGCAGGCAGTCGGGATCGTTGATCCACCATCGACCGTGCAGGAAGGAGCGGGTGATGACGTTGCGGATCGCTCCACGTGCGCTGGGATAGGCCGTGTCGCGACCAAGGAGCCGAAACAGCGGGTCGTCCCATGCCTCCCTGACATCCTGGGACACGCGCATCGCCTGGAAGAATCCCAGGGATGGCATGAGAGGAGCTCCGCAGCCCAGGAGGAAACGACCAGGCCCGATGGCATCGCGGATCACGGCCAGGCCGGCCCGGTAGGCCTGGGTCGGGGACATGTGGGGATCGTGGTGGCGCCCGCGGCGCAGGCCGGCGAATAGGAAGTCGATCTTGTGATAGTTGAAGCCCGCCTCGCACAGCTCGGTGAAGACATCCGCCAACCAGGATCGGCAGAGGGGGTGCGTGGGATCCAGGGCCACGAGTCGCGTGCGCCACACGGGGTTGAAGCCACAATCCACCAGTCGTCCCCGGGTATCACGCAGGAAACACTCGGGATGGCGAGCCAGGAGTCGGGAGCGGCGACTCGCGAAGAAGGGAGCGGTCCATATTCCCGCCTGGAAACCCGCCTGGTCGATGGCTCTTGCCATGGGAGCCAGGCCGCGGGGAAACTTGCGGTTCAAGGATAGCCAGTCGCCCACCGCGGTCTGGTAGCCGTCGTCCAGTTGCAGTACCTCAACCCCCAGATGGGGATGCCTGACGAGAAAATCCAGGTTGGCAAGAACCTGGGACTCGGTGATTCCGGTGTGGTACTGGTACCACGAACACCAGCCCACGGGGCTGGGATCCTGCCCTGGCCGCACTCCGTGCTCCCTGGCGGCCAATTCCGCCCAGCGCTCCGGAGTGCCACCGGGAGCGATCCAGAGCGGCTCTCCGCGCAGCTCTTCTCCTGCCCGAAGGAGTTTGCCCCCGTAATCCAGGGATGCCACCACGTGATCTTTGGACACGAAGATCTCCGGCAGGCCCACGAAGCTGGACAGAAAACCCAGGAGCCAGGTCTTTTCACCTTCCTGCAGGAGAGTGAAGCCGTGGGAGGCGAAGCCGTCGCGGCGTCCATACCAGGGGGAGTCCACGTTGTGGGTCATCAGTTCGAAGGTGCGCAACCAGGCACGGCGGTTCGCGTGGCCTGGAGGCACGACCCGAGTGGGCGTCCAGCTCTGGAAGCCGTTGAGCAGGGCCCTGGGGGCCTTCAACCAGGCAGGGAAGTGGAAGAAGGCAGCATCCAACTCCAGGGGCTCGTCGGAGCGCAGGCTCCAGTCTATCCGCGTACCGCCATCGAGGGGAGTGGTGCACAGGTCCAGGTTCAGGCTGCCCCCGGCGTGGCGTAGCAGGGCTCGGGGTCTGGGAACTCCATCAATCCAGTGCGGTGCCAAGCTTCCTCCTGTGGTGGCCGTTGCGAGCTGGAGAGGGGGAACTCATAAGGTGGCAGTGCCTTTCTCAAGGAAATCCCGCGCTGAATCGGATGTGTCAACCCTCCCGGTCTTTTCCCCGCTCCGTGTGGCAGGACAGGCAGTCCACCGGTGGCTGGGAGTCGGGGTGGTCCGCCGGTCGTTCCAGGTGGCAGGCCCGGCAGCTCCCGTGCATTGCCGCTGCCAGGTTCACCGTGGCGGCGGCGTTGTCGTGGCATGCGCTGCATGGGCTGGGGGTTCCATTCATCGTCTTCACGAGGTCGTGGTGGCAGGTACCACAGGCAATTCCGAGATCCGATCCATGGGCGTCGTGGTTGAAGAACACCACGGGCAGGTAGCGCGTGGTGGCTGTCGAGATGGTATCTATCGCCAATTGTGACACGCTGGGCTCCTGTTCCATGGTGCCTCCAGTGTCGGAGACCGCCGTGGGGCTGGGTTCTGGTTCATCGCCCTGGGAGGAAGGAGTGGAAGATACGGCATCCTGGGCGATTGCAGTGGACAATCCCAGCGCGAGACACAGCGACAACGTGGCGGCGAAGGGGCTGTTGGCGTTGAAACCTTTCATACTATCGGCGTCCTTCGCGATCCAGGATCAGCCGGGCGGCCTGGTAGCCGGAGATCTGGACCGTGCTCACTCCGTGGACGGGATTGACCCAGCTTCCCGCCAGGTAGAGGCCCTCCACGGGGCTCTCGTTTGAAAGACGAACTCCCTGTTCCGGGGTGAAATCCCAGCCGTAGGGGATGCCGTTCTCCTGG
>JAJRWT010000085.1 GCA_024276675.1 Myxococcota bacterium | reverse complement strand
CCCCTTCTTCGGCCTTTTTGCTCGATGGAAACAGCTTGCCTGCCACCAGATGGCCAGTATCCGGCCGAACCGCAACCACCAACGTGCGAGAGCCATGGCGGATGTAGTTGTGCTCCACGAGGCGGGGGCGTCCCGGCGCCGCCGGCAGCCCAGGATGAGGCCTGCCCAAGGCCTGCATGCCCGTCTTCTCATCGAAGCAGACGACCAACTCGTCCGCGGGCAGCTCTCGGGTGTAGATGTCGCAGATCGCATCCCGCCGGGCCCGATGCTCAGCAATGTCCATCGTGGTGAAGAGGTAGTAGCGCACGCGGTGCGGCTTCACCTCTGCTTGGGCCAGTATCCGCTGGACCGAGGAACGGCTTACCTTCGTGCCCTGCTTCGCCGCCTCTTCTACGATCAACGCGTGGGTCATGCGCGCCTCCAGGCGCCCAAGGGTCGCCGGTTCCAGGCAGGCCAGCGACATGACCGTCGCCCGGTCGCGCTTCGTAATACGCCTATTACGCCCTGTTCGGTGCTTGTCCTTCAGGCCGTCGAGTGATGGATTCCTGCGGTAGCGATTCGACCACTTCCGTACTGTAGGCCGTGTAGTGCCGATTCTTCGCGCTGCCTCCGAGAGGCTACATCCCTCGAACACCGTGAGCAGGACTATCCTTGCTCGGAATACGAGCCGCTGCTCCGCCCTGCCCTTCGACACCTGTTTGCGGAGTTCTTCCTCCCGGTCGGCCACCTCCTCCTGGCCCAGCTCGACGATTTCCACCTCGATGACTTCATCGTTCTTCGTCTGGCATCCCTGATCCTCCGCCTCCGGGTTTACCGTCTTCCGGCCTCCCAACACCGAGCATCCCACGCCGAACAGGGTCAGCGCTCTACGAGCACCTCCCAGGATTCCTTCGCCCAGTCGTCCGAGCACGCTTGGGACGGTATGGCCTCCGTAGCCGAACATCCCCATGATGGTGGCAGAAAAAACCTGGCTTGCATACCCCCTCCGGATCTCTATATTTGGCATTCGCCCATATTGATCGAAGAACCTGGATCTTCGACGAATGGGCGCATGCTGCCTATGTCTGGCTCCGAGAAGCACTGGTCCTGGGCGTGATGCGCGGTCGGCACTTGGCACTGGCTACAGGACGACCCATGGACGAGGCGCAGAACTCAGGGTAGATGTGGGCGCCTGGCGCACCTGGCAGCGGCGTGAGCCTTCGCGACGGCTCCCAGGATCCTGCCCTGGTCTCGGATGACTACCAGCCACGAAGTGGGATGTTGACTTCGGGAGTAGAAGTCCATCTCGCGGCATCCCGCGGAACCCGCTACATGTCGTTCATCACCGCTCCAGGAAACCGGCGTGGCTCCGGGTGAGTTCCGGTGATATCGGACCCTGCCTCTCGGTCTCGTAGCGCGCCCGTGTGGGAACCTTCCAGAGGCCACGCAGGTGGGAACTGGTTCTCCTGCTTGTTTCATCACGTAGCTCCGGCACGGGAAGGTTCTGGGTTGACGAACACATCTTTCGAGCAGAGCATGTCACAGCACTGGAAGTCTTCGTTTCCTGTCCGCGGCCTCGCGTCCGGCGCTGCCTACGGGATGTCCATCTCCATCGTCCACCTGGCAATGGGGATCTTCTTGATTATCGCGCTGGGCATGGCCCCCCTGACCTGGTTCGCGGCCCGGACCATCCCCATGGAGCTTGGCCTGGCACTGCTGGTCGGGTTGCTCTGGAGCCCGTTGTTCCTGCTGGGGCGTGGAGCCCTGCTGCACCCGGTGGCCCTGGCTCTCACCTGGATCGGGCTGGAACGCTGGGCCGCCATAGACCCCTCCAAGCTGCAAATGTGGCTGGTACCACCTTTGGCGGGCCTGTTGCTGGCCTGGCTGGGTTTCCGGCTCTGGCGGCTGCGGCCATGGCTCCCTGTGGGCCTGGCTGTCCTGCTTCCCGTACTGCTGCTCTCCATTCCTCCCATCAAGCAGCACCTGACAGGGAAGGTGTCGGGGCCGGATACCGCCCATGGCACGCCGCCCGAGGGAGCCCCCGACGTCCTCTTCATCGTCATGGACACTGTCCGCGCCCAGAGCGTGTCCGCCTATGGGTATGAGCGAAAGACGACACCGAACTTCGACGCCCTGGCCAGTGAGGGAGCGCTCTTCACCCAGGCCACGGCATCTGCCACCTGGTCCCTTCCCGCCCACGCAGCCCTGTTCACCGGCCAATTCCCTTCGCAGAACAATGCCCACAGCGAGACCCGGTACCTGGACGACCGACTCCCCACGCTGGCGAGCACCTTGGCGGAGCAGGGCTGGGAGACCCTCTGCTTCACCGCCAATCCCTATATCTCCGACAGCTTCGGGCTCACCCGTGGCTTCCAGTGGTCCGACAAGGCATGGATCACCGGTGCCGGCGGGCGTTCCTTTACGTTCATCTACCGGCTTGCCGACAACCTGGGTTTCGAAGCCAGGGACAAGGGCGGTGGCCAGGTGGTGGAAAACCTTCGTGACTGGATGTCCACGCGCCCGGCCGACGATCCACCTGCATTCGTCTTCGTGAACTTCCTGGAAGCTCACTTCCCCTTCCACCAACTCCCCGACGGTTACCGCGACGCCTACACGGATCTTTCGGTGCGCGAGATGCGCGCAGTAGGCCAGATCGCCACGGGGGTGCAGTTCGGACGCCAGCTCACCGACGAAGAGTACCAGCGAATACACCAGCCCATCATCGACATGTACGACGGTGGCGTGCTCTACACCGACTACCTGCTGGGTCAGGTCGTCGATCTGTGGCGCCAGCGCGGCACCCTGGACCAGACGCTGGTGGTCATTCTGGGGGACCACGGAGAGTTCACGGGCGAGCACGGCTCCTTTGGGCACCACGACCCGGTGTACGAGCAGGCCCTGCACGTGCCCTACCTTTTGCGCTACCCCTCTCGCATCCCCGCGGGAAGCGTCGTTGACCAGCCCGTTTCAACCGTTGGGACCTTCGCCACCATGATGGACCTGCTGGACCTGCCGACTCCATCCACCGTCCTGATGGAGTCCCTGCTGCCCGCCCTGGAAGGGCGCAGCGCGGGGCAACCCGTGCTGGCCGAACGATTCGAGGAGCACATGCTGGCCTCCCGCTTCGCACCTGGCACCGCCAACGGGCATGGCGTGCTGCTCTCCCCCAGGGGGCGTTACCGTACCTATCGCCAGGGAGATTTCAAGCTGGCCCAGTGGTGGGAGGGCGGTGTCACCAACACCTACCTGTTCGACCTCGCCAACGATCCCGCCGAAGAAACCGACATTGCCGCTCGGGACCCGCAGAAACTCCGGCAGATGGAGCAGGAACTCGAGCTGTGGGAAAGCTCCAAGGGCCTTCCGCCCCTGGACGGAGACTACAGCCTGGGCTCCACGCCCGCGCCGGAAGTTGGTGATGCTGCCACCGAGCAGCTTCGCGCTCTGGGCTATATCGAGTAGCTCCCATCCGGAACAGGCGGACCCACCGGCGCCGAGTCGTCGGCTGGCCGGGCGGGCCTGGCCAGGCAGTCCAACGGGGCATCGCTCTGGGATGCAGCCAGTCGCGCCATCCACCTGGTTATAGCTCCCACGGAGTACCGCCGCACGGAAGCGGCGGTCGTCCCCGGGAGCTACCATGGAGCGCATCGACTGCTTTCCCGTGCCCATTTTCCACGACAACCTTGCATGGTGCTTCCCCACGGGTCCGTCCAGCGTGGCCGTTGTGGACCCGGGCGATGGGCTCCCCGTGGCCCGGGCTCTCACGGCCCGCGATCTCACCGTCTCCCACGTCCTGATCACGCACCACCACCGAGACCATTCAGGCGGAGTGGAAGTGCTTGGCAGGCGCTGGAATCCGGTGCTCGTCGGACCTGCCAACGAAGATACCCCCATCCCCGGCATGGACCTGACCCTGGCTGGGGATTGTACCTTCCAGGCAGGTGGGCAGCTCTGCCAGGTAATGCAGGTCCCGGGCCACACCAGGGGGCACGTTGCCTACCTGGTGGGGAACCTGCTCTTTGCCGGCGACACGCTGTTCTCCATTGGCTGCGGTCGCGTATTCGAAGGCTCGCCGGAGCAGATGTGGGCCAGCCTCTGCAAGCTCCGCTCCCTTCCCGATTCCACGGAGCTGCTCTGCGGCCACGAGTACACCTTGCAAAACATCGCCTTCGCCCTGTCTCTCGATCCCGGAAACGAAGCTCTCCTTGCCTTCCGCCAGGAGTGTGAAGCTCGCTTGCGGCAGGCTCCCACGGTCCTGCCGTCGCCCCTGGGTCGGGAAAAGCTGCTGAACCCCTTCCTGCGATGCGACGAACCCCTGGTGGCCCGTCTCCTGGGACTGGAGGGCGCCGCTCCCGAAAAGGTGTTTCGCATGATGCGCCAGGAAAAGGACCGCTTCTGAACCTGTCTGGCGCCCCCGCTGCGATTCGCTCCGCCGGCACGATCCCTGCTTGCGCACACTTGGCCACGGCTGTTCCCCACAGGCTCACAGGGGGCCGTGGGAGCGTTCACGAGTGCCCGTCCGGGAAAGGCTCCCATGGCCGGAGCGGCCCATTCGAGGGAGCCGATGTCCCTTGGCCCCCCCCGCGGAGAAACGAGTAGACACGCTCCGCGGGAAGCGCGGAGCTATCCTCGGACAGGTGTCCGTGGGGGTGTCGTTGCTCAGAAATCGGCCCCCAGGAGCAGGTAGGTTGCGCCCACCGCGGCGGATTCGGAGGCGGCGCCCGGGGCCCCGATGGCGATGTCGTCAAAGCCGTCAGCGTCGATGTCTCCGGCGGCGGAGACCGAGTAGCCCGCGTTGTCCTGGGAAAGCTCCCCGCTGAGCTTCGAATGGGCTTCGCCAAGGTCCACGAGCCCTGATACGGGGCCGGTGAGAACGTAGGCCGTGCCCGAATCGACTCCGCTGGCGTCGGCGTGCCAGGCCCCCAGCAGCAGATCATCGTTGCCGTCGCCGTTGATGTCTCCCGCAAAATCCACGGAGGTACCGACGTATTCGCTGTCGTTCTCCCCGGTCATGATGGCGTCGGCCTCGCCGAGCCCCAGGTACCCGCTCACCGGGCCCAGCAGGAGATAGACCGTGCCTGCGTTCAATCCACCCTCGTCGTTGTAGGGAGCCCCTATCAACAGGTCGCTGTAGCCGTCGTTGTTTACGTCGCCGCTCATGGAGACCGAGTAACCGGCGTTGTCGTCGTAGTTTTCGCCGGTGGCCTGGGCATCGGCCGCTCCCATGGACATGTTGCCGGAAGCCAGCGGACCCAGGAACAGGTAGGCCGAGCCCGCATCCGAGCTGGCGGTGTTGTCTTCCCGAGCAGCGACCAGCAGGTCCGCCTGCCCGTCACCGTTCACGTCGCCGCCGCTGTCGACGGCCCAACCCCCGTAGCTGTACGATGACTCGCCCACGAGCTGGGTGCCCACATCCCAGATGGCCACGTCGGCGACGACGGGGCCGGGAACCACGTAGACTGTACCCTCGTAGTTGCTTCCCACCGAGCTGTAGGGATCGCCTATGACGAGATCGCTGATGTCGTCGCCCGTGAGGTCGCCGCCCGCGCTCAGGGCGGAGCCGGCACCTATGCCGTCCTCTTCGTCACCCACCAACCTGTAGGCGTCGGTGGAGAGGTTCACCAGGCCGGCCACGGGCCCCATCACCAGGTACGCGAGCCCGCCTTCGCCCGCGTACGGTGCGCCCACCAGGACCTCGTCGCTGCCATCGCCGTCCATGTCACTCACGAAAGCCGCCGAGTAGCCGGCGTTGTCACCGTTGTGCTCGCCCACTATGACGGCCTGCGCCAGATCCGTGTCCATGACATCGTCCGGGAATGACTCGAACAGGTACACGGCGCCGGCCATGGCGCTGAGAGTGGCCTCGGCCGGTGCGGTCACGAGGAGTTCCGGCAAGCCGTCGCCGTCGCTGTCGCCGCCACCGTCCAGGTCCCACCCAAGCTGGTCGCCGGCTGTCAGTCCATGGATGACCATGTCGGCCTCGGCCAGGGAAACCTCGCCCCCTCGCCACCAGGCTCCCCACAGCGGATCTTCGCCAAGGGCCAGCTCCGTGCCATCGTCGAGCCCGTCGCCGTCGGTGTCGGCGTCGCCCGGGCCGGTTCCCGCCAGGAACTCCTCGATGTTGGAGAGACCGTCGTTGTCAGGATCTTCTGCAGAGTCGTCTGCCGCGGTGTCCAGCCCCCACGCTTCTTCCCAGCCGTCATACATGCCGTCCGCGTCGGCATCGTCATAGTAGTCGTAGTCAGCCTCGGCTCCGCCGAAGGCTCCCATGTCGCTGACGGAGCCATCGGGATCGTTCATGGAGGGATCGCCGGCGTCGAAGAGGGGCGAGTCCGGAGCCAGGTGCAGATCCCATGTCTCGGCTTCCATGGCCCAGGAGTAGGAAAGAAACAGCGGGTCTTCAGCGATGTTGCCGTCCATGCCGGTGGGATCGTCCAGCCCGCCGAAATCGCCGTCCACCGAGTTGTCGTACACGTCGTTGTAGGACAGGACGGGGGGATACGAGCTGGCGGTGGCGTCGATGCCGTAGTCCTCGTTGTAGGCAGAGATGGAGTTGAACAGGTTCACCTGCTCCAACCAGTCCTGCTTGATCACCACGCCGCTGCCCCTGTTTCCCACGACGGTGGCGTTGCTGATCTCCATGTAGTCAGCCATGCTGGCGGGCCACAAGCCCAGCCCATTGGCCTCGTTGCCGGCCACCAGGATGTTTTGCACCCATCCCGTTCCCGACAAGACCACCGCCGGCGAGCCGCTGTTGGAGCTGATGTTGGCGGAGGCGTAGATTCTCGTGAGCGACATGGCTCCTTCGGCGTGAAGTGCCGATATGTCGCGGGAGTAGTTGTCGTCGATGGTCAAGCCCGTGATCTCGTAGCTACCGCTGGCCTGCAGGCCGCCCACGTCGTCACCCGCGGTGTTGTGCGAGACGCTTCCAACGTCCCATGTGCTCCCCTCCAGGAAGCGCCCCCATACGCCGCCGTAGTCGTCACCCGCGGTGTTGTACTCCACCACCAGGTCCTCCGCGGTCAAGGTGGTGTTGGCGTACAGGCCCCCGGCGTCCCGGGTGGCCTCGTTGCCGGTGATGGTGACGCGGAGCAGGCTCACGTTCCCGGCGTTGCTGATGGCGAGGCCGCCGCCGTCGGAATCGGTCAGGTTGTCGGTGATCTCGCTGTCTTCGATGGTCACGGACGGGAAGCCATCGTCGGCAGAACCTGCGATGGCCATTCCTCCTCCGCCATCCAGGCTGTCGTTGTCGCTCAGAACACAGCCCTGGATCGAGACATCGCCGGAGCCGCTCACGTAGATTCCACCACCTTCCTGGGTGGCCCTGTTGTTGGAGACCAGCAGGCCCGACAGGCTGACGCTGCCCGACAGATCCACCAGGATGCCGCCGCCGTTCTCCGCCCTTCCAGCCGTGATGGTGAAGTCCTGGACGCTGCCCGAGGACATCGTGATCACCGGCTCGCCCGCCAGGCCACCGTCGATGATGGTGACATCCACACCGTCGATTGCCACCAGGTTCAGGTCCCTTTTGCCCAGGTCCAACGTTTCCTGGTAGGTGCCCGCGGAGACCTCGATGACATCCATGGGGCAGGCCACATCCACTGCCTCTCCGATGGTTTCGTAGTCTTCGGGAACGTAGATGGTGCTCGCGGATCCGGCGATGGTATCGTCGCAGTCCGCACCGCCATAGTCGCTGGAGTCGTAGCCGTCGCCGTCGGCGTCGTAGTCGCTGGCGCCGTCACAGTCGGTGTCCACGCCGTCGTACCAGGTGTCGACCGCGCCGGGGTGGCGATTGGGGTTTGAATCGTCACAGTCGGTGCCGCCTTCGTCTTCGGACACGTAGCCGTCGCCGTCGGCATCGTAGTCGTCTGCGCCGTCGCAGTCGTAGTCGATGCCGTCGTACCAGACCTCGGCGGCACCCGGGTTGATGGCGGGACGGGCGTCGTTGCAGTCTCCAGCCCTGTCCACGTAGCCCCCGGGCTCGTCGCAGGACACGATTGTGTCGCTGGAGACACCCCAGCCGTCGCCGTCGGAGTCAAGGTACCAGGTGGTGGCGTCAAGGGATCCGGCGCCGTCCACGTTGCCGTCGCAGTCGTTGTCCACGCCGTCGCAGTACTCGCCGGCGCCGGGGTAGACGGCCGAGTCGAGATCGTCGCAGTCGCCGGATTCGTGTACATACCCTTCCAGGCGATCACAAGATTCCACGGTCTCGGAGATGTCACCGAAGCCGTCCGAGTCCAGGTCCCGGTACCACGTCGGCGCGTCCACGGCGGAGCTGCCGTCGATTGCGCCGTCACAGTCGTTGTCCACGCCGTCGCAGATTTCAGGAGCGCCGGGGTGGGCATCGGCGTTGAAGTCGTTGCACTCTTCTTGTGCACAGTATCCGTCACCGTCTTCGTCTGGACAGGTGCTGCACGAGCTTTCCAGGACCAGGCAGGTGATGAGCAGGGCGAGGATCCCCGAGAATTTCGATATTTTCATCGGTCATCTTCCCTTTTGGGTTGTCGTTGTCAAGGCTGCCCGGTCATTTTCTGGAGCTGACCGGGCCGCACGGGAGTACGTTGCTGCATCGCTTTCAGGGAGCCCCGACCGAGCCTTTCGGATCATTTTTTTACTGGCCAGACGGTTTCCCCGGGGGGCGAGTCCACGCTCCCGTGCTGGAACGAGCCCTCCGTGTTGCGACCCTCCGTTCCTGACACGAGATGGCCGATGGAATATCCACGCGCCGGGGCGCCCTGCCGGCAGAGAGTCACTGCCCGGCAAGGTGCAGCTTCAGCCCCTCTGGCAGGTTCCGCGAAAGCGGCAACGAGAGCAGAAGGCAGAGCCAGCAGCCAGCATGGCGAAGTCCTCCGCGGTGGCCTGGTTGGAGTCCTGGTCCCGCAGCATGTTCAGCATCTGGTTGGAGCTGCTGGCCACATGTTGCTTTGTTCGCTCCAGGCCGTCATCGTCGATGGGGTGGCGAAGCTGCTTGCCCGTGCGCAGGTTGACATGCATGGCGATGAGTTTTTCCGGGCTGACCTGGTAGCGATCCGCGCAGTAGAGTCCATAGACCCCCATCTGGGTGGCTATGGCTGCGTTGTCGTGGCTCGTTCCCGTCTTCCAGTCGATGATGACCAGGCCGCCCCTGCCGTCGGCCACCAGTGCATCCAGTTTCACCCAGACGGGTATGCCGCCAACGTCGATTTTTTCCAGGCCTTCCACCTCCTGCAGCTTGTCTGGAACCTGGGTCAGGCGCAGGTAGACGGGGTTGTCGTAGAGGTGGCGCACCTGGGACCTGATCTGCGCAGTGGCCTTGTTCCACGCCTCGGGCGGACGTTCGACCTTGTAGTAATGCTCCTGGAACGCCGTGACACGAGATGGGTTCTGGCGCCACAGGCCCCTCTGGGATGCTTCCAGCTCGGACCTGGCACGATCACTTATCATGTCCAGCAGGTGGTCCAGGCGAACCGGGCGGCCTCGCTGAAGGCCCTTCAGGGCGGTCTCTGCCGCGTCGTGGACCAACGAGCCGATCCACATGGGGATGGTGGTGAGCTTTTTCTGGATGTAGGCTTCTCGGACTTCGGGAGGGGCATCACGGTTCCATCCTCCCCAGGAACCGTAGTAGTTCAAGAAGTACTTGCGGCGGCAACGGTTGAACATCAGGTGCCGGGAATGGGACCAGGAAAAGGTGTTCTGAAAATCCGCCACGTGAAACTCCGCCGGGTATGCCGGGAAATTGCTGTTCAGAAAATGACCTGGAGGAAGACGCTGCTCTGGAAAAACTGCCCCGTAGAGAGAATCATCGCAGCAGGAACCAGAGAAACGGCAGTGGGAAGGGCCGCCTGGAAGAAAAAAGCTCTGACCGGCTCGGTGAGCCAACAGCATACTGCTCCTGTTATACCTGTCCGCAGCAAAAAAAACCCTGTCAGTCGATTCACAGGTGATCTCTTCCAAAGAGCAAAGAGCAAAGAGCAAAGAGATCATGCAGACCCGACGAGGAAAGCTGCCCTGAAAGGTGAACATGTCCCTTCTTCCAAGAGTAATGGTACCCCTGGTTCTGGCGGGAATGGCGGCCGGGGCCGGCTTCGCCGAAATCCTCCCCGGATTGGCCGATCCCGGCTCTGACCAGGCAGATTCCTGGTCCAACTACACCGAACCCGGCTACGGTGATCCCGGCCAGCCGGAGTTCGCCTGCCGGCTCTTTCCCGTCAGCCTGGAAGACGGGCAGGGTGGTTACTTCGAAACCTCCGACAGGACCAGCCCCATCGGTGAATGGCTGGGCTCCATGGAAAACATGGGCTGGACGGTTCACAGCATGGACTTCGAAATGGGCCAGCGCGCCACGGGCTTTCCCATGGCGCAGGTCATGGTATGCGTCACGCGGGACCGTTGAGCGACGCCATCCCTGGCGGCCAGGGGGGCACCCCGAGGCCCGGTGGATCCATGGCGATTCGCTTGTGGGCGCTGTCGGCTCTGGCCTTCTCCCTTGCCCTTGCCATGGCCCTGGGGCCCCTGGACGCCCTCCCACACGTCACGGATGAAATCGCCTATTCGCTGCAAGCCCGTCTCCTGGCCACGGGCGCCGTCATGGGGCCCGCCCAGGGCTCCCCATCCATGATCCTCTTTCCCTTCGTCGCGGCAACACCCGGTCTCCACGGCGTCTTCCCCCCGGGCTGGCCCATGCTGCTGGCCCTCGGCTTTGTCGTGGCGGCGCCCTGGCTGGTGAACCCCTTGCTGGCGGCCGCGATGCCGCCCCTGATGTGGAAGCTGGGGCGTAATCTCACCAACCCGAGGACCGCCTGGCTCGCCGCCCTGGTGGTCGCTCTGTCGCCGGGGTTCCTGGTTCTCGCCGCCAGCAGAATGGCGCAGACCTCCGTCCTGGTGGCCTTGACCGCCATGGCCGTCATGGTCACGCTCCCACGGGCAACACGGCGCACATCCTTGGCCATGGGTTTGCTCCTGGCCTACCTGGTGCTGGCTCGTCCCTACGACGCCCTGGTGCTTGGCCTTCCTCTCGTCGGCTGGCAGTCGATTCGCGGCAGGCGGCCATCCTGGATCCCGTTGCTGCTTCTCCCGGCCATCTGCGCCGGCCTGCTGCTCCTTTGGTACAACAGGAGCCTCACAGGAGATCCCTTCACCTTTCCGGCCACGGCATGGTACCAGGAAGAGTTCCCTCAACGCCCACACTGCAACGAGCTGGGTTTCGGGGTCGACAAAGGTTGTTATTCGGCTTCGGGACAGGACGGCTACGACGTGGGCGACGCCCTGGGAAACCTGTGGCACAGCCTGGTGGTTTTCGATCGCCTGCTCCTGGGGCTGCCCGGCGGTGGGCTCCTGGCCCTGGCAGGCCTGTTTCTGCTGCCGGGACGGGGGAGGCTACTGACGGGCATCCTCCTGCTGCTGCCCCCTGCCTACATGCTCTACTGGTCTCCCGGCTTTGCCTACGGAGCCAGGTTCTACCATCCCCTCTACGTGCTTGCCCCCCTGGCGTTGGCAGCCTTGCTCGCTCGGCTGTTGAAGCACTGGTACTGGTTGCCCGTTCCCCTGGCCTCGGCTCTTGGCCTCTGGCTGGCCAGCAGGGAGTTGGGCGACCGCTACTGGTGCGTGGATGGCTCCCTGCGACAGGCCGTCGAGGACCTGGATCTGCACGGCTCCGTGCTCCTGTTGGAGGCCCGCGGAACGAGGGCAACGGCCTGGCCCTACCTGGGAGTCCAGGAGTTCACCTGCGATCCCCTCCTGGAGTCGGGTGATGCCTTTGCCCTGACCCTCTTCGATGATGGCGACATGATGGTACGCCACAAGCCCTCCGATGCGGAACAGACCGCTGCTTTCCTGCGGACCATTGCGCCCGGACGCCCAGCCTGGTTGCTGCGGCAGCGCGTGGACCTGGACAAGCGGTGGTTGTCGCCCCTGGACCCGCTGACCGGGAGTCCCTAGTTCCCATCCGGAAAAGGCGGACCGAGCCGGGGCGAGTCGCTTACGAGCCAGGCGCATCCTGCGTAACCCGCCGGAATAGCAGCGCTATTTCAAGTTGTTGCGCGGATGTGCCTGGCGAAGGAATGGGCCGCTCCGGCGATGGGAGCCATTTCCGGATGGGAACTCCCTATGAGCCGTCGGAAAAGCTCGGGCCCGCTGCGGAACAGCAGTCGCTACTGCGCCGGGCCCCGGCGAGGGGCGTCATGCGGGAGCACAGGTGAGCGCATGATCCACCAGGGGATTCCTTCTCACCACCGGGATCAGCCTCCGTACAAAGGATATACCCTGCTCCCCGGGGTTCCAGCCGGCTGGCTCGTCGTCGGGGACTCTTCACTTGCTCCAGAATCCGGGATGACCGACCATGTTGCTTCTCCTGCTAATGGCCTTGCCCCTCCGAGCCCAGCAGGCCGATGGCTACCTGGAGCTGCGAGCCCACGCCTATGCCGGTGTGGAAGGGGACTTCCTGGAGTTCGTGGAGCTGCTGCGACCAGGTTTTTCGGCCAGGCTCGGCAAGCGCCTGGTGCTGGCCTCCACGGTGGAGCTGGACCTGCACCAGGGGCGCAGCCTCCAGCAGGAGATCCAGCGCAGCTTCGAGGAAAGCGACCTGGGCCCGCTCATGGATCTGGCGGGATGTACCTGGCCCCAGGAAGGCAACGAGTTCCTGGGCATCTCCCAGGTGAGCGACTATCTCTCGGTGGAACGACTCACCCTGGACGCCTACACCCCCCATGTGGATCTGCGCCTGGGGCGCCAGGCCATCTTCTGGGGCTCGGCTTTCATGGTGAACCCCACCGATCCCTTCCCGGAGGTGCTCCTCCTGGAACCCTGGAAGCCCAGGACCGGAGTCAACGCGCTTCGCTCCACCATCCCCATGGGCAAGAGGCACCAGTTTCAGGCTGTGTTGGGCTCCGACGACACCTTCCAGAAGCTGCGGGTGGCTGGCCGCGCCACCATCGGTTTCGGCCTGGCCGACCTCTCCCTGGTGGGGGCGTGGCGCCAGGAAGCACAGAGCGCCATCGCCGGTGTGGACCTGCGGGGAACCCTGGGAGTGGGTTACTGGTTCGAAGGTGCCCTGCACCTGGACACCAGCGCTTCGACGCAGGATCACCAGGCGCCCTACGAAGAGCTGGCCGTGGGCCTGGATTATTCCCTTCCGTTGATGGATGGCCTCGTCATTACAGCCCAGTACTACCGCAACGGGGCCGGAGCCGTGGAGTACGATCCCCAGTCCCTGGTGAGCAACCTCGGCGGTGTCGTGGAGATGCCGGACTGCGGGGACGTGGACCTACTCAGCATCGACCAGGAGTCCGACACCGATCCCTTCGCACCCTTCTTCAGCGGCCGCGACTACGCCATGCTCTCGCTCATGCTGGCCATCAACCCGGACCTGTCGTTCACGGGCCTGTGGGTGCAGAACCTGGGCGACGGAAGTGCCATGGCGGTCCCGGTCCTGACCACCTACCCAAGCTCGTGGCTCCAGCTCTCCGCCGCGGCCCAGTTGCCATTTTCCCTCTGGGGTGCCGGCGGTGAACTCCACCCCTCCGATGACGACCTGCTCATCTCCTTCGACACCGGCACCACGTCCCTTGCCGTGGATATGAGCGGCCTGCTGCCCAGCGCCACGATCATCTTCTGGAGCAGGTTCAACTTTTGATTCCAGGTAGTGGAGAAACCCATGCCCATCTGCGAGCTACGCCAGGCGACCAAGACCTACGGCAAGGGAGCGGCACTGGTAAAGGCGCTGGACTCCGTGTCACTGTCATTCGAGCCCGGAGAGTTCACTGTCATCAGCGGTCCCTCCGGTTCGGGCAAGACCACCATGCTCAACCTGGTGGGCTGCCTTGACAACCCCAGCTCGGGCACGGTCATGTTCGACGGCGAAGATGTCTCCCTGCTCTCCAACCGGGCCCTGGCCCGTCTTAGGGCAAGGCGAATAGGCTTCATCTTCCAGAGCTTCAATCTCATACCCGTGCTCACGGCCACTGAAAACGTGGAAACCGCCCTGCACCTGGCCGGGATCCCCGGCGACCGCAAACAGGCGGCCCGCCAGATGCTCCTCTCCGTGGGTCTGGATGGCATGCTGGATCGTAGACCCCACCAGCTCTCCGGAGGGCAGCAGCAGCGTGTGGCCGTGGCCCGCGCCCTCGTAAAACGACCCGCATTGGTCATTGCCGACGAGCCCACCGCCAACCTGGACTCCCGCAACGGCGGCGCCATACTGGACATCATGCGGCGCATGAACCGGGAGATGGGGGTCACCTTCCTTTTCTCTACCCACGACCCCCAGGTCATGGAACGGGCAAGACGGGTGGTGAACCTGCATGACGGCAGGGTGGATGGTATCGAGCTACGCCAGCAACCCTCCCTTCCCCACGGTGCGGGGGAATGATGTTCTACATCGAGCTGGCCGCCCGGAATGTCTTTCGCCGCTGGGGGCGCAACGGGCTCTCCATGGTCTCCATCGTGGCCGGGGTGTTCGTGCTCATCCTGGGCCGCGGTTTCGTGGATGGTATGCGCGAGAACATCGTCCGCGCCCAGATAGACACCGCCAGCGGCCATATCGTGGCCCGGCCGGCCGATTACCCCACCTTCGGCCTCCAGGCGCCGGTGGATCGACTGCTCCGACTCGACGACGGCACCCGCCGGTGGCTCGACCAACATGCCAGCGCCTGGACCACGCGGCTGGTCTTCGTACCCCGCGCCATCCACGGCAACGAGTCCATGCGCGTGCGCGCCTTCGGCTTCGACCCCGCAACCGATGAGTCGGTCTTCCCGCGCAGCCAGTGGGAAGTGGATGGCAGCATCCCCGGCGGATCCCAGGACGGCGTGCTCGTCTCCAGGGGGGTGGCCAGGGCGCTCCAACTGGTCAGGGGCGACATGCTGATCCTGGAGGCACGCACCCACGCGGGTGCCTTGAACGCCATGTCGGTTCCCGTCTCGGGAATCCTCACCGCCCGCAACCCCCTCATCGACAACGTCGGTATCTTCGTTCCCAAGCCGCTGGTGCAGGAACTCGTGCGGCCTGGAGACTCCTTCTCCCACCTTGCCGTCAAGCTCCGTGACCGCGACGACGCGCCGGATCTGGCCTCCGGGTTGGCCCAGGCCATGGGGCCCCAGGCCGAGATCCGAACATGGATCCAGGAAAGCGCGAGTCTCATGGGTATCATGGACATCCGGCAGACCGCCATGGACATGCTGGCCATGGTGCTCATGGCCATTGCGGCCACGGGTATCGCCAACACGGTGCTCATGGCGGCCTACGAGCGTGTGCGCGAAATCGGCACCCTGCGGGCCATGGGCATGACCCGTGCGGGTGTGGTGGGCCTGTTCGTCACCGAGGGTGTTTTCACGGGGTTCCTGGGCGCGCTCCTGGGCGGCCTGCTGGGGGGCTGGACCACCTGGTCCTATTCACGGAACGGCATCGACCTGGCGGCCCTCATCCAACAGGCGGGCGATACCGGGACCTATGACTCGATACCGTTTTCCACCATCCTGTACATGGACTTCCGCGAGCCCTTCATCCTGGGTGCCATGGTCTTCGGCCTGCTCGTGGCCGTGCTGGCGTCCATCTACCCGGCGGTGGTGGCTTCCCGGCTGGCACCAGCCGATGCCGTGAGGGCGGAATGATGGTTCTCTGGATCAAACTGGCCATACGCAACGCCCTGCGCAATCTGCGTCGCACCATGCTCCCCGCCGCCACCGTCATGTTCGGGGTGGCGCTGGTGGTGGTGGCGTTGTCGTGGATCGAGGGGATCATGGGCGACATGATCGAATCCAACGCCGCGGCATCGGGCCATGCCCGTATCCTGGACACCGACTACGTGGCACGAGAGCAGCTCCAACCCCTGGAAGAGCACATCGCCAACGTGGCTCCGCTTCTGGATCGCGTCCGGGCCCTTCCCCAGGTGCTGGACGCCCAGCCTGTCATCACTACGGGTGTGGTGATCACCGCCAGCGACGAAATCGGCGACGACTTCTGCGTCCTGCAGGGCGGCACGCGGGACTGGTACGAAAAACACCTGGAGGCCCCTGAAAAACTGGTGGCCGGTCGTTGGCTTTCCGCCGAAAAGGGCGAGGTGGTGCTGGGGCGGAAGATCGCGTCCCAGATACATGCCGGCCCTGGCGACGAGGTGTTGCTCCTGGGTCGTACCTACTACGGCTCCATGTCCGACACCAAGGCTCGCATCGTGGGCATCGTGGCCGGCGACGCCATGTTGAACCTCCAGGCATTCCTGCCCCTGGAAGAAGTACAATGGATCACCGACATTCCCGGTGGCGCCATACAGGTGCTCGTGTGGTCCAGGGGCACTGATGCCAGGTACGTGGGCCCCCTGGTGCAGGCGCTTCGCGGCCTGGATGGCATGGACGGCCTCGTGGTGCAGGCCTGGTATGACGTCGAGCCCTGGAACATGGTCGTGGGCATGATCGGCGCCATAAAGGCCTTCATGCAGTTCCTCATCGTTTTCGTGGCAGCCCTGGCAATCTTCAACACCATGACCATGTCCGTACTGGAGCGTACAGCGGAGATCGGCGTCATGCGAGCCATGGGCCTTACGCGCATGGGCGCCCTGGGCCTTTTCCTGGTGGAGGCCATCTGTATCGGCCTGCTGGGCGGCGTCGCGGGTGCCGCCTTGGGAGCACTCCCGGCCTGGTACCTGGCCGTCCACGGCGTCACGCTGGGCGAAGAGTTGGCGGACACCGTGGGGGCTTCCCTGCCCATGAAGGCCACGTTTTATGCATCGCTCACACCTGGGATCCTCCTGGGCGCCGTCGTCCTCGGTGCCGCCATCGCCGTGCTGGGCGCCATCCTGCCCGCCCTGCGTGCGGCCTCCATCCAACCCGTCGTCGCCATGCGCGTGCGGAGGTAACATGAAGCACCTGCTGAATTTCAACCTGGGCATGGCTGTCTTGTCCTTCTTTGTCCACCTGGCCGCCCCGGTGGCCCTGGCCGGGGAGTTCCCCGATCCGGTGCAATTGCTCCACAGCATGGACGCCAACCTGCAATTCGACACGCGGACCTCCATCACCACCATGCAGGTGGTGGACTCCAGGCATACCCGCGAGTACCGCATGCTCACCCATGCCCGTGGCCTGGACGAGGCGGCGGTGGAGTACCTGTCCCCCGAGCGCGAAAAGGGCACGAAGATGCTCAAGCTGGGCGACAACCTCTGGCTCTACCTGCCTCGTTCGGAGCGGGTCCAGAAGATCTCCGGCCACATGTTGCGTCAAGGCATGATGGGCTCCGACATCTCCTATGAAGACCTGATGCAGGGCACGGACTTCGAAGACATGTACGAGGCAACCGTGAAGGCTGAAGACCTGTTGGACGGTCGCCCATGCTGGAAGCTGGAAGCCATCGCCCGAGACGACACGGTCAGCTACCCCAGGCGGGTTCTGTGGATCGACGAGGAGTGGCTGATCCCCTCGCGCCAAGAACTCTACGCCCTGTCGGGAATGCTGCTGAAGGTCTGGACCATGACCGAGGTCCGGGAGATTGCAGGCCGCCAGGTGCCCATGCTCATGGAGATCGAGGACAAGCTGAAACAGGGCTCCAGGACCGTGCTCCGCATCGAAGACCTGCAGTTCGGGGTTGACCTGGAAGACGAAGTCTTCTCCCAGAGGTGGCTGGAGCGAAGATAGGCTCGTCCGGGTCCACCGGGGGCCCATTCTCGTGGGAGAGGGACGCGAGATCCTGGATGGCGCGCCGCCTGCCGGACCTGGCCTGGACGAGATCGCTGCGTGGCCAGCCGGGACGGCCTGGGACGGACGGGCCGTCAGGAGATGGGCTGACAGCGACCGTCCAGCCACATGAAGAAGGGCAGCGCTGTCATGCCTGGGAAATGCCGCTCCACCAGGCGCTTGCCGGCCAGCAGGTCGCGTCGGTGCACTTCCAGTTCCTGGGCCGTGTCTGGAATGTCTTCGGGGCCGTAGGCACCGCAGTCTTCGTGGTTCACCAGGTAGACTTTCTCTATGTGATGGATGCGGCGCCCCGTCTGGATTTGGCTCAGCATGAATTCGCGCACCGATTCGTGGGAGGGCCGTGCCAGGTTCTTCACCGCGCCGGCAACGCGGACGATGTCAGCACCGTCGTGGGAGAGGCCCTCGCTTTCCAGAAACGAGGCCAACTGGCGGTTCAGCCGATAATCCATGCAAAAGACCACCAGGGCCCGACACCTGTGCTCTGTCATTGTCTATTCTCTTGTTTTGAATCCCTTGGTACCTGGCCGGAGGCAGCCTGGCGGGTCTTCGCGGGTGGTAAGGTCAGAGTTGAAGGAAGGCGATGGTGGAGGCCAACAGCATGCCCAGCATGAACAGTGCGCCCACGGCCTCCAGGAGCTTGGAGATGCCACGCCGAGGTCTGGCCAGGAAGAGGATCTCGGCGGCAGACAACAGGAGCAGCAGCAGGGCGTAGCACGCCAGCAGGGGCCAGCCCTGCCCCAGGCGAAACGCGAGCAGGCCCAGGGCCGCCCCGCAGACGAGCCCCGCCAACAGGCCGGCGGCAACGGCGGGCCCCCGGCCCCATGCGCTGGTGTACGAGTCGGCGTGGTCGTTTTCCCGATCTGGCGACCAGGTCTTGCGGGCCAGCTCGTAGCTGACCGTCGCCCCCATGACGCCCAGCAGCAGGAGGAGCAGGTTCACGGCGCCGGAGAACAGGGAGTCCCAGGAGCGGGCCGCCACGCCCACGAGGGCCAGCAGGGGCACGAGGAGCTGGTGGGTGAGCAGGTAGAGGAGCAGGTGACGGTTCAGGAAGCTCCCCACGAAGAACTCCACGTACATGAGCGTCGACCAGGCCAGCACCGCGAGCCACAGCAGAAAAGGAGCCCAACCCAGGTAGATGGCCAGGCATGTCTCCAGCAGCAGGGCCCCCAGCAGCAGCCATCTCAAGTCGGCCAGAGTGATGACGCCGCGGCTGAGCAGGCGATCCGGGTAGGCGATGCGATCTTTCTGGAAGTCCTTGTGTTCGTCGAAGATTCGCAGATGCAGGAGTACGAGGAAGGCGAGCAGGAAGAGAGCCAGGGCGCGGGGAGCACTGGGCTGGGGGGCGCCGGGAATGGTGCCGGCGAAGGCGTATGGAGCGGCCACCAGCGCCAGGGCATAGACGCCCGCGCCGGGCAGCGGAAAGCGCTGGGCGAAGTAGGCCAGGTACCGGCGTGGAAGGGAGCTGTTCTCCAGCGACGCTGCCTTGCTCATGGAAGCCTCCCGCCCCGGTGGGCAGCAAAACTATTGGTAGAGGGGCGCACCGGCCACCCCCACCGGGATCTCCCACAGCGTGCCACCGAAGAGCTGGGTGGCATAGATGGAGTTGTGATTGAACTCGCCCTGCCCGAAGGCCAGGCTGGCCACGTACTGGATGCCCTCGGCCACGGTGATGAAGGAGCCGTCTCGGGGATCGACGCGAAAGATCTTGCCCAACAGGTTGGCGGCGACGTAGAGGTAGCCATGTTCGTCGACCGCCACGCCGTCGTTGACCGAGCCGTCTTCCAGGGTGGCGAGAAGCTCGACCTCGCCGGCGTTCCCGGCGGCGTCCACGGGGATGGTCCAGACCCTGGAATCGCCCATGTAGGAGCCGGCTTCCTGGAAGGTCTGCGCGACGTAGAGCTGAGCGGCATCCGGCGAGAAGGCCATGCCGTTGGGACAGTCCACCTGGGAAGTCCATACGCTGGGTTCCCCGCCGGCGGCGGGAACCAGGGATATCCGGGTGGTGAAATCATCTGAAACGAGCAGATCGCCATCCGGGCGAACGGCCACGAAGTTGGGATCCGCCAGGCCCGTTGCCACGACGGTGGCGCTCCCGTCCGATTCCAGGAGCAGCACCGAGCCGTCGGTGTTTTCTTCCGATGATGCGCCGGTGCTGAATGAGAGGGCGCCGAAATCACAGGCGTAGATTGCGCCGCCGGGCCCGGGGGCCAGGCCGATGGGAGCGGTGGCGGCATCGCTGAAAAGCTGCACGCTGCCGTCGGGGAAGACTTCGTGGATCTGGGTCAGGGTGCTCACGAAGAGCCGGCCCTGGTCGTTGAAGGTGATGCCTTCGGTTTGGTCCAGCACGTCGGACAGCAGCTCTATGGCCTGCACGGGAAACTCCACGGTCGCGGGCGCGCTGTCTCCGGTATCGGGGATGGCGCCGTCGCAGGCTCCAAGGACGCAAGCGAGCGTGAACAAGCCAGCGATATTTCTTCTCGTCTCGTTCATCTCTCCCCCCTCACCATCACTCCTCGCACCTCACTCCCTAACGCGGTTTTCCAGGAGCTTCACGGGCTCCCGTCCGTAAAAGGCAACGGGAGCCTTCTTCCTATGGGAACCATCGGAAGCAACTGGGGGCCTGGCGTTCGTTTCCCTCGCCTCGTGCGGGAATGGGTACCCGTGACTTGGAGAGTTCGAAGTCAGCCAGAATTGGCACGCACGAGTTGCCCTGGCGAGTTAAAAGGCCAGCCCACGAGAGGTGCAAATGAAGAAGCTGACCATCAACGACAGCACCACGAGCTGGCAGCTTGCAGACAAGATTCGTGAGATAAGCGGCGAAAACATCAATACCTGCATGCAATGCGGCACGTGCAGCGCCGTCTGTCCCATGTTCCAGCAGTCGGGCTCTCCGCCGCGCCTGGTGATGGCCCTGGCTCAACTGGGCCTGGAAGACCAACTGGCGGACCAGCGGATCTACAAGGTCTGCGCTTCGTGTCTGTACTGTGGGGTCAGGTGTCCCCGGGGCATCGACGTGCCTCGCGTCATGGAGGCCCTGCGCCAGATCACTCTCCGGCAGAACATCGACATGATCCACCCCGCCCAGATCCCGGAAGCCGACATGCGTGAGCTTCCCACCATAGCCCTGGTAGCCGCCTTCCGGAAGCTCACAGCATAGGGGGAACCAATGGCAACGAGCTATTACCCAGGATGCACCCTCAAGACCAAGGCCCGCAACCTGGAAGTCGCGGCGTTGGAATCGGCCTCGGTCCTGGGGCTGGAACTCGTCGAACTCCCCAGGTGGAACTGCTGTGGCGCGGTCTACTCGCTTGCAGACGACAACCTGCTCAACCTGCTGGCCCCGGTGCGCGTGCTCATCAGGGCCCTGGAACAGGGAAACGACAAGCTCGTGACCATATGTTCCATGTGCTACAACACCCTGGCCCGGGCCAACCGCATGATGCGCGAAGACCTGGAAAAGCGTCACACCATCAACGGCTTCATGGACGAAGAACCCGACTACGCCGGCGAAATCCAGGTGGTTCACTACCTGGATTTCCTGCGCGACGAGCTGGGCTGGGCCGAGCTTCGCAAGCGCGTCACCAACCCCCTCCAGGGCTTGAAGGTGGCGCCGTACTACGGCTGCACGCTCACCAGGCCCTATGAGATCTCCCTGGATCCCCGGCCAGAGGCCCCGACCATCATGAGCGACTTCCTGGAAGCCCTGGGCGCCACACCCACGGACTTCCCGCACTCCACCACCTGCTGCGGCTCCTACCAGGTGCTGGCCGACCCGCAGTCCGCTCTTGCCAGTGCAGAAAATGTACTTGGTTCGGCCATATCCAGCAGTGCCGACATCCTGGCCCTGAGCTGCCCCCTCTGCGAATACAACCTGGGGCTGCGCCAGCGGGATCTTCCCACCGACATTCCCACCATTTTCTTCTCGCAGCTCCTGGCCATGGCGCTGGGCCTGGGAGCCGACCTGTGCCACTTCGAGCTGAACCAGGTGAACACGCGCAAGCTCCTTCGGGAGCGGGACTTCCCGTTGCCTTGAGAGCCGTGAGAAACTCCAACCCATAACCGGAAACCACGAGGACGAGATGGCCAACGACACGGATTCCAGGGACAAGGTCCAGGACAGCCCCCAGCTTCCCAAGATCCCCATCTTCATCATGGGTAAGCGTTACATGGTCCCGGAAGAACTCACCATAATGAAGGCCATGGAATACGCCGGCTACCAGTTCATCCGCGGCTGCGGCTGCCGCATGGGTGTTTGTGGTGCCTGCGGGACGGTCTACCGTAAGCCGGGTGACTACAAGATCCGCGTGGGTCTGGCCTGCCAGACCGTCGTGGAACCCGAAATGTACCTCACCCAGCTTCCCTTCTACCCGGCCAATCGGGCCAGCTACGATCTCGCCGGCGCCCAGGGCAGTGCCGAAGAAATCCACGCCGCGTACCCGGAAGTCTTCCGCTGCGTCTCCTGCAATGCCTGCACCAAGATCTGCCCCGCCGAGGTCTCCGTGATGGACTACATCGCGGCCATCAAGAGGGGCGACCTGGAGCTGGCGTCGGAACTCTCCTTCGAGTGCATACAGTGCGGGCTCTGCGTCAGTCGCTGCATGGCAGAGCTTCCCCAGTACCACATCGCCCAGATGGCTCGCCGTTTCGTGGGCGCCAAGCTCACCCCCAAAGCCGGCCACCTGCGGGAACAGGTCCGGAACATAGCCGAAGGTCGCTACAAGGATCTCATGGACCAACTGGAATCCGCCAGCAAGGATTCCCTCATCGAACTCTACAAGGCCAGGCAATGGGAGCCGGCCAAGGAAGGCGAGGACTGGACCCCGGACGACCACAGGGGTCTGCTGTCCTGACTCCAACCCCACGGTACCCCCGCACGGGAAGCTCCGCCGGCTTTCCCGCCGGGACCGGGAACACCAAAGAAAGGTCTGGAACATGCCCTATCCACAGTACCTCAAGGACTTGATCAAGAGAGTCGAGGCCAACCGCGCCCGGCACGTTGCCCTCAAACGCGAAGACGACGACCTCCCGTTCCTCACGCTGGAGCAGCGCCAGAGCTACCTGGAGCGCTTTCACCCCGACTACAAGACCGGCCCCCAGATCAGGCGTCCCATTACCGTCGGTCCCTCCAAGGGCTATTCCATCTCTCCCGAGATCGTGGATCTGCTTGAAGCCAGGGCGCTGGTGGACCCGGACAAACTGGATCTCTCCAACCCCGACTACGACGTTGACGTGCTGATCATCGGCGGTGGAGGCGCGGGATCCGCCGCCGCCATATACGCCAGGAATGCCGGCGCTTCCGTCATGATCGCCACCAAGCTTCGCCACGGCGATGCCAACACCATGATGGCCGAAGGCGGCATCCAGGCCTGCGACAAGGCCCAGAAAGACTCCCCCTACTACCACTTCCTCGATGTCCTGGGCGGAGGCCACTTCGTCAACAAGCGTTCCCTGGCCCGGCGCCTGGTGGAAGACGGCCCCGACGCCATACGCTGGCTGGAAGGCCTGGGTGTGCTCTTCGACAAGTTCCCCGATGGCCGCATGAAGACCGTGCACGGTGGCGGCACCTGCCGAAAGCGCATGCACTCCGCCTCCGATATGTCCGGCGCCGAGATCATGCGCGTCGTGCGTGACGAGGTCCGCAACCTGGACGTGCCCGTCATCGAGTTTTCCCCGGCGGTGGAACTCATCAAGAACGCCGAGGGTCACTGCGCCGGCGCAGTGCTCTACAACATGGAAACCCAGGAATTCACCGTGTGCAGGGCCAAGGCGGTGGTCATGGCCACCGGCGGCTCCGGCAGGCTCCACATCCAGGGCTTCATGACCACCAATCACTACGGCGCCACCGGCGACGGCCTGGTGCTCTGCTACCGCGCCGGCTTGCCGCTGGTCTTCCTGCACACCGTGCAGTACCATCCCACGGGCATCGCCTACCCGGAACAAGCCGAAGGTCTGCTCATCACCGAAAAGTTCCGGGGTGCCGGGGCCAATGTCCTGAACGTGGATGGCGAGCGGTTCGTCAACGAACGCGAGCCTCGCGATGTGGAGGCTTCCGCGTTCATACGTGAATGCACCGAGGTGGGCAAAGGCGTTCGCACGCCCACGGGCAAGTGGGGGGTCTGGCTCGATTCCCCCATGCTGGACCTGCTCCACGGCCAGGGCTACGTGGCCAAGAACTTCTGCGGCGCCTACATGCTGCTCAAGCGATTCGAAATCGACATCTCCAGGGAACCCATGCTGGTATTCCCCACGCTCCACTACCAGAACGGCGGAGTGGACTTCGAGGCCGACTGCACCACCCAGATCCCCGGCCTGTTCATCGGTGGAGAAGTGGGCGGCGGCATCCATGGCGAAAACCGCCTCATGGGCAACTCGTTGCTGGACATCAACGTCTTCGGCCGCATCGCCGGAGCCAACGCCGCTCGTTTTGCCCAGGACTCCGCCGTGGACGCCCCCCTCACGCTGGACCACGTGCGTCGGTATCACCAGGAGCTGGAAGATGCAGGCATCGTCACCCAGCGCAGGGCACCGGTGCTGCTACCCGACTACACCACCCCCGAAGTCAAGGAACGCCAGCTCGAAACGCACTACCTGGGCAACCTGCGTTGATGGATCATCGGCTGGGGCGACCCGCCCGGTTGGAGCGATTGCCGGCTGGTTGGTCCGTGTTCTCCAGCAGATCCTGCAGGGTCGCGGTGTAGTCCCTTCGCATCCTGGCGCTTGGCCCGTGGCCCACACCGGGGTAGCTGCGCAGCTCCACCTGGTAGCCGCGGGCTTTCAGGGCTTTCGTGGCGGTCCTCATGAACTCGATGGGGACCACTTCGTCCTCCTCGCCGTGAAAGGCCAGTACCGGTGGCAGATCGCTGGGAGTCCCCGTGGGTTCGTGGACCAGGATGGTGGGCAGGTCGCCCGCCACGGCCACGGCCGCGGCGATGCGCCCCGGCCAACCGGCGGCCACGGCCAGGCTCACCATGCCCCCCTGGGAAAACCCCGTGATCACAGGCTTGCCCACGGTTGGGAAGTGATCCTGGGCCCAGTCCAGCAGCACCACCACTTCCTTGGCCGCGGCGTGCAGTCGCCGGCCGAAGGCATCTCGGTCGGGATCATCGAGCTGAAAGAAGAACCAGGAGCCGCCCCCGTTGGATGTGGCCAAGGGAGCGCGGGGCAGCACGAGCCGGGCGGGCGTGGAGAGAGCCTGGTACATGCCCTGGAAACGTTCTGGGCTGCCCCCCAGGCCATGTACCGCGAGCAGCAACGGCAGCTCCTGGTCCTGGGAGGCTCCGCCCGTCAACATGAGTTCGTAGTCCAGCAAACCGCCGTGGGATTCCGCTGGTTCCCGGACCGTAGTGGCGACGGGGGGCTGGGCCGATGGGGTGCGCGTGGACTCGGCGTGGCACGCGCCAATGAGCAGGCAGAGCCCGGCCATGAACCTGAAATGACGAGCCATGCTATTTTCCTGGTTGGGGGATGGCCGCCAATGTCATCCGGTCCACGCTGGCCTGTCGTGGACCGCTGTACGGAGTCGTCGTCGATGGTGGACGGTGAGCGTGGGGAAGGTTGGTGGGTAAGCGGAGAACGACAGCCACGAGAAACGCCCCCGCGGGGCATGGGAGCATCATGAGGTGTTGCACGGCCTTGTCGTCGTGTCTGTGATGCTACACCTCACCCGCCTCTACCAGCTTGGCGAAGGCCTCGTAGCTGCGTTCCCAGGTGCGCTCCACCCCTGGCGGAAAGAAACAGCCCGGCAGTTGGCGCATGGCCTTGTGGTAGCGGAGGCAGTCGCAGCATATGCCGTGGCGTGGGCAGCCCGGGTAGGTGCAGGTGCAGGAGGCGGAGTTGGTTTCGGATTTGCACTTCATGGGAGATCTCCGTTCTCTTGGGGGCGGAGGGGCGAGGTTAAAGACGCCCGGCTGTGCCTGGAAATGTCAACGCGCCGTGACGTCACCAACGATCTGGATTCCAGAGAAATCCCGGTTGATGATCACCTGGGCCAGGTTGCGCTGGGCGCTGATGATCCGGTGATCCCGCTCCAGGATGTCGGCCATGAGGCTGTCCAGGATGTCTCGTGCCCTGGTTTCGCGGTCCTTCCTGGTGTCGCGGTAGTCGCGGTCGATGAACACGTGGCAGTCCACGAAGTCCAGGGTGGTGGTGTAGGTGCCCTCGGCGATGAGCACATGCAGGCCCGTCAGGTCCATGACTTCGGTGGTGAGGCGGTTTTCCTGGTAGATGGACAGGGGCTTGTAGATATCGGGATCGCCCCTCTTGAAGGAGCGCAGGTTGCACTCCAGGAAGTCCAGCTTGGCCTCGTACATGCCCACCTGCTCCACGTTGCGTGTGCGCATCTCGTGGCAGGTGCGCGAGGGAAAGATGAAGTAGTCGTCCATCTGGAGGATGCCCGTGGGAATACCGCGCTGGCGGAGCGTGCGGGCCAACTCGCTGGCGATCTCCGACTTGCCCGCTCCAGATTCGCCCCCCACCGAGACGGTGTACCTGGTGGTTTTTCGGATGGCGGGTTCGATGGCGTCCGCCACCATGCGGGCCACCCTACCGTGTTCTTCCTTGATTATCAGCTTGTCGCCTTCCATTTGCCTGCTCCTGCTCGATTGCGTGAAAGGTTGATCAGCGGCCCTGCTCCCCGAGCAGCTCCCGGTAGATACCCATGGTGTGAAGTGCCAACTTGTCCCAGGTATATCGTGCCACCACCTTTCGGTGGGCCGCTCGTGAAAGGCGCTCGCGCTCGTCTTCGCTGGACAGCACTCGCACCAGGGCCTGGGCCAGCTCGGAAGGGTTGGTAGGTTCCACCAGGTAGCCGTCCTTACCCGACTCGATGATCTCGCTGGGACCGCCGTTCCGGGTGGCGACTATGGGCAGGCCCGCCGCCATGGTTTCCAGCATGACTATTGGAAATATGTCATAGCTGGAGGAGAGGGAGTATACGTCGGCGGCCCAGTAGAAGCGCTTGATGTCCTTGTTGAGCACCGGCGGATGGAAGATGATGTGGTCTCGGATGCCCAGTTCATCCGCTCTTTGCTCCAGGGAATGGGCCAGGGGGGAGTCCACCCATGCCACGAACAGGATCTTGACGGTCTTGCCCGTGGCCTCTCGCACCCCTTGTATGACCATGGGGGCTGCCTCGATGAGTTCCCGCTGGCCCTTTCGCGGGTCCACGCGGGCCACCAGGAGTATGACCAGGTGTTCCGGGCCCAGGTCCAGCTCCTTTCGCAACGCGGCGACGTCCCGAGGAACCGGGGGATGGAAGTCGGCCACGACGACACCGTTGTTGGTGACGCGGATCTTCGCGGGATCCACGTTGTACTTCCGCACCATGTATGCTCCCTCTTCCCGGGTGAGGGGGCAGATGCGATGGGCGGCGTCCAGGGCGGCCTGCTCGTTGGCGATGCGCTGGGTGAAACTGTACTTGAGGTCCAACTCCTGGGCGCTGCCTTCTCCCATGCGCAAGGAGTTGTCACGCTTGCGGATCCCAAGGCTGTGGGTGGAACAGAGGTAGGGCAGGCCCCATTCCAGGTGGAGATGGTGTGCCACGTACCAGCCGTCGGCGTAGTGGCCGTGGACCAGGTCGTAGCGGAGATTGTTTTCCGAGGCATGGCGGATGATTTCGCGCACGAAACCCTGGATGGGCTCGCCCCAGAAGCGCTCCTTGGGCAGGTAGGTGTCGGTGGGGCCCAGCGGCAGGCGTATGATCCTGACCCTGGGGTGGATGTGGTTGACCGGGGGTTCGCCGTCTTCCAGGCGGGCGTAGATGTCTATTTGAAGATCGGGGTAGGCGCGGGCCAGTGCCAGGGTGGCCTCGTACATGACAACGGTCTGGCCGCCCTGGGACTTGACGCCCAGGCCGTTTTCGCGAAGGACATAGTCGGGCCAGCAGTGGGGTGATACCCAGATGATGCGCATGTTCAACTCCTGTTGGTTTCCTGTATACCCGTTTTCCATTTAGCAGGTCGTGCCTGTCTCGACGATGCCGGCCACATGACTCGGGGTTTACACGGGCCGAGAGCACCGATTGCGGCTGTATTGCTTGACGGTGCTCCCTGGAGCGGGAAACATGCCCCGTGAAACAGTATGCTCCCTCCCAGGGCTCGCCATTGGATGGAAAACCGGCCAGCCCGGAGCCCTCTCGAGCTTCCGCGCCATCCAGAACCAGGTACAGGGAATCGTATCAATGACCTCGCCATCGACTCACTGGATTCTTGTCCCGGCCATCTTCTCCGCCATCGCCTGCTCCGGCGACGATTTTACCGTCGAGGTCTCCATCCATCCCAACCTGGCCAACGTGGTGGTACTGAACTGGACCACCGACGATCCGGGGCTCTCCCGGGTGGAATACGGGCTGGACGATGACTACGGTATGAGCACTCCAGTCTCCGCTGAAGAGAGCACCGAGCACCGCGTGCTTCTGTTGGGGCTCCCTCCCCTGAACCAGGTGTACTTCAAGGCCATTACCGAGGTGAACGGCGTCGAACTGCAGAGCATCGGAGACATAGCCACCGATAACGTCCCCGCCAGCCTGCCGGATATTTCCGTCAACGTCCTGGATCAGGCCGCCATCTCCTCCGAGCCCTACCTGCTGGGAGTACTGGAGGGCATACAGAAGGCCATCTTCGCCGTGGATCGTGAAGGGAACTGGCTCTGGTACTACCTGCTGGAATCCCCCTTCGAGGACGGTTATCGCCTGTTTTCCGAGGTCTATTTCGCCCTGGATGGCAACGACCTCTTCTACAACACCTTCTCCACGGACCTGGAGCTTGGAGCCGGAGCCCTGTTCCGGGTCAGCATCGAGGCTGATCCAATCTCCGACACCTACCTGGACATGCACCACCACGCCTTCACGGAGCTGCCCGACGGTACCATCGGCTACCTGACCGCCGATGTCCGCTCCTGGTACGACCCCGACGAGGGCGCCGAGGTGCCGGTGGTGGGCGACGCCGTGTACGAGCTGGCGCCCGACGGGAGCACCGCCCTCATCTTCAGCACCTGGGACTGGATGGAACCCGAGAAGCACGACAACTGGGAGCCTTCGGTCTACGACATCGGTTTCGACTGGACCCACGGCAACATGCTGGAGTACTACGCCGACTCGGATACCTACATGGTGTCGTTGGGGTACGTGAACACCGTGCTCCAGATAGACAGGTCCGGCACGGTCCTGGATTCATGGGGCCAGTACGGCGATGTGCAGGTTGCAGACGGAACGTCGGCCTTCGAGTTTCAGCACGATCCGAGCTGGACCGACGAAGGCACCTTGCTCATGGTGGCCACGGAGGACAGCGAAACCCGCGGGACCGAGTACTCCATCTCCGGTGGCACCATGGAAGAAACCTGGTCCTACGGTCGTGGCGAGGGAATCCTGGCGGTGGCTCAGGGCCAGGCCCGCCGACTGGCCAACGGCAACACGATGATCGGTTGGGGTACGGCTGGCCTGGTACGCGAAGTCACACCCGAGGGCGAAGTGGTGTGGGAGTTGGAAGCCGGGGTGGGAGCGGGTTTCGTGCAGGTCCACATGTTCAACGACTTCTACAGCGGGCAGTAGGGTCCTCTATGCCTTGATTCGTGTCAGGACCGGGGGCAGGCCATGAGCCCGGTCGTCGCGGAGACAGGGGGGCGAGCTGCCACCCTATGGTGCCATCGAGTAGAGATCCTCAACCGGGGTCGAGCGGCCGATGTAGAAGCCGTTGCCCCATTCCAGGTCCCAGACAACTTCGCCCTCCGGGGTGGCTTCGCGCACACGAGGCGTGGAGCCGTAGTTGTGCAGGGTGTTGCCTCCGGCAAGACGGTGGGCCTCGCCCATTTCGTGGGCCAGTATTTCGTCCTCCAGGCCGAAGTTCCAGGTCTCCAGCAAGGTCTGGGTGTCGGAATCCAGTGTATATTCACGCACCACGCCTACGTCGCTGTGCTCGCTTTTGTGGGTGGAGACCAGCAGGGTTCCCGTGCCGGTGTAGCTACAGCCGTGTTGCCACCAGAACGCCGAATCGTCGGGTTGGAATTGCCATGCTCGATCCAACTGCCCGAACCAGCGCAGGGTGTTCCCGGTGGCGTGGTCGATTTCGATGATGGAGTCGGTGGAGTAGAATGAGAACAGGAAGGTGTCGGCATCTTCGTCCCAGAAGACGGTGTTGGAACCGCATTCGCCGGAGATCCCCTGCGAGTCGTAGAAATCCTGGCAGGACCAGATGGTGTGGACGCTTCCGTCCGGGTCTATTTGATCCAGTCTTTCATCCTGCCTGTCCGATGCTCCCCAGACCAGGGAGCCGTCCGCCAGCTCCGTGAAGGAATGGTGCAGACCGGGGGTGTCGTAGGTGGCCAGCACCGTGCCGTCCAGCTTCATGCGAAGCACCTGGGAGGTGTCGCCGCCGTCGAAGCTGCCCCAGAACGAGTTGTGGTCCACCAGGATCGCAGTGCCATCGTATGATGGCCGGACGTACATGGTGACGAAGCCGGAGGGGGCCTCCAGGGCCCAGAGGAGGCGGCCCTGGCGGTCCACGATGATACTGTAGGCGGTGATCCCGCCGCCCCATTTCACCAGGCAGGTGACCAGGTACTCCAGCGTGGGTTCCCAGAGCTTGGGATCGGCGGAGAGGAGCGTGGCCAGCGGAACACCGTCCGGCGGTGGATCGGTCTGGATGTCGAATACATCGGAGGCCAGCTCTCCGTCACCGAAGTCATTCACCACTCGGTAACTGACATCCCGATCATATGGTATGCCGAGCAATAGCTGTTCCTGGCTGCCCACCTCCAGCGCCCTGCTGGGGCTTTGCAGCCAATCTTCGTCGTCGAAGCGGTATTCGACGTGGCCCGTCGCCTGGGCGAGCTGCTCCCATGAGACATAGACCAGCGAGCCGAAGTCCGGGTGCAGGCGGGCCGAAACGCCACTGACCCTGGCTTCGTCCAGGCCGCCGGACCCGGTATCGGGCATGTTCGTGTCCCCGGCGGCGGAGTCAGCGCTGTCCTTTCCCGGGCCCGTGTCCTTCGACGAGTCGCCCGAATCGCAGGCCAGCGCCATCACCCAGCAGATTATTCCAAGTTTCCGTACAGTTTTCATCGGTGTCTCCTCGTCGGGTGGTCTCGTGCCTCTGCCATGGACGATAGCCGCGGAAACCGGGACTGCCTATGGGGCTCGGTGACAGCATTGTAAAGAAACGCCAGGACGGAGAATCGAGCCCTGGGAGGTTGGGCCGCCGGGTTGTCCTGCGCGAGCCCCTGGTCCCGGCCCAGGCCTCTCCACCATGGCGCGCTGCTGCCATGCGAAGACAGATTCGGGCATTCATGCGGATTCTACGATAGAGATGGGACGATGTCGGAAGGAGGTATTCTTGGGACTGAACGACTCCATGGCCTCTGGGCTCGCCTCGTTGGCGTTGTCGGTACTGCTGTTGGCTGCCTGCCACAAGGAGGAAATTCCCGCCGACGATGAATCGGCTGAAGATACCGCTTCCACCGTGGAAGTTTCACTGCTGAACGTGAGCATGGAGCTGGAGCCGGAGATTCCCACGGTGGTCCACGCCAACTGCGAAATCGTCACGAACAACATCGGCAAGGAGAGTATCGGGGTTCGACTGAGCTACTGGACCGGCAGCGAGTTCCGCGAATCGCTGGATACCACCATCACGGAACAAGAAGACGGCACTTTGCAGTGTGCTGCTCTCATCCTGGGCCTGGCAGCGGGTACGACATACCAGTACGAGTTGGAGGCATATTCGGACGGTGTCCTCCTGGACAGCTACCAGGGCTCCATCACTACGGAACCGGCTCCCTCGAGTCTTTTTTCCCTCGCCGTGGAGTACTCGAAAACCGGCTCATTTCGCAAGGGTTTCCTGCTGTCGTCCTGGACCGTGTCCCCGCCCTCTGTGTTCATTCTGGATCGAGAAGGCAGGTACGTGTGGTGGCGCATCGAAGAAGACGAACCAGAAGAAATGGTGTTGGTCTCCGCCCGTTTCGCACTCGACAACGAGTCCATTCTCTACGCTCTCTACCCGGGACTGTTCTCTGATGACATCGACGAGATCTCCACCAAGGCGTCGAAAATCGTCCGCGTCTCCATGGATGGCCGCCAGGTGGAAGAGTACGAGGCTCCCGACCTCCATCACAGCTTCACCGAACTCCCCGATGGAACATTGGCCTGGTTGGCATATGATTTTCACGAGGTAAACGGCCGCACCGTCACTTTTGATCGCATCGTCGAACGGTCCCCAGAGGGTGAAACCAGGTACGTCTGGTCCACCTGGGACCTGAGCGAGTCCCTGGAAGACTCGGGCGGAGAAACCTCCATATACTGGACCCACTCGAACTTCATGGAGTACAACCCCGACGAAGACGCCTACTACGTGTCTCTGCACAACGTGAACAGTATCGTGAAGGTGGAGCGCAGTACCCGTGAGCTGGAGTGGATACTCGGAGGAGTCGAAAGCTATTTCAGCATGCCGGTTGAAGACAACTTCAAGGACCAGCACGGCTTCGAGCTGCTGAACGGCGAATCCAGCATCTTGATTTTCGACGACCACACCCACACCGACATGGACGACGGGGGAACGACTTCCCGAGCCATCGAGCTGGCTCTGGATACCACGGACTGGACGGCCAACTCCACCTGGGAATACACCCCCGATCCAGTCGTGCTGGTGTTCTGCTTCGGTGATGTCACTCGCCTGTCCTACGGCAATACCCTGGTCAATTTCGGTTGCTCGGGCCAACTCGACGAGGTGACCGCGGATGGCGAACTCGTCTGGCGCCTGAGATCGCTGGTGGGCGGTGCGTTTGGCTACCATGACTTTCGGGGTAGCCTGTACTGAGCCCGCCGAATCTCCATGACGGCGTACCCTTGCCAGGGCCGGCGTCTCACGGTTGGTAGAGGTCTTCCTTGAAGACATGGTACCCCATGGCTCCCCCTGCCATGGATGTCGCTCTCCACAGGAGATTTCCGTCGTGGTCTACCTCGTCCACCTGGCCGGAGCAGCCGAAGTCCACCAGCGTGTTGCCCGAGCCGAAGCGCGTCACGTCGCCGAAGCAGATGGTCAGGAACCCGGGATCCGGGATGTACTCCCAGGTGGCCTGGGCTGTCATGTCCGTGGTGTCCAACTCCATTTCAATGACCCGTGACAGCACTGGTTCGTCGCTTTCCGAGACCGTCCTGAAGTCTCGGTCGTCGAAAACAAGGATATCGCTGGTATCTTCGAGCACCTGGAATCCGTGCTGCCACTGGAACTCGTCCTGTTCGGACATGGTGAAATCCGAGAGGGGGCCCCCCAGGGTCCAGTCGAGTTGGGCGGTGGAACGTTGGATCTTGATGATGGCGTTGAAGTTGTGCAGCGAAACGTAGTAGGCGTCTCGTTCGGCCGAGTACTCGAGGAAGTTGGCGTGCGGGGTCATGTTCCTCTGGATGCAGGTGGTCGCTATTTCAGGGACGTTCCAGGTTGACCAGAGCATGGTCGGCTCCACGGCTCCCGGCGCCAGCTCCATGATGGCATCGCCAAGGTACTCGTTGTTGCCTTCCTCGTGGAAATCGTAGGCGAGCCAGGCCAATGTTCCATCGGGTAGCTCGGTGAAGTCGTGGTGGAGGTACGGGGCCGCGATGGACTCGGATTCCTTGCCGTCCAGCGATATCCGGACGATCTGCGCGTCGGCCGTGTCTTCGTCGTCGGAGGCGGCGAAAGTCGCGTTGCTGGTGTACAGCGCGTACAGGATGGAGTTGCCGTCGTTGGAGAATATGGCGGTGTTGATGGTGGTGTCTTCGCTTTCGTCGTCTTCCACGATCCACCAGACATAGCTCCCGAGCCGGTTGACGACGAAAACAGATGGGGGCCAGGTGACCCAGGTGGAGAGGAGGTAGCCGTCCTGCCAGGAACCGGGTTGGAACTCCTCGACGTAGATGCCGGGCAGTTCCTGGGGCGGTGGGTCGGTGCTCAGCGTACCTGTCGCGGTTCCCAGTTGGACCCCGGCCTCGGTCACTTCCACCTGGAAGTCGTAGGTGGACGAGGCCGACAGGCCCAGCAGGGTGGCCGTGCAGGAGGCGGTTCCGTCTCCGTTGTCGGAGACCTGGGCGCTGATTGTGCGAGTATCGGAGAAGCTGTTCCAGTAGGAGACCTGGGCCGCGATATCCGCGGTGGTCTGCACTTGCGAGATGTTCCAGGACAGGTGGGCGACGGTGGGTATTTCAGGCCCCATCACCACCTGGACCGTACCCAGGTCATTCTGGCCCAGGGCGGAATCATCTGGACTCTGGGTGTCTTTGCCTTCGGGCTGGCAGGAGATGAGCGATGCCGCCAGTAACATGGAGATTGTGGGCAGGTACATGCGCGCTCCAGCAGTTGATTGAAGGATCGTCGTAATTGCGTTTGCGTTGAACCAACAGACAGGAACACGCTGGGGAAACAGTGATACAGAGCTTTGTCCGTCGTTGCTCCATCCAGGTGAGTCAGTCTGTCAGGGCGTTACGATGTATCGGAGCCGCTCCTTTCCAGCTTGCGAGAAGGTCAGCAGCACGGCCCGGTGCTGCTGGAGCACTGCATCGTATCGAAGCTCCACGTAGGCGAAGCCCTGGGGGCTGTTGCCTTCCCAGATGCCTTCGCTCCAGTCCCCGCAGCCATCGTGGCCCGTGCAGGTTGTTTCGTCCATGTTGCAGGTGGGAACGGTAATCTCTGGAATGCCGCTGTTGCTGCCGTCGTCGATGCCCCCACCGGAGTGCAGGTCGCCTGAGATGACCACGACTCCCGAGATGCCGTTGTCGCTGATGAAGTCGAGGATTTCCCGCTGCTCCCTGGGAAACTCGTACCAGCTATCGGTGGTCTTGCTGTGGGGGTTCCAGACCGAGCCGGAGATGATGAACTTCCAGGTGGCCGTGCTTTCCAGCAACCCGTCCAGCAGCCAGCTCTTCTGGTCGTCGGGGATGTCGCCGGCAGCCAGCAAGGAGAGATCGTCGGCCTTTTCCAGTGCCGAGTCGCGTTGGGAGCGATCATCCAACATGAAGAAGTCCGCCTGGGCCCAGCGAAAACGGTACCAGATCCCAGCCTCCGGGTTGGGAAGGTCTGGCATGGGGTAGTATTCCTTGAAGGCCTGCGTGGCCATGGCCTTCCACGCGGCGGAGCCGTCGGCGTTGTTGGCCCCGTAGTCGTGGTCGTCCCAGGTGTGGAAAAGGGGAAACCGGTTCAGGATCTCTTCCTGGAAGATCTGCCCCTGGGGCAGGAAGCGGAGCTGGTCCCGGTGCATGGCGCGCCAGTTCTCGATCACAACGGGTACGGTGCTGCCCGGGTCGCGGTGGTCCAGATCGCCGATCTGTAGGACAAAGGCGGGTTCCTTGGCGGCAAGGCTCTGGAACGTGGTGTTGCCGGATACCGGGCCATTGGCGGCATCGGACAGGATGCCGAAACTGAAGTCTTGAAGCGAGTCGCTGGTGGGTGCCGTGCGAAAGCGGGGAGTGGTGCCCAGATCAAGCCTGGCCCCGTTCTGCTCCACGCCGTAGTAGTAGCGTGTGTCCGGCTCCAGCCCTTCGAGTTCGAAGATACCCGTGAGATAGCTGTCCCGGTCAAGGGCGCGTTCCTGGCTGTAGAGCAGGTCACCGGACAGCTCCTGGTCCGTGCTTGCAAGCACGCGGACCGTGGAGGGTTCGTCCACGCGAAGCATCACGCGGACCCGGCTCTCTTCAATAGCTCCCACCACGGGCCCCACGCTGAGTCCGTGGAGTTCCACGGGAACAGATGTGTCTTCGGCATAACTGCCGGATTCTTCGCCGGCGGAGTCCTGCTGCTCCGGTGGGAGTGCGGAGTCCTGCAAGATGTCTGAGCTGTCGAAAGGCCCCTGCTCATGGGAACAGGCCAGGAGGCTCTGAAGTGCGGCGACCACGAGAAGTCGCATGTTCGCTGCCCTGCCAATGCCGTGGCTTGGATTGTTCAATGATCATCTCCCGGGCATCAGGAGTCGGATATGGCCGCCTGGTTTCCTCGAGCGAGCCAGGGGCGTACCCGGCCACCTACTTCTCGGCGCTGGCTTCCGCGGCGACGGAATCTATGTAGTCGAACATGGCTACCTGGGCGTCAGAAGGCGACTCGGCCGAATGCTCGCTTCCATCCAGGGAGAAGATGCCGTGGCCTCGGCCTTCTTCCTTGTAGAATTCGTCCACGATGCCGGTGGCGTCTTCTATACGTTCAACAGCTTCTTCCATCTCCTCGCATATGCGACCGTCGTTGTCTGCCGTCCCGCAGAAGAGCCAGAAATGACTGTTCATGTAGTCGACGCTGTTCAGGTCTTCCCAGCACCATCCATCGTTGTCGAAGTAGGGTCCGGTTCCGGAGTCGTTGATGTAGGCGTTGAAAACCTGCGTGCCGGTGTTTGACTTGTTGAATGTGTCGCAGGCGGAGACCTGGAAGCTCCTGGCCGAGCCCCACGAGAAGCCGTAGAGCACTGGTGAGACGCCGTCGAAGGGGCAGTTGCCGGTGAGGTCGTTCATGATTGTCTGGATCTCTGAGAAGATGGTGTCAGCCGTGTCGTAGTCGTCGTATACAAGGGTTTCAAAGTCGTCAATGGCTTTGTTGTAGGTTGCTCCCATCCACTCCAGCACCACGATGGCGTACTTGCGGCTGTTCCCGGTGTATTCGTACAGCTTTTCGAACACGGTGACAATGCAGCCCGAGCTTCCGTGCATTCCAACCACCAGGCTGCGGGGCTGGTCCAGGGTGTCCCAGTCATCGGGGATCCATACGGCGTAGAAGCGATTGTCGCCAAGGGGGATGACACCACCAATTCCCCCTTCCAGGTCGGAATACCTGCTGAGATAATCGTTCCAGTACTTGGCTTTTTCTTCGGGAGAATCATTGCCCAGGGTCCAGCAGCCGTTGGGCTCGTAGGCGCTCTGGTGGTTTTCCGTTATCCACTGGCGACAGGAGTCCATGTTCGGATAGTCCTCTGACCCTTGAGCGCTGTCGTCCTGGCCATGGGACGAGTCGCTGGCGGTGCTGGTGTCGTTGTCTGTCTTGTTCCCAGAGCCGTCGGAGCAGGAAAGCCCTGCACAGGTCAGGCCAACAAGGATCACAGGAAAGAGAAGCTTTTCTGGACTGGCTTTCATTGCGGTATCTCTCGCTTTCCAATCACGTGGTCCATGGTCCACCGAGAGCGCCATGGGCAGGAAGGTCCGGTCGAAGCGTACACATGAAAAGGGCAACAGTCAACTTTTGATAGGCACTATGCGCTCGGAGGCCAGGCCCGTCCATTCAACGGGGTCAGCCGGAATGGCCGAGAGCTAACCGGGTTGAGCAGGTGATGAACCACGGCACGGGAGATGACACTCCAGGTCCTGCTGCATCCAGCTCGGGTGGATTCCTGGCCCGAAACGCTGGAACCCTGCCACGCCGTGCCGCTGGGTCAAATTTCTGGGGTCGATTGTTTGCCCATGTCGATGCAGATCTTGCCAATGTGGGCTCCGCTGGCCATGTAACGGAAGGCCTCCGGTGCGTTGTTCAGAGGGAAGATCCTGTCTATGACGGGAATGAGCCGGTGATGGTCCAGGGCACGGCACATGTCCCGGAAGGCCTGGCGGTGCCCCACGAAGACTCCCTGCACCCGCACCTGGTTCATGAGTACGGGCAGCAGGTTGATGGGCCGGCTCACTCCGGAGAGCACACCGATCATGGCCACGGTGCCCCCGGGGGCCACCGCCTTCAGGGACTGGGCCAGGGTGCCGGCGCCCCCCACTTCCACCACCAGGTCCACGCCGCCATCACTCCAGTCGCGCACGGTGCGGCCCCATTGCTGGTCCCGGGTGTAGAGGATCACGTGATCTGCTCCCAGGCGCCGTAGCCTTTTCGCCTTTTCCTGCCCGGAGGTGGTGGCCACCACCCGCGCCCCCAGGAGCCGAGCCAACTGTATGGCGAAGATGGACACTCCGCCGCTGCCCAGTGTGAGCACGGTGTCGCCGGCCTTCACGTTGCCGTGGGTTACCAGCGCGCTCCATGCCGTGAGGGCAGCGCAGGGCAGGGTGGCCGCCTGGAAGTCGTCCAGGTAGGGTGGGGGCCTCACCAGGGCGTGCTGGTCCACCACCACCAGCTCCGCCAGCATCCCGGAGACCAGGCCTCCGCGGGTGAGGCGCAGGGCGGAGGGGCCTGGTGCTCCCGCAATCCAGGTGGGAGAGAAGGTGGGACAGACCCGCTCCCCGATGTCGTACCCTTCCACGCCAGGCCCCAGCGCAACCACGCGACCCACCCCGTCGGAGAGGGGTATGAGGGGGAGGGGAAGACGGGGGTCGTAGTGGCCGCGGACCATGAGCAGGTCGCGGAAGTTGAGGGAGGCGGCTCTCACCTGGACCAGCACCTGCCCAGGCCCCGGCACGGGTTCCGGCAGCTCGCGCTCCCGCAGGTTTTCCAGCCCGAAGGCGCCTTCCACCTGGAAACAAAGCATGGGTCGCTCCACGTTGGGCTCTAGTTGGCATCGGGCCGGCGGCGGGCAGAGTCCTGCCCGGCCAGCGGGGAGCCGCTACAGGTTGCGCCTGTACTCCCCGCCTACCTGGAACAGGGCCCCGGTTATCTGTCCCAGGCTGGCCACTCGTACGGTCTTCATGAGTTCGGCGAACAGGTTGCCGCCTTCGACCGCCACCTTCCGGAGCTGTTGCAGGGCGTCCGGGGCTTCGCTGGCGTGGGCGGCCTGGAAAGCGCGAAGCGCGGCTATCTGGGCGTCTTTTTCCTGGGGCTTGGCGCGCGTGAGTTCAAGGGGGGCGGGTTCCCAGTCACCGGTCATGGTGGCGGGATCCTGGAAGGTGTTGATGCCTACGATGGGGTAGGAGCCGTCGTGCTTGCGGTGCTCGTAGTAGAGGGATTCGTCTTGTATCTTGCCCCTCTGGTACAGGGTTTCCATGGCGCCCAGTACGCCGCCCCTGCGGTCTATGTGTTCGAACTCGCGGAGCACGGCCTCTTCCACCAGGTCGGTGAGTTCATCCACGATAAAGGAGCCCTGGAGGGGGTTTTCGTTCTTGGTGATGCCGTATTCCCTGGAGATGATGAGCTGGATGGCCATGGCTCGGCGCACGGATTCTTCGGTGGGGGTGGTGACCGCTTCGTCGTAGGCGTTGGTGTGCAGGCTGTTGCAGTTGTCGAACCAGGCCAGCAAGGCCTGGAGAGTGGTGCGGATGTCGTTGAACTGGATCTCGCGGGCATGGAGCGAGCGCCCGGAGGTCTGGATGTGGTACTTGAGCTTCTGGCTTCGGGAGCCGCCGCCATACTTGCGGTCCATGACTATGGCCCATATCCTGCGGGCCACCCTGCCCATGACCGTGTACTCGGGCTCAAGGCCCACCGAGAAGAAGAACGAGAAGTTGGGGGCGAAGTCGTCGATGCTCATGCCGCGGGCCAGGTAGTACTCCACGTAGGTCAGGCCGTTGGCCAGGGTGAGGGCGAGCTGGGTGATGGGGTTGGCCCCGGCCTCGGCGATGTGGTAGCCGCTGATGGAGACCGAGTAGTAGTTGCGCACCTGGTTTTCCACGAAGAACTGCTGGATGTCGCCCATCATGCGCAGGGCGAATTCCGTGGAGAAGATGCAGGTGTTCTGCCCCTGGTCTTCTTTCAGGATGTCGGCCTGGACGGTCCCCCGCACGACGGAGAGGGTGTGGGCGCGGATGCGGACCTCCTGCTCCGGGTCGGGACTGGCGCCGCCGTGTTGCTCCTTGAACTTTTCCACCTGCTGGTCGATGGCCGTGTTCATGAACATGGCAAGCATGATGGGGGCCGGTCCGTTGATGGTCATGGAGACCGAGGTGAGGGGATCGCAGAGGTCGAAACCGGAGTAGAGGATCTTCATGTCGTCGAGATGGGGCACGGACACGCCGCTTTCGCCGATCTTGCCCCAGATGTCGGGGCGTTCGTCGGGATCCTGGCCGTACAGGGTGGCACTGTCGAAGGCCGTGGAGAGGCGCTTGGCCTTTTCGGCGGCGCAGAGGTAGTGGAACCTGGCGTTGGTGCGTGCCGGGCCCCCCTCGCCGGCAAACATGCGCTTTGGGTCTTCGAAGCTGCGCTTGAGGGGGAACACCCCCGCGGTATAGGGGAAATGGCCGGGGAGGTTTTCCAGCAGACCCCAGCGCAGCAGTTGCCCACGGGAGTCGAAGCGGGGGAGGGCGACGCGAGGAATCCGTGAGTGCGACAGGCTTTCCTGGAACAGGGGCTGGCTGATCTCGCGATCCCTCACCCGGTACGTGAAGGTGTCGCCGGAGTAGGTGGCCTGGATCCGGGGCCACTTGCGGAGCCATTCCCGGGCTCTGTCATCCATGGCCGCCTCCAGGCTGTCGCGGCGCTGGCCGAGCTGCTGCCTGGTCTGGTGGTCATCCAACTGTTCCATGGAGATCTCCAGGGCTTGCACGGCGTTGGCCAGGCGCGCCTGTTCCCCGGCCCAGGCGTGGTAGGCCCGGACGGTTTCGGCGATCTCGCCAAGGTAGCGCTCCCTGCTGGGGGGGATGATACCGTGGACCGGCGGCGTGACCCTGTGCCCCGGATCCTCCACCAGGGATGTGCCGGTGAAGGGGCGGCGGAGCTTGCCCAGCAGGAAGTGATACAGGGCGTTCACCCCAGGATCCTGGAAACGGCTGGCCACGGTGGCGAAGATGGGAAGCTGTTGGTCCGGGAGGTCGAAGAGCATGCGGTTGCGCCTGAACTGCTTGCGGACGTCGCGCAGGGCGTCCTCGCCGCCCCGACGTTCGAACTTGTTGAGCACCACGGCGTCGGCGAAGTCCAACATGTCGATCTTTTCCAGTTGGCTGGAGGCGCCGTATTCGGGGGTCATGACGTAGAGGGAGAGGTCCACCACGTCCACGATGTCGGAGTCGCCCTGGCCGATGCCCGAGGTTTCCACCAACACCAGGCTGAAGCCCGCCGCCTTGCAGATGTCGATGCCCGACTGGACGGCTTCCGAGAGTTCACCCTTGCGGCCCCTGGTGGCGAAGGAGCGCATGAAGCAGCGCGGGTTGGCCAGGGAGTTCACGCGGATGCGGTCGCCCAGGAGGGCGCCGCCCGTGCGCTTGCGGGACGGGTCCACCGCCAGGATCGCCACCCTGTGCTGCGGGTTGTCCGCCAGGTAGCGGCGCACGATCTCGTCGCTCAAGGACGACTTGCCGGCCCCGCCGGTGCCGGTGAGGCCAATGACCGTGGCATCGCTGGCAGTGGCGCCTTGCTCCACGGCTCTGGCCATTCTGGCGGGGATGGCGGCGGGCTCGTCTGCCTGGAGTTCCGCCAGTGTGAGCATGCGCGCCACCGTCATGGTGTGACCACTGGCCAGGAGCTGGGGGTCCAGGCCGCCATTGCCGTGGATGTTGGCCTGGCATCGCGAGAGGAGATCATCGATGATGCCCTGCAGGCCCATCCGGCGGCCGTCTTCCGGGCTGTAGATGCGCTCGATGCCGTAGGCGTGCAGCTCGCGTATTTCGTCGGGAACTATGACGCCGCCGCCGCCGCCGAAGATCTTTATGTGCCCCGCTCCCCGTTCATGGAGCATGTCTTTCATGTATTTGAAGAACTCCATGTGACCGCCCTGGTAGCTGCTGGCGCTGATGGCGTGGGCGTCTTCCTGGATTGCGGCGTCGACGATATCGCGTACCGAGCGGTTGTGCCCCAGGTGGATGACCTCGGCGCCCGATGACTGGAGGATGCGGCGGATGAGGTTGATGGAGGCGTCGTGGCCATCGAAGAGGCTGGCCGCGGTCACGATCCTGGTGACCTGGTGCGCTGGGGAAGGGAGAGCTTTGATGACAGCTTTCTGCATGGCTTGCTCCTGTTTCCGTGGAACTGCCTACGTAGCGCGCTCCCTGTCCTGTGGCCAAGCCCCTGTGGGGAGCCCAGGGGGAAACATGAGCGATGGGCTGCGGCGCCGGTGCCGGTGCGCGTCGCGGCCGCTGCCGGGGCCGCTACCCCTGGCATGGACTACGGCGGTTTTTCAGTCTCCCCCGCGCAGTGCCAGCTCCACGCTCACTCCACAGACGTCGCTCCGGCGGATGGTGCTGAACGGGTGGGGGCCGACAAGTGACGCTGCGCCGTGGGAGTCGTGGCCGTCCGGGCCGTTCCTGGCCAGCCACATGAGCACATCGGTGTTCCGGGATGCCCCATCCGTCAGTGCCAGGCATGGTTCTTCTCCCGCCAGCCTGAGGGCCAGCTCCGGGATGTCCACCCTGAGGTCGCCCTCCTTCAGGATGGCCAGCGTGCAGCCCCTCTCGCAGTACCCTCCGGAAAGCGCTTGCCGGATCAAGGAGGGGAGGTGCCGGGTCAGACAGTCACCGGGAAAGGGAGCCAGGACCATGTCCCCGTCGGAGTCCTGCATGGTCCCACCCATGTGGGAATCCGCCCCCTGCCATTGGAGCCTGCCCACTTCGGTCCCGGCGAAGACCCAGGGAAGGGTTCGTTGAGCGAGTTGTAGGCTTCCGACACAGACAATCAACGCCAGCCACAGGGCCGCCGGCCAACGGGTCGCACGCCCCTGGGATCGCATGGCCTGGAAGCCCATTCCCGCCAGCAGCGGCAGCAGCGGCAGCAGGAACCAGGGGTAGTAGTAGTTCTTCTTGGCCAGCAGCGAGAGGGTCGACAGGGGGAGACCCAGCGCAAAGAGCAGTTCGAGCCGGGCCTTGCCGCACAGCAGCCAGGCCACCAGCAGCGGCAGGAGGGGGATGGCCAGCCAGGGTGTGAGACCGCGCCAGAACATGTGGAGCGGGTAGGCGAGGAGCGCACGCGGGTGCCACCAGGGATATGGCAGGCCCCGCAGGGAAACCTCGGCGGTGTAGTAGTCGAGGGCGCGGTCCCAGGTGCCGGTGGCCCAGTACCAGCTCGTGGCGGCGACACCCACGCAGATGGCCAGCGTCGTGGCGCCCGCCAGTACCCTCCAGCGATTCGCCGGGGAACCGTCCAGGTGCCGACCCCGCAGAAGAGGCCCCATCACGCAGCCTGCCGCCCAGCCTGCCAGGGCCAGCAGGATCAAGATGTTGAAGGTCAGGCGCGAGGAGAAGGCTGCTCCCAGGAGGGCGACAAGCAGAAATCCCAGGCTGGGCCCTGGGCGCGTGAAGCCCTTGGATGACAGGGCCAGGAGCCCGGCGCCGGGGAGCAGGAGCAGGCCTGGTCCCAGGACTCCCCAGTGCCGTTCCACCAGCGCGATGGCGGGGACCAGCGGGAAGATGGCCATGGCGGCAAGCGCGGACCAGTCGCCCCCCAGGCGCCGCGCCAGGCTCCCGGTGAGAGCTTGAGCCAGGAGCGCCATGGCCGCCACCAGGTACAGGGGCGAGTCGGAGTTGCCCTGGCCAAGCCCATGAGCCAGGGCGCCCAGCCATGGCAGCAGCCCCGGCGTCTCCACCCATCCCTGGGCCGGCGTGGCCGCCGGACAGTAGGGAAGTGATGCCTGTATGGCGTCCACCAGGGGCCAGATGTGTTCCGGGTACAGGCCCGACGCCGAGCGCTGGTCCGCGCTGATCCACCAGAGCAGCACCCATGCGTGCAGGAAGACCAGCAGGGTGCCAGGCAAGGTGCGGCGGAGCATGGGCTGGCGGCTAGTGGTCGTGGTTGTGCTGTCGAGAGCGGGGCGGATGGGCGGGTTCACGAGGTGTCCGGCCCAGTTCCCCTTGCAGCCAGGTGTCCAGGCGGCGCCAGGTGGGCAGCAGATCCCGGTGGTAGATCCTGCCCAGTTTCACGCGCAGCCAGGCCAGTGACAGAAGTGCCGACAGGGTGGCGAACCAGATGACCCAGGCAAGCCTGTCGGGGGGCGAGGCGGAGCTGGTGCCGACGGTGGCCGGAGCGGAACCGCTACCCGTTGTGCTGACGCCCCCTTCATCGTCCAGGTAGAAGGCAGGGTCGCCTTCGTCGGTGTGCATTTCGATGCGCGCCTCGCCCGCTGCTGGAAGGAACAGGGTACGCTGCCCCAGCACGCTGCCGTCGGAGGCGTCCGCCAGGGTGAAACCCAGCTCGGGGACGCGACGTATGTGGATCTCTGCGTAATAGACCGAGTCACCGGGTTCATCGTCGGCGACGCTGCCGTCGTCGCTCAACGGGATGGGTTCGGCGCCGGGCATGTCCAGGAGGATCTGTGGCGAGGAGACACGGTGGACGGTGTTGTCGCGCAGCACGAACAGCAGGCGCATCTGGTCGGTGTCGGAGCGCGCCGAGAGGGGCAGGCCCAGAGCGAGGCCCGTGGTGGCGATACGAAGCAACCTGGATGAAGACAAGGGTGATTCCCCCGGAGCGGCGGAGTGGGGCAAGCTCTCGATTCAAGGGTAATACGAACAGCCCACCTGCGCCTTGCGGGGCGGGTCGTCTCGCCCGACGTCCCGGGACAGGGGCGGGGAGATGTGGACCAGGGCCATCATGGCTCCAGGTGCCAGGCCAGGTCCTCGCCCACCTGCTGGTCAGGCAGGCCCAGGACCCTGGTGAGCAGTTGCAGGATGTTGGCGGCGTCGTGGTCTTCCAGGAGCTGCCTGTGGAGCACGACGCTGTCTATGCCCAGGGCCAGCAGGGCGGACTCGCGATCGCCCAGCTTGTTGACGAGGGAGGGATCGGCCTTGTATGCGGCCACCGTGGCGGAGAGGGTTCCCCGGTCCATCTGGAGGGCTTCGGCCGGGTCCCGCGAGATGGGGTCGCGGCGATCCATGGAGGCCAAGGCCGCTATCAGGGGTTCGGATGCCAGGGATCGTGAGATCCCGGTCATGAGCAGAGAATAGGGGATTGGGCGGCCATGGGCGGTCTGCCACAGCAGGTAGCGGCCACGGGCGTCGTCGCCGAAGAGGCGGGGCGGCAGATCCAGTACTGCGCCCTTGCCGGGAAGCTGGCCCATTATTTCCGGAGGCTCCAGCGAGATCCTCTGCCCCAGCGGGATGCCGGCGAAAAGCTGGATATCCGCAACGTGGATGAGCGCCACGGCCAGGGCGGCCAACAGGCCCCGTCCGGCCGTGGGCAGGGTGCCGGGAGAGTTGCTGGGGGTTCGGGTCAACACCACGAGGCAGCGGGCCAGGAGCACGCATGCCCCGATGTCTGCCAGGAGGATCCATCGGTGGGGAATGCGCATGAGCCCCAGCAGGGGGATGTGGGCCAGGAGAGTGTAGGGCATGGGTAGCGGCGAATCGCCCAGTTCAACCACGTTGCCGCCGATGTGCAGGAAGGGGCCTATGGAAAGCAGCATCGAGAAGATGGTGACACCCGCCCACCAGGATCGCGATGCGCCGCCGCCACGAGAGGGTGGCAGCGAGGCAGCGTCGGAGTTTGTGTCTTTCAACAGGGCACCGAAGACGGCCATCAGCAGCAGCAGGGCGCCCAGGTACTGGGAGTGGATGTGCCCCGCTCGCTCCGTCAATTCCGGAAACAAGCCCGTCCAACCCGCGGGGTCGGCGGAGATGGCCGTGAGCTTCTGCGGGATTTCGGACATGTAGGTGAGCATGTCCGGGCCCCGAAACAGGTTGGCCGGATCCGCCAGGGCCGTGGCATAGAGCCCGGCCGGAGCGGCCACCAGCCCCAACGCGGTGACGCCAACCCAGATGGCCAACCGGCTGCGGCAGCGAAGCAGCGCCCAGGCCAGGGCGTAGATGGCCCAGAAGGCCCCGTGGTACCAGCTCGCCAGGGCTGTCAGGGCACCGAGCGCCCCAGCGGCGATGGCCCATCGCCTGTTGGATTCCCTGGTGGTACGTTCAAGGGCGTAGATGGCGAGAACCAGCGGAAATACCGACAACGTCTCGGTTTCGCCTGCCATGGACTGGCCCAGCAGGTACGGCGAGAGCCCCAACACCATGCCCGCGGCCCAGCCCGCTGAAAGCGAGGAGGAAACATAGCTGGCCAGCAACCACATCGAGGCGGCTGCCAGCCAGAGCTGCAGCAGCAGCATGATGTCCCAGGCGCGGGCCTGCCCCAGCAGCAACGCGAAGGGTAGCCGTAGCAGGAAACCCAGCGGGTCGGGGTGGATGATGGAGCCACCTTCCGGCCAGCCAATCCGGGCGGTTTCAAACCATGAACCACCGTGTACGAGGACCTGCGTAAGCCAGTGCTGAAGCCAGACATGGTCGAAGATATCCCGGGTGGGCATGCCGATGATCTGGTCCGCGCCGTTGCTCGTGAGGAGATCCCATGAGCCCGTGGTCAGGATGATGGCCAGGGCGTAGAGGAACAGGCCAGCAGCCACCGGCAGGGGCCCGCGGATCCTGTTCTCTGCAATGCTTCCGTGGCCGGATGGTGCTGGCAAGTTGCTGGTCCTGTTGGCCTGTTGGCCTGTTGGCCTGTTGGTTGCTCGCCGGTGCGGAGGTCAACGACGGGGCATGACGATGGGCCAGGTGAGGTCGAAGTAGTCGTAGCCCTCGCGGAGTTTTTGCAGCACCTCCTGGCTCTCGTCGGAGTGTATGGTCAGGGTGTCGACGGCCTCCGCGACTTCCTGGGCGGTGGGTACGAATTCCGCGGGGTTGGCGCTGTGCTTGCGGGCTGTCCTGTCCAGAAGGTCCGTGGTGCGGTCGAAGAAGTCCTGCAGCTCCTTGCGCGTGTCCACCTCGACCATGACCTCGGCGGGTTCCGGAGTGCTGGCGACGCCCATCACCTGGGAAGGTTCGGCGACCACGAACACCAACATGGCGTAGAACATGCAGACGTTCACCAGCACCAGCAGTACGTTGACGGCCAGCGTGATCTTGACGAGACGGGCCAGCTTCTTCAACTCCACGGTGGGTCCTTGCTTGGATGAGGGTGGCTCGATGAACTGATACTATCCCATGGCGAGCTGTCGCGGGCGAGGACTGCGGGGCTGGCACCGTGGGAGCCTCGCCGTTGCGGGGTGGCGTTGCGCCAGCCGGCAGCGCCCCCTTGTGCGGGCTGAATGGCAAGCCCCGGGGGGGAGCTATGGGCCGAGTATATGCCGCAGTGTTCGGCGGTCTTCCCGGGGACCGAAGGCCAACAGGTGGTCCCCGCGGCGAAGCTCGGTGTTGCCGCGGGGCACGATCATCTCCTGGCTGCGCCTGACGCAGATGAAGGTGGTTCCCGCCAGGGCGGCGAAGTCCTTGATCCTCTGGTAGTCCTCTGGAACCTGGTCCACCTTGACCTCGTACACACTGCGCTCCGCCGTGCCCCGCGCCACCAGATGGGCCAGCCCCGGCCTCTGCACGAGGTTTTCCAGCGCGGTGACCATGGTGCCAACGAGGTCCACGGGCACTATGCCGTTGCGAGAGAGGCGGATGGAGTTGCGGGGCCGGTTGCACCTTGCGATGATTCGCTGCACGGCTCCCAGGTCCCGCGCCAGCAGACATGCCCGGAGATTTCGCTCATCGCTGCTGGTGAGCGCCACGAAGATGTCGTTGGCTTCGATGGCGGCTCTCTCCACGATGGAAGGGTCGGTGGGGGAGCATTCGACGGTCCGGGCGCCGTTGGGAAGGCGCTTCAGCAGGGCTGGATCCTTGTCCAGCACGGTGACGGGCGTTTCTTGCGCCAGCAGGCGACGGGCCAGTTCTCTGCCGAACCTTCCGGCGCCCGCTATCACCACCTTGGATGACCGGGGCTCGTCTCGCCTTGCCAGGCGTTGAAAGGCCGCGGGCGAGATGATGCAGGTGAACAGCGCCAGGAGAATGATGGCGGATTCCAGCTCGCTGGATATCAGGCCCAGCTTCTGCCCGATTGCCGCTATTGCGATGATGAGCGAGAGCCTCGAAGAGAGCAGCATGCCCGCTGCCACCGCTCGCCTTGCCCCCAGGATCCCGGTGAACAGCAGCATGCTGGGTACGAGCTTCACCATGTAGGCTCCACCCACCAGGACCACCAGGAACAAGACCGTGTGCCAGCCGCCGCTGAGCACCGATGCGTCGAAGGTGACACCTACCATCACGAAGAAGATGGGAATGAAGAACCCGTAGCCCAGCACCTCCAGCTCGTGGATCAGCAGGGCGTGTTCCTCGGAGGTGAAGAGGGACACGAAGGCTCCCGCCAGGAAGGCGCCCAGGATCACTTCCAGGCCGATGGCCTCGGTGAGACCGACGAACACCAGCAGCAGGAGCAGGGCCCCCCTGACCTTCATGTGAGGTGAAACCATGGAGATGCTCTCCATGATGCTTCCCAGGATCCGTTTCTGGGAGAGAATATCGCCCACCTTCATGGAAGCCAGCAGGAAAAACCCGAAAACCCCCACGATGGCCAGATCCCAGGAAAAACCCCTGGTCATGAGGATCAACACGACGCTCAGGGCGATGATGGTGAGGATGTCGGCCATGACGGCGGAGAGCAGGATGATCTGCCCCAGGCGCCCGGAGCTGCGGTCGCCCTCCTTGAGCACCGGCATCACCAGGCCAACGGACGTGGTGCAGAAAATCAGGGTCAGCAGGGGCAGGGATCTACGCTCCGTGATGTCCATTGCCACCATGATCCAGGCCACCAACCCGGAGCCGGCCAGTGTGAGGAGGAACAGCATCACGGAGCGAGCGAGGTCGTTGTCGGGGATGCGGCCCCGCGATGGTCTGCGAGCCTGGTTCTGCAAGCGCCGGAAGTCGATCTCCATGCCCGAGAGGAACATCAGGTAGACGAAGCCGAACAGCGAGAGGAAGCCGAGGATCTCGTCGGACTGGACCCAGCCCAGTCCGCTGTCTCCCAGGATGATGCCGCAGACCAGCACAATCACCACGGGAGGGAAGGGGAGCCATCGCAGTCGCGACACCAGAATTGGCACCAGGAAGGCCAGGCCCATTATCAACAGCAATGGCTGGAAGGAGTGATCGTGGGACATGGAATGCCGGTCCTCGAGTTTCGGTCTTGTGTCTTCCCGTCGATGTAATACCCTGGAGCACCTGGGGCAGCGTTGCGCTTGCTCCACTTCGAGCATCTTCAGCCGGCTGCCACCGGCCGTTCGTTGGAGTCATGATTGGAAAAGGCCCAGGAAAAGGAGCAGATGGTTTTTCGGCGGCTGGGTGGTTTTCCCCAGCTTCTGTTGGAGAGCGCCGCTGACCTGGAACATGTCCAGTCCCTGGACGAAGCCCGCTGGGTCGCCAACAGCGCACCCGTGGACGGTCTCAACTGCGACCTCGCTCTCCGCAGTTTCCTGGACGACGATGCCAACGGGCGAATAGGCCCCGACGAGGTCAAGCGCGCCTGTCGGTGGATGCTGGACATGCTCACGGATCGGAGCGACGTCGGCAAGCACGATGCGCCGCTGCGCCTGGCAGCCATCGACCGCTCCCACGACGAGGGGCGGCAGATCCACGCCGCGGCCCGTCGGATCCTGGTCAACCTGGGCGCCGCCGACCATGGAGCCATTCACCTGGAGCAGGTGAGGGACAGGGCCATGATCATGGCCGCTGCCGCCACCAACGGGGATGGCGTCATCCCGGCGGGTGTTGCCGATACTCCCGCGCTGGCCCTGTTCATCGAAGACATTGGCGCCACGACGGGCTTCCAGGACGATGCCAGTGGAAGGCCCGGCGTCACCGAGGCTCACCTGGAGAGCTTTCTCTCCCAGGCCAGGGCGCTCCTGGAATGGAGAGCCAGGGCAGGTCCGTCCCTTCACGGGGCGCCCGGTTCCGTGATGCCCCTTGGTGATCTCACGGAGCAGGCATGGGATGCCCTCTCGGCCATCAGGGCCAAGGTGGACGCCTATTTCGATCTGTGCCAGCTCTCGTGCTTCGACAATCGGGTGGTGGAGCAGCCGGGTCTTGGCAAGGAGCTGCCCGAAGGCCTGGCCACCAGGAATGCCCAGGAGCTGGCGGCATTCCTAGAAGAAATACCAGTGGCCCGGCCACGCACCGACGGCAAACTGGACCTCTCCGGCTGGTTGAACCCCTACTTCAGAGATGCCCTGCTCACCTTCCATCGCCTGGCCATTGCTCAGGATGGCCACGAGGAACGCTCTTTCACGAGATGGGAATGGGTCAAGGCCAGGGATCGCCTGGTCCCCCATGAGCAATGGCTGAACCAGAAGCCGGAAACCACCGTTCACGAGATTCCCCAGGACCGGCTGGAGTTGTACACCAGCGATCCCTCCCTCGAAACCCGGCTGCGGGATCTGCTGGCCGCCGACAAAGAGGTGGGCGACGAACTTCTGAAGATCAAGGCGGTGGAAAAGCTGATCCTGTACCAGAGATTCCTGTTGGACCTGGTGAACTGTTTTGTGAGTTTCACGGCTTTCTACGACCCAGGCCGGCGATCACTGCTGGAGATGGGCACGCTGGTGATGGACGGCAGGCGCTTCAGCCTGTGCCTGTCCGTCTCAAACCTGGCGGAGCACAAGAAACTGGCGGCCGCGTCCATGATCTTCCTGCTCTACGTGCGGGTGGGCGGCCCCACCGACAAGGGCGGTTTCCATGTGGCGGTGGCGGTGACATCGCCCGTGCGTGGTTCCCTCTACGTGGGGAAGAGGGGCGTCTTCGTCTGCACCGACGGTCGGGTGCGGAGCGCCGTTGTCGTAGACATAGCGGAAAACCCCATCAGCGTGACCGAGGCCGTGCGCAGTGTCTTTTCCGGCATCGGCGGGCTCCTGACCCGCTTCGGCGAAAAGCTCTCCGCGACTCGCAACCAGCAGCTTGAAAAAACCGTCGAAGAAAGCCTGGCCAGGACCGCCTCGTCGCTGGAGGAAATCCCCACGTCATCGGCCGCGGAGCCGGCACCCGCCGTCTCGGCCGCGGGAACCCGCGACCTGCTGGTGGGAGGGGGAATAGCCGTGGCGGCGCTGAGTTCGTCGCTGGCCTACATCGCCAACACCCTGGTCTCCATCAACCTGTTCCAGTTGCTGGTGACCATCACCACCCTCCTGGCTCTGGCGTTGGTTCCCACGGTCATCGTGGCCTTCATCAAGCTGGGGCGTAGGGACCTGAGCCGGGTTTTGGAGGCCGGCGGCTGGGCCATCAACCACGAATTGAAGGTGCGGCGGGACCAGGGCACCGTGTTCAGTTGGACCCCGGCCCTGCCCGCCAACGCCCGCCACAAGCGCGGCGACATGCTGGATGTGTTCAAGCGCCATGTTCCTCACGAGGATCCGTTCCTCCAGCGAAGACGAACCTGGCTGCTCCTGGTGCTGCTGTTGGTCCTGCTGGCCCTGGCGCTGTTCCTGGGCACCCGGGTGTAGGCCTCCATGCCGGTCACCTGCCGCCCATGGCGGAGGCTTCGCGCCGGCCATCACGCGATGGAGCCGACAGCCTTTTTTCCGACGGCTCGTGTGGATTTCAGCTCTTCCTGGGGATCCACGCCCAGGTCATGGTGCATTGCAGTGGTTCCTGCCCATCCTGGTCGCTGACCGTGACGGCCACGTCCACCGCTCCCCTGGGCTCGGAATGCATCTGTCGGATTTGTGCCGGGCTCAACCTGGCTTCGGCCCGCAGGCCACCCTTCGATCGGCGGGTGTAGCGGATGTTCATGGACTTGAGCAGGGGGAGCTTGTCGTCGGGCAGATGCCAGCCGAAGGCCAGGCCCGAGGCGGTCTCGGCCAACAGGGCGGCGGCGGCCGCATGCACTCCCTTGATGTGGTTGCGGACCTTCGGGTGGTTGGGAATGGTGAAGATGCCACCGTCGTCGTCCAGGGACTGGCAACGAATACCTGCGGTACCCACGAATGGCACAGTGCGTCCCAGAGCCCGGGAACGCGCCCAGGGGCGGGCAAACGCGGGCAGGCGGTCCAGGGGAGCCAGTGCGCGGCGCAGCATGTTGGGTCGCTTCATTGGAATCTCCTTTCCGGGGCCTCGTGTATCACTTTCCGCCGTGCAGCGTATTATGGCGCCCTGCCCATGGCTCCTTGATCCGGTACTTTGATTCACCAGCAGAGGTGCTGCGGGAGCTGTGGAAACGCCGCGGTCCCGTGAGTATGCCCCTGAAAGTGGAACATTCTCAGTCCCGTCGGCCCCCCGGCGGAGTGCGCAATTCGCGAAAAGGTACTTTCCATCGTGGAGTGCCAGCTCCTCTACAGCGCAGTGTTCCACTTTCGGGGGCATAGGTGTTCCACATATGCGGGCATAGGTCCGAAAGTGTTCCACTTTCGGGGGCATAGGTGTTCCACATTTGGGGGCATAGGTCCGAAAGTGTTCCACTTTCGGGGGCATGGGTAGGTAGACCCTCAAACCCAGGGCCGGGGGCCGTCGTCCAGGCCCAGGTCCAGCAAGCTGCGCACACTGGCGATGAGAAGGTCCCTGGCTGTTCCGGGCCTCGCAGCGCCTCCAAGGGACAGCGGGTCAGGGCCGAAACCGCTCGCTCCACGTCTCCCAGGATCGGTCGCCTGCCATGGGCGGGCAGGGCACTGCCCTCCACCGCCACGCTGGGGTCGGCAGACACGTAGGCGTGAAGCCGGAAGGGATCATGGACCGGAGCGCGGAAGGGGCCTATTGTTTGCCAGCGCCATTTGTCAGGGTCATGTGGGCCAGGGTGTAGATAATCACTCACGAATGAGTGTCCGCCGGTTCCAAATGCAGCAATAGGCCGCTTTCGCGTCCGGCCCTGGAGCATTTCACTGTGTACTGCGGTGATGCCGTGGCCGCGCCTCTGGATCTTGGAACAGCTTTGCTCTACACTGTCGTCCTCAAATCCAGGAGGTTTGATCTTGCTGGAAATCCTAGCAGAGGGCTGGGCTCCTCTGCCTCCTCCCCATCCTGCTGTCTTGCGCCGTATCCGTGACGCTCTGCCCCCGCCCCTGCCTGGCGAAGGTCTTCCAGACTGGGTGGTTCCCACTGCCATGGGCGATGAGCCTCCTTCAGAGCTACTGGAAGAAACGGTCCAGGACTTGCTGGCGCTCTTCGATGAAGGCGCTACCATCGCAACGCCCTATGTAACGGTAAAAAGCAGGGGCCAATTACTGGCACGAGTTGCCCAGGGCTTTTCCATCACGGCATCACTGCCGGCCGGAGTCCACCGTCGTGGGCCCTTCTGGTGGGTCGAACATCGTGAACCACAGGTCATGCCGCTTGCTCTTTCACGCGCACTGGACAGCCTGGAGGTTGGTCCTCCCGGACGCAAACCAGGCCAATCCGACAGTGACTGGACTCGAGACCGGATGCTCTGGTGGGCCACCAACAAGAAACTCCTCGTAAAACATGGCGCCAACCTGGATGCATACCTGGACCGGATGGACATCATCGTCTTGGACAAACTGCAGCCAAGAATCGAAAAGTCGGCAGACGAGGACGAGCTGAAGGTGAGCTTCAGCACCGACGACGTGAAAGACGAAGTGGCCTTCAACCAGGCCCTACGCGGCTACAACCCGCGAGCAGGCAGGGATCCCACCGCGAGATGGGTCGATTCCAACGGCGATAGGAGAACCCAACGAATCGCCCTGACAAAGCGAGGGCGCCGCGCCGCCGCGTACGCACACCACGCGCTGCTCAACTACAAGAAAATGCAACCCCATCTCCGCGACGCTCCGGATACCGTCTTCCCTCCGGAACTTTTCGACCTTTCCCAGTATAGCGACAGGGTCATCGGAGTGCGGGCTCTGGTCTACCGGGTGAGCAGATCTCAGGTGCTGGGGACTGACGGGCGAACCCATACCAGGATCCACCTCAAGAGCGAGGAAAGCTCTGGACCTCCCCCACTGACTACACGGGAAAAGAAGGAACTGGCAGAAACACTCCTGGAAGCGGCGCGCAGGGGGAAATCCTATGTCCGCTACAACGACTTCTGGGTACGGGTTCCATCACCCACCCTGGCCGAGTCCTTCAGCAAACAAGTTGAGCGAGAAAAGGCCACAATCAAGGGTGAGCTGGTCCCCGCCCTGAACCTGGAAGAGGAAACCTACACCATCAATCAAGATGGCCGCGCCGTGACTATCGCCCTGGGAAACCATCCACCGGGACTGTCACCAGAATTCCGTCTCATGCCCCACCAGGTTGAGGGCTGGGAGTGGCTGGCAGGTCACGCGGCCCTATCGGACGATGCACTGGATCATGGGCTCCTGGCCGACGACATGGGCCTTGGCAAAACCCTCCAGGTACTCAGCCTGATGGCGCTGCTGGAGCAAAAAGGGAAGCTGCGGCCCTCCCTGGTTGTCGCGCCCCTTTCCCTCCTTGAAAACTGGTGTATGGAGGCAAGGAAGTTCTTTCCGAACAACTTTGGACGCATCCTGAAGTACACACCCCCTTTGAGACGAACCAATGCCAGCGCACTGGAGCATTACGATATCGTACTGCTTTCATATGAAACCCTGCGGACGCGACAACTGGTATTGGGAAAGGTGCGGTGGCGCCTTATGGTTCTCGACGAGAGTCACCAGATCCGCAATCCCCGGGCCAGGACAACCCACGCGGTGTTGGCAATGGACGCAACCCGCAGGCTGGCGCTGACGGGCACCCCCGTCCAGAACAGCCTGGTGGACCTGTGGTCCCAGTTCGACTGGTTATGCCCTGGATTCCTGCACGATCTGAAGAACTTCAAGAAAAAGGTTCGTGTCGACGACGAAGCGTCGCTCAACTCATTGCGTCGGAAAATCGCCCCTCGCCTGCTGCGGCGCATGAAAGAAAGCGTAGCATCTCACCTTCCTCCCAAGGTGGGAGACAACGAACCTGTCAACGTGACCATGGCAAGTTGGCAGGCAGAGCTGTACGACTCGGTGTTGCGTGACAGAAAACCGGGCCGAGGGTCGGCGTTTGGCACGCTGCACCGGCTATTCGCAGTCTGCAACCAGCCGGAAAGTCTGGCCGATGACGTTCCCCTCTTGCACCCAAAGTTGGCCTGGCTGCTGAACACACTGCGTGACATCCAGGCACGGGGACAAAAAGTCCTGGTCTTTGCCGACAGACACAGTATCCAGAAAAGAATCATGGAGCTGGTGGAAGACAACTTCGATCTGGCCGTAGACTATATCAACGGCACGGTGGAGGCCGGGTATCGGCTCTTCATCGTGGAGCGTTTCAACCGGGCGGAAGGTTTCCAGGTGCTGGTGCTGGGTCCCAAGGCGGCCGGTGTTGGGCTCAACTTGACAGGGGCGAACCACGTCATCCATTTCACGCGGCACTGGAATCCGGCCACTGAAGCCCAGGCCACCGACAGGGCACATAGAATCGGGCAGAAGCTTCCGGTCAGGGTCTACCTGCCCACCATGCTACACCCGAACCGCGTGTCCATCGAGCAATCGCTCCATGTCCTGCTGAACGAAAAACGAGCCCTTGCGGAAGACGTGGTGGTCCCCACCAGCAAGCTGGACGTGCGCAGGGAGTTGGAGAGGATCCTGATGGAAGGAGACGAGGATGCTGCCGGGGATGCTTGAGTACATTTACAGTGCCTACCTCGGGACGCCGCAGTTCGCGAGAGTTGTGTATTTGGTTATGTTGCTCATGGTGTTCTTTTTCATTTTTCGATTGTGGGCCTGGAACAAGCGTAAAAAACAGATAGCCAGCACCGTTGAGAGCCTGAAGGCAATCAATGATGGTATGGACCCCGTTGCCAGGCGCAAGGCCATGAAAGACGAAGTGGGCAAGACGGACTGGCTCGAAAAGCCATTCCATGAATGGTGGGAGCAGACCCGGGTTGAAGGTGGAAGAATAACCAACGATATCCAGTCGGGCGAGTTCCTGGGCAGTGAAGCTCTCGCGCCACCGGAATGTGCATACGCGGATTCGTTTCCAGGTTTGTTCACGGCTCTCGGCATCCTGGGCACTTTCCTGGGCATCGTCTACGGCCTGAGCGGCCTCGACCTGGAGGTAAGCGACACACAGGAGCTGGTCCAGGGCATCAGTAAATTGGTTGGGGGCCTGAAAGGAGCATTCGGGACATCCATCGCCGGTCTTGTCCTAAGCGGATTAGCAACTTTGCTTCTGGTGAGCTTTGAAAACAGCTTCGAAGAACAGCGACTGGAACTCATACGATGGTTGGACTCCATAGTTGACCGTACGACCCCCCAATCCCGCCTGGGCAAACTGCTTCGGTTCCAACAAGATGCGGCAGCTTCCGCCGAAATCCGTGCTGAACGCTCACTGGCCATCCTGGAGCGACTGGCAGGTCTCACGGAAAAACTCCTGAAGACGGCGGTGGAACAGAACTGGCGTATTCAAAAACAGCAAGAGAACCTTGGCCAAATCCAAGAGACCAGCGCAAGGGGCTACGACGAACTCAGGCAGTTGAACCACGATCTGGGCGACGTGATGGAGAGGACCATACAAAACAGCGGCCTCGTGGAGGCCATGCAAAACATGGCAGACACCATTGCCCAGACACAGAGCGAGGGCGTGGGCCAGATCGTCGAGCAATTCAGCGAACAGATGGGCACCCACTTCGGCGACAACTTCAACGCTCTGGGTGAAAGCATCGACGCCATGGTGGGAGCCAACCAAGAGTACCGGGAATCCATGGGCAGCGTGGTACGGCAACTCCACGTGGGAATGGACTCGCAAAAAGAAGCGGCAGCCGCCATGAGCAGCACCGTGGGCGAGGCGCGAGCCGCCGTCGCCGAGATGAGTGGAGCACTGGCAAATCTGAGTGCATCGGCTGGAGCTTTGGATGGTGCCAGCGAGGGTGCGCGGGAACTCCTCCACGCCCAGGTCACCCACACGGACAGGGTGCTGGCTGCGCTTTCTGCACAACGCGAGGTATGGGGTGAACAAATGGAGAGCCTGCATGGGCTCAGATCTGCCATAGATGCCCTGCGGGATTGGCATGAGCGAGTTCGAAACGAACTTTCGGAACAACTGTCAAGGTGGCACCAGAGCCTGGAGGTTCAGGTCGGACTCACCGAGGACCTCAAACACGAAAGGCAAAATACTCGTGGGCTCATTGAGTCCCTCAAGCGTGCGGCCGCTGCTTTTTCCGGCGTTTCCAACATTCTGGCCCGGACATCCACCAACCTCCAGGGGCACATGCAGACAACCAGCACCACGAACCAGGCGGCAGCCGAAGAGTTGGCCAGGGCTTCCGCGGGACTCGGCGAGCTGCGATCCGCTCTGGAGGGCTCAATCGCCGCATTCCAATCCACGGCAGAGGTGCTTGCATCCAGCGGACCACAGGTTGTGACGGCTCTCCAGGGACTCAAACAGGCCGTGGAAGGCCAGGCGATGGTAGCTGAGCAAGGCCAGCGTTTGGCCACGGCTATCTCCCAGTCCGTTGATAAACAGGAGCTTCTCTACGGCTCCTTCCAGCGGGCGGAATCGCTCATGACCAGAATAGGCTCCACGGCGGAAAACCTCGATGGCAGTTCCAAAAACCTGGAAAGGTCCATTGAGTCGTTGGCCGCCATTCCGTCGGCACTCTCATCCATAGCCCGAAATCTCTCCGAAACCGGTGAGCGGCTCAGTAGCCGAGATCGGGAAGCTGCCCGAACATGGGAACTGGTCACAACCGATCTGCGCTCGACCACCACCGACCTCACCAAGGGCATGGAGGCATACTCAAAAAAGATGAACGATGCCACAAAGCGTACCTGGGTCGAGTTCGACAGGGCCATGGCCAAGGCCACAAAGGACCTCAAATCAGCAATATCCAGCCTGCACCACGTCGTGGAAGACATGTCCGAAACGTTTGAAGAACTGGCATAGTCGTAATGCCCCCCAAAAGTCATAGCTTCTGGATCAGCTACTCGGATCTCTCTACTGGCCTGATGATGGTCTTCTTGCTGGTGACCATCGTCTTCGCTCTCAAACAGCTCATGCTGGAACATGCCAAGAAGATGGAGGTACGGGAGTTGGTGAACGACGTGTCTGCCAAGAAGATGGAGGTACGGGAGTTGGTGAACGACGTGTCGGACCTGACCACCATGCGGCTCCGCCTGGCCCGAGAACTGAACGAAAAGCTCGATGGACTTTCGGGTGTCGAGGTCGACCTGGTAACCGCACAGGTGACCGTGGAACACGATGCACTGGGTTTCGAACCCGGAGAGGCCATCCCAAGGGACACCGGCTTTCTGCAGATGTTCATAGGCCCGTATTCCTGTGCCTTGATCGCCTTCGAACATGCCCATTGCCACGAAGGATGTGAAAGGCTGGATCCTCGCAATCCGAAGGCGATACGAAGAATCCTCGTAACAGGGCACGCCGACCTGGTGGCAGGCTTCGTCCACAACAGAAGCCTTGCCGCCGATCGTGCAGAGAACGTGATCCAGGCCTCTCTCGAAGTCGCAAAGAACATCCAGTGCGAGGAGGTTCCCGTTGCATCCTACCTGGAGAGCAGGCTCCAGCCCGCAGCGGCAGGTCAAATCGCCCACTGCCTTGAAGAAATGGACGGCGACACCAGGACACTATGCTCCGACCTGCCTGACTCAAGGAGGTCTCCCTCCGAGCGCCACCGCACCGTGACGTTCGAGGTGGAACTGGTGGGTGAAGATCTCTCGGGAATGGCTCTAAACCTCGTAGCCCTTGACGCCACGGTCTCCGGCAACGCCGCCACGGATGAACTCCTGCTCACCCTCGAACCCATGATTGATGCCTGCGTCCGTGGTGAGCGTCCGTCATCTGAATGCGCTCCAATACGTATAGACTCCGATCCTCTGCTTCGATCCCAGCGACTTCGTACCGCCGTGGCCAGGGCCTGCCAGGCGGCAGCGGAAGCAGCTTTGGATGAATACTGCCCATGAACCCGTTCAAGCAAATGACCGGCGGTGTTGTCGTCCAACCGATGCACCTTCTGGATGCCGCACGAGAAGCCAGGTACACGTTTCGCAAACTGAAGCTACTGGGTGCAATGGAACGACTCGACGACGAAGAACTTCTGGGTCGCTACGCCCTACAGATCTGGAATGCCTTGAAACGTGAAAACCTGGACTTCAAGACGGCAAGAAGGCTCGGGTCCATCGTTCCCTGGTTGCACGATGAACCACAACGCTGGGACGGCTTGCTGGAAGCTCTTCTGCAACACCTGCATAGGTTCACCCCCAGGCTTCCGGCTTTAAGCGCCGCTGTCTTGTTGGAATACTTCCCTTCCCTGCGCCCGCTGTTCCACGTAAAGCCGCCCAGGTCAAAGAACCGGCGACCATTGATTCTCTCTGTCACAGATCCCGTCGCCCCCGAACTGGCGAGACGTGTATTGCTCGATGGCGTCTCCCTCTCAGACGCCATCGGCCATCTGCGCCTGCAAGTCGGTTCTCCTGTCACGAATGCCGTGATTCACTTGCTGACGGACGTATCGGTCAGCACATGGCTGTGGTCGCACAGCAGAGATACGCTCCGCCCTTTTCTCGATACACACAGCAACGGAAGCAACACGGGGCGTGTAGTGAATGCCTTGCTGGAGCCCCTGGCAAGCCATGTCCGGGAGCCAGCAAGGGTCAGGCAAGGGACGGAGCTGGGGAAAATAATCAGCTTCCTCCAGGATTTCATGCCAGCGGAGCAACGTGGGACCGCCTGGTCCCAGGTGCATCCCGACGTGAAGAGGCTGTTCAGATGGTGGAGGGTACAACGCGACCTGAAAAACGCTTTCATGTCGTGGAGTGCAGAACCCGGTCGGAAAAATTTCTGGTGGGCGCAGGTGGGAATCATTGACGAGGTTGAACAATTCCAGCGGATCGACACTATTGCCATCCGTATCGCGGGTTACTGGTTCGTGGAAGTAGGCCATACAGGTTTCGCCACATACGTCTACTCTGACAGCAACTGGCAAAAGGGGCTGTGGCGTGTGTGCCTGAATGCCTGGAGTGCAAACGAAATTCGCCAGTCCGGCTGGCATAAGATTACGCGCCTGCTGCACCATCACGGCTGGCAGTCCAAGTTCAACAACCAGATCTACAGGCTGACGGGGAGGCTGCCGGGTGAAACACAACAAGAAGAACACTGGTAGTATATTGACTCGGAGCCATGGCTACGGCACGCAGAAATCCGTGACCCCTCTGGGCCCCATGAGCAAGAAGGCGTTGCGAGAGAGCAAGCGAGTCTGTGACGAGTGGCCCCACAAGCTCAAAGCCCAGATCCGGGCAAACTGGAAAGGACATTCTACGGATCATCCGCGCCTCGTTGATGAACTGCCAGAAGATCTACGAGCCCTTGCTGGCGTGTAGTGTCCTCCGGTTTGGAGCGAAGAGTTCCTGGGATGATTCGCTCGTCCGAGTTTTTCTTGCAGCCGCCCAGTGGCTCCGCCGTGCCTCCCCGGCTCCGTGGGGCTGCCTGCAACCGTGGGAGCTGTGGAAACGCCGCGGTCCCGTGAGTATACCCCTGAAAGTGGAACATTCTCAGTCCCGTCAGCCCCCGGGCGGAGCGCGCAATTCGCGAAAAGGTACTTTCCATCGTGGAGTGCCAGCTCCTCTACAGCGCAGTGTTCCACTTTCGGGGGCATAGGTGTTCCACATTTGGGGGCATAGGTCCGAAAGTGTTCCACTTTCGGGGGCATAGGTGTTCCACATTTGGGGGCATAGGTCCGAAAGTGTTCCACTTTCGGGGGCATGGGTAGGTAGCCCCTCAAACCCAGGGCCGGGGGCCGTCGTCCAGGCCCAGCTTCCGGGCGAGGGAGCGGTGGGCCATGGTCTGTCTACGTTGGTAGCGTTGCCAGGGAGGGCTGCCCACGAGGGGGCGCCGCTCCAGGGGGGAGAAGCGCCTATCACCCAGGACCCTGGCCACCAGGTCCACGTGCTGTGATGGCACCGACCGCGCCCGGGCCACCGTGGAGTTGGAGCAGCCCAGGAGCCGGGCGGTCTGGCGCAGGCCCAGGTCCAGCAAGCTGCGCACACTGGCGATGAGAAGGTCCCTGGCTGTTCCGGGGCCTCGCAGCGACTCCAAGGGACAGCGGGTCAGGGCCGAAACCGCTCGCTCCACGTCTCCCAGGATCGGTCGCCTGCCATGGGCGGGCAGGGCGCTGCCCTCCACCGCCACGCTGGGGTCGGCAGACACGT
>JAJRWT010000084.1 GCA_024276675.1 Myxococcota bacterium | reverse complement strand
TCCCTCCCAGAAAGTCGCCCCAGGCGACTATTTGGCGGGGGTAAGGGGTCATCCCTCCCAGAAAGTCGCCCCAGGCGACTATTTGGCGGGGGTAAGGGGTCATCCCTCCCAGAAAGTCGCCCCAGGCGACTATTTCGGGGGGGTAAGGGGTCATCCCGCTGGAAGCCGGCCCTTTTGGGTATCCTGCCCCACTGGCAGGCTGGAAAGCCTGCCCCACGGGGGGGCGTATCAGGGCGAACGTGTGCGTTGTTTTCCCGGGGCCAAGGGATCAAGGAGTGGCCTCGCCGCTGGAGAGGGGGGCCCGACCGGTTTGACAAAGGAAAATATCCAGGAGCTTTCTTCAGGCTGGTGTCTGCCGGTCGTGACGAAACCTGCCTCCTGGAAGTTGGCCTGAAGGTTGGCAAGGACATCTCCCGGCCGAAGGTACTGGGCCACCACCAATCTACCACCGGGGCGGAGGGTGTAAAAGGTGTCGCGAAGCATCGCTTTGGATTCCGGTTGCATCCACTTCTGCATGTAGAAGTCAAGGTGGGCCATGAGAGCCAGGTCCAGGGAGTCGGCAGGCAAGCCTGTCTCCCAGGGGGAGTTGACCGTGGCTTCTACGTTGTCGAAGGGGTTCAGATCCCTGCGGGACATGCGCTGTCGAAGCACCTCTATGGCGGTCTCCTGGACGTCCAACGCGAACACCCTTCCGTCGGGACCCACCGCCCGTGCGATCCTGAACGTGAAGTAGCCTATGCCGGCGCCGATGTCGGCCACTCGGGAACCGGGGGCGGGATCCAGGACATCCATCAGCGCTTGCGGGTCCATGTGCCGCTTGAAGAGCTGGCTGGCCTGGTCCGCGGTGGAGAAGAATGCATGGACCTCTTCGGCCTGGTGAAACAGTTGCTGGGCACGTTGTTGGGCCCATTGGGGGGCGTACTGGGGTTGCCCGGGTTCCTCTGCGCAGCAGGTAAGCGTCAGTGCCAGGAGGAGGGGTATCTCCCGGGGTGTGAACTGGTCCATGATGACAACGATGTTTCAGGCTTCCGGGGGGGATCGCCCGGGGATGTCCGGCTGGCGCCGAGGGGGCCCGGACGACACTCCGGCAGGCTGTAGGGGGCGGTGTGCATGAATGTATGAGAGGCGGGCAAGCCGGCCAGACTGCCTGGAGGGGATTATAATGGCTCTGGAGTGCGGGGTTCGATCTTTCGCGAACCCTGCCATCCCCCCAGCATGCCTGTTGGTGGTTTCAGGGGCTTCAGGGTTGCTGCCCTGGTCAGTCCCGGCAGAGCCCAAAGATGGGCATCTCCAAGGACAGTGCAGAACCAGATGGATGATCAGATTTCCCCATCCGCCCAACGCACGACCGGCAAGATTGCGAGCCTCGTACCGACAGGCCTCGCCCTGGCGGCTCTCCTGGTCGTCTTGTTTCAGTTCATGTGGCTTCTTCGCCTGAACGACAATGTCACCCGAATCTCCGGCATCGTTGCGGATATTTCAGCAGCCTCGGGCGTGGGAGTTCTGAGCCCCGCGGCGGCTCTGGTTGGGTGTAGCAAGGACGATCCGGGGTTCACCCTGGCGGACCTGCGAAGGATGCGTATCCTGAGCCACGACTGGCTGGACAAGGTCGTGCAGCGCTGGAGCCTTGCTCCCGACGAGACCATCCTTATCGAGGCTCTGCACGACAAGTGGCTAGGTCAGTACGCGGAGACAAGGTTTCTGGAGACAACCGGAACCTATGGAGCCCAGGATGCGGCGACGGCCAGGGAAGTGTTGATGAAGCGATACCTGATGGCGGCACGTTCGGTGCTGGGCGCAGAAGCTGCCGGGCTGCTCGTGGCCGGGTTGGGTGAAGAGCTGCCGTCCTGGGAGCAACGTCCACCGGGGGACGGCTCCTAGGAGCCGTCGGGAAAGCTCGGGCTCGATGCGGTGCGCCATGCGCTGCTGCGCCGGGCCCTGCTGGACATCGTGGGCCTCGACGTATTCCAATACGCCTTCAACGCCCGATATCCAGCAGAACCCGGCTCGCGACGAGTCTGGCGCCCCTCGCCAGGGCCCGAGCCGGCTGTTTCCCGCAGCCTCTTTCCCGACGGCTCATAGGCCGGGCAAAGCCCCAGGGACAGGCGCGTCAACTCCCGGACACGCTCAGGATGATCAAGGCCACCCCCACGACGGCCACGGCGGCGCCCACGATGGCGCGCGCAGAGATGCGATCCTTGAGGATGATGGCGGCGAGGGGGATGATGAAGAGCGGTTCGGTGGCCATGAGGATGGTGGCGATGGAGGCATCGGTGTACTTGTAGGCTGCCATGGACAGCCAGAAGCCTCCGAAGGCGATGAACACCGCGGCGAAGATGATTGAACGCAGAAGCGCGGCGTTTTTGAATGGGGACAGCCATCTGCCCATCCTGCCCGTCGCCAGCCCCCACAGTCCAAGGCCCATGGTGCCCAGGGCATAGCGAACTACCGTGCTCTGGAGTGCGGAGACGTCTTCCATGGCGCTCTTGGCCACGATGTAGCTGCCGGACATGCAGACGGAGGCCAGAAGCCCGGGGGCAATTCCGCTGAAGCGCAGGGCACGTTTTTCCTTTTCTTCGTCGGGCATGCGCTCTGCCATCACCCAGGTGACACCGGCCAGAACCAGGGGAATGCCTATCCAGGCCAGCAGCGTGGGCCGTTCGCCCAGGAAGATCATCGCCATGATCACCGTGAACACGTTTCCCACGGTACCAAAGAGCAGCAGGGTGAGTCGGGGATCCATGCGCATCAGAGCTATAAAGAACAGCGTATCGGCGACGGAGATGCCCACGATGCCGCTGAGACCCAGGAGGACGAAACTTTGGAGTGTCATGGGTTGTACACCCATGATCAAGCAGGCAACTCCCAGGGCCACCAGCCCTATGGCGCCCTTGGTCAGAGTCATGCCAAGGGGCGAAGCCTCGTCGCCGATGCGCCGGAACAGTATTGAGCCGATGGCCCATGTCAGCGCCGCGCCCAGCGCCGAACTCACTCCGATGATGGTTTCGTTCATACTCTGCTCCTGTGGCTCCTGTGGCAGTTCCTGGCGCCTCCCTCGAAAGCGCGGCAGTGCCGTGGCGCGGAGTGGCTAGCCCGAAACAGCAGTGCTGGCGAGTCCGATGGTGGGATTTTGTGGTAAAGCCGGCCTCCAGGTGGAGGAAGAGCCCCCGTGGAGGACCAACCTGTCAAGGTGGTAACTGGCACCCCTCGCCACGGTCCGCGCCGGCTGTTTCGTGCAGGCTCTTTCCGGAAGGCTCCCAGGCTGGTCCGCCGTGTTTCCCGTGGCAATGCATCACGAGCCGCTACGTTCCACGGTTTCCGGGCTCGCTTCCGGGCTGGCTGTCTCGCCTGGGGCTTTGCGGCTCTTGGAACTGTGGGCTGCCCATGGGAGTTTCGGAGGTGGTCTTGGATTTTTCGGGCGAATCCTACAGGAGAACGGGTTCCAGGGGGTAGCGGGGTACCACTGGGAAGAAGGAAAGGGCGGCTCGCTGGAATGCCTCGGCGTTGCGGAAAAAGTGCTCCTCCACGAGGATTCTGGGCTCCATTCCGTCTTGCCACATGGTGGTCTGGCTTTGAAAGATGATGTAGGAAGCACCCACGGCCCTGTACAGGGTCCGTGTTTCGTAGACGGTCGTGCGATCATCTCCGTTGACTGGCGACGACCTCACTTGTCTCACCAGCAACGTTCTGCTGGGCTCCCGCAGAACCACCTGGTGGGCGCTCTGGTCGTTGTTGTGGGCATAGCGGCCGTGGCGGGTGAACTTCAGGCCCGACTCGGTGGTGTCCACGAACTCACCGGTTCCAAGGCGTTTCCAAGTGTCAATGAGTTGGGCTTGTGCCCTGGTGAGACTGATGGGAAGGTGATGTGCTGGCGGAACGAGGCCGGTGGTCTGGATGAACTGCCTGGTCCACTGCCGACCGACGTGGTATCGGAAGTAGTGGGTACCGCCGATATAGGCGGCCATGAGGCGGTAGCTCTGCTGTAGTCGCAGGTTGGCAAGAGTTCGCCTGGTGGAAGCCAGGAGAAGGGAGTGATCCCGCCCCAGGAGCGGCACCGGCCCCCACGACACCCGTATTTCCAGTTTGAAGGCCTGGAAGGGATCACCGCTGATCTGGATGGGGACTGCCCTGGGGCGCCGTTTCATGTCCATGTAGAGAATCTGGATCTCTTCGCCTTCCTTGATGGCCACCTGCTGCTCCGGCAGAAGCTGCGAGAACTTCCCGCCCCCGGCCAGGGTTCCCACGCCCAGGCCGAGCAGGTGGAGCGTCCTGGCCAGAACACCCTTGACTATTGCCTCGGAGAAGGCGCCCAGTGTTCTGAGGTTCAGAAGCCAGTTCCCCGCCTCGTCGCGGTAGATTATGGGCGGTATGACCAGCAGTGAACTCTGCCCGGCGAAGCTGGTAGGACCGGTGGTGGGAATGGAGCCCACTCCCGCGATGAGGGTCCGGTTGGTGTAGAGGCCCTCCGCGAGTTGAGACTCCGTGAACGACTTGGTGGCTCCCGTGGCGTACCTGGAGATGACTCGCACGATGGTGGAGCTGAGAAGACCCTCTTTGATGATCACCGCTGGAATGCGACTCAGGTAGCCCAACAGCCCCCTGGTCTTGGATTTCAGGTCTGGCGCGAAGAACTGCCCGGCTGCCGGGCCACCCACGGCGTGGCTGCTGATGCGTCGCCACGCTCCGTCGATGGCCACGAAGGAGACGCGGGCTGGCACCACCACGCCATCGTTCTGGAAACAAGCGAGAAAATTGCGGATGGTGCGCTTCTGGATGGCATCCCGGACTGGCCTCGAGAACGGGACGCGGCGCAGCAGGCCGGCGAGGCGTGCGTACACCCAGCCTGGTATCCCCGCAAAGAGGGCATTGTCGGCAGCGGTTCCCGCGGGGTAGCAGCAAAGGGATCGGATGAAGGGGTAGAGCCCCCTGAAGGTTGATTCATGAGATGCCGAGGCCAGTGCCCCCAGGTCGAAGTCGTGGGGGCGTAGCGTGACCTTGTGGGGAAACAACGTGCTCAGCATCGCCACGCGCAGCAGCGTGTCAGCAGCACCCCTCCGCGATTTCCGCAGAATGCGCGAAACGGGGCGTTGTTTCTTGACCAGGGTTTCGAGAGAGGAACGGAGCAACCAGATGGTCTCGATGGTGTCGTCATCGGGCTCCAGCTTCGAGGTGTCCAACGGACTGGCGAAGAACGCTTCCCTGTAGCCAACTGGAATGGAGTCCAGATCCTCTGATGTGACGGCGGAGCAATCCACGGTGCCGGGCCGGTATTCTACGAGATCCGGGTAGAAGGCCCAGAAAGCTGCGGGCATCACGTGATGATCCAGGGTGCCGTCTCCGCTGATGACGATGACGTCCAGGGGGCGCTTCTGCAGGAACAGTCGGCCAAGGGCATCCCGGATCTTCTTTACGGAAACGAGCCTGTCCGCCTCCGTGTCCACCAGGTGGAGAACGAATCCAGCTTCCCGCAGGGCAGAGAACAAGCCGTCGGGGACCTTGTAGCTGCGGGCGGGGTGGCATACGATGAGGACGTTGCCCGGGCTACGATCCTGGTGAATGGCAGAACGAACGTAGTGTTCCAACTGGTCGGGACCAAATTCCTCTCCCGGGCCCGGCGGCGGGGGGGCGGCCACGAAACTGGTGACGCCGATGCCGGGGATCTCCTGGGCCTCTGGATGCCCGGGTGAAGAACGAGCGGGTGCCGGCGCGGGCGGCCATTCCGGGGAAGTGGAGGCCGTGGAGGAGTGGTCCTTCAAGGGTTGCTCCTGGTTCTCTGCGCCATCGTGTTTTTTATCCATCAGTAGCTCCCCGTGGCCCTCTGGGCTCGCGCTTGAATAACCTCCTGTGTCGGAGCGCCCACGTATCCTGCCGGGCCGGGCCGCAAATCGCTTGCATGTTCACGATATTTCATCTGCCTGGCGGGCTGTTGCTTCCTGGCCATGGCTACCCCCGGGTCCTCCGAGACCCTGGAACTGTTTCTTCGCGCCGGTACGGCCTGTTCACCGAGGAAAGAGCGCCAGGCTCTTCGTTCGGTCCAGCAACGACTGAAGGGCTTGTTTCCAGGTCAGGGCGGTCCTGGAGACCGCTCAATCCAGCCATGGGCTCACAGAGTCGTGAAGCGCCGAGTCTCATGGCCTGCTTCGTGATATTCTTGCCTGGACGGAGGTGGACCATGCTTGCAATCCCCGGGTTCGTGGACACCCAGCGCGTGTTGAAGGGGCCTGGAGCAGACCTGGTGGAGTTGGAATCAACGGAAGGGTATCTGCATACAGCCGTGGTCTTCCACCCGGAGTACAGGAAGCATCCGGCAATAACCAGGGCTCTATCGGTGGTCCTGGGTTTCCTGGAATCGCCCATGGTCACGGGGCTGTCGGAGTTGGTGGCCCACGACTACCAACAAGGAGCCTTCGTGTATCCCACTGGGCGCTGCTGGTCTCTGGCGCAGGTGGTTCGTACCCTCGCCGAGATGGGGAAGACCGCTGGCCTTCGTGCCGGATTGGAGCTGATGTACTCGGCTGGTGAGATCCTGGTAGATGCTTCCGAGATGGGCCTGGCCCACGGCATCGCTTCCCATGGCGCCGTGAATCCGTGGCGAATTCTGCTGAAGGCTGACGGGCAGCTCCAACTGATCGGATACGGGCTTCCCCAGGTCGAAATCCTCTCCATGGCCTCGGGCGCCAACGATCCCCCCCGCGAAGACTCCTTCAGGTACTGTCCACCCGAGCGACTGGACGGGTCGGCGGAGGACCTCCGGAGCGACCTGTTCTCGCTCTCTCTGGTGGCCTTCGAGCTCATGACTGGAAAGCCCGTATACGACGGCCTTGTGGACGACATTCGCGCCATGGCCGCCAGGGCCGAGGGCTCCAGGAGACTTTTCAGGTTCAGATCTGTGCTGCCGAAACCCGTACAGGAACTTCTCAGGATTGCCCTGCGCCGCCAGCCCGACGACCGTCACGTCGATGGACAGGATTTTCTTCGACAGGTCAGGAGTGTGCTCTCTGACCTGGACCAGACCTGTCCTTCGCTCATCGACGTCATGCAAAACGTGGCCAGTGTGCAGAAAAGAACCGGGCAAGCCCTGGAGGGGGGGCGCACGCTGATGGTTTCGGCCGCCGAACTCAGGGAACGTGTCGGCAGGAACATGTCCAACGGGGGGGGCAGGGCAGCAGCCCTCCTCCCCGGCAGCGTCCCCGGTGGCCCACCGCCATCGGTCCAGTCCCGCCGGGCGTCGCCAAGGAACAAGGCCTCGCAAGACGACAAGCCAGCTTCTCGGAAAGCCAGTATCCCCCCCACGGATCTGCCCGCCAGGAAACCCTCGTCGCCTGTACCGCCCGGGGATCCTTCCCGCGAAGAGCGACAGGCATCCAGCCTGGCCCGGTCGATTCTCGAGGCCATGGGCCAGGAGCCGGGGCCGCCCGATCACATGCACAAAAAATCGGAATCTCATCCGCCCGTAGGACGAGTTTCCGGCGATACCCAGCGCAGGCTTCCTCCACGGCTGGCGGGGCGCTTCTCTGCTGGGTCGGGATTCAGTCCCCAGGCACATGGTGAACCTGGCGTCGCCCAGCAGCCCCCCAAGCCGGTCCGCGGCCAGGCGGAGCCAGGGGAAGGCTCTGCTCCCCAACCCGCCGACCCTGCAGGTGCAGGGATGGATGCTCCCCATCTTTCGAAATCCTCCCGGGGCAAGAGTTTGTTGGGGGAGCCTCCCCGGATGGGCCCATTGGGGGACCAGGTGCCCAGTCCGCCAACCATCGGACGGGAAGGGGCCGGGGACGACGAACCTGCCGTGCAGGGCGATCTCCGCACCAGTGGCTCGGTGCCGCCACCACCCAGGTTTTCGGGCTTTGGCGATGCTCCCACGGCGGACCCCGGGCAGGCACCGCCACCTTCCCGTCGGGCCCCCACCAGGGGCCCGCCAACATACCTCCCTGGTAGTTCACCGGGATCGAGTCAACAAGCATCGGGCACCGAGAGCTTTACAGTGAAGCGCGTCCCGACGAGGCTCCCACCGGACGCGGATGCCGCGCAGCCTTCGCATGATCCGCCCGCAATACCCCCGACCATGAGCTGGCGTTCTCCCGACCGGGTCTTTTCGTCCCCGCGTTCATCGGCAACACGGGCATTCCTGTTCAGGATTGCCCCGGAAACGAAGCCCATCCGGGTTCGCCTCCCGGTGGACCAACCCGTGTCCGAGGCAGTTGCCGGTCTTCTTGGTACGGTACTGCCACTCCAGAGCGATCTGGCCGGGCGCATCACTGCCTGGTATCGCCTTCGACAGGGAAGCCGCCCGGTCCCCGCCACCGTCCCGATGAAATCCTTGAACAACGAAAAAATCCTGGACCTCGTACTGGTGGAGAACCGTACGGTAACCATGGACCTCGTGGTGGAGGCCGCAACAGGACCCGTTTCCATGCGTGTCCTGCTGGGTACGGCCGTACCCGCATGTTCCCTGGTAGAACACCTGGCGGCCATGCTGGCCCTGCCCGCGGGATCGTGGCGGCTGCAACTGCAAGGAAGGCTGCTGTGCAGCCACGAGATCCTCTCCGACCACGAGGGTGACTTGACAGGGGTTCTCAAGGTGGTGAAGTCTTGATGCGGCGATACAGGCAGCCGCACAACATGGAGTGCTGTTCCATATGAGCCAGGAGCGGTGGGACGTCGTACTTCGATTCGACAGTGGTCCTCTGTCATTGCAAGAAGACCAGGTGTGCAGGGGTCCGGTGATCCGACTGGGTGCAAACCCGGGGCCCGGAGGGCTTCGGCTCGAGGGTTACAAGGGAGTGGATTCCCGCCATGCAGTCATTACTTCCTATGACGGCGGGTCCGTGGCCATCGCTCCCCTGGGCCCGGCACAGGTGCGCGTGGCGCCCCACGGAAACGTCGACTGGTCCCAGGTAAGGCGGGTTGCGGGGCCCACCTACCTCTCGGAGGGCTGCTCCGTACACCTGGGGCCCTCCTCCAGGGGGGCCACGTTCACCTTCCTCGGCAGCAGGCGACTCGGCGTGTGGGAGCAATGCCAGATCATGTCCAGCGCGGGCGCCGAGTCCCAGGATCCGGGCGCTGGAGCGTCGCGGAGTGTTGTCACCGAAAAACGAGTACCCACCTGGTTTGTCGGTGGAGTGGTCCTTGTTGGCCTTGTCACCGCCCTGGCCGTGTTGAGTTCACTGGTACGCGATGCAGCGAGACCGATTGCTGGCCTGGGACCGGTGGAAGAAGGCAGGGAGTACTACAGCTTCGTCAATGTTGCGACTCCGGTGAACTCGGAACTCAGGGAAGGACTGGATCGACCTTTTGCCGATTTTCTCATGAAGATCAACGCCCAGGCTGCCGAAGACAAGCGTTTGATCGACATACGCTCCACCTGGGACCAGAAGTTCATGGACCAGGTCACACGTTCCTTTGAGCTTCACTCCAGGGGTTGGAGTTTTTTCCAGCGCCTGGAGACCGTGCTGGAGGACTATGCATATGTCGTGGAAGAGATGCGCAAAGCGGACCTGCCCGAGGTGTTCGCCGCAATTCCGTACCGGGAGAGTCTCTTCAGCAGCAGGCTCCAGTCTCCGGTCTGCGCCCGGGGATACTGGCAATTCATGCCCGAAACCGCGCTGAGGTTCGGTCTCGATGTCCAGGGCTGCATCATCCGTGGTTCCGCGAAATCATGGCGTCCTTCGCGGCTGATCCCGGTGACCAACGTCCTGCGGAGAGCCGAATACGTGAAGGATGGGCAATGCCGGATCAAGAGCTGCGCCGTAGATCAACGAGAGGATCTTCGTGCAAGCACGCAGGCGGCCATCGCATTTCTCCGCGAGCCCATGGAAGACCCACTGCTGCGTTCATCGGGCGCCGTGGTTCAACTGGCAATATCTGCCTACAACAGCGGGTATGACGACAGCCGTTTCGAAGAGAAGCGCGTCAAGAGGGGCAACGTGCTGCCAGCCTACCAGGCTTTTCTGGCGGACAAGGGGCTGGATTGGGATCCCTCCTTCCTGGGAAGAAACATCAAGTGCAAGGAAGAAACCTTCAGCAACAGGACCTGCGGCGCCTACTTGTACGATCAGACCCAGCACTACGCCTACAACGTCGTGGCGGAGCATTTTCTGGCCGTGTGCTACTATGGTCTGAACTACGATGACATGTCGGTGTTCAAGCCCTGGACGATCTATACTCGTGGAGAGGGCTACTGCACCAGGACGAATGTTCCCACTTCACAACAGGTTCGCCAGCGGATGGGCCTATGAGCTTGAGGCCATGGATCATGGGTGCAATCCTGATAGCCGGCATCGGCCTGGACATCTATCTCCTGTTGAACGAGAGGATCGCCGAAAACGAGGCACAGATGCGCCACAAGGCCGACCGAGCGGATCCACTCCTGGACATACACTATTCCAAGAGCGAGCGCGAAGTGAACCTGGCTAGATATGGTTTCCAGGGAGACGACCTGGCTCTTGCCATGAAGACCCTCCAGACCATGGACACCGAAAAAACACGCATGAGAATCGCCATGTTCCTGGACGAAGTCGGGGATCCTGATGGACTAGCCGATGCCCTGTGCGGAGTCGGCAGGGAACGGGTGGGGCCCCGCTATTCTGCCATGGCCTGGCTCGTGGATGAACAAGGTGGAAGGCGCGATCCCATTGATCCAAAACGCGCCTCCGGTTTTGAAGAACACAAGTGGGCTGCCGGCAGTCCCATTGGAGAGGTCTTTGCCGAGGTGGAGATGGACGAGGAACGCATGCCTGACGCGACCATCATGGGTGTTGCCGCCATACTCCTGGAGCGAGAGCAAGATGTGCTGGACCGTCGTTCTCCATGGGCTCGGGGGCTCGGAGGGCGTTGGAGTTGGGACAGGGTGAAAGAAGGAAATCCTGGTATTCTGGAAAGAGTGGCGCGCTACCTGCTCACCTTCCACCTGGTCATGGAGCAGGCCACCGCGGACGAGGGCTTCTGTGGAGAATGAACGGTACCAGGAGGCAGGCACGACGGCAGGCAATCGACGAGCGTGGTCACGTTTGGGGAGCCCTCGTGCAGTACTCGGTGTGTCCCGTGACCGTTGTTCGGGCTATGTAGTTATAGGCATAACCGCAGCTCTTCATGGAAGCAGCGCAAGAACCGCTCCAACCAACCACCATGGGACCATCGGCATTCTTGCTGTATTCGAACCCTTCGTGAACCGATAAGGTAGACATGGTGCAGGAACCACGTCGGCGTTTCAAGTTCTTGAAAGAGATCTCCGAGGGGAGTTTCGGAAAGGTCTACCTGTCCGAAATGGTGACCGGAGATCGCTTTTCTTCCATCGTGGCCATCAAGCTCTTGCGTGGCAAGTGGCTGGGGCACGAAGAAATCGTCATGCGCTCGCGCGACGAAGCGCGGCTCCTGGGGCTCTTGCGCCACAGGCACATCATCAGGGTGGAAGATCTCACGTCCATCAACGGGCAGTGCGCCGTCATCATGGAGTACCTGCAGGGCGTAGACCTCAAGACCTTCACCTCGGTCTTGAAAGACGAACAGGTCCAGTTTCCCAGGAGAGCGATCTTCGAAACCACCGCCGCCATCGCCAGCGCCCTGAACGCGGCCTACAACCACGAGCCGCTTCAGAGCGGAAAACCCCTGCGCGTAATCCATCGCGACATCAAGCCATCCAACGTGATGGTCTCCGAATCTGGCGAAGTCAAGGTCTTGGACTTCGGCACCGCCAGGGCAAACTTCGATGAGCGAGAAGCGGTCACCCAGGCCCTCGCTTTTGGTTCCCAGGCATACATGGCTCCCGAAAGATTGGCGGGAGATCCCGACACGGCATCGGCCGACGTGTTCAGCCTTGGTATCGTGCTCTACGAACTGCTCACGCTGGAGCGTTTTGGTCGCATCTACGGCAGGAGGGAACGTTTCCAGGAAGCCCTGGACACCAGGCTCGGCTCCCTGGATCTCACGGAACTCGATTCCCAGCTCGCGGACGACCTGCGAAACACCATGTACGCGATGCTGGCTTTTGACGTCAAAGATCGGCCCGAGGCCCGCCTGGTCATGGAAACCATGGAAGAGCTTGCCGAGCGGGCTACCGGCATGGGGCTGCGTCGCTTTTGCAGGGCTTACGTCCCACGGGCCAGGAGCCTGCGAGAGCCGGAACAGGATCCCACGGACCCATTGACCGGTTCCACCATCTTCGAAGATTCCAGCAACTCCTTCCATGGAGTGGACTCACGGCACGGAGAAGCATTTTCACTGGCCGCCTCGCACACCTATTACGACGACGACGAAGACGACGACTTCGGCGGCGTTGAGACCGGCGCAGTCCAAACCGGCAGCTCCTCTCCCCTCCATGTTTCCGGATCATCCATGACCCTGGGGCTCCAGCAGGATCAGCAACCTGACGGCGCGCCCGCGTCTGCCTCTGGGCCAACCCTTGGCCATTGCGATCCCCATGTCTCCCCATCGGGGGATGCTGAACCCGAGCCGCCCGAATCAGCGCCCGAGCAACCGGGTTCGGGACCTGGTTCCGGGTCGGACTCGTTCCAGGCATCGGAACAACCAGCCGCCCCTCCTGTCGTTCCCGTTCCTGCCTCGACCGAAGAGCCTGAAGAACCTTCGCAATCACCTTCCCCGGCCCCGGCCGTGGTGCTGCTGGCCGGTGAATCCCTGTCACCGGGTGAATACCCCAAACCCGTCGAACCAGCGCCCAGGCTCCAGCCGCCCGAAGACGAGCCCAGGTCCCCCGACGATGGACTTCCCACGGAACCGGCAGGTGCCGAAGCACCGCATGCCAGGAAGCCCCCGGACAAGCACGACAAGCTCGGCGAGCACGAACAGAATGGCAAGGCAGTACCATCACCTCCAGCAGTGGTGACGGCTCTGCCGACTTCGCCCAGCCTGCCCGCGGACGCTGCGCTTGATTCCTCCAGGCCCGCTGCCGGCCGTCCACGGCTGCTGCTGGCCATGGTCCTGTTGGCCGTTCCCGTACTGCTGCTGGCGGTGTGGGGTTTATCAAGTAGAATATTGTCAGGTGTGAGCAGTGAGGAAGCCGCCACCGTGGCCCAGGATGCTCCTGTCGTCCAGGACCGGCCCGTGAATTCCGACCGACGACTGGCCCCAGCAGATGAACCCGGCGACGTACCACCTCTGCCCACCAGCGACGAAGCCGGAGGTGATCTCATCTTGCATCTCCAACCCCCCGGAGCTGCCGCGGTCACAATAATCTCCAATCTCGGGGGCCTTCAGCGCTGGGACGGGAACGATGCCCTTCGTCTCTCCAGGCTCGCCGAAGGTCTCTACAGGACGAAGATCAGCCCCGAAGCTGGTACCAGCAGGCGAGCAACCCTGGAAGTAGTCGCTGGGAAGACCTGTGAGTACACCTTCAACCTGCGCGATGGAACTGGCGAATGGCAAAGAAACTCTTGCTTTTGATTCGGTTGGCCTTGCTCGCCACCCTGCTGGCAGAACCCGCCGTGGCCAGGGCAGGGGCCGTGGAAGACCTCCTGGACGCGGCACGCGAGGCCTTCGAAGCCGGCCAGTTCTTCAGCACCATGAAATACGCAAAGCGTGCCGAAAAGGTGGCTGACGAAGCCGACCAGGTTCTGTCATCAACTGTCCAGGCTCGCATCTGGTACTACCAGGGCGTGGCGCAATGGAGTTTGCACCAACAGGACGAAGCCATGGACTCGTGGCGGCAGGCCCTGCTGGTGGACATGGAATTTGCCTGGGAGACCGCTTCCATGGCCGACACCGACGCCGAGGCGGTTTTCGAGTCGCTTCGTCGTGAAGTGCGCAGCCGTGATACCGTCGACCTTGGAGTTCCTGCAAGCACTGGCGCCACCAAGATCTACGTGGCCGGCAGAGCCGTGTCGGCTGGCCAGAGGATCACGGAAGGCCGCTACCTGTTGCAGGCCCTCTGCAGCGATGGGGTGATCTACAGCCGTTGGTGGAAGTTCGGAAAACCACCCCGCTACGAAAACCTCTGCCCCAACGGCTTTGGCGAGGCCCCGGAGCACAGCGCCGACGAGTCGACGGACCTGGCCCTGTTGTTCGACGACTTCGGCAACCCCATCACTCCCGGCGGCAGCTCCGCGCCACCCGTGCTGGATTCCCCTGTCCAGATGCCGTCCGGCGAGCCTCCCGAGTTGGAAACTCCAACATCGGTGCCCTCCGACAATCTACCTGTTTCCCCGCAGGCTGCTTCGGCAGCGGCTCCTGTGGTCTCTGGCCAGGAACCCGATGTGACTCCGGCCCAGCCAGGATCTTCAGAGGGCATCCCATCAGAAACGGGCACAGTCCAGACCGTCGCCTCTGGTTCAGCAGAAAAGCCGGGCATCGGCAGCGCGGGGGAAGAAACGATCCCAGACGCCGCGTCGGCCGCATCGGCGGGAGACGCCGGGGTCCTGGACTTGCCCCGGGGACGTTCCACCGTGGGCAGGGTGCTTCTGTACGGTGGTGTGGGGGCACTGGCAGCCGGTACGGGAATGAATTTCTTGTTGGTGAACCCGGCATGGCAGGACGTTCGGGATGCCAACGCCGATCCCAGTAGCGTTACCATCGAGCAGGCAGACTACCTGGAAGAGCACTTCAACCTGTACAGGTACCTGACCCTTGGTGTACTTGGAGTGGGCGTCGCTGCTGTGGGCACCAGCGTGCTGCTGGACAGCACGGTGCTGGGTGTCGGGCCTGGAACCCTGTTTTTGACCATGTCGATTTAGCCTGGCAATCATCGCCCTGGCGAGTTGGCGGTTTCCGGCTGGCTGGCGGGTTGCAGCTTCACCAGGACCGCGGGATAGTGGCCGTCGCCCGGCGGGGCATCCGCGTAGTCGGGTTCCCAGAAACCACCCACGATGATCCGATCCAGTCTCTGGAAGGAGGGGAAGGGCAGACCCCAGAGGCGTCCGGGCCAGGTTGGTGGGCCACCGGAGTCACTCAGGCCCGCTCCGTTGAGCAAGCCTGATACTCTGCGAAGATTGGGAGGTGCCGCCAGGTGACCGGCGACGACCATGGCGTTCCCCGCGAGCCTGGTGGCGGCGGCCATTGCCGCCGCCGCTCTCTTCTGGGGCTCGGGCCATGGTTGAGGGGCGTCCCGGGAAAAATCCATGGGTACCTGGAGGGCCAGCATGGGGAACACACCGACACCGGCTACACGAGGAAAGAGCAACACGGTGATTTCCAGGGGATTGATGGGGTTGTAGCGGGAAGAGAGACGGTGGTCTTTCGCTTTGTTGGTCCCAGGTGCGGAACGGGAGAGGACCCAGGTATCGGTCTCGTCCCCACAAGAGGTGAAGGAACCGTGAACCCACACCCCCATGAGATCTCCGGGCACGCCGAAGTGCTTTGCCTCCCCGCCGAAATGCTCAACCAGCCCTTCCAGGATGGCATTGTCTTTCATGGCGCCCAGGACCGCCACGTCGGGCCTCATGGCCAGCAGGTAGTCCATGGCCGAGGCTGTCGACGTGCCGGAAAGCCGCCAGGAGACCGCCCGGAGGGGTGCCGTGGGAAGATCCGCCTGCTCCAGGCAGCCCGAGACCGTCGCGGTAGCGGGCAGTTGCAACTCCGGGGCGGGGATCGTGTGGATGGGATCGTGCATCACAAACACGGAGACGACGACCCCAACGCTCGTGGAGAGCCCCATGCGCCAGCGCCTGCGGAGCAGCAGAGCCGCTATGATGTACAACGCCAGACCCAGCAGGATGGGTTCGGCGAGCATTACCATGGCCAGAAAACGGTTGTGGTCAGCGCCCAGGGACACCACCAGGGCCAGAAGAATCGGGATGGACAGAGCCAGGCTACCGTTCAGCAGTCGTTTTTTGGACGTTCTGGGCAATGATGCTCCCTGGAACACGATCCGGCCTGTTTCTGTACCCGAGCGAGCCTCCCTGGGCCAGCGATTGCTCCACGGCGCTCATGGTCGGACCAGGCGTGTGGGACGCTACAGGTTGGACAGGGCAGCTCTGAACCGGCCGTCCTTCAGTTCGACGGTCGTGGAATCGTCAGCGGCCACGAACTCGACACAGCCCAGCAGCTCATCGGCATCGTGGGCGGAGATGAACAGGGTCCCGCCACTGGCGTTCTTGGTGGCAAAGGACAAGCCCTCGTCGGGATAGAGAAGAGCCCAGCCACCTTCGCTCCCGTCGCCCAGCAGCACCTCCATGGGCAGGTCGCCGGAGTTGACGGCATCAACGACGCTGTTGCCGGACACATCGTTCTGGGCGAGCAGGGAGAGCATCCAGCCTGCGCCGGCGGAAGTCGTGATTTGAATGCTCCCTGCGGATTCCATCCAGGCGGCCTCGGAGGCCAGCCAGCTCTGGCCGTCCACATGGGCTTCGAGGGTTCCCGGTTCCAGGTCCCATGGAATCGAGCAGTCGGCGGAAGCGCAGGACTGCAGCATGAGCATGGTGGAAAGCACAGTGGAAAGCATGGTGAAAATGGCAATTGCAAGGGGAGAGTCTTTATCTTTGGGCTGCATGGTGCGTTTTCCCGTTTCTCTGATTAGACCAGGAGAGAGTAATTGGACGAAGAATCTGCTGCCATCAACACGAACCCGGAGAGCGTATCATCCGGCTCGTTCAGTCAAGGAGGTCTTTTCGTATGTATGTTGTGAACAGATTGTCAGGAACCAGGTGGGCAATGGCCACCCTCTCGTTGCTCACGATGCTGTGGATCCCACTGGCCTTCGGCTACACTCCCGATCCCAACGCGCCGCGTTCGCAGGTTCCACAGGACTACCAGTGGCATCCCGGCGACGTGTTCGCCAGTGACCAGGCATGGGAAGACGAATTCACCGCAGTAGGCGACGAAATACCCCGCTTGGCCGACTTCAGCGGGAAGTTGGGCGAGTCCGCCGAAACCCTCTACGACTGTCTCGAGTCCACCCACGGCGTCTTGCAGCGCCTGTACAAGCTCTACGTCTACGCCAGTGCCAAGTCCGACGTGGACCTGGACGTGGACGAAGAAAAAGCCAGGCTCGGCAAGTTGACCATGCTCTTCCCGACCTTCAGCAGCACGGTCTCCTACATCGAACCGGAGCTGTTGGCCATCGATCCCAAGGTACTCGATGGCTTCCTTGCACAACACGAGGGCCTCAAGGTCTATGACTACTACATCCACGATGTACTGCGCATGAAACCTCACACGCTTTCCTCCAGCGAAGAAAGGATCATGGCGTTGGCCGGCAATGTCATGGATGCTCCCATGAGCGTCCATGAAGCCCTCATGGACGTGGATCTCACCTTCCCGGAGATCGTCAACGAAGATGGCGAGTGGGAACAGCTCACCCAGACGGGGTTCGGGCGCTACCGTGGCTCCTCCATCTACCCCGTGCGCAAGCAGGCTTCAGATGCCTTCTTCGGAAGGCTTCGGGACTTCGAAAACACCTACGCATCGATGCTGGACGGAATTGCCAAGGCCCACATCCTGGAAAAGGATGCCCGCGGCTACGACTCCTGCCTGGAAGCTGCCCTCACACCCGACGACATCTCCACCGATGCCTACGACATGCTCATCGACACCATCCGCGCCAATCTTTCCCGCACATTGCACAAGTACATCTCCCTGCGCAAGAAGGTCCTGGGCCTGGACGGTCCTGTCACCTTCGCCAACCTGTACAACCCCATGGTGGAAGGGCAGGAGATCCCGTATTCCTATGACGAGGGCAGGGCTCTCATCCTCAAAGCCCTGAAGCCCCTGGGAAATGAATACCTGGGCAAGCTGGAGGAAGGCATGGATCCCGCCAACGGCTGGATCGACGTCTACCCCAACAAGAGCAAGAGGAGCGGCGCCTACAGCTCCGGCGGCGCCTACGACGTCCACCCCTTCATTCTCCACAACTTCGACGACACGCTGGACGCGGTTTTCACCACCGCGCATGAGTTCGGGCACGCCATGCACTCGGTGTACAGCAACAGCCACCAGCCGTTCGTCTATTCCGACTACACCACTTTCCTGGCCGAGATCGCCTCCACCTGCAACGAGGAGCTGCTTCTGACCTACCTGCTCCAGGAAAACAAGCGGAATCCGGACATGAAACTCTACCTCCTCAACCAGCGATTGGAGAACATCAGGCTCACCATCTTCAGGCAGACCTTGTTCGCGGAGTTCGAAAAGCGTTTCCACGAACATGCCGAAAGTGGGGAGCAGCTCACGGCCGACTATCTGAACGAACTCTACGCCGGGCTCATAAAGGACTACTACGGGCCCGACTACCAGATGGGTGAGAACGACGAAGTGGAGTGGGCATTCATCCCCCACTTCTTCTATGATTTCTATGTTTTCACCTACGCCACCGGTCTTACCAGCGGCATCTCCCTGGCCCACCAGATTGTCAAGAGTCCCAAGGCGGCCCAGCGCTACGAGACCGAAATGCTCTCGGCGGGTTCCTCGGCTCCTCCTCTCGACATCCTTCGCAACGCAGGCGTGGACCTGGAGAGTCCCGAACCCATACTGGAGATGTTGGACCTGTTCGAAGCTACCCTGGACGAGTTCGACCGGGTCTGGACCAGGACCTACGGCCCCTAGTCCGCCTCGCTGGAGCAGGCTGGAAGCCAGGTAGTGCAGGCTTCCAGCCTGCAACGTGCAGCGGGCTTCCCGTTACCCGGCTCTGGCGGCTGCCGTCAGGATTCCTTCCCTTCTTCCTTTGATTCTTTCTTCTGCTTCTTTTTTTGTTCCTTGGCCCAGCCCTTGGGGTCGTACTCCTTGTACAGGCGGTCGGACTCGGCTTCCCAGTCGAAGACCTGGTAGGGAATGCCCTGTTCTTCCAGTTGTGGGACTATCACAGCCTCGGGACCCACCAGGGTCAAGACCTCGTGACCCACACAGGGGCCCATCAGGGCCTGGATGTCGGAGATGGAGACGGCAGCAAGCCTGTCGGCGTGGCCCTCGATGAAGTTCCAGGAAAAGCCGTACCTGGCGGGAGCCGTGATGCGGTCCAGCATCTGCTGCGTGGTCTGCTGGTTGAGCACGTATTTGCGGGTTTCGCGGAGCTTCATGAGCTTGAGGAGGTCGGGGTCCAGGTCGCCCTCGGCTGCTCTCCGGGTGGCATCCAGGAAGACCTTCGCGGTGAGGGCCGCCGAGTCGTTCTGGACGTCGGTTCCCATCACCAGCTCGGTGGTATCGCCGGAGTGGTCGGCCTGGTAGGCCCAGGCGCCGTAGGTCAGACCCAGGGACTCGCGCAGAGTGGTGAAGAGCAACTCGTCCAGGAGTGATGCCATCATCTGGCGGGCTTCGTAGTTTTCTTCCGTTCCCGGCTGGATCTGGCACATCAGGCTTACCGTGGTCTGGGTGACGTTCGGGTCGTCCAGGACAAACAGCTTCTGCTCACCAGGTTCGGGAGGGGGCGGGGCATCGGGCATGGGATGCCCGGAAGCCGAGGGCACCTGCCAGTCGTCGAAATACTGGCGAACCCACTGTTCAGCCTGGTCCAGGTTCATTCGGCCCACGATGAACAGCGTACCGTTGGCAGGCTGGAATACCTGGCGGTTCCATGATTCCAGGTCTGTGACCGTGTAGTCGTGGATACGTGCGATGGTGTCTTCGTCAAGGACGTAGGGCAGGGGCCAGCCGGGAGAGAAGCTGAGCAGCCTGGACAGCGGGTGATCTGGGAACAATGCCCTGAGTCTGACGAGTTCTTCCCAGTATGTCACGCTGCCACGGTCGGAGCGCAGGGCGGCCAGTTGTTCCCTCATGTAGGTCTTGTCGCCGACGTTTTCCACCTGCATGTTTTCCAGCAGGCTGCGGAGAAGGTAGATCTGAGCATCGAGGTTTCCGGCGGAGCCGGAGAGGGAGAGCACCTTGTGGGCTTCCAGGGGATAGTTGTCCCAATCGCCCACGATGAGGATCGGGTCGGTCTGGAGGGTGAGGCCCGGCTTGTCGGGGTAGTAGTTGGTGTAGTGGGAGGCTGCCGCGTCGAGTCCGGGTTCAGGTTCGATGAGGGGACCACCACGGAACACGAGGGCTGTTCGGGCGATGAGATCCGCGCCATAGGGCAGCAGTACCACCTGGAGGCCGTTGCTCAGCGTGAAGGTTCGCATCTGGGACAGGTCCGGGAGCACCATGTGATCCTTGATGTACTGGGTGTCTACCTTGCCCAGGTCCATGGCGGTGTTGGCGGCGGGTTCCCGGGGATGCCCCGTGTACTGGTTTTCGGATGAGTCCAGGGCAACGTCGCCCTCTTCCCAGGGTTCGAGCACGACCGCGGTGTAGCGTTTGCGGTTGAGGTACTTTTCTGCGAACTGCGCGGCGTCGTGGGCTTCTACGCCGGCGAGCCACTCGATGTTGCGGGAGAAGAAGGCGGCATCACCGGTGAAGTGGGTGAACAGGGCGGTCTGCGTTGCTCTCGTTCCGAACAGGGAAGAGACTTCTTCCACGGATTCGAGCATTCCAGCCATGGTGATGGACCGGTAGCGCACGAACTCCTTTTTGAGTACCTCGCGGTTTTGTACGTCCCAGAGCTGGTAGAGGCCGTTGATGGCCTTGTCGAGGATCTTCTGGGGGTCTTCGCCATCCCAGAGCTGGATTTCACAAAGTGCCGTGGACGCGAGTTCGTTGGGCCACAGGCCACAGGAGACTCTGTTCGCCTCGTCCTGGATCCAGGGCATGGTGGCCTTGGGCAGGTAGGTACCCACAAAATAGGTGAGTAGAGATGATGTGAGCGACATGAGCGGTTCGTTGGGGCGGTAGGCTCCAGGCAGTGACCAGGCGACGACCAGTTTTTCGGAGGACACGCCCGCCTTGTGGAAGGTCAGCTCCTGGGTGACCGGGTCGGGGGGTTCGTCGGAGGGACCGGATATTCGGACCGGGCACTGGGCCTGCTGCAACTCGGCCATGGACTGTTCGATGTCTTCCGGATCGGTGACCAGCAACTCCACCGGGAACGACTGCACCACGAAGTCCCAGGTCTGGTCCAGTGAAAAGTCACCCACCACCATGAGGGTGGAGTTTTCCGGGATGTAGTTCTTTTCCACGAATTCCCGGGCGTCGTCCAGGGTGATGTTGCTGAGGGAGGTGTGATTTCCGATGGTCATGTAGTGGTAGGGGTGATCTTCGGGGTAGAGCTTGTCGAACAGGTAGGACAGTTGGCCTTCACCGCTGTTTTCCACCCGGGAGCGAAGTTCGTTGCGTACGACTTCGCGCTCCGTGAGAAGCATTTCCTCGGTGACGCCTTCTATGGCATCTGTGAGGCGAAGTGCTTCCAGTTGCAACACCGGTACCAGGTAGTCCTTGCCCACGATGGTCATGTAGGCGGTTTCGTCTGCCCCGGTGAAGGCGTTGGTGTTGGCGCCCATTTCGTCCAGGAAATCCCAGGTGCTTGGGCGAGGAGCATGAACGGAACGAAAGTTCAGGTGCTCTATCAGGTGGGCCAGACCTTCGAGACCACGTGGATCCGCGTCACTGCCGCGGTCGATGACCAGCGTGACGGCCACGATGGGCTGGCTGTGATCTTCCTGGAACGAGATTCTGAGGCCGGAGGGGAGGCAGTAGTCTCGGGTGACGATTTCCTGGTCCGCCAGCTTCAGGTTCAGGGAAGGCGCAGGTGGCATCTCTGCCAGGACAGCCGTGGGCGCTGCCAGCGATGCCAGTGCTGCCAGTGTGACAAGGGTTCCAACGAGTGTTCGCATGTTCTGACTCCGGAATGTGGTCGTGGGCTATTCCCGGTGCCATCGTGCTTTCGCAGCGGAATGGCTTTGGAGAAGCGCTTGACTTCCATGTAACCGGTATGTTCTGACTGTTTACAAGGCTGCCGGGCTGGTTTCTTTTTTTTTCCATTTCTGCACGCTCCGGGTTCATATTACCGGAGCCGAATGAACGGCTCCTGGAGGAGAGCAAAATGATGTATTCCGTATCTCGTACAATTCCTCTCATGGCGGTTTTCTCCATGGCTTGCCTCGAACTGGACACTCCCAGGGACGTGATGGGGAACTTCGATGTCGTCTACGCCAACAACCTCAGGGTGTACATCGACGACGAGCTGGTGGCCGAGGTGGAATCAGGTGACGACGTCTCCGTGGAATGGAACGGCGAGACCTTCCAGATCTCCACTCTCTGTTCCGACGAAGGCGTGGAATGCCCTGACGAAACCTTCTGGGGAGAAGTGGCCGTGGACCAGCCCTGGGGCCAGGATTACAAGCTCCTGAACTTCGTCAACCTGGACCAGGAGCTGGGCACGCCGGGTCAGCGCCTTGGCGGTCTGCTGGAAGATGATGGCACCTTCAGCATGTTGTCGGGACTGGCCGTGGGTGTGAACGCCGACTGTGCCGCCGTGGGCGTGGGTACGGTCGATGGGCGTTTCTCACTGGATGCCCAGGAAATCGAAGATGGCGTCATCACCTATGCCTGGGCGGCTGGTTGCAGCGTTGGTGGGGTGGCCATCGGTGCCAGCCTCAGGCTGGAAACCGATTTCACCGCCGTGCGCACGGGCGACTATGATGTCTCTTCGGTCGAGGCGGAAGAACCCATCGACGAATCCGGCGAGCCGGTGGATCCGCTTCAGCCCGAAGAGGGCTACGGAGTCGAAGAAACCACCGAGTGAGATGCGGGTTAAACATGTGGGCATGCCCCCCGCATACTCAGGACAGGCATGGTCCACACACGTTTCGTATTTCTGCAAGGGATGGCAAGGGCCTCTGGCGCGTGCGTCAGAGCGCCTGCTTTCCCTTGCTGGTTTTTCCTGTTGCTGCTGGCCTGCAGCTCCGGAAACGGGTCCGGCCGGGGCGAAGATGCCTCCAAGTCGGACTGCCGGTCGCTTTCAGACACGGTCCAACGGGAGAACTGCCGTTTTGAAAGGATTTCACAGCTTTATTCCACAAACCGGCAGGCGTTCCGGAATGCCATGAAGGAGCTGGAGCCCGCTGCCAGTAGGGACCTGGTGCGGCTTCGACTGGCCATCGAGGATCCCGCGGGGGCCTCCATGCTGTGTCGTGACGTGGAGACGAGCGCCGCCGCCGAGAAGTGCCGGCAGGTCCTGGGGCGCCCCCACCTGCGCTCTCCCAACAAGCTTCCACGTGACCCCAGCAGCGTCGGGACTCCCACTGCTGCAACGTCTGCCGGAGCGCCCGAGCCCGGTGCCGGCGAAACAGAGGGGGATTCTCGGTGATTCCGGCCATCTTGCCCCTCCTGGCCATAATTGGCTGCTCCGAGACCCATGATCCCGTGACGGAAGCCTTCCGGACCCTGCCCCAGGATCCCGTGGCGGCCCTGGAGATCTGCCAGCAGGAGCCCTTTCCCCAGATGGTAGTCCCTTGCCTGGTGCAGGTGGCGGCGCTGGCATCCAGGAAGGGTGATCTGCCCACGGCGGAAGCCGCCTGTTCCGCGGTGGAAGATGGCACGTGGCGATGGGAATGCTATTTTCGGATGGCCGAGGAACTCTCGCGGGGGGGAGACGCAGCGGAAGCAGTGGAGCACTGCCTCCTGGCCGGGCGTTTTGCTCGTTTCTGCACCACGCACGCGGCGTGGTTCCTGCCTCGCGATCCTTCCATGGACAGCAGCGGATCACCGTCCAGGGTGCTGGACACCTTGCTCTCCCACTACCGGGAAATCGAGCGCCTGCTCAGTGGGGCACCGGACGGTCTCGAGGGCGAAGGGAGAGACATCTTCCTCTCCAGGCTATGGTTCAACCTGTACTTCGGCAGCGGAGTGGCGGATCCCGGGCCAGCCAGCCTGGCCCCCGACTACCAGGCCCCATATGCCCGGGGTGCCTTCGCCCTGGAAGCCCTGCGCCTTCACGGCGGGTCCGATGCCGTGGACTACGTGCTGTCCGTCTGGCGTGGAGACATTCCCCCTCCAAGGGGTCCTCCTCTTCCGGAGGCGGAGCGCCACGGGCGCTACAACAGCCCCATACCCGCCCCGACCGAGGCCCTGATGCAGAAGATTCCCACCTATGGGGGTGTAATGCGCCTGGTGGGAAGGGACCAGGCGGAGGATCTAACCGTGGCTGCGCTGGAAGCGATGTACTTTCAGCCCGATACGCCCGCCGACCTGTTTCTGCCATGGTTGGAAGACGGCAGGGACAGCGTTCGATGGACCGCCGTGCGCCTGCTGAGGCTTTGTGCTCCGGATGAGCTGGACATGGAAGACACGTTAAGGGAGTTGGCGAAGGCATCCGATGCTGGAATTCGATGGCACGCACTGGATGCCCTGGAGCACAGGACATGGGAAAGGCAGCCCGAGGCATATCGATGAGCCAACTCCCTGTCGCTTGCCGGCACCGGGTTCACGGCTTCTCGACCACCGGGGAACCGGCAAAACCGAGACACGAGCAGGAGGAAAGCGCATGGGGCAACGTGAAGCACATCTGAACAAGGCTCGAAAGGGCTCTTTCGACGTGGTGGTCATTGGAGGAGGTATCACGGGAGCCGGCGTGGCCAGGGATGCCGTCCGCAGAGGTCTCCGGGTCTTGCTGCTGGACAAGGCGGATCTCGCGTGGGGCACGTCCAGCCGCTCCAGCAAGCTGGTCCACGGGGGTCTACGCTACCTGGAACATGGCCAGATTTCGCTGGTTTTCGAATCGGTGAGCGAGCGCCGTGTGCTCATGGATATCGCGCCGCACCTGGTCCAACCCCTGGGCTTCGTCTTTCCCATCTTCAAGGGGCGCAGCTCGCTGGTCATCGACATCGGAATGTGGATCTACGACGGGCTGTCTCTGTTCAGATCGCCCCGAATCCACCGTCGTCTCTCCCGCGAAGACATCGCCCAGGAAGAACCCCTGCTCACCCAGGATGGCCTGAAGAGCGCGGCGCTGTACTATGACTGCGCCACCGACGATGCCCGGCTCACCCTCGAAACCGCCCTGGACGCATCCCGTAACGGCGGAACACTGGTCACCTGGTGCGAGGTGACGGGCTTCCAGAACGACAGATCCAGGAGGGTCGTGGGTGTGGATTGCAAGGATGTCCTGGGTGGGGAAGAGTTCTCGGTGAAGGCGGGCGTGGTGGTCAATGCCACCGGCCCCTGGACCGACGGCCTTCGCAGACGAGCCCTGGGGCCCGGGATGAACCGGCTGCTGCGACCCACAAAGGGTGTACACATCGTCGTGGATCACCAGGCCTTGCCGCTCAAGCACGCGGTGGTCCTCTTCCATCCGGACGACGACCGCGTGATGTTTGCCATACCCTGGGGTGAGCGCAGCTACGTGGGTACCACCGATACCGACTGGAGCGGGGACCCTGACCACGTCGTGGCCGATGCCGCCGACGTGGACTACCTTCTACGGGCAGCCAACCACTATTTCCCGCAGAGCCCCATCAGCGCTGAACACGTGCTCTCCACCTGGGCGGGGCTGAGGCCTCTCATCTCCCAGGAAGGTGTCGACGAATCCTCTGTCAGCCGCGAACACCACGTCATCGTGGAGCCCAACGGAATGGTTACGGTGGCTGGTGGAAAGTTGACCACCTACCGGCGAATGGCCGCCGAGGTGGTGGATCGAGCGGTGGATGTGCTTCGCATGTCAGGCAGGTCCGTGGACCGGCTTCGGTCCGCGTCCACCGACCAGGAGCCGCTGCCAGGGGCTGTCGGGTGGCCCGAAGACGACGACCTGGATCAGGTAACCGCCCAGATCCTCAAGGCCAGCAACCAGCGCTTGAACAGCACCACGGCGGCCATGTTGGCCGGAACCTATGGCATGTTGGCCATGGACATCGCGGTCATGGCGGGCCAGAGACCAGGTCTTGCCGAGTTTCTGATCCCGGGCAGGCCCGAGGTGCTGGCCCAGGTGGAGTGGGCCGTGAGCAGGGAACTGGCGGCCACCGTGGAAGACTTCATGGTGCGCCGCACGCCCTTGTACTTCAAAGACAGGGACCAGGGCCTCGGGGCTCTGGAGCAGGTGGCGGGACACATGGGCGCCATGCTGGGCTGGAGCGACGAGCGGATCCGTTCCGAAAAGGACTCCTATCGGGCCCTGGTGGCCGGGAGCCGCGAGTGGAGAAACGGCCAGCGCTCCACCTGACCCCGCTCCAGTCGCTATCTTCCGGGGATGGCTCGCCCTGCCACTCCATCCTGCCGTCTCCGGCGCCAAGCTCCGGCCCCCCCTGGTGGGAGGCTGGGAGGGGGGGAAGACGCTGCGCGATGTCCAGCAGGGTCCGGCGCAGTAGCGCCTGGCGCACCGCAGCGGGCCCGAGCTTTCTCGACGGCTCCTAGTGCGAGAACAGCCAGGACAGGATGGCCTCGGAGAGATCTGGGTTCCATCCATGGCCGGTGGCGCCCATGTCCCAGTCCTGGAACAGGTACTCGTGCCCGTGGGCCTCCAGCTCGCTGGCCAGGTTCTCGGAGTAGGCGTAGTCCACCACGGTGTCATCCGGGTCGTGGCCCAGGTAGAACGGCAGCTTGACCGCCGGCTCTACCTCCGGGTAGTCGAAGTACTTCCCCAGGCCCGCGGATATCACGCTGATTCCCGTCATGGGTCCCGGGTCGTAGAGCCCCGTGTAGCACGCCATGTGCCCGCCTGCCGACTGGCCGTTGAACCAGGCGCGGTTCCGGTCCATGTCAAGCTTGTCCCATGCCTCGTAGACCATGGCTGCCAGCGTGGCGGTGTCGCCCAGGTTCCAGACGTGCGTTACACCGCCGCCCTCCTCCACGCCCGGGACCATCAGCACGAATCCCCAGGTGGACGCCAACTCCTGGAAGTCGGTACCCAGGCTGTCGTCCCAGGTTCCGTCCCTGAAGCCTCCCGCGGCAGTCCCGCCGTGGCCGTGCAGCAGGAGGGGCGCGCAGGGAGGCAGGTCCTCTGGTACCACGACCAGGGTGGATGTGCCGTCGATGACCGTGACCCAGGCGCCTGGCGACCAGCCGGAGCCGCCGCTGCAGTCAGCGAGGGAGGGCTCGGCCGTGTCGTCGGGCCAGGCCGTGTCGTCGGCCTCGGCCGTGTCCCCAGGATTGGAGCTGTCCCGGGGAAGACCGGTCTCCGCGCTGTCCATCGCTTCCGAGTCCTGGGGCTGGGTCGAGTCGCCCGGCGCCCCCGTGTCGGAGTTGGACCCCGTCTTGCCGGAGAGGCAGGCAACCAGCAGCGTAGCGGCCACCAGGGCGTCCAGGTGAAGTGCTCTGGAAGAAGACACCCAGCTCATTTTTCCTCCTGGGTAGCACGAAGGCCGTCGCTGGTAATGGTAGCCGAAAAGAAGTGCTGCCATCCAGCCCGAAATTGCTCCGGGTTTCAGGAAATCTGTGGCTGGGCCAGCGCCAGCTCTGGGCAGAGCCCCAACGGAGATCCCCCTGGGGTCTGGCGCGCTGTGTTCAGGAACGGTCGGGGTGATGGAACCTCTGGTCCGCCACGCGGCGGTCCTCCCCCTGTTCGTCCAGCCAGCCGGCGGCGGAGGAAGGATGGGCGTCGAAGGCGGGGACGTAGGGCTTGATGTCCAGCAACGGGGTGTCGTCCAGGACATCCAGGCCCGCGACGCGGAGTTCGAGGCCGTCGCGACCCAGGAGGCGGACCACCGACATCCCGATTGGGTTGGGTCGGGACGGCGCTCTGGTGGCGAAGAGGCCCCTGGGCCTGTTGTCGCGGTAGGGGATTACCAGGGGCTGGAAGGGGTCGGCCCGGTCGAACAAGTACAGGAGCCACAGGCGCTGAAAGCCCTCGATGCCATTCAAGGCGTCTTCGAAAGGGGGGTCGAGCAGCACGAGGCCCTGGGAGGATGCGGCGTAGGTGGGCTGGATGGGTGTGCCCACCGGGTTCTTGTGGGGTGAGCGGATCTTCCCGATGGGACGAAACAGTGGCGGCTGGTGGGATTTCATGGCAGCTCCTGGTGAGATCTCTATGACGGGGGCCTGGCGGAGCCCCACGAGATGGCAAGGGGGAGAGCGGTCAGCCGATCTCCGAAGGGTACGATCCCTGTGGCGCGGTACAGCGCGATCCCCTGTACGAAACGCTCGCCCAGCGCCCGAGCCAGGTGGCGCAGGCAGCGCAGGTCTCTGGACCGGACCTGGGGCGATGCCTTGACCTCGATACACAGGAGTCGAACCAGCTTGACCGACGCTCTGGAGTCGGGCGAGTCAGGATCCCGGGATGGCCGCCAGCCTTGACCTGCTCCAGAACATCGTGGTCTTGCCCACCTGCCTGGCACCCCGGAGGAACACGGAGGGAGTGTCCCCAAGGGCTTCAAGCACCGAAGAAGCTATGTGGCGGGCGTACATGAGTGAATATTACCCGGGAATTGGATGATTTTCAACCATTTGCCACTGTTCCAACCGCACAGGCCCAACGAGCGACGGCGGGCACAAGGGCAGCCCCGGGCCCAGCCTCGAGAAGGGCGTGATCCCACGCCTACACGAGAACTGAGCATGGGAGTCCCTGTTTTTGAAACACCTGAGCATGGGAGCCCCTGTTTTTGAAACGCTTGGGCCCCAGATGTTCCATTTTCGGGTGCTCCCATGCTCAGATGTTCCATTTTCGGGTGCTCCCATGCTCAGATGTTCCATTTTCGGGTGCTCCCATGCTCAGATGTTCCATTTTCGGGTGCTCCCATGCTCAATACGTTGAGGTGCGCGATGTGGGCCAGGGCCCGGCGCAGTAGCGACTGACGTTCCGCAGTGGGCATGAGCTTTCCCGGCGGCTCCCGTGTAGGGCCTGCCAACCCAGGGGCATGTTGTCCAGTTCTGGCGCGTTGAAGGCGGCCACGTCCATGTGCCCGATACCTCCTCAATCTTCGACCTGTACCCCCGATTCTGGATCACTTTCCGTTCTATGCCCCCGATTCTGGATCACTTCATGGCCACGGGAGCAGCGTGCGCCTATTCTGCACCCCGAAAAGGCGCTTTGTACCGTCGGAGTAGAAACGACAACGGCGAACGTG
>JAJRWT010000083.1 GCA_024276675.1 Myxococcota bacterium | reverse complement strand
GCGGGCGGGGGAACAGGAAGGCGTCCACCCGGGATGCCAGCAGCTCGACCATGAAAGCGCTCTTGTCCACGAAGCAGGCGCCGTCCTCCCGGATCCGGCGAAAGTCCGAGCTGCTCAGCGCTATGGGGGGGGACTGCATGGTTGGGAAAGCTCCGGGAATCTACGACGTGGCCTGCGCGAGTGCCGCGATACCAGGATAGCGCAAGCCGCGGCAGGTTGCAGCGTGGGTGCTCGCCCGGCCAACCCAACAGGGCCAGGAGCCGTCGGGAAAGTTCGGGGCGGGACCGTCTATCTTGAACTTTGTGCCCTTCTCGAACTGGAAATAGTTCTCCCAGGAGTACTCTCCCGTGCTCATGGAGCCTCCCTTCCCCGGCTGCAAGGTCACTGACGAAGGCCCCGGATGACAACGAGCATTCATCGCTCGTTATAACATATCCAGGCCTTCTGTCATGCGCGGTGGTTCGCAGGTGCCGACGATGCTGCCGGACTCCAGGGGGTACCCGGGCAGGAAGCCTCCCCGAACGAGAGCATCCATCGTCTCGGAGTCCATCACGCTGGCATGGGCGTCCCCAGGGCTGCGGCGGGCAGTGCCTTGAGCCTGGAGATGACGCGCTGGCAGCGGCGTCGATGGGTCCGGTTCTCGGGGTCGAACGACACTCTTCCTGGCCTTCTCCGGCTCGTTCGCGGGCTTTCTCCGCAGGAGCCTGCACAGGGCTCCCTGTGCTGGTCGTGGAAGCTCTCCAGGAAGTCTCTCACGGGGTGCTGTGGCCCTGGTTGGGTACCAGGTCGTACAGATCCTCGATGAACTCGCCGCGCCCCAGCAGCCGGGTGGCGTTGAAGGTGACGTGCCAGACGAAGTTGCCATCGGGGTCCACTTCCACGATATGGCCGGAGCTGCCGATGACGTGCAGGGTGTTGCCGTTTTCCAGCCGCCAGGCGTCGCCGTTGGTGGAGGCGTGAATGCCGGGGTCGTAGTTCCAGATTTCGTGGAGCGTTTCGTCCTGGTGGTCAACTTCGTATTCCCGCACCATGGTGGTGACGTTGCCGCCGCTGTGGGCGGCGGTGGAGAGCAGCAGGGTGCCGGCGTCGGTGAAGGAAACGCCGTGCTGCCAACTGAACTGGGAATCGGTAGGATCGAAGTCATAGCCCCCGCTCACCTGGCCCGCCCACCAGAGTGTTTCCCCGGTGGCATGGTCCAGCTCCACGAGGCTGTTGTTGGTGTAGAAGCTGTAGAGGAAGGTGTCGGTGGACACGTTGTAGAAGAGCCCGTTGGATTCTATGTGCCCTCTATTGGTCCAGTCCTTGTCGCTGTTCCAGATGACGGTTTCCTGGTCCGAGCCCAGGGCCTTCTCCACCAGCGACTCGCCATCCACGTTGTACTGGGAGCCCCAGACGAGGGATTCGTCGGGAAGTTGCACGAAGGTGTGGTGGAGACCCGGTGTGGAGATTTCGTCGATGGCGGAGTCCATGTACCAGCGATGGACGGTGGAGGCAGCACCACTGTCCCAGATGGCCCAGTAGGTGGCTTCGTCCCAGAGGAAATATCGGCCGGTCACCGATACCTGGGCGAAGAGGGTCCAGTGTTTGTCGGGAGCCTCGTGTGCCCACACGATCCGGCCTTTACGATCCATGAAAAAGGTCCAGTAGCTGCCCTGGGTCCAGCCGCCGGTCTGTTCGTTGATGGAGCAGAGCAGGTAGTTGCCTGTCTGGAGCCAGGATTCCGGGTCTGCTTCCAGCAGCTCGGCGGTGGGCATTCCGGATGGGAAATCGCCGGTGGTGATCAGCTCGCCGTCCACCGGCTGATCGGTTTCAGGCACGATCCGCCATTGCACCTCGGTCTCGAAGGGGATGCCCAGGAGGATCTGTTGGTTGGTGCCCTTGTATGCCTGGAAGGTGGGTGTGGACAGCCATTCGCCGGGGTCGAAGCTGTATTCCACATGTACATCGGCTTTGCTCAGTTGCCACCACGTCACGTAGACCATGCTGGGGATGTCGTCGTGGAGACGCCAGGAAAGGCTGGTGCTGGATGAAGGTTCCTGCTGGGTGTCGCCGGTGTCCGGGCCGGTATCGACGTGGTCGGTGTCCTGGTTGGCCTGGGAGTCCTGGTCGGTGCTCGTGTCCTCGGGAAGGGAGGTGTCCGTGGGCTTGTCGTCGTTGCCGCAGGCCACGACCAGGAGCAGGGGCGTAATGATGGCGAATCCCATGATTTCCCTCCATCCATCAGAGCAGAGCCATTGAATGTTCCTCGTGTCTGCGAGTATTGCACGCGATATGCCCTGCCGCCATGTACCATGCTACTTCTTTTGAAAGGAATGTGAAAAGGCACGCGGAACCATGTTCTCTGCTGCAACTCGTATCTGGAGGGAAGCGGCGAGGGGCCTTCCCGGACTATATAGGGCAGAGCGAACCAGGACTGGCGGTCTCTCCTGGTATCTCTCCTGAGATGCAGCCCCCTGGTCCGCCGCGTCGTGGCATCTCTGGAACCTGGATATCCTGGAGCGGTTCTTGCGAGTTCTTCTTCTTCAAAGCTACCTGGGCCGCAGGGGAGTGGCCGATCAACTCGTCTTTCCCATCGGGTTGGCCGCCGTTGCCACCGCCCTCGAGGCTGCCGGCCACGAACCGTGGATCGTGGACCTGAACGTGGGGGGCGATGATCCCATGGACAGGCTGCGCCTGGAACTGGAACGTTTCCAGCCCCAGGCCGTGGGAGTCTCGCTTCGCAACATCGATTCCACCACCCGCAAGGCTCCCCACGTCTATCATACCCAGCTCCGGCCCACTCTCGAAACCATCCGCCGGGTTGCCCCGGGGGTGCCCACGCTTCTGGGCGGTCCCGGCTTCACACAGTCTTCCAGGGCCTTCATGGAGCGTTACCCCTACGATTTCGGCTTGAAAGCCGAAGCCGAGGACTCCGTGGTGGAACTCCTGTCGGATCTGGCTGCTCCGGAAAAGGTGCCCGGCACACTGTGGCGCGATGAACACGGGCACATCCACGACACCGGTGAACGGCCCATGCCCGACTTAGCCGCGCTGCCCTTTCCCAGGCGCCACCCCCTGGACTGGGAACTCTACAGGCGCGAAGAGCGGCGACGGGGTCTCATGCTGGACATGGGCGTCGAAACCACCAGGGGTTGCCCCCGCCGCTGTGCCTATTGCAACTACCCCTGGTTGAACGGCCGGGTGCTCAGGCGCAAGCCTGTCCAGGTCGTGCTGGACGAGCTGGAGTACCTGGCGGGGACCTTCGGTGTCAGGCAGTTTACCTTCACCGACAGCCGCTTCAACGAAGACCCCGGCCATGCACGGGCCATCTGTGAAGGCATCATCAGGCGTGGAATCACCATGCGCTGGATCGCGTGGCTGGGGTTCCACGGGCTCGAAGTGGACTTCCTTGAACTGATGCGCCAGGCAGGCTGCTTCCGCGTCGCCTTCTCCCCCGACGGCCTCCTTCAGCCCAGCCTGGATCGTATGCGCAAGGACACCAGCACCGCCGAGATCCAGGCCAGCATCGAGGCCGTGCGCAAGGTCCGGGGTCTGAAGGCATCCTGGAGCTTCTTCTGCACGCCTCCCTCCACCTCGCTGCGGGAGCAGTTGGCCCTGCTTGGGCAGTATTTCTACCTGCAGGGCAGCCTGGCGGGTCGAGGGCGCATGGTGCTCACCTGGTGCCGGGTGGAAGAGGGCACCCATTTCGAGACCATTGCACGCGAAGACCGCCTGCTTCCACCTGACGCAGATCTCCTGCCCGACGATCCCGCCATGTTGGACAGGCTCTTCTACGTGCCCAGGGGCTTCGAACAATGGTCCCGCTTCTGGGATCGCTTTCTTGACGCCGAGATGCAGGCTCGCAGCCTCCTGGGTCGGGTAACCGCTCCTCTTCGGCGTTTCGGCATGAAGGACCTCACCCCGCCCCACATGCGGCGCCGGCCCTGAAAGACCGCCTGGAGAACTGTCGCGGGGATCCACGCAACGTTGCCAGAGGCCCTGCCCCGGGGGTCCAGGCAGCCACGACCAGGCATGGCGGGCGACCTGCATGGAGGTCGCCCGCCCATCGCCTCAGTCCAGGTCTTCGATCTCGGCCTGCAAGAGTGGGCAGATGGTGAAAAGATCGGCCACGATGCCATAGGTGGCGAAGTCGAAGATGGGGGCTTCTTCGTCTTTGTTGATGGCCACTATGACCTTCGAGGTGCGCATGCCCGCCAGGTGCTGGATGGCCCCGGATATGCCGCAGGCGACATAGAGGTTGGGATTGACCACCTTGCCGGTCTGGCCCACCTGGTCGCCGTGGGAGGCGAAGCCGGCGTCCACCGCGGCACGACTGGCGCCGGGTGTGGCGCCAAGGGCCGCGGCAAGGGGCCTGATGATGGAGTCGTAGTTTTCCTTGCTCTTCAGACCGCGCCCGCCGGAGACGATGACGGCAGCTTCGGTGAGATCCACTACGTCGGTTTCAGGTGCGAGGGTGTCCACGACCCGGGTAAGGCGGTCTGCTTCCGTCAGCGCCACGTCCAGCGCTTCGGGAGCCGGGGCGTCCGGCAGGTCGGCGGGAACCGGGAAGGAGTTGGGGCGGGCTGTGAAGATGGCCGGATCCGAGGATACCCGCACGTCGTAGAGTGCCTTGCCAGCGTAGACCGGCCTGCGGCCCAGCACCTGCCCGTCGACTACACAAAGATCCACCACTTCGGTGGCCAGGCCCAGACCCAGCCGGGCGGCCAGTCTCGGGAAGAAGTCCCTGGTGGCCACCGTGGAGGTGGCCAGCACCAGGGCAGGTGCGGCTTTTTCGATTGCAACCTGCACCGCACGTGCCCAGGGGCCGGTGTTGTAGGCCTGGAAGTCGGGACCGTCCACGCACCAGATCTGCTGGGCGCCCTTGACGCCCGTAGGCGTCGAAGTTCCCATGACCAGGGCTGTCACCGAGCCGCCCAGTTGGGCCGCCAGTTCACGGGCCTTGCCCAGAAGTTCCAGGGCGGTCCCCTTGATCTGCCCGCCCTCTTGTTCACAGAGTACTAGAATGCCGTTTCCCATTTTGGTCTCCTGTTGGTTGCGGGCTAAAGTACCTTGGCTTCTTCACGGAGCAGGCGAACCAGCTCCTTGACTGCTTCTTTGGGTTCGCCGGGTATTACCTGGCCCTTCGACCTTTCAGGCGGCAGGCCCCAGTTTCCGTGGGACACCAGCGGATCGGAGGAAGTGTCGACACCGAGAGCCGATATGTTCTTGTTGTCGATCTTCTTGCGCCTGGCCTTCATGATGCCGGGCAGGGAGGCGTAGCGTGGAGTGTTCAACGACTTGTCGCAGGAGATGACCGCGGGAAGGCGGCCTTCCACCACCTGTCGCACGCCCTTGCCCACGTCGCGGGTGGCCTTGAAACCGCCATCATCAATCTGCAGTTCGGAGATCATCATGACCTGGGGCCAGCCCAGGATCTCGGCCACCATGGCTGGTACCTGGGAGTTGTCGTCGTCTACGGCCTGTTTGCCCGCGAGCAGGAGGTCCACTCCCTCGGCCTTCACCGCTGCCGCCAGTGCCCTGGCAATTGCCAGGGAGTCGAGGTTCTCCGGGGCTTCGATCCATACGCCTCGCTCGGCCCCCCTTGCGAGACCTTCGCGGATACGCTGGTCCACGCCCTTGCCGCCCAGGGAGAAGATCACCACTTCCTTGGCCTTGCGGGCGTCCTTCAGCTTGAGGGCTTCTTCCAGGGCGTGTTCGTCGTAGGGATTGATGACCCACTTGATGTCGTCCGTGACGATGCCGGAAGCGTCGTCGGCGATGCGGATCCTGGTTTCCGTGTCGGGGACTTGTTTCAACAACACACCGATTTTCACATTTCACCTCCGTTGAATTGTTCTATACTGCAACGCCCCTGATGAAGACCTCGGCCATGACATGGCCAGCTTTATCAAGGTTGAAACGTTCTTTACGCCGAGCGAGAACCCACTGCATGGCCAGCTCGTCAATTGCTCCGAAAAAAGACCACATGCCAACGAAAGGATCCACTTCGTCGCGTACCATGCCCATGAGCTTGGCACTGTGCAGGGCTTCCTGCAGCCTGCCGATATAGGCCCAGAGTTTGATGGGGCGATATTCCTTGAGAAACTTGCTGGACAGCCGGAGTTCCACCTGCAGGACCTCGGCCAGGCGGGGGTTTTCCTTGACCTGCTGAAAGTGGAAGCGGGAAAAGGTACGAATCCGATCGAAGGGATCGTCGATCCCTTCCAACTGTTCGTCCAGGGCGTTAAGCATCTCGCTGATTTTGTCTTCGAAGAGGCTTAGCAGGATGTCGTCTTTGTTGTCGAAGTAGATGTAGATGGTACCGTCCGCTACGCCGGCTTGTCTGGCGATGTCGGAGATGCGGGCGTGTTGGAAGCCCTTCTGGGCAAATACCTCGATGGCGGCCTCTATGATCTGGGCGCGCTTGTCACCCCTGCGGCGGCCCCTGGTTCGGCCATGGCCGTTGCTGCCCGTCTTGTGCCCATGGCCGGCACCGGGCCCGTTCTGCCCGTTCGGGGATTGTTGTTGGACTTCATCTCTGCGGTGCTGGAACTGGTCGGCCACCGGGTAGAACCTCGGGTTGAATGAAGGCTCATTCAATTATCGACATGGGCCGTGCTCTGCAAGTATCTGAATGGGAACCCGCGAGCGAGCGATACACGGGAAAGCGCTCGCAGAACAGCAAATCCGGCCGAAGATCTCTGGAGGCAGGACCCCGGACCGCCTGGTTACCTCGTTCTCAGGAGTTTCTGGCCAGCCAGCGCTCCACCTGGGCAACGATGTCGCGATCCGCGACGCCGGCCCAGTCTGCCAGGAAACGCTTGTTGCCTGCCTCGGTGAGGGGGTGCTCCACCAACTGGGCCAGTACCTTGAATGGCACCGTGGCCACGTCCGCCCCCGCCAGGGCTGCTTCCACGACGTGCTGAGGATGCCTGACCGAGGCCACCAGCACCTGGGTGTCGTAATCAGGGTAGTTGTCCAACATGTGGACGATCTGGCGGATGAGTTCCATGCCGTCCTGGTTGATGTCGTCCAGGCGCCCGACGAAGGGAGAGACGTAGGTGGCGCCCACCTTGGCCGCCAGGAGAGCTTGCGAGGGTTGGAAGCAGAGCGTGACGTTCACGCGGATGCCTTCGCCCGAGAGCTGCCTGGATGCCTTGAGGCCTTCGGTGGTCAGGGGCACCTTCACCACTATGTTGGGGTCTATTCTGGCCAGCAGGCGACCTTCCCGGACCATGGATTCGGAATCCTGGGCTATCACTTCGGCGGATACGGGGCCGCTGACTATCTGGCATATCTGGTGGATTGTGGCGATGAAGTCGCCGCCTTCCCGGGCGATGAGGGATGGATTGGTGGTGCAACCGTCGATGATGCCCCAGCTCGAGGCCTCTCGGATTTCGTCCAGGTTGGCCGTGTCGATGAAGAGCTTCATTTTTTTGTTCCTTTTCGTGATCGAAGGGGACGGCCTGGTGTCGGGACCGCCGCCGAGTTTTGGTGCGGCATGTTCGTGAAGCTGCCCGTCATACCTGGTAGGGGATCTTGCGGCAAGGATTCCCACCGGAATGGGCAGGGGGAGATCACGGGGCTGCTGTGCGGCCCAGCGCAGGCCGTTACGGGGATTGCGGGCCTCGGGAGCGATCTCCAGCAGCGGAGTCAGTACGAAATCGCGCCGGCCCATGTGGGGGTGGGGGAGGGTAAGGTCGGGGTCATCGCTCACCATGTTGCCCATGAGCAGGATGTCGAGATCCACGGGACGGTCCGCCCAGCGGGGAGCGGGTTTCCTTCCCAGGCGCCGTTCGATTTCCTTGCAACGCTCCAGCAGGTCTTTGCCGCACAGGGAACAATCCAGCAGGGCAACGGCGTTGAGGAACCAGCCACGAGCGGTGTGGCCCATGGGAGACGTTCGGTAGAGGCGACTGACGGCCAGCACCTCCAGGCCGGCGGTGGAGTCCAGCGCCTTGAGCGCCAGGGCCAGGGCCCTGTGACGGTCGCCCATGGAGCTTCCCAGGGCGATGGCGGACAGCAGGCCCTGCATTCCGGAGATGGATCCTGCAGGATTGGGTTTCCTGGCTGGCGGCATGGGACGATTCCTTCTGATGGCCTCTGACTTCAGGGGGCGCATGGGGATTCATCGCCGCCTCAGGAGCGAGAGTTCACGGGCACGGGCACGGGCCGCCTCGCGAGCTTCGCGAATGCTGGAGCGAATTCTACCATCGCTGGCCAGTATCCACTCTCCGCCCAGGGGATCCTGGGGGAAGGTGGTGGTGAGATCCTCGAGCTGTTGGATGGAGGTGATGTCTCTGCCGGTTTTTTCCATGAACTGCCGCCGAAGGGATTCCAGCTTTTCTGCCAGCTCATCGTGCATGAGTTCGTTGAGCTTTTCGTCCAGCATCTCGTGTACCTGGGGGTCGGAGGTGCTATCGCGTTCTTCGCGAAGGAACCTGATTGCCGTGGCGCGCTGGTTCTTTTCGGCCAGGAAACCCGCGGCGGCGGCCTTATACCAGGATGGGGCGCCGGGCAGCTCGGCGGCCCTGGAGATCCAGCGGGCCGCTGCCATCGGGTCGTCCTGGTAGAGATAGGCGTTCATGCCAAGGGCGAAGGGGAAGAAGGGGTCGTCGGGGAGGGCCTGGGTGGCTGCAAGGAAGATTTCGTTGGAGGAATCGATGTCTTCGATGACGCGCAGCATGGTTCCGCCGTAGAAGTAGGGCGTGCGCCAACCGGGGTCCAGCTCGACGATGGCCTTCAGCAGACCGGCCAGCCAGGGGCCCCACTCCGCGGGATCGTCCTTCTCCCAGCGTTCTCCGAAGACCAGGACGCTCCGTATCCAGAAGAGGTCGGCCACAACTTCGTGGTAGCCCATGGAGATGATCTTCGTGGTGGCGCCGCTGGGAAGAAAGAGCAACTCCACGTCGGCGCTCACTTCGTGACGTTGCCGGTCGGCGGAGACGTGGGAGACATGGGTCAGCGCCATTCCCGCGATGGCGATGGACAACAGAGCCGTTGGCGTGGTCATGGGGGGCATGATCCCCTTCCGTCTGCGAGATTGCGAGCCAGTGTTTCATAGCCGCCCTGCAACAATATTCGCATTACCTGGTCCTTCAAGTGTGCCGCGTCGGTCCGTCCCCCGATTAGTTGACGGAAGGGGGCGCAGTCTCCCCGCACGATTCCCCAGGAGGCCAGCACCAGGGCGGAACGCCCCACGGGATCGTCCAGGTTGCTGGAAGCCAGGGCCGCTGCCGGCTCCCATTCGCCGTTCATGGCCAGGGCCACTGAACGGAAGCCGTTGAAAACGGGGCTGTCGCAGCCGCGGGAAGCCGCCATCTCGGCCCCCGACACGGCCAGGTCCGGACGGCCCGCCGCCAGGGCCGAGCCGATGACGTTGGGACAGGCTTCGGTCCTGGGGGGCTGCCCCTCCATCGCCAGGCGAAAGTGGGCGTGTGCAGCCAGGGGTCTGTCGGCGTGCATCAAGGCGTGGCCCAGGCCTGCCTGCACGTAGGTGCTGGGCGTGTCACGCAGGGCCGCGCTCCAGAGGGAGACGTCGTCTTTCCAGTCGGGCAGGCGCAGGTGGATTATTCCCAGCCAGGGAAGAGGCCAGAGCAGGATTGCCGCCAGGAGGACGGGACGCCGGGGACATGCCGTCGCGAGAGCCAGGCCGGCCATGGGCAGGTAGAGGTAGCGTTCCCCCAGCAGGCCCTTGGAGGCGATGGCCAGCAGCGCGGGAGCAAAGGTGAAAGCGGCCCAGGTCAGTCCCACGGCGGCAAGTGCTCTGCCGGCCCGGGGCAGGAGCAGCAGCGCCGCCAGGAGGAACAGGACGAGAAGCCCCAGGGCCGTGGCCGTGGGGGAGAGAGAGAGGCTCTCCAGGTCACGCCCCCCCGACAGGGGCCAGGGCCAGGCCAGGAGCTGCCCGTAAGTGGCCATCACCTGGGGAAAGCGATCCAGCACGAGATGCAGCCCCTCGGTGGGAGGGGACGGCGCGCCGGGGACTCCCGCCGAAAAGCGCAGGAAGACGTAGATGGCCACGGCGAGCCAGGCCGCCGCGTGTCGTGGCGGCCCACGGAGCCTTCCGTGCCTTGCCAGGTCCAGGGCCAGGAGCAGGAAGGGAGCCAGGATCGCGCTTTCCTTGGAGAGGAGGGCCGCCAGGGTGCAGGCGCTTCCTGCCAGCAGGCGGCGAGGGCTGCACCTGTCGGGCAGGAGAAGCAGCAGTGCAGCCAGAAGGAAGGCGGCAGCCATGAGGTCGTTGCGTGCGGAGATCCACACGATGGCCTCGCTCTGCACCGGGTGCAGCGCGAAGAGCGTGGCACCCGCCAGGGCCGGAAGGGGAGAGCTGAGCCGAAGGAGCAGCCGGTGCAGCAGGACGACGGCCAGCAGGTGCCAGGCAAGCGAGTGCAGGTGGTGCTCGGCGGCGTTCAAGCCGAAGAAGATGCGGTCCGCCATGAGTGAGAGCAGCATCATCGGCCTGTAGTAGGCGGTGCCCGTGTCCAACCCGGTGGCGTTCCACAGGTCTGCCCCGAACAGGGACCACAGGTTCGAGACGTCGCCTGTGAGGCTGTTTCCAAGCACGATGGCCTGGTCGTCCCACACGAAGCCCGCTTCCACGACTCCCAGGTAGGCGGCGGCGGTCACTGCGCATAGCAGCGACACCTGCACCCGTGGGGAGAGAAGCCAGGAAGGAGCACGTGGTGACGATGCTTTTTCGGTCACGGCCATGATGCCCATAGCTAACTGGTTCTCCGGCTGTTCTGAACCGGCGGGGAAAAAGTTGAAAAAAAATGCTTGAGTCGAGATCCCGCTTGTGGTAGCAAGTTCCTGAACCAAAATGGTACCAAGCGAGCTGTGGCCTTCAAGGAGCCGACATGTTCTCTTCTGTGTGGACGGGTCGATTTTCATCGCGGCATTTTTTCGTACATTACCTGTTGGCGGCCTGTACCTGGGCGATATTGGTGGGTAGCGCCCGGGCGGCAGTTCCCGGCCGGGGCGACCTGGTTTTCTACGAGCTGGCCACCTCCGGCACTTCGAGTTGGCTGTGCCAGTGGTTCGAACTCGTGAATACTTCGGGGCAGGATCTGGAGCTGGAACAGTGCCGGCTCTGCGAGGGGAAGTCCGACGGAACCGACGACTTCACCTGCAAGAGCATCGGCGCCGACCCGGCATCTGTTGTACTTGGAGCCGAGTTCGACGAAGACAACCCAGCCCTCCTGGCCAGGGACACTCCTTCTTGTCGCATGGACGACAAGGTCACCGTGGACTGTGTCGGCTGGAACGAAGATGGCACCGAGTGCACGGCAGCACCGACGTTCACCTACGAGGGGATCTCCTTGTCCGGTTCCTACGAGCAGCTTTTCTGTCTGATCTGCGGTGGTGACGGCTCCGGCGACTGCCTGGCACCAGGCGAAGGAGACACCATCATAGACGAGGTCTATGTGGATTGGGACGCAGATATCAAACCATCCTGCATAGACAGGGGCTATGAAGACCTGGGCGATTGCGCCGTCCAGAGCTGCACCACCGATGCCGACGCCAACGACGAAGTCATTCTGGGTGATACCGACCTTTGGTCGCTGCCGCTGGAAGACTCTTCGGATTCCACAATCTACTACGTCCCCGAGACATACGGCCAGTGGACCAAGTTCGTGCCGGCGCTGGGCACTCCCGCCGCTCCCAACGAGTGTACGGACTTCTGCACTCCCCAGCCCGGCGAACTCTTTTTCTCCGAGGTCATGGGGGAGCCCAACCCTCCTTCCGACGCGGCGGAATGGATGGAGATCACAAGCGCTGTCAGCGACGCCACCTGCGACGTAGAGGGCGCCGAGCCCACCGACCGCCATCTCAACAACTGCGTGCTGGACATATACAAGGACGCCCCTGACGACAGCGGCTCCCAGTGGACCCTCGGCGATTCCTACACCTTCACCTACGGCGACCTGCTCACCATCTCCAGGGAAGAGTCCATGGTGATTGCTGCCAGGCAATGCGTGTTCATCACTGAAGAAGGGGCGGACTCCGTGAGCGACAACAACTTTTGTCCCCGTGGAGAGTTCCTCACAAACCTGGGCAGCTACATCATGTCCGCCCCCGCCAGTTTTCGCCTGGTGCTCTCCTGTCCCATCTCAACGGGAGCAGAGAGCGTGCTGACTGAAATCGACTCTTTCGAGTACTACCTGGACGACGACGATGACCTCGATGGCAGGTCAAGGAGGTTGGACTCCGGCTCCGGCGCTCCCTACGACCAGTCCAACGACATCTCCGACAACTGGTGCCAGTCCTCGCTGCTCTATGATCTGATCCCGGAGTTGAGCGACGAAGCCTACTGGGCATATTTTGCCGACGCTGAAGACACAGGAAGCCCTGACGCCTGCTACTGCAACTACGGCACGCCCTTCACATTCTTCGACGATGATCCCGGCTGTCCCCCGGACATCGACGTCAGGTACGAGAGCGAGTGGGACTATCCCTGCCGCTGCGGCACGGTGGATTCCCCCAATGCCTGGTGGCCCGTGCTGCTCATGACCTGGCTGGCGGTATCCACGGCCAGGCGCAAGAAGCCCCCGATTGATCCTGATTCCCAGCAAAAAGGAAGTGTCCCATGACCAGCTATTCCAGGCGAAGCATGTCTGAGTTGGACGATGGCTCAGCGCCCCTGATCTCCATCCTGTTGGCGGGGGTCATGGCCACCTCGGGCTGCTCCTCCACATACGCATTCTTCAGCGACGAAGACAACCTGGATCAGCGTGCCGCCGATGAGATCGCGGCCACCACCGAGTTCCTCCACGCCGCTGTCTACTCCTTTTCCCTGGGAGCCGGCAACGGCGCCGTGTACGACGAGATCCTTTCGCTGGACGACCGCCGGGTGCCCGTGCAGCTCTGCTCCGACTCCGACCAGGCCTCGCCATATGCAAGTTCCACCAGTTTCGAGAACCTGGGTGATCTCGATGAACGCGAACACATACAGGTGAGGATCTGCGAAGGGTTGAACACCTCCGACCCCTATGCCTCCATGCACAACAAGTTCATGATCCTGGACGGCGCAACGGTGCTCACCGGGTCATACAACTACACGTCCAACGCAACCGAAGACAACTGGGAAAACCTCCTCGTCCTGCACGACAAGGCCCTGGCCGCTTCCTACGACGATGCCTTCGAGCGAATCTGGGCCGAGTGTACCGACTTCTCCGACTACCAGTGGGGGGATTGAAGATGACCATCTCCGGTATTGCGGGAATCCTGCTCCTCGTGTCGGGAGCACGAGCCAAGGTCTACCCCACGCCCATCTACGCCAACAACGAAGAAGATCTCCAGTCCCTCTACTCCGATGGCGTCATGGAAGAGTCGGACCTGGACACGCTCATAGAGCTGCTGAACGATCCCATGGATCTCAACAAGATGCGCAGGAACGACCTCTATGACCTTCCCGGGATCACCATCACCCTGGCGAAGGCCATCGTCGCTGATCGCAAGGAAAACGGGCCCTTTACATCTTTGCAGGATCTCCTGCGAATCGATGGCATGACCCAGGAGATCCTGGACCAGGTCACCTTCTTCGCCGAGGTGCAGCCCCCGTTGCCCCCCAGGGAGCGCAAGCGCGGAGCCATCCGGGGCAAGGTGCGGGCTCGAAGCATCATGAACTTCGAACAGGTGGACGAGTCCTCCTACAGCAGCTCCAGCTTGAGCGCTGCCCAGCTTGGCTACGAAAAATGGCCGGATACCTACGTTTCCGCCAGGGTACAGTACCAGCGCAAGTGGAACGTCGGCTTCCTGGGCCTGGCCCGGGAAGGTATCAACTGGATGGAGTACGATCCCGACAGCCGCACCCTGTACGCCACCTACGCCTCGCCGATGCTGGAATTCGGCAAGGCATATGTCTCCCGGGAAGGGCTTCGCACCGAGGGGCTTCTGGGCAGTTACACCGCCGGCTTCGGCGTGGGGCTCACATTCGACGACACCAACCGTACCCATCCCCACGGCTTCTACGAGGACCTGACGGTGACCGGCACCGACAGTTTGAGCGTGCGCAAGGGGCTCTTCGGCGGAGCCATCAGGGTCCACAACCTGGGGCTGGGGGAGCGAATGAGCCTTGACAGCACCGTGTTCGCATCCTCGTGGCTCTACGATGCCTACCAGTACTTCTTGTCCACCTCCGACGGTGTGGAAGTGGACCCCCTGGTGGAAGACCTGAGTTCCCCGACAATCAAGATATCATCCGACGGTCAGTGGAAAACCGCCAAGTACATGACCATACCCAACGCCTACCGCGAAGACGTGCTGGGAGCCAACGCCACCCTGCGCTTCTCGGACGACGCCCACGTCGGCCTCACCGCCTACCTTGGCCACCTTGACATGGCCGTGGTGCCCGGTGTTCCGGGGCAGGACTACCTCATCATGGACAGCGACTACCCGGTGGATGACCTCTTCGGTGCGGTGGGGATCAATGCCGCCTGGAGTCTGGGCCTGGTGGACCTCCTGGGTGAGGTTTCCCATTCCTTCACCGGCGGGAACGGCGCTCTGCTGAAGGCCATCGCCGATGTACATCTGGGCGAAGTGGAAGCCTCGCTTCGCTCCTATGCCACCGATTTCGACAACCCCCACGCCCGGGGCCTGGCCAACGCCGACGAATACGGTGGCATGAGGGACCGCGACGAGCAGGGAGCCCGCGTCAAGGCCCAGGTGGATCCCACCGGTTGGATCTCCACGCGATTCATGTTCGACATCTGGCAGCGCATGTCACTCAACGGCATCTGGAACATGGAAGCGTATGGGCGCGTGGAATTGACCCCGATAAAGGCTTTCTCCATCACTGTTTTCGGGGATCGCAAGGACCGGGATCTCTCCAAGTCCGGTCGTGGCATGGAATACGGCGGCGAGTCCTGGGCTGAAGTCTACGGCGACAGCTCGGGCTATTCCGACGCATCCACCGTGTACGACACCACCGACGAATCCTACTACGAGACGGTGACCGAAGAAGACTACAGCGAGTACGCGGGCACCAAGAGCTACGTGGGTGTGCAGTTGAAGGCGGAGCTGATTCCGCGCACCACGTTGAGCGGCCTCTACAAGCGCATCTACGAAGACGCCGCATACCTCTACCCCTTCGCCGAAGACTACTGCGACTACTGGTTCCAGGTGGGCCACTACTGGTGGGTGAAGGCCAAGCTGAGCATCACCGCCAGCACGGCTCTGACCCTGCGCTATCGTTACGAAGACGAAGATCTCTACGGCGACTCGGGCGCCCGCTACGTAGAAGGATATGCCCAGCTCGACCAGAAGCTGCCCAGGCGCATGAAGTTCCTCCTGCGAGGTACCCTGGGAAGGGACCTGGCGGATCCCGAGTCATGGTGGGAGGGCTGGTGTGACCAGGGGAGCCTGGTGAGCCCCGACGATGTCTGCGGTTCGTCCTCCGGCGACTCCGGCGACGCGCCCCTGGCCGAAGCAGGGCCGCTCTATGGTCAGGTCAAGGCCACTTTCGAGTGGAGGTTCTGATGAGACGGCAAGTTGTCTTCCAGGTGTTTTTTTCTTTTCTCTGGGCAATACTGGCCTTTCATGCCACACCCGCGTTGGCCGTGACTCCCACCACGGGCGACCTGGTGTTCTCGGAGATCGCGCCTGAGGGGGGCTATGTCTACTACTGCGAGTGGTTCGAGATGGTAAACAGGTCGGGTGACGACCTGGATCTCTCCACATGCCAGCTCTGCATCGGTCCCTCGGAATCTTCGCTTTCCACGGAATTCTCCTGCAAGACCATCGAGAGCAGCGACGATGATTTTACGCTGGCCGCGACCCACGACTCCAGCATGCCCGCGCTCTTTGCGCGCAACACCAATAGCTGCAAGACCGGTGGAGACGATTCATCGGTGGACTGCGTGGCCTGGAACGAAGACGGCAGCGAGTGCACCGCGCACGCCGACATGCTCTATTCGGGCGAGATCACAGGGGACTCAGAGCGTATCTGCCTGCTGTGCGGAGAGAGCGACGCCCCGGGCACCTGCCTGGAGCCGGGAGAGGGCCAGGTGCTGGTGGACGAAGTCACCATCGCGTGGGACGAAGACCTGGACAACGGCTGCGACCAGGCACTCTACCCCGGGAAATGTGCCGTTCAAGCTTGTGTGTACGAGGCCGCCCACAACGATGACGTGACCCGGGAGAGCGGTGTGTGGAGCTTCCCCGTGGAAGGCGGTGACGGCTCCGGCACATACTGGGTTCCCGACGAATATGGCCTGGTCTACCCCGACGACGCCGACACCGGTGACCTCACGGTCAACTTCTACAAGGGGCTGGGTACACCGGGGGCACAGAACGATTGCAGCGAAGTATACGCTTCCCTGGAAGGAGAGCTGGTCTTCACCGAGGTCATGGCCGACCCCGATGGCAGCGCCGAGTGGATCGAACTAAGCAGCCTGGCCGCCGACACCAGCCTCTACGACGGCACGGGAGACAGGCACCTGAACAACTGTACCCTGGAACTCTACAAGCTTTCCGACGAGCCTGACAGCGGGGGCGATGCCTGGAGCCTCTCCAGTAGCTGGTTCGTGGTATCGACCCAACTCGTCACCATCTCGCCTGGCCAGGCCCTGGTCATGGCAATAGACGACTGTCTCTACGACCAGGGCGATACCGGCTATGAGCCCGCCCCCGGCACCCTGTGTTCCTCCGGCGAGCTGGACGTGGGCCTGGGCTCCCTTTCCAACAGCACCGACCTGCGCCTGGAGCTGCATTGCCTGGTGGACGACTCTGGAGGTGGGATGGGCGATGTACTGGTTGACGCCTTCGACTTCAACGCCGAGACCCAGGACTCCCAGGACGGGGTGGCTCTGATGCTGGACCCAGCTTCCAACGCGGCATCCTATGCCGAGGCCAACGACAGCCGCGACGCATGGTGTACTGCATCCTATACCCAGCAACCAATAACGGATCTCAGCGACGACGAACGATCCAACTGGGGAACTCCGGGCATCTTCGGTGCTGGTGAATCGGACTGCCTCACCGGCGCCGAAGAGCCGGGCAATCGCATTCCCTGCCGCTGTGGGAGCGCCCAGGCCCCGTTTTCCTGGTGGAGCGCCGCTGTCCTGGGTCTGCTGATGGTGGCGAGGAGGCGCCGGCCAGGAACCGAGGAACCATAATGGTGCCATTATGGTTCGGTGGTGATTGGGTGTTCAACGCTCGGTCAACCAAGGCCCAGCAACCTGGCGGCTTCCCTGGCCAGTGCCAGGCATGATGTGAGCCCCGGCGACTCGATTCCGGCCATGTTGAGCAGGCCGGGGGCGTCCAGCCTCACGTAGAAGTCCGCGAAGCCGCCACGCTGGGGGCGCAGCCTGGGCCGGATGCCCGAGATATCCGGAAACAGGTCGTGTTCTTGGATACCTTCCAGGTACTGGCTGATGGCCGCGTGGAAGGCGCCCCGCATGGACTCATCCACCCGGTAATCCAGGCGGGTAACGTAGCGGGTGTCGGGACCGAAACGCAGGCGGCCCCCGAGATCCACGGTGCTGTGGATGCCAAGGCCTTGCGAGCCAGGTGGGGGCAGGGGATAGACAAGGCCCCGCAGCAGGGGGCGGGGTGTCCAGAAGTAGTCGCCCTTGCAGAAATACTGCTGGAAGGACGGGGCTCCAGCCATGGCAGCCAGCTTGTGGGCATGGAGGCCTGCCGCGTTGACGATGGCGTGGGACTTGAAGTCGTAGGATTCTCCACCGGCCGTTCGAACATGGACACGCCAGGCGCCCCCCTCCGGCTCCAGCCCCACCACCTCCTGGTTGGTCAGCAGGATTCCCCCGTGGGCGAGAAGTGAGCGTTCCAGGGCAGCCAGGAGGTCATCGGCTGACAGGATGGCCGTCGTGGGACTCCACAGGGCGGCGGTGGCCTTTAGCATTGGCTCTCGCTCGGACAAATCCCGGGGCCTCATGAAATCGATAGCCGACACTCCGTTGTCCAGGGCTTGCCGGCGCAGGGCCTCCAGGCTGCCTTCCTGGCCGAGCAGGGCCACGATCACCTTGCCACAGAGAGCGTGGGGCACATTGTGAGCTGCGCAGAAATCCAGGAGAAGGCGGCGGCCTTCGACGCAGGCTCGGGCCTTGAGGCTGCCGCTGGGGTAGTAGATCCCCGCGTGGACCACCCCGGAGTTGCGCGAGGATGTCTCCAGGCCGGGGCGAGGGTTCTTTTCGAACACCGACACCAGCAACCCGTGCAGAGCCAATTCTCGACCGATGGCCAGACCCACGACACCGGCGCCCACCACGCAGGCGTCAACGCCGGTGTTGCGTGCCATGTGGATTCTACTGGCTCTCGATGAGGGCCTGCATCTGGGGGCTGGCGGCCAGCTTGTCGGTGCGACGTTGATCCCGGTCGGTGATCCTGTCGCGCAGGAGCAGAAGCCAGGCCTTCTGGCGTGGGTCGTCGAACAGCGTGCCCGCCAGGGTCTTCATTTCGACCTCGTGGCCGAGATTCAGCAGAGCCTCCAGGAGTTCGATGGCCAGGTGTGGGCCCTCCTGGGTGTCGAATGCAGACATGTCAGGTTCCACCTGGGGCGGTATGGCCGCCAGCGAGGCGGCTACGGCGTCCATGTAGGCCTGCTGGACGTTCCATCCAGGGAGAATCTTGTGCATGCGGCCAGGCAGACCGGGTTCGGATGGATTCAGGGGCAGGTGGCGGAGAGCCAGGTGGACGAGTTCCAGTTCCTGGCCCGGTTCGGGGTCCAGCTCCAGGGCCAGCTCCAACAGGTTGAAGATTGACTCCCTGCGTGCGCGTTCCTGCTCCGGTTCCGTGGTGGTGGCTTGCAGTGGGCGCCTGCACAGCCCTTGGATGGTGGGAACCAGGATGGAGAAGGGGGGGGATTCGGGCAGGTCCACGTCAAACCATTCAGACACGAAGGTCTCCTTGATCTGGGCAACGGCGTCGTTGAACCAGACCCAGTCAGCTTCGGGAGAGGTTTCCAGGGCCTTCAGCAGGGTTTCCATGACAGTTATCTTGGCCTGACCGTTCCTGGCGGCCAGGGCCAGCCAGATCCAGCCCAGCAGCGGGCGTTCGTCGAAGTAGTCCAGATCTGAACGTCGAAAGGCCAGCAGGGATATTTCCAGGGCCCTCTCGTCGAATTCTTCGGTGAACTCCACGTGGTCACGAAGCTTCTCCAGGGCTGCTGCCCGTTGGCTCGTGTCGTCGGAGCCCAGGGAAGAAGTAATCTCGGCGTATTCTTCTGGTGTCATGGCGTTTCCTCGGGGTGGGGTTGGTCCGGGGCCGTCTATATCGTTTGGCCGTGCTTTTCACCCCGTCGATTTTTTTTTGTGGCGGGCCGCCCCGCCTGCAGTGGTGATGTCCCCTCTTCAGGTCGGCGAGGACACACGCGGATGGGGCTCCCCGTGATTACCGGATCTGTTTTTCGTAGATGCGGTATCGTCGGTAGACCTTCATGCCCGTGGACTCGATCACTCGACGCATTCGTTCGTTTCGCTGGTCGATGACCGATGCCTCCAACCTGTTGAAGCCCACGCGGCGCGCTGCATCCACCGCCCTTCGGATCATGAGGGCGTGGAGTCCGGTGGAGCGATAAGCCGGTAGAACTCCGATCAGCTTGAAGCTGGCGGTCTCGATGCGCCTGGTGGCCAACAGGAATCGCACCAGCCCGGTGGGCAGAAACTCGCCGTTGGCATGCTTCACGGCTTCGTTCAGCTCTGGGAAACAGAGGGCGAAACCAGCGGCCTCACCGTTGACGGTGGCGAGCTGCAGCAGGCGCCGGTCGGTGAGCAGGATGAAGGCCCAGCCAAGAGAGATGAACTGGCCCCGGGGCATGGGGGTGTTTTCGGGCACGTCCCGGAAGGCCTCCACGAAAACCTGGTGCGCCAGGTGGAGATCCCTGGTGGGGTGCTTGAAGGTGGCGTCTCGCACCTCCAGGCCGGTGATGTCCACCGAATCGGCTTGTTCCTCCAGGCGCGGGGGTAGAGCAAGGGGTCTACCCCTGGTGTCGAAGAGGGGAGAGTCGTAGGCCAGAAGGTCGTGGTGGGGGACGAAGCCCATTTGCTCCACGAGTTGGCGGTAGTAGGGCGGGTTGTGCCCCGCCAGCATGGGTGGCGCGGTATCGTGGCCCTGGATGAGGATGCCGTTTTCCTCCACCCGGGTGATGTTGCGGGGGCCGCGAATGATCCTTGCCCCCCAGGTCCTGGCCTGGATGGTGGCCTGTTCCATGAGAGCCTCGGCCACGGAGGGATCGTCCACTGATTCGAAGAATCCGAAGAAAGCCACGGGTTCTCGGCGTTTTTTTTCATGCCGCCGATCCCGCAGGGCCGAGATGCTGCCCAGCGCTTCCGAACCTTTGAATGCCAGCCAGAGCTTGAGTTCAGCTTCCTTGAAGAAGGGATTGTAGGGAGAGAGGCGCATCTTCGACCAGGCCCGGATTGGGGGCACCCGGTGGGGGTCGTGGGGGTGGAGAAGCTGGGGAAGGCGCAGGAAAAGGTCGAGGTCGCGGGAAGTCTCGACTTTGCGTATGTGTATCATGGTCATGGGGTTCCAGAGTGGCGCCGGCTAACTTCCCGCTGTGGAGGTGGGGTCCCTGTCGGGAATGGTTCTCTGGGGAGTCTCATGCGGTCGTCCCGGGGGAACCGGCCTCGTGGGAGGCTCACGAGAGCCGCGCTTGTGGGCATGGGGACTTTGTCTATATTACCTGCCGGTGAACTTCACTGCAAAACCAGGCATTGCGTGGGGGTTGCGCGTCTTGGCCCGGGGGGTTGCTCCGGGGATGCAAAATACCCGAGCCGCTTTCCTGGCCTGGAAGATGCCCCCCATGACGCGCAGTTCCCACAAGACCCTGCTTTCGCAACTGGCCCGGAAAAAAGCCCAGGACGCCAGTGTCGCGGGGAGTGACAGTATTTTCTGAGGGCCACCCTTGTTCTGCAACAGATTGCGGCTGGGTTCAGGTTCGGCGCCTGCGGTCCAGGCGCCGGCGCATGGCGGCGTTTCTTGCGCTGCGGAGCATGAGGTTCTGGACATAGGCGGTGGGGCTGGGGCTGGGGATGTTCCACTGGCCAAGGTCGACTTGGTGGGCTTCGGTGGAGGCGGCCACGTGGAGCACCTGTTCCTGCAGGGCGGGCCTGGCCGCGGCGATGGCGCAAAGTGCCATGTTCATGGCGTGGCGGGTCCATGGTTCCCTGTCGCCCATGGTGGATTCCACTTCGTAGAGGACGTCAAGAAACCACTGGTCGGGCAAGGTGGGATCCGAGGGTTGATGAACGCGTGTCAGCACGGAGACCAGGTTCCAGGCCACCTGGCTGGTGTGGTCCGCCGTTGAAGATCGCAGGTGGTCAGAGAGTTCCCTGGCGTGAGGGCTGCGCGCCGCCAGAAAACTGAGGGACTCGGCAAGCAGGTGGTTGTCGCAGCACTCCGCCCACTTTCGCAGGAGGGTTGGAGGGCTGGAGCCGGGGTCGGCGATCATTGTGGCCAGCAGGCGAGCCCGGGACGTGGCCACGTTCCAGAGAGCAAGAGCAAGTTGGTGATCCGTGCCAATGGCGGATGCCAGGTCCCGGATGGCGGCCATTTCCCGGTTGCCCAGGAAGGGGGCTCGATCCTTTTGCCGTCGAGGAGAGGCGGACACGATGGTCGCGGCCCCCCTGGATTCCACGGTGGTGATTTCGTCCAGCAGTGCAAGGACTTCAGGCAGTTCCATTCAGGTTCCCATCTCCATGTTGTCGTCGCCGACAGTTGTCTCGTGAGCACAGGATCTGCTACAGGTAGCCCAGGGACTTGAGCCTTTCCAGTCGGGAAGTTCCCATCCGGTGGATGAACTGCATTTCCTGGGCGGCGAAGATGGAGTAGGCTGTGCTTTGGATTTCCGGGGTGCCATACCGTACCCGGACCAGGCGCCCGGGTGTCCCCTCCAAACACCGTTCCAGGCGAATATGTGTCGAAAGGTGCGTTTGGCGTGGTACTTTGAACTGGTGGATTCATGCTGAGACAGATCAGGAGCCTCGTGCGAAGGCGTAGGTACGGCAAAGAGATCATCATCGTGTCGGGTCTGCCCCGTTCCGGTACCTCCATGATGATGCAAATGCTGGAAGCTACCCACCTTGATATCGTCACTGATCGAGTGCGCAAGGCCGACGAAGACAACCCCGGGGGCTACTACGAGTACGAGCGCGTCAAGGGTCTGGAGAGCCAGCAGGACAAGTCCTGGCTCCACGAGGCACGAGGCAAGGTCCTGAAGGTGATCTCCTTCCTGTTGAAGGATCTCCCTTCCGACAACTACTACCGTGTGATCTTCATGAGGCGCGACATCGACGAGATCATCGCTTCCCAGAACAAGATGATGAAGCACCGCGGGGCAGGTGATTCCACTGGTGATCAGCAGGTCCGGAGCCTGTACGAACGCCACCTTTTCCAGGTAAAGATGCTGGTACACCGAAGCCCCAACTTCGACATGTTGGACGTGCCGTACAGGAGCGCCATTTCCGATCCGCAGTCCGTCGCGGCATCGGTCAATCACTTTCTCGGCGGCAACCTGGACGAAAAGGCGATGGCATCGGTGGTGGATCGTTCACTGTATCGCAACCGCGAAAAAGACCTTCTGAAGGGCGGATAGTTCCATTGTTCGGGCTGCTGGTGGGAGTGCCTCATGCCTGGCGGGACACGGGGCGGCCATGCACGCCTCGGGGGTGGCTGTTCTTGCGTCTGGGGTTGCTCTTGTGTTTGCTGCGCGGCCCCCTCACCAGGCTCCTCTGGTTGGCGGGCAGTATTTTCTTGCGCAAGCGGAGAGCCGCGGGCGTGATCTCCACCAGCTCGTCCTCGGCGATGTATTCCAGGGCCGACTCCAGGCTGTGACGTATGGGCGGACTCAGTAGCAGTTTTTCTTCGGCGCCTGCCGAGCGGAAGTTGGTGAGCTGCCTGCCACGGGTGACGTTCACGTTCATGTCGTTGCCACGGGTGTTTTCGCCCACGATCATGCCCTCGTAGACGTCGGTGTTGGGACCGATGAAGAGCCTGCCACGGGGTTGCAGGTGAAACAGCGCATAGGTGTTGGCCTTGCCGGGACGATCCGCCACCAGGGAGCCGGTCTGGCGGAATGTGATGAAGCCTGCGTCATCGTCGTAGCCGTCGAAAACGGTGCTCATGAGACCTTCGCCCCTGGTGTCATTGAGGAACTCGCCCCTGAAACCGATGAGACCTCGCGTGGGGATGCGATAGGTCTGCCGTACCCTGTTCTGCCCCTCGGGACGAACATCCAGGAGGATGCCCTTGCGGCGGACCATTTTTCGGTTGACGACGCCCGTGTGGATGTCGGGAAAATCCAGGGTGGCCAGCTCGTAGGGCTCCAGGGTGCGGCCTGCTTCCTGGCGGCGCAGGACTTCGGGCCTGGAGATGCACATTTCAAAGCTCTCGCGGCGCATCTGCTCGATGAGGATGGAGAGCTGGAGTTCCCCACGCCCGTAGATTCTCACAACGTCCCTCTGCTCGGTGTCTTCCATGCGAAGAGCCACGTTGTGGAGCAGCTCTTTTTCCAGGCGTTCCCTGATGGCCCTGGCAGTGACATATCGCCCTGAAAGACCTGCCAGGGGGCTGTCGTTGGCGCTGAAGAGAACGCCGATGGTGGGTTCGTCCACCCGAAGCCTGGGAAGGGGGGCGGGACGTTCCAGGTTGGTGAGGGTGTCGCCGATGGTCAGGGATTCGATCCCTGCGATGGCCACGATCTCGCCGGCGGAGGCCTGGCTGACCTTCACCCGTTTCAAACCCTGGTGGATGAAGAGGAGATTGATCTTGACCCGGCGCACCTTTCCATCCAGCCCCACCAGGCCGACTTCGTCACGCACCTTCAGGGTGCCCTGCTGGATGCGGCCTATGGCCAGCCTGCCGACGTAGGGATCGTGGTCCAACTGCGTGACCAGGAACTGCAGGTCCAGGTCCGGATGGCCGCGTGGCCTGGGCGTGTGCTGGATGATGGTCTCGAACAGGGGGAGGAGGTCCTGTTGTTGGTCTGGAGATTCGCCGCAGGTGCCCTCTTTGGCGCAGGCGTAGAGGAGTGGAAACTCGATCTGCTGGTCGTCGGCTCCCAGGTCGATGAAAAGGTCGTAGATCTCCTGGACCACTTCTTCCACGCGCTGGTCTGGACGGTCGATCTTGTTTATGCAGACGATCATCTTGAGACCGGCGTCCAGCGCCTTCCGGAGAACGAAACGAGTCTGGGGCAGGGGGCCCTCGCTGGCGTCAACCAGCAGGAGCGCGGCGTCGACCATGGAAAGGACCCGCTCCACCTCGGCGCCGAAGTCGGCGTGCCCCGGAGTGTCGACTATGTTGATCCGGGTGCCGTTCAAGGTGATGGCGGTGCATTTGGACAGGATGGTGATGCCACGTTCCCGTTCCAGGTCCAGCACGTCCATGACGCGATCACGAACTTCCTGGTGGGCGGCCCAGGTGCCCGCCTGGCGCAGCAGGCCGTCCACGAGCGTGGTCTTTCCGTGGTCCACGTGGGCTATGATGGCGATGTTGCGGATTTCGGGCACAGGTACCTCTCGTTGGACGGGGGGCGGCAGCTCCGGTGCGTTGGCCTGCCGTCACGGGCGCGCCCCTATTGCCCGTTCGGGGGTGGTCGTCGAGGGCGACGGCCGGGTTTCATGCGTGAACAGGCATGCCCCTGCACTCTGATGACAGGAATCATCAGCGTCTGTGGAAGACGCGCCTGGCTTCCAGGGTTGCCATGCCTGGAGCTTCCAGGGTGAATAACACGTTCATGGATTGATTGTCGGCAGAGACCGAACGAGTCGAAGTAATGGTGCCCTGCTGGCCGTTGGAAAGCTCCAGGTTGCTCACGGAGACCAACGACCCGTCGGGCCCCCAGTAGCTGCGCACCAGGATCTGTCCTTCAGCGACACCCGGCTGGCTGCGGGTGACCCCATCCACCTGGAGGGTCATGGTAAGGTCCTTGAAGACCGAGTGCGCCTCGATGACGACCTGGTCGCCTTCCACGGAGATGGTCTGTGTCACCGGCAGGGTGTCGGCCAGCTTTCGCAGGTACCATGGAGTACCGCGCAGGCTCATGATCCGGTCCATGGAATCGGAGGCCTGCAGATCCAGCTCCCAGGTGCCCTCCAGGTCCGCGGCCAGAGATGGGGGGAGAAGTAGCAGCGACAGCAGCAAGGCGGAAAATGTTCGCGACAAGAGACCTGTTCTGTCTATTGAGCGCTTCAATGGAAAGCCGTGGATTGTGTGGGGGGACTTGGAGCTGATAGAAGCCTGTTGGGAACGTTCTAGCAGAGAAAATGGCTCCACGCCACCATTTGCGAGTGGATCGGCAAGCAGCCGCCCAGCGGCGCAGCAATCGACGGGGAGGCAAGAATGAACCATGTGCCGTTTGATGGGAACGCGAGGGCCGGGCGGCGATACGTCACGGCCATCGTGGGGGGTGGGCACGGCTGTGAGGCCATACTGAGGATGCTTCGAGGCGACTCCATAGGTCGGTTTCGAATGACCATAGCCGGAGTTGCCGACGTTGATCCCAACGCTCCCGGCATGGCATACGCTCGCGAGATCGGTGTCCCGGTCATCTCCACCGACTACCGGGAACTCTTCGCCATCGAGGGGCTGGAACTCCTCATCGAACTCACCGGTTCCACCGAGCTGAGGGATCGGTTGGAGCACACCAGGCCCCGCCATGTAAGGCTCATCGACCATTTCGGGGCCAGGCTCTTCTGGGATCTCCACCAGGCCGAGGAATCGATCATCCGGCAGCGCACCGAGATGCGAAGAAGGGTGGAAGCGGAACGCGAGCGCATCACCATGCTGTTCGATTCCATCCCCGACGAAATAGTCGTAGTGGACTCCGACATGGTCATCCAGCACGTCAACGCATCGTTTCTTCGAAACAACGGGACAACGCTGAAGGATGTGCGTGGACGCAACTGCTACGACGTGGAGCAGGCGGTGAGAGGCGAATGCCAGGTGGCGATGAAGAACTGCCCCTTTTTCCAGGTCCACGAGACCCGGTCCACCGTCTCCATCGTGCGGAAGCACTTCGACCGGGACGGCAGGCTGCGCTACGCCGCCCTGGTGGCGGCTCCGGTCCTGGATGCCCATGGAGAGATCTCCGGTGTGATAGAGATGACCAGGGACATCACGCACCGGATTCGCCTGGAAGAGGAACTGAAGGCCACGGAGGTCAAGTTCCGGCAGTTCATGGAGATGGCGCCCATCGCCACCTACGTGAAGAACCGTGCTGGAGTCTACGTGGAAGCGAACCCGGCCACCTGCCAGCTTCTCCGCCTGGAGAAGGGCGATATCCTTGGCAGGACGGATCGGGAGATCCTCCCCCGCGAGGCTGCCCGGGTGATGAGGTTGAATGACGAGGTCGTACTCAAGGATGGCCGTTCCGTGATCTTCGACGCAAGACTGACCCTGGATGAAGACAGGATCTTCTTGTCCACCACGAAGTTCCCCATCATGGATCCCGACGGGAGGGTCACGGCGGTTTGCGGGCTCAGCAGTAACGTCACCCACCAGAAAGAGGTGGAAGCCGCTCTACAGCATACCCGTGAATACCTTCAGAACATCCTGGACAATTCACCCACCAACATCATCACCACCGACCTGGGGGGGAACATTGTCACGTTCAACCGTGGTTCGGAGATCTCCCTTGGGCGCCGGGCCGCCGATGTAAAGGGCAAGCCCATAGCCACGTTGTTCAAGGACCAGGCCCAGAGTGGACTTCTGCTTCGCAGGGTGCGCCAGGAGTGTACGGTCCGTGGTATCGAGACCAGCCTGCTCAAGAGTGACGGGAGCGAGCTGCCCGTGGCGCTCAGGCTGTCACAGCTCAGCGACAACTCGGGCAGGATGATAGGCATGGTCTGGATGGCTCGCGACATCTCCCGTCGTAAGGGCCTCATGAACCAGATCATCCAGTCGGAACGTCTGGCGGCCGTTGGGCGCCTTGCGGCGGGCGTGGCCCACGAGATCAACAACCCCCTGGCCGTCATCGGCGAAACCGTGGGCTACCTGCAGGATCTCTCGGGAGGGAAGATCCCGGGGGGCAGGGAGCTGCTGCTGGAAGAGTTGGACGATGCCATAGAGACGGTGAGCGCCCAGGTGGAACGTTGTCGTAGCATCACCCACAGGCTGCTGGGTTTTGCCCGAAAGAGCAAGGTTCGAGTAGATGTGACCGATGTGGCGCAGGCCTTTGACGAAATCCTTCCATTTCTCCGGAAGCGAGCCCAACTTGCCAATATCTGCATTCACCGGGAATACGGGGAATCGGTCCCTGGTGTGCGCATGGACGAGATTCAACTGGAAGAGATCCTCATCAACCTCATCACAAACTCCCTGCAAGCCATGAGCAAGAGGGGCTACGGCAACATCTGGCTGCGCAGCGAAATGGAGCAGGGCAAGGTGGTACTTACGGTCAGGGACGACGGGCCCGGCATCTCAGCCCAGGTGCGGGATCGCCTTTTCGATCCGTTTGTCTCCACCAAGTCACCGGGCCAGGGCACGGGCCTGGGATTGTCCATCTGCTACGGGATCGTCAAGCAGCACGATGGAGAGATCCGCGTGGAGTCCGAAACCGGGAAGGGGGCAGCCTTCCACGTGGTTCTGCCGCCGGCATGATGGCGGGGAGCTTCCGCGCCGCCAGGGATTGCCCCGCAGGGGAATTCACAGTAGAGACCAGCTCTCGGGAATGGCCGGTCTCGTGACATCGGCCGTGCCGCACACAGGCGGGTGGTTTCATGAGCGCTGGGTACAAGGCGGTTTTCGGCCTCACCATGGCCCTGGCCCTCGCCTTCGGGTTCCTGCACATCTTCGTGCCCGATTCTCCGCTGGACCTGGACCGCCTCCACATATTCCTGTTCAACCTCTGCGCGGGTGGGGCAATCCTGCTGTTCCACGCCACCGGAGAACGCAGGGTGACCCGGCTGGTGCTGGGCTACTTCGGCGTCTCGCTTGCATACGCGGTGGCTGCCTTCATGGAGTTCCACGTGGCCACGATGCTCCTGTCGCTTCCCATCATCGCCATGGTGGAACGGGTGAGAATCCAGCGTTTTTCTTTACTTCCCCTGGAATTTTTCAAGGCGCGGCCCGTGGAGGACAAGTTTCTGCACGCTGCCCTGCTGTGCCTTTCCGTGGGGGCGGCCATGGCCTCGCTGGTGATACTCGACAACGAGTACCTGCACCTGCTCCAAAGGGAAAAGCTGACAATCGACGTCTTCTTCCTGGGCTATTCCTTTCCCCTCTCCCTGCTCACATTTTCGTTGATGTTCACCTTCATGGAAAAGGGTGGCCAGGGGCTCTACCCCGCCTTGAAGGAGCTGTCGTCCTGGTCCATAACGCTGGGGGTCATAGTCTTCTTCGGGTTCATCATCTTTGAGGACAGCTCCGCCGAGATCGCCAGCTCGGTGTTCTTGTTCACCGCAGTTCTCATGACCTACGCGCTGTTCCTGAAGCATTCCATGCCTGTCCAGCACAGTTGGTTCCTGGCCTCGGGGATGATGTTCCTGGTGGTGACCGCCAGCACGGGAGTCCTGTACCTGGTGGAATACCTCTATCCGCCGTTGAACGCCTGGCACCAGCAGATCATCACGTTGCACGCCACAGTGGCTCTCTACGGATGGAACCTGAGCGGCCTGTTCATCGTTCTACGCCTGGAAGACTTCCCCATCTTCAAGCGTGTGATTCCACTCCTGGGGATTCACTGGCTCACTGTCTTCGTCCTGGTTCCACTTGGAAAGTCCTCCGCGCTGTTCGCGCTCCTGGCGCTGCCCAGCTTCGGACTCCTCCTGGGTGTCATGCTCTTCAAGAAGAGCCGTTCTTGTGAGCGGGCACCACCGTCGAATTCGAAGGGTGTGGCTGTTCTGCGACAACGGCGGATAGAACCTCGCCCGTAGCCGCCGGGGCGCAGAGGAGCCTGGATATGGAGAGGGAAATGGAGAGCCGTGCTCATCGTTCCGGCCGGTTTCAAGGCACCGGGTCTACGATGTTCTTCTGTTGAGAGTAATACTTGGGATCCTCCGTGTATCGGGCTTTCCAGCCCGCGTTGCTGCCCGGGAGTCCATGCTGCATTCAATCTACAGGGTCTACAGGGACTACGTGAGCCGTTACTGGTACTGGTACCTGTCCGGTTTCGCCTTTCTCTACCTCACGAATCGCGTGGCGGTGGAGATCCCCGGGCAGTTGGGGAAGGGAGTGGACTCTCTCGGCCAGGGGGACCTGGTCCAGGTGGAGCGCATCGCCTGGACCATCGCGGCGTTGGGACTGTCGCTGGTAGTCGTGCGCACGCTCTCCAGGGTGCTCATCTTCACACCCGGCAGGCTTTTCGAGTACGACATCAAGAACCAGATGTTTCGCCATGTGCTTCGCCTGCAGCCCGCCGACATGGTGGAGCGTGCCCTGGGAGACATCATCAGCCGTTCCGCCAACGACATAACCATGGCTCGGGCCCTGGTGGGCTTCGGCGTCATGCAGGTGGTGAACGTCTCGGTGGCCCTGATCCTCACGGGAAGGGAGATGTTCCTCATTCATCCCGGCCTGACCCTCTGGGTACTTGCTCCGGTGGCCCTGGCCACGTTGGCGGTACAAGGCGCCATTCGGGCCATCTTCCACCTGACGCGTCAGGCTCAACAGCACCTGGCGGCCATCTCGGAGCAAGCACTGGCCACCTTCCGCGGTGTGAACACCATCCAGTCCTTCGGTGCACAGCAGGCCTTCCGGGATCGCTTCGAAAAGAAGAACGAGGCCTACCTGAAAACCAGCCTCCAGCTCTCGGTGATGGGCTCGGCCATGCAACCGGCTCTCGCGGCCTCCGCGGCCGTGGCTGTCTATCTGCTGCTGATCAAGGGCGGCCCCATGACCGCCAACGGGCACATAACGGTGGGGCAGATGGTGGCCTTCACCGCCTATCTGCTGTACCTGGTGCCCCCGCTGCGCTCCTTGGGTTGGATGATCGCGGTGATCCAGAGGGGGCGGGTCAGCCTGGAGAGGATCTTCGAGATCCTGGATATCCAGCCGGAGCGTCCGGAGCTTGCCAATGAAGCCGGGGGAGGGCTTCGCCGCATCCCGGCCGCCCCCCTGGGTTTCAAGATTGAAGACCTGTCGTTTGCCTACCCGGGCGGGGGAGACAGGTTCGCCCTGAAGGGCATCAGCCTGCACATCCCGGCGGGCAGCACCGTCGGCATCTTCGGCAGAACCGGCAGCGGGAAGACCACCCTGCTGAGGATTCTGGCCAGGCTGCACAACCCGCCCAGGGGGACTGTTTTCCTGGTGGGATCGTCAGGAGGGCCCGTGGACCTGCTGGATGTGGACCTGGATCGTTGGCGGGAGAAGTTATCCATGGTCCCCCAGGTGCCCTTCTTGTTCAGCGAGACTCTGAAGGACAACATCACCATGGGGCTGGAAGCCGTCGGGAAAGCTGGGGTCCGCGCCAGGGGGGTCATTCGACAGGCCGCCCTGGAGCCGGACCTGGAGATCCTGCCCGCCGGTGCCGAAACCATGGTGGGGGAGCGGGGAGTCATGCTCTCGGGGGGGCAACGTCAGAGGGTGGCGCTGGCTCGCGGATTCTTCAAGCACCACCAGGTCCTGCTGCTGGACGATGTGCTCTCGGCGGTGGATCACGCCACGGAGCGGCGCATCATCGAGACCCTGCGGGACCGGAAGCGGCGTTCCTCTGCCACCACCATCCTGGTGTCCCACAGGATTGGCGCCCTGGCCCAGGCCGACCTGGTGCTGGTTCTGGAGCATGGCCGGCTGCTTGCCCAGGGCAGCCACGACGAGCTGAAGATGCGGCCTGGACCCTACAGGGAGGCCTGGCTCAAGCAGCGCGACGGCGGGGCCCAGGGGCCTCCGGAGGGGGAAGAATGACCGCGCCGCAGGCATCCCCCCACTGGGGCGCCGGAGAGCCGGCACAAGGGGCAGGCATCGTCAAGGGCGACCTGGGACTGCTGCGTGGGCTGTTCCCCTTCGTGAAGGCGGACCTTCCGGTGCTGTTGGCGGCGCTGGCGGCAGCGCCCTTCGTCACCGCCCTGGCCCTGGCCAGGCCGTGGCTCGTGAAGATCGCGCTCGACGAACACATCGTTCCATCCAGGCTCGACGGTCTCGGGCAGGTGGCCGGCCTGTACCTGGCCGTGGTCCTGGGTTGGGTGTTCCTGGACGTGGGCAGCACCCTGGCCATGGCCTGGGTGGGACAGCGCAGCGTGCGGCGTCTGCGCAGCGCCTTGTATTCCCACACCATTCGGCTTTCGGCCTCGTTCTTTGACAGACACGAGACCGGCGCCCTCATGACCAGGCTCACCAGCGACCTGGAGGCCCTGGGCGAGACGCTCACCTCGCGGGTGGTCACCGTGGTGCTGGACCTGTTGGTGATGGTGGGCACCATCGTGGCCATGTTTCTCCTGGACTGGCGCATTACCCTCCTGTTGCTCACCATCGCCCCTCCCGTGGCCCTGGTGGTGGAAACCTGTCGCCGCAACCTGCGCCGATTGTTCGTGCGCATTCGAAGTGCCCTGGCCGCCACCAACGCCTTCATGGCGGAGCGCATGGCAGGCCTGGAGGCCTTGCAGCTCTTCGGCGCGGAAGAGCGTAGCTATAGCGGATTTCGGGCACTCAACCGCGACTACCGCGATGCCGCCATAGTCTCGAACTTCTGGGACGCCCTGCTCTACGCGTTCATGGACGGAGCCAGCGCGGTGGCTGTGGCGCTCCTGCTCTGGTATGGCAGTGGAGACCTGGGCGTGGGCGCCAGCATCGGGGTCCTGGTGGCCTTCGTGCAGTACCTGGAGCGGCTCTTTCAGCCGCTGCGCGAGATCTCTTCCAAGATCAGCATCATTCAGAGAGCAATGGCGGCCCTTGGCAAGGTCATGGCGCTCCTGGACAGCCAGGACTTCATCTCCAACGGTGACCTCCCACTACCGGCGGACAGCGGCCACCTGGTGGCCAGGAACCTCTCTTTTGCCTACAACGCCCATTCACCCCCGGTGCTCCATGGCGTGGACCTGGAGGTACTTCCGGGGCAGGTGGTGGCGCTGGTGGGTCCCTCCGGTTCCGGCAAGACCACCTTGTGTCGCCTGCTCAGCCGCAGCTACCAGGGCTACGGCGGGTCCCTGGAGTTGGACGGTGTCCAGCTTTCGCGAATCCACCTTCCCTCCCTTCGGCGAGCCATGGTCACAGTGAGCCAGGAGATACAGCTTTTCCCCGATACCGTGCGTTTCAACATAGACCTTGGATCACCGGAGATCAGCCTGGAGCAGGTGGAGGAGGCCGCCAGGATTGTCCATGCCCACGACTTCATCACCCAACTGGACGGCGGGTATCAACACCTGATAGACTCTGGAGGAGGCGGTATATCAGTGGGGCAGAGCCAACTCCTGACCTTCGCCAGGACCATGGCCCACCAGGCCAGGATCGTGGTCTTGGACGAGGCCACCGCCAGCATCGACAGCATGACCGAAGCCCTCGTACAAGATGCCCTGGCCCGCATCCTGGAGCGCAAGACCGTCCTGGTGGTGGCCCATCGCCTCTCCACCATCAAGCACGCCCACATGATCCTGGTGATGGAGCGGGGCCGCATCGTGGAGCGCGGCAGCCACCGGGAACTGCTGGCCAGGGGCGGTCTCTACGCCAGACTCCACGCAAAGGGGTTCGAAGACAGCGCGTGATCCCGTTTGGCGGGTTGAAGGGGCCGGGACGGGTTAGCCTTTGGTCAGAGGCGCTTCTCCCACCATGTCCGGAACCAGCCCACGCCAAGCCGTGTCTTCCTTCCAACCCGTGGTCTTCGGCAAGTACCACCTCGTGGAAAGGATTGGACGTGGCGGAATGGCGGAGGTGTTCAAAGCCGTGGTCCTGTCCCACGGCGGCTTTGAAAAGGTGCTGGTGATAAAGCGGATCCTGCGGCACCTCTCCGACGACGACGAGTTCGTGGGGATGTTCACGGACGAAGCCAGGGTGGCGGTGGCCCTGCAGCACGCCAACATCGTGCAGGTCTTCGACTTCGGGCGCATCCAGGGGAGCTACTACCTGGCCATGGAACTCGTAGAAGGAAAGGACTGTCTGGCCTTGCTGCGGCGCCTCACCAGGAACAACAAGGTGGTTCCGCCGGAGCTGGCCATCTACATCGCCCACGAAATCTGCAAGGGCCTGGACTACGCCCACAAGCAGACCAACCTGGATGGCGAGGCCCTGGGCATCGTGCATCGCGACATCAGCCACGCCAACATATTGCTCTCCTATGGCGGTGAAGTGAAGATCACGGACTTTGGCATCGCCAAGGCCGCCATCAGCAGCGCCAACACCGATGGCTCAACGCTGAAGGGCAAGGTGGACTACATGAGCCCCGAGCAGGTCCGGGGCGAGCCGGTGGACCAGCGGAGCGATATATTCTCCACCGGGATCATCCTGTTCGAGCTTCTCACGGGTCGGCGTCTCTTCAGGTCCGACACCGTGGCCGGCACTCTCGAAAAGATCCGCCTGGCCCGAATACCCGCTCCCCGGGAGGCGAATCCCGCCATATCCCGGGAACTTGAAGCCGTCATTCTCCGCGCCCTGGCTGCCCAGCCCGGGGATCGCTACCAGGACTCCCGGCACTTCCAGGCGGATCTGCGGGCGCTCATGTCACGACAAGGTCCCGACGGCCTGCGAGAGCGTTTCTCCGACTTCATGATGTCCTTGTTCAGCCAGGAAAGGCTCGATGAAAGAAGGCGCTTGCAGGATGGCATTCGCGCCGTCGGCCAGTCGTGGGAACAGGTCCCCGAGATCACCCTGGAACCCCATTGGGAAGAATCGCCGGAGCAGCCCCCGGAGTCCATCTCGCAGGCAAGCGCCCCGGCCCCTGGCCCGGCGGCCGGCGGCCCCCTCCGAATCTATCTGCTCCTGGCGCTCCTGGGCCTCGTGTGCCTGGTGGCGGCCATCACCTGGTTGGCGGCGCGTCGCGGCCCTCCCACCGGGGCAGGTCCGGGGCAGGTACAGGCTCCCCAGCCCGTTACCCCACAGGACGACCTGTCGCTTCCCGCGGAACCGGTCCGGGGGAAGTCCGCGGGCGCTGCGGCGAGAGCCACACATGCCGCGCCCGTTGCTCGGGCACCCGCCACGCCACCGGCAGTCGTGTCACCAACAGGCGCCTCCCATGCTGGAGATCAGTCTGCTGCCGCCGCCGGTTCGGCAGGCCGGGTCCAGGTTTTGCAGACGGTCGCCACGGAGTCGGAATCCGGCCAGGACAGGGGCCGAGAGCCCCACCCCCCCGAGGCACCCGCCACCATCGCGTTCCGCTCCAGCCCCGAACATGCGCTCGTGAAGATCGATGGCCGCGAGATATGCCGTACTCCCTGCACATGGAACGAAGGGGTGCCCGGAACCAGGTACGCCGTGGAGATGCTCCTGGATGGCCACGAGCCCGCCTCATCGCTGCTGACCTGTGCCTCCGCCGCTGAAACGCAGCTTCTGGAGCTGGTTCTGGAGCCTGCGGAACCCAGCCCCGGCACCGTGTCCATCTCCGTGAGCCGGGGTTGGGGGAGGGTCTACATCGACGGCGAGAAGCTGGCTGGCACCACCCCCATCGTAGGGCACAGCCTGCTTCCGGGGCAACACCTGGTGCGGGTGGAGATCCCGTCCACCTCTCGCGTCTACACCAGGACCATCTTCGTGGAATCACAGCAGGACTACGATTTGAACTTCAACGTCAATTGACCTGGATATACTGCTGGTGGCCGGTCCAGGTTTTTTCCCGAACCCGCCGGCCACCTGGAGTCAACGGGAATGGGGGGTGCATGAACCCATCACGGCTGCAAAGGCTGCTGGTCTATGGGCTGCTCCTCCCGGCGCTCCTGCTCTTCACCACCTGGACCCTCGGTTGGTTCCAGCCCCTGGAGGATGAGCTGGCCACCTGGAAGGCAAGGGCAAGCCCCGACGCTCCCACCGTGGTCATGGTGGTGCTGGACAACGTGAGAGCCGATCACCTCTCCGCCTGCGGCTACAATCGCCCCACGTCCCCGACGCTGGAACGGCTGGTGGAAGATGGCGCTTCTTTCACCTGTGACGCCTACGCTCCCGGCTCCTGGACCCTGCCCAGCCATGCCAGCTTCTTCACGGGTACCGACGTACCCACCCATCATGCCCACCGGGTGACCGACGGCGTGCATCTCTACGATCTGCCGGAGTTCAGCCACTCTCGCGCCGCCCTTCCCCTGGGGGATGAACTCCCCACCCTGGCCCAGCAGATGACCGATGCCGGCTACCAGAGCGTGGCGGTGTCCGCCAACCCCGTGGTTTCCCCCGCCACGGACCTGGCCCGGGGCTTCTCCATTTTTCGCTTCCAGAAGGGCAGGTTCCTGCCGGGCGAAGAGGTGCTGGACGAGCTGCGCACGATTCTGCGGGAGCGCCTTGACACCAGCGGTCCGCCCCTGTTCCTGTTCGTCAACATCATGGATGCCCACAATCCATGGAGGTCCATCCCCGCCGGGCTTGGCTGGGTGGAGCAGCAGGATGGCTTCGGACTCTACGATGCTCCCATGGAAGACTCCGTGGCCGTCAGGTACCTGGAGGGGCGCATGTCTCCCCACGAGGCGGCCCGCACGATGGAGCGAATCGTCGATGCCTATGACTACGGGATCCACGTGGCTGATCGCACCCTGGGGCAGGTGCTGGAGATGTTGCAGGACCATGGCTGGGCCCGGAAGGGGATGCGGCTGGTGGTGACCTCGGACCACGGCGAGATGCTGGGGGAGCAGGGCCTGCTGGACCACGGTCGCTACCTCTGGCAGGGCATCATGCGCGTCCCCCTGCTCTATTGGCAGAAGGGCCGGGAGCGGGAGCAGGCAAGGCTCCCCCGTGGGCCGCTCTCGGCGGTCCAGGCCTACCACCTGGCACTGGATGGTACATGTCCCGCCGAGTCCATGCCCGTTCGCTCCGTGGCCTACCCCGACATGTTCTGGATGGAGCTTTTCAAGGGGCGTTACGGCACCTCCACCTGGGCTTCCGTGGTGGAGGGGAGCACCAAGCTGTTGTGGCGCGACGGGAAGCTGGTTCGCTACGACCTGGACAGCGATCCCGCCGAGGAACACCCGCTGGATGCCGCAGGATCCGCCGCCCTTCCACGGATCCGGGCCCTGGTCTCCAGCGTCCAGCAGGAACAGACACCACGGGATCTCCGGCCAAGCCAGGACATGTTGCAGGCCCTGCGGGCCATGGGCTACCTGGATTGAGCAGATCCGGCGGGATGCGAGAGCCTGCCTCCACAGGAAACCAGTCATGGCGTTCTGCGAGGACTTCTCCTTGAGGCGATGGCGCCGGGGCCAGCGCCTGGCAAGAAACAAGGGACAAGGTACCGCCGGTCCAGGCAATGCCCAATCCGAAGTGAAGAGATCTGGATGCGGCGTCGGCTGACCTGGATATACTGCTCCCCGTGGGCCGACGGGGGACGGTCCGTGAAATTGCCGATCACCTATAGTCGACTGGAATGGGGTCTCCCTTGAACCTGGCATGGCTGCAAAGGTTGCTGGTCTATGGGCTGCTCCTGCCGGCGCTCATGCTCTTTACAACCTGGACCCTCGGTTGGTTCCAGCCCCTGGAGGATGATCTGGCCACCTGGAAGGCAAGGGCAAGCCCCGACGCTCCCACCGTGGTCATGGTGGTGCTGGACAACGTGAGAGCCGACCACCTCTCCGCCTGCGGCTACCATCGCCCCACGTCCCCCACGCTGGAACGGCTGGTGGAAGATGGCGCCTCTTTCACCTGTGACGCCTACGCGCCAGGGGCCTGGACCCTGCCCAGCCATGCCAGCTTCTTCACGGGTACCGAGGTTCCGACCCACCATGCGCACCGGGTGACCGGCGGCGCGCAACTCCACGATCTACCGGAGTTCCTCCATTCTCGCACGGCTCGCCCCCTGGGGGACGATATCCCCACCCTGGCCCGGCAGATGACCGATGCAGGATACCAGAGCGTGGCGGTGTCCGCCAACCCGGTGGTTTCGCCGGCCACGAACCTGTCGCGCGGCTTTTCCATCTTTCGTTTCCAACGGGACAGGTTCATGCCCGGCGAAGAGCTGCTGGACGAGCTGCGTACCGTTCTCCGGGAGCGCCTGGACACCAGCGGTACGCCCTTGTTCCTGTTCATCAACATCATGGATGCCCACAACCCCTGGAGATCCGTCCCCGCCGGGCTTGGCTGGGTGGAACAGCAGGATGGCTTCGGACTCTACGATGCCCCGCTGGAACAGTCCGTGGCCGTCAGGTACCTGGATGGGCGCATGTCTCACCACGAGGCGGCCCACACAATTGAACGCCTGGTGGATATATATGATTACGGCATCTACGTGGCTGATCGCACCCTGGGGCAGGTGCTGGAGATGTTGCAGGACCATGGCTGGGCCCGCAAGGGGATGCGCCTGGTAGTCACCTCGGACCACGGCGAGATGCTCGGGGAACACGGCCAACTGGCTCACGGGCGATACCTCTGGCAGGGCATCGTGCGCGTCCCCCTGCTCTACTGGCAGAAGGGCCGGGAGCGGGAGCAGGCAAGGCTCCCGGATGGGCCGATATCTGCTATTCTTGCGTATCACCTGGCGCTGGATGGAACCTGCCCCGGGGAGGCCACGCCGGTTCGTTCCGTGGCCTACCCCGATCCCTTCTGGATGGAGCTTTTCAAGGGGCGTTACGGCACCTCCACCTGGGCATCCGTGGTGGAGGGGAGCACCAAGCTGTTGTGGCGCGACGGGAAGCTGGTTCGCTACGACCTGGACAGCGATCCCGCCGAGGAACACCCACTGGATGCCGCAGGATCCGCCGCCCTTCCACGGATCCGGGCCCTGGTCTCCAGCGTCCAGCAGGAACAGATGCCACGGGATCTGCGGCCAAGCCAGGACATGTTGCAGGCCCTGCGGGCCATGGGCTACCTGGATTGAGCACGAGCCCTGTGCCAGGCGCTGAGCTGGGCATCGCCTGCTCCCTGCCTCCTGCCCCGCCAGCACCCCGCCCGTATTCCCCCAGGGTTCGCGCAAGAACAGCTCCGTGGTCCCCAGGGCGCCCGGGCGCCCGCCTGGCAAGGCACGAGAAACCCGCCAACAGAGGAGAACATCGTGAACACGCCAGTGACCGGTAACGCGGCCTGGTGGGATGGCACGGCGCCCGAGCGCGGGAAGTCGTTCCTGCCCCGGCCCCTGCTCCCAGTTGCTCTCCCGGGTGCTGCTTTCCTTGGCCGGCAAGCCGGAGCGAGGCGGTGAACATGGCTTTCCCCAAGCGCTCTCGGCTGCTCAAGGCCATGGTCCTGTTGGTGGTGGGGTGTCTGCTGTTCTTGTATTGGCGTTTCCAGCAGGCCCTTCCAGGGGGCCTGCAGGAGTTCGCCTACCAGGACAGGATCCTGGAGCCCATGCCCTTCGCCGCCATGCGTGGTTTTACGTACCAGCAACTGTCGGGGCACGTGGGGCGCCTGTTCCTCCTGGGCCCGGCCTTGCTGGGCCTTGCCTGGCTCCTCGCCTCGGTTGTTCCGGGGCATCGTTCCGCCAGGGGGCGCTCCGGGGAACGAAACCCCTTCCCGGGCCTCTCTCCATCCAGGCTGGCCGCCGCCGCCGTGGCGCTATCTTCGCTTTGCACGGCCTGGGTGCTCCTTGGAATCCTCCAGGGAAGGGCCATATTCGACGACGATCTCACCTACGCCATGCAGGCCGGCTACTACGCCCACGGCATGATCACCGACTCGTCGTTTCTGGCGGTTCCCGCGTGGAAGGAACACTTTACCATCTGGACCCCCACCGGCCCCTCGGGCAAGTATCTTTTTGGCGAGCCCCTGGTGCAGGTGCCGGGACTTTACCTGGGAATTCCGGCCCTGGCCCACCTGTTCATGATCCCCCTGATGGGCCTGGCCTGGTACCACGCTGTCAGGCGCGGCACTGGTTCATCTTCGGTGGCGGCCTGGGCGGTGGTACTGGTGCTGCTTTCGCCCATGTTGATGCTCACCACTGCCACCGGCTTGTCCCACACCACTGCCCTCACCTGCCTGGTGCTGGCGGGACTGGGCAGCGCCTGGGCCCTCCAGGAACGCCCCTGGGCGGGAGCCGCCCTGGCGGGCCTGTCGCTGGGCTTCGGGCTCACCGTGCGGCCCCAGACCCTCGTGCCCGTGGGGGGTGTGCTGGGCCTGGTGCTCCTGTCCCGGCTGCTACGCCGCAGGCACCTGGGACCGGCCCTGCTGCTCTGTGCCTGCACCGGCCTGTGGCTCCTGGCCATCGGCTGGTACGACCACCGCCTTTCCGGCTCCTGGAGCACCCTGCCGTGGTTCCTGACGGATCTCACCGAGCGCTACGGCTTCGGTGATGTGTTTGGCGACGGCACCTGGTATCACAGCCCCTACAAGGCCCTGGAAAACCTCGCGGTTTCGTTGTTGCGTTTCAACGGGTGGTGGCTGGGATGGCCCTTGAGCCTGCTGCCTTTGCTGACCTGGCTCTTGATGGGGCGCCCGGGCAGGGGCTGGGCTGTCTGGGTGGCTGCGGGCGTGGCGTTGTTGCTCTTCAACGCGGCCTACTATTCCACGGGCGTGTCGGACACGGGGCCGGTGTACTACTACGAGCTGCTTCTGCCGGCCTCGTTGCTGGGGGCCCTTGCCCTGGATGCCGCCTTGAAGCGTTGGCGAGCCTTCACCGTTGCATTTCTGGCGGTGAGCGCTCTGGGCGGCACGGGCAGTTTCCTGGCTGAGCAGCTTTCACGGCTCCAACGGCTGGTGGGCTACCTGCACGCCCCGGCCCAGGCGGTGCTTTCCCGGTTGGAGCCTCCGGCCCTGCTGCTGGTGGAGTCCATGCCCTCCGAGAGCCGCTTCGTTGGCTGGGTACCTTCACGTTTTCCCTATCGTTACCGGCTGGATTCCGATCCGGTCGTGACCTTTCCACGCTCGGATCCCGACTACGTGGCGGCGCTGCTGAAGCGCTACCCCCACCGCAACTGCTACTACACGCGCTGGGTGATGGAGTCACCCACCAGGCAGGTACCCGAGTTGCGCCCCTGCGATGCCGCCTGGGATCTCCTCTCTCGGCCTCCGGGCCTGGAGCAGAAACTGGTGAGCGTTCCATCCACCGCCCAGTTGCTCCATCTTCGGGAACCCGGCTGGCAGCGGGAGCTGCTGCGCTCGTGGGTTCGCTGAACTGCCACGGGCCTTTTCGGCATCCACCGGCTCAGCGCCCCGGCTCACCACCGGGAACCCTCGCTGGCCTGGTGGTGGAGCTGTGGAGCAAGATGACCAGGCCGGACATCGCCCGCCACCTGGGGGTGGGCTGGGATCTGGTGAATGGCATCAGCCACAGATACATGACCATGCTGGTTGACCTGGTGTGCTTGTCAACCAGTTGGTCAAGGGTACACGCTCGCCCTGATACGCCCCCGCAGAGAGCGTGATGGCAGTAGGGCGATCACATTCCCGCGGCGTTCGTGCATTGAGCAGGCCGCCAGGAGATAGTCGGATGTAATCGAAGCTCCATGCGTCTTCGTCGAGGGCGACCGGACAGTGTTGGCCTGCGCGAAGGCTGGGGTGTCCCTGACCCTCGTGGGGGAGGCGGTGGACGAGGGCCTTCACCAGGGATCGTTCACGGATGCGATTATGGAGCTGACTTCTTCGCAACAAGGCGCACGCCTCCGGAATGGACCCTGCAGCGCAGACGCCAGCTTTTAATCTTCCATCGTTTCCTGCTCCTTCCCTGGGTGGAAGTGCGGTACCCGGCTTCGCACCTGCTGGGCCGGATGGCGAGGATTTGGGGCGAGAAGCAGCGAGAGTGGCGCACGAGGGGCGCAGGAAGAGCTACGGTCCGCTTTTCTATGCCCATAGGGACCGAAGTCGGTGTATACCCCGGGGTATGGGGGCAGTTCGGTCCGCAAGGGGGCGCAAAAGCGGACCGAAGTCGGTGTATACCCCGGGGTATGGGGGCAGTTCGGTCCGCAAGGGGGCACAAAAGCGGACCGAAGTCGGTGTATACCCCGGGGTATGGGGGCAGTTCGGTCCGCAAGGGGGCACAAAAGCGGACCGAAGTCGGTGTAT
>JAJRWT010000082.1 GCA_024276675.1 Myxococcota bacterium | reverse complement strand
CCCAAGAGAATGAACCGGTCCTCGTCTTCCGAGTGGTCAGGATCCGGAATCGTGACGGAGAGCGGATCCCCGAAGGCTGTGGCTGCCTCGTCGAACGAGACTCCGTGCTTGCGCTCGTTTGCGCTCGCCTTATGCACGTCCTACTCGAAGGAAAGGCTCATCGCGTATCTCTCAGCTCCCTCATCGGTCTAACAGATCCTTTTCTCCTATATTCCGCTACATGTCCGTCATAACGCCAGGCGCCCAGGCCATCAATGCTGTTTCCTGTCTTTTTCTGTCCGTTTTCCCATAATTCTGCTACCTTCTTCCTCGCTGGTGAATAGTAGATGGCATTCACGTAAAGAGGGCAGGTGGAGTCATGGAAGCCTTTCGGAGCTACATCGTCCAGCATGCGCACGTCAGTGAGCGGCACGCGCCTTCCTATTGCCGCTGGGTTCGGACTGTCTACGAACTCGTGCGCTGTGAAGTCACGTTGGCACTGCCACGGGATGCAGAGAACGACGCCCTGGCGCGCCTGGGTCAGCAGCATCTCCCCTGGCAGGTGGACCAGGCGCGTCGCGCCCTTCAGCTTTACAGGCAGTACCTGGCGGCAATTGGGAAAAGTCCCGCGCCAAAGCTGCGAGTCGCCGGCAACAGCAGCCCAGGACAGGGCTCCATGGCACGGCCAGAGCTTGCCCCGGTGCCGGCTTCCCGAATCTCCAGTTCTCCGCCGCCCCCTCAACAACCTTCTGACCCTGCCCCTCCACTCCCTTCGAAGGCCTCGGAAGATGAACGGAAACCTCCCGAACCCCTCCACCTGGCGACTGGACCAGACAGCAACTCGCTGGATTGGAGCCTGCTGGAGGAACGGCTCCGCCGGGTCATGCGTCTCCAGCACAAGTCATTGGCCACAGAGAAGAGCTACCTGGGCTGGCTCAAGAGGTTTTCGGGATTCGTCCAGGGGCGGGCTCCCATGCTGGCCGGAAGCGAAGATGTCATCAGCTTTCTGAGCTTCCTTGCAACGGAGCGCCAGGTTTCCGCTGCTACCCAGAACCAGGCCCTGAATGCCCTGGTCTTCGCTTTTCGACACGGTATGGACAGGGAGCTGAAAGGCCTCGATGCCCCTGCTCGGGCAAGATCCCGCAGGCGCCTGCCAACGGTGCTTACGCAGGACGAGGTCTTTCTGATGCTCAATCAAATGGAAGGCATACAGAAGCTCATGGCGCAGATGATCTACGGCGCCGGTCTGCGACTGCGGGAATGCTGCAGGCTCCGCGTAAAGGACCTGGACCTGGGTCAACAACTGCTCACCGTTGGCGCCGGCAAGGGCGATAAGGACCGGGTGACAATCCTCCCCGCAAGCCTCGTACCAGCCCTGAGAGAGCACCTCCGCACCCTGCACGGGATCTACGTGAAAGACCGCGAGAGCGGGCTGCCTGGCGTCGCGTTGCCCCACGCCCTGGAGCGGAAGTACCCGAAGGCAGGGACGGAATGGCCGTGGTTCTGGCTCTTTCCTGCCAAGAAAGTCTCCATCGACCCGCGCTCCAACACGGTGCGCAGGCACCACGTGTACCCCGAAAACCTGCAACGCTGGGTCAAGAAGGCCGCCACGGCCAGCGGCATCCAAAAACGCGTGACCGTCCATACCCTACGCCACAGCTTCGCAGCCCACCTGCTGGAGAGCGGCTACGACATCCGGACAATCCAGGAACTCCTTGGACACGCCAACGTACAGACCACCATGATCTATACCCACGTGGCCAAGCGCAACAAGCTGGGCGTGCGCAGCCCCCTGGACTCTCCCCGGATGGCTCCTTGAATTCCAGCTCCCGTCCAGTACCTGTCGCTCCAGGGCCCCTTTCTTCTCCCCACGGTCTACGCAATACCTGACCGGTCAAGCCACAAGGGTGCATCCCGGCTCCTGACGTCAACCATCATCTGTGCGCCGAGGGGAACGGAATGACGTCGGGAGGCAGCTCGACGTTGGGCCTGCATATGGCTACGACGCCGTTCCAGTCGGCCTGGAGGCCTCCGATCCGAGCCAGCGCCCGGAAGGTGAGGGCGGCCAGCCCGCCTACCTGGCCCAGCGTGTCCCCACCGCTTCATCCGGTCGGCAAGCAAGGACTTGCAGGCTGGACGGCTCAGGAAGTCGTGGCCCTGGCCGTGACCCGGGAGGGTCTTCCGCTCAGGATCTGGGTCTTCCCAGGCAACACGTCGGACGTGAGCACCATCGAGCGAGTACGCGAGGATCTGCCGAGGCTGGAAACTCGGCGGCGCGCTCTTCGTCTCCGACTCCGGCATGAACCCTGAGCACAACAGGCGGGAGCTGGCCCGGGCTTGTGGTCGGTACGTGATGGCCACCGGGATGGGCAGCGTGGCCCAGGTGAAGAACGAGGCGCTGGATCGCGCTGGCCGGCCGGCACAAAAAGTTGGCGGCCAAGCTCCAGGCCAAGGAGGTCGTGGTCGGCGATGGCCAGGAGCGGGGGCGTCACGTGCTGTGCTTCAACCCGAAACAGGCCCAGCGGGGACGCTTGCACCTGGACATCCCAAACTCGGGTCACAGGACGAGGTAGACGGGCTCCTCGCCAACCTGGAGGGTGAAGGCCCCGCCTTCGGCGCGGAGTTCTTGCGAGGAGCCGTCCTGGCTGTACAGGACGGTGCTGCCGTCGCCTGGCAGGAGCAGTTCACCCTCGCCCTCGCTCCTCCACGCCACCACCAGTTCGCCCTCGCCGCCAGAGAAGCGATATGCGTAGGTATCTGCGTCCAGGCCCAGCCACTGGGAGAGATCCTCTGCGACACGGTGCGCTCCCAGCAGCTTGGCCAGGGTTTCGAAGGCCGCCGCCGCGGGCTTGGCACGCAGTCCGTCCGGGGAGGTGTCATCCAGAGCGTAGAGCCCGAACATCTGCTCCTGGTCGGTGGTGTCGGTACCCGAGTCGGCGTATGTGTACCACAGGTAGACGGGCAGGCCCTGCGCGAAGGACAGCAGCGCCGAGCGGGCGAGCCAGGCGGCTTGCTGTTCCTCGGTGGCGCCCTCGAAGAGCGCATCGGCGGCAGTGTGCCAGCCCAGCTCGGTGATCCACAGGGGCAGATCCGGAGCGCCGATGTCTGTCAGCAGATCCTGCATCTCGCAGATGTCGGAGAGGAGCGATGCCTGGCTGTCGTCCTGGTACTCCGGCGCGGTGAAGGGGTAGCGATACGGATGGAAGGCCACGGCGTCCACCACGCCTGCCAGGTCCGGCAGGGACTCCGCCACCTGGAGCAGGAACTCCGGGCCGGGGGTGTTGACCAGCAGGTCCGGGTGGAAGAGCCCTCCCAGGGACACCTGGGCTTCGGGGTCCACCTCCCGGATCATGGAGGCGGTCACCTGCAGGAGTTCGGCGTAGGCCTGGGCGTCCTCCATCGGCTTCCAGAACCTGATGCCCACGTTCTCCTCGTTCCAGATCTCGTAGCGGCCAATCCTGCCCGCGTACCTGGCCGCCAGCTCCGCGGCGTAGGCGCCGAAGTCGGTGGGGTCGTCGGGGGGGCACATCTCGTCGTCGGTGTCGTTGCTGGCCCAGGGGTTTCCGTAGAGCAGGAGACCCAGCAGGTCGGCCCCGGCTTCGTCCACGGCCTCCATGAGCCCGTCGGGCAAGGAGAAGTCGAAGTCCCCGCGTTCGGGCTCCACCCGGGACCAGGTGAGATCCCGGCGCACCAGTCCCACGCCCAGGTCCTCCCAGGCTCGCAGCTCCGGGTTTCCGGAGTCGCCGGCCTCCGGATCCAGGTGGGAGGAGAGGCCGAGGCCCCAGGAAAACGGGCTATCCAGCTCGACGCTGGCATGGCAGCCCTTGGGTACGCCGCCTCCGGGGGGCTCGTAGTGGCCGCACGCGGCGATGCCGGAGAGCAGAGCCAGCCCCGCGGCCCGGGGGACCATGGCCGCCACGGTACAGCGGGCACGCTGCCAGCAACGGGCGGCATGGGCTGCTGCGGCCCCAGGGGACGGCAGCGAAGGCTGATTCCTGTTCAAGGGACATTCTCCTGGGAGAAGGTGGCGAGGCTGTCCACGGAGAACACTATCTTAACGCAGGCCAGAACTGCCTCCGCCGCCCGCGTGGGAACACGCGCCTGATCTCCCGCGCGTAGCCCAGGTTGACGGCGATGGACAGCGGCAGGTAGGCGCGGGAGCCCAGTACGCGGTGGAACATGGAGGAGATGGAGTAGCTGTGGTGCCAGGCTCGCTGGAATCCAGCTTGCAGTTGGTCCACGGTCAGGCGGGCTGGCCGGAACACGACGTGTCTAGTGTCGTAGTGTTCCCAGTTGCGGTCGATTATTCTCCCCGCGGCGTCCAGTCGTTGGAACAGGCGGGTCCCGGGGAACGGAGTCAGGATGGCATAGCGCACGGCGTCCGCCTTGACCTCGTCGATGAAGCTCATGGCTGTGTCGAACACGTTGGAGCTGTCCTCGTCGAAGCCGAAGACGATCCCGAACATGGAGCATATGCCATGGGCCCTGAGTCTTAGCTGGATTTCCCGGTACCTGTCTACCTGGTTGAAGCCCTTGTTGGCACCGGCCAGGCTGCGAGGGTTCAGGCTCTCGATACCCACAAAGACTCCCTTGCAGCCTGCCCGGGCGGCCAGGTCCAGGAGTTCCGGGTCGTCCGTGAAGTCGGACGCCACCTGGGCTGCCCACCTCTTCCGCAGGGGGATCATCTCCCGAAAAAGGTCCTTGGCGTACTCCGGCTCGGCGGTGAGGTTGGTGTCCAGGAAGAACACTCGGTCGCTCTCCATGGTCTCCATCTCGGCTATTACCTGTTCCAGCGGACGTGGATGGAACCCGGCGCCGAAGACCCTTCCAACGATGCAGAAGTCGCAGGAGTTGGGGCATCCGAAGGTAGCTTGCACGGTGTCAACCGTAAAGTACCGTTTCCTGGGCAGGAGTTCGCGACGGGGCCTGGGGACGTCGGAGTAGTCCGGCTCGCCGCACTGGTACAGGCGCTTCATGCGCCCATTGCGGAAGTCCTCGATGCAGCGGGGCCAGGTGTTGTACGCCTGTCCAAGGACAACGCTGTCGCAGTGTTGCAGGGCTTCCTCGGGCAGCACCGTGGGGTGGGGACCGCCCATCACAACGGTGCTGCCCCTCCGGCGGAAATGCCGGGCAAGCTCGTAGGAACGCGGGGCGGTGCCGGTGATGGCGCTGATGGCCACCAGGTCTGGTCGACGCGAGAGGTCCACCTCCTGTACCTTTTCGTCCACCAGCGTGAGATTGGCATACTCCGGAGCGAGCGCTGCGAGCATGGGCAGGGTCATGGCCGCGTAGGTGATGTTCCTGTGTCGCCGTAGGCGGTCTGCGGGGCCTGCGGGGGAAATCAGCAGGATCTCCATCCATAGCTCCCGTGGCTGTAGGTTGGAGGGAAGCCTTTCATTGTGCTGGAGCCCTGGGCAGCCGAGAGGCATGGATGGCTGCGTCAACTCTTTGCAACTCGGCGGCGAGCCCACAGTCCTGGAACAGCTCCCGTGCGCGTTGCAGGTATTCGTGGCGATGCTGGGAGTCCACCTGGGCGGCGTCCAGGAGGGCCAACCCTGTCTCCCAGCGGTTGGGTCCTCGTTCAAGTATCCGGATGGCCCGGCGAAACAGCCGGCATGCCCTTTTCTTTCGCCCCATGCTGGCCAGCCAGCCGGCCAGGACGCGGAGGCTGGGCCCGCGCAGGTAGGGATAGGTGCGTCCGTAGCGCCTGCCCCTTCGCAGCCCCTGGCGGGCGATTCGGTGCAGACTTCGCTCCTGTCCTGGCGCGGCACCGCTGCGGATGGCGAGCTGAGCCGCGGAGGCTGACATGAGGAAGGCCATCTGTGCGTGTGGGAGCGCAACCTTGTAGCGCGCCACGCTGTCGTAGGTGAGCGGCGCCAGACGTGCGGCTTCCTCGCCATCTCCGGCGTGGATGGCCAGCCACACCAGGTAGCTGAGCGCGACGCATTCCCCGAACAGGTCGTCCACGTCCCTCGCCATCTGGAGAGCTTCCTCCAGCGCCTGCCTGGTTTCCTTCATCCTTGCGCCCCCTCGCAGGAAGTCGATGAAGGAACAGAACGACCTGGACCAGCCCTCGTGCATCAGGGAGCCGAGCTGGCGGCTGATCTTTCGAACCTTCATGTAGGTGTCGCGGCAATCATCGAACTGCGAGGCGTAGAAGTAGGCGGTCGCCTGGATGGAGAGAGCGCTTTGCAGCTCCCACATCTCGCCTATCTGCTCGAAGATGGAGATGGCCCTGTCCTGGGTGGTGTAGCAGAACCTGGGATCATTGGTGTACAGCCCCGAAAAGCCGAGCCGCTCGAGGGCGATGGCCCGCAGCATGGGATCCCCTGTGTCTTCGGCCAACCGGAGACCCCGCTCCAGGAAAACGCTGGCCTTCTTCAGAGCACCGATACTCATCAGGAAGGTGCCGTAGTGGCTGTATGCTAGGCTCGTGTCGCTGGGCAGCCTCAGCCGCTCCGACAGATTGACGTGGGCCAGTATCGCCCACGCGAGCTTTTCGACGTCCACGAAAAAGTAGATCTTCTCCAGGAGCAGCATGACCCGGGAGCGGCTGCGGAGTTTCTCCTCCAGGGCTGGAGACATGGACCTGGGAGGGAGGCGCAGCGGTCGCAGCAGGATGAAGCGCCTCGCCACCTGGAGCCCGATACCGAGGTAGATAGCCATCCTGGTCCTGGGTACGGGAAAGTCCAGCAGGCGGAGCGCGTTCTCCAGCATTTCGATGGCGGTCCGCGGTTCGCCCTTTTCCTGGAAGGCTCTCCCCAGTCCCAGGCAGGTCCGCACACGTTCCTTCGGAAGGTGGGCATGTTCCAGGCAATCCTGGAGCATCTCCACAGACTCGGCGTAGCGCCCCGCCTGGGAGAGCACCTCGCCAAGTTCAAAACGAAGCTGTTGATAGAGGCCCTTTTCCCCGACGGTGGGATCGTCGTGGAGTACCTGGAGAGCCCTGGAGAAATGGTGGATGGCATCGTCGTTGGCGTAGTGATCCCTGGCCTTGCGGGCCGCCAGGAGAGTGTACTTCAAGCCCTTTTCGTGGTCCCTTCCCGCCAGGAAGTGGAAGGCCAGGATGTCTGCGCGATCCTCCCGACTGTCCAGCAGGTTTTGCTCCAGGTGGCGGGCCAGGCGGCAGTGCATCTCTTCTCGTGTTGAGAGCAGGAGGGAGTTGTATGCCACGTCTCGGATCACGATGTGTTTGAAGATATAGGTGAGAGGCAGCTCCGTTTCCACCGGTGTCAGGTCGAAGCGCTCCAGGATGGACATGGACTCGGGGAGGGCGTGGCGCACCGCCACCGGGCAAAGGGCGCTCAGGGTGGTGAAGCGGAACAGCCTGCCTATGACGGAGGCAGTCTTGAGTACCGCCTTCTCGCGCTCCCCCAGGCGGTCGATGCGCGTGAGGAGCAGATCTTCGATGCTGTTCGGGATGGAGAGATGGAGGTCCTCCGGGATCTCGTATTCCCCCCTGACGTTCTTCACCAGGCAGCCCTGCTCCAGCAGGCTCCTGGCCATCTCCTCGATGAAGAACGGGTTGTTGTGGGCTCGCTCCAGGATCAGGTCCTCGACTCCCCGATTGCGTACCGCCAGCTTCAGCCTGGCACGCAGCAGCATTCGGGCCGACAGCTCGTCCAGCTCATCGAGTTCGATGAAGCTGCAATGACGGATCTCGTGGAAGTGAGCGAGCCTCTCCTCCGGTCGTGTGACCAGCACCGCCAGGATGGGAACGGCACGGCTTCGCCGGACGATGAACTCCAGGAGGCTCCGGGAGAGTTCGTCCGCCCAGTGGTAGTCCTCGAAAAGGAGGACCAGCGGGCCCTGCCTGGCCCGTCGAGACAGCAGGTCGAAGATGATGCGGAAGATGCGGCGGTTCCTCTGGGCAGGCTCCAGGTTGCGCGTGAGGGAGTGCTCCTGTGCTGGGATACCCATGATTCGTGCCAGTGCGGGAACCCACTCCTGGCTCGTACTCTCCAGAGCACCCAACTCCGCTTCGATCTTCGAGAGTCCCACCTGGTGGCCGTCTCCAGGATCGAGGGCGAAGAGGCGGCGAAGGATTTCCCTCCAGGGATAGAAGGGTGTGAATGCCTCGTAGGAATAGCAGTATCCGATTATGGCCAGCGGCCGATTCGGGGTAGACCGCTTCATGGCACGGAGGAAGGCGGCGGACAGTAGGGACTTGCCCACACCGGCCTCCCCGGAGACGACCACGATCCGACCCTTGCCCTGGCTGGTACGCCGCAGGGCATCCAGGAGTCGTTCCAGCTCCGCCCGGCGCCCCACCATCTCCTGCCTCGCCGAGACATGCTCCAGCAGGTGCCCATTGACTCGCCCATGCTCGGAGTCGATTCGGAATATCGAGGTGCTCTTCCCCATACCCTTGAGCCGGACGTTGTCTATGGCCTCTCGCGAGAAGTGTTCTCCGACGGCAATCTCCGTGAAACGGTCCACGAGGATGTCGGCCCTCCGACAGTATGTCATCAGTCGTGCCGCCAGGTTGGGGACCACGCCGAGAGCGGTGAGTTCCCTTCGGAATGAAGCGCCGACGACGCCGCAGTAGGCGGTACCGGTGGCAATCCCCGTGCGGAGGAGGGAGATGTGGGGAAACTGGCTGGAGAGCTGGCGCAGGCGGAAGGCAAACTGACAGGCCCGCAGCTCCTTGTTCTCCAGGGCCTGTGGAAAGCCGAAGATGACGACGAAAACGGTACCCTTGTCCGTGTTGTCCACGTGGAGCAGCAGCCCCCCGAAGGTGCGTGCCTCGCGTTGGGCCACGATGTAGAACTGGTTCAGGGCAAGTCTGGCCGAGACGGGATCGTGGCTGAAGTCCGGACATTCGGTACCAAGCATCACGCAGGTGATCTTCCTGTAGTCTCCGGCGAAACCCTCCACTCCCGAGACTATCTTCTCAAGGTAGTCGGGATTCACGTAGCGAAGGCAGATCTCGTAGAAGCCGGGGTTGAGACATCGTGCAGGCAGCCGGAACCTGCTGGAGAGATCGGCCCCTGGTCCCCACCGGAGCCAGTTGACGGCGAAGTGGTTTGCCAGCGCCTGCCCTTGTTTCTGCCGGGGGAGAAGTGCCCATGTGCGAGCGTCCACCACCACCTGCCCGCCGCCGGCCCGGCCCTCCGCGGCCACTGCCAGTTCACAGGTTTTTCCCACGAGAACCGGCCTGAACCAGGTTTCATCGCTCCCCAGGATGACTTCGTGGTAGGAGCCATAGCTGACCCCGATCCTGGTGAGGACCGTGGAGCCCGGGATGCCGATCTCGCCGAATACACTGGAGCCGGTGAGCATGCTCTGTATCGCGAGGGCACAGTGGACGACCCTGGCGGCGCATTCCTCGTCGCCTTCGCCATCGGCGCGTTGGAAGCCCACCAGGATGGAGTCGCCGGCGAACTGGTAGACAACCCCGCCACCAGTACGAATCGCCTGGATGAGCCGTCTGAAGTAGTCGGAGAGGGACTCCTTGAGTGCTTCCAACCCGGCATCCCCCTTTCTCGTGAGTTGGGTGGTCAGGTGGGAAAAGCCCACGATGTCCACGAACATGACTCCCCCCCGGAGTCGGGAGAGGCCCTTTTCGCGGGGATCTTCTCCTTGCAGGTGCCGGGCCAGCACCCGGAAAGGGATGTAGGGCTGTATGGCTCGTATGCGAGCATCGACGTCTTCCAGCCGGGATGCCCCCGCCTCCGCCAGGCTTCGGCCCTCCCTTTCGTTCATCGAAAGGTCTCCGTAAACTGCGCGATTCGCTCGGTGATCAGCTCGGGGGTATCGTCCTGGAGGAAGTGGCTGGCGTCCTCGATGCGAAGCGTGGCTGCGTGGTTGGGAAGGTATTTCTCAAACTGCTCCATGAACCACGGCACGAACACGCGATCTCTCATTCCCCAGATGATCTGGGTGGGCACCATCCAGCCGTCCAGCTCCGCGCTCAGCTCTTCAAGCATGGTCCACACCGGCTCGATGGGGAGCAGGGGGATCTGCCGCACGGACGAGAGCTGCGCACGCCGGGAGGCGAGCGTGGGATAGGGGGCGATATAGCCCTTCATCACCTCTGGGTTCAGGCGGTGGCGGTTGTGGACACTGAACGGCAGGTAGTAGCGAACGAAGCCGTTGAGACCCAGCACTGCGATTTCCCCCAGGGGCCTGATCTTGAGCAACAGGAGGACGAACAGCACCCACGGCCTGGGGCTCATCTTGAGGTACTGGAGTGGATCGGCAGAGGCGAAGCCGGTGGTGTTCATCAGCACGAGGCGCTTGACCTTGTGCTTGTTCCGCACCGCCCAGGCCAGCCCGATCACTCCCCCCCAGTCGTGGAGCACCAGCGTGATGTCCCGTAGACCCAGCTTCTTGACGAACAGGTCGAAGCGCATGACCTGGGCACGCATGCCGTAATCGGCCCAGGGCGGCTTGTCAGAGAGGCCGAAGCCCAGGAGATCCGGGACGACACAGCGATGCCGCTGGCGCAGGCCGGCGATGAGGTGCCGATACAGGTAGGCCCAGGTGGGATTGCCGTGGAGCATGAGGAGAAGCTGGCCGTCGCCTTCGTCCACGTAGTGGAGCCGGTGCCCGTCCACCGTCACGTAGTGTTCCCGGAAGTCATAGTTGTCCAGCTTCAAAGTACATCTCCGACCTGAACGCGAGCCCGGTTTGAGCAGGAGGCAGCAAGCAGGAGGCCGCCTGTCGATGATAGCGCAAGTGAGACCGCCGATGTCGGCTTTGTCCATCGAACGGCACCGTCACGCCGAACCTTGACAGCTATGTGCGAGGGTTACTACAAATGCCCCGGCCTGAACTCCACCGGTATCTGCCGGGTCGCGGAAAGGCTGGCGTGCGTGGATGCAGGCTACCTGGTTCCCGTCCGGAAACACGGACCGAGCAGGAGCGAGTCGCTTTCGAGCCAGGTGCGCCCGCGCAACTGGGAGCCGTCAGAGTTGCGAGCTGGTCGATACTCCTGCACAAGATGTAGGGCACTGCACCTGGGAGCGAAGGTTTCCAGCCTTCGCAAGGTCGCTGGAAATGGCATTCTCACCGAGGAGCTGCGAGGGCGAGACGCCCTCGCTCCCAGGGTAGGTCATCAGCCTTCGCAGGGTCGCTGGAAATGGAGTTCTCACCGGGGAGCAGCGAGGGCGAGACGCCCTCGCTCCCAGGTCCTGGGAAAACGGAAAGACATGTGGAGCCGGGGTGGCGACGGCGGAGTGGGGCGCTGGTCAAGAGGGATCGGGCAGCTCTGCCGTTCCATCGATGGCGCCGAAGAACAGGCGCCGGATCTCGTGGTGTCCGTCGTCGTTCGGATGGATGCAGTCCCCTGAGAACCAGACGCTGGGATCCGAGGCGTCGTAGCAGGGGGAGTCGGGGTCGTCGTAGTTCCAGCCGTGACCCAGGAAATGCCCGTGCATGTCGATCATGGCATAGCCGGCTCCCATGGCGAACTCGAGGAAGGCGTCGTTGGCCTGGTAGAGATATGGCCAGATGTCCACGAGATCGATGCCGAAGAAGCACTCCGATGCCTGGGCGGTGTCGTCCGTCGGATCGTAGATGTTGGCGAGATAGACGTACACGCCGTCGGGAAATCGCTGGGAATCGTCGAAGAACGTGGACAGGGTGGACAGGTTGCCGTTCATCTCGTCCAGCAGCGCCTGGGCCTGGGCATCCGGATCATCACTGGTCAACAACGTGAGCATCGCCCCGGTGAGGTCATTCCCACCTATCGTGACGACCACGATGGTCTCCCCCTCCACCGTTGGCTCCAACTGCTGGTCCAGGTCTGCCAACTGCACCTGGGCCAGAGTAGTGGTGGTCGCGCCTCCCCTGGATACGTCGATGACTTCGGACAAGGCCGGAAACAGGCTCTCCAGGTCTGCCTGGTCCCAGCCGGGCCAGCTCGTGGAATCGTTCTCCAGGAGGAGCGACCTGTAGCAGGTTTGTGACGACGATGCGCCTGCCCCTGCCGTGATGGAGTCCCCCATGAACACCACGCGAGCCGGATCGGTGGCGCGGTAGTCGGGAGGAACATGGGTGATCAATCCTGAATCCAGGCATGTACCAGTATCCTGGCCTGTTTCTCCCGATGTGTCGAAGCGTGGGGCGCTGTCGTCCGGGGGGCTGGTGTCGGATGGGACAGCAGTCGCGGAATCGCTGCTGGAGTCGCCGGTGGAAGCGCCCGCCGAGTCGTCGGTGGAGTTGTCTGAAGTGCAGGCGGTCGTGGAAAGGAGCAGCCCAGCAAGCACAAAAGGGACTTTCATATGGTTTTTCCTTACGGAATCTGGTGGTGTCCAGCGTGGCCATGGTCATCGTCCTGGCCCCGCTTTCAATAACCGGCTCGTGGGAGATCTTCTGTCAAGAGTATTGCCTGGGATACGCGTGTGGAGCGCCTGCCGGATTCGGTGGCCGAAACAGGTGGGCGTGGCCGTCACCTGCCGGGCATGCCCGCCATCTTCCGGGTCCTGGGAGTCTGTCCTGTGATTGTGCGGGGCTGACGGTTTCCCCTGGAGCTTGCTCGTCTCGGTCAACAAACTGTATTGCGTGGCAGAAAGGTATTCCGTCCCCCCAGACCTGTCCTTCGCCCCAGCCGCGCCGAAACGGTGGCTCCTCTTGCTGTTATCGTGCTTCTGTGTTCAGTCGCCCCTGGCCCACGGCGACGCTTTGACACCATGTCCAGCATATCGAGGAGAAGAAAAATGAGAACTCTTGCGACAGTGTTTTTCGTGACGTTCATGGGCACCGCCTGCGAGGAAGGAGAGGGGGGAGAGAGCGTGGTCAGTACTCCGGACGACACGGCCACGCCCTGCAACGAGGCCAACGAGGACTGCGCGCCCGGCACCTGCAGTGGCGAGGGAGCCGACATGCTGCCGGGCTCGCAGTGCCTTGCCTGCCACAGCCAGGGCAATCTCTCAGACGACAAAGACTGGGAAGTAGACGAGGCCGGGGAAAGCGGTGAAGGGGGCATCTTCACGGTGGGCGGAACGGTCTTCGAGGACATTCTCGGCAGTGGCGGCGCCCCTGGCGTGACCATCCGCATCACCGACGCCACTGGCAGCCAGGTGGAGATGGTGAGCAGCTCTTCGGGAAACTTCTACACCGACTCCACCCTGACGGCGCCGCTCTCCGCCGAGCTGGAGCGCGACGGCAGCATCATTTCAATGGTCAGCACCGCGTCCACTGGTGACTGCAGCTCCTGTCATCGCTGCGACGGCCCGGCGGGAGGCAAGCTGTACGCGCCCTGAAGGGCACGGGGGCTGGCCATCATGGTGGGCGTCATGGAGGTCCATCACCCCCGTTGGACCGTTCCCCGTCGTACACACCGTCGGGGCCTGGAAAGGGAGAGCCGTCCACGTGGGTAACTGGACTGCGGTCGTTTTTCGGTGCCCGCCTCCGGCCCGGGCGAAATCAGTCCGTGACAGGAGCGGCCTGGGCTTCTTCGTTGGGGAGCAGCAGGTCGCCGTAGACCCAGGCGGTGCCGTTCTGCCATGTGATCTGGTACCACGTGCCGTCGTGGTTGCGCCCCACCACGTCTACAACTTCACCCTGGGACAGGGTACCCAGCACCGTCGTGCCTTCCGTGCTGGGTGCGTCCCTGACGTTCAGCACGGAGCTGGAGACGGCGGCACGGGGCTCGGGTCCTTCGGGGACGGAGACCCCCGGGATGAGGTCCATGTCCACCGGGTCCAACTCGTCTACGGACCAGTCATCGAACACATCAGCGGAATCCGAGGTGAAGAGCGAGAAGTGCAGGTGCGGGGTCATCTGCTCCTCGCCCTCGGAGTTCTTCGGACCTTCGGTCTGGATCGTGCCAAAGGGTTCGTCCGTGTCCAGGGTGTCTCCCACCTGGACGTCGCTCTGGATGTGCAGGTATTCGGCGTAGTAATAGTGGGGCTCGCCCTCTTCACCCCATTCCGGGTTCTCGTACCTGACGATGACCAGGCGGTTCTGTTCCGCACAGTTGGAGCAGGACCAACTGCTGTAGGTGCAGGCGACGTTGACGACCACCTCGCCTCCGTCGGCGATGGAATAGACGGGTTGCCCGGCAGCGTTGGCCGACGAGTAGTCACGTGCCTGGCTGTCGTTGATGCCCCGGTATCCTCCGGTCTCGGTGTGATACGGGCTGTTGTTGCTGATCCACCATGTGGTGCCCTCGGTGGCGCGCAGGGGGGTCTGTGCCCCTTCCAGGGGCAGCCCCACCGATGTGGCCACGCCCTGATCGCCTCCGATGTCGGTACCGGAGTCGGTGGACGTGACCGATGTCGTCCAGTGGGCGGAGACCCACGCCACACCGTCGCCGTGGGCCACCAGGTACCATTCGCCGTCCAGGCTCTCACCCAGCACGTCGAATACGGTTCCGGCCTCTACCATGTCCAGTACGGTGGATTCGTCGCCGGTGGTGGGCCGATCCCTGACGTTGAGGAGGTCCGCGGTCACCCGGACCTGCTGGGTGTCGGTGGACAGGTATTCGTCCTGTAGGGCCTGGACAATCGTCAGTAGATCGTTCACGAAGTCGCAGGGGATGGGGCATGTCGCGTTGTCGTCGGTGGAGGAGGAGTCCCCGCCTTCGTCGGAGCCGGCGCTATCCTGCCCGGTAGATCCGTCGGAGCCGCCATCGCCGGTGCTGTTCCCTTGATCCGTACTTCCGCCGGTTTCGCCGATGCCACCCTGATTGACGCCACCCTGGTCGATGCCGTCCCGGTCGATACCGGTCGCGCCTTCGTTTGATTCGGAGATGGCTTCCTCGGAATCGACCGAGTCGTCTTCGGACAGTGAATCGAGACCGGTGTCCTTTGGACAACCGGCGAGCAGCAGGGCAAGCAGCAGCGCCCAGCGTGTGGCCTTGTTCATCCATACCTCCGTTGCTGACGTGTCTCGCATGTCTCCCGAGCCCTTCCGGGCCCATGTTACACCATTTTGTTTGCCGGCCGCTACGCGATGGGCGGCTCCAGCAGGGGAAAGTTCATCGTGGGCGTTCAGACCCGACATCGATTCCATGACCAGCACCGAGGCGGCGGGTGACTGCTGCTCCCGTCAACTCTGTGACGGCCTGGCGGGAGGCAAGCTGTACGCGCCCTGAAGGGCACGGGGGCGAGTACGGCAGGCCGGGAACCTCGGACCCGTGGTATAATCCGGGGCCTGTCTCGCCTGGAGCCCCGATGTTGCCACTGTCCATCCTTCATCTCCCGTTTCGCGGCCCCGGGATCTGGGGTTGCGCGCTTTTTCTGTATCTCCTGGGCGCGTGGCTGGGAGAAGGGCTCCAGGCCGCCGACTGTGGTGTCCTGGAGTATGTCGACCCTGACCTGCTGGACGAGATCCACGCCACCTTGCCGGAGCGTCGGGCACTGGACTGGAACCTGGTCCTGGACAACGAAAAGAACTTCTACATCAAGCCCGAGTACGAGGGCGCCACCTTCCACGTGACATTCATCCACGAGGCGGCGGGCTACCTCAACGAGTTCGGTTACTTCGTCTACGACCAGGATGCCCTGGAACCAGCCCATCCGTCCCTGGACGACATACTCATCACCCAGGGCACGATATGGGAAAATGCCTCCTATTACTACAGCGGGGGCGACGGGGTGGAATGCCTGCAGACAGGGCACACCATCGACATAGCCCTGGACTCTTCCTGGATCGGGAAGTCGTTGGGCTTCTGGCTGCGGCCCAACGGCTACGTGAACCCGGACATCGACCCCTGGTACACGCTTGACCAGCTCAACGCGGACGATCCCATGGAGCACGCCGTGCTCCTGGACAGTGCCTACACCGACGGGGCGCTGTTCATGGGTTGGGAAGACCTGCCCCGCTGGAGCTGGTTGTGCGACGACGACTTCAACGACCTGCTCCTGACCATCAGCTCCACGCCTGCCGAGGTGATTGAAGATATAATTGATACCAACGGCATCCCCACACCCGGGGCAGACTCGGACGGCGACGGCGTGCCCGACGAGTTGGACGACTTCCCCGACGACCCTGCCTACGTGCTGGACAACGTCTATCCGCCCGCCGGCGACTACTTCACCATGGCCTTCGAGGATCTTTTCCCCTCCGTGGGGGACGGCGACTACAACGACTTCGTGGCTGGGGGCAAGATGCACGAGCGCCTGGACCCCGAGAACCGCGTAGCCTATATCGAAGGTGCGTTCGTGATGGTTGCACGCGGTGCCGGCTACGACCACGAACTGCACCTGTTCATCCAGGGGGCCGGCCCCGGCGAATGGAGCGTCACCACCTACGACGGTGACGACCAGTTGGTCTCCACCGAGAGCGGGAGGAGCGAGGGGAGCGACCTGGACCTGTTGCTGATCCCCGACTCCAAGACGGCCCTGCCCGACTGGAACACCTACCAGGACCAGGAAATGCTGCGGGGTCACCGGCTGCTCTACTCCTTCGTTCCCGACGCGCCCGTGGAACCCGGCAGCATGGCTCAGCCTCCCTACGATCCCTACCTGCTGGTGCTGGACACTGGCTACGACATCCACCAGATGGGCATGGACCCCGCTGCCGGCAGCGCCAACCCGACGGACAGGGGTGTGGGTTTCGTGGACGAGAACGGCTATCCCTGGGAGATCATCCTCACCGATATCTGGAGCTTTCCGCTGGAAAAGGTACTCATCGACCAGGCCTACGAGTTCTTCCCCGACTGGGCCGCCTCTGGGGGCAGCACCAACCAGGACTGGGACTCCTACCCAGGTACCGACGTGCAGGACGTGGACCCTGCCTTCTACCTGCCGCTCCTGGAGTGACGGGGCGCTGTCGCGGACGAGTCGAAATAGCTGGAACAGGCGGCGGAACAGGACCAGGGGAGCCTGGGTGGCAGGCTCTCCACAGGGCAGGAGATACCCATGAAAAGGCCGAAGGCAAGGACCGGAGCAAGATCCTGGATGGCTGCTCTGCCCCTGGTGATGGCGCTGATCCTCTTGTTGGTGGCGTGCTGCAACCCAGCCAGGAAAGCGCCATCTCCCGGCGCCTTGTCCGGCGGCGCCCTTGACGCGGGCGTGAAGGGCGGCGCGACGGAGCAGGAGCCGGGCCAGGAACTTCTGGTCACCCTTGCAGACGCGGAACCAGCGCCAGGCCCGGCAAAGGAACTCTCGACGCCTTCGGGTCTGCTCCCCCTGGACAGCGCCCGGCTGGACGAGCTGCTGGGCCGACTGCCTCCCATGGAAGCCCCGGAGCAGCCCGACCCCGACCTGCCTGTCATCAGGGCCGACTCGCCACCTCCTCCCAGGCCCGGCAAGGAACTGACCGTGGCCTTCCCACCCACGGGGCAGCAGCAGGACCAGGCGGACGGCGCACCCGATCCCGGGGTTTCGGGGCAGGTCCTCACGCTGTTGCGCCGCGCTCCCCAGGGGCAGGTTTCCCTGGTGCCCCGCTTGAGCGTGACCTTCTCCCAGCCCATGGTGGAACTGGGCAGCCACGAAAACGCCGCGGCGCGTGTACCCCTGGTCCTTGAACCGGAGCTTCCGGGCCGGTGGCGCTGGCTGGGCAGCAGCACGCTGCTGTTCGAACCCCGGCAGGGCTTTCCCATGGCCACGGAATACAGGGTCACCGTGCCCGCGGGGACCAGCGCCGCCACCGGGGCGGTCCTGGGACAGCAGGTTCAGTGGACCTTCAGCACCACGCCCCCAACCGTGGAACAGGTCTGGCCCCGAGGGGGGCCACATGGTCTGGAACCACTGTTGTTCCTGGCCTTCGACCAGCGTATCGATCCCCGCCGAGTGCTGCGTCATGTGTCATTGAGCGCCGAAGATGGCCAGGTGCCTCTGCGCCTGGCCAGCACGGAACAGGTGCGCGCTGACGCAAAGGTGGGCGCTCTGGTCGACGCGGCAAAGGAAGGTCGCTGGCTGGCCTTCTACCCAGTGAAACCCCTGCAGAGCGACAGCAGCTACGAGTTGCTGGTGTCGGCGGGCACCCCATCGGAAGAAGGGCCGCTGGTCAGCGTCCAGGACCAGAGCTTCTCCTTCTACACGTACCCTCCGTTCCAGGTCAGGAGCCACGGTTGCAGCGCCGGGGATCGCTGCCCGCCGGATTCCGACTGGTACGTTCGCTTCAACAACCCCCTGGAAGAAGCCAGCTTCGACGCTTCGGCCATCACCGTGGAGCCGCCCCTGGAAGACATGGAGGTCCATATCCTGGCCCGCTCTCTGCGCATCAGCGGCCTTGCCAGGTCCAGCACGGACTACACGCTTTCATTGCCCGCTTCCCTGCAAGACACCTTCGGCCAGTCTTTGAGCGGAACAGAGCCGCTGGTCTTCCATGTGGGGCTTTCACGGCCCTGGCTCAAGGCACCGGGGGACCTGTTCGTCGTCCTGCAGGCGGACTCCGGCGCCGCCCCGGCGCTGCCCGTCTATTCCCTGGGCCACGACCTGCTGAAGCTGGAGCTGCGGGGCCTGGAGCCAGGGGACTGGCCGGCATTCGTGGAATGGGCCAGGGCCCTGGGTTCCCGGGGGTCTTCCAGGCTGGACGTGCAGCCCCCCGGGGAAAAGCTGGCGGAGCGGCAGATCCGGGTCTCCACGCCGGATGGCGATGCACGGCAGGTTTACCAGCAAGCCGTGGAGACAGCCATACCGCTGGACTTGTCAAGCGGCTACAGCAACTTCGCCGTCCTGGTGGAACCCGCGAAACCCGGGGCCGAGCCCAGTCGCCAGCGGGTTCTTCGCTGGGTCCAGGTGAGCGATCTGGACCTGGCGGCCTATGCCGATGCAAGGAACCTGCTGGCCTGGGTGGCGGAGCTGGACGATGGAACCCCGGTGGAGGGGGCCACGGTCAGCCTCGTACCACCAGGTGAAAGCGCCACGACCGACCCCCACGGCCTGGCCCGGGTAGCTCTGCCGGAACAGGGGGAGCAGCCGCAGATGCTGGTGGCGCGAAAGGATGGGCGCATGGCCTGCCTGCCACAGAACAGCTCTCGCTGGAGTTCGGGCGCCGGTTGGCTGGCCCGACAGGAGCAGGACCGGCTCATCTGGATGGTACTGGATGACAGGGGCATCTACAGGCCGGGAGAACAGGCGCAGATCCGGGGCTGGGTCAGGGTGGCGGAAAACCGCGAACGTGGGGGCCCCAGGGGAGTGGGTCCGTCGCCCTTCGGCGTGGACTGGACCCTGCGAGGTCCCAGGGGCCAGGTGCTGGACCAGGGCAGCCAGGAATCGGATCCCCTGGAGGGCTTTCACCTGGAGATCTCTCTCCCCCCGGACATGCACACGGGCACGGCCTGGCTGGAGATGAAGGCAGTGGACACGAGCATCGCCGAGCCCGCCATCTTCAGGCACCCCATCAAGGTGCAGGAGTTCAGGAAACCGGAGTTCTCCGTGGATGTCCAGGTGGAGCCCGGCCCTCACGGGCCAGGGGAGCCCTTCGTGGCCCGCGTGGCCGCCACTGGGCTCTCCGGCGGTCCCCTGGGCGGGGCGGCCTTGAAGTGGCGGGTCTTCGGCACTGAAACCAGTTACGCGCCACCTGGCTGGGGGGCCTATAGCTTCGGCAGCTTCAAGCCCAGGTTCAGGATCATGGACGCTCTTCCCCCGGGCAGACCCGTGGAAGAAGAGTTGGCCTCGTGGGAAGCCACCACCGATTCCCACGGCAGACACACTCTCTTGCTGAGCCCGCGGTTCCGCCTGCCCCAACAGCCTGGAGTTCCAGTGAAGATCCGCGCCGAGGCCACGGTGCGAGGAGCCACCGGCCAGACATGGAGCGACTCGGCCAGCACCATCCTGCACCCGGCCAGCGTCTACCTGGGCCTGCGGACGGAAAGGCGTCTCTCAGCCGTGGGGCAGGAGCTGGACGTGGACCTGGTGGCGGTGGACGTGGACGGCAAGACCGTTGAAGGGCTCACCATCACCGCGGAACTCTCGCGCCTGGCCTGGACCCGCGACAAGGGCCAGTGGTCCCAGCAACGCCAGGACACCATCACCTGCCAGAAACAGTCGGGCCCCCAGCCGGTCACCTGCACGTTTCGCCCTCCCAGGCCCGGTGCCTGGGAGATCAAGACCCGGCTGCGAGATTCGGCTGGGCGCCTGGCCCAGAGCAGCCTCAGCCTCTGGGTCACATCCACGGACATGCCGGCTCACCGCGGGCTTCAGGCTCGGCAACTGGAACTCATCCCGGATTCCGACCGATACCAGCCCGGCGAAACCGCCAGGCTCCTGGTCCAGGCGCCTTTCTGGCCTGCCTCGGGCATGCTGCGGATAGAGCGATCCGGCTTGCTGGAGACTCGCAGCTTCTCCCTGGATGGCCCTGCCACCACGCTGGAGCTGCCCGTCCTGGAATCCTACCTCCCCGGCGTACACGTGCAGGTGGACCTGCTTGGGGCCACCGACGGCCCGGCCGGCAGCACGGAGCCGGCCATGGCGTCGGGCTCCGCGCTGCTGTCGGTTTCCCGGGCCAGCAGGGGACTGGAGCTGCTGGTCAGCCCCGCCGTGGACCACCTGGAACCCGGCCAGGACACCCGTATCGACCTGCTGGTCACCGATTCCGACCACCGGGCCGTGCAGGCCGTGGTGGCCCTGTGGGTGGTGGACGAGGCGGTGCTGGACCTGGTGGACTACCAGGTCCCCGATCCCCTGCAGGTTTTCTACCCCGTCAGGCCGTCGGGCGTGCAGGAGGCATTCCTTCTCCCCCACCTGCTGCTTCCCCGCCAGGAAGATCTCCAGGGTGCCGCGTCCCTGGGGGAGTCCGCTGAAGAGCCTCCTCCCCGGGAGGGTCGGACGGTGATGGCCATGGCAAGGGGTGGCTCCACTGGCGACCCTTCTCTTCCCCCACCTGCGGCCAAGGCCATGGATGACGGCGCCCTCGGGGCTTCGGCCCAGCCAGAAGCTGAGTCGCCAAAGACCCGCCTTCGCCAGTTCTTCGACGCCCTGGCCCTGTTCGAGCCTGCCCTGCGCACCGGTCCCGATGGCCGGGCATCGGTGGATTTGCACCTGCCCGACTCCCTTACCAGGTATCGCATCATGGCGGTGGCCATCTCCGGGGAACGGTACTTCGGAAAAGGGGAAGCCTCTCTCACGGCCAGCAAGGCCCTCATGGCCATTCCCTCTCCTCCCCGCTTCCTCAACACGGGGGATCAGGCGCAGATACCGGTTCTCCTGCGTAACCGGACTTCCGGGTCCGTGCAGGTGGAGGTGGCCATGAGGGCCGTCAACGCCCGCCTGGCCGTGGACGCGGAACGGCCTGTCGTGGAATCCGGCCAGGTGGCCTTCACGGACCGGGCGGGTTTCAGCCTTGCCCTGGCGCCCGAGCAAAGCGTGGCGGTGCCCTTCCCCGTGAGCACCGCGCTACCCGGCCAGGCTCGCTTCCAGGTGCTGGTGTCGGGGGGAGGGAAGACAGACGCCGCTTCCTTCCGGCTTCCGGTATGGACCCCCGCCACAACCGAGAGTTTCGCCAGCTACGGGGAGCTGGACGGGGGTGACTCCCTGTCCCAGCCCGTTCTTGTTCCCTCCGGGGCCTGGAGCGGCTTCGGCGGCCTGGAGCTGGGTTTCAGCTCCACCCAGCTTCAATCCCTGGCTGATGCCGTGCTCTACCTGGTCTCCTACCCCTACGAGTACGCAGAGCAGTTGGCCTCCAGGGTGTTGGCCGTGAGCGCAAGCCGCCCCATGCTGCGAGCATTCGCCTCCGCCAACCTGCCCGATGAGCAGGAGCTTGAACGGCAGGTGTATCGTGATTTGGAGAAGCTGATCTCCCTGCAGAATCCCGACGGTGGTTTCGGTTTCTACAAGGCGGGGGATCGTTCCTCTCCCTTTGTGAGCATTCACGTTGCCCACGCCATGGCCCGCGCCAGGGAAGCGGGTTTCCATGTCTCGCAGCGGGCCTCGAGGAACGTCCTTCGATACATGGACAGCCTGGACAGGCGGATCCCCGCCGGCTATCCAGGGGCCGCCACCGTGGCACTGAAGGCCTATGCCCTCAGCGTGTCGATGCTCATGGGGCCTCCAGACTTTGACGCCGCCGCCGCTCTCGTGGACGACAATCCGCCCGGGGATCTCTCGGCCGAAGCCATCGCCTGGCTGTTGCCCGTGCTGCGGCAGGGCGGCATGGACCAGCGCGTGGACGGGCTGCTGCGGGAGTTGGGCAACCGCGTGGTGGAGACCGCCGCCAGCGCCCGCATAGCGACGGGTCACGACGAGTCCGACACGTTGCTGCTTCGCTCGGACCGCAGGACCGACGCGCTGGTGCTGGACGCCCTGCTGGCGGTGGAGCCCGGCAGCGTCCTGATCCCTAGCCTGGTACATGGAATCCTGGAGCAGCGCCAGGCGGGCAGGTGGTCCACCACCCAGGAAAACGTCTTCGTCCTGCTGGCCCTGGAACACTATTTCAAGGTCCACGAGACACAGGAGCCGGACCTGGTCGCCAGGGCCTGGCTGGGAGATTCCCTGGTCGTGGAGCACCCGTTCAAGGGGCGGAACGTGGATCGCGTGGGGCTGGAGATCCCCATGGAGGCGCTGGGTCGGCCCGGCCACGGCAACACCTTGACGATTGCCAGCCAGGGCGTGGGAAGGTTGTTCTACCGCCTGGGACTGCTCCATGCCCCCCTTGCTCCCGACCTTGGGCCCTTGGAACAGGGTTTTTCCCTGGAGAGGGAGTACCTGGCCGTGGACGATCCCGGCGATGTCTGGCGCGACGAGGCAGGGGACTGGCACGTGAAGGCCGGGGCCAGGGTCAAGGTGCGCCTCAGCATGGTGGCGCCCTCCAGGCGCAGCCACGTGGTGCTGGTGGACCACCTGCCCGCCGGCCTGGAAGCTCTCAACCCCGCCCTGGCCGTGACGGGTACCCTGCCCACCGAGCAGGACGCGGCAAGGACCCCATACTGGTGGTGGCGCAGGCCGTGGTACCAGCACCAGGAGCTTCGGGACGAGCGGGTAGAGGTCTTCGCCTCCACGGTCTGGGACGGTATCCACCGCTACGAGTACCTGGCGCTGGCCAGCACAAAGGGATCCTTCGTGGTCCCGCCGCCTCGCGTTGAAGAGATATACAGCCCCGAGACATTCGCTCGCGCAGCCACCGATCGCTTGTTCGTCGAATGAAGGCCCACCTGGAGCCAGCCGCCCTTCGCAACCCCAAGCCGCCCGCCAGCCACCTGGCCGCCATGAAATCGGACGGAACGTACAATGCGCCTTGAAGCAGCCATCTTCGACCTGGACGGGGTCATTACGCGCACGGCCCTCCTCCACGGCGCCGCGTGGAAGCGCGTGTTCGACGACTTCCTGCTGGAACGGCACCAACGCCTGGGCGAGCCCTTCAGGGAGTTTACCCACGCCGGCGACTACCTGCCCTTCGTCGATGGCAGGCCCCGGCTGGACGGGGTGAAGGGATTCCTGGAATCTCGCGGGATCACGTTGCCTCTGGGTGACCCGGCGGATCCGCCGGGAACTCTGACCGTGCATGGAATCGCGGCCCGCAAGAACGGCGTGTTTCAGCAGCTCCTGCGCGAGGGCGAGGTGCGGGTCTACCAGTCCACCGTGGACCTCATGATGGCCCTGCGCCGGGAAGGCATCCCGCTGGCGGTGGCATCTTCCAGCAGCAACTGCCGGACGCTGCTGGATGCCGCCGGGCTGCTGCCCATGGCGCGGACCGTGGTGGACGGCGTGGTGTCCGCCAGGCTGGGCCTGCGGGGAAAGCCTGCCCCGGATATTTTCCTGGAGGCGGCGCGTGAGCTGGGTGTGGAACCCGGGGCCTGCATGGTCGTGGAAGATGCCGTCTCCGGTGTTCAGGCCGCCGTGGCGGGCAACTTCGGGCTGGTGCTGGGTCTCGCCAGGCGCGAAAACTCCGGCGAGCTTCACGATGTGGGTGCCGACATGGTGCTAGGGGACCTGGCGGAGCTGGACCTTGCCGCCATCGATGCCTGGTTCCGCGAAGGCATGGAACGGGATGCCTGGCTCCTGCGCTATGGATCCCTGGACCCGGAGCGCGAGGGTCGGCGGGAGACCCTGTTGGCCGTGGGCAACGGCTACCTGTGCAGCCGCGGCGCCATGGAGGAATGCAGGGCGGACGGAGTCAGCTATCCCGGCACCTACCTGGCTGGATTCTACAACTCCGCCGTCTCCGACATCGACGGCAGGGATGTGAGAAACGAAGACCTGGTGAACGCAGTAAACTGGCTGCCGGTCACGTTCCGGGTGGACGGGGGCCCCTGGGCGGACCCGAAAAGCATGGAAGTGGAAGAGCTGGAGAGAACCCTGGACATGCGCCGGGGAGTACTGCATCGGCGCCTGTTGCTGCGGGATTCCCAGGGGCGTCGCAGCCTGTTGGAGTCCTGGCGGCTGGCCAGCATGGACGAGCCCCACCTGCTGGCCATGCGATACCAGGTGACAGCCCTGAACTACCGGGGCTTGTTGGAGTTTCGCTCTTCCCTGGATGGCAGGCTGCGCAACCTGGGCGTGAAGCGCTACCGGCGACTGGAAAACCTGCACCTGGAGCCCTTGAGCAGCGCTGCCAGGGGCATGGAATCCCACCTGGTCTCCCGTACCCGCCAGTCTCGCATCGTCCTGGGCGTTGCCTCCAGGCTGGAGCTGCGCCTCAACGGCGTCCCCGTCCGGGGCCGGCTGCGACGCAGCAGCCAACGGGCGCGGGTACACACCACGCTTGGCCTGGAGCTGGACCAGGGAGGCACCGCCTGCCTGGACAAGCTGGTGTCCATCCACACGAGCCGCGAGTCACCCCGTCCACTGGATGCCTCTATCAGCCTTCTGCGGGGCGCCCCAACCTTCCCCAGAATCTTGAACCGAAGCGCGGCACGCTGGGCAGAGATCTGGGAAGAGGTGGACCTGGTGGTGGAGGGCGACCGGCTGGCCCAGAAGCTCCTCCGGCTGCACCTGTACCACCTCATGATCTCTCTTTCACCCCGGAGCGGCTACCTTGACGCGAGCATCCCGGCACGGGGGCTCCACGGCGAAGCGTACCGGGGCCACGTCTTCTGGGATGAGTTGTTCATACTTCCGCTCTACGCCCTGCATTTTCCCGATGTATCAAGGGCCGTTCTCATGTATCGCCACCGTCGCCTGGGAGCGGCGCGGCGCCTGGCCGGAGAGGCGGGGTTCCGGGGCGCCATGTACCCCTGGCAAAGCGGCTCCCGGGGGGGAGAGGAGACCCAGCTCCTGCATCAGAACCCCTTGACCGGCCAGTGGGGGCCCGATTTCAGTCATCTCCAGCGGCATGTGTCACTCGCCGTCGCCCTGAACGTCGTGATACATTGCCGGACAACCGGGGACGACGACTTCCTGCACGGGCCGGGCGCCCGGATGCTGGTGGAGATCGCGCGCTTCTGGGCCAGCCTGGCCAGCGCGGATCCCTGCACGGGGCGTTACCACATCCGGGGTGTCATGGGGCCCGACGAGTTCCACGAGCTGATGCCCGGCGTCCAGCAGCCCGGCCTGGTGGACAACAGCTACACCAACGTGATGGTGGCCTGGTTGCTGGACTACCTGTTGACCATGTTGGAGCGCATGGACGGGGCGCTTCGGGAGCCGCTCCTGGTAGACCTGGACCTGGGGCAAGGGGAACTGGAGCACTGGCGCGAGCTGTGTCGCGGATTGAACCTGGAGATCTCGCCAGACGGCCTGCTGGAGCAATTCCAGGGATACCGTGATCTTGCGGAGTTGGACCTGGACCATGTGAAGGAACGATACGGCGACATCCATCGCATGGACCGCATCCTCCGCGCCCAGGGTCTGTCTCCCTCCGCCTTCAAGGTCAACAAGCAGCCCGACACCGTCATGCTCTTCTACAACCTCTCCCCCTCCCATGTGCTCGAGCTGATACGCAACATGGGCCACGACCCCCCTCCCAACCTGCCGCTCCGCTGCTTTCGGCACTACCTGGATCGCTGCTCCCACGGTTCCACCCTGAGCCGCATCGTGCACGCCCAGGTGGCCTGCCAACTTGGACAGAAGGACCTGGGATGGGAGCTTTTCAGGCAAGCCCTGCTCAGCGACTACTGCGACATCCAGGGGGGCAGCACCGCCGAGGGTATTCACGCCGGTCTCATGGCGGCTTCCGTTCTCAACGTGCTGCGATCCTACGCCGGCCTGGACATGGATTCGCCCGAGCTGTCCTTGTCGCCGGCCCTGCCCCCGCGTTGGCGAGCCCTGGAGTTCCGCCTGCGCCTGCGCGGCCGCCGCTACAAGATCCGCATCCGCCCCCGGCGCTTGCAGGTGAAGCTGGAAACCCGCTCCGACGAAGCCGTGACCGTCGTTGTGCATGGAGAGCGCCACCGGCTCAGGCCCCGGCGCTGGTTGGTCCTGTCTCTTTGACGGCAGCCGCCGGAACCTGATACGTACACCGGGCCCATGGCATCAAGGCCACTGGGCTCCCGAGTCGGCCAGTTGCTGGTTCAGCTCTTCCAGGAAGGCCACGAGTTCGGGGGTGGTGTCGGTGAGGATCACCTGGGTCCCGTCGTCGTACATGCCCTGGAAAAGCTCGTCGATGTTGCCAAGCTCCGCCATCACCTGGTCGAAGCCCAGCGACTGGCAGAACAGCCGCACTCCCGCCTGGCCCAGGGGCTCGGCTGAAATGGCGATGTCGCCGTAGTCTACTTCGACCAGCTCCGGGTCCAGGTCCAGGTAGGCGTCCAGCTCTTCCAACTCGTCGATGTTGGGCATGATGGCGATGTCCGGGTTGGCCTCCCGGTAGGATGCGCCCTTTTCGTAGCTCTTTGTGAGCAGGAAGACCGAGTCCACCATGCCCGCCTGCTCTATGACCGCTGCCAGGTCCCCCGCGCTGGCCTCCTTGACGTCCACGTCCACCACGAGCTGCCCCCGGGCCAGCTCCAGGGCCTCGGCAAATGTGGGCACCTGCTGGTCCTCCACCCCCTGGAACTCCGCCGCCGAGATGGTCAGGGCCTTGATCTCTTCCAGGGTCAGGTCTTCCACCGCGCCGCTCCCATCGGTGGTGCGATCCACCGTGTCGTCGTGCATCACCACCAGCACTCCGTCCGCGGTGGTACGTACGTCAAGCTCGATGCCGTCGGAGCCCAGGTCCGCCGCCGCCTGGAAGGCCGCCAGGGTGTTCTCGGGAGCCTGGAGCGAGGCCCCCCTGTGGGAGACCGCCGGTATGAAGGGGCAGCGGTCATCGAAGAAGCAGGCCGAGAGATCCTCGGGAACCTGGGCCGACTGCCCTGTATCGGGAGGGGAGGTGTCGGGCGGGGCTGTATCCTTCGCCGTGGATGTGCCGCCGCCGCAGGCGCAGAAGAATGAAAAGACCAGGATCGCTGGAGCGGCGGGAATCATCATGGTCTCCAGGAAAGAAAGTTGTCTTGAGAGCCCTGGTTTTCTTTCAGCGAGCTGTCACTGGCAGGGTGCGGTGGACTGTCGTTTCCAGGTCGTGCATGCATTATAGCCCAACGGGGACACGGGGCAGATCCCTGAAGGGGCTGTTGGCAGGCGCAGCGAGCGGCTGCCTGCCGGTGCCGCAACGACGATTCTGCGATTTTTGGGTTCCCATCTCTCCGCAATCGGAGTACCATGACCCCCCGGGTCAGGACAGGGTACAGGAGGATGAGACCATGAAAAAGGTGTTTCTCTATACTGGGCTTTCCTTGGGGCCGCTGCTGTTGCAGGGCCTGGGCTGCGGCGACGAAAAGGACAGTAGCGACACCTGCTGCATCGTGTCGGGAGATACCGACACCGACACCGACACCGACACCGACACCGACACCGACACCGACACCGACACCGACACCGACGCCGACGCGGACGCCGACGCCGACGCCGATGCCGATGTGGATCTCAAGGTCTTCGACGTGGTGCTCTCCAAGTGCTTCGAAACCGAGAAGCCTTCCGAGCTGAGCGCCGCCTACCTGGGAGATGGCATCGTGGCGGTCGTCCACGAAAGGATCGAAGAGCAGTGCTGCGCCGACTACGTGGTCACCGCGCACCAGGGCGGCAGCCTGGTAGACGTTACCTACACCGACGTGGGCGAGCCATGCGACTGCATCTGCCACTTCGACCTCGTCTACAAGATGCAGCCCCTCTCCAGCGGCAGCTACACGATTCAGGCCAGGGGAGACAGCACCGAGCTGCTGATCCCATAGGAGCCGAGGCCAGGCCAGGGCCCGGCGTATAGGGGCCTGGCCTGCCCTCGGTCCTATGCTCGTAGCTGACGGGAATCAAGAAAGTGGGCGCGGGCCAGCGTCGACGCGCCACAGCTCGTGGCCCAGGGTGGGGGGATCCATATTCCCCGACGGCCTCTGGCTTTCCCGGGACGGGGAAGTGCTCGCCAGGTGCGAGATGGTTGAAACAATATGCGACATTATGCAACATTTTGTTGCAGGCTGTCTCGCTGCGTTGGGGGGGCAGAGGGCAGCCCGGTGCGGGCTGGGAGGAGGCCGGAGGTCCAGTGGAGGGTTTCCTGGGCAGGGGGAGGGGGCGATCATGACTCGGCCTGGCGAGGGACGAGGCCGGGAATCCCCCGCGATGCGGTGGGCCCGGCGCAGGGATGGCGGAGACCAGGCGGCCCTTCCTGAACGCGATTCTCAGCTTGGCATGAACCCTGCTGAGAGGGCGCTGCAACGAAATATCCAGGTATTTGAAGAAAGCGAAACATTGATATGGCGAGAAAGGCACGGCATGAAGACATCCATGGGTGAACAGAGAGCCGAGCCCCCTCCTGGCGACGCGGTCTCCGCACGGGTTGATCCGCTTCTCCAGGAGCAGGCAATCATCGAGATTCAAGCCCGTTTTTGTCGAACCATGGGCAACCCGGCCCGCTTGCTCATAGTCGATGCCCTGCGGGAGAAGGAGCTGACTGTGTCCAACATCGCCGGGCGGCTGCGTCTGGCCCAATCCACCATCTCCCAGCACCTGGCGGTTCTTCGGAACGTGGGAATCGTTGTGTCGCGTCGTGACGGTAAGCACACCTTCTACAGGCTCAACGACCCGGAGGTGGCCGTGGTCTGCGACATGGTGCGCGACATCATCAAGAGGGGTGCCAGGGATCGCAAACGGCTGTTCGACTCCCGGGGCGATTCCACCCAGGCAAGCAAAGGGACAAGCCGATGAAACAGCGAACGCGAAGGGAATTCCTCAAGATCTCCGCCGCCACCATCCTTGGGGTGGGCGCCGCATCCCTGGGCCTGCCTCTGCGGATCTCCCAGGCCTCTCCCGACTTCGATCCGGGGACCGAGGGCACTCGCGTCGTCCCCACCTTCTGCGAACTCTGCTTCTGGAAGTGCGGGGTTTTGGCCCACGTGGTGGACGGCCGCGTGACCAAGCTGGAGGGCAACCCGGAGCACCCGCTCTCCAACGGGAAGCTCTGCCCCAGGGGAGCCGGGGGTGTCGGTGCGCTCTACGACCCCGATCGGCTCAAGCAGCCCCTCCTGCGGGTGGAGGTAAACGGCCAACAGCGCTGGAAGCCGGTGAGTTGGGACGAGGCGCTGGACCACGTGGCCGAGAAGCTCACGGCCATCAAGGAAAACTACGGCCCCCAGAGCATCGCGCTCTACTCCCACGGAGCGGGGGGCAGCTCCTTCAAGCACCTGGTCAAGGCCATGGGGAGCGGAGTCATCGCGGCGCCATCCTATGACCAGTGTCGAGGGCCCCGGGCAGTGGGCCTGGATCTCACCTACGGGACCGACGTGGGCGGAACACCGGAGATGCTGGACCTGCGCAACTCCCGTTGCGTGGCTTTCCTGGGAAGCCACCTGGGCGAGAACATGCACAACACCATGGTCCAGGACATGTCCGCGGCCAACGCCGCCGGGGCCACGTTCATCACGGTGGACCCGCGATTCTCCATGATCGCCTCCAAGTCCCGCTACTGGCTGCCCATCAAGCCGGGCACCGACATCGCCCTGCTGCTGGCCTGGGCCCAGGTGCTCATCCAGGAGGGCCTCTACGCCAAGGACTTCGTCCAGGCCAACGTCTACGGCTTCGAGTCGTTCAAGGAATACGTCTCCGACAAGACCCCCGAGTGGGCCTTCGTCCACACGGGCATCCAGCCGGATATCATCCGGCAGACCGCCAGGGAGCTGGGATGGCACGCTCCGGCCTCGCTGGTCAACCCCGGGCGGCACGCCACCTGGTACGGCGACGACACCCAGCGGCTCCGGGCCATCGCCATCCTCAACGCCCTGCTGGGCAACTGGGGCAAGCGCGGCGGTATCTACCTGGGCAACAAGGTGCCCCTGGCAAAGCTGGATCGCCCCGCCTACCCGGAGCTGAAACACTTCTCCGGCCATCTGCCCTGGGTGGTGGTGAAGGAACCCCCCGCCTACGACGTGTGCGAGGCCTCATCCACCGACGGGGGCCGGGAGCCGGCGGTCAGGGCCTGGATCGTCTATGGCTGCAACGTGCCCACCTCGCTGCCCAACACCAACCGGGTCGTCCAGGTGATGAAGCAGCTCGAGTTCGTCGTGGCCATCGACACCATGCCCGCGGAAGTCACCGGCTACGCCGACGTGGTCCTCCCCGAGTGCACCTACCTGGAACGCTACGACGACCTGCACAGCCCCAGGTACCGCGTCCCATACGTGGCGCTGCGACAGCCGGTGGTGGAGCCCCTGCACGATTCGCGGCCGGGCTACGACATGGCAAAGGGGATCGCAGACAGGATGGGCCTGGGGTCCTACTTCCCCCACGCCAACGCCCAGGAGTTGGTCAAGGACCGCGCCGAGAGATCAGGCCTGGACTTTGGCCTGTTGAAGGAAAAGGGCGTGATAGTCAAGGATCCCCCCCCCATCTACGACGATTCAGTGCAGATGGCCTTCCCCACCGCCACGGGCAAGGTGGAGTTCGTCAGCACGGTGTTGGCCAGTCTACAGGGCTCCGCGCCTGGCGAGGAGAAAGCCCCCGAGGAGAAAGCGCTCGAGGAGAAGGCGGCCGAGGAGAAGGCGGCCGAGGCCGAACCGCCAGGAAGAGCCGAGTCCGGGGATGGGGCCGGGGGCGAGGAGCACGCCGACGCCCAACTGCCTCCGGGCCTGGAGTCCATACCGCATTTCCACCCACCCACGGAGCCGCCGGCCGGCTATTTCCGGCTCCTGTTCGGGCGGGCGCCGGTGCATACCTTCACGCGCACCACCAACAACAGGAACCTGCTGAAGGTCTTCCCCGAGAACGTGCTGTGGCTCAACGCCGACATGGCAAGGATACAGGGCTTCGAAAACGGCGACAGGGTGATGCTGGTGAACCAGGACGGCGTCCGCAGCGGTCCCATCGCACTCTTCGTCACCCAGCGTATCCGGCAGGACTGCGTGTACATGGTCCACGGCTTCGGGCGCCAGGACAAGAGGCTGCGCGCCGTCTACGACAAGGGCGCCAGCGATTCGGTGCTGGTGACACAGGTAAAGCGGGATCCCATCATGGGTGGGACCGGCATGAACGTCAACTTCGTGGCCCTGGAGAGGGTGTGACATGGCTCGCTACGTAATGACCATCGACACGCGGCTTTGCGTAGGTTGCAACGCCTGCGTCGTCGCCTGTTCGGCCGAGAACAAGGTGCCCGAGACCGTGGCCCGCTGCTGGACCGCCCAGGTGCAGGGGGGGCTCTTTCCCAACCTCTGGGTCGAGACCCGCTCCGAGCGTTGCAACCATTGCACCAACGCTCCTTGCGTCGATGCCTGCCCTACACGGGCCAGCCACTACGAGGAGGGCGGCATCGTCGTGGTCACCAAGGAAAAGTGTATCGGTTGCAAGACCTGCATACTGGCCTGCCCCTACGACGTCCGCTACGTGCACCCCGAGGGGCACGTGGAGAAGTGCACCTTCTGCATCCACCGGGTGCGGGAGGGAAAGGTGCCTGCCTGCGCAAGCGTGTGCCCCACCGGAGCCATCACATTCGGGGACCTGGACGACCGGGGCAGCAGGGTCTTCCACCAGCTCCACCAGCGCAGGTACCACGTCCTCAAGCCGGACGAGGACACTGGTCCCAACGTCTACTACCTGCTGAACGATTGATGGGAGGATCCGGGGATGGCAGTATCGGTTGACAGTTTCGTCCAGCCCGACATGGGGCGGCGTGTCTCGCGACTCTTCCGCGTCCAGCCGGGTGACGCCCCCCACCTGGCGCGTGGCAAGCATGCGTTGCAGTTCTTTCTGCTGGTGCTGGCCGTGGGGGTGGTGGCGGTCCTCGTGGCTTTCTTCCGGGGGCACGAGGCCCTGGGAACCACCGACCAGGTCCCATGGGGGCTGCTCATCGCCACCTACGTGTTCTTCGTGGTCTCCGGGTCTGGGTTGTGCCTGGTGAGTTCGCTGGGGCACGTCTTCGGCTTCAAGCTCTTCATCCCTTTGGCCAAGCAGGCGATATTCCTTGCGCTTCTGATCTTGTCCATCGGCTTCGCGGTCATCGCATCAGAGCTGGAGTATCCCTTCAGGCTCGCGCTGTACGCCGTGATCTCGCCCAACCCCAAGGCGCCAATCTGGTGGATGGGTGTGCTCTACGGTGGCTACATGCTCTTTATCTCGGCGGAACTCATCTTTCTCATGACCGAGCAGCACGCCCGCGCTCGGATCGCGGGGATCCTGAGCATCCTCACGGCGCTTGCAGCTTGCTCCAACCTGGGGGGCGTCTTCGGGCTCCTGCACGCCAGACCCTACTGGTACGGGCCCTTCCTCCCCATCTACTTCATCGCCACGGCCCTCATCTGCGGCGCCGCGCTGCTCATCATCATCACCTACTTCACCGACTACTTCGAGAACGACCGCAAGCTCCGGCCCGAGCACAAGCGCCTGGTGGAGGTCCTTGGCAAGCTGCTGGCCCTCTTCATCGGCATAGTCATCTTCTTCACGGTCTGGAAGATGCTGGCCGGGCTCTATGGAGGCCACTACCACAAGTTCGAGGTCACCAGTGAGGTGCTCACCGGCAGCCTGTTCCTGAGCTTCTGGGGCTTCGAGATGATGATCGGCCTGTTCATCTCCTTCGGGATCCTGCTGAGTTCCCGCCGCAAGGATCCGGGTTTCGTGGTGCTGGCGGCCATCCTGCCCATGTTGGGGATCTTCTTCGTCCGCTACAACTTCGTCTACACCGGGCAGATGTTCCCGCTGCGGAGCATGGTGGGCAAGCTGGGCGAGACCTTCTCCTACTCCCCCCCATTCAAGGAGGTGGAGGGGCTCATGCCGTACACGCCTTCCGCGGTGGAGCTGCTGGTGGTATTGGGCGCCCTGGCGGCAGCGGTGCTGGGCTACGTGGTCGGCTCACGGATCCTGCGGCTTCAACAAGGAGCAAAATGATGAATCGTCTCAAGCCCGCCGTCTACGGCAACCCATACCTGGCTGGTATCGGACTGGGGCTGGTGCTGCTGGCGGCCTTCGTCCTGGTGGGCAGGGGCCTGGGCGCATCGGGTGCCATGACCCGCCTCTCCCTCTACACGGCCCACAACGTGGAGACCGCCGTCGCGGGCGGCACCGAGGCCGCGCACGAGGTGCTGGAGCGGCAGAACGACTACGTGAAGAAGTACCTGGCCACCGAGAGCGACCCCCTCATGGACTTCCTTGTCTACATGTTCCTGGGCATCCTGCTGGGCGGCTTCCTCAGCGGCACCATGGCTCGGCGCGTCTCCTTCCAGGTGATCCGGGGCCCCAGGGCCTCGCTGCGCACGCGCCTGTTGCTGGCCTTCGCCGGCGGGATCATCTCCGCCTACGGCGCTCGGCTGGCGCGTGGCTGCACCTCGGGCCAGGCGCTCTCCGGCGGGGCCACCCTGGCGGCGGGGAGCTGGGCATACCTGGTGGCCGTCTTCGCGGGCGGTTTCGCCGTGGCGTACTTTTTCAGGAAGGAGTGGACCTGAGATGGAGATCATCGCACCGTTTTCAAAGGTCTTCGAGTGGACTCCCACCCTCACTTCCATCATGGCGGTACTGCTGGGCTTCGGGTTCGGCTTCTCGCTGGAACGGGCCGGTTTCGGCAGCGCCAGGACCCTGGCCGGTGTCTGGTACGGCTACGACATGGCCGTGGTGAGGGTCATGTTCACCGCCGTGGTCGTGGCCATGCTGGGCTTGTTCGGGCTGTACTACCTGGGCGTGCTGGAGCTGGACCTGGTCTACGTCAACCCCACCTACCTGTGGCCCCAGGTGGTGGGGGGCTTCATCTTCGGCATGGGCTTCAACATCGGGGCCTACTGCCCGGGAACGTCGCTGGTGGCCATGGCCACGGGCAAGATCGACGGCCTGGTGTTCCTGCTGGGTTTCGGGGTGGGCGTGCTTGGCTTCGCCTGGAGCTTCCCCTACATCCAGGACTTCTACACCTCGTCGTACATGGGCCGCCTCATGCTGCCAGATGTCCTGGGCCTGCCCCCCGGCGTGGTGGTGCTGCTGGTGGTCTTCCTGGCCTTCGGAGCCTTCGCCCTGACCCACTTCGTGGACAGCAAGATGGGCAACGGCCAGGGACAGGAGCAGCCATGAACAAGTACTTTTTCGTCTTTGCCGCAGTCTGCTTCGCGCTGGGGATCGCCATCGCCGCCGCCTCGCTCGCGGGAGAGCCGCAGCACGAGAAGACCTTCCAGATCTCGGACCTGGACATGCGAGTGGTGCAACCCTCCGAGCTGGCGGACTGCATCGTGGAGGGCAAGCGTGACTTCGTGGTCTTCGACATGAAGCCGGAGGGCGTGGACGAGAAGGCCGAGCCGCCCATCCCGGGAGCCGTCCGTTGCCCTGCCTGCCACGAGGATGCCCAGCAGGGCCGCGCCTTCCTGGAGAGTCTTCCCGCCAGCGTGGACCTGGCCAAGCGCCTGCTGTTCTACGACGAGAGCGGAAGCGCCAACATCGAACTCCCCAGGAAGGTCTTCCGGAAGAGTCCCTTCGTCTGCGGACTGGACGGGGGCTACCAGGCCTGGAAGCGCGAGTTCGTGGACCCCGTGGATTTCAGCCCGGACGACGACCTGCCCACCCGGCAGGCCAAGCTGAAGCGGCAGGCCCTGCGGGCCTACTTCGCGGGGGAGTCCCTCACCTCCGACGCGGTGGCGGCGCCTCCCCCTCCGCCGGTCCTCAAGAGGGTCCGCGCCCCAGCGGCCACGGGCGCCGACGAGGGCTGCTGAGCCGCCTTCGCGCAGCCGCTCCCCGTGTGCCAACGCTCCACAGCCCGTCCACGCTTGGCCTCACCCTGGGACACACTTGAAACCGTTTCGGGCCCTGGGCGTTTCACTTTTGCGTTTCGTCGGAGAGGAACCGCAGATCTGAAACCGTTTCGGGCCCTGGGCGTTTCACTTTTGCGTTTCGTCGGAGAGGAACCGCAGATCTGAAACCGTTTCGGGCCCTGGGCGTTTCACTTTTGCGTTTCGTCGGAGAGGAACCGCAGATCTG
>JAJRWT010000081.1 GCA_024276675.1 Myxococcota bacterium | reverse complement strand
GCCCGCCCCCGAGTCCACCTGGGGCGCTGCGCCGGAGCCGGTCCCCCCGCCGGTCGAGCCGGCCCAGCCCGCCCCCGAGTCCCCCTGGGGCGCCTCGCCGGAGCCGGTCCCCCCGCCGGTCGAGCCGGCCCAGCCCGCCTCATCCGGCCCCTGGACCACCTCCCACGAAGAAAGCGCCAAGCCGGCAGAAACGAGTCCTGATCCCTGGGGACTGCTGGACCTGGCAGACGATCTGAAAAGCGCGGATCTGGGGGCGGATGAGGCCGTTGCCGTGTTGCTCTCCGCGACTGGCACGCCGGAATTACGAGCGGTGGCCGCCGAAAGCCTCGGGGACCTGCTGCTCTCCAGGCCACCCAGGGCAGCCTGGTCAAAGGCCTACCGGACGGCAATAGAGTTCAGTTCCGGATCGCGACGATACCAGCTCCGCGTGATGTCCACCTGGGCGGACGTCCAGCGGCCCGAGACCCTCACGCGGGCCCTGATAATCCTGCAGGGAATGTTGGGAACCCACCCGGACGACTTGAACGTCAGGCTGGCCATGGCTGAAGGCTACATGCGCAAGGGGCGCGCCGATCTGGCCCTGCAGGTCCTGGACGTGCAGGAAGGCGACGGTCGTGTCAGGCGATATCGCGTGGTGGCGATGCTCATGCAGGGCAGGGGAGAGCAGGCCGCCAGGGTGGCGCCGGACCTGCTGGATGAAGAATGCCGGACCTCGGATACCCTGGCTTCATGCGCACAATCGCTTACCAGGCTTGGCTGGCACGATTCCGCCGAGGCAGCCCTGGAGCGGAGCCTGTCCAGGAAGGAGACTTGGTCCCGTTATCCCGGGGAGCTTGCCAGGGATTGGGCAACACTGGCCAGGATCAAGCAGAAGAAAAACGATCTGGACGGCACTCTCGGGGCCTGGAGGAAGGCCGTTTCACTGGACCCTTCCAATACCGAGTATCGTGAAGCGCTGGTGCGCTCGCTCCTGGGGCAGGGGCGAATGAACGAGGCGCGTGTGGAGTCCAGGGGAGACCCCCAGCTCCTCCAGATGGTGCGAGCCCTTCAAGATCTGGCCGCACTGGACATTTCCTTGCCTGTTTCCGAAATTGAACCGCAGGTTCGCAGGATCCTGGAATACTCCGGCAATCACCCCCTCGTCATGCAGATCTGGGCACAGCTCCTGGTAAGGTCGAATCGATCCCGTGAAGCCATCAGGACCCTGGAACCCTTGCTGCAGGCTGAACCGTCACGCCGGACCTGGCTGGACCTCTACACCTGGGCGGCCTACGAAGCAGGGCGTCCCGATCTCGCGGTTCTGGCAACCAAGCGTGCCATGTCCTCGGCCAGCACTCCCCAGCAGTGGGAAGCTCTGGAAGCGGATCTGGGGCGCTTTCGAGTCATACTGGCAGAGTCCGACAAGAAGGCCGGCAGGGTTCAGGATGCCTTGCAGGGCTACCGGGTGGCTCTGGCCCTCGAACCCGACTCGGTCTCCACGCTGGTGGGCCTTGGAGGAGGGTTGTGGGAATCCAGGCACGGGGAACAGGCTTTGCTGGCCTACCGCAAGGCATATGAAAAAGCTCCGGGCAACCGCCGGGCTCTCTTCGCCCTGGTGAGTCTGCTCTCGGACATGCACCGAGAAGACGAAGCACTGAAGCTGCTGCAGGATTGCAGCTACGATGACCTGAAGGTTCGCTACCTCCGGGAAGAGATGCAGGTCCTGGTAATGGGTGAAAAGGCCAGGGAAGCCGTGAAGCACGGAAGATTGGAAGAGGCCAGGCGTCAGTACTACCAACTGTTGGACCTTCACCCCGACCAGCCAGGTCTGTTCCACGCTCTGGCGGATACCCTGTTGGCTCAGGGGAAGGCCGAGGAAGCAGCCCAGATGTACCAGCGTGCCTACGAGCTGGACAGCGGGAACATGTGGTTGCTGCTGGGAGGCGTGCACGCAGAGGTTGCCATGGGAAACCTGGACATCGCTGAAAAAATCCTCAGTGCCGTTCCAGAACCCAGGGACGACGGACTGAGGCGGGAGTTGAAGAAGGCCAGGGTCTCCCTCACGAGGGCACAGGCGGCACGGGATCTGGCCAAAGGTGAATCCTGGGCAGCATTCGGTCGCTACTCCCGCCTGCTGGAAGAGTCTCCAGACCCCGAGGTCTTGTGTGGTCTGGCTGGCTTGTATATGACCAGGTGGCAGTACGGTGCTGCCCAGGCCTTCTACGAAGAGGCCATGGAGATGGACCCCGGCAACCAGGTGGCGTTGAGGGGGTTGGTGGATGTGGCCATACTCCGGGGCAGCTTGGTGCAGGCACAGATTCTCGCGGGTAGACTCTGTAAGTGGTATCCCAACTCGGACAATCTCAAGCTGGCAAACCGTGTTGAACAGCTTCGGGCGGTGCGGGATGCCGCGAGTGTCATGGTGAATGATCAGGACGGAGCGGAGCGGCTTCTGCGAGAACTGTTGGCAGAGCAGCCGGAAGATCCGGATCTGCTGGTGAGCTGGGCGGAGATGCAGCAGGCCCGCGGGAACACCAATTTGGCCTGGGAAGAGATCAAGGGAATCCTGGAGAAGCACCCCACGCATTCCCGGGCGCTCTCGGCACTTCAGTCCATTGGCGTCCAACTGGGTCGCGTGGACGAAGTCATTGCCCTCTACAGGCATGCGTTGGACGCCGGAGCCGAGCCATGGCTCAACGAGGAGTTGGTGTACCTGGAACTCGCTCTCGATATACGAGGAATCACGAGACTGCGAAACAAAGGCCGAATCCACGAAGCTTCAATCAGGCTCCAGGAGCTGGAGAACAGCCAGGGTGGCAACCACGCTCGGAGCTGGGTCCAGATGGGCTGGGCGTGGATGGCCCTGGGGAATCCCAAAAGAGCAGTACAAGATTTTGAAACGGCATCGTCGCTGGATCCGGCCAGCCAGGGGGCCGTGCTGGGGCTGGCCAACGCTCTGAAGGCCCAACTCGACCTGGAGTCGGCCCAGCGAGTGCTGGGCGAGCATTGGCGCAGGTGGGGGAACCTGGAAGTGGGGCAGGCTCTCGTTGAACTCCAGGTCTACCGCTCACGCTTCGCCCAGGCCCGTACAACCATGGCGGAACTCACGTCCACTCCCTACGACGGCCTGGTCTTTGCGACGGATCCCCCCGAAGGCCCGCTGCCCGTCCTGCCGCTGCCGTCGGGCAGGAGCCTGGGGCCCGAAGAACGAGGGCAGGATTCTCCCTCCAGGGTTCGTTTCCTTACATTGAACATTCCCGAGTTGGACGAGAACCTGGCTCGACACGCCCTCGTGAGCGGCGCTGGGGGCCTTGGCTTCGTCTACCGGCCCGGCACATTGGGAGAGCAATTGTTCAGGAGCAGCTACCTGCCCATGGGCGTGGACATGGCCTGGCCGGGGGCATCCAGGATTCAGTTGGAAGTCATCCCCGTGAGTGTATTCAATGGCGAATCCATGGAATCCGGAGCCGCCACCAGCCTGGGCATCGTCTCTCCACAAGAGGGTACCTTCAGCGGCGAGGCTCGGCTTGGGTCTGCTCCGGTGGGTTTTTCAGGGGGAACATACCTGACCTGGTATGGCACCCTGAGCGCCAGGCTGGGGGGTACCCTGGAGGCGGAACTGGAAACTTCTCGTGCTCCGGTCACCGACTCGTTGGCGAGCTGGGCAGGAGACGAGAGCGCTGGTGAACCCTTTGGGCGCGTGGCCGACACCTGGCTGGGGGGGCGTCTCGGAGCATTCTGGGCTTCCAGCAGGGAGCTGGGCCTGCTGGGGCGCGTGGGGCAGTCCAACGGCTTGTCCATGGACCCGGTGGCCTGGGAGCAGCTCCTGGCCTGGGGGAGGTTCTCCATCCACCGAGAAGCTGGCTACGGTGTCTGGGCGGGCCTGGACGCCATGTTGTTGGAGCACGACCGGCAGGCCGACGGTTTTCAGGCGGGGCAGGGAGGCGTTTTTTCCCCTGAAGGCTACTACTCCGTCACTGCCAGGTTGAAGGGGATCGTGGCGCCGCCAGGCTCCCGCCTCTCCATGGGCCTGGAGGTGGCTTCCAATCTCCAGGATGTTCAAGGAAGCTCGGTGCTCTACATGCAACCCGGCACCTTCGTGGGCTACGAGCTGCAGGGTGGCCTCCTGGCGGATCTCGGGCGTAGCTTTTTCCTGGGCGCGCAGGCCATCCACCGGGGGGCGTGGAAGATCTGGGGGCAGACGGTGGTCATGGTGGAGGTCCACTACGGCCTGCCGGGCACAGGAACTTTCATGCCGAGCCCCACGTTTTCGTCACTGGTCCACGGCCCTCCCATGTCAGATGCACAGCAGTTCCGCAGCCAACTGGCGGAGTGGCTTCCATGACCCTTCTCCACGCTGCCATTGCCCTGGCGGTTGCCATGGGAGCATCCGGGCCGGCCCTCGCCGGGAGTCCGGACCGTTTCATCCCGTCAGCAAGCTTGGAAGACGGGCAGAGATCGTTGCAGCTACTGCACCCGGTTCTGGGTGAACGGGGACGGGTCTGTTTCGGCTTGTTCATTGTCGACTCCGAGCATTTCGGTGACCTCTCCCAGCCTCGTCGCATGTCCGCTGCCAGGCTGGGCATGGGGTACACCGCGTCGAAGTGGCTGCGAGTCGAGATGGATCTCCCCTATTACCAGGTCATGCCGGACGACCGCCGGGTGATGGGCGCTCCCGGTGATCTGCGAGCAGGCACCACGTCACCGTTGTGGGGGAACGAAACCCTGGGCCTCGCGCTCGGCACCTGGGTGGGATTTCCAACCGGCAGCGTCGAGACCAGTCTGGGGGGCAGTGGAGGCGCCACTGCCGCCATCGGCGGGAGTACGGGGCGGCTTGGATGGCGCATCAACGGCGGGATACGCATTGAATCCCTGGGCGAAGGATTTGACCTGGGGGCGGGGCTGGACATCTCCACCTGGAAGAACCTTGCGCTGGGGGCAGAGATTACATCCACCGTCCTTCCCGGTTCCGGCCTGGATCCCCCGTTGTTCACCGAGGGGCATACATACGCCATCTATGGGGACAGCGACTCTCCCAGGGCCACGCTTGCCCTGGGCACGGCGCTGACTTCGCCCCTGGAGGCTCCGGCCTGGCGCGTGCTGCTGGGGCTCACCTGGGCCGGCTTGCGTATTCCCGTGCATGGCGACATGGACTCGGTGCCTCCGGACGAGGACATCTGCCCACATAGTCCCGAAGATCTGGACGGATGGCTGGACTCCGACGGTTGTCCGGACCCGGACAACGACAACGACAACATACCGGATGCCGTGGATGCCTGTCCCCACCAGCCCGAGGATCCTGACTCGTATCGTGACGAAGACGGCTGTCCGGATCCCGATAACGACGGTGATGGCGTGCCAGACGGGCAGGATCTGTGTCCCCGCACTGTCGGTACATGGGACACCTACGGATGCCCCGACGCCGATGCCGACATGGTGGCCGATGCCAGGGACGAGTGCCCGCAAGTACCGGGCCGAGTCGCTGCCTCCGGATGCCCCGACAGCGACAAGGATGGGATCCCCGACTACCGGGATCGTTGCCCGGAACTGGCCGTGGCGCCTGCATTGTTGCCCGAGAGTTCCGAAGGTTGTCCGGTTCGCGCCCATCTCAGGCAGGCCCGAATCGACATAACCGAGACGGTGGAGTTCGAGACCGGCAAGGCACAGCTCAAGACATCGTCACGCCCTGTCCTCATGGATGTTGCCAGGGTGATTCGCGACAATCCCGCCATCCGTCTCCTGGAGGTGGCCGGGCACACCGATTCCCTCGGGAGTGCCGCGATGAACCAGCAGCTTTCCCGGAAACGCGCTGAGGCGGTTCGCCGTTTCCTGATCCAGGACGGGGCCGTGGAACCTGAACGCCTGGTCGTTCGCGGGTATGGAGAGTCTCTGCCCCTGGACAGCAACTCCACTCCCCAGGGCAGGGCGCGCAACAGGCGGGTGGAGTTTCTGGTCCTGCTGGTGGGGAGCACGGACACGGAATGAGAGGTGGCTGGAGTCGCGGGCGGAGCTGGCCCAGGGCCACGGCATACCACGGGTTTTCTTGCATGTCCGTTTTACACACAGGGCCGTTCTTTTCGTGGTATCCTCGACGAATGCCGTACCTGTAGGATGTCATCAACCCGTGCCCCTGGAGCTGGTGCGACAATGATTCGATGGCACGCCAGATCGCCTGGGCACGGGACTGGCAGGGCGTGAGAAGGCCAAACAATAAAGGGGCATATGGTGAATAGGCGAGCGATGGGCGATGCAGCGGGGCGGGATGGACCACTGCCGGAATACGTAAAGGTGCTCCTGCGCGAGCCACTGGTAAAGCCTTCGCCGTGCAGAGGAGCCCTTTCCCCCCTTTTCCTGGCTGGCATTGTCTGCTCCCTGAACCTCCAGGCCTGCCACCCGGCCACGGTGCTGCGAGACTCGGCGGAAGACAGCGCCCTACCCACCGACACGGGGGCCCCCCTGCCCGATACCCAGCAAGCTGACGACCCCCTCTGGGACAGGCGTGGAATGCCGGTGTTCTACCTCTACATCGACGACGACAACTGGGCGGATGCGTTGTGGGAACTGGTGGACTTGGACGACGAGTGCGCTGATCGGCCCTACCTGGAAGCATCTCTGGATTTCCTCAACCCCATGACCGGTGAGTTGGAGGAGTGGGACAACGTGGGCGTGCGCTACCGGGGCCACAGCAGCCTCCTGGGAGGGGAGTACGAGAGGGTGGGGCTGAAGCTCTCCTTCAACGAGTTCGAATCAGGGCGGCTCTTCCACGGCGTGAAGAAGATCAACCTGCTGGGCACCGAGGGTGACTACAGCCTCATGCGGGAGCACTTGACCCTCCTGTTGATGGAGCGCTTCGGCCTGCCGGTACCGCGCAGCGCATATGCGTTGCTCTACGTAAACGACGAGTTCCAGGGCGTGTTTCCCAACACTGAAGAGCCCGACGACAGCGCTTTCCTTGACAACCACTTCGCTTCGGATGCCTCTGGCAGCCTTTACAAGGTGGCCGGCTATTGTGGTGGCAGCGGGGACTTCGAGTACCTGGGCGACGACACGTCCATGTACGTGGAAATCTACGAACCAAAGGCCGGAACTTCCGAGAGCGACATCAGCCAGGATCTGCTGCCCTTCATAACTTGCGCCTCCGAGAGCGATACCTTCGAGTCCTGCATGTCCGCCTGGATAGACGTGGACGAGTGGCTTGCCGAGATCGCCGCTGACGTGGTCCTGCCCGATATCGACGGCATGGAGGCCACCGGCCAGAACTTCATGCTCTACTTCCAGCCCGACCAGGGGCGTTTCGTGGTGTATCCCTGGGACAAGGACCAGGCCTTCAACATATCCGACGCCGTCGATGGCGATGAAGCCAGCATCTTCGACCTGCACCCCGTGTGGGATCCCGATTTCGAGTCGGTGGTCGCCCGGGGGCTCATGGAAACCTGGACACAGGACTATTGTGCCGCCGTCCTGGAGTTTGCGGAGCTGTACGACCCCGGGATCTTCTTCGACGACATCGACGACCTGGTGGACTTCCTGACCGACTTCATCGACGCCGATCCGTTCATAGAGTTGGAACGGTGGGGCTGGATGGTGGATGACCTGCGGGAGACCGTCGAGGACAGGCACCCCCTGGTGGTGCAGCAGGCCGGTGAATGCAGCCTGTAGAGTCACTTCCACGCGACAACCCGGGGCCGGGTCGGATTGGCTGTTCGTGGGGCCATTGCATGGACCGTGGCAGGTGTTACAGCAAAGATGCAGTTGTCGGTTTCAAAGCCATGAGATCTGCTCAATGGCACGTTACGGCAAGAGTACCGCCCTCTCCGGTGTTGAAGGGATCCGCTTCGGAAGGAACATTTTTTTGACTCTGACAACCCCGGAACGGCTGTGGGGCCCCGCCGGTGCTTGGAACCCGCGTGGGTCCACCAGGAGGAATCGTGATGGATTTGGGTATGGTGGGGCTCGGTCGCATGGGAGCCAACATGGCTCTGAGGCTGTTGGAGCGGGGACATCGTGTGGTGGTCTACAATCGATCACCCGACAAGATCTACGAATTGGTCGAGAGCGGTGCCAAGGGCGCCATGACATTGGCTCAGCTCGTTGAAGAACTGGAACCACCGCGGGTCGTGTGGTTGATGCTTCCCTGTGGCGATCCCGTAGATCAAGCCATCCTCAAGCTCCTCCCGCTGTTGTCCAGGGGCGACATCCTGGTGGATGGTGGCAATTCCTTCTACAAGGACACCCTGCTGCGTGCGTAAATGCTCGCCCAGTACGACATACACTACCTGGACGTCGGCACAAGCGGCGGAATCTGGGGTCGCAAACACGGCTACAGCCTTGCCGTGGGTGGGGATGGCGATGTCGTTCAACAGGTCAAACCAATCCTGGAATCCCTTGCCCCCTCTCCCCAGAAGGGTTGGGGCCACGTGGGGCCCAGTGGGGCAGGCCACTTCGTGAAGATGGTCCACAACGGGATCGAGTACGGAATGATGCAGGCCCTGGCCGAGGGTTTCTCCATCTTGAAGCGCAAAACCGAGTTCGAGTTCGACCTGAAGGAGATTTCTCGAATCTGGGAAGATGGCAGCGTGGTCAGGTCATGGCTTCTGGAGCTGACCGGCGCTGCCCTGGAAGAAAACCCACGACTGACAGGGATAGCGCCACACGTCGAAGACTCGGGAGAAGGCCGTTGGGCCGTGTTCGAAGCAGTGGACCTGGATCTGGCCGCCCCCGTCATTACGGCTGCGTTGCAGGAGCGCCTGCGTTCAAGGGACTCCGAGTCCTTCACCGATCGCTTGTTGGCGGCGATGCGCAACCGCTTCGGGGGGCACGCGCTCGTTTCTACACCCGGTGAGGACTGGCCAATGAAACAGGGTTGAAAATGTACTTTATGCTGGTTTTTATCTCAGTGGCCAGAGCTGTCCTCTGTTCCGGGTACTCGGACCCCCAGGATCTCGCCTCCATCAAGGGCACGGAAATGGTGGAATCTTCGGGGTTGGCTGAATCCCGGACGCGGAAGGGAATCTGGTTCACTCACAACGACGCCGGCAACGATGCCATTCTCTACGCATTTACACTGGAAGGTGAATATGTCGGCAGTCATGCCGTCACGGACGCCAGCTCCTGGGACTGGGAAGCCATGTCCGCCGGCCCCTGCCCCGGCAGCAAGGGCGATTGCCTCTACATTGGCGACATCGGCGACAACTCCAAGATCCGTCCCTACATCAGGGTCTACGCGGTTCCGGAACCTGCCGAAGGAGAAGATGCGCAAGTGATAGCCACCTGGGAAGTCGTCTATCCCGATGAAACCTACGATTCTGAAACCCTCTTCGTTCATCCCACCACCGGGCGCATCTACCTGGTCACAAAGGTCCACGAAGGTTCTTCACAGGTTTTTCGTTTTCCGGAAGAACCCACCGACGACACGGGAGTCCTGGAATACGTTGCCACCCTGGATTTCGAGTCCTGGGGAGCTGGGAACATCTCCACCACCGGGGGGGACTGGGACTGGGAGGGGCACCGGCTGGTCATCAGGACCTACTCGGCCGCCTACGAGTGGGAGACCGATCCCTGCGATCCCGATGCTCACTGGGGGAACGAACCCGTGAAGTGGCCCACCAGCGGTTCCGGGGGGGAAGCGATTGCCTACGATCTGCTGGGCAACATCGTCACCTCGACCGAGGGCGATCCCATGGAGCTGAAGATCCTTGCTTGCGAGGAAGTCCTGGAAGGTCCCGTTTGCGACGAACCAGACACCGGACCGTCGCCTGACACGGCGGAGCCCCGCGACAGTGGCGTTCCGGGGAGCGACACCGACACCGACACCGATTCATCCCAGGACACCCAGAACACGCAGGAAACCGGCCAGTCCCACCAGCAGGCCGACGAAGCCGATCCTTCGTTCCAGGTAGAACAGGCTGGCTGTGGCTGTGACAGCTCCGGCGGGGCTCGGCTGTTCCTTCTGCCGGCCATCCTGCTGTGGGGCCGCCGGCGTGGCGGGCTCCCGCAGGCCATGTAGAAGCGCGTAGGTTCCACCCTGGCTGGTGCCTGATACCAACTCCCCCTCACAGGTTCCGGGTGCCATCCGCGCCGTCACAGTCCTGGTCGATATCGTCGCCCGGGATGTCCGGGGCCCCGGGGTGGGTGGAGCTGTCTCGATCGTCGCAGTCGTTCCCCCACCAGGCGGATCCGCGATATCCGTCTTTGTCGGCGTCGAAGTCGTCATCTCCGGCACAGTCCTGATCCAGTCCGTCATAGGGGGGGTCCAGGGCGCCGGGGAAGACGGCCGGATTTGAGTCGAGACAATCCATGCCGCCATATTTCGCGGAGAAGAAGCCATCTCCGTCGGCGTCGAAGTCGTGGGCTCCATCACAGTCCTGATCCACGTTGTCGTACCACAGCTCCCTGGCTCCCGGGTTGATGGCTGAATCGGCGTCGTTGCAGTCGTCGCCACCGAAATCCACGGAGTTGTAGCCGTCTCCATCGGCATCGTAGTCGGACCAGTCGTCGCAGTCCTGATCGATGCCATCGTACCATTTTTCTTCGGCAAATGGGTGAACCGCGAAACGGGTGTCGTCACAATCAGCCTGGCTCTCGTCGGTCCAGGGCCTGCCGGACCTGCCTCGGTCGTAGCCGTCGGCGTCGGCATCGAAGTCGGACCAGCCGTCGCAGTCCTGGTCGATACCGTCGTACCAGGTCTCTCGTGCGCCTGGATGCACCAGTGGGTCATGGTCGTTGCAGTCGTCACCACCCGACTCCAGGCTGGTGAAGCCATCGCGGTCGGCATCGTAGTCGGACCAGCCGTCACAGTCCTGGTCAATGCCGTCGTACCAGGTCTCCGGGGCCTCTGGATGGATCAGGGGGTCATGATCATCGCAGTCCTTCCCACCGTGGGCCGAGGAGCGCCAGCCATCCATGTCTGCGTCCATGTCGTCCAGGCCGTCGCAGTTCTGGTCCTTCCCATCGTACCAGATCTCCGTGGCTGCCGGGAAGACCCCGGGATCATGGTCATCACAGTCGTCACCGCCGCTGAGTGCGGCAGAGCGTCCGTCTCCGTCGGCGTCGTAGTCGTTCCATGTGTCACAGTTCTGGTCCTTGCCGTCATACCAGGTCTCCGCGGCTGATGGGTTGACTGCCGGGTCGGCGTCGTCACAGTCGTCACCGCCGTGTCTGGCATCATCGAAACCATCCATGTCCGCATCCAGATCGGAGCGAGCGTCACAGTTCTGGTCCACACCGTCGTACCATGTTTCGCCGGCTCCCGGGTTGACCGCCGGGTTCCTGGGGGCGCAGTCGCCCTGGGAAAAGGTGTATCCATCGCCATCCCAGTCCGTTTCCATCGACGTGGACCAGCCAGGCTGCGGGCCAGCAGAGGAGTTGGAACCCTTCCCCATGGAGACATCGGCCTGGCAGGGAAGCCCCATGCTGTCCCAGGCCTGCACGATGACTCCACCATCTCCGCCGGGCAACGAAGATTGGTGTGGTAACGTGGCCTGGACCCCGTTTGTGGAAACCACGTCGCCGCCTCGCGCCGACAGTGATCCTGGGCAGAGGAGAATGTCGGCCTCCAGCGTGATGGAGCCTCCTGGAGCGGCGGCTCTCCAGGCCTCGCTCCCTGGATGATGTGTTCCTCCGTTAGCAGAGATGGTTCCCTCCACCAGCATATCGGCGGCTCTCAACAGGATGCTTCCAGCCTGGCTGTTTTCCAGGCAGCCGCTCTCCGTTGTGCAGGATGTGGAGTCTTCTCCATCCGCGGTGATGGCGGATGTCGCGTCGATCCAGATGGATTCGGCGTCGATCTCCAGGCTGGCAGGCCCCCCGCCGGAGCCCTGGACGTGTATGGTGGCACCGTTGAACAGGTACACCGATTCATAGTAGACGGAACCGTCCAGAAACATCTGGCGGCCCTTCAGCACAAGGTCCTGGGCCTCGGCGCTCAAGATGAGCAGCATGGGAAGAACGCTGAAGTTCACTCCAGCCCCCGCCAGCCCGGGCTCCAGTAGCCCCCCCCTGGTGCAGCCGCCATCCCTGTGGAAGCCATTCACCTGCTACAGTCGGTGTTGTCGGCCCCTGGGGTTCCGTAGTTGTCCTCAGGGTTCGAGGCCCAGACTTGGTCGCCGGTGTCGATGCTGCCCCAGTTGGCGCCGTCGTCGTTTGACGACGCGTCGAGAGCACTGGAAGACAAGCACATGGCGTGGCGCTTCCAGTTGGGCCAGTCTTCATCCGAGTCCTTCCAGAACCACCCCACCTCGTCGATGATGGTGCCTGCCAGCTCCAGGGCGACTATTCCATTCATGGCGTTCCAGTAGATGTCATCGCTCTTGTACGGCATGCCTTCGGGACTGTCGCCGCTGGGCCCCAGGGGGCCGAAGATGTAGTCACAGTCGGCAGTGTTGTCGAAGAGTCGCTGGTCGTAGCAGAGAACGGTTCGCTCACCAGGAGCCAGTTGGATCCCCTGGGCTGGGCTGAGGGCCACCTGGTAGGTCTCCAGGCAGTCACCCCAGTCGGGATAACCGTCGGTCCAGGCATATGGGCTCTGCGCCTGGACACACGTGGACAGGGTCCAGTTGGAAAGCTCGACGGAGAAGTCCTGGGGGTTGAGGATCTCCAGCCAGATGGCGTCGGTGTTGTAGTCGCCGCCCGCAGCGTCGTTTCCAGCGGTGGAACTCTTGTTGATCTCGGTGATCACGATGGAACCGGCGGAGATGGCGTCTTCGTCGACGTAGTCGTCGCAGTCGTTGTCCACCAGGTTGTAGGTCTCGTCGTCCGGGGCGTAGGGGTACACGTTCGCGTCGTCGTCGTTGCAGTCGTCGGGATTTGCCGAGTACCCGGATGGCAGGTCACAGGCGGTGGTGGTGCTGTCGGCCGCGCCGTAGCCGTCATCATCCTGATCGAGGTACCAGAGGGATGCGTCCAGGGCGTCGTCTTCGTCGACGTAGTCGTCACAGTCGTTGTCGATACCGTCACAGTATTCATCGGCGGATGGGTTCGTGGCGGGATCGCCGTCGTCGCAGTCGGAGCCGTCGGAGACGTAGCCATCGGGTTGCTGACAGGAATCCGTGGAGCTTTCGCGGTCGCCGTACCCGTCGGAGTCGGCGTCGGGGTGCCAGGTGGACTGGCCGGTAACGCCCGGATCGTCGTCGTCGGTGAGTCCGTCACAGTCATTGTCGATGTCGTCGCAGAGTTCCGTCTCGCCGGGATTTCGGAGAGGGTTGGTGTCGTCGCAGTCGTTGGCGTCCAGCACGAAGCCCGACGGTTGCCAACAGGAGATGTCCGTGGACGAGGGGTCGCCGTAGTCATCTCCGTCGGCGTCGGCGTACCAGGTGGATTGGCCTGTGACGTCGGGATCGTCGTCGTCGGTGAGTTCGTCGCAGTCGTTGTCCAGACCGTCACAGAACTCGTCCAGTCCCGGGTTGCGAAGGGGTTCGTCGTCGTCGCAGTCACTATCGTCGGCCACGTAGCCGGTGGGTCGTGTGCAGGCAGTGGTGGTCGAGTCCGGGTCGCCGAAGGAATCCGCGTCGGCGTCCAGGTACCAGGTGGGGGCGTCGATGGCGTCGTCTTCGTCGGAGGCGCCATCGCAGTCGTTGTCCAGGCCATCGCAGTATTCAACGGCATCGGGGTTGATCTCTGGCTGCTGGTCGTCGCAGTCACCGGCTTCAAAGGGCTCCGGGATGTCGTATTCGTAGGAGTCCAGGTAGAAGGTGTCGCCGTCGGCATCACCGTCGTTGCCGTCGCAGTCGTCGTCCAGGCCGTCGTACCAGGTTTCCTGTGCGTCGGGGTTGATGTCGGGGCTGGAGTCGTCGCAGTCGTCTCCCAGGGAGCCGTCCAACCGTTCGTGGGAGTCCGAGTCGAAGCCATCGGCGTCTGCGTCGTAGTCGCTCCAGCCGTCACAGTTGGCGTCTACGCCGTCATACCAGGTTTCTTCGATGCTGGCGTCGAAGTAGATCTCGGGATCCGTGTCGTCGCAGTCCATGGCCTCGCAATAGGAAGAGCCGGGGTAGCTGTGACCATCGCCGTCGGCATCGCAATCGTTGAGATCGCAGTTGTCGTCGGTGCCGTCGTACCAGGTTTCTTCGGCGGCGGGGTTGACTGACGAGGCAGCGGCGCCGGAGGGGTTGGCGGCGTCCAGGCCGGTCCCCAGCAGAGGGTTGTCTATGCAATCGGTGCCGAAGGCCCATGTGCCGGGCCTGTCCGACACGGGGTGGGGATAGTCGTCGGACTGGAAGCCGTCTCCGTCGGCGTCGAAGTCGTCGTCTCCCTGGCAGTCCTGGTCCACGCCGTCGTACCAGGTATCGGTTGCGCCGGGGTTGAAGTCCTGGGCGCCGGGTTGTTCCCAGTTGAGAAGCTGGCCGAGAGAGTCCTCTTGATCCCTGGGCACAACTGTGTGCTCAGATGCTTGTTGAAGAGGGTCGTCCCAGCAATCGCCTCCGGGCAGGGAACCCGAATCCGGGAGACCCTGGGTGATGCGGCCCCGGTAGGAGTCGGGCACCCAGCCGTCTCCGTCGGCGTCGAAGTCGTCGTCTCCCTGGCAGTCCTGGTCCACGCCGTCGTACCATGACTCGGTTGCTCCTGGAAAGATGTCGGAGCCATCCAGAAAGGAGCCAGCGGGACCTGTTGGTGAATCCCAGCAGTCACCGTCCATGGGAGTGTAGCCGTCGGAGTCCCTGTCGACGAGGCTCCATTGGGGGCTGCAAGAGAGAGCGGCGAGCAAGGCGGGAATGGGAGCGGAATGGAGGGCTCTCATGAACATGTCGAACCGGAGCAGGCGGTTTTGGAAATGTGGGAACAGGCAGGTCGAAAAGGCGGCAGCTTCATGTGGATATGGTAACTTCACGGGAAGCACGATGACAACCAGTTATAGCCCATGCCTCTCTGCGGCCCCGGGCGGCATCCCACCAGGAACCCTTGCCATGGCCCGCAGCGGCCACCAGTACCTGGCGAGCAGGAGCCGTCGGGAGGTCCTGGCGAGACAAGGTGGGAAAGCATGGTGTCCACATGGTGAGCAGACCTCTGCCCTGGTTTCTCTTTCCTGCGCTGCTCTCGTTGCTGGCCCTGGGCACGGGTCATGTACTGGCAGGAGCAGGTGCTTGGGGCATCGCCCTGTCATCCGTGTCGTTTGCGGCTTCCAGGTGGGTTCTCCTTTTCTGGCTGCCACTTGCAGCCGGGCCGGGTCCATGGCGTTTGCCGGGCCTGGCGGCTCTGGTGGTCATCGGCCTACCTTTTCCGGTCAACAGGTTCCAACCCGGGCAGCTACGTGTCGTCCACGCAAACGTCCAGGTCTACTCGGATGGCAGGGGCGCCCTGGAAGGCGCCCTGAGCGCCCTGGATGCCGACGTGGTCGTCACCCAGGAATCCAGGGAGAGATCCATTGACGGAATGTACCTGGTGGCAAGCACAAGGGATCCAACATTTTCTGCCCACCGGGTCCAGGCCTGGTGCAGGCTGGGGAGCGACTGCCGGGGGCAGGTGTTCCAACCACTTGGGAAGGCCTTGTGCGGCTTCCCGATACTGGTGATGAGAGTGTCCAGAGAGTCATCTGCCAATGAAGCTGATCTCTGTGTAGTGGACCTGCACGTCCCTCCTGTTCCATATTGCGCCTCTGCCCAGCTTCCCTACCTGGAACCCCTGCTCTCCGTAGCCTCTGGGAACGGGCTCCTGGGTGACCTGGGTCCCTGCGGGGCTGGAATGAGCTTGCTGGTGCTCGGTGACCTGAACGCCAGCCAGGGCAGCGCTCCATATTCCCGTCTGACCCATACAGGTTTGAAGGCCTCGCTGCGCTGGCCAAGGTTCCTGGGCGGTGGCTGGCCCGACGGCGGCGGCTGGCCACTGATGCCGGTGTTGCAACTGGACCACGTGTTTTCGGGTGGTTCCCTTTCCATCAAGGTACATCAACGTTCACTTCCCAGCACCGATCACAGAGCGCTGGTGGCGGACCTGGGATGATCTCCCGGCCATGGCGCTGCTATGGTTGGGAGGGCTCGGGCCTGTTACTGGATTCCCCACGGGCCACGGACCGGGGAGGTGAAGATGCCTGCATGGAACATAAGTCTGCGAGCCTGTTTTCAGCCTGTCAAAGAATCGGCGTCCGCGAAGGTCTGGAACTCCCTGTTTTTCCTGCTGGCCACGCTCTTTGTGGCCTGTTCACAGGGAGCCGATACCGGTGGCACCTCGTGGGTCGCAGACACCGCCACTCCACGGGAAGACTCGGCCCCACCCCAGATCACCTACCCCAGGGGGGACAGGATCTTGATCTACACCGGTCATGGCGGGCAGGAAGGACAGGACAACGGCTGGGGAGAAGTGAACGGCATCGACGAGTACTGGAAGGAGCTGTACGGCTGGAACACCGACTGGCGTGGCTACCTGGAAGAGGATCTCTCGTCCTATCGGCTTATCGGCTTCATGAGTCCGGGAAGCACCGGAGAGTCTCCGTTCTCGGATGATGAACTCGGGCTGCTCCGTGGGGCCATGGAAGATGGCACGAGGATGTTGATCATGACCGAAGTGGGCTTTTGCGCAACAGAAACCGTCAATCAGCTCCTGGAGGGCCTGGAGGTGGACATGCGCTTCGGCGGTGAAGGTGCCCAGGAATACCAGGTCGTGGAGGCCACGGCCATAGCGGATCACCAGTTGACGGTGGGCGTGGAGACGCTGGCCATGTCGGATCCCTGCTACGTGGAAACAAATGGTTCCGACGCCATCATCAGCTTTGAAAGCCATGTGCTGCTGGCCGTGGACCGCCCTGGAACGGGTGGGGACGTGGTGGCAATCGGTGACTTCGAGTTCCTGGATGATTCCGGTTCCCACTTCGGCGACTACCTGGCCCTGTTGGAGCGCCTGGTAGAAGTGGATCCCGACTTCACCCAGGGGCAGTAGGGTTTCCGGTACCCCGCCAGTGGAGCCGTTGTGGCACGGGAGTTCCCCGTTCACTGGTGCCCATCGCGAGAAAGCGGCCCGAGACGTTCAGCGCTTCTCGGCCTCCGTAGCGGTTTGCGCGAGATTCCCGGCGTTCGCCGTGGGCCGGACGTCGGTGCAGGGCAGCCACGTCAATAAAGTTCCAGACCCAGGAAATCCGTTGTTCCATGGGCGGAGCCACCGAGTTTGACGATGCTCTTGCACCTGGCGTAGAACCTGAAGAACAGGGTGATACCCAGTCGTTGGCCGGTGCTGACGGGGCTCTGGGAAAGTACCCACTTGGGATCCGCGGAACCATCGTCCCGGAAATTCACCAGCCCCAGGACGGGCAGCCGGTGGCAGGATCCCAGCGGCAGCCTGGGGCCCAGCACTATGGCATCGGCGGGATCACCGTCAGTGCCGAGGTAGTCCGGCAGATAGCCGTAGTTGAAGGGCGAGGGAACGGGGGAGATGAACTCGATTCTCCGGTGACGGTGCAGCTCGCGTTTCACGAATCCCCACCTGGGCACTTCGGTGATGAAGCGCACGAGTTTCCGGGGCTCGGGTGTTCGTGCCGCGAAATCGGCGGGGATGGCGCTCACGACAGCTTGCGCAGGACCACGCCCGAGCGCAGTTTGGGTTCGAACCAGGTGGACTTGGGGGGCATGACCCTGCCTGCGTCAGCAACGGCCAGGAGCTGGTCCATTCCCGTGGGAAACAGGTGGAACGCGACGGCCGCCTCACCGTTGTCCACGGACATGCGCAGAGCACGGTGACCGCGGATCCCACCAACGAATTTTATCCGGGTATCGGTTCGGGGGTCTCCAATATCCAGGATCGGGCCCAGGACCTGTTCCTGGAGTACGGAAACATCCAGTGAGCCCACGGGATCTTCCGGAACGACGCCAGGGTCGGGCTCCAGTTTGTACCATCTACCTTGCAGGTACATGGTGAAAATTCCCCTTCGGCAGGGCACGGGAGATTCGGTCTCTCGTATGTCGAAATGTTCACCGAGTCTTTGCAGGAAGCTCCTGCTACTGTGGCCCGCCAGGTCGGCCACCAGGCGGTTGTAGGCCATCACCCGGAGCCTGGAATGGGGGAAGATTCCCGCCAGGAATACACGGGCTTCGGTGTTTTCCGGGTGTTTCTCCGCAAAGCGGGATGCGGATTGGCTCCTGTGGTGGCCGTCAGCAACGTACAACAATGGCACAGATTCGAACGCCATCTTGAACGAGTCGATGCTCTGCGGGTCGCTCACGATCCACAGAGAGTGTTGGACACCGTCCTCGGACGTGACGGTCCACTCCGGTTGGGCAGTTGATGCCTGGTCCAGGATGCCGGTGATCTCCGGCTGCTCTCGGTAGGCCAGAAAGACGAGCCCCACCTGGGCGTCCAGCACTTCCATGTGGCGAGTACGATCCTCTACCTTGTCGGGTCGAGTGTGCTCGTGTTTCCGGATGAGGCCCTTGTCGTACTCATCGACTGAACAACAAGCCAGGAGTCCCACCTGCTCGTGGTATCCGGCAGGCTTGCCATCAGGGCCCCAGATGGGCATTTTCTGGCCATAGAGATACAGGCGGGGGGAGTTGTCCTGGATTAGCGCTCCTTCTTCCACCAGGCGGTCCAACTGGATGCGCGCTGCCCGGTAGGCCTGTTGGCCGTGGGGGTCGCTCCCCCTGGCCAGGTTGACCTCCGGCCGGATCACGTGGACGAAGGACAGGGGGTTGTCGTCAACGAGTTTTCTGGCTTCATCCTCTGTGAGTACGTCGTAGGGCGGGCTGATGACCCTGGATGCGATGTCTGTTCTGGGCCGTAATGCACGGAAAGGCTGGATGCTGGCCATGAGATCTCCTGTGTTCAGCGGTCACGGGGTTGGAGCGGTGATTTCTGGACATGAAATCAGCTCAGTGTGTGGAAAAGGCGCATCCCGCAAGCTCGGCGATGCCATGGCGCCTCGTGCCTGGAGCTAGCCTCGCCTGGCCCATGCGAGCCTTGCGCCAGCGATGAACGTTCAGTTCATACGGGGCTGTTTCATAGCGCATTGTCCACACGATGCCATCCGGGTAGTAAAACCTCTTGCACCGGCTCTGGCCGGGAATTCCGGGTGCTTACCGCTGGGACAGCCGTGCTCGCAGCAGCGTCAGCCCTGGTACTTTGAAGACCAGGCAATTCTGGGTCGAAGGATCGAGCTTAAGATGGTAAGGGTCTGCCATGGGACGACAACGATGTCGCCACACGGTGCTCATCATCCGTCTCCAGCGGCCATCGGTGCTACAATTCAACGAAACGATCAGCACGGGAAGAAATCGAAGAGCAACGACGGAGGCTAGATGGCTAGATTCAGTGACTGGTTTTCCAAGGTATTCTCCGGCACTTCGACTCGTGGTTTGAGCGGAGACATGGGGCGCGTGGTGCTGGACGAGGGCGAAGCCGGATTCTACACCTCGCATTTTCGCATGCACCGGGCAGATGCCGACCTGGTCTCCAATCCAGAAAAAATCTGGAACCCTGGAAGCAGCCCCAGGCGGGCTGGAGGCTTGTTGGCCCATCTCCGTGCCGAGTGCAACGAGAGCGTTGCCAGTTTTACAGACATTGCGGTCATATTGAGCCGTGACGATTTCTCAAGAACACAAGATCCGTTCGAATACGAAGACCGCTGGATTCCCCAGGCCACGAGGCTGCTGAGCCAACAGATTGAAGAATACACCGAAGGTGCGGGATTCAAGCGCCTTTTTCCAAATCGCCCCTTCAACGTTGTAATCTTTGGCGATGGTGGGCCCGAGATGGGTGGAACCGAGCTGGGCCTGGAAGCGGGCCAGTTTCTCACGGGGCTCGCTCCAAACCTCTACAGCAGCCCAGCGGCTTTTTCAAGGCCCGTGATCGCTCTGCACCTGAACATCCCTGGGGAATGGGAAGGCTACAAAGAGGTAGGCCGACTTTTCAGCGACCAGATATTATTCACGCTGGGTACCCACTGGCTGGACAACTTCAGTCATCCCGCCCTTCGCTGGACTGCCATATACAGGTTGCAGCAACAACCAGACGGTTCTCTGGTACACATGATCAACCCCGAGGTACAGGACCACTACGTGGTGGGAAGCACCGGCACACCCGACGGTCCCGCCGTCCTGACCATATCGGAGCTGGGCGGTGAACCCATCGCCTACCTGGTGCTGGCCGTTCTGGACACGATGGAGCAATACCCGGAGCAGGAGGGCCAGCAGCCCGCCACGCCACAGGACAGCCTCATGGAGGACTCGTGGTTCGACGGCGATGTCTCTGCCGACGCCTCGGCCGCGCCCACACCACGAGATGCTCCCGCTCCAGGGGGCTCGGATGCCGCTGCCGAGTCCGGCAATGGCGAGCTACCTTTTCCCATCTCCGAGAATCCGGAGCCAGCCGTCTTCCCTTTGTCGGGTCATGGCCCCGTGGCCGCGGGAATACCCTCCACCAGCTCTGGAGAACCCGCCCCGAACGTCGCTGAGAGCCCTGTGGAGCCATCCACCCTCCATCCCGCCCCCATGGCCAGACCCACCCGGAGGCCAGTGGTTCGCGAGCACATGACCATCATCCCCGACGCCATGGCCGAGCGGATCCTCACCTTGAAGGAACGTGGCGTTCTTCTCCAAAAGGTACATTTCAACAACTTCATGAAAGGTTACGATGTCTACGTGAGTTCCGACGGCAAGCTGGGTACGGCTCCGATGGAGTCCGCCGCAACCTTCGAGGTGCGTGGTGACAGGGTCTACCTCTCGGCACATATTACGGGTGTCCGCGTGGGCTCCAGGAAGCTCGTACCGGGAAAGCCCATCGAACTTCGGGGCAACGTCGAAATAGTCGTGGGTGGGAGCGTCCTGGAGTACAGCGATCTCTCTTTCGTCGGCGCGAAAGGCTGGCCCTACCTGGGCGAAATACGGCGGGAAGCTTCCAGTAATTTCCTCGTCTTCGGCGGTGTCTACAGGATCGGGCGCGACAGGGCATGCAAGGTTCGCCTCCCCGACGAGCCCCAGAACGAAAACATCGTCTGGCGCATGGCAATGAAAGAGGGCGACACCATCAGATCCAGGACGGGCAGCATCCCAAAGAGCCGATTCTACAACGATTCCATCATGGTGGCCTCGCAGCACGCTGAGCTGGATCTTGGCAACGAACCCAGGATCAGAAACGTGGCCCGGCATTGCTATACCTATATCAGGCGAGGCGATGAGATCATCACGCTCTACCCCACGCTGATGGACGGAGCTGCCCACGAGTCCGATCTCAGTCCCGGAGACCAGCTTTTGGTGGGGAACAGTCTTTTCGAGGTTGGATATCCTTTGGTTTCGCAGCCCACGACCCAGACGCAACAGGACGTGGATGGCGAAGAGCCGGGCTCCCCTCTCCAGGGCAGTACGCCGGCGGACCTGGCCTCGAAGGCCGCGCCGCCTCCGTATTCAGGAGTCATGGAAGCAGCCGATGCTCCCGTTGCCCGTGGGCTTGGCGAAGACGGTCCCGCTCCCCCCGGGTACATGCTGGCATCCACCGCATTCGACTCCGTCATGGGAGTGGGGGGAGCAGTCGAGGAGCCAGCATCGCCCCCATCGGCACCTATCCAGGTCGCTCCCGGAACCAGCGCTGAAGACCTGCCTGGTAGAACTCCGCCCACGGAGCCGGGCCACGCAGCAAGTCTGCCAAGCACGACTACAGCCGCGGAGCCGGCGTCGCGATGGCCTGTGGGCGCCCCGGACGGCGTCGCGGCTCCATCAACGGTCACGGTGGTGGACGAAGACGACTGGCAGCTCGAGCTCTCCAGGCCTGCCCGTTTCAGATTGGTTGGCTGGATGATTTCAGGTGAAACCTTGGTGGGGAACCACGAAGGAGCGGGCGTGGTCATCCCGGAAAACCGGACCAACCCGGGCCAGACCTTCCAGCCCATCGACTATTTCAGCCTTCGTGTGAGGGGCAGGCGCGGTCGCGTAACCGTGCTCTCCGACTCGTTTTGTGGCTTGTCGTTGCGGGGCGAGACAACCTCCGCCACCGACAGGTTCATGGAGGCTTTGTTGGAGATCCCACGCTTCGACGAAGACGGCGAAGAGGATTTCCGCATCTCCATGACCTTCAAGGATGAAACCTGGCTGCCCGACCCCAGGGCCAGGATGTTGGCTTTGAACAACGGCGACAGGTTGGTGGAAGCTCTCTTCCTGCGGGGGCTCCCCCTGCGCGCAACAATCGGTCTGCAGTTGGGTACGCTATCGTTCAAAGCGACTTTCAACGGTTCCGACGTGGTCCTGGCCGACTACCTTGACAGCTATCGCGGTGCAGAAGGGCGTTACAAGCCGTTTTTCATCCGGCGAGGAGATGGCCCTGCCCGGACAGTCCCCGAAGACGGTTCCTCCGTTGAAGTTCAAGCCGGCGACTACATCATCTGTGATCGCTCCGTCTATCGACTCGAGGCCAATTGAGCCTGAACGCGGGGGTCAGGAATGTGTCCAGGATGGCGCGAGGAGGTGGCTTGCCGCTTTCCATGACCATCGGAGTGGTTTGCTCCCTGGGGATCGGCCCCAGCCGCGGTGGGCGTAAGCTCAACGAAGACAACTACCTCATCTGTCGCAACGGCGAGGTGCGTTACCGCAAAGATCAGGTGGAGTTCGTCGAGCGGGCTCGGGGGGCTGGCATCATGTTGGCCGTTGCGGATGGAATGGGTGGCCACAACGATGGTGGACTGGCCTCCGCAGCCTCCGTGAAGTCGTTGGCACAGCTCTACAAGAAGGGTTGGCCCGCTGCGCCCGAACTGGATCTGCACGGATTCGTGCTCAGGGCTCACGAGAACATTCGGAAAAAAGTGGCCAGAGATGGCAGGGTGAGAATGGGCACCACGTTGACGGTGGCCTGGCTGCTCAAGAACCGCCTTTTTTGGATTCACGTAGGCGACAGCCGCCTATACCATTTTCGGGGTGACTCGCTGAAGCGCCTCACCTCCGATCACACGCGTCGCGAGTTTGCCAACAGGGATCGGCGCCCGCTCCCTCCGGAACCGGATTCTCTGGCTCAGAGCTTTGTGTTTGGCTCCAGGGGCTTGGGGCGGGACTCGGCGATCCGCATCGATCCCGGCAGAGACACCGGCTCCCTTGCCATGATGCCAGGTGATCGCCTCTTGCTTTGTACCGATGGTTTGTCGGGTTTCCTGGATGACCACTGGATCGCCTTCACCTTGCAGGAGGTCCCATCTCCTGCCGCGTGCGCCCAGGTTCTTCTGGAAAGGGCAATCGCCCGCGGTTCCACCGATAACATCACCGTGATGGTGGCCCGGCTCGACGGCCACCAGCCCAGCGGGTCGGGCGGGGGCCGTCAACAGCGACGGGCTCCGGGCGCAGACGACACCCTGGTTCCGCTGTAGACGTGCTGGATTCCGGGTCCTGCGCAGGTTTCCGACGATTCAATTCTGGGGGCTGGCCACCACGGTGGTGGCGGTCCTTACCTTGGACTCCAGTCTGAAGTTGAGCTTGCCGAACTCGTTCTCCAGGCAGATCGCCACCTTGTCGGGAATGGTTTCCAGCACTTCCGCCGAAGTCACCGATCCCCCCGGGTCCATCTGGATGAGGATTCCCACCGACCCGCGCAGAGAACAGGTGTGTGCTATTCTTGGGCCGGCCTGGGAGATCCTGTTCTTGATTCGTTGGTAGTCCCTGCGGAAGATGGGATCCGTCATGCCTGGTTCCAGCCTGACGGGCGTGGAGCCCTGTCGGGTACCCGACCGGATCCACGCCAGGAGGTCCTGGGGATCCGCCAGCGTGGAGGAACTCCTGGTCAGCAGCCAGAATCCGCCCCCTGCCGCCAACACCAGCAAGACCAGGATCCCCAGACAACCCAAAAACAGAATGGGGGAGCGTTTCTTGCGGCCACCGGGTTGCTGCTGTGGCTGCGGAGGTAGGGGGCCAGTTGGGTCCGGCGGAGCCTGTGACAGGGGTGGCTCGTCCACCTGGATTGTCTGTTGGCCGGCAGGGGTGGGGGCAGAGGCTGGCGAAGCAGGCGACTGGAGGGTGGATACGCCTTCGTTCCCCAGGCTGGAGGGGTCGGGGCCTGGCGATCCCCGGTGCTCGAAAGTTGCCGGCAGTGGGGGCGGCCCCTGGCTGTAGGCAGCGGGAGCAGGGGCGGAGTCAGAGCTTTGTGCCGAAGGAGGTGGAACGGAGGACGCCGAAGTGGGAGCCTGTGGTAGGGGTGGTGGGCCTTGGAGATCCCGGTGGGAAGATGGGACGGTGGGAGTTCCGGCAACGGATTCCTGGATGACCGCTGGCGGTGGGCTGGATGTGCCGGGGGAGCTGGCTCGTGGTAGTGGTGGACCGAAACGGGGGTCCATGGGTGGCGCCGAGGATGGAGTCCTGGTCCCTGGCTGACCGCTGGCTGGTTGCGATGGTCCGCCCTGTAGTTCGGCGAGATTCCGGGGAGGGGCGGGAGGTGGTGTAGAAGAGAGCGGTTGCGAATGACTGGCGGTCTCCCGGGTTGCGGCAGGAGGGGTAATAGTCTGGGAAGAGCTGTGTGTGATGCCGGTATGGGAATCCTCCGACGATGTCGGGGCGTGCATGGCATCGCCATTGCCATACAGGAATTGAACTGTCGTTACCGCGTCGTTGTCGGCCGGTACCATGGTCCTGCCTGCGTTCTCCGCTGGCATACCCTGGGCGATGGGGCTCATCAGCCGAATCATGTGGGCGACGTTGAGGCGATCTTCCGGTTCGGGTGCCATGGCCGCGCCCAGGATGCCCTCCATGGCGGAAACCAGGTCCTGCCGCTGCTGGGGTAGATCCAGGCTGGGAGGAAGCTTCTGCAAGAGGAAGGATCGAGCTTCTTCGGGGGCCATTCGTTCAGCCAGGGGCAGCAGTGTCTGCATCTTCATGCAGAACAGCAGGAGCATACCTGCTGCGAAGACATCGGTGGCCGGTGTGGGGGGGAGGCCGTCGAACTGCTCCGGGGCGGCGAACTGTGGTGTGCCCACGAAGGTACCCACCCTGGTGAGGCCGTCGCCGATGTGTGCCGCCACTTTTGCGATGCCGAAATCCGCCACCTTGACGGTTGGAGTTTCGCCGGGGGCCGGGATATGGGTGAGGAGGACGTTGCCCGGCTTCAGATCACGGTGGATTACGCCCGCCCGGTGGGCTCGTTCCAGGGCTTCAAGGATCTGGCAACCCACACCTGCAACCTGTTGGACCCCCATGGGTCCGTTGTTTCTGACATAATCCGAGAGGCTGCCGCCGTGTTCGAAACGAGTGATGAGATAGGGCGTGTGGCCGGATCTGTCCACGAAGCCCCGGTACTCGACGATGTGCGGATGGGCCAGCTCCTGGAGGATCTGGGCTTCCTGGGAGAGGCGCCGTAGATAGGCTCCGTGGTCGCGATTTGCGTAGAGGACCTTGATGGCGAGTTTCGGGCCGATTTCGCGGTTTTCGGAATCCAGCTCACGAGCCAGGTAGGTGACTCCACCACCGCCGGTGGCCAGTCGTTGGCTGATGCGGTAGTGCCGGTCGATGATATCGCCGGAGTCGAAGAACCTGCCCCAGCCGCCAGGTGGGCGGGTGGAACGGCATCCCAGGTTGGGGCAGCGTGAGAGTTCCCCTTCGAAGGAGGTCAGGCAGCGACCACAGTACCAGGTCTGGGTATTTCCCATTTCGAGCCCCTGTTGTCTTCGTGAACAGAAGATTGTAACGCTTCGGAGCACTCGGCGCCCAGGAGGCTCTGTGCGAGGCCCTGGCTACCGCCGTGGTGGAGGAGCCATGGCCCGGAAACGGATTGTGCTTGTTTTTCCGAGGCGCCCGACCCAAATGGGTAATCCGTCGATGCTGAAACCGCGTTGGAAGAACAACGGAAGAACAGTGACTTGAAGAGCAATAGTGAAGAGCGATGGAAAGAAATGAAAAGAGCCGATGCAAGAAACCTCTAAAGGATCGAAGGTGACCGGTCGATACACTTGTTCATGGAGGGCATGGCCAGTTCGAAGGGTCCTCTTGAAACCAATAATCTCAAATCCGGAGGTGCACGAGGCTCAAAACGCAATCATAACGTGAAGAGAACCGAAGGGGTGTGGGGGAGCATTCGCTCCCTGGAAAAGTTCCCCCTCCCCCTTCCTTCCCGTGCTTGCGCCTGCTTTCGTGACTTTCAGACTACACAGTACGTTGGGGTTGGGCGTCGGATACGGCGGATGTTGGCATCATCCCCACTGGCGTTGGAAATCCCGCATGAACTCCACCAACGCTTCCACGGCCTCCATGGAGCAGGCGTTGTACAAGCTGGCTCGAATGCCTCCCACGGACCTGTGGCCTTTCAGCCCGGAGAACCCGGCCTCCGTGGCTTCTGCAAGGAAAACCGGTTCCAGGTCTGGTTGCCTTATGCGCCAGGTGACGTTCATGAGCGAGCGGCTGTTCTTTTCTGCATGGGGAAGCCAGAAATCACCACGATCCAGTTCGGCGTAGAGCTTTCCGGCCTTTTCACGGTTCATGGCAAAGATGGCATCCACTCCCCCCTGTTCCTGTAACCAGGCGAGATACCTGTCCACTACGAAGATGCCAACGGTGTTGGGCGTATTGAAGAGCGTGTTCTTGGCAATGTGGACGCGGTAGTCGAGCATGGAAGGAATGGGGCGGGTGCAACGTTCCAGGATGTCTTCGCGGATGATCACGACAGTGACTCCGCTGGGGCCCAAGTTTTTCTGGGCTCCGGCGTAGATGATGGCGTGACGCGCCACTTCCAGGGGGCGGCTGGCGATGTCGCTGGACGCATCGGCCACCAGGGGGATGCCCCCGCTTTCGGGGGCTGCGGTGAACTCCGTGCCGAAGATGGTGTTGTTGGTGGTGTAGTGGAGATAGACGGCGTCTTCCCGGACGGAGTAGTCGCCGCCTGCGGGGACGTGGTCGAAGTTGTCGGCTTCTCCGGTCCAGGCCACCGCGATGTCGCCGACGGTCCGGGCTTCGTTCAGGGCCTTGGTGCTCCAGGTTCCGGTGTTGATATAGTCCGCCTTGTCACCGGGGTTGAGGAGATTCATGGGCGCCATCAGGAACTGGAGCGAGGCTCCCCCCTGCAGGAAGAGGACTTGGTAGCCCTCGGGTACGGACAGCAGGGCCTTCAGGCGGTTCTGGGCTGAGCGGACGATGGCGTCGAAGGTGGGAGAGCGGTGACTGATCTCCATGAGCCCGATTCCAGTACCTTGAAGGTTGGGGAGTTCCTGGACGAGGGACTCAACCACAGACAGGGGGAGTTGGGCTGGCCCGGGGGCAAAATTGTGAACACGATTGTACTTCATGATCTCTCCACGTTTTCGCGTCGTTTCGAACTCGAAGGGGCGGGGTGCGTGTGTGACCGCTCCAGCCCGTTGGCATGCTGCAAGGGCATGGAGTTTCAGCCACCAGGCGTGGTGGTTGTCAGGGGGTATTGACCCAGTTTTCCACCTGCCCCGTTTCCAGGAAGCGACTGAGCACCCGGAAGGTTTCCTGGCCCACGGCGTCCTGGGCCTGCTGGGTACTTGCTCCGATGTGGTGTGTCCCGTAGACAGATGGGTTGGCGGCCATGGTGTCTTCGATCCTGCTGCCGGCCGCCGGGGGTTCGTTCCAGAATACATCGAGCGCCACCCTGACGCCCCTGTGGGACATGGCATGCTCCAGGGCAGCCCTGTCGATTATCCCGGCCCTGGATGTGTTCACCAGGAAGGCACCTTCGGGGAGATGTTGGAAAAACTCGGCATCGACGAGTTTCCTGGTGGCGGGAACCTCTGCCAGGTGGATGGAGACGGCCTGTGAACGAGCAGCCAGCTCCAGGTGGTCTTCCACCTTTTCCACGCCAAGGGCCGACGCCTGTTCTCGAGAGACGAAGGGATCCCAGGCCAGGACCTTCATTTCCATGGCGAGGGTGATCCTGGCCACTCGAGAACCGATGTTGCCCAGCCCGAGAAGTCCCAGTGTACGCCCTTTCAAGCCTGCGGCCTTGCTGTATTCCTTCTTCGCCCACCTGCCCGAACGAAGGTCTGCGACGTTGTCGGCGATGCGCCGGTCCAGGTTGACCAGGTGGCCGATGGTCAACTCCGCCACCGCCGCGGCGTTCATGCCGGGGCAGTTTGCCACCTTGATTCCCAGTTGTCGGGCACGCTCCAGGTCGATGGTGTTCACTCCCGCCCCGGCACGCAGTACGAGCGCCAGCTCAGGGCTGGCCTCCAACTGTTCAGCCTGGACCCTGGTGGAACGTACCACCAGGACTCGCGGCGCAAAGGACTCCAGGGAGGCGCTTAGCCTGTCGGCTTCGAGCGTTGGGTCCGTGTGGGTGGTACAACCGGCCTCTTCCATCCGGGGGGGCAGCCAGGTGGGTACTTTGTCGGCGAACAATATGCGCAATTGACCTCCATGGGTGCAGGGTGAACCCGGTCTGGTGTTCATCGTGGGCAAAGATCCCTGTATTGGGAAGTATGTAAGGCAAGAAAAAAGGGCCTTCGCCGCAATCGTGCCAGACCCACTTAACAGGTTCTGCGTGATGTAAGCCACTGACCTGGAACAGCCGACGGGAGGCCAGTTGGAGGAACATGTGTGCATGGGGGCCGGTTACCGCGGTTCCACCGCACAAGTTCCCATCCGGAAAAGGTGGACCGAGCCGGGGCGAGTCGCTTTCGAGCCAGGCGCATCCTGCGTAACCCGCCGGAATAGCAGCGCTATTTCAAGTGGTTGCGCGGATGTGCCTGGCGAAGGAATGGGCCGCTCCAGCGATGGGAGCCATTTCCGGATGGGAACGCCCAAGGGAAAGATGGCCTGGAAGGCTGCCGGCACCTGCCCCCGGCCACTGGTGTTGCACGATGGATTCGGATTGTGAGATTGCCTCCTGGAAGATGTGCCCTGTGCCATGGCATGAGCGGAGCTGGTGAAAGAGATTCTGTACTATGCTCAACGTTTGGCGCTTTTTACGGTCGCCAGTTGGTACCGATCCGGGTATCAGGCCGTCTTGCCGACTGCTTGTGTCGCAGCCAGGACGGCCACCGTAGTCCTTTTCAGGGGCGGTCTGTGGCCCGGTGTTGAACCCAGGAAAGTGCCATGCCGGTGCCAGGATCCATGCCTGTCCTGGAAAGCGACCCGCCGCAAGGATGCCCCAGCCATGTTCCCACAGGTCTTTCTTTGTTCGGATTCCTGTTCCAATCTCCAACAGCGGCCCGTTGTTGCCATAGGGAGCTTTGACGGCGTTCACCTGGGTCACCAGGCGCTCCTGGGGCGTTTGCGGGAGTTGGCCGATGAACTGCAGCAGCCCGCCATGGTCTACACCTTCGAACCCCTGCCGCGGGAGGTACTCAGGGGCCGTGAGCCGGTACCCAGGATGCTGTCCCTGGCGGACCGGGTAAGGCTCCTCGGGGAACACGGTGTGGACCAGGTCTGCATAGAGCAGTTCTCACAGGCATTCTCCCGCCATCCGGCCCAGTGGTTTGCCGACGAGGTCATAGGGAGAAGGCTTCATCCTTCGGCCATGGTCGTGGGCCATGATTTCCGTTTTGGCAGCGGCAGGGGCGGCGACGAATGCTCCCTGCGAAAGGGTTGGCCGGGACTTCACGTGGAAAGTGTCACCGCTTTCGAGTTGGATGGAAGCCCCGTGTCTTCATCGCGAATACGCAGCCTTCTCCTGGCCGGCGAAGTGGCAACGGCCGGTGAACTCATGGGCAGACCACATTTTATGAGGGGCACGGTTGTCAAAGGTCAGGGAATGGGCAGAAAACTGGGCTTTCCAACAGCCAATCTCCTGGTCAGCAGCGGACTCGTGCCCGGGCGCGGGGTCTACGCGGTGAGGGTTCGCGTAGACAGGGGGGACTCCTTGCCCGCCGTTGCCAACATGGGCATCAGGCCCACCTTCTCCGGGCGTAGGTTGGTTCCTGAGGTTCACCTGCTGGTGCCAGATGGCGCCATCGCCGATGCCGGGCTCTACGGGCACGAGTTGGAAGTGGGTTTCGTGGCCTGGATACGCCGGGAACAACGCTTTTCCGGGCGTGATGAGCTGATGAAGAGAATCCGTGTGGATATCTCGAAGGCCCTTGGGCTCCTTTGACCCGGGTCCGACCATGTGCTGGTGGGAAATGGGTGACTGTACTGGAGTGCTCCGAGGCGATACTATATCGTTCCTGCGCCTCCAAAGCCCTCGTAAGATAGCACATCAGGTCGTTCGTCCATGTTCACCCATCTGGCCCAGTTCCCGTACCTGGTTCTGCTCGTGGTGTTTGGCCTATCCGTGTTGTTCATGGCCTTCTCCATGGTGCCGGACCGCACCAGGCAGCAAGCCGAGGAAGCCTTGGGGCTTCAGGGAGTGGATTCTGGGCGTGTAAGCTTCATCATCACCAGTTTTCGCCCACTCTTCAGCCTCTTTCTTCCCCTGGTCAGGCACCTGGGCTTCAAAGCGTATCGCGAAAAGGTGGATCGTAGATTCGTCACGGCGGGAATGACGGGCGGGCTGAGCACGGATGAATTCATCGCCTACAAGATCACCATGGCCATCGTGTTCTGGTCGCTGTTCGCGGGACTCTTCATCCGCGTAATCATTGGCTGGCAACCTCCCATCATACTTGACCCGGCAATATTGGCCCTGGGTTTCTTCTTTCCGGATGCCTGGCTCAACGGCGAGGTTCGCAAGCGTCAGGACTCCATCCGCAGGTCCATGCCCTACGTAATGGACCTATTGACCCTCTCCGTAGAGGCTGGTCTGGACTTCGTGGCAGGGCTGCACAAGGTCTGCGAAAAGGCCAGGCAAGGCCCCCTGATCGAAGAACTGGCTTTTTTCCTTCACGAAATCCAGATCGGGGCATCACGCCAACAGGCACTACGCAACCTGTCGTTCCGTTGCGACATGCCAGAGATCTCCAGTTTCTCTGCCCTCCTCATCCAGGCGGACATACTGGGTGCCAGCGTAGGGCCGGTGTTGCGGGCCCAGTCGGATCTCATCCGTACAAAGCGTTTCCAGGCCGCGGAACGAAAGGGCGCCCTGGCATCACAGAAGCTGCTTTTCCCCTTGATCCTCTGCGTGATGCCCGCGGTATTCGTCGTGGTCTTCGGTCCTTTTCTTCTCAACTTCGTGTTTGGTGGGGGGGTGGTCGGTGGATAGCTTCTTGCTGGTCCGCAATCGCACAAGGGGCACTGTGCTGGGGGATCGGATTGCCCTGTCGGCCAGTTGCTTATCCCGGATGAAAGGGCTGTTGGGATCGCGGAAGCTACAGAATGGGAGCGGCATGATCATTGAACCGTGCAGGTCCGTTCACACTTTTTTCATGCGCTATTCCATCGATGTTCTATTCATCGACAAGAACGGCATGGTTGTCGCTGTAGTCCCTGAGATGGGGCCCTGGCGGGTGACCGGCATCTACCGGCAAGCCTCCGGAGTACTGGAACTGCCAGCAGGGACGGCCCGCCGCACTGGCACTCGCGAGGGAGATCATCTTCACATCGAGGCGAGGGCGCCATGATCCAGCTCGTCGTAATCAGGGGGCCACGGGTGGGAGCCCGATTTACCCTGAAGCAGGGAAGAAACACCGTCGGTCGCTCTTCCGCCAGCGACATCCAACTGCCAAGCTCCCATGTCAGCCAGCGGCACTGTGTGTTCATTTTGGATGGGGACGCCGTGACCCTCCAGGATCGCAACTCCACCAACGGAGTCGTGTTGGAAGGCAGAAGGGTACAGCAGTGCTCGATGGCCGACGGTGACCGGGTACAACTGGGGGACTGGCTGCTGAAGATGGAGGTGCGGGAGTCCAGGGTGGCAACATCTCCGGGCGCCCACTCATCTCCCGCGACCGCTGGGCAGGGCACCCAAGATTCACCCCAACCATTTGGTCCGTCTGGAGCCCCCGGGCCCGCTGCCGCGAGTGGCAATCTCTCAGCCGATGCAGCAGGCACGGGAGGCGCCACGGGAGATGCTCCTGGTTTCGGAATGGGGCACCCGCCAGGTGGCTTCGGCGACGAACTCGGACCATCCTCCCAGGCCCCGGGTGGACCTGTCCCCACCGTGGAACGCCCTCCCGGAAGCCGCGCGGAAAAACATGGGACGCAGTTGCGGGGAGTCGACGAGATCCCCCACGGGGACCCGGCGGTGGAGCCCATATCTTTCAACTCTCCAGAGCTGGAATCCCCGCCTGCGGGTACTCCAGCCGGGTCTACTGCTTCCCAGGAAGAAACAGCCATCCAGGTGGAAACCGGTGACTTGCCAGGCGGTCATGGGCCCGCTGGGCGTGCCCAGGAAGACCGCTGCTCCGAATTCCGGGATTTCCCACGGCCCGTGGCTCCTCCCAGTGACTACGCCGGCTCCGCGGCATCTGCAGGATTCGGGATGCCATCGGCGGCGGGCTTGGAGACGGACCCTGCTTCGGTGGCTTCCCCGGCCTTTGCCGCTGCTGCGGAACCCGGGGCTGAAACGACCAGCGACCTCACAACCGAATACTCCCACGGTGGTTCAAGGAGCATATTTGCGCAAGTCAGGTCGTTCTGGAAAAGGATTCGTGGATTGCCCTGGAAGATCCAGCTCGCCGGCCTGATGGCGCTGGCGGCCCTGGTCGTGCTGTTTGCGCCTGCCGGGGGTGTGTTGGCTGGCTACTGGCACGTTCGCGAGGTGGCTTTGGAGCAGACCCTGAGCAGAGCCAGAGCCTTGGGCCTGGCGCTGGGCGCCCGCAACATCACGGCAGTAGCGAAACAGAACAACCTTGCCCTGGACGCAACTTTCATTCTCAAGGAACGAGGCGTGCAGTTGGCCCTCATCACTGATTCCAGGGGAATAGTGCGTGCCCCGCCGGAAAAGGTTAGGCAGTCCATCGCGACGAAGGACTTCTTCAAGGAAGCCAACCAACTGGGGCAGACCGTCACCTGGAATGGCGGTGGGGGCGAATGGCACGTGCTTTCACCCATCAAGGTCAGCCCGGTGGAAGGTGCTCCCGCTTCACTGGAGGGCTGGGCATACATCCTCTACGATACTGGAGTGGTGCTCGACGAATCAGTCCCATCGGGAACCTGGCTGCTGGCCTCGGTGATGGTCACGTTTCTCGCCTTTGGAGCGACAGGTGTACTGGCATGGCAAATGGCAAGCCGCCCCGTGAAAGAGCTTCGCGACGAATTGGAGTTGGCGCTGCATGGGCATCTCTCTCGCGTTTCCACCGTGGTGGACTGGAAGGAACTGCGTGATCTGGCTCATTCCGTGGATCGCGTGTTGGGCCGCTGGAGTCGTGCCGGGGCTGGAGGGAGAGATCGAAGCACCGCGCCGGATGCCGGTATCGAGGCCATCGGAGTCATGGTGCGTGGGCTGTCGGTGCCCGTGTTCCTGGTGGAAGGGTGTGACAAGCTGCTGGAAATCAGTGATGGTGCGCTTTCGTGGCTTGGCTTGAATCGTGACCAGGCACTTGCCAGGGGCCTGGCTACACTTCTACCAGATGAAGCCTTCCTCGATTCACTTCGCGCTGCCTGCGCCGACTCACCTGTTGCCACCGCCGGCGAAGGACTTGATCCGCTCGTGCGAGAGGTTGGCCTGGGTGTCAACCGGGCCAGGATATGTGTGGTGGCCAGGCAGGAGCGGGCCCGCATCAGCCTGGTCTCCGTAGGGTAGGGACTCATGCCTGTGAACACCGGATATCCAATCCTGCTGGGAATCGAGGGAGACGTGAAGGGGAAGCGTTTCCAGGTCAACGAAAGCGGTCTCGGGCTGGGGCGTGATCCGGAAAACCAGATCCACATCGACGATACCGCCGTCTCAAGACAGCACGCCAGGTTCATCTTCCACAACGGAAACCTGTGGGTACAGGATCTGGGTGCCAGGAACGGGACTTTTGTCAACGGGGAACGGGTACTGGCCCAGAAGCAGGTATCCATCGGGGACCGGATAAACGCCGGGCGGCACGTTTTTCTGGTACGCATGGAGTATTCCGGGGCCCCCAGGGCACTTGCCATCCCTTCCCATGTTTCCGATTCCCCGGACCAGCACGCTCCATCTTCCCAGCGGGCCAGGCGCTGGCGTCTGTGGCCCTTTGCAGTTGTCCTGGCACTGCTGTTGCTCATCGTGTTGTTCGTGATCTCTCTTGGTCAGGACCACGGGGCGGGGCAGGCGGGAGAGATTGCGCAGGAAGAAGTCGAAGATCTCCTCAGGAGTGCCAGCATAGCCATGGCCGAGGAACAGTCGGCGCCGGAGGACCAGGAAGACCGCGTCGCGCTCTCTTCCCTGGGTGAGCTGGTGACAGGCCCGGAACAAGAACCCGGGCACGAAGAACAGGAAACCACCTGGCCTCCGCCACCGGAAGGCGTCTCCGTGGCTGAACTGGTAGAGCAGGGGCATTCTCTCTACAGGGTCAATCGCCTGCATGAAGCCCTAGTGGCATATCACCAGGCAATGGCCCTGGACCCTTCATGCGAAATCTGCATCCGTCGTATAGATCGGCTCAATACCGAGATCACCCGGGCCATAGAGGAGCAGATGTCCGCGGGTCTTCGATACTACAACAACCTCCAGTTCCAGCAGGCCATCAATTCCTGGGAGATGGTACTCCTGCTATCTCCCGATCCTGAGAGCAAGGCCTACAAGGACGCCACGATCTACCTGGAGAAGGCCAGAACCAAGGTACAGCACCAGTATTGATCGGCTTTCTGTTTTGAAGGAGTCCCGATAGCGATTAGAACCTTATCGTCAACGGGATCCTGTTCCAGCATCCTGTCATGGAGCCTGCCAAGGGGGCTGCCTCAAATGGTCAGACGGCAAGTGGAGTTGATCGTGAGCTGTCCCGGGTTTCCGGAGCGGCGCCTGATCTTGAAGCACGGTGTACTCCAGGTGGGGCGTGCCGAGGACAACGGCCTGGTCTTGAGAGACATCGCTGTTTCCCGGCGGCACGCCAGCATTGCCATTGATCCGGATCGGGTTGTAGTCAAGGATCTGGGTAGCGGGAACGGCACCTACATCAACGGCGAACCGATAAAGCAGCAGACCCTCCAGGAAGGTGACGAAGTCTTCATTGACCCGTTCACGTTGCGCTTCGACTTCGTACCTGTTCCCCAGCAATCAGGCTCGACTCAACCGGTGAACATTTCTTCCGCCCCACCGGCACAACGGGAGGCCAGCAAAGGAGCACGCCTGGAAACCCTGGGGGGGCATGGGCTCCACGGCCACTATGATCTCGCCTCTTCCGGCACGAGGCTGGGGCGTGCCGAACAGCGCGACATCGTGGTCTCCGATCCATCCGCCAGCAGGCTCCATGCCGAGATCTACGCCAGCGGTGGAAAATGGTATGTGAGGGATTCTGGCTCGGCCAACGGGACTTTTGTAAACAACTCGCGTGTTCGTGAGCAGGTACTGGCCCACGGTGATCGTATACGTATCGGAAACTCCGAATTCAGGTTCCTCCTGACGGATTCCGACTCACTCCCCGGGTTTGCCCCGGACCGGGTTGTCGAAGGCGGATCTCCTCTTTCCCAACCAGACGCCAACGAAGATGCTCGGTTCGCCATGCAGGATTCAAGGAAGGCAGCCGATGCTGATCCCAGCGGGCAGACTCGAGGGAAGCCTCACGACATGGGTGGAGATCTGGCGGCGCCTGGTGGCGACCCTCTTCTTGCCATGGGTTCGGGACCATCTTCCTTTGCCGGAGAACTGGCAGATCTCCCAACGAGGGTCGGGGGCGAACCTCCCGCAAAGGAACAATCGGATCGCCCGCCACCTTCGCCCGTCGAAGTACCCCCAGGCTCCCAAGGAGGCCTGGCACCAGTCCCGCCGGTACCTTCTGTGCCGGCACCTTCTTCAGGATCAGCCGTTACGGATGTTCCGGTGGGTCCTGGCCTGCAGCAGGCGGCACCGGGAGGCTTTGGAGCGGTAGAGATGGACGTGCGGGCCGCCCGGCCACGAAGGGGAAGGCGCCTGAAGACCAACAGGGCCGTCGGTTCTGCCGGTGGCAGCTTCATGGAGCGGCACATCCGCAAGTTGATAGTCGTGGTCGGCCTTCTTCCGGTGGTTCTGGTCGTGTTCAAGGTGGCACGGGATTCCGCATCGGATGTGACTGCCCCGACTGCTTCGACCAGCTCCCGGGCGGTTCATGGAGAGCAATCCCAGACCGCAGCACCGCAGCAGGATATTTCAGCAGGGCAGTCAGCAGGTGTGGACAGTCTCCTGGACGAGGGCAACCAGCTATTCCGTTCACAGAAGTACCTGGAGGCCATCGAAAAATATGCCCAGGTCCAGCGGATGGACCCAGGCAACACGACCGCTGCCAAGATGGGCTACCACGCTTGCGAGTTCTTCGTGATCAAGAGTCTACGCGCCGAAGTGGTTCGCAGGAGCACATCCGACTCAGAGCGTAGAGCTGCCTACGACAAAGCCATACAAGATGCACAGGCGGTCATCGACAGAAAGAGCGGAGTTTCCATAGCGGACGCACTGAGCGGTCTCGAAGCGGTTCAGACTTTTTTCCCCGATGATGATCGGCTCAAAAGCATGTTGGAAAAGATACGGGCAATCCGTCGGTCTCGGAACGTGGCAGCCCAGCGCCGAAAGCTCGAGGCCCATGCCGCCGACATCGCCGTGCTTTTCGACAGGGGGCAAAGAGAGTTCGCGATGGGCGAGTATGTCAAGGCCATTGGTATATTCGAAGAAGTCCTGTCGGCCGACACCCAGAAAAGTACCGAGTTCTATTGGAAAGCCGAGGAACAGATTCGACAGGCCAAGGCCAGGCTCAACGAGCAGGCACGGGTGTTCTACCGCGCTGGTCTGACCGCCCTGAAGGCCCAGGACTACCTGGCGGCCCGAACTCGTTTCAGGGAAACCCTGAAGAAGGATCCCTACTACAGCTCGGCCAGGCGTCGCCTGGAAGAAGTCCAACAAGAACTGGACCAACTCGCTCGGAAGGCCTGGACCGAGGCTGAGATCTACGAAGGTTCCAACCAGACCGATCTCGCGGTGGGCCGCTATCGCAAGGTTATCGAGTACTGCGAATCGGCAAGCTCTTCACTTGCGGTGAAGGCTCAGAAGCATATCGATGCACTCCTTCGTTGATGGTTGTGAGCCGAGGCCGGGATGGGCTTCCACGCCCGGCGAATCCACCGTGGGATGCCGTTCGCTGCCGAGACGGGCAGGGATACGCTGTGGCGCACACCCGTTCTCCCGCCCAGGATCATTCGCTGCCGAGACCGGCTCTCGCGCCGTGCACGGAGCTTTTCTGCTGTTGTTGCTGCTGCTGTTCTCTTCCCAGTCCAGCCACGCTGGCCATGAGCCCCACGATGGCCCATCTGCCTCTGCCTCTGCCTTGCTGCAGGACGAGGCGGCCGATGCGGATAGCACCGTGAGAGCGAGATCCCTCGCGTTGCTGGTGGAACTTGGCCCGGAGTGGCAAGAGTTCGCCTTGCGGGGCCTCTTCGACCCGGCCGTCCAGGTACGTCGCTCCACCATCGAAGCACTGGAAGGGCGCAGCGGGGAGCGGGATGCCCTGGACCTGTTGGCACAGACAGCGCTGCGACCGGATGTCGCGCTCTACGACAGGGTCAGGGCCGCCGTCATCGTCGCCCACCACGCCAGTAGAGAAGAATATCCCTTGTTGATGGAATTATGGCATCAGGCTCAACGGGACTGGGAAGTGGCCCCACTGGCTCTCCCTGCTGCCATCTGGGGCCGGCAGGACGCCATCCGAGCCATGGTGGAGTCCTTTCCAGATGCGGTTTTCCCTGTTGATCTGCGTTTTGCACTGGACCTGGGGCAGAGTGGCGTCCATGCCCTGATCCCGGTCCTGGAGGATCTGTCCGGCCAGTTGGATGAGCCAGAGCCAGCCCTGCTGGGAGTGGCTCTTGCGGAGTTGGGATCTCCCATGGGAGAAGTGTTGCTGCGCCGTTCTCTTCAACTGCGAGAGGATGGCGATCACTCTTCGGTGTTGGATGCGATAGACTTCGTCGCGGGCATGTAAGGTCGGCTGTCGGAGAAACTCCTGAGGCGGATTCGCGCTCCCGTGGAACTGCGGGTCTACGCAAGGTTGGCTCTTCTCTCCCGCGGGAAAGGTGGCCTGGCAGCGGCCAGGGCCGGTTGGCATGATGCTGATCGCCTGACCAGGGCCTTCGCCCTGCGGGCCAGCGGCGACGCGGTTGCCAGGGCCGGGAAGCGGACCCCTGGAGATCGTTTGGTGAGGTTCCTGGAAACGATGATCCTGGAGGGATTGTCAAATGGGGACGACATGGTGATCCAACTGGAATCCCTGAGGCAGTTGGGGCGCCTGGCCCGACCCGAGGATATCAAGCTGGCGGAACCCTTCCTGCAGGCAAGGGAGCCGGCGCTCCGCGTGGAAGCCGCGGGCGCCATCCTGAGGCTCCTGGCCAATTGACCCCCTGTTGTTGAGCTGGCCCCCCGCCATGCCAGGCCGGCCCTGGCAGCCACGTCGAAGCTTGGCCTTCAAGAATTACGGCCACGAAAGAGGAGCAACAAGGTCCAACACCAGAAGACCAGCGAGGAGGTGAACAGGCCGATGGAAAGGTAGGGAAGGCCGGCCAGAACCAGCCATTTCGGAGCGTCCATGTATAGAGAAATGGTTCCTGCCAGCAGGCTGGCCATGGACATTCCCGCCAGGAGGGTCTGGGTGTGGCGCCTGTTTTCGGCTCGTCGCGTCGAGGCGGGTGGCTGCGGCACCACGTTCAGGGTGAGACGCTGTTGCTGGATATCGTCCAGCAACTGCGTGATGGTGGTGGGGATCCTGCGCTCGAGGGAACGAAGAACCACGCTGTGGTAGAACAGCTCGTCTTTGAAACGGTCAGGATGGAAGCGGTTTTTGATCAACCTGTCGATAAAGGGCTTGACTTCCTTGATGGGATCGATCTCGGCGATGAGGGACTTGGCCAGACCTTCCGTAGTCAAGATTGCCTTGAAGAACATCGTGTAGTCGGGAGGAGCCCGCACCCGGTGCTTTATTGCGCCGTCGGCCAACTCCTTGAGAAAGCGCCCCACCTGGATGTCCTTCATGGACTGGCCCATCCAGTTCTGTTCCATGACGTTCATCACGTCGCGTTCGAAGGCGTCGTAGTCCACCCTGACGGTCTTGATACCAACATCGAAGTAGATGCGGCTGATGCTCCGCAGGTCTCCCCGTTCCAGGGCAAACAGGATGGCCACGAGGTTGTCTTTCATTTCGGGGGTCAGGCGCCCGACCATGCCAAAATCGATGAGCCCCAGCCTGCCGTCGGGCATCACGAACACGTTGCCTGGGTGCAGATCGCCGTGAAAGAAGCCGTCATCGAAGATCATCTTGTAGGCGGCAGACAGGTAGTTCCTGCCCACGGTCTCCATGTCCACCCCGTGTTCCCTGGCTTCCCTGATGCGCAGGCCCTTCACGTGGTCCATGGTGAGGACGGTGCTGGACGTGGCTTCGTCGTAGGCACGGGGAATGAACACCTGGGGGTGGTCCTGGAAGTTTTCGCGGAAACGCTTCAGGTTTGCTGCCTCTGTCTTCAGGTCCGTCTCGTGGTGAATGGACCGTTCGAACTCGGAGAGGATGCCCAGGGGATCGAAGTAGGTGGCTTCCGGAAACTCCACGAGGAGCCTGTGCGCGAGAAGGTTGAGTATGGAGATATCAGCCCTGATGGTTTCGTGGATTCGTGGACGGAGCACCTTCACGACCACATCTCGATCCGGGGCGAGACGTGCCCTGTGAACCTGGGCGATGCTCCCTGTGGCAATCGGGGTTTCGTCCATGTCAAGGATGAGTTTTTCCCAGTCGTCGCCCAGAGAGCTGCGGATCTGTCCAGAGACCTCTTCCAGGGAAATCGGGGCGACGTCGTCCTGTAGGGATTGCAGGGCCTCGATATACCTGGGTGGGACGATGTCCGGACGAGTGCTCAGGATCTGCCCGAACTTTATGAACGTGGGCCCCAGGGCCTGGAGTGCGTCACGGACGCGTTCCGGCGTGGTCTGCAGATTGCCTGGCCCCGCCCTGATGCCGGGTATGTTCAACCCGGCGATGAGTGCCCCCAGGCCGTGGCGTACGAGGACCGACGCCACCTCGCGCAAGCGGCCCAGATCCCTGACGGTTTCCTGGAGGGTGATGGTTGTCTGTACGACTGGACGGACGATACGCATTGTCCACGTGCCTGCTTTCATGGAGCCGGTGTTCAGTATTCCCTGCTCATCCGCGATGGATCCGACAGCCTGCGGATGTACCTGGAGTAACCGGGAAGCAGGGCTGGTGATAGTCTTGCATCCAGCGGGCGCCTTGCCAGCCTGTGGGTTTCTGCTGTTGGTGTGGGTATTACCCTCTTGGAAAGCTGCATGTGGTGGGCAATCTCCATGGCGAGATCCGCCCAGGTCGTTTCACGCCTGCCTATGGCGTGGCACAGACCTTCCGGCAGGTTTTCCAACAACCAGCCCGCCAGGTCCGGGGCCCAGGTTGGTTGGATCAACTGGTCTTCGGCGGCACGCACGGGGCCCTTGGACAGCAGTCCTGAGAGCCGGGAGCCGAAATTGCGCCCGCCGGGGCCGATGAGCCAGCCGGTACGGATCACATGTGAGCCTTCTGCCAGCAGGAGTTTTTCCACGGTTGCTTTTTGCATCCCATATCGCTGGATGGGTGCCACGGGAGAATCAACCAGGTGGGGGCCAGGCCCGGAAAACACGTAGTTGCTGCTGATGAACCAGATTGGAAGGCGCCTGGCCCATGCAAGGGGAGCTTCAACGTTCACCCTGTCGGACGCAGGATCAACTTCGCATCGTTCAAGGTCGGTCATGGCGGCACAGAACAAGACCGCATCAGGTTTGTGCCGATCCAGTAGCGCCTCTCGTTGCAGTGGGTTTGTCACGTCGCATTCCTGCCTCGTGGCTCCCTTCACCCCGAGCGTGCTGAGGGCCCTGCCCAGCAGGCCGCCGGCCCCCAGCACCAGCAGTCGGCTCTTCAGCATCTCTCATCCGGCGGCGAAGATTTGGGCAAGAGCCCTCCCAGGTGGGCCACGGGGCTGATAGTCGGGTGGGAGAGGCGGTGGCCTCTGCCATCATGGAGGTGTTCGGACATGCGACCAGATCCCCTTCTCCCTGCCTGGGCCATGGAATTGAAGCAGAGATATCTTGCCGGCGAGGCGAGCATGTTTCTCCTTCACGGAAACGTGCGTGATCTCTACCCCGATCCGTCGGGTTCAGCCTATGTCAACCTGAAGGGATTCTTGGACAGACTGTTGTCCAGAACCAAGGATATCGTAGTCTACTACAATTGTTCCGGAGGATTCGCATTTCCTTCCGACCGCCACCGTGAGCGCTTCATGACGGCTCTGGCGGCCCGAAGCATGCTGGATGGGCGTGCGGAGCCGGTTGTGCTGCCTCGTGCCCCCTCCGAAGCCCTGGTGGCCATAGAGCGCCTGGTGACCGATCCGGCCCAGCGCGCCGCGGTGGTCATCGACTACACGGAAACCATCGCCCCCATGGGCGACCTGGCGTTCATGAACGACAGCGACAAGGCAAACCTGGTGGCGCTTCAGAGATGGGCACACGATCCCGCCCTCCTGAACTCCGACAACCTGGTGATCCTGGTGGCTGAAAACCCCTCCGACGTACACAGACGTGTGGTGTCCAACCCCCAGATCGCCAGCGTCTCCATTCCCCTGCCCGACCTGGAGGAGCGTCGCTCCTTCGTTGGGAGTCTTCCCACGAGGGGCGTTTCTCTCGAGATGAGCGAACACTCCTTCTGCGAGATCACGGCTGGTCTATCGGCATTTCAGATACGCGGAATCTTCCGGCAAGCAAGGCAGTCCGGTCAGCCCATCGGTTTCCAGACGGTCAGCGCCCGGAAGAAGGTCATCGTGGAGCAGGAATGTCACGGGCTGGTGGAGTTTGTGGAACCGTCCCACGATTTTTCCTTTGTGGGGGGGATGGACAGGATCAAGGGGGACCTGCTCCAGGTGGCGGCAGCCATCAAGGAAGGGAGGCGTAACCGGGTACCAATGGGGATTATCTTCGTGGGGCCCATGGGCACCGGGAAAACCTACGTCGCCGAGGCTTTTGCTCGTGAAAGCGGTTTGACCTGCATCAAGTTCAAGAACTTTCGCGAAAAATGGGTCGGCTCCACCGAGGGGAACCTGGAGCGAATTCTGCACGTGGTGGATGCCCTGGGCTACGTGCTGCTCATAATCGACGAGGCTGACCGCAGCTTGTCGGCTGGTCGTGAGGGTGACGGTGGGACCTCCGGTCGCGTGGTGGCCCGCCTGAAGGAATTCATGAGCGACACCAGCCACCGGGGCAGGGTAGTGATCCTCATGATGTCCAACAGGCCCGACAAGCTGGACACCGATCTGAAGCGTCCCGGTCGCTTCGACCTGAAGATCCCGTTCTTCTTCCCGGAGAACGCATCCGAGAGGCTTCTGATCCTGGAGGCCCTGGTTCGCAAGAACTCGCTGGTCATGGAAGAGGGGGTGGACCTGGAGCCTTTGGCCAAGGGTACCAGGGGTTATTCCGGTGCTGAGCTGGAGGCGGTGCTACTGGCGGCATCCAGGGTGGCCTGGCAGAACGAACGCGAGGAGCTGGCTCAGGGCGACTTGCTTGAAGCACTTGAGGACGTAATCCCCAGCAGGGACGAACGAATGTTGGAATTCATGGAGATGCTCGCGGTATTCGAAGCTTCCGCCAGGCGGATGCTGCCGGCGGAGTACCAGAAGATGGAGTCTCGCAAGGTGCTTGCAAGGCTGGACAGCTTGAGAGCTGCTCTGGGTGCCCGGGTTGCATGATGGTCCTGGTACGAGTTCCGGACGGAAATGGCAGTTGATGTCTCCCAGGTGTTGACATCTCGGAGCAAATCTTCTATGTGGCCGTGACCTGTGCGCTGTGCGTGATGAGCACCCGTTGCACGACCATTGTTTTCCATGCCGGGTTGGAGCCTGGCTTGAAGAGGACTTGCCCATGTACGCCCTTGTTGAAACCTCAGGACGGCAATACCGCGTCAGTCCCGGTGAGTCTATCAGAGTAGACCGTCTCGGCCTGGAACCAGGAGAAGATCTGGTGCTGGACCGCGTACTTCTCGTCAAAGACGACGAACTGCGTATCGGAACCCCGTACGTATCCGGAGCCCAGGTACACGCCAGGGTGCTTGACCATGGCCGAGGCAAGAAGGTCATCGCCTTCAAGTACAGCCGGCGTAAGCGTACTCGCCGAAAGGTGGGTTTCCGCCATTCCTACACAACCCTGCAGATCGTGGGCATCCAGGTCTGAGAGCGAGGAACAGATGGCACATAAAAAGGGCCAGGGAAGTTCAAGGAACGGTCGTGATTCCAAGCCCAAGTTCAGGGGTGTGAAAAGGCACGATGGCCAGGTGGTCCGTGCGGGCAACATCATCGTTCGGCAGGTGGGCACCCATTTCCATCCCGGGCGAAATGTTGGCGTAGGCAGGGATTGGACTCTGTTTGCACTGGTAGACGGCCAGGTCCGTTTCGAGCGTTTTCGCGGCGGGCGCAGGCGAGTCTCGGTCTATCCTGCCGCAAATGCCATGGATCAGGAAGCCGTCGCCCGGGGCCAGCACCAACTGTAGTAAGGCACGTATCGTGTCAGCCACGGGTGACAGCCTACCGGCGGATCGGTGTACGCTTCCCATGACCTTGTTGAATCCGGTGCCAGACCGGGCAGGTGGACGTGAGTACCAGGTTTCTGGATGAAGCAGAGATACGGGTCGTCAGCGGGCGCGGCGGATCTGGCTGTGTCTCGTTTCGCCGGGAGAAGTTCGTTCCCTTCGGTGGACCGGATGGTGGAGACGGCGGGCCCGGTGGCTCTGTGTTCATCAGGGCAAGAGAAGGCCTGGGAACTTTGGCCGATTTCCGCACCAGCAGGCTTTACAGGGCCGAGAACGGTCGCGATGGCGGGCCCAGGCAACGGACGGGCCGGCGCGGGAGAGACCTGGTCGTGCAGGTGCCGGTCGGCACCCTTGTGTACGACGCAGGACTGGGGGAACTGCTGGCCGATCTGGATCAACCCGGTGCCGAGCTGCTGGTGGCCAGGGGGGGATGGGCTGGCAAGGGCAACCTGTCCTTTAGGTCCTCCACCAACAGAACGCCTCGGAAAGCCACACCGGGCGGGCCGTCCCAAGAGCGCCTCCTGGGACTGGAACTCCGCCTGCTGGCTGACGTCGGCGTAGTGGGCTTTCCCAACGCCGGCAAGTCCACGCTGGTTGCGTCGGTTTCATCGGCGCGTCCCCGTATTGCGGATTACCCCTTCAGCACTCTTGTGCCCAACCTCGGCGTGGTGGACAGGGGTATCCAGGGGAGCTGGGTCATAGCAGACATCCCGGGGCTCATCGAGGGAGCTGCCTCGGGGGCTGGCCTGGGGCACAGGTTCCTGCGTCATGTCCAGAGAACCAGGTTGATAATCCACCTGGTCTCTGCACTTGCGGAGGGAATGCCCGGACCGGCACAAAGATATCGAGTGCTGAGGGAAGAGTTGGAACGTTTCGATCCATCATTGAGCTTGCGCAAGGAAATCCTTGTACTCTCCAGAATCGACGTTCTACCCCGTGAAGAAGCCCAGGCAATCGCAGTGGATCTGGAGGAATCGACCGGGAAAAAGGTATGGTTGTTGTCAGCGGTGACCAGAGCCGGATTGAAAGAACTATTGGACGAGGTGTGGCTTGGGTTGCAGGCCTGATCAAGGACCCACCCCCTGGAAAGAACATGTCCGCCGGTTTCCCCATCCCGGGGGGGAGAGTTGAAGACCAGTGGCTTCAAGTTGGCGTGTGCTCTCCAACTGCTCACGTTCTCGGTACCTGGGTGTTTCGATGGGAACTGGGAGGATCAGTCACCGACCCTGCCACAGGTCTCTGACCAGCTCACCTTCGACAGCGTGACCAGACTGGGGGCCCACAGGTTGGAAGCAACCTGTATACGTAGGTTCGAAGCCCCGGATGGAACCTACACCGAAGTCCAACACGACACGGAGATCCTCTGGCAGGGGTGGGACGACTTCCGACTGCGGCGTACGGTGGACGCGAGCCTGGTGACTGATGTCGTGGTGGTGGATGGTACTACCTGGGCTCTCTCGTCGGGTGACAGGTATGGAAAACAGCGAGATACCGAGCCCTACCGCATGGAGCTGCGGCGTTCATGGAACGTATGGCATGACGCTCTGGAACCATTCCTTGACAACGTGCTTCTCTCCGAGGCGGGGAAGGGCATCATCGAGGGGAGGCGGGCGCGCCGCTACCGGGTGTCGCTGCTTCCCCAGGACGCCGGGGAAGCACGCCAACCAAGACTGGTCTCTCTCGATGGGGATCTGTGGTTGGACGAAGCCAGCGCTGTTCGGCTTCTTGCCGAAGTGAATGGCACCTGGCGCCCCTGGGGCCGAGAAGATGAACTCAGGCATGTTTCCTTGAAGCTCAGGCGCACAAGATTCGGAGAACCTCAAGGAATACGCGTTCCCTCAAGAAAGCGCAAAGGAGCAGCCAGGAACAGGTAATCCCCAGCGGCCGGAAATCCGGGAGCAGACATGGAACCAACTTGCTGTTCCTGTGCTACAATATGGCATGGAAGTCGGACCGAGTGTCGGGATCTTCCGGAAACCTCCAGCGAACGAACACCCTTAAAAGGAGGACCAAATCATCGATTCACTAGCTCTCGTCAAACAGGCGGCTCTTTCGGCACAGTCCAAGAAGGCCGAAAACCTGGTGGTTCTGGATGTACGTGGACTTGTGCCCTACAGTGACTTTTTCATAATCACCCATGGAACGAATCGCAGGCAGGTACGGGCAATCGCCGATAACATCTGTAGCGACTTGAGAACCAAGCTGGACTATCTGCCAGGAGGGGTGGAAGGACTGGAAGCCTGCCGATGGGTTCTTCTGGATTTTGGAGATCTCGTGGTGCACGTGTTCCATGAGGACGAGCGTCCCTTCTACGACCTTGAGGGTCTGTGGACCGACGCTCCCCGCATCGACCTTTCGATGAATACGCCACAGGAAAGGCTATCGGCATCCACGGCCTGAAAGAGCGACTCTGGGGACGACTTGAAGATCCTCGTACTGGTGGTGGGGAAGAGGAGCACGTCCTGGGTTCAGCAGGGAGTGGATCGGTACTCCCGGCGGATCCGCGGTTTTCTGCCGCTGGACGAGCAACGGGTAAGACCTGTGCCCTTTCGGGGCGACTTGGATCGTGTGTGTTTCGAGGAAAGCCGTCGGGTGCTGAAGCTGCTACGAGCAGGGGATCGATTGGTATTGCTGGATGAACGGGGGCGTGGCCTGGACAGTCTCCAGTTCAGCACCGCTGTTCAGAACTACTCCCTTGCTGGCTGCAAGAGGCTCGTGTTTTGCGTGGGCGGCCCCTACGGTCACGGCCCACAGGCCAGAGCCGCTGCTGATCTGTCTCTCTCTCTTTCACCAATGGTCATGAACCACGAGCTGGCCAGGTTGTTGCTGTACGAGCAGATCTACAGGGCGCTCACCATCATGAACAGGCATCCTTACCACCATTGACCAAGCAGACGATATTGCCACAGGTGGTTCATTCGTGGTTCCGCAAGGGCTTGACATCACCTGGCGGGTGTCGAGGTTTGTCGATGCTGGAAGGACTGGAAGGAGGGTAGGGCGTGAAAAGAACGGTGAGCATGTTCCGGCAGGACTCGGCCTTTGTCATGGATGCGCTGCTGTTGCCATCCTGTGCATTGTGTGGTGAACCGGCCAGCCCCGCTTCACGCCTTTGTTCCAGTTGCCAGGATGCCATTCCCCGGCAGGTCTGGGCTGTGGATAATGCTCCCGCCAATATACGCAGCTCGTGGTTCCTGTTGCCCTACAAGGGGATGGGGGGGCAACTGGTGCGCTGCGCCAAGTATGGAGCGCAGCCACTGCTGATCCGGGAGATGTCCCGGATCCTGGCGCGGGCTGCTGCCTCCAGCCTGGGCTTCGTAGACGCGCTCGTTCCCGTACCCTCCACGTACATGCGTAACCTCCGACGCGGCTTTTCCCTGCCATGGGCGTTTTCCAGGACTCTTGCCCGGGCCATGGGTCTTCCGTGTAGAAGGTACCTGGCGCATGCTCACTCCCTGCCCCAGGCAGGTCTTGCCCGGAAGGAGCGGATCTTGAACATTGCTGGCGCCATCAAGAGGAGGGGCAGCGTAGAATCGGGGTCCGTCCTGCTGTTGGTGGACGACGTTGCCACGACCGGAGCCACCGCGTCCACCTGCGCCAGTGTATTGTTGGACTCCGGAGCTGCCGCGGTCCATCTGCTCACCTTCGCCTCGGCCCTGTCTTGAACCCGCGGGGAACGGCACAGCAGCAGTGGTTGTTCAATATACTTTACAGCAGTACAAAAAATGGAACAACCTTTTTCAGTGTTCTCCCTCCTGCCGATCATTGCAGGTGCCACGGATGGCCGCGCCAGTGGATTGTCCTTCGTGCCCAGGAAAACGAGATTACCATCTAAAGTCCAGCAGGAAACTACCGAACATATTGCTGAGAGTCGTTGGACTCTCGGAAGGAGCAGCGAATGCCACATCCTTCCAGATGAGCAGTAGAACGTTGCCACAGTTGGCTTGATTCTTGCTTTGACTTTATGCGACCCGGGCTTCCTCGCGAAGCCCGGGCGCCAAAGCCAGCAGAGCGGGTGAGTAGCCAAGGAGGCTGGCTCATGGGAGGCTGTGATGAGCGAAGACAGAATCAGTACCCTGGGTGATCTTGTCCTGCGCATCTACGAAGAATACCTCGATGTATATGGCGACAAGGAAATCGCCGAGCTGGCGACGTCGGTCACGGTGAATGAAATGCTCCTGGAATCGGTACACGACCAGGGAAGGCGCCACGAAGCGGCTTGACAAGACCAGGTGGGGGCAGATCCGCGGGCTGCTGGACAAGGCAGGCGTGGGCAGCGTGATGATGGCGGCAAGAGCCGTCGGGAAGGTTTGTGCCTGCTGCGGAAAGCCGGCCGCCGTGGCATGGGCCGGCGTTTTTCGTGACGGCGGCAAAGATGATGGGAACCCACCAGGAATTCCCGGGATATCGCACACGAGTTCCGTGCTATGGTTATTAAAGCTGTGGGAGCAGCTTCTCTTGCGGCAGGGGCGGTAGTTCCAGCTCAGGCCTGCTGATTCGGGACCGTTGACATGGTTGACCTGGAATTCGCTTCTGATCCGAACTTGCTCTGGCGCGCCGTCACGGTGCGCGTCGCCTGGGACCTGCGGACCGCCGGCCTGCGCGTAGCTCCTGCACTGTTGGCAGAAGCCAGGCGGCATGTGTTCCTTTCACTGCCTTCACCAGGTGACCTCTCCGTTGTCGAGGACCTCGCGAGCGAGCTGCTGCGTGATTTCCTGGCTCGGGCGCGAACGGCTTCATACCTGGGGGGTGCCTCTTCAGACTCGCTCCCACCGCAGGTAGACATCCACTGGCGCCACTCCATCGAAAAGGCCTGCGACAACGTTGCCCTCGTCGTGCTGAGACTGGTTTTCGGAGATGGTTTTTCCACTTCCAGGCTTGCCATGGATTACAGCCTGGACCCATCCACAGTCCAGGCCGCAATGGATGGTCTACGCATGCTCGCACGAGCCGAGGTCTCGGCCAGAACCGGCCATCAGGCGCCGCTCCGCGTGGCATGGCTGGACGCTCTCCTGGCAAGAATCGCCAATGCAAGCGGCGCCGCCTGTCCGCCACCGGCTCGACTGCTCCACCAGACGCCGCTGAACGCGGCGAAGGGACTCCCCGGAAGGGAAGCCAGGGAACACATCGACGATTGCCCACGCTGCGCACGGATGCTTCGCCTGATTCGGGCCGGAATTCTAAGCCACGCCGACCTGGAAGCACCTTCAGATTTTCCCTTTGAACGGCAACGGCTGCGAGTCCTGGCTCTACATTTTCTTCCCAGGTTCAGGTGTCACCGCCAGGCCATGGTGGCTGCTCTGGGCAGCGGCGCAAGAGCCGTGGAGCATGACTCGGTACTGGTGGATTTGAACAGGGTCCGGAACTGGCGTCAGATCATCGAAAAGCGCGTGCGCATGGGCCTGCCACCCAGGGACCAGCTTCGTGGCGGGATTGCCGAGGCGCCGGGCTTCTGGGGCAGGTGGGCCGTGGCCGGCCCTGCCCCTGTGAAGGCGCTGGATGCCAGCCGTTCTCGAACCTGGGGAGAAGTGGACGAGATTCGGGTTCTTCCCGCCCCACTGCCTCCTCCGCCCAACGTAGCTCGTCTATGGTCCACCGCCATAGGCGTGGGAATGCTGGCTCTGGCCGCCGGTGTTCTGGTGTTGATCCCTGACAGCCCACCCGCCAGCTACCCTCTCACGACCCGCGTACATCCGGGGGGTGGCGGCATCACGGTTCGTTTCGACGTAGACGACGAAGCCTATGTCTATGCCTACACGGTGGATGGGGACCGGGTGGAGGCCAGGCTCGAAAGTACTTCAAAGGCGGAGAAGGCCTCTCTTGCCACCGGTGCGGGTGACTACATGCTGGTGGCTCTGGCCGACGAGTTGATCCTGGTTTCATCATCCGCGCCACTGGATGCCCTTCACGACGATGTGGCGTTGCTGGTAGATGAACACCTGCCACCCAGAGAGCTGCGGCAGCGTCTAAAGGCTCTCTACGGAAAAGCCGACATCGCGGTGTTCCAGGGTGATACCGTGCTGGTATCCAATCATTGAAGGAGCCGCTTGCTGGAGAACCGCTCCTCTTTCGCCGCTGGGCCGGGTCGTGGCTGTGGAAGATGGGTTATCATGGTGTGCGGCGGGCTGCTTTTCGCCGGCAGCAGGCCATGCTACGACACTGGTTCCATGGGCGCGGGTGGAAAGGTTGACGCTGCTGCGCAAGGCATCGACAACCAGGAGGACAATGCCCCATGAGGGTCACACCGCTGGACATCATCCAGAAAGAGTTCAGGCTGGTCAAGAAGGGCTTCGACCAGGCAGAAGTTCGAGGCTTTCTCGAAGAACTCCGGGAAAGCCTCGAAGAAGCCCTGAAGGAAAACCAACGTCTCAGGCAGGTGCTTGTGGCTCGTGACAACGAGATCGCCACTCTCCGGGAAGCAGAACAAGGCATCAAGGACACCTTGATCCTGGCAAGGCAGCTCGCCGACGACGTTCGTCGGGGTGCCCACCGGGAAGCCGATGTGATCGTGGGCGAAGCGCGAATCGAAGCCGAGCAGGTGTTGGCCGCTGCACACGACGAATACCGGAAGGTACTGGAGCAGGTTTTGCGCCTGGAATCGGCTCGTAGCCAGCAGGTTGCGCGTATGCGGGCATTCCTGGAGTCGCAGGTCAACCTCATTTCGCAGATGGAACCGGGCGAGCACGACGGCTTCTCCGCCCCCCGGGAACGACGCTCCGCCAACCCGGGTGATGGTTCTGGCAATGGCTGAAAAGTCCGGCCGCTGTACCGTGGCCATCAGGGTGGTACCAGGAGCTGGTCGCGACAGTATCCAAGTCACGGACGACGGCTCTCTCAAGGTTCGCGTGCGGGCCCAGGCCCGCAAGGGTGCTGCCAACAGGCGCGTCATCCGTCTTCTGGCCAGAACTGTGCTGCGTATTCCCTCGGGCCAACTGAGGATCGTGTGGGGCGAGAAGTCGCGCAGCAAGGTGGTGCAGGTGGAAATGTGCGCCGCCCATGTCAACGCTCGTCTGAGAGCGGCTGGGCTGGAAGGAGCTTTTGCCCGCGAGCGGTCAGGGGATTAATACCTGCGCACGATGCCACTCGTAGGGCCGAACGAACACGCAGCGCATGGGCGAATCGGCATGATCCCGATGTCGGCTCTTTGGGGTATTCGCTCGCCGTGCACCGCATCACTCTTCAATCCTTCGCCCTTTCACCCCCCTGAAAGGCGATAAACACCCAGAAAGCGAGAAAACCATGGCAGATACACTGGAATACTTCAACGAGATCCTACCGGCGAAGATCGCTTCCGATCCCGATCTGGTGGAATCGGTCCACGCGGTTTTTCAATTCGACATCGAGGGAGCAGGGATCTGGACCGTCGATCTCCTGGATGAGGGCAGAGTCACGGAAGGCCCCACCGAAAACGCCGGATGTGTCATCACGGTGAACAAGGAAAACTGGGAAAAGGTCATGACCAACCCGGCAGTGGCCACACAGCTCTTCATGCTGGGAAAGCTCAAGGCCAGCGACCTGGGGCTGGCCATGAAACTCCAGCAGATTCTTGCCTGATCTCCTGGCGAGCCGTTTGGGTTCTTTCCCGACGGCTCCTGGGCCATTGTCTCGACGCCTGAAGAGCGCCCGGTGGTTGCGAATCCATCCCGTTTTCCGTTTTCCATTGACGTGAACATGCCTGCCCACAGAACCAATCGGGGCAGAGGATGGGGTGTCCGTGGCATCAGGAAGTGGGCTGCCCCGGTTCTGTTCTTCGGAACCACACTGGGCGCCTGGCAGGGGCTCTGTGCCTGGTACCTTCACCATGCGCTGCTGTCAGGCGCACTGGTGTCGCTGGGCATCATCGGTTTCGGAGTGGTGTCGGGTGTTGTCTGGCTGCTGTTGATGTGGCCCTACATGTTTGTCAGATCTCGGGGTTTCCTGGCCAGACCCCATGAAAACGACGGCATCATTGCCGCCTGTGCCGAGATTGCGCTGACAACGGCCACGTGGAAGCCAGCTCTGGAACTGTTGGCGCCTCTTGTGGAAGACGGCGTCATGGCAGGATCCGTGGCATTGGGTCTGGCGCTGTTGGCGTGTTGGGCTGCCTTCATGTTGAGCCGGCGCCTCCCGCTGCCGGAGCATGGCGCTGTTCGGCGCGGGGCCTGGGTGGGCCTGCTGCTCCTGGTTTCCGGAGCCGGGTTCATGGTCTATTCAGGCGGCTTCGCACTGTTCAATTTCACCAACGCAACGGAGCCGAAACCGGGCAGGCCAGCCCCTCCGGGCTCCCCGGATGTACTGCTCATCACGGTGGACGCACTTCGGGCGGACTACCTTGGCGCATACTCCAAATCGGTGGAATCTACTCCCAACATCGACTCCCTGGCTCATTAAGGTTCTCTCTTCCAGCGGGCGGTGGCACCGGCTCCATGGACCCTCCCCAGCCTCGCATCGCTCCATTCTGCACTTCCAGTGTACAAGACCGGTGTTGGCCAGCAACTGGACAAGCTGCGTTTTGCACATCGGAGCCCTCTTCCTTCCCGGGTAGAGACTCTGGCCGAACGCTTTCGCGACGCCGGCTACAGGACGGCGGCTGTCGTGGGTAATCCCTGGGCATCCAGCTTCTTCGGCCTGGATCAGGGATTCCAGCGCTTCTTGAACCCCTCCATCGAAGCCGAGTCCTTCAGCGTGCTGCGCGAGGTTCCCCTTGCCGCCCTGGTGTTGCGCCTGGTTCCGGATTCGTGGATCATGGATGATCGTGCAGAGAGCATTCGTGCAAAGGCAGAACAGTGGTTGGACGAACCGGGAGATGCTCCGCTCTTTTTGTGGCTTCACTTCATCGATCCTCATGCTCCATGGGAATTGCATCCCGAGGCCAGCACCGACAACTCGATGTTGGTGGAGTTGGCTGGTACCGTGGCTCTCTCTCCTGATGGTGCTCTCGTGGGTGAACGTTTCTCCGCGGTGCACGCGCTGCGAGCCGGAGATATCCGGCTGGACAAGAGGGAACAGGAGCGCATTCGCCAGTTGTACAGGGCCGAGGTTGCCTACGTGGACCAGCAGATCGGGTTGCTGATGCGTGGCATCAGGTCCAGGAAGGACCCGCCGCTGGTGGCCTTCGCCGCGGACCATGGCGAGGAGTTCTGGGAACACGGGGGCTTCGAGCACGCCCACGACTACTACAGGGAGGTCACCCATGTTCCACTGATCCTCTGGTGGCCCGGTAGCGTACCGGCGGGTCGAGTTCTTTCCCAGCCCGTCGGTCTCATCGACCTTGGCCCCACCCTTCTCGAGTTGGCTGGTATTCCCCTGGACGGGGGCGGTGCTCTTGATGAGGGCGTATCACTGGTGGAGATCATGAACGGTGTCCAACAACAGGGCGCCCCCAGGATCAGCGAAAACAACACCTTTGGCATCCCGTCGCGCCTGGTGGTGGATGGGAACTGGCGGTTCATCAGCCGTGAGAACGGACAGCAGGAACTGTACGACGTGATTCGTGATCCCGGCGAAACCCGGAACCTGGCACTGGACCTGCCACAGGTATCCGCGGGATTCGTTGACTATCTGCGGGAGCACCATCAGCAGGATCAACTGCTCAACACCAGGTCTGCACCCTCGGCGGCAGCCATGGAAGGTCTCAAGGCATTGGGCTACATCGAGTAGTCGGCATGGCAGGGCAAGCTGTGAATGCTGGCGCCGGTGTTTCGCCACCGGCTGCCAACCGGGTGACAAGAATGGAGCCAGATGGCTCATGTAGAAGTCAGGCCCTGGATTACAAATTCCCTGGAGAAAGGAGCTTCAAATGGAAAGCAGAGTAGTGTGGAAAGACGGCATGGCCTTCGAGGCGCACCTGGACGGCTTCACCTTCACCATAGATGCCGGCGAGTCCGTTGGAGGAAGGAACCTGGGTCCCAAGCCCAAGGGCCTCACGCTCACATCGCTGGCGGGCTGCACCGCCATGGACGTGATTTCCATCCTTGCCAAGATGCGCGTACCGCTGGACTCCTTCCAGGTCTCCGCCGATGCAGATCTGGCCGACAGCCATCCCAAGAAATTCGAAAAGATCGTCATTCGCTACTTCTTCACCGGCCAGGACATTCCCTCCGACCGTGTGGAGCGAGCGGTGCAGCTTTCCGAAGAACGCTACTGTGGTGTCAGCGCGACGCTCTCCCCCTCGGTAGAGTTGGCATCCGAGATATTCATCAACGGGGAAAAGGTGGGATAGTCCACGCCCGGGGCTGCTGAGGGCCCCATGTCTTGTTGTCGATTGGCCGGCGCAGGGGTGGCATTCCGGCCCCAGGCCATGGGTTTCCAACTCCGGGCCATGTACCGGCAGAGTTGCTTGAAAAGTGGCGTTCCGGGCTACTGGGCCGCGATCTGGGAAACGGCCTCGATGGCGGCTTCGATGTGGTCCAGGGTGTTGAACGGACCTATGGAGAAACGCACCGTGCCAAGGGGAAAAGTGCCGATGTGCTTGTGTACCAGTGGGGCACATTCCAGGCCCGTGCGGGTGAGGATATTGTAGTCCACGTCCAGGAATGTTCCCACTTCTGCGGGCATGCGGTTTTCTATGTTGAAGGAACAGACCGCAACTCGCCGCTCCGTGCGAGTATGCCCGTAGATGGTGACTCCGGGTATGCGCTGGAGGCCGTGCAAGAGCATTTCCAGGAGGGCTATCTCGTGCTGGTAGATGGATTCGATGCCACGCCGGGCGATCCAGTCCTGGGCGGCGCTGAGTCCAGCAATTCCTCCAAGGTTCTGGGTGCCTGCTTCCAGGCGGTGGGGCCAGTCGTCTATGTGGAGGGGGTGGGCGGAGCGTACTCCGGTGCCACCGTACAGCGAGCAACGGATCTCGGCGCCATCGGCGACACAGATTCCACCAATTCCAGTTGGACCGAAGAGGCCTTTATGCCCGGTGAAGGCCAGGAAGCTGATGTTCATGCGCGCCATGTCGATGGGGAGCACGCCAGCGGTCTGGGCGGCGTCTACCGCGAAGGGTATGCCTTCCTCCCGACAAATGGCTCCCATGGCTTCGATGTCCTGGACCACGCCAAGCACATTGGATGCGTGGTTGACGATGACGAGGGCCGTGTTTTTCCTGATGGCCCGCCGGATGTCCTCAGGGTCCACGTAGCCTTCAGGGTCGGCTCCCACCCAGGTGGCCTGGACGCCCCTGTCCTGTACGGCGTGGTTGATGGGCCTTATCACCGAGTTGTGTTCCATGATGGTGGAGACAACGTGATCACCCCTGTCCAGGGTTCCGTTGATGATGAGGTTCAGGCTCGCGGTGGCGTTGGGCGTGAAACAGAGATGGTTGGGATCCTTGCTGGTTTTTCCGGAAGCAGGATCCACCAGACTCGGGTTGAAGAACGCGGACAGCTTCTTCCTGGTGCCCAACACCATGGATTCCGCTCTAAGACCCAGATCGCAGCCGGAGCGGCCGGGGTTGACTCCCGACTCCCTGCAGAAACTGCTCATCTCGTGGCGTACCACTTCTGGTTTGGGGAACGAGGTGGCAGCGTTGTCCAGGTAGATGGTGTCCGACACGATATCTCCTTCACTGGGTTCCAGGCAGGTCGAGACCAGTGAATGTATTCTGGGGAGTCCCCGGAGGCCAAGCAGATCTGCTGGATTACCGGCAGTTGGGGGTTTCCAGCAGGACTACAGTCTACGCCGATGAATCCACGTGCCGATGGCACCCGCCAGCGCCAGACCCGGCACACCCAGGATGGCCAGGAACCACAACAACACGCCCTGGGCCATGTTCATCTGAAGAGTGCTTTTCGCTGCTTCGTTGGGCCGAATTGATACCTGGTCTTCTTCTCCCACCAGCCAGGCGATGGTGTTGAGGAAGAGGTCCTGGTTCATCCCCTGGATGATGAGTTGATTGGTGGCGAAGGAGGCATCACCCACAACCACGAGTTTTCCTGATTGCTGTTCCTCCTGGGATTCGTCCTGGGGCTGGGATGTAGCATCTTCCAGGGGCCGCCCGTCTTCCTGGGAGTCGGCGGTCTGGCCGGCGGCCTGTTCCCGGGGGGAAGCGGGCTTGTTTTCGGGTGGCGTTGCCTTTGCGGGGTCCCGGTCGGCTGGTTGGGAGTCGGCGGGCGTGTGGGCCATCTTCACTGGGAGCGAGGTGGACGATGGCAGAATGTTTGCATCGGCTACGGAGATGGCGTCGGGATCGGATATCTCTGCCACGGCCATGAGCGGCACATCACCCACGATATCCTGGGCGGGGTCTGGTTGAGCGGCCACGTTGCCGTCCAGGCTGGTCTCTGCCCAGGCGGATGAGGTGGTCCTGGCCAGTACCTGGATATCCAGGCCAGTGGGAACTTCGTCGGACTTTGCCACGGACCGGACCGTTTGCAGGAGCAGGCCAGCCTTGAGGCCGGTGGTGATGGGGTGGAAATCGAGCTGTTGGGGACCCACGATGATAAAGGATGGATCCAGGCCGATGCTGCGAGCCTCGGGGTTGTCTTCAAGGATCAGATCGTTTTTCAGTACCAGGCCGTAACGGGCAAGATCCCTGGCAGTGGCTTCGGCCATGAGGGGTTCCAGCATCATGAAGACCGCTCCGCCCCGTTTCAGGTAGGCGGCCAGCAATTCCCGTTCCACGGGAAGCGGATCGACGCTGGGGGCAGCCACAACCAGCACCTCACAGCGGTCGGGAACTCCACCTTCGCGGAGCAGGGATACCTTTTCTACCTGGTAGTTCTGCCCCTCGAGCTTGGAAACCGCTATACCGAGTCCCTGGAGATCGTAGTCGTCGTCCAGGTCCAGCTCCCCGTGGTCATCTGTGAAACAGATGTCGTGACGGACTCCGGCGGTGACCCGGATGATGGCGTTGGTGAGGGCTTCTTCATCGAAGGTTGTCTCCAGGCGTTGCTTGTCGTCGCCGGACAGCAGCACCACGGTACCATATTGGCTGGTGATCTCGAACTGCTGGGCCAGGAGGGGTTCACTCAAGGGATCGTGGTAGTCCAGTTCAAGAAGGGGGCTGTACAGGCGATAGCCTTCCACGAGGTCCTTGAACGCGCTTTCTTCAGCAGAGTCAGCGGGAAAGAAGGCCGCGATTTGCACTTTTTTGTCCAGGCCCTGAAGAACCTTGATGGTCTGTTCCGAAAGGGTGAAGCGCTTCGAGGAGGTCACGTCCCATCGTTTGTCGTAGCGGTTGGCCAGTACGTTGACGGCCACGCCCAGGGCGAGGGCGATGAGCACCAGCAGGAAGGCCCCCGAGCTGTAGCGAAATGCACGGCTGCCGGCGGTGTCTTCGAGCCTGAGGCGGTCCAGGTAGGCGTAGACCAGCAGAAGGATGATCCCGGCGCCGCCCGTGAGGCCCGCCCACACGTTCCAGTCGGAGTAGGCCTGGCGGTACACCAGGAAAACGATGATACAGAGAAATCCGGCGATTCCAGGTATCCATGCGTAGCGCTGCATTTCTACCTCCACCTGAAGGCTTCGACACGCTGCTGGGTGGCAAAGAGGGCAACGCCGATGAATGACAGGTAGTAGACGATGTCTTTGAGGTGGACCAATCCCTTGCCGAGCTGTTCCATGTGGGAGAGCATACTGACATAGGAGAGGACATCACCCATGGAACCACTGCCGGAGTTGTCGGCCCAGCTTATCACCCAGAACAGCAACAGCAGGCTGAAACTGATGGCCAGGGCCACCACCTGGTTGTCGGTGAAGGCGCTGGTGAGCAGCCCCACGGCCATAAAGGAGCCAACCAGGAGGAGCATGGCCAGGTAGCTGCTGAAGACAACGCCAGTATCGGGTTCACCCAGCCAGTAGAGCATGATGGGGTAGTGAGCCGTCGCCAACAGCATGATCAGCACGAAGCCCATGCTGCCCAGGTACTTGCCCATGACGATTTCGAAGGTGCTTATGGGTGAGGTGAGCAACAACTCCAGGGAACCTTGCTTGCGGTCTTCGGCGAAGAGGCGCATGGACAGGGCCGGGCAGAGCATCAACAGGATTACGCTGGTGTTGGCGAAGAAGGGGGCCACCAGGTACTCGCCCATGTCGAATTGGTCCTGTGAATAGGAGCCCATTCCCAACTCGGTGGTCTGCATGGCGTAGTAGCCCACCATCGACGCGAAGAAGAAGCCGGTGATGACCAGGAAGGCGCATAGGAAGAGCCAGCCCGTGGGAGAGGTGAAGTAGGCTTGCAATTCGCGCTTCGAAAGGACCAGAATGTTCCGCATTGTGTTCTCTCAGGTCTGTTGTTCCGAAGAAACGGGTTCCTGGGTGCCGGTTGTTTCGGGGTCGTCCGGCCCGCTGCCCGAAATGAGCCGAAGGTAGACATCTTCCAGGCGTTCCTGGCCCGTAAGCTCCAGGAGATCGTACTGGCAGGCGAAGCGAGCGATGTCGGCGCGGATGTCGTGTTCCGTCAGTAACGTGAATCGCCCATCGGGTTCCTCGTGTACTTCGACCACTCCGCTCAACGAAGCCAGACGATCTGCCAGTTCGGGCTCCCTGCGAGCCACCCGCAACTTGATACGCCTGGTTTCCCTGGCCAGGGCGTCGATACGGTCAGTGGTCAGCAGGCGTCCACGGTCGATGATTATCACCCTTTCGCAGATGTCTTCCACCTCGGAAAGGACGTGGGTGGACAGGATCACGGTTCGATCACCTTCAGCCAACTCCTGGATGAGATCACGGATTTCCACGCGCTGGGCCGGATCCAGGTTGGATGTGGGTTCGTCCAGGATGAGTACGTCGGGATCGTGCACCAAGGCCTGGGCCAGGCCAACCCGCTGGCGGTAGCCCTTGGAGAGATGCCCTATCAGGCGATGGGACATCTGTTGGAGGCCCACCCGGTGGAGTACTTGCCTGGTGGCGGCGTTCGGCTCGGAAGCGCCCTTTATGTTGGCCGAGAAACGGATGAAGGACTCGACGGTCATTCCGCCGTACAGCGGCGGCCGTTCGGGCAGGTAGCCTATTCGCCGCTTGACCCTTCGTGGATGCTTGAACACATCCAGATCGTCTATTATGGCATGCCCCGAGGTGGCGCCCAGGCTGCCCGCCAGGATGCGCATGGTCGTGGTCTTGCCCGCGCCGTTGGGCCCAAGAAAGCCCACGACTTCGCCTTTCTGAATGGTGAAACTGATGTCGTGTACCGCCAGGGTCGTACCGAATCGTTTACTCAGGTCTTCGACAGTAATCATGGATTCCGCTCCAATGGCACTTGGGGTCGGACGGTCCGACGGGCTCACACAAACCCGCAGCGTTGCATGTTAATCCCCTCAGAGTGGTCGTATTATCGCGGGGCTCCCACGTTTGCCCTTTTCTTTCAGCACGGGTCCATTCAGATGGCCCCTCCGGGACGACCTTGTCCCCGCGGGAGCCTGCATGATGAAACTGGAGAGGGAACCTGTGAGCAATGGTAGAATCAGGTTCTCGTCTGTAGGCCGAGGCCAGACTGCGGAGGTGTGTCATGCCTTCAGCCCTTGCTTTTCCGTTGATGATGGGAGTTCTCGCCTGTGTTCCCGGATGGCTGGCCGTGGACCGGGACGGGGACGGTCTGTCATCCCTGAACGGCGATTGCTGGGATTCTCCCGACGGGCCTGTCGGAAGTGCCTTGTCCGGGGACCAGATCAATCCGTCGGCCACCGAGACATGGTACGACGGAGTGGACCAGGACTGTGCCGGTGACGACGACTACGACGCTGACCACGATGGCTACGTGGCACCGGGCTACGCAGGACTTCCGACGCTGGGCGTGGCGGATTCCGGAACGCTGCCTGAAGGCGATTGTTGGGACGATCCCCTGGAGTTACTGCCTGGACAACAGGTCATACAGGGATTGGACAGTCTCGGCAACGAGCTTGACTGGGTTCAACCGGGGGCGTCCCTGGTCTTCCCCGGAGCAGTGGATCCCTGGTACGACGGAGTGGACCAGGACTGTGCCGGTGACGACGACTTCGATGCTGATGCCGACGGATGGCAGACCGACGACTATCCCCACCGCGTGTCCGATGGCTCCGATGAATTGGAGTTCGGCAGCGACTGCGTGGACGATCCTGCTCTCAGGCGAGGTCTGGACAGCTACAACTACGCCGACGAGCCCGCCTCCGCCATACACCCCGGAGCCGTGGAGACCTGGTATGACGGCACCGACCAGGACTGCGATGACAACGACTGCGACGCCGACGGCGACGGCTACAGCGCTGGTTCCGAGTTTTGCGAATCCATGGACTGTGATGACGGCGATCCGCAGATCTACTACAGCCCCGACGTGCCTGAAACCTGGTACAACGGGATTGACGAAAACTGCGACGACAACGACGGCGATCAGGACGGCGACGGATTCTGGGTCCAGGACTACGACGAGCGCGTGGAAGAAGCGGGGGGCATCCCCATGGAACTGCCTGCCGGTTTCCAGGCGGGCGACTGCTGGGACGACCCGGAAGACGCCGAATCCTTCTCCGCTCTCAATGGTTTCGCGGAACTCTCACCATATGATGTCTTTCCGGGATCTGATTCCGATACCTGGTACGACGGCATCGACCAGGATTGTGCTGGGGACGACGACTTCGACGCTGATGGTGACGGATACGACGTCGCCTTCTACCAGCAGCGGGATGGCAGCGTGGGAAACGACTGCATGGACGGAAGCGACCTGGACGACTTCTCTCCCACCGGTAAGGATCCCGCCCACGTGAACCCGGGCATGTCCGAGTTCTGGTACGACGGCACCGACGACGACTGCGACGGCAACGACGGTGATTTCGATTCCGACGGCTACTACCTGGAGTCCTATTCCTTCCGTGTTCCCCCGGGCTTCGAGCCAGGCGACTGCGATGACGACAACTCCGGGGCAAACCCTGGGCTCCCGGAAGACTGTTCCACCGGGTTCGATGACGACTGCGATGATGATTCCAACGACCGCGACGCCGTCGGCTGCATAGACTTCTACCTGGACAGTGACGGGGACTCTTTTGGCGTAGGGGAACCAGGTTGTTTCTGCCATCCCGCCGGGCTCTACAGGGCCCGCTCCACGTCCCTCCAGGACTGTGATGACGCCGATGAAGCCATCTTCCCGGGAGCTGACGAGTACTGCGACGAAGTCGACAACGACTGCGACACCGAGATCGACGAGCCCGATGCCCTGGATGCCGTCACCTGGTACCAGGATCTCGATCTGGACGGCTACGGGTGGTCGGGTACGTTCACGGTGGGTTGCCACCAACCTCCAGGGTTCGTGAACGATTATGGCGACTGCGACGACACCCTCTCGTCGGTCCATCCCGGCGCGGTGGAATACTGTGATGGGCTGGACAACGACTGCAACGAACTGGAAGACGACTTCGCCGTCGACGCGGCCACCTGGTATGCGGACTTGGACGGTGACGGCTACGGAGATCCGGACGACTCCTGGGACTCGTGTTCCCAGCCAACGGGCTACACGGCGCTCGGTGGAGATTGTGACGATTCCGATGGCAATTCCCATCCCGGAGCGAGGGAGCTGTGCGATGGAACGGACCAGGACTGTGACGAGGTTCCGGACAACGACTGCATCGAGTTGGGCTCAATCATCTTCACCGAGCTGATGCAGGACTCCATTGAACTGGACGATGAGCAGGGCGAGTGGTTCGAACTCTACAACCTCTCGGCCAGCGACCTGGACCTGCAGGACCTGGTACTGCGGGATGAGACGGGGAGCCAGTTGTATGTCATCTCCAACTCCATCACCCTTTCTGCCGGGGATCAAATGGTTGCGGGCACGAGCCTCCTGGCGACTCCAGACGTTACCCTGGACCTTGCCGGCAGCATCAGCCTGGCAGACGACACGGGCGTTCTTGTGCTGGCTACCTTCGGAACCGATGGCACCGATGGTGTGGTACTGGACCGGGTGGAGTGGGGTTTGGACTACCCTGTGTCCGCGGGTAGCTCCATGAGCCTGGACCTGGACCGCTATGACTATGTCTTGAATGATGAACCATCGAGCTGGTGCAATGTTGCCATCCTCTACGGCGCGGAAGACGCCGGCACGCCTGGGGTCGAAAATGGTAGCTGTCGGGTTGAACTGGACTCGGTGTCGCCCACCGGCGCACCTTTGGAGGGGGGGAGTCCCGTGGTGCTGGGAGGCCGGGGATTCTACCGCGTCGTGGCGGTGACATTCGACGGAATGGCAGCGGATTTCGAGCTGCTTTCAGATGTTGCCATCAGTGCCATGACCGTTCCGCACCCGGCGGGTGAGGTGACCGTGGCGGTCTGGGACGAAGACGCGGAGTACCCCTGGGCCGGGGTGTTCACCTTTTATTGACGAAGTGCCGGTCATTGAGAAGTGCCGGCCTAGGGCTCCTTCAGCATACGCAGGATTTCTTCGGTGACTTCGTCGTGCTCGTCCAGGTCCATGGCCGATAGAATGTCTTCTTTGAAGGCGTCGAAGGCGAGGTCTTCCTGTTGGATGTCCTTCAGCCATGGGAAACTGATCTCCATCTGATTCTGCTCTGCTTCCGTGAGCCCCCTGCCTTTTGGGCGCGGCCCTTCTTCGATGGATGACAAACCCATGATGAAGCCGTGGAATCCGCGGGTCTTTGAGACTCGCTGATCCACCACGAGCGGTTCTTGCGTGGTCCCGATGAAGATGGTGCAACGAAGGATCGAACTGGGTGGAAGGCGTTCGGGGCCACGGACACTGGTCTCTACGGGGCTGTTGAGGCAGTTTTCCAGGGGAATGACGACGGCTGGGCCCAGGGGACGGCCGCTGGCATTGAGCAGGCCGATGGTGGCTCCTTCGAGAATGGCCCGGAGGTCATCGGGAAGGTACATCTCCACCTTGACCTGCCATCGGCCGTTTTCCCCACCTTTCAAGGTTAGCGAGACAACCTCTGCATCTGAAACGGTCCTGGTCATGGGGCTGCCTTCCGATTCCAAGGGTTTCTTTTGACGTGGATCGGCACTGGATGATCGGTACTTATCCCTTTTTTAAGCATGGATAGGGATCACGGTGCGGATTATTGCCAGACTGGTTGGACCACATGACCGCCCGTGTGCCAGCACATGTGGAACGGAGGATGGATATGGTGATTCTCTTTTTTATATTGGCTTGTGCCGACCAGCCGGAGCCACAGCCGATTCAGCCCCGGGAGCCGCCTGTCCGGCCAGCAGAGGTCGATGCCCAGGTGGCTGATACGGGCGAACCTTCCCAGGATCTCAATCGTCCTCCCGTGATAACTCGTCTGGAGATCAACCCGGCGCAGCCCAGCACCGACTCGGACCTTTGGTTGCGGGTGGAAGTCCAGGATCCTGACCTGGACGTCATCCATATCCGGAAGACCTGGTTCAAGAACGATGAGCCCATCAAGGGGCAGATCGGGAAGCTGCTGCCGGATACCTTCTTTGAAAGGGGGGACCGCATCTACGTGAAGGTGGAGGTGGACGACGGCGACAAGCACGTGTCGGGCAGGACACCGGAGGTCTTGATTCCAAACGCTCCTCCGGTGATCAAGAATCGCGTCTCCGAGCTACGACGGATCGACGGATTCCGGGTCGTCGCAGAAGATGCCGATGGGGATAGACTTTCCTTCCACCTGGAGGGAGCCCCTCGCGGTTTGACCATTGGGCCCTCCGGGCTGTTGAGCTATCGTGGCAGCGAAGACGATCCCGGTGGCGCGTACAAGGTCGCCATCGTGGTGGAAGACGGCAATGGGGGGTTTGCTCAGTGGGACTTTGGAATGAACGTGGCTCCGGGAAGCGCCACCGAGAAGCCGCGGGAACCAGAAACCACCACCGGTAACCGCAGGCGGCGCCACCAACAACGAGCACGACCTGAAGAAGAGCCGGAATTCGAGGAGTGGGTGGAAGAAGACGAAAAAGAACAGGAATGACAACTGGTTGCGGTATCCTGGGACCGGTTCGCGAGGGTCAGATACCTTCGTCCAACCTTTGCCACAGGTGCTGGCACAGACGAAGCCCCTCCTGTTCCACGGGGGCGCAGCCATCCAGTACAAGATCGGCGTAGGTGGCGCTCGGCGCCACCCAGCGCTGGTGGCTGGGGCGAACAGTGGATTCGTACTGGGTCATTATGCTGCGGATGGTTCTTCCACGCTCCAGGTTGTCGCGGCGGAGACGCCTCTCCATGCGTACCCCTTCAGGCGCCTCGACCCATACCTTCAAGTCGAATCGCTCGCGAAGGTCGGCGTCGGCCAGCACCAGGATACCTTCCACCAGCACTATTCGCGATGCCCTTACCAGTTTCCGTTCGGGCATTCGCCTGTGATGCGTGAAGTCGTAGCAGGGCAATGGAGCTTCTCCGCCAGCCGCCAGGGCGTCGAGGTGCGTGACCAGGAGAGCGCTGTCCAACGCCGCTGGTTCGTCGAAGTTGTGCCGGAGAGGATCGGGGACCGTGTGGTAGTAGCGATCATGACCGATGAGCACGGCATCAGGAATGTGATTGAGTACGCAGCGTGCCAGGGTGGTCTTGCCGGAAGCGGTCCCCCCGGCGATTCCCACCAACAGTACGGAAGACTCAGTGCTCGGTGGCATTTGCAGGTGCTTCGATGGGGATGCAGGCACCCCATGAATCATGGGTTGAGGGATTGCCATAGGGATCCAGGAGCTGGGATTCAGGTTCCAGCCATATCCAGTCATGCTCCCTGGAACAGGCCAACGCCACCTGGATGGGAGCCGTTTCCTTGGAGTTGCATGGCTGAACCAGGGAACGCGCCAGGAGGGCGGAGATCTCCGCCACGTACTCCCTGGCCAGGGGCAGGTCGCCGCGGTTGGCCCGTCTGGCCAGCAGCGCCACGCGCCTGGCCGTGGCGAGACCAATCTGGCTGCTTTGCATGGTGCCTTCATCGACCTTTTCGACGAGCGCGGCCATGTCCTGGAAGGCATTGGCAAGGTCGCTGCCAGCAGGTAGTACGGTGGAAGGAGCAGTAGAGCTTCCCGCGTGTTCGGGCTCGCTGCCGGCCTGGGAGGGGACTTGGCGGAGTTCCCGGAGAATCTCCAGGTATGCGGTAAGGATAACGGTGGATGGTTCGTCATTGCAGCAACCACATGGCTGCCGTTGGGGGTCGCCCTGGGCCGGGACCGCCGATGTTCCTTCCCGCAAGTGGGAGGCTTCGTCCCTGGATTCATCTCTACCGCCGTCAGAAGCTGAAGGCTGACAAGCGCCGATGGCCAGCAAGACGGTTATGGCCAGGTGGTGGAATCCCATGGCGGTCCTGGGGAATTGCAGGGAAAAGCGGTGCGGGGTCGTCGTTCTTGGGCCTGACCGTAGCTGAGCCTCGGCCGGTTGCCGGCTCCGTGGCATCGCGGCCGACGCGAGGTGCCGGGGAGCGGCTGTCGGCTCCGTCAGGGGCTGGAATAGCGGAGGGTGCGCGCCGTCACCCGGTGGCAGGGTTCAGGGTCAAGGTGACAAAGCAGCCGGCCATGGCTGCATTAACCTGGGAGCTGAACTCCGGCAGCCCCAACGGGACTCCTTGACGCTCCGTCGCGTTTCTTGTACTAGGAGCCAACCGGACAATCCCAGGGAGCCTTGGAGAGCGGAATGTCACGCCCAGCACATGTTGCCGCCTTCGTCATTTTCATTTCCGCATGCAGTGTAGACGCGGACAACTACACCAACAAGATCTCCACGGCCATCTGCCAGCAACAGAAACGCTGCGACAAGGAGTGGTTCTTCAAGAACTTCGGCAGCATCGGCGATTGTGTCGACGAATACCAGGATTACTACTACTCGCTGGATCACGAGCTGAGCCGCTGTGAATTCGACGAGCAGGCCGCCAAGGAGTGCCTGGATGCCTACAGCGACTCCTGCAAGAAGGCCGGGCAGGATTCCAGCCACTTCGACGTGTGCTTCGACGTCTGGGACTGCTGAACGGTATCGCGCTTTGTACCGGTTTTCCCTGTATCTGCTGCCGGCATTGTCGTTGCCGCTGTCTTGTACGAAGACTGCGCCCCTGCTACCTGCCGATACTGATTCCATCATGCGGGCCAGCGGTCTACACGCGTTCGACGAATATCCGTCTCTTGACATCCAAAAGGGGAATCCCATTGTCTACGAGGGCTATCGTGTCATTCCCTTCTCCTTCCTGATCTGGCGGGATTTTCGTGCCCACGCCGCACTATGGCTGCCGAATTCTTCCGGTCCGCAGGGCTGCTACAAGGGGGTTGTCGTTCTGCCCGGCCATTTTGGCGAGGGCAAGAGTTCGGGGGAATGCCAGGAGATGGCCCATGCACTGGCCGCCCGTGGCATCGCTGCCCTGGCGGTGGATCCGCCAGGGATCGAGGAGGGCGACCGCCCGGAACGGCAGATACACTTCGACGAAGGGGCCCACAACCGCGCCGTGTTGGCTTCGGCCGGCACATCTGCTCTGGGGCTACAGCTACACGTTGCCCGTCGAGGGCTGGACGCCTTCCATCAACTCGTGGACCTGACCGCGGTCGCCGTTACCGGTGCCAGCGGCGGTTCGGTCCTTTCTTTCTACCTCCTGTTGGCGCGGCCTGAACTGGCGGGTGGAGCGATGGTCTCGTTCGTGCCACTGCCCAGGGAGGGCAGGGCCGGGGGGTGCCCCTGCGACACCCTTCCCGGTTGGCCAGGGCCGGATCCGTCGGTATTGGCGGCTCTGGACAAGCCAAGCATCTGGGTCTCCGAGACTCGGCAGCCCCCGCCATCGGGCCTCCCGGACTCCGCCAGCTTCGTGGTGGTGGAAGGGCCCCACGGCTACACGGCAAAGCAACGCGCCGTGGTGCTCCCGTGGCTGGACCACCTGTTGGACAATTCCCCACCAGACGCACGAAGGAGCGCCGAGGTCGCGCTGGAGCCGCCCTACACTCCACCAGATCTGCTACAGACTCCAACCGGGGATCATCTTGGCATTTTCCCCCTGGCTCTCCAGGTGGGGCATCCTGGAAACTATGAGCCCAGACCCCAACAGGGCGTGCCCTACGTTCTTGAATGCAAAGGGACCGGGCCCGTGGTGGTGAGCTACGGAGCGCAGCCCGCGGATGAACAGGCCTTGTTGGCAGCGGGCCTCTCTGTTTGTGTGCTGGATGTACCCGCCGACCTGGTTGGGCTGGCGGAAGCAATAGCCGAAAATGGTGCATATGCCGATCGTTTTGCCGGGGCGGTGGCATCGGCTTGCAGTAGGAAGGGCGCCCTTGGAGCCTATGGCGTGGGAGCCTATGGCGTGGCTGTGGCCGCCAGCGGGGTTCCATTCGTGGTCAGGGATCCCGTCATGGAACTGGACCAGGTGGATACTGGGAGGGATCCTCCATGGGTACATGTACCGGGTGCCTGGTGGGGTACCATGGACAAGCTCTATGGTCAGGCGTTGGCGCTGGGATCAAAGCCGGATGAACTGGCCCATGCTCTTGTCCGACTGCAAACCCAGCAACACCGGTAATCTCCCGGCAGCCGCCAGAACGGGAAGGAACGGCTGGTGGGGCGCGTTTCGGGAGAACCGGAACAACGACGCTGTTTCAAGTACTTGCGCGGACGTACCTGGATCGAAAGCGACTCGCTCCCGCTCGGTTCGCTTTTTCAGGACGGGAACTACGGAGCACTGCCCGCGGGAGAGATGATTGCGTCCATGGGGCGGCTGTTCACGGTGTCGATGAACATGACCTCGCGGCCGGTGCGGCGTTGGCGAATCCAGTCCAGGCAGGCTGCCATGGCCTTGCCCGTGTAGGTTGTTTCCAGGGAGATGCCATGGGCCTGCTCCACCAGTCGGGCCGCTTCTCCGGCCCCGGGTGTCCAGGCGCCATAGCCTGGCCCGGCAAAACCGTGGAGTACATCCAGGCGAAGCGGCGGAAGGTTCCCTTCCAGACGAAGGCCATGCTGGGACAACATGGACAGGGTTCGGCGCGCCAATCCCATGGTGGCAGCCATGGTGGTCAAGGGCCATTCCACAACCCGCACCGCCATTACCCGCGTGTTCATGCCTGCCAGGGCCAGTCCCAGAGCAAGACCCGCGGCGGTGCCCATTGTCCCGAGAGCCACGAAGATCTGCCCAGGTTCCGGGATTTCTCCGGCCTGGACCTGCTGTGCGATCTCCAGTCCGCCGGCGACCCAACCCAATGTGCCCAGGGGATCCGAGCCACCCGGTGCTACGAGGTGGGGGAAAGGCTCGCCTTTGCTGTGGAAGTAGTGCCAGGCGCGGAGGATGCCTTTGGCGATCCTTCGGCGGTTGGGGACCATCCAGAGCTTGTGGGAGAGTTCCTGGAGCGCGATGAAGTTTCGGCGTACCTGTGGAGTTTCGGGTTGAGGAAAGAAGATCCCATAGAAGCCCAGACCCAGGTGTTTCGCGTAGATGGCGGTGGCCAGCATGTGGTGGGAGCCCGAGCCCCCCATGGTGATGACTGCCCTGTCAGAGCTGGGTAATGCCGCCAGGATGTACTCCAGCTTCCGGACCTTGTTGCCTCCGTAGAGCTTGCCGGCCAGGTCCTCTCTCTTGCACCAGAGACGAACAGAGCCCGGACGACCGATGGAGTCCAGTTCTTGAACGGGCGTGGGGAAGCAGCCAAGCGACAGCCTTGGGATGGAGAGAGCAGGGAAACGTCGGTCCAGGGCGTTGGTGGAGTTGTCTTGCATGGCGTGGCGGACATAACCTTTCAATCGTCCTGGCGGGCAGGTTTCCCCCGAAGCCATCTCCATCCTTGATGGCTTTTTTGCACGAGAATCCACGACTTCGTATGCTGGCCACCTCCGGAGCCGGACAAGGTTGCGGTCGAACACGGTACATGCTAATCACATGGACTCTATATCCGAGCTAAATATCCTTTCTTGGTGGGCTTTCGTGGGCTGAACCCTGGCCCTGCATCTTGTTCTCTGCAAGGCGCATCGCTTCTTGCGCTGGTCTCCGGTCCTCGAGATCCGATCTCCCTGCTGAGTTTTTCGACAACATATCTTGCGTTGGGGAGCCGGTCTCATGGAGGCGGAGTGGCTGGATCCGGAGCATACCCCGACGTCGAGCTGGAGCTGACATGAACCCGAGGATCAGGATATTTGTGGGTGCCTACGGGAGTGGAAAGACCGAGGTGGCCCTCAACTACACCTTTCTTTTGTGTTCCCGCGGCGAACGAGTAGCCATCGCCGACCTTGATATCGTGAATCCATACTTCCGCTCTCGAGAGTTGGCCGATGCCCTCACCAGCCAGGGTGTGCATGTGCTGGCACCCGAAGGTGAGCTGGCCACCGCCGATCTTCCCGTCATCGTTCCAGGCGTGAAGGGCTACCTGCAAAACCCCGATTTCAGCGTTGTCCTGGATGTGGGAGGTGATGATGCCGGTTCGCTCGCGTTGTCGCGTTTTGCACCTGTCATCGCCGGGCTGGACCACGAGATGCTCATGGTAGTGAACAACCATCGGCCGTGGACCGGTGGACGGGACGGTATCACCGCCGCAATTCGCAGCATCGAGAAGGGTTCCCGCCTGCGGGTCTCCGGTATGGTCTCCAACCCCAACCTGGGCGAAGAGACCACTCCCGACATCGTTGAAAGGGGCCATGCAGTAATACGTGATACCGCCCGGGCCTTGAACATTCCGGTGGTCTTCCTGAGTATCATGGCCGGAGTCGTTGACGGAAACCTGCAAGACCTGCCCTACATCGACAGGGGTGTCGAGGTGCTGGAACTCAGGCGTCGCCTGCTTCCACCATGGTACGAGCAGCCACTACGCATGGCGCCCCAGCGTGATCAGTGGTCCCGGATCATGCTACAAGAGGTCCGCGACAGAGAAACCTCCTCTGATCAGATAGATCACCGACCGAGTTGATCATGGTCAGAATCACCGGGATCACGGCATCAATAATGGCTCAACCTTACGAACGACTCGATACTTGCCCGGAGGCATCGAAACCGGGGAATGCCATCGTGGCGGCGGGAGGCGCTGGCAGCGGCAATTCGCCAGGCTTCCTGCAATACGTCAGTTCAACAGGCTTTTTCAGGGCTTCCTTTCGAGCAGTTCAGCACGGAGGACAACGCAAATGAACAACTGGATCCGGGTTGACAGGGACCGATGCAAGGGCTGCGAACTCTGTTTGGAGAGTTGTCCCGAGCAGATCATTGAACTGAGTTCGGTCATGAACATCAAGGGTTACCATTTTGCGGTCCAGAAAGATGCAGACCGTTGCACGGCCTGCCGGCTCTGCGCGATTTCCTGTCCCGAAGTGGCGATCAGCGTTTTTCGCGTCTTGAAGAAAAGGCAAAGAGCCTCATAGGAGATCCGCACATGGAAAAGCTGATGATGAAGGGCAGCGAAGCCATTGCAGAAGCTGCCGTGCGTGCGGGATGCCGGCTGTTTTTCGGCTACCCCATTACGCCTCAGAACGAGATTCCCGAGTACATGTCCAGGCGCTTGTTCGAGGTAGGCGGGCAATTCGTCCAGGCCGAGAGCGAAGTGGCCGCCTCAAACATGATCTACGGGGCCGCGGCGGTGGGAGCACGGGTCATGACCTCCAGCTCCTCTCCCGGCATAAGCCTCAAACAGGAAGGCCTTTCATACTGTGCTGGTTCCGAACTACCCGTGGTAGTGGTGAACATCATGCGCGGTGGTCCGGGACTCGGTGGTATACAGCCTTCCCAGAGCGATTACTGGCAATCCACCAAGCCCGGCCACGGGGACTGGCACCCCCTGGTGCTGGCACCATCCACGATTCAAGAGGCCGCCGACCTGGTGATGGATGCCTTCGACCTGGCAGACGAATACCGAAACCCCGTGATGATTCTGGGCTACGGGCTCATCGGGCAGATGATGGAACCAGTTGCCTTCAGGGAATACCAACCCAGAGAATTCGACAAGTCCTGGACCACCTGCGGTTGCAAGGGGCGTCCCCCCAACATCGTGAATTCGCTCTACCTGGATCCCAACATCCTGGAGGAACACAACCACGCCATCTTCCAGAAGTACGAGCGCATGAAGCGGGAAGAGGTTCGCTTCGAGACCTTCCGGATGGACGACGCCCGGTTCTGCCTGGCGGCATATGGGACCGTGGCCAGGATCTGCAAGACCGCCATCGCCCAGCTCCGCGACGAAGGCATCAAGGTCGGTCTCATCCGCCCCATCACGCTGTTTCCATTTCCAGAGGCCGTGTTCCGTGAGGCCAGGGTTCGCTGGATACTGGACATCGAGATGAGCATGGGCCAGATGATAGAAGACGTCCGCCTGGCGGTTCGGGGGCGTACACCCGTCCACTTCTACGGCAGAGTGGGGGGAGTCGTTCCCACGCCCGACGAGATCGTCCGGAAAGTGCGGGAGATGTACAAGGAAGGTGTCAAATGACCTCGTCAACAGGTGGCAGTATGCCTGAAAAACAGCCCTTCAAGCAGGTGTTCGGATACCCCCGAGGTCTGACCGAGCGTCCCACCCACTATTGCCCTGGCTGTATGCACGGAGTCGCGCACCGACTCGTGGCGGAAACCCTGGACGAGCTTGGTATCCGCGAAAGGACCGTGGGGATTTCTCCCGTGGGCTGTGCGGTGCTGGCCTACAACTACTTCAACTGCGACATGGTGGAAGCCTCCCATGGACGCGCCCCGGCAGTGGCCACCGGCATCAAGCGCGCCAGGCCCGACTTGTACTGTTTCACCTACCAGGGAGATGGTGATCTGGCCTCCATCGGCATGGCCGAGATCATTCACGCGGCCAACCGCGGTGAATCGTTCACTGTGATTTTCTACAACAACGCCATATACGGCATGACCGGCGGGCAGATGGCTCCCACCACTCTCGTGGGTATGCGCACCACCACCAGCCCCGGCGGGCGCGATCCCCTGCAGAAAGGGGCTGGTTACCCCATTTGCATGGCGGAACTGTTGAACACCCTGGAAGGGCCTTTCTACATCGCCCGGCAATCACTTCTGTCATCCAGGGAGATCATTCGCGCCAAGCGTTGCGTCAAGAAAGCCTTCCAGCTTCAACCCAGGGGATTCACCTTTGTCGAACTCGTGGGAACATGTCCCACCAACTGGGGCATGGCGCCAATCGAGTCCAGGCGTTGGGCCTCTGAAAACATGCTCCCACAGTTTCCCGTTGGAGTCTTCAGAGATCGCGAAAAGGAAGGCGACGCTTGATCCTGACACTGGCAAGAAGGTGAAAGATGCAATACGAAGTTGTTTTTGCTGGCTTTGGGGGCCAGGGAGTGATGCTCATCGGTCAACTCCTGGCCAACGCCGCGATGATGCAGGGCAAGGAAGCCTGCTGGATGCCTTCCTACGGGCCCGAAATGAGGGGCGGGACCGCAAACTGCACCGTAGTAGTGTCGGACGAACCCATCGGCAGTCCGGTGGTTCCCGCCCCCGGAGCCGCGGTGGTCATGAACCGCCCCTCCATGGACAAGTTCGAGCCCATGCTGAAACCCGGTGGTCTTCTGGTGGTGAACAGCTCGCTCATCGACCGAAAGGCCTCCAGGACCGACATCGACGTGATCTACGTCGATGCCAACCACCTGGCGGAACATACCATCAAGTCGCCCAGGTCGGCCAACATGGTGGCGCTGGGCGCTTACATCGGCAGAACCAACGCGGCCACTCCTGAGATCGTCAAGGAAGCCATGGCCAAGAAGATGACCAACAAGGCTCGGTTCCTGCCGGCCAACAAGGCAGCGTTGGACCTGGGTATCTCAGTTTCTCGGGAGCAGGAATAGCTCCTGGTTCGGGTTAGCTGGCATGGCTTTCGCCGTTCATGTGGAGGGACCACTCCTCGAACGGGTCGGTGGAGGTTTCCAGGAACCTGGCCAGCCTGTGGAAGTCGCTGCCACATTCGACGAAGCGCACCCTGGTACGAAGGTCCGTGGAATCCACCAGCTCGCTGAAGGGAACGTAGCGCAGTTCCAGTTGCCCGGACACGCTCACCAGGTGGGCGTCCAGGTTTTCCTCCACCAGTGCTCGGTAGGCACCGACACCGAGCTGGCTTCCCAGCATCACGTCAAAGGCGTGGGGTGGAGCACATCGGGATTCGTATCCAAGCTGAATACTCTTGACTTTGCGGATGTTTCCGGTACGTTGCTTGTAACGTTTGCTGACGATTCCGGACATGAACTTGGCGAAGTCCACCTTGCTCAGTGAAATATGCCCATGTTCATCGCGAGGGATGTCTTCGAGTTGGTCCTCTGGCAGCAGTTCAGCGAGACCCTCGGCCAGCACGACCGTGCCGTATAGTTTCTGCGAGTGCTTTTCCCGGTACAGCATCAGGTTGATGATCTGGTCCGCCAGGGCCGTTACGTTGAGCCGGGTCACGGTCCGACATTCACCTGTCTCAGGATCGGTGACCTCTTCCTGGTAGGAAAGGTCTTCGTCGATGTCTTCCACGCCGATGACCAGGTTGGCCTCGCCCGCAATGCTGACTCCGTAGGACAACCAACCAGCCTTGCGGCCCATCGTCTCCACCAGGAACCAGCTCCCGCTGGCCTGAGAGTCGGCTCGCAGGTTCTGAACTTCTCGGGCCATGAAGTCCACCGCGGTGAAGAAGCCGAAGGTGAAGTCGATGCCCCAGTAGTCGTTGTCGATGGTTTTTGGCAGATGAACGACCTGGATTCGACGGGCCTCGGGTGGAAGGTTCTTCTGGTAGAGGTGGAGGAAGTTGGCGGTCTTCAAGGTATCGTCGCCGCCGATGGACACCAGTGCATCGATCTCCAAGTCGGCCAGGGCGCTGTATATTCGGTGCAGTTCCTCGGTTTTTTTCGGGTCGGTCAGGTCTTCCCGGCAGTTGATGTACTTTCCCGGATTTGCCCTGGATGTTCCGATTATCACTCCGGGAGCGTTGCGCATTCCCAGCACGTCTCGCTGGGTGAAGATGTGGTAGTGCCGATCCGGAAGCAGGCGGTGACTGATGGGGTGGTATTTGCGAAGGTTGCTGTAGCCGTGGAAAAATCCCACCACCTGCCGGTTGTCGTCGAGGAATGAGATGGCAGTCGCCGAAATTACCGCGTTGGCCGCAGGAGCTGGTCCGCCTGAGAAGATGATCCCCACTCTCTTGATGTGGTTCCCCTTGAGCCTGATCTGCCCATTGCGTTTGCGCGGGCAGTTGGTCCCGTGGGCGCCAACGGATTTGTACTTGGGTGGGACACCGCGTTGATCTTGTGTCGCCATTTTCTACTCCAAGCCAATTGAAAACTCTACCATGCGGCACAATAGCGCCGTCTGTTCTTGGACGCAGAAGAAAAACAGCAGCCTCAATCATAAATTGGATTGTTTGTGGAATCCCCTGCTGCTGGATTCAATGGTCCATCATGTGGATTACCCTGGGGAAGGGGAGGGCTCGTCCCCTTCATCCGGGGGAGGGGGCCATGCCACCATCAGGAGCCGGCTCCGGGAGCCGGGCCTCCTGTCGACCGTGGCCGAGACCCGCTGCTTCTGGGTGCAGGTGATGGGTTGTTCAGGTGGTACCTTGAGGCGGCCCCGGCAGTCGCTTCCCGCTGGAACGTGGAGCTTCGCAGCAGATTCACCGACGGTTCGCAGCTCCACGGAGCCCCTGGGAAGCAGCAGTGTTCCCCCGGTGTCCAGTCCAATCTTGCCCAGGAGTTGGCCGACTCGCACCGGAACATCGGTGCTCTTTCCAGACGTGCTGAGTCTTACAAAGGTGGAGCCAACGTTTACTGGACGCAACCTGGGGCCCGGGAGTATCTCCACGATCTCCGCGTCCATGTTCAATACCTGCGGATCAAGGCCCTGAATGACCTGCTGGTGTTCATCGAGGATCTGCCATTCCAGGGCCACCTCGGCCATGGAGATTTCGCCTTTCAGAAGGTCGACGCTCTGCGGACTGGGGGAGATATGGTCTACGAGGCGACACAGCACGGTGATTCTGGCTCGTGCATCATCGGCGGCCAGGGCAAGTACCGAGCTGCCCGAGGAGATGCAGCGGGCCTTGCCGTCCTGGATGCCCACCACGGATGGGTTGGTGGAATCCAGCACGGAAACGGGCACCATCAGTTGGTTCCCTGAAGAATCCAGCGCCTTGACGTTCAGACGAATGGTGAGCTGGTCGTGGATACGGATTGGCTCCGGAGGCACCGAGATGTGGTCCACCTTCGTCGAACAAGCCGGGAGGAGAACCATCAGGCCTGGAAACATGGCGAGAAACCTTCCCAAAAACATGGCGAGAAGATTCCTGGGCAGGGGGGGCTTGGATTGCATGTCAGTTCTTTCCATTGAAATGGTACCGAAGGATGTGCCGTGTACGGCCATGCACCTTGTACAGGATTCTCTCCTCCAGCGTAAGACCTTCTGCTGCCGGGTTTTCGGAACCGGATGCCAGCAGGATCGCTGTTCCTGTCGGGCGGAGCAGGGAAGCTGCCAACGGGAGGTAGCGGTCCGGAGGTGCAAAGGCCCTGGATATGACGCCATCGAGCCCATGGTGGGCCAGTTGCTCGGCCCGCCCATGAAAAAGGCGGAGGTTGGGAAGGCGAACCTGTCGCAGGAGGACGTGCAGGAAGGCGGCTCGCTTCTGGCGGCTCTCCACCAGGGTGACGGTCGCCCCTGGATGATGGGCCGCCAGCGATACACCGGGGAAGCCGGCTCCGCTGCCCAGATCCGCCCATTCCCCGGAAACTTGCAGCTTTCGGGCGATGATGTCCGATTCATCCAGGTGCAGGCCCAGCGGACCGGGCCCCACGAGGTTCATGGAAGCACGCCACCGCTCCAACAGGTTGCGGTGGATCTCTCGAACCGAAGAGGGAAGGGGTTGTCCGTGCTCATTGGATGTCATGGGCATCGTGGACCTGTTCCAGGCTGCGGCGCGCTGCTGTGGCCGACTCTCCTGGCAATGTGTACCGCCAGCAGGTGAATGGCGGCCGGGGTCATACCGGGGATGCGCGAGGCGTCCCCCAGGTTTCGAGGGTGCAGGGATTGAAGCCGCTGGCGGATCTCGATGGAGATGCCTGGCAGTTCCGAGTCCAACAGGTCGGCTGGAATGACCATGTTCTCCATTCGGCTGGCCTCGGCGGCGCGCCGTTGATCCCTCTGGATATAGCCCTTGTACTTGATGTCGGTGACGACCTGCTCCGCGCATTCAGCCGGGACGCTTTCCAACTCGGGGGCCAGGGCAGTGATGGTGTTCCAATCGACGCCTGGGCGGCGAATGAATTCTTCCAGGCTCATGGTGCGGGCGGGTGTTGGAGTACCCGGGGGCAGGCCTGTGGCACCTGGTCCCGTCCTGGCGGAAGCCAGGAGTCGGGAGGTGGATTCGATGATCTCCATCTTGCGCTGGAACCGATCCCAGGAGGCATCGCCAACGAGGCCGATGCGTCGGCCCAGGGGAGTGAGTCGCCTGTCGGCGTTGTCTTCCCTGAGGCTGAGTCGGAACTCCGCTCTGCTGGTGAACATTCGATAGGGTTCGCCACCGATGCCACGGCTCACGATGTCGTCCACGAGTACACCCGTATAGGCCTGGTACCTGGCCAGCAGGAAAGGCTCGTCCCTGGCGGCGGAGATCCCCGCTACCAGGCCCTGGGCGGCGGCTTCTTCGTAGCCGCTTGTGCCACAGACCTGCCCGGCCAGGTAGAGTCCGCGGGTCTCCTCGTGCTGGAGATCCCTGCCCAGGCAGCGGGGATCGGCGTAGTCGTATTCGACGGCATACCCGTACTGGAGGATCTTCGCTTGCTCCAAGCCGGGAATACTCCTGAGCACCTGCTCCTGCACGTCGTGGGGAAGTGACGTGGACAGCCCGTTCACGTAGTAGCGATGGGTTGAAAGGCTCTCGGGTTCCAGGAACAGGAGGTGCCTCTCCCTGTTGGGGAAACGGACCACCTTGTCTTCGATGGAGGGGCAATATCGCGGGCCGGTGCCCTTGATGGCGCCGGTGAACAGGGGAGCGCGGTGGAGAGAGTCCCGGATGATGTCGTGGGACTCGGGCTGGGTCCAGGTGATGAAGCAATCCCTGCGGGGCAGGGCCGGGGGAGGGGGGGCGAAGGAAAAATGATGACCCGGCGGCAGGCCCGCCTGGCGCTGCAAGCGGCTCCAGTCGATGGTGCGCCCATCCAGCCGGGGGGGGGTGCCGGTCTTCAAGCGCCCCATTCGAATACCGAGGGTTTTCATGCTCGCGGAGAGGCCCGATGAGGGCTTCTCGCCCCGCCGGCCGCCGGGGGTGCTGTTCATGCCGTGGTGCAACAGCGCGGAGAGGAACGTGCCGGTGGCGACTATTACCTTCCTGGCCGGGATCAGGCTGCCATCCGACAGGACCACGCCCTGGACTGCGCCGGCGTCGACCATGATGTCCATGACCTCCCCCTGCAATATCCGGAGGCCGGGGGTGGATTCGAGGAGATCGGTCATGGTCCTGGGGTAGAGGCGGATGTCCACCTGGGCGCGGCTGGAGCGTACTGCCAGTCCCTTGCGGGTGTTCAGGTGACGAAAATGTATCGTGGCAGCATCGGCGACTCTGGCCATTACCCCACCCAGGGCGTCGATCTCACGCACCAGGTGCCCCTTGCCAAGTCCACCGACCGCCGGGTTGCAGGACAGGCGGGCGATGTTTTCCAGGTGGAGGGTTACCATGACGACGGAGCTGCCCAGGCGAGCCGCAGCGACTGCCGCCTCGCAACCAGCGTGTCCCGCACCCACGACTATTATGTCCACCACGTTGTTCTCCCTGTTTCTACCTGGCGCCCCCCTTGCGTCGTACCCACCAGGAGAGAGATGCGAACACACCGAAGACCAGGATCACCAGCGGTACGGTGGCAAGGGATTGTGAACGGTCCTCCTCGATCCATCGCCCGGCTTCTTCGTCCAGCAGAGCCGGCCCGGTTTCACCTGGACCGTATAGCCTGACAGACTGGGCCGTGGCCAGCGCCGCCAGGAACGCGTGGTCCGGGAGGATGTCCGCCAGTTCGGGTTCTCTGCTGGTGACGGCGACAACCGTGTCTCCTTCGAAGAATGCTTGTTTGTCGGGATCATCCGGATCTGTGGCCCGGATCTTCAACCTGTGGGACCCCGGCACCGTGGCTTTGAAGGAGAAGGTCGCTTGCCCCTGGGCATCGGTCGTGGCTTCAAGCGAGGTGTTCCCCAATACGGGATCCGATTGCAGGTCGGGCCCCTGGTGCTGGCAGTCCACCAGGACTCCCTCCAGCGGGCCGAATGACAGATCCCGCACGGTGACAACTACGCGGATTTCGTCACCGGTGCGATAGTTGTCCAGATCCGTGTCGATGGTCACCCGTTGGGTGTCGGGATCACCCACCAGCCAGCTCATGGCTTGTTTCCAGAATCGCAGGTAGACCTGGTTGCCGTGGCCCAGGCCGGCTTCTGCAAAGGACCAGCGCCAAGAAGAATCGCTGGTGAAGGCCATGGTCCTGCCTTTTCCCACCTGGCGTATGGCGAGCACGGGCATGGGCGTGCCGTCGGGGGCACGGATGGTCGGGTGTGCCAACAGGACGGCTGCATCGCTGCTGGCGCCGGACGTGAGGTTGAGACCGTCCAGGGGAGAGAGCCGAGACCATGTCGAGAGGTTTTCGTCGGAGTCGGCGGCCAGAAAGGTTATGGGATGGCGGGACCCAGGGGCGGTGAGAGCGGGGGTGAAAGGGGCAGTATCAACGGGATCGCCATCTACGCCCAGACGAACGGGCAGGATTTCGGCTATGGCCGTACCGGCGTACTGGCCCAGGTCGAAGCTGCGGTCACCACCCAGCATCACCAGGGCTCCCCCCTGTTTTACGTAGTCAGCCACGTTCTCCAGAAGCTGCGGTGCTTTCCAGCCAAAGTAGGGAGCGTAGTCGAAGTTCTGAAAGAAGATCAGGTCGAAGGACCACAGCTCCTGGCTGAAGAGTTGCTCGTATGGGAAGGGGATGAGCGAAAGCTCGTGGGAGTCGTAGCCAGCGCCCAGGTCTTCCTCCGTGCGCATGATGAAGAACGAAACCAGGTCGATGGCTGGGTCCTGTTTCAGGAAGAGGCGCAGGAACTTCTCGTCCGGCGATGGGGCACCGCAGACCTGGAGAACGCGCATTCGGTCCCTGACCACCCGCACCACCACCGACAGGCTGTCGTTGGATGGGACGGCATCATCATCCACTGCCGGCAGGTTCACCTGGTATGCGAAGCGACCCACCGCGGTGGGCAGCACGCGGAACGAAATCCTGGCCTTACCGTCTTCATCGAGGGTGACTTCACCGCGTTGCTCCAGGGAGCCGTCCCTGGTGAGAGTTACTGGAAAACGTTGTGAATCCAGGCCAATGCCTTTGATGGTGGCCTTGATATTGAAAGGGGCCCTGATGAACGCGAAGTCCCCCGCGGACAAGTCCACAACCGACAGATCTACGATGTCCTCCTGGTTTCCCACCGCGTAGATGGTGAGTGGTCCCGGGAGATCGAGTTGCGGGATGACGCCATTCTCTTTCCATGTTGCCCGTAGCTGCCCGTGGTCTGCTCCGTCGGTGATCAGTGCAATGCCAGAAAGTCGTTCCCCGGCGTAGCGGTCACGGAGCGCCTGGAAGGCCTGGGCCAGATCGGTGTCGTGCTGCGAGTAGTCGGGTAGTCCTCCAGCGCTGACCTCCTGTCCGAACAGCAGCAGCTCCGTGGCTGGTTGGTCAATGGATTCGACGATGGGGAGAACGGCGTCGGAGCGGGATGCCGAGCCGTCGGTTACGCCCATGGACAGGCTGTTGTCCAGCAGTATGACGAAGCGTCCGGGTTCCTCGTGGCCTGCGGACTCCACCATGACAGGGTCGGATAGGGCCCACATCATGGCCAGCAGGGCCGGCAACAGGAGGAGGGTCTGGAGGATCCGATGGCTGCTGCCCCTGGCGGTGAGCCAGGCGACAATGGCCACGATACCCAGGCACAGGGCCGACATCAGGAGGAACGTGGGCGAAGTCATCCAGTCTATGTGCTGGAAGTCCAGGTTGGAAGTGCCCAGAAGCCAGTTGAGCACGTGGACCATGTGGGCGTTCATGGCAGGCGCCCCTCCAGCATCAGGCGCCTGACATGGGCCATGTCTTTCTTGTAGTTGGATGTAAGGGCGTAGACGAGCAGGTTGATCCCCAGCTTGGTGGCCTCGCGCCTTTGAAGGTCGCCGCCGGGCAGTACCTGGAAAGCATCGCGACCGTCGGGGGAGCGGGCGAGAGCACCTGAGACGTCGTTCCTGCTGTAGATAAGGGGCGTGGTCTCGCCGGTGGAGATGCCTTCCAGGTATGGCGAGATGGCCAGGCGCCCCACGGGCTTTTCGATGAGGAAGAAGCTGCGGTAGACGCTGTGGTCGGATGGCAGGACAGACAGAGGGCGGTTGGGAAAGAGGCGGCGGCACAGTTGGCGAAAACTGCTGTCGAAGGGGCTGTCCAGGGTTCCGCTGGTGTCGTCCACGAAGAGGAAACCCCCGTAGCGAAGGAAGCGGGAGAGTTGGATGACCTCGTCTTCGTTCAGGTCCGACATCTGGCCGGCTCCGGCCATGACGGCAAGGGGGTGGTCGAAGAGTGCCGGATCGGATGGGCCCAGTTGGGTGGTTTGCGGAAGGGCCTCGATGCTGGTGGTCTGTACGAGTTCATGGAGCAGGCGCACCCACGCGGAGCTTCGTCTGGCGAGACCCGCCGGCAGGATTATTTCGGCCAGATCCAGCTTGGAGGCATTCCCCAGGGCCCAGAGCGCAGCAGGGCTCGGCAGCAGTATCGCGAGTGCGGCGGCAGCACCCTGAATGAGGTGGCGCCGCGTGAATCGTTGGGCTTTCAGCAAGACAGTACCGTGGAGCCCTTTCCGGGTGGCTTGTGCGGGTTGGCCAGGTAAACCTTCCTGGTGGCTTTCTTGAAGCGATGTGTCCCCCCGGCCTGGCTCACCACGTCGAGGATTGCGGGCCCGTCCAGCACGACGCTTCCAAACAGGTGGTCCACGCCGTGCTCAAACAGTACCTGGCTCATGGGGGTCGTTGGGCCCACCAGGGCCACTTCGCCCTGGCAGAGCGCCAACAGGTGGTCCAGTGTGCCATTCACCAGGGCCAGCGACGTGATGATCACCAGGTCGCATCGTGGCAGGAGTTGATCAGCCACCCAGTCCGGCAGGGTGCCGGTACCCCGGGAAAGTCGCTTTTCACAGATGTGCAGCTCAGTACTCCTTGCGCGCAGTTCCCTGGCAAAGGGCTCGAAGTACCCCACCATGCCAACCCTGGCACCGTCTATGGGGAGGACGTCCAGGGGGCCGGGGCCGGTATCAGCCCCAGTATCGATGGTGGCGTTGGTAGTGGCGTTGATGGTGGCGATTCCCAGTGCGGTCGCGACGGGATCCTGGCCGGTGACTCCGGAAGCCAACTCCTGGGCAGCCACGCCCTTCAGGTCGCCGGCCCTGCACAGCACGGAGCAGCAGGAGGGGGCTTCCCGGCGGACCGTTCCGGCGACTCCGCAACTGCCGTCGTCCAACAAGACGGCGGTGTAGGTGAGTCCAATGCGCAGGTCCACTACCCTGCGCCTGGAGAGGGCCGGCTGGGCGGAATCCAGTAGTTCGGTGGCAATCATGGGGGGAATTCCAGTATGGTGTGGTTGGAGGTGGGCGCCCATAGCACAGTGCGTGGATTGTCCTCTCGGGGGACTGGAGAACGACCCGTCGGGTTGCAGCCCTGTTCCTGGCACATGTAGACCGGCGGAACAGTGCCCTGGACCAACGTGGAATAACTCGAAATAGAGGAGCCGGCGGCCAGCCCTGTTTCCTGGCGTTGCGGCTGCTACAGGGGCGGCTCCCGAAGCAGGATGGCATCCACCCACTCTTCGATTCGATGATCATCGGCGCGTATGTAGCCGGAGAATGAGCCAGTGATGACTCCCTGGGGATCCAGCACGAACATCTGGGGGATATCTTTTGTCTTCAACTCGTGGAGAGCCGTGGGCCCGGCCCAGCCCAGGAGGAACGGAGGCAGCTTGTAGCCGCTACAGAAAGCTTCGGCCCTGTGGGGATCGTCGTCCACTGAGATGGCAAGCATCTGGACATCCGTCTTGCGGTATTTCTTTGCGATCTCTTTCCAGTAGGGCAAGGCCTGTGTGAAGGCACGGCTCTTGCCGGACCACAACAGCAGTACCCTGGGGGCGGCGAAATCGGAGAGGTGCCGTTCCTTGCCATCGACGATGAAGGAGAGATCCTCGATGGTATCGCCGCTTCTGTCCACCGGGGCAGCGGAGGGCGGAAGACGGGAAGACAGCCAACAATCGAACCCACCGGGTGACCAGCGATGGTCCTGGAACAGGCTCTCCGCCTGCTCTCTGGCCAACTCGTCCAGTTGTTCTTCGTCGGATGGCCCCAAGGCCAGTCCCCTGCCCAACTGTTCCAGCGCCGCGTCTTCCCTGCCAAGGGCCAGCAGGACCAGGCCCAGGTGTTGGTGGATGATGGGTTCGGGCGTAAATGCGAGGAGCAAAGCTCGTTGCAGGACCGCCGCGGCTTCCTCGGATCGTCCCAACTGGTGGAGGATCCATGCTCTGGTGTCCAGGCGGGCGGCGACGTCGTCGCGTATGCTCTCGGCCCAGCCGTCGTAAGCCCGGTCATCGTGGTCGTTCCAGGCGTCGTATGGAGCGATGTCCTTCAGGACCGAGTCCATCACCACCAGGGCCAGATCCAGCTCCTTGCCCTGAAGTGCCGCAGTGTAGGCGAAGGCGTTGGCGATATCGGGGTTGGAAGGGTCTTCTTGCCACGCAGCCTTGAATGTTTTGAAGCTCTCGCCATCCAGGCCTTCTCTCATGAACACGAATCCCATCTCCTTCAGCCAGATTGCCTTCAAGGGGCCGTCGGGTGGAATGCGCGTTCCCAACTGCGCGAGGGCTTCTTTTGCCGATTCCGGGGAGGCTTTGTGTCTGGCCCATTCGAGATCGATCTCCAGATGGCTGCGTTCCTTGTAGTCGGCATGGGAACCCGGCTCGTTTTTCCAGCCGCTCTCACTGGTGTACCACTGGTGGTCAAGCTCCGACAGGCGGTTTTCCGCGGCCACCATGCCGGGGTCGTTCTGGGCCAGCCGGAAGAGTTGGAAGGCGCCGTAGGCACAGGCGGGCTGGTCGGATTTGAGGGCTTCGCGAGCCGCTGACAAGGCGTCGTTTCGGGCTTGCTTCAGAGCCGGGCCCTTCAGTCCGTCTCGCCAGAGATCACCGGGGTAGGCGACGTTCCACGGTTCCATGGTGTAGAACGTGCGCAGGTCGGCGGCCAGGTCGGCGTCCACGTGGCCTTCTTCCATGCGCAGCCTGAGTCCGAAACCCAGAGCCGTAGGGGTCACCTTGGCCAGGTCCAGAAGCTCCTGCCTGAGATCGGCCCGGTCCATATGGCAGATTTCGGCGGCCGAATACATGTATCGCAAGGCCCAGAACCGGATGCCCGTATCCTCGGGCAACGGGCTGAGGAGCCCCTGGATTTCCTGGCACCAGTCGCCTGGTTCCTTGTGAACACCTGACATGATCCCCGCCAGGGAGACCCGGGCGATGAGATTGTCGGGTTCTCTTTCCACCCAGTTGCGATACTGGAACTCCAGGGGGCCGCCTTCGTGCAGGGCTTCTTCCATTATTTGAAAGTAGAGCCGGTGAGCCTGGAAGTCGTGGGGATTCTCGTTCAGGGCAGCCACAGCGATAGCGGATGCCTGCTGGAGTCTGTCGGTTTGGACCAGGTACCATGCCTGGGCCAGTTGATCGGGTGTTGCTGCCAGGGCTGTGACGATGAGCAAGGGGATGAACATCATGATTTGCCTCCTGAGGGGATGATAGCACCTTTGCAGTCATCGTTGCGTCGGTAGCGGGTTGCAGGGCGGCAACGGGGCCATGATGAGTCATTCCGGAATGGGCGTCCCGTGGGCGGCTGCGGTGGACACGCTTTGCGCGTGGCGCCGTCCGTTTCCCGAATCGGCTGCTTTGCTCGCTACCAGGGCTTGCAGCAGGAGCAGCACCAGTGCCGTGATCAGCAGCCACGGTCCCAACTCCACCTGGCTCTGAAACAGGGTCGGATCCACGCTTGCTTCCAGCTCCTTCAGGGAGCCGTAGGGCCTCAGGTCCGATTCCGGGGCAGGGGTGTTGACCGCCACCATGGCCAGGGGGGAGGAGCCGGGAAGATGTACGATGAAGGCCCCTGGAGTCCTGGGAGTGAAAAGCAGCCTGCCTCCTGACACCGTTGAAGGCACCGTGTTGCCGTCCGGTCCCTGGACGCTGGGCGAAAGACGGCGATGGGGAAGTGGTATGGAGAGAGTCTGGCCGGTCGTTCCACTGTGGAACGATGCTGATTCACCTCCCTGGGCGCCCAGGAAGGCGATGATCCTCTGTACCAGCGGGACGAAGACGGCCTGTACGGGAAGGTTGCCCCATGCAAGGTCCACGGTTCCGGCCAGGACCAACACTCTGCCACGGCCAACCCGGCTTTCCAGCAGGAGGGGCATTCCATTTTCCATTGCCAGGAGTATCCTGGAATCGCGGTCTCGCAGCAATGGCTCGAATGTCATGAGTCGATAGAAGTGTACCAGCGCAAAGCTTCCGGTGCCCTTCTTGCCAAAAGGTGAAAAGAATGGAACTCCGGTGTCTGGGGGCTGCACGGAGACCCCCAGTGCGTTGCGCCCCACCAGGTTCCTGGATTCTCTGAACATGGCGGGCAGCAGGGAGCCCAGAGCCGAGTTGTAGCGCTGGGGGAGGATGTTGTCTCCGCAGGTGATGACCAGGCCACCGCCGGCGCGGACGAAGGCGTTCAGGTCGGCGGCCAGCGGGCCCGGCTCCGAGACGTTCGCCAGGATTACCACCCGGTGGCGTCGGGGATCCAGGGATTCCATGCCCGCGGGCCCGATGATGTCGGGCGTTACTCCGCTCCGTTTCCCACCCCAAGGTGCCAGGGCTCGTTCCAGGAAGTAGGTTTCGGATCGGGTGGGGGATGCTCCCGGGTCTCCTTCCACCAGCAGAACGCGGCTGGCCCCCACCCGTGGCAAGTGGAAGTAGCGATAATCGTCTTGTTGCAGGCCGCTGTCCAGCACATGGACGCTGGCGATCCCTCCCTGTACCTCGGGAGGGATGGTGAACAGCTCTTGCGCCCTGCCCGGCGGTCCCGGAAGGTCGGTCTCGGAAGGATGGGCAGGTTCCTGGGCAGCGGGCAGGTCGACGAAGGCGTTCATCTCACGTCCGTCGGGGAGACGAACGGAGAGGGTGGCTTCAACCTGCCGGGAACCGAAATTCAGGACCTGTACCTTCAGGCTCCCGCCTTCGATGCCCTCAGCATATTGGGTGCTTGCTATGCACAGGTTGTCGTTGTTTTGGGCCGTGAGCTTCCTGGGTATCACCGTGCTGCCCGAAGCCAGGAGTCGTTCCATCTCTTCCAGGGACGAGGAGAGCAGGGTGGGACCGGCCTCGTCGCTGAACACCAGGACTTCACCTGGCTCGCCGGCCAGCAGAGCCCTGCTCTGCCGAAGGGCTCCCGTGAGATCAGTGGCCTCGAAGGTGGGGGGGATGGATTCGGCCATGCGGGCCACGCGCTTCGTGGCGTCGGTTAGCGTCGGTGTGAGACGCAAGGCCCCGGTGTTGCCGGATGGGCTTCCCGGGCCACCAGCGGTGGTGACAAGGCCCACCTGCACGCCGGAGGGGAGTCGGCGGATGGACTCAGCGGCCTGGGAGCGTGCTGTGGACAGGAGAGTGGCGGACTGGTCCTGTGTCTGCCCGGTGGCCGCGGCGCCCGCAGAGGCTGGGGCCGACATCGACATGCTGTTGTCGACGATGACCACCAGCCGGCCACTGCTTCCCAGCTCCGCTGGCTGGCGTGGCAGGTGCAGCACGGGATGAGCCGCTGCAAGCACCATCAGAAGAACAAGCGCCATGCGTAGAATCATCAGGACAGGGTCCCTGATGCGCCGGCGGCGGCGAAGCTTCCGGGAGACCCGTCTCAAGAGCATCATTGCGCCGAAGGCTCGACGTTGGACGGGGCGTCTCGATGCCAGGTGCGCCAGCAGGGGCCCAAGCACCAGCAGGGACATGGCGAGGCTGGAGCCCGACAACAGGGAAAAGTTCATGACCAGGTTTCCCTGTTGAGTACCGAAGCGCCGGAGACCAGGCGAGCAAGCAAGTGGGAAATCGACAGATCAGTGGGAGCGGACAGGTAGCGGGCGCCTTGTTGGACGACAGAGAACTGAACCTGTGCAAGCCAGCCTTCAACCTCGCGCCGATATGCCGGACGGGCCGCCAGGGGGTCCAGCGGGAGGTCCGTTCCACCTTCAGGTGAAAAGAGGTTGGCCGGGTCGGTGTTGGAGAGGGATAGTTCGCCTCGATCCTGGATATGTACGACGCGCACATCGGTGGGGTAGGCGCCGGAGTGGCGGATGGATGGGATCCAGGTATCCAGTTCTTCCATCAGGTCGCTCAGCAGCAGTACGAGAGCGCCCCGGCCCAGGAGCGAACGCAGGTGGTTGAGGTTCTGGCCGATATGCGCCTGTCCCCAGGGTTGCACCGAAGCCAGGACAGCGAGTATGCGCCCAAGGTGCTCCCGGCCCTTGCGCGGTGGGACGTGGTTCCAGCGAGCCTCCCTGCCCCCAAGGATCCGCAGGCCTACAGGTTCACCCCTCAGGTAGAGGTAGTAGGCGATGGTGGCTGCCAGGCAGATGGCATAGCCGTGTTTGCTGCCGTTCAGGGGTGGTCTGCCGGCCTCGACGCTTCCCGCGGTGCCGGTGCCGCCGGTGGCCATGTCGCCGGAGGCGTCCAGAACCAGCATGGAGGGCAGGTTGGACTCGGCCTTGAATCGGCGCAGCACCCAGCGGTCGGAGCGGGCCCAGACCTTCCAGTCCAGGTTGCGCGTGGGGTCTCCGGGAACGTAGGGTTTGTAGTCGACGAACTCCAGGCTGGTTCCTCGTGCGATGCTTCGGTGCGTTCCCTGCTCGACGCCGCCGACCGACTGCCGCGCATACAGCAGGAGGTGCCGTATGCGGGCCAGGGCTTGCGGGTCCCAGGTGATCACTGAACCTGGACCTCCCCGAGGATTTCCCGCACGACTCCGGCAGGGGAGATGCCCGAGGCTTCGGCTTCGAAGTTCAGCACGAGCCGGTGGGTCAGTACCGCCGGGGCCACGGCCAGGACGTCGTCGGTGTGTGGAACTTCGTAGCCGTTGAGAGCGGCACGGGCGCGGGCTCCCATGGCCAGGTACTGGCTCGCGCGGGGGCTGGCACCCCAGCGCACCCATCGTTTGGCGGCCCTGGAACCATGTTTGTCCGGCCTGGTGGCTCTGACCAGGCGTACTGCGTAGGCTATGACTTTCGTGCTGGTGGGGAGGCGCCGGATCAGGGCCTGTTGTCGGAGCAGGGTGTGGCGGTCAACGACCGGTTGCATCTGCGGAAGCAGCTCAGTGTTGCCGCGCCGGACGATTTCTATCTCTTCTTCCAGGCTGGGATAGCCAACCTGGATGGAGAGCATGAATCGATCCAGTTGGGCTTCCGGGAGAGGATAGGTGCCCTCTTGTTCTATGGGATTCTGGGTGGCCAGCACCAGAAAAGGTGGGTCGAGCGGTCTGGTGTGACCGGCGGCGGTGACGGCCAGCTCCTGCATCGCTTCCAGGAGAGCTGCCTGGGTCTTGGGGGGGGTGCGGTTTATCTCGTCCGCCAGGAGCAGGTTGCTGAACACCGGCCCTTGAATGAAGCGGGACGAGCGACGCCCGGTGACCTTGTCTTCTTCCAGGACCTCGGTTCCGATGATGTCGGCCGGCATGAGGTCCGGGGTAAACTGTATCCGGGAGAACTCGAGCCCCAGGGCGGATGCAGCCGTGCGCACCAGCAGGGTCTTTGCCAGGCCGGGGACGCCCACGAAGAGGCAATGCCCACCGGACAGGAGAGCGATGAGCATGTGCTCGACGACCTGGTCCTGGCCGACGATGATTCGTGCTATTGCCTCGCGGAGACGGTCTCGCGTCCGTGATATTCCTTTGAACAGGCTCAGGTCATCCTGTACCGGTTCCATGGAGCGGGCTCTCTGCTCCGCTCTTGACGGGTGGGAAGGCATGTTCATCGATCCTCGGCCAATGGCTCGTCCAGCAACAAGCTGCCGGGCCCGGACACCGGTCCGCTTCGCCAGACTGAAATGTACCTCGTTCGCATATTCACGATGTTCCTCGCTTCTCGCGTCTTGCCAGGCGGGCGTCTCGACGCCATTTGCCCCGGCAGTCCATTCCTGGGCCAGCCCTGTGGGAACCTGCTTCGACCCTCTTAACATCCCTCGTCATCCCTGTGGCATATCAGCGGGTCCGGGGATAGTGTCCTGGCGGGTTGGCGCGATTTTGCCTCAACAACGGTCCTGCGGAGCTGAACGTGGGTAATGTCAACGAGGTACTGGAAGGGCGATACTCTCGGCAGATCCTGCTGCCGCGCATCGGTGTGGAAGGGCAGGAGCGCCTGGGGCAGACGTCGGTCCTGGTACTGGGCTGCGGGGCCCTGGGCTCTGTCATGGCCGAAATACTGGTGCTAGCTGGCCTGGGCCTGGTACGTATCGTGGATCGTGACGTGGTGGAGCCCAGCAATCTCCAGCGGCAGGCCCTTTTCGACGAAGAGGACGCCCGGCTCTGCATGCCCAAGGCCGAGGCAGCCCAGCGCAGGTTGAGGCTCTACAATTCCCATGTACGAATAGAGGGTATCGTCGCCGATATGAACCCGGGTAACGTGGCCCGATTCTTGGATGGCATCTCCCTGGTGCTGGATGGAACGGACAATGTCGAGACCCGCTACGTGCTCAACGATGCCTGCTTGAGATCCGGAATACCATGGGTATATGGCGGATCCGTCGGCACCGCCGGCATCGCGATGACCGTAATGCCAGGTCTTGGGCCATGCCTGCGCTGCATATTCCCGGATCCTCCCGCACCCGGCAGCCTGCCCACCTGCGACACCGTGGGCGTGCTGGGAACGGCTCCACACCTGGTGGCTTCCCTACAGGCAACCGAGGCCATCAAGCTGGCTCTCGGGGATCATTCCGGTGCGGGGCGCCTCATCTCCTTCGATGTATGGACCGCCACCTTTACTGCCATCGACGTGAAGAGGCAGGAGTCCTGCGTGGCCTGTGGGCGGGGCCGTTACGAGTTCCTCGACCGCGACGCCCTTTCCTGGGTGACCAGTCTCTGTGGACGCAACGCGGTACAGATAAGCCCGCCACGCGACTCCAGCCTGGATCTCTCCGCCCTCGCCGAAACCCTCGCCGAAGTAGGCCAGGTAGCCTTCAACGGGCTCGTTCTCACCGCGACCCTGGAAGGTCACGACGTGGTGATCTTCCCTGACGGAAGGCTGCTGGTCAGGGGAACGACAGATAAGACCCTGGCCAGGCAGCTCGCTGCTCGCTACCTGGGTTATTGATTCCACCAGTCCCGTCGAGCTTGCCCGGAGCGGCCAGATGGTCCAGACCATGAAAATACTAATCAACAGCAAGGAAAAGAGCGTGCCTCCGAATACAACGGTGGCTGCTCTGCTCAGCCAGATGGAAATCAACGCCCGCTACATAGCCGTTGAACTCAATGGCATTATCGTAGACGGGCAGGAGTTGGCCCGCACGGTGTTGCAACCCGGCGACAAGGTCGAAATAGTGCGCTTTCTGGGGGGGGGCTGACATGAATCCCCTGACCATTGCCGGCAAGGACCTGGCTTCACGACTACTGCTGGGTACCGGAAAGTTTTCGAGCCCCCAGGTCATGGCCGATGCTCTGAAGGCTTCCGGGACCCGCCTGGTGACCGTGGCGCTTCGCCGGGTGGATCTCGACAATCCAAACGACTCCATCATGTCACACCTGGATCCAGATCTCTACCAGGTCATGCCCAACACCTCGGGCGCCCGCGACGCCAACGAAGCTGTCAGGATCGCCCGGTTGGCTCGTGCGGCCAGCGGCATGAACTGGATAAAGCTGGAAGTCACGCCCGAACCCAACTACCTCCTCCCGGATCCCGTGGAAACCCTCAAGGCCGCCAGTGAGTTGGTGGAGCTTGGCTTCATCGTCCTGCCCTACATCAACGCAGATCCCATCCTTGCCTTGCGCCTGCAGGACGCCGGCTGCGCGGCAGTCATGCCCCTGGGGGCGCCAATTGGCACATCTCGTGGCCTGAAGACCAGGGACCAGTTGCGCATCATCATCGAGCAGGCCTCGGTACCGGTGGTTGTGGATGCCGGACTGGGCATGCCATCCCATGCGGCCCAGGCTATGGAACTTGGTGCTGACGCCTGCCTGGTGAACACGGCAATCGCAATTGCCGAAGATCCCTGTGCCATGGCTCGAGCCTTTGCCCTGGGTGTGCAGGCAGGCCGGCAAGCATGGCTGGCGGGTGCTGGCGGAGTTTTTCGGCAGGCCAGGGCCAGCAGCCCACTGGATGGGTTGTTGGAGTCGGCCGGGGCTTGAAGTCATGTCATTTTTCCACCAGGTCCTCCGCCTGGACTTCGGGGCCTTGTCCCAACAGATCCGTGCCGTGGACTCCACCATGGTCCGCAGGACTCTCGACAGGAGGCAGCTACAAGTTCGGGACGTCCCCGTGCTGGTGTCTCCGGCTGCCATGGATTTCCTGCCGGAAATCACCCACAGGGCCGCCAGCGTGACCAGGCAGCGCTTTGGGCGCGTGGTGGGCCTGTACGCTCCACTCTACCTCTCCAACGAGTGCAGCAACCGTTGCACCTACTGTGGTTTTGCATCAGATCAGGATATCCGGCGCAGGAGCCTGTCCACCGGGGAAGCCCTCCAGAACGCCGTGGCCCTCCACGACATGGGTTTCCGCCACCTGCTGCTGGTCACCGGAGAGAGCCCGCGGAGCTACGGCGTCTCCCGGGTCCGCCAGGTGGTGGATGCGGTCGCCAGGCTTTTCCCGTCTGTTTCCATCGAGATCTTTCCCCTCTCCATCAGCGATTACCGGAACCTGGCCACGGCGGGAGTGGATGGCCTGGCCATCTACCAGGAAACCTACGACCGACAGTGCTACGCCAGGGTCCATCCCGCTGGAAGAAAGGCCGACTACCAATGGCGCTTGGAGGCCCCCGAAAGAGCTGCCAGGGCCGGCTATCGCAGCATCGGCATAGGCGCCTTGATCGGTCTCGCCGACTGGAGGGCCGAAGCCACCGTTCTGGCGCTTCATGCCGCCTACCTGGCCAGGCATTTCTGGAGGAGCCGCATCGCCTTGAGCTTTCCACGCCTGGTGGACGCCGGCCGCGTCTTCAGGGTGGAACATCCGGTGGGCGACCTTGAACTCATTCAGATGATGGCCTCCCTGCGCCTGGTTCTTCCCGACGCCGAGATAGTACTGTCCACCAGGGAATCGCCGGCCATGCGCGATCTTCTGGTCGGGTGTTGCGTCACCAGGATGAGTGCAGGGAGCAAGACCAGTCCCGGTGGCTATGTTCTCGACGAAACCGGGGAGCAGTTCAAGGTGACGGATGATCGTCCACCCGCACTGATTGCACACATGTTGCGGGAAAAGGGTCTCGACCCGGTCTGGAAGGACTTCGACGCGGGATTCAGGTAGGTCCGGTTGGTTCCCACGGATCACGGGGCCGGCCTGTCGGAGTGAGGGCTGGGTCGCCAGGCCTGGGCGCAGTAGCGACCGACGGCCCACAGGGGCGTGAGCTTTCCCCACGGCTCCACCGTGGCAGGAAGGCTGTCTCACTTGTCTTGAAACAACTGTGAGACATGTGCCTTCGTTCCCGTGGCCGGGGTGGGGTTGTCAGTCCCATTTTCCAGCCAGCCTGTGCTTGTCGCACTCTTCTTCGGCCAACCTGCGCAGGCGATAGGCCGAGTCGCGCAGGATTCCGTAGATGATTCCGCAGGAAGGGTCGTTCCTCTGGGCATCACCCTCGTCTGCCAGGGCGAGCATTTCGTTGGTCAGGCGCTTGAGCCTGAGGAGGTTTTCGTTGAAGGCGCTAGACATCTTGCAGTGTCCGTTTGTTGGACGAGGGTGGTCGGAAGCGTTGATTGTTCTACCAGGGATTCATGACGTGATTGCCCAGCAAAGGATGTGCCACTATTGAATGGGGAGCAACAGGACCTGTTCCAGCCCTTCCTTCCCATGTATGGCTCGACAATTGCAGAGTTGCACATGGCTGGCAACACCAGTTAATTGAAACACAACACGGAAGCGGTGTTTACATTTCGATGCATCAGAGTGGCCAGCTCCCTCGAGCTGTACCGGCGGAGTCGAGTCGCCACCAGGAGGATCGATGCCCGACATGCTCATCGAAAATGGGCCGTACTCACTGGAAGACTTCATTGAAACGGCCGCGAGAATCGAAGACAGGGTCGCGGAGATCTACGATCTGATGGGTACCAGGTTCTCCCACCAGCAGGAGTTCGCTCTGTTCTGGCGGCTCTGCGCCGAAGCTGAACGTTACCACGCTGCCAGCATTCGCCTCTATCGATCATTGCTGCCTGAAGGCCAGGCAGTGGAAGACGGCCGGATCGAGGCTCAGATGAAAGACCTGCTGGATTTCATGGAAAAGCTCGATGAATTGGAGAACCGTTGTGGTGATTCGGAACTCACCGGGCAGGACGCCCTGGGATTGGCAATCGAGATCGAGTCCCACTGCGCCGAATCTCATGGGCGATCCCAATTCGGGAGTTTCTACCCGGACCTGGGCGCTCTGTTCGAAAAGCTGGCCGAGGAGGAGCGAGTTCATCGCAGGACTTTTACGAGCGCCAGGACCCGGTTCTCCAACTTGACCTGATATTGTAGGGAATGATAATGCCGCGGAACAAGTCCTGGTTTTTCAGTCACAATCGATACACGGCCAACCTCCCGTTGAACGCACGTGCTGAACTGGACGCCAACAGCCAGACCATGGAGTTTTCCAAGAAGCAGTCCATCTGGGTACCTGGCCACCCCGCATCCCATGTGTACTTCGTACGTTCGGGCATGGTGAAGATCGCCAAGGCCAGTGAGAACGGCAGGAGCCTCACCCTCCACCTTGTTCAACCCAAGGAAATCTTCGGGGAATGCTCCCTGGCTTCCATCAAGTTCCACCACACATCTGCCTCGGCGTTCGAAGAATCGGTGGTCTATGCCTACCCGGCCGATGACTTTTTGGCCCTTATGCGCAAGTACCGGAGCCTCTCCGACGCGGTCACACTGTTGATCGCCGACCGCAGGCGTTCCCTGGAAAACCGCATCCAAGGGTTGCTTTTCCAGTCGGCACACGCCAGGTTGGCCTCGCTTTTTCTGGAGCTGTCCCAGCGCTTCGGAGTCCGAGACGCCCGGGGCATCATAATCAACGTCAAGACCACCCACCGAGAGCTGGCCAGCCTGGTAGGTACATCCCGCGAAACCGTCAGCTTCGCCATAAAGGACCTGCGCTCCGACGGCCTGATCCTCACAGAAGACAAGCGCGTGGTTCTCCTGGATCTGCCTCGCCTGAAAGAGCTGGCAACTGTTTGATCGGGGAGACTTGGGCGGCAGCCAGGGTGTGGAGACGGCACTCCCGGAACATGCCCCATTTCCTTCCCAGACCCAACTTGGGCGACCACGCCGTGCCGAACGGATGCACCACGGTTTGAATGGCCGTGCCGTGCTGCTCTCGGGCAATTGATGGAGAACTGGCTATGGAGCAGATGCTGGAACGTACGATAGAGCTATTGAAAAGGGGGGAATCCCCGTGCATGGTGACTGTGGTGGCCTCCTCGGTCCTACCCCTGGGGGCAAGGATGCTGGTTCAAGGGGACGGTGCCGTGGTGGGCGCCATGGGCTCCACCGAGTTTCGGCGGCGGGTACAGCAGCTCGTCTCCAGGGTCCGCAGGGCGGGATGCTCCTCGACGGCTCGTTTGCCCGATGACACGCTGCTCTTCATCGATTTGCTCTCCGCCGAAAACAGGGCCTTGATATGCGGAGCCGGGCACATCGCCCTTTCACTGGCACTCTACCTCCGGGAATTGCGATTCGGGGTGACCGTGCTGGATGATCGGCCCGAGTTCGCCAACCAGGAGCGTTTTCCTGGTTGCGACGTGGTGGTGCAGCCATTCGTCACCGCCTTGCGTTCCATGTACATCGGACCCGATACCTACGCGGTGGTAATCACCCGCGGTCACGAGCACGACGTGGATTGCCTGTCCGAAATCCTCACCAGGCCCACGGCCTACGTGGGGCTCATCGGCAGCAGGAGGCGTGTACGCGTGGTCAAGGGCAATCTCCTCAAGGCAGGTCTTCCGGTTGCCAGAGTAGATGAACTCTTTACTCCCGTGGGCTTGCCCCTGGGCTCCGATTCCCCCGAAGAGATCGCCATGTCCATAGCTTCAGAGATTCTCTGTGTACGAAGCAGAGGCGCTGCACATGCGCGCCTGCTGCGAGAAATCGGTGGTGTGAGATGACAGATCGAGAAGCGTTGGAGGCCATTCTGGAGCTTGGTGGGAAGGGGATGTCCTTCTGTCTGGCCACCGTGATTCGGACCCAGGGTTCCACTCCCCGCGAGGCCGGAGCCAAGATGCTGGTCCTGGCAGACGGCAGCATCAGGGGTTCCGTGGGTGGTGGCTGCGGAGAAGCCAAGGTGAAGACCGTGGCTATGCGCTGCCTGGTGGAGACGGGGCAGCCGCAGTTGGTGACAGTGGATCTCACAGACGACCAGGCCGTGCCGGGCGGCGCCGTCTGCGGAGGCAGGATGCTGGTGTTCGTGGAGCCCATGGGGCCTGGTCAAGCCATCACCAGTTCTGCCCACGGGGAGCCTTCGTCGGGTGGCAACGCTTGAAGAAAGACCCGGCAGCAGATCCTGGTGACACGCGGCGATGACCCCTGGCTGCCCTGCTTCCATCCAATGGTCGAGTTCAACAAGGCGAGAGTGGGCTCGGCGGCTTTTTCTTCTTTTATGGTCCCGCCCCTCATCCATCCATCGAGTACCGGAGTGCTGAACATGCTTGGAGATGTGCTCCTGATTCAAGACAAGCATCGCAGGGCGGCGGCATCGCTCCTGCGATACGTATTGGAGAGTTCCGTGGCTGAAGGCCGATTCGTTGTGGCAATCTCCGGCGAGTCGGGTTCCGGCAAGAGTGAGCTTGCCCACCTCCTGGCCCGGCTGCTGGTGGCACAGGGTATCGTGGCGAAGCCAATCAGCGTTGATGACTTCTACTCGATCCCGCCCGGCCAGAGAGCGCAGTGGAGAGAGCGCATGGGGATAGAGCGGGTGGTGGGTCCAGGTGAATACGACATGAAGGCCATCCAGCAATGCCTACATGACTTCCGTGGCGGAAGACAATCCACCATGCCCTGCGTCGACCTGGTCACAGGGCAGGTGGACCGGCTCAGCACAGATTTTTCCAGGGTGGACGCCCTCATCCTGGACGGGCTGTACGCTTTGGCCATAGACGACGTGGACATCCCGGTGTTCATCGATCTCACGTACCGAGACACCCGACGAGCACAACGCCTTAGGGGAAAGGAGCCCATGAACCAACACCGGGGGCGCGTTCTCAGGCAGGAACACCGCGTGCTGTGTTCCCTCAAGCCCCTGGCCCGGTTGCTGGTGACCCGCGAGTACCTGGTTGAAGAGCAGCACCAACCTGCCTGATAGCGGCTCCTGCGGGAATGTGATACCGAACGTGAACCCCGTGACGCGCCTTGCGGGCTGGCGTCGGTCCGCATCAGGGAGGTGAGATGACGATTGAACTCGGCCTGGTAGAGACGGCTGCCGTCGCGCTGCTGGTCCTTTTCACCGGCTACCTGCTCAACGGCCTGGTTCCTTTCTTGAAGAACAACAACATCCCGGAGCCCGTCACCGGTGGCATGGTTTTCGCCATCCTGAGTACGTTGGCGTACTCGTTCTTCGACTTTTCCTTCAAGTTCGACATGGCGCTCAAGGTTCCCTTGATGCTGGTGTTCTTCACCAGCGTCGGCCTTGACGCCAGTGTAAAGCTGCTGGCAAAGGGAGGCCCCAAACTCTTCATCTTCTTGATCCTGGCCACCGTTTTCCTCTTCGTGCAGGATGGCGTCGGTGTGCTGTTGGCCAAGCTGTTCGACATGCACCCTCTCATGGGCCTGGTGGCGGGTTCAATCACCCTCACCGGGGGGCACGGGACAGGAGTCACCTACGCCGAGATCTTCAACGACGTCTACAATATCCAGGGCACCATGGAAATGGCCATGGCCTGCGCCACGTTCGGGCTCGTCCTGGGCGGGCTCATCGGAGGCCCCCTGGGAAAGACCCTCATCAAGAAATACGACCTGGGACCCGACCCGGGAGCCGTGGCCCTGCCCACCGACGATATCGTCACCTACGACCCTGAAGACCGCGACCAGGTCACGCCCAGGCGCATGTTGGAGACACTGCTCATGATCACCATCTGCGTGGCCCTGGGTACCCACATCTATGAATTCGTCATGAGCAGGGGAATCACGATTCCATCGTCATTCGTTGCTCTTTTCCTGGGCATGATCATCACCAACTTTCTGGATGTCACGAAGGTCTACGAGATCAACAAAGAAACCGTGGACCTCTGGGGAACCATGGCTCTTTCGCTATTCCTGGCCATGGCCCTCATGTCTCTCAGGCTTTGGGAACTGATGAACCTGGCGGGCCCGATGCTCCTGATCCTGCTGGCCCAGACCGTCACCATGGTCCTTTTTGCCTACTTCGTCACGTTCCGGGTGATGGGCAGGGACTACGACGCCGCCATCATGGCGGGTGGTCACTGTGGATTCGGGCTGGGGGCAACTCCCACGGCCGTTGCCAACATGGAATCACTGGTCTCCCGCTTCGGCCCCTCACCCCAGGCATTCCTGGTGGTGCCCCTGTGCGGGGCCTTCTTCCTGGATGTCACCAACGCCCTGGTGCTCCAGGTCTACATGGCTCTCCCTTTCGTTCACTAGCAGGAGTCGCTCATGCACCCGGAAACCTCCAACAGTTTCCACCCGGATGGCCGGTACCCGCGGGAGCGAGTCGCTTTCCATGTAGGTGCTTCGTGGCAGCGTGCAGGAACGGCAGCGTCGTTGCGGGCCGCGCTGTGGGCCTGCCTGGCACCTTCCAGGCATGTGCCCGTACTCGTCCTCCTGCTGTCGGCGCTTCTTGCGGCTTGCCACAAGGGTCCCGGATCCAGCGAGCTACGGGAAGACCTCCAACGGGAGCTGGATCAGCAATTCGAGCAGGGCTTGTTGAGCGTCGAACAACTCGACTACCGGGGCAGTTATCCCTACCAGGGAGCCTCCGACCCGCGGGACAGGCTGCTGGTCTACTACAGCGCCCGGCTGGCCTTGAACAGGGATTATCGATTTTCGGACTGGGACGAGCCCAACATGGGGTCACTGGTGTCCATCCTTGGTGCCACTCCCCTGGGAGTACACGGCGTGGCTCCCAATGGCAACAAGGCTGGCGACCTGCTCACCGTGAACGGTGCCCGGGCATTCGTCGACGAAGCCGGCACCTGGCAGTCCACCGTGTTCGTCAGCGGGGAAGGCGCGGAAGAACAGGAAGAACCCCGCAGCGGCTCCGAAGAGGCGGCGCCCTATCGGCAGCGCATGGAAGACATCACCCGCCTGGGTGTCCAGCTCCAGAGGTTGGGCAACACCGACGCTCTGAACGAACTGGAAGCCGACCTGGACCGGGTTCTCTCCACCACCAGGCGGCGGCTCTTTCGTAGCCGTGGAGAGATCGTCATCGCCACCGGTACCAGTTCGGGCCAGTACTACTCCTTGGGAAAGGCCCTTGAGCGGCTTCTGACAGACTCAGGCACACCGGCGCTGGCGGTGGCAACGCGTGGAAGCCTCGAAAACCTTGGCCTGGTGCAGGACGGCGAGGTGCAGTTCGCCTTTTCCCAGAACGACATCGCCTACCTGGCCTACCAGGGCAGCGGGACCCTGGGGCAGGGGCTCCCCCTGGAAGACCTGCGCGGGCTCTGCTCTCTCTACCCCGAGGCCGTGCAGATCGTCACGTACCAGGGCTCCGGCATCACCAGGGTGGCAGACCTGCGGGGCAAGCGCGTCAACCTTGGGCCACTGGGCTCTGGCATTCGCGCCAACGCCCTGCAGGTCCTGGAGGCCGCGGGTCTGGATCTCCACCAGTTCGCCCTGCTGGGAGACCTGGAACCCTCCCGGGCCGCCGCCCAACTGCAAGACCGCAGCGTGGATGCCTTCTTCATCACCAGCGCCTACCCGTTCCCACTGCTGTTGCAGCTCTTCGGCTCCGACAAGATGAGCCTGGTCTCCATGGATTCGGACTTGATGGCTGAGCTTCGGGAACGCCACCCGTTTTTTGTTTCACTTAAAATACCTCGTGGCACCTACCCCCACCTGGAACATGATGTCGCCACCGTTGGCGTCACGGCCATGCTCGTCACCCACAGCCAGACCCCGGATGCCACGGTGGACCTCCTGATGCAGCAGTTGTTCGGAGATGTCCCGGCGCTTTCCAGCGGGAGCCTGCCCGCCTACTACATATCTGCCCACGAGGCGGCCGAAGGTGTGAGCATCCCGTTGCACCCCGAGGCCATGCGTTTCCTGGCGCAGCAGTGATGGCGCCCGGCTGAGCCTCATTCATCGCCGTCTCGTCCACGCCACCACGCCACTCCGTCGGCCACCGTTTGTCCCGTGGGGATGGGCTTTCCGGGCCATTTCTCCGGCAGGGACATGCCAGGGCGGATCCCAGCGGCAGTATACTGGCCCCTGTCGATCCAGTTGAATCCCATCGAGGTGTCCCATGGCACATCCCTCCGTCAAGGCCCGACTCCCGGTTTCCCCGGATCCGGCTCTATACAACGACGATATTCGGCCCGTGCTGGCGGAAGAGCGCCGGTGGTCCGTCCTCAACATGGCGGCCTTGTGGATAGGCATGGTGGTATGCGTTCCCACCTACATGTTGGCCGGGGGGCTCGTGGAACAGGGTATGAACTGGTGGCAGGCCCTGCTCACGGTTCTGCTGGGCAACCTGGTAGTGCTGGTGCCCATGGTACTCAACGGACATCCCGGCACGGCCTGGGGCATACCCTTCCCCGTCCTCGCCAGGGCCAGCTTCGGGACCTGGGGCGCAAACGTTCCTTCGCTTATGCGCGCCCTGGTGGCCTGCGGATGGTTCGGCATCCAGACCTGGATCGGCGGCAGCGCCATCTACCAGCTCCTGAATGCCGTGTCAGGCGGTGGGTTGGTGGGAGATCCCCTTCCCATACTGGGCATCAACGTTGCCCAGAGCGCTTGTTTTCTGGGGTTCTGGGCCATCCAGGTACTGGTGATATGGTTTGGCATCGAGACCATTCGTATCCTGGAGAGCGTGGCAGCCCCCTTCCTCGTGGTAATGGGGCTGGCACTCCTGGGCTGGGCGTGGGTCAAGGCTGACGGCTTTGGCCCCATGCTTTCCTCGCCATCGCAGTTTGCCGCTGGCGGCCCGCGCGAGGGGCAGTTCTTCAAGGTCTTCTTCCCCTCGTTGACTGCCATGGTGGGGTTCTGGGCCACCCTCTCCCTGAACATTCCGGATTTTACGCGTTACGCCAGGAGTCAGCGTGACCAGGTCCTGGGGCAGCTTCTTGGCCTGCCGTTTTTCATGCTGCTGTTCTCGTTCATAGGTGTGGCGGTGACCAGTTCCACCGTGGTCATCTTCGGCGCCGCCATCTGGGATCCCACCGAGCTTCTGGGCCGCATGGGGGGCGGCTTCGCCGTTGTGCTGAGCCTGCTGGCTCTCTCGGTGGCCACCCTCTCCACCAACATAGCGGCCAACGTGGTCAGTCCGGCCAACGCCCTCGTAAACCTGGCACCGCGCGCCATATCCTTCAGACTGGGCGGACTGCTCACCGCCGGCCTTGGCGTGGCCATGTTTCCCTGGAAGCTCATGGAAACCGCCGGTGACTATATCTTCGTCTGGCTCACGGGCTACTCGGCGCTGTTGGGACCCATCGGAGGCATCCTGATAGTGGACTACTTCGTGCTGCGCGACATGAAGCTGGATCCCGACGCGCTCTACCAGCGCCATGGCTCGTATGGCTACAAGAGCGGCTACAACCCCCTGGCCTTCCTGGCTCTGGGCCTGGGGGTGCTTCCCAACATCCCGGGTTTCCTCCACGCCGCGGGCGCTCTTGAGCAGGTGCCCGCCGTTTTCGACTCCATCTACCAGTATGCATGGTTCGTGGGTTTCGCACTGTCCGGAGTTCTGTACGCGGTCCTGGCCAAACGCTGGCAGCGTTGAATCGGCTCGGTGTCCCTCTATGAGCCCCCGGGAAGGCTCGGGCCCGCTGCGGAGCGCCATGCGCAACGCCATGAGCCGACTGCCTTCGGCTGCCTTTTCCCCGACGGCTCCCAGGGGTTGGACCGAACCTCGCAACGGGGCCGATGCTCGGCGCTTAAGGGCAGACTATGGTGAAAACGGGCTTGTCAAAGGATATCTGGCGCTATGGCAGCTCCCTGGGAACTTCCGCCATTTTCCAAGTGGAGGGCCTTGGTAGTAGAGTCTACGGAAATGTGGAAACGGGAGTGAAGAAATGAACCTGTCCAGCACATCGCTTGCCCCTGTGGACTCCGCCATCGTACTGGGTTTCCTGATACTGGTCACCATCATCGGCTACATCATGTCCAAGGCCGCTTCCAAGGGCCTGGAAGACTACTTCCTCGGTGGCAACAAGATTCCGTGGTGGGTTCTGGGGATCTCCACCTCCACGTCCAACTTCGACATGTCGGGCACGATGATCATCGTCGCCGCGGTGTTCGCCCTGGGCTACAAGGGCTTCCTGGTGGAGATCCGCGGGGGCGTGGGGCTCAGCCTGGCTTTCCTCATGATCTTCCTGTCCAAGTGGCTAAGGCGCTCCAGGGTCATGACATCTGCCGAATGGATGAAGCTCCGTTTTGGCACCGACAAACCCGGTCGCGCCGCCCACCTGTTGGCTTCCATCGCCAACATCGTGCTCTCGCTGGGCATGATCATCTATTTCTGCACCGGAGCCGGCAAGTTCCTCACGCAGTTTCTGCCTCTCTCGGCGCTCACCTGTACCACCATCATGGTGCTGATAGGGCTCTTCTACACCTTGATGTCCGGTCTCTACGGCGTTGTCTTCACCGACGTGGTGCAGATGATCCTGCTGTCCTTCGCGGCCATATACATTTCCGTGTTGGCCTTTGGCATGGTGGGCGAGGTGACCCTGCCCGAGGGCCTGCTCACGCTGGACCTGGAGGCCCCCACAGGCGCCGGGGCTCAGGCTTTGGCCGGGATACCCAGTTGGGAGCCTATTCTCAACATGTTCGGGATCGTGATTCTCATCTACCTGGTACGAACGACCCTGGAGGGTTGCGGAGGTGTCGGAGGCTACACGGACCAGCGTTTCTTCGCGGCGCGAAGCGAACGCGAGGCGGGTCTGCTCACCCTGGAGGCCATGATACTGTCGCTCCTGCGATGGACCATGGTTGCTGGTCTCGTGGTCATGGGGATCCACCTGGTGAGCAACGGCGGCTCCGGTGCCGACTCTATAATCAACGACGCAGAGAGCGTTCTTCCGGTGGTGCTGTCGGAGTTTCTGCCCGCCGGGGTCAAGGGCATGGTGTTGGCCGGGCTCATCGCCGCCGCCATGTCCACCTTCGACTCCACGCTCAACGCCGGAGCATCGTACATCGTAAAAGACATCTACGAAACCTACATCAGGCCCGATGCCAGCGCCAGGGATCTCATGCGTGTATCTCGCTGGGCCACCGTCGGGCTCTGCGTTGCCGGGGTGCTGCTGTCCGCGGTCATTCCCAATATCAACGACATCTGGGGTCTCATAACAACGGCACTGGGACCGGCTCTGTTCATACCCTTGTTCCTGCGATGGTACTGGCCCCGTTTCAACGGATACGGCTTCGCCATCGGCACGGGGGGTGGCATCGTCGCAGCGCTCTTGTTCGACGTGGTGCTGGACTTGCCGCTGTATATGTCGTTTCCCAGCATAGTGGGGACAGGATTCCTGGTGAGCGTCGTAGCCACCTTCGCCACCAGGCCCGTGCCCGATGCCGTCCTCACCCGCTTCTATACGCAGGTCAACCCATGGGGTTTCTGGCGCAACGTGGCCAGGAAAGCCGTGGACCGGGGACTGATGACCTGGGAGGACACGGCGGACCAGCTCTGGGAGAAGATCAACGACGCCATCGCTCTTTGCCTGGCGGTTCCATTCCAGCTCTGCCTGCTCCTGATGGGAATGTCCTTCATCTTCCACGATTGGACCAAGTTTTCCTTCTTTCTCATCGTCGTGGCGTTCAACGGACTGGGGCTCTACTTCTTCTGGTATCGGAGCCTCAAGTCCGAGGAGCAATGTAAGCAGGAGGACAAGTACTACGCCGGGCTGGGCAGGTCTGGGGGTGATGAACAGGCGGGCTGAAACCAGCGCTTGCCAGTTCCCGTCCTGAAGAGGCTCCCTTCATTGCCGGAGCAGCCCTCTTTGTTCGATCGCCGGCCAAGTACGTTCGCGCAACTGCGATGAAACAGCGCCGTTGTCTCGGCGGGCTGCGCGGATCCATCTGGTCCATCTGGCTCCTGAGCGCTCGCGCCCGCTGGCTGCGCCCTTCATGGGCGGGAACTTGCCAGGGCGCCCCGGCCGGTCTGGGTACATGACGGATTCTCAGCTCGGGGGAACCAGGCAGTGGACCGGGGCCGTCGCCAGGATCTCTCCCGCGGCCGACCAGGCCATGGGGTAGGTGCCACCTGGGCTACCGTCGTTGGCGTCCATGAACTCACAGAAGGGGCGTTCCAGGTCGTTGGCTCTTTCGATGGCGCGGCAATGGCTCTGCCATTCCTGGAGCATTCCATGGGCTCGTAGTGCCATGGCCCAGATGCCCGACACCACGGGCCAGCAGCCGCCGTTGTGGTAGCGCCCAGGAATGCAACGAAACGGACCCTGGCCCGCGCCACGCTTGAGGGCCTCGTACTCGGGGTCGCAGGGGAGTATCTGGGGATGGAAGGCCGGCAGCAGGCCGCGTACCAGGAGTGATTCCCCGTGCCGAAGCACCAGCAGGCGGAACTCCCGGCTGTGCAACCCGGCCAGGCAGGCCAGGGCGTTCCCCATGGCATCGAAACCGGAGAAGGTGCCGGCGGGGTGGAAGGCCGAGGTAAAACAGGCCGGGAAACTGTGTCCAGGAGGAACGAAACCTTGCAGCGCCTCGGCTACACGATCCTGGTCGGGACCTTCGAACCAGGTACCGTCCCTGGTCTTGAAGCGGCTGCGGAGCGTGGTCGGCTCCCTTATTCCCAGCTCCCGGCACAGCCTGCTCACCCAGCGGAGCGCCAGCCAGCGCAGGATGTTCACGTCCAGCAGGTAACCGGAGCGGATGTACTGGTCGTCCCACGAGCCCGTGGGCGCTGACAGCATGAGACCACCCACGTTCCCCTCGGCGGCGCGCATGAAACGAAGGGCAGCCTCGACCTGCTCCAGCCTGCTGGTGAACAGGGTCGCGTTTTTCATGTGGAGGGCCAGGCTGCAAAGGGCGATGATGGCCCAGGGTGTTGCGTCCATGCGCCCCGCCGAGCCACCGTAGCTCACCCCATCCATGGATGGTTCGGCGGCAGGCGACACGTTGCTGGGCAACTGCCCGTCGGGTCCTGGGTACCTCCAGAGGTAGTGGAGAGTCCTCTCTGCCGCCCGCAGCAATCCTGGTTCGTCGGTGGCGATGGCAGCCAGGACGCAGATGGAGCCATCTCTGGCCCACACGTTGAAATAGTTGTCGTGGGCTACTCGAGGCTCCCCTCCGTCCAGCCAGGTAGAGACGGCCATGAAGGCGCCATGTTCCACCACACGCTTCCTGAGATCCCTCGACAACCACGGATGGTGCCTGCCAATGGCACCGGCCAGTGTATCCAGTGCCCGCTTTCTGGGCATGATCAGCTCCTCGGCAAGAACGAGATTACCAAGACGGACTACAGTCCATTACAAAGGCTGTCCGGTGTCAATCTTGAGCCCCCGATCGCCCGGGACAACACCAGCACAGGAGCGCAGCAGGCCCATGAGGCATGTAACAGCAGAAGAGGCCGTCAACATCCGTACCATCCCGGCGGGCAGCAGAATCTACTCGGTGGGTAATGCGTCCACTCCCCAGGTACTACTGGACGTGTTGGCGAAGGATTCGCAGATTCGTTCGGTGGACCTCTATGGGCTCATGCTGCTGGGTCGCAGGCAGCTCATGGAACGGCTGTTTTCCTGGGAGTGCTGCAACAGGATTACCCACCGCGTGATCTTAAATAGCGAGTTTTCGAGACCCGCCGTCAATGCCGGGCGGGCAAAGTACCAGCTCTGGCATCTCTCGGACATACCACGCTTTCTGCGGTACCACGTGGAGCCGGACGTGGTGTTCTTGCAGGTCTCGGGTCCGGACAACGGCGGCAATTACAGCCTGGGAACCACGGTTGAGGCCACGTTGGAGGCCATCGAGATCGTGCGTGAACGGGGGGGACTGGTAATCGCCGAACGAAACTCGCAGATGCCATTCGTCCTGGGGACCACCGTTCCGGAGAGCTACCTGGACTACCTGGTGGACGTGGACTACGAGCTGCCCGTGAACCCGGCCCACTCGCCCGACGAATCTGCTCGTAGAATCGGGCGCATCATCGCGGCCTTGTTCGTGGAGAACGGCTGCACCGTGCAGTACGGTATCGGTGAGGTGCCCGAGGCGGTCACGGACGCCATACTGGACAAAGGTGTGTCGGATCTGGGCATTCACACCGAGCTTTTTGCCGACGCTATGCGTAAGCTGGTGGAGGCCGGGGTGGTGACCAACCGGAACAGCGCCGACAGGAGGGACGGAGAGCGGTTCTCGGTGGCATCAATCTTCCTGTCTGCATCCCAGGAAGGCTATCGATGGTTGCACTACAACAGCTCCATACAGAGCAGACCCTGCGACTACACCAACAGTATCCTCACCATCGCGGAGCAGCCGAGGCTGGTATCCATCAACAGCGCCATCGGGGTGGACCTGCATGGCAACATATGGGCCGACTCGCTGAAGGCGCGAAGGATCTACGGTGGAATTGGCGGGCAGGCGGACTTTATCCGTGGTGCCCAGTATTCCAGGGGTGGCTGCTCTATAATTGCCCTCAAATCCACGACAAGGAACGGAGGATCCAAGGTGGTGGACCTTTGCCCGGAGGGAATCACCACCACCGCCATCGCCGCCGACAACGTCTGCATTGTCACAGAGAACGGCGCCTTCATGCCCTTCGGTCTCAGCATCGGAGAGCACGCCGTGGGGATCGCCCACCTGGCGCGGCCCCAGGTGCGTGACGAGCTGCTGCGGCGCATCTTCGACGATCCCGCCTTCCACAAGCCCAGTAGTGCTCTGTCGTCCGGCACTCCCAAGGGATTCGTGCCATTGGAAGAGATCTGATCTGGCAACGCCAAGTTTTTCTCCGCTCCAATCCCCATGGGCCCTCCCGTGGCGATATATCTGGTATTCGGCTGGATCTACAGCCGGGAACGCACTCTGGAGGAAGCCATCGGATGGACTTGGCGCCCTACCTGCCACTACGCTGGGGATTCGTCTTTCTTCACTGCCCCCTGAAGCTCAGCGAAGAGCAGCGTCTCGGGCTCGTGGCGCTGGCCATCCGGGCCTACATGGACGACCTGCCCCGGATCGACTTCGACTGGGAATACTGCCAGGGCTGGGTAGAAGTTGCCTCCGAGGCCGTAGGCATCGGCAACTTCTACGGGCAGCGTTTCACGGCGGAGGTCAACCTTCCCGAAGGCTCGGGCTCGCTGGAGTTCCTGGTCACCGAAGCCCAGATGGAAGCTGTTCGCAAGCAGGTGGCCCAGGCCTGAGCTGGTCCCGGAAAGACTGCCGGTTACCGGGTCGCCAGACCAACGCTCCACCAACCGGGAGCCTGACGTGATCATCCAACGAAGCTGTCAATATTCACAGGGCCGGGAAACCACGCGCCTGGACCTGGCGCTCGCAGGGACCATGGGCATCTCGCGTGGAAGGGCGCGGCGGATAATCGCCCTGGGAGGAGCGTATATCAATGGCAAAAGGGTGCGTGTACAGTCGCGTGCCGTTCGTATCGGCGACCAATTGCAAGCCTACTGGGCGGAGCCTCCCGAACCGGAGCCTCCGCCCTTGCGCCGGGATGCCCTGCTGCTGCGCGACGCTGCTCTCCTGGTGGTGAACAAGCCAGCGGGTCTGTACTCGCAGCCCGCTCGTCACAGGGTGAAAGGCACGCTGCCCGACATGTTGGCCGCGATGTTGAACCTGCGCCAACTTCCATCACCCATCAACCGGCTGGATCGCGAGGCCTCCGGTCTGATCCTGCTGGGCATGGACAGGCCCACCAGGTCCCGACTCTCCCGCTCGTGGCAGCGGGCAGAGGTAGAGAAGACCTACCTCGCGCTGCTGTGGGACCAGGGAGCCACCCTGCCGGCTCATGGGCGTCTTGACGCCCCTCTTCAACCGGATCCGGAGCAACCCGGGCGCATGCGGGTGGCCTCCAGGGGTAGGGGCCGCAGGGCTCTGACCGACTTCAAGATCCTGCAACGCGGCCAGACGGGGGTCTGCCTCGCGGAGCTGCGCCCCTTGACGGGCCGCACGCACCAGCTTCGCCTTCACTGTGCGTGGGCGGGTTGCCCCTTGCTGGGTGACAGGCTGTACGCCCCCAGGGTCGTGGCTGACATGGTCGACGTTCTCTGCCTGCACTCCTGGCGATTGGAATCTCCCCACCTGCCGCCGAATCTCGAAGCACCTCTTCCCGGCGATTTCAAGACCGCGTTGGCCAGCCATGGTCTGGATTTCGACCTCTGAAAAGGGTTTTGGGGAACCCGTGTTGCTGCCGCCCTATTTTCGCTTGGTGCTGCGGTTGCGCCGGGATTCGCCGTGCTCGCCGCCGGCCTTGTCGCCGGGTGTGGATATGGTACCGCCGGAGGACTTGAGGCCCAACGAACCACGGATGCTGGACAATGACGAGCACAATCCCGAAAGCATGATGATCAGGAACGATATGGATACCAGGAAGATGGGAAAGCGCCTGGGAGTGGGCGGCGTGGCAGGGGGGAGAGGTGCTGGTTCTTCTGGAAGATCTTCTGGCAATGGCTCAGGTGCAGGTTCGGCCGCGGCGAGGTTGAATGCGTCGCGGATCGTGGCAAAGGGTATGGATCTCACACGCCAGACGATGCAGGAATCCTGGGCCCACTCCACGCGATGACCGGGGCACAGGGCAACGTGCATGGTGCTCTTCTTGTGGATCGTGAGGGGAACCTGACCTTCGATGTAGGCGATTCTGGCCTGGAGACGGCTGGTGATGGGCATGTCGCGCCCGTCCAGGCTTACGAAAGCTGCGCTGGGTGATGGCGCGTCCGTGCTGTGTTCGGTGGGCTCCATGAACTCGTGACCGCGCCCCCCGGAATGGCGGCGAACAGCCAGGAGGTGGTCCTGGTCAGACAGGAGAAAGGCGGTGTCCCACGATTCGTTGCCGGAAAGGCAGCGCAGCAGGCCAATTACCTGGAACAGCTCGCCCTCCATGATGCCCTTCATTCCGGGGAGCAGGGGGGTGTCGATCTTGCGGCGCTTGGACCTGCCCATGGCCAGGTGGCTGCCGGCATCGATGACCGTGCCGCAGTAGGGACACACCGTGACCCTCAAAAGCGCGCTGGATGCCGAAACCGGAGCTCCGCACTTGGGACAGTTGATGGCACGTAGAGCTTGCTCACTCATACCGATTTCCCATCAGCCCGAGGTCTGGGCTGCCACGATGGCCACGAGAAGGAACAGGTCGGCAGTGGCTCCGCCCATGGCGATTTTTTGTTTTCGGTCGGTTCCAGCGGGTATTGTGCCATGATCTACCTTCTGCCCACAGAAGAAATCGGGCTGGAAGAGCGCGAGGGGCTCAAGAAAAACCAGCCCGGGGCTTGGCTACAAGGAGTTTATTCATTGATCACTTCGCACCAATCACCGAAATCGGAGATGCCAGTCTCTGCGAAGGGGGAGGGCTCGCCGAAGACGTTGTTCATGGTCCAATCCTGGAGCAGTTCCAGGGCGTCCCACGGTATGGTGTGGCCGTAGTCGTGCTTGCAGCGAACCACGAAGTGCCCGTCTGCCACCAGGGATGCCTGCAGGGAGTCGGTGGCCTCCTGGAAGTCGATGATGGTGAAGGACGGGTCGGGCCAGACGTCTTCTTCGCCGCCCGAGAACAGGAGCGCGGGCATCTGGTAGGCGGGAGTGCCGTACTCGGCGATGGTGTCTTCTATGCCCAGGGTGGGTTCGATGTCGGCGCCTCCGGAGATCTCCACGATGGAGGCCAGGGTGTCGCCTCGCTCCCGAGCCAGGACCGTCACGAACAACGAACCGCCGGAGAAGCCGCTGCTGCTGAGCCTGGAGGTGTCGATACCCAGTTCGTCCGCAAGGCAGGTGCGCAGGTCGTCGAACAGGACGAGGTCCGGCTGGGTGTCGTCCCAGACATCCCACATGTAAAGCTCGTAGTCGAAGAAGGTCATTGTACGGGATTGGGGGAGGACGAACACGACTCCCAACTCGTCGGAGGTTTCCTGTAGATCCAGCGCCTGGGCGAAGTAGCTGGTGGGTTCGTAGGAGGTATCCAACAGCCCATGGAAGAAGAAGACCACCGGCATTCCCCGGGGGCGATCCTCGGGGAAGGTGATTGTGACCGTACGTTCCAGGCCGTCGGACTGGAACGTGGACGTGGTGGGTGTCGAGAGGTCCGGGCATTCGCCGTTGCTGAGAGTGCTGAGTTCCGCTGGTACGAGATCGGGCGATGAGGTATCCGAACCTGTGCCGGAATCGGGTTCTGAGGGGCTGCACGCCGCCAGGAATACGAAGATGATGTTCAACAAGTGCCCTCCGGAGAAAGTGCCGGCCTTATACCCATAGACCGGCGCGGCCAGTCCTGGACTCCCATCGTTGCGAGAAAAATTTATTACGATCCATTAGATACCATTCATTGCCCTCCTTGTCCCCCACCTTGCTCAAAGTTCCGGTGGTGACGGCCCCTGTGGCAGCCCACCCGACCCGTTGGAACCAACGAACCGATGCCAATACTGTTCGTGTTGTTTCTGGCCAGCCTGGCGTTCACCCAGGAGCGCAGCGGCGCCAGTTGGGCGGGTCTGCCATTCGCCAACTACAGCGCTGACAATGGAACAGGGTATGGACTCGTGGGGGCTGTCTTCAACTACGGCCCCGACGGGCCGGGTTGCCATCCCTACAAGGCTCGTGTCCTGTTGCAGTTGTACCAGACCACCAGGCAGTACCGGAACCACTACCTGGAAGTTGATTTCCCGGGTTTGTGGGGTACAACCTTCCGCTGGACCGGAAAGCTGGCCTGGGAAAGCTGGCAGCACGCTTTCTACTTCGGTCGTGGGGGCTACCTGCCCATCTACCGGGAGTGGCCCGACGAGAACTACTACGAATACCAGATGGACGGCGTGCCCTTGCAGAGCAGCCTGCGTGTTCCCTTGATGGGCCGCCTGGAGCTGCTGGGTACCTACAGGTTCAGGTTGGCGCGCCCGAGCGTCTATGACGACAGCCTGATGGAAGAGGACCAACCCACCGGCATCGAAGGAGGAGTGTTCAGCCAGGTGGGGCTCGGTCTGACCTGGGACAGTCGCGACAGGGAACCCAGTCCGACCACCGGTGTATACAGCGAGTTTTCAGGCTACCTGTCCTGTCGCTGGACCGGCTCGAGCTGGACCCAGGCTGGCTTCAACTTCACGGATCGCCGCTTCACCAGCCTGGACTCCCAGGGAAATCTCGTACTGGCCAACAGGTTTGTGCTGGACTACCGCTCCGGCGACCCTCCCTTCTTCGAAGACTGGGTTCTCGGCGGCTCCCAGTACCTGCTGGTGGGGGGCTACCTGCTGCTGCGGGGCCTGCCGGCGGGGCGCTACAGGGGCGATCTATTCATCGTGGCCCAACCAGAACTCCGTTGGACCGCCCTGCGGAGCCACCTGGGGCCCAACTCCCTGGACCTCATGCTGGTGCCCTTCCTGGATCTCGTGAAGGTGGGACTGGAACAACCAGACCCGCCAGACCGTTGGTATCACCTCCATTACACGCTTGGAGGAGGTATCCGGGCCGCGTGGAACGAGAGCTTCCTGGTGAGACTGGATGTGGGGCTTGGCCTGGAGGAGTATGTCAGCAGTGGGGTCGATCCCCGGTACGCCATTACCGGAGACCCGGTGGAAAGGGCTGCTGTCGTCGGCGCCTACCTGGTGTTCGACCATCCCTATTGATGGTCTTCTCCATCCCGCTGGAGGTGAATGCACCAGGCGCGGAACGTGATAGTTCCCGTCCTGAAAAGCGGACCGAGCGGGAGCGAGTCGCTTCCGAACCAGGTGCGTCCGCGCAACCCGCCGGAATAGCGGCGTTATTTCAAGTGGTTGCGCGGGCGTGCCTGGCGAAGGAATGGGCCGCTCCGGCGACGAGAGCCTTTTCAGGACAGGAACGTGATAGGTGATTCCCCATGAGATGGTTGGTAACAGGCGGTTGCGGCTTCATTGGCAGCCACTTCGTGGAGCTGCTCCTTACGAGGGAACAGGTCGAACTGGTGCTGAACCTGGACGCCCTCACCTACGCAGGAACGCCCAGGAACGTGGCCTTCGCCGGAACCGACCCACGATACCGCTTCGTGAGGGGCGACATCGTCCAGCGAGACCTGGTAGAGGGCCTGCTGGAGCGCTACAGGCCCCACTTCCTGGTCAACTTCGCCGCCGAGTCCCACGTGGATCGCAGCATAGGCAATTCCGCACCCTTCCTGCACACCAACGTGCTGGGCACCGAATCGTTGCTGCGCGCCTGGCTTTCAAGGCCAGGGCGGCGCTTCCTGCAGGTGTCCACCGACGAAGTCTACGGCAGCATCGCCCCTCCATCGCGTGCTGCTGAAAACGCATCACTTCTTCCAGGCAATCCCTACTCCGCCAGCAAGGCGGCGGCGGATCTGCTGGTGCAGAGCTACAACAGGACCTACGGCATGGACGTGGTGATCACCCGGTCCTGCAACAACCTGGGCGCTCGCCAGCACCCGGAAAAGCTTATCCCCAGGATGGTCACCTTGGCCATTGCAGGTAGATCCTTGCCGGTTTTCGGCGATGGTCTGCATGTGCGGGAGTGGCTGGACGTGAAGGACCACTGCCGTGCCTTGTTCCTGGCGGCCACCAGGGGGCGTGCCGGTTCCGTGTACAACATCGGAAGTGGCCAGGAACGCAGCAACCTGCACCTTGTGGAATGCCTGCTGGATCTGTTGGGCAAGCCGGCGTCGCTGATTAGCTTCATCCAGGATCGCCCAGGCCACGACCGTCGCTACGCCTTGGACTCCACGCTCATCCGCAAGGAGTTGGGCTGGGAACCAACGGAATCCCTGGAAACGAGTCTGCCCGTCGCCGTTCGCTGGAACGTAGAACACCTGGACTGGTGGTCCGTAGAAGGCTATCCCGATCCCTCATGATCCAGGTCCGCTACCTGGCTTCTTCGCCCAATCCAATGGTGCTAGGCCAATGAACACCCCCCGTCACCATCGTCCGGTGGAACCGCCACTGATAGACGGCGTTTTCGTCAAGAAGCTCAAGGTCATCCCCGATGAAAGGGGCAGGCTCATGGAACTCCTGCGCTCCGACGACCAGTGTTTCCGGGGATTCTGCTATTCCTATCTCACCACCGCCTATCCCGGCGTCGTCAAGGCATGGCACATGCACCACCACCAGTGGGACCACATGGCAGTAGTCCATGGAATGGCCAGGATAGCGCTCTTCGACGACCGAGAGGGCTCCCGCACCCGCGGCATCATCAACGAATTCCATGCGGGGATCCACAACCCCGTCCTCGTGGGTATTCCGCCCAGGGTCTACCACGGTTTCAAGGCCACGGGCACGGAAGAAGCCCTGGTGATCAATTTCCCCACCCAACTGTTCGACCCCGACCACCCCGACGAGTACCGGCTGGCCCCCGACGACCCCTCCATCCCCTTTGATTGGTCCATCAGGCAGGGCTGACGCCCATTGCGCACGACATGCGCGAGCGCTGCGGAAACACGGCTGCTGCGGGTCCCGCATGACAGCCTCATGCCGTCTAGTGCTGCGCAGCCCTGGACAACTCCAGGATCTCGGCGGACCACGAAAGATCCGGCATGTCTTGGTCGCCGACGCGGCGTTTCCCGCTGGTGTCGATGTCCCGCTGGGCGGAGAACACCACCCGCAGCTCAAAGCCTTCTTGTCGAGCCATGGCGTGGACCATGGCCTTTCCCTGCTGAACCTTCATGACGAGCCATGCCCTTCCATGGTCACTCAAGTGCTCGTCAAGCCCCTCGATGAAGGATTTGAGGAAACAGGCTCCTGGATCCGACGTAAAGAAGCTCTCCCTGGGGCGCTCCAGGCTGCCGCGGATTTCGGGATAGGGCCGCTGCTGCCTGGCGTCGTAGCCCTGTGGAGGATCGCTGATGATGAGGTCGAAGCGCTCGCCGGGCCGGATGGGAGAGAACGCGCCCTGGTCTTCCCATGGGACCTGCCGTATCTCCAGGCGATCCACCAGACCCATGTTGCTGGCGTTGTAGGCGGCGTTCTTCACTGCCAGGGGATCCAGATCCGTGCCCACGGCTCTTTTGGCACCGTAGGCCAGGGCCATTATAGCTATGGCGCCCGTGCCCGTGCCCACATCCAGAACCGCCTCCACATCCCGGAGCCCTCCCCGGCGTTTGAAGGCTTCGGTGACAACCGCGAGCGAGTACTTGTCGAAGCCAATGGTGGGGAACCTTGCGAGGGCTGCATTCAGCTCCTGGAAGTAGTAGCTGTGCGTGATGTCGATGATGTTGGATGGGTACACCGGTTCGTAGTCGTCGGGGCTTCCATGGCCGCACTCGAAGTCCGTCCTGGTGGGCACCAGTATCTGGCTGGCCTCCGCCCTGGCCTGCTCCCGGGCGATTACCGCCGGGCCGGAGCCTGGAGCCACGGTGAGGTCATCGGGAGAGAGCGGCGTCCTGGTGGAGTTGGGCAGGGATGGATCGGGTTGGGGGGCCCGCGCTTCTTCGGGCTGGCATGCCAGCATTCCAATCTGCAGAATCACGAGAGTTGTGGAGAGGAACATTGCTGGGTTCTCCGGGAGCGTGTGTAGGGCTTTGCCTGTACGTGGCTGTTGGAGGATAAGGGGGGGGCGTCGGCAGGCCTGGACGGCTATCTTTGGAAGATGTCCAGCACCTCCTTCCATACCATCATGCTGCATGTCATGTTGCTCCTGGCCTCATGCAGGTCCGGCGCGTCGCCGCCCACGGTCCTGGTGGTCAGCCTGGATACGACTCGGGCTGACGCCATTGGCTGTTATGCGGAGCAGTTGGGACTGACCGCGGAGCTGGAATCACGTCCGGCGCCCAGCACACCCAACATCGACGAGCTGGCGCGGGAAGGAGTGCGTTTCGCCTGGGCTCTGTCAAACATGCCGGTGACCCTTGGAGCCCATGCCAGCCTATTTTCCGGTCTGGACAGTCACGGCCACCGTGTCGTCCGCAATGGTTTTCCCATCCCCAAGGAGATTCCGCTGCTCCAGGAACAGTTCCGAGAGGCCGGTTGGGACACGTTGGCGGCCATCTCGTCTACGGTGCTGGACCCTGGGATGGGCCTCGAACGCGGTTTTGCCGTGTACGACTCGGAAAAGGGCCGTGGACCGATGTTCGTTCATCGCAGGTCGGCCGACGACGTGAAGGGCGCAGTCACGGGGCTTCTTGAAGCACGTCGCGACAGGGGCACAGAGTCCAGCCCCCTGTTTCTGTTTGTGCATTTCTACGACGCCCATGCTCCCTGGATCTCCGCGGACCCAGACGCGCTCTCGAAGTATTCCGTTGGCGGATATGGCGGTTTCGTCGATGGCTCCTTGTCGTCCATCCAGCAGCTTCGCAGAATGTGGAAAAATAACCGCTTGAGGATGGTGGATTCCAGGCAGGCCTGGCGATTCTACCTGGCAGAGCTTTCAACGGTGGACAGGGTGCTGGGAGAGCTGCTGGATGATCTCCGCGGCAGGCATCTGCTGGACAACGGCCTCGTGGTCATATTGGGTGACCATGGAGAAACCCTGGACGACGCCGATGTCACTCCCTATTCCCACGGCGAAGATGTGGACCTGCGCGACATCCATGTACCCTTGATCTTCACCGGATACGGCAACATGTCTCTACCACGGGGTACCGTTGTCTCGAAGACCGTGCGGCTTCAGGATGTCGGGGCAACCATAGCTGCCCTGGCCGGGCTGGACCAGGCCCCCGGCGAGGGCCAGCGCCTGGACCCCCTGTGGAAAGGGCAGGACATTGACATACCTCCGCTTCTGGGGGAAGCCGGCAGGCCCCGGGATCTCGAGGACACCCGCAACTGGAACAACCTTCCATTCGAACGAACCGTGGTTGATGACGGGCTGATGTTGCTACGCAATCCTCTTTGGCCTTCGCAGGATGGCCTGTTCGCTGTGGCGGAGGGGCAGCCCAGGATCCACGACCAGGGCAGGGCAGCTCATCTCCGGCAACTGTTGGCTGAATGGGATGCCGTGGCTCCCTCCCACAGGTATCCGGGATCCCAACGAAAGATGGATGAAGCCCTGCGAGCCCTGGGCTATCTGGAAGACGAGCCCAGCACTTCCGCTTCTTCCCAGGCCTCGGAGAACCTCAAGGATGTCGGCTTGCCTGAATCTGGACCCGAAAGTACCCGGCCATCCTCCGGCATGGCCGGGTCGGGCGAAGGGCCCGGTTCCAAGTCCTGGGAACCTTCCAATGCCCGCTGACCTGGAGATGCCTGTCACAGGGCCGCCATGGGCTCGTCCTGGAAGGAGTGCTCCGGCGACTGCCGTTTCGCGTAATACTCTGTCGCTTCCGGGGCTGGTGTGGCTGGTGTTGCTGGTCGTCCTGGCATGTGCCTGCAATTCTCCGGCAGAGCAGTCCAACCATCCCGGGAATGCCGCCAGCTCCCAGGAAGGGCCCAGCCGGCCCAACGTTATTGTCATCGCCATCGACACCTGCAGGGCGGACCACCTGGGCTGTTACGGCTATGAACGCGACACCACTCCCAACATTGATCGTTTTGCCAGCCAGAGCGTGTTGTTCGAACTCTGCTTCAGCCAGGCCAACGAGACCCTGTTTTCGTTCGCCTCTCTTCTGAATTCGCGTTTGCCCAGCGAGATTGCGCCCCTGTCCTACAGTGATTTCTACATCCCGGAAACAGCCCGAACCCTGCCCAGCATACTCAAGATCTACGGCTACCAGACCGGAGCCTTCGTGGCGGGCGGCAACATCTCCCAGGCCTTCGGTTTTTCCAATGGATTCGATATCTACCAGGACCAGTGGAACTTCGGGTCCTTCCACGACACCGTACCGGCCGCTTTGCAATGGCTGGACAGCATTGACCCGGCCCGGCCCTTTTTCCTGTTCGTGCACGGCTACGACGCCCACGCCCCATACTGGAAGCCGCTGTTTTTCTCCAACCTCTTCGATCCCGACTACCAGGGCATCGCTGATTTCGTGGGCGTCACCCCCATTGAAGTGGAGAAGGTCTGGAACGGCAGGTTCTACCCCGACGTCGAGCCGGGCAAGGTCCATCGCGAGGACTACGGCGATCTGCTGGGTACGAGGGTCTTCTCGGCTCTGGCCGCCCAGGATCCCTCCACCGGCATGAGCTTCAGCAGGGAAGACATGGACCATGTCATCGCCCATTACGATGGGAGCCTGGTCTATGCCGATCTGTACGTGGGCTTCTTGTTGAACAGGCTGGAATCCAGGGATCTCCTGGAGAACTCCATGGTGGTGATACTGGGCGATCACGGTGAGGATCTGTTCGAACACGGCCATGTCAACCATCGAATTACCCTTCACGATGCCAGCACCCATGTGCCCCTCATCATCAAGCTACCGGGCGGGGAAGCCGCGGGTGAACGAGTGCCCGACCTGGTACAGGGCGTGGATCTGCTGCCCACAGTACTGGACCTTGCAGGTGTTCCCATCCCGGCCTATGCCAGGGGGCGGAGTCTGTTGCCGCTCATGCAGGGTGCCTCGTTCACCACGGGCTTTGCCTTCAGTGAGGGTGTTCTTCCCATGGTCAGCGTGCGGAGCTACACCCACCGCCTGGTGGTCCAGGGCGAAATGGCCGGATCACCCGCGTTCCTGGAGATGCTGACGGCCCTGCGACCCAGCTCGGAACAGGTAGCCCTGTTTCGGATCACAGGGGGGCAGGAAACCCGCATCCACCTTGACGACAATCCCCAGGCCACCGCCGTGGCAGACTCCATGCTCAACGCACTGAAGGGTGTCTACAAGGGATCCCATCCCATGGATTCCACCCGGCAGCCGATCATGGATCCCCAGTTGATCGAGGCAATGGTAGAAAAGGGTTACTGGTAGAAACCGTGGGGGCGGCCGGGATGCCCGTCTCTCCCCAAAGCGAATACAGGAGCTGGAAAAGGCCCGTGTCCTCGGATCCACCAGGTACAAGAACAGGAGTTGAAGCGGTGCAACCTGCCTCGGCCCATGCCAGCCCAGCGATGTCCGGTGGGCCGAATACGACGGCAGCGGGTGTCGGGTTTTTCCTCGTTCTATTTTTCTTGACGGTCCTTGTGCTGCTCCCAGGAGTTCTCATCCTGGCCCTCGGCGATCAACTGCGGTCAGTCTTCGTGGATCAGCCCCTGGAAGACGATCTCTCAGGCTCCCTCCACCGGCTTTTCCCCGTTGATCAGCAGATCTTCCAGGAACTCATCGCCAGGATCGACGCCGATGGGGACGGCCTGATCTCTCGCGATGAGTACAGCAGGTACTCGGATCGCATGGACGTCTTCGACCAGGTGGACAGCGACGGGGATCTGCGTCTTGGGCAGGCGGAGTTGGAGCAGGCTATTTTTTTGCTCGATCCAACGAATTCACAACTTCGTGCCATGTAGGGGAGGGGCCCCTACGCCCGTTCTACACGAGAATGTAGACGAAGGGTAGCACCGGTGAGCTTTCGGCGAACAGGATGAACGCCACCATCAGAAGGATGACCACGATGATTGGGGTCATCCACCACGCCTTGTTGTGAACGAGAAAGTCCAGGAACTCACCCAGCAAGCCGTGTTTTCGTACTGGAATGTCCATCATGTCGGGAGAGATGGCCGGGGCGGCTCGCCTGGCCGGTTCTTCCGATGATTGGGACTGGACGGGAGTCTTCTCCGGGGGATGAAGGTCTTTCGGAGCGGTCATTACACCCCCTTTTCTGCTCAAGGGCGTTTTGAAGGTATGGGGCTGTCCATGGTCAGGGAAAAGATATCACGTTCCCACCCGGAAAAGGTGGACTGAAATCTTTTCCGGTACATCGGTAAAGAGGCTATCCATGTCCAATGGGGGCGCCTCCCGGACGTCAGAAACTCTTTTTCTTCCCGGGCCCGGGAGTGCTTCAGTGGGTTGGCGATTTTTGGCAGGGGGCGTCGAGCGCAGGAGAGGCTGGCTGCTCCACGCTCTCCCGGGATTCGTTTCAGGCCGGCACCCAGATCCTGTCACGCACCAGGACTTGCCTGTCGTCGAACTTCACGCCCACGCCGCATCCGCCCGGGCGGAAATCGGCCACGATGTCTACGTGCTGCGCGGACCTGTTGAGTATTCCCGCACGCTCCAGCTCCGCGAGCTTGTCTCTGCCCTGGGAGGAGGAAGGGTCGGCGACGTAACAGTCTTCGTAGGATGCTCCGATGGCGATGTGTAGCGTACCCCCGACTTTCTCGACGAAAAGGGGGTGCTTGAGCACCTTGTCCAGGCCCGGGTTCATGCCCAGGGCCACCTCGCCCAGCCGGTGGGAGCCTTCGTCGGTTTCGATAATCCCCCGGAGCTGTTCCATGCCTTCTTGAGCGCTGTACTCAACTATCCTGCCGTCTTCCAGTTTGAGGTGGATGCCCCTGATGTCGGCCCCGCCGTAGTGAACAGGAAGGTCGATGAAGATTTCACCCTGGGAACTGCGAGCGTCTGGGCTGGTGTAGACTTCGCCGTCGGGGAAGTTGCGGAGTCCGTAACACAACTGGGCCCTGGAATGTTCCAGGTTCAGCTCCAGCACCAGCAAGCGGCCGGTTTCGGGGTGCCGGGTTTCCACGGTGACGGTTTCGGCCTGGTCGAAAAGCGGGGCTATGGCGGTTTCGGCTTCCTTCAGGGCAGCGGGGTCCGCGGTGGAGGCCTTCACGATGAAGGCGGTGTAATCCTCCAGCGCCATCCCCTCGGTCCTGGCGAAGCCCGGTGTCGGGAAAAGGGTTATTACCCAGGGTTTCTTGAGTCTGACAGTGGCAAACGGTGTGTCGGCGGAGGCCAGAGCCGCCACCTGGGACGGCTGCAGGCCCGAGTACGCGCTGGGGTCTTCAGCCCCCAGGACCTCGATGTACTTGTCCATGGAGCGGTATCGGTCGCCGTGCCAGGAGGGTATGGAGGAGAGTTGAGTTTCGTTGGCCGTTCGACCCATGGCCGAAGACCACACTCGCCCCCGTTCGTTGTTGGGGGGCACCAGGTAGACGTCGGGTATGCCCCCTGCCCGGATGACGCCCAGTTCCAGCAGCTCCATGAGGGGCCAGCCGATTCTTTCGCCCTTGATCATCACCCGCTCACCGGGTTCGATGCCCCCCAGGGAATGATTGAGCAGGTATCCTGCCCAGGTGGAGAGGTCTTCCTTCGAGATTACTGGTTCAATCACGGTAGTACTCCGTGGCTGTGATGGTTGTGTATTCTACGGGCCGAGAGCTTACTTCGGTCCACTTTTTCATGACGGGACTATCGTGTTGTGCTGAAAAGTTCGAGAAGAAGCTCTCCTGCCATGTCCATGGGGTATTCTGGGTATTCCCCCGTGGGCACGGAGACACGGAATGACCGTCTGGCTTGTCCCGCCTGCCTTTGAGTGCCCATTTCCTCTCCAGCCCCGTGTCCCAGGGATCACGCGCTGGACCTGGAACAAGAAAGACAAGAAAGGAGTGTCACCCGTGGAAAGCGCTTTCGTGGCAGGAGCCACGGGTTACGTCGGTCGCCACGTAGTGCTGGAGCTGTGTCGTTGCGGCCTGGAGACCGTGGCCCACGTAAGACCGGATTCGCCTCGCCTGGAGCATTGGCGCGGCCTGTTCAAGAGGCAGGGTGCCACCGTAGATTGTACGCCGTGGAGCGAGCGTCCCATGGAGGCCACCATGAAGCGCCTGGAGCCCGGGATGGTCTTCGCACTCCTGGGCACCACCAGGAAGCGCGTCCGGGCCGATGCTGAGAGGGGTGTGGACTCCAGCTACCAGGCCGTTGACTACGGCTTGACCTCCATCCTGCTGCATGCCTGCAAGGGGGCAGCGCACAAGCCCCGCTTCGTCTACCTGTCTTCCCTGGGAGCGGGCCCCCGCTCCAGGAATACCTACCTGAAGGTGCGTTGGCGGGTGGAGCAAGAGCTGGAGAGCAGTGGTCTACCGTATACCATAGCCAGACCGGCCATAATCACCGGGAAGGATCGGGAAGAGATGCGCCCCGCGGAGATCTTCGGAGCATGTCTGGGTGACTCTTTGCTGGGGCTTGCCAGGGGACTGGGCGGCAACAATCTGTCCAGGCGCTATCGTTCCACCGATGCCACGACCCTGGCCAGGGCCCTGGTGAAGCTGGCCCGAGACCCTCTGGCGGAGGGCAGGGTGGTGTTGTCGGAGGACCTGCGCCCGTAGGAGGTCGTTTACTGGACGAGCCACGCTGCGGAGGCTCGCTGGCTGGTGGAAGTGTCAGGGCTCGTTATGGCCACGGCGGGAGACGAAGAGGGTCAGGTCCAGCATTCCATAGGGGTCCAACGAGGTGTGTATCCTGTGGAGAGGGATTGAAAGCTCGTCCAGTATGCGTTTTCCCAGGCGGCCCAGGGGGGTGTCCAGTGCTCTTGCTCCCGGGATGGGGCGTGGCCCGTTTCCCTCCGATGCAACGCAAGCCTCGTAGGTGGGGCGGTTCTGCACGTTGTCGAAAGTGATACGCTCGAGCATCCCGGGTTCAGGGACCAGGGTGCGAACATGTTCCATGATGCAGGCCAGGCCAGAACCCCTGGGGAGGCCCGTGCGAAAGGCCCGCAGGACGATGAACTCTCCGGTTTGCCTCTTGAAGCTGGAAAAGAAGTTCGGTGGTGTTCCGGTCCAACCCTTGCCGCTGCAAGCGGGCGAGTCTGGCGAAAACAGGGTGATGGCCTCGCCGAGCCTGCCGGAACGGTGCCCGGTGTACTTGTCGAAGCCCCGGTACTGAACACCCTTCCTGCTAGGCGCCAGGAAAACCGAACAGCTCTTCAGATAGGGGTGAAGGTGGGAAGGGATGAAGCTGTTGCGGTACCTCTTCCGGTAGTCTGACCAGAGATCACGCTCCTGTTCCAGCTCTGATTCCAGGCTCTCCAGTGTACCGGGTTCCGCACGTAACAGGCGTCTGGTCTGCTCCACCAGGCGATGAAGGATTGGGCGGGAGTCTCCCTGGTGCAGCAGGCCCGTTTCAGTGCGGATTTCGCTCCTCAGCTCGTCCAGGAGTTTGCGCAGTCGGGCGTGATCATGGCTGTCCAGAGCCCTGGTGAAGCGCGTTTCCCACTGGTCTGGAGCCAAGCCCCATGCTGCTGGCGAGTCTCTTGAAGAATTATTTTTGGGCAACACCGAATCCTCGCTTCTGCATCTACAGGAGCCCCTCGAACAGCATGCCGTCGTCATAGCCGGTTTCGTAGCAGCGATTGGCCAACTCCGTGGTCTGCTGTTGTCTGGGGCGGTCGGCCAGGATGTCGGCCCTGCCCTGGGAGTAGGCCTCGGTGCATGCGCGCCCCACTTTTGAGTACTGCCTGCTGCGAGCGTAGATGGCCAGAAGGGAGGCTCCGTAAAGCTGCCCGGCGTCCACGCATTCCTGAGGCTCCGTGGACGTTGGCGGGGAAGCCCGGAGGGCTGCTTCCGCGGCCTGATCGAAGGCCTCGCGGCACCTGGCGGTTTCGGTGGTGAGGCCGGAGATGAGGGTTTGCCCTTCTCTTACCCCCATTCGAAGGCAGATCTGGTCCAGGATGTGGACATCGGAGGCAAGGTTGCTGTTCCCAGTGAATCCCCTGGCCAGGCCCACTGCGTAGGCTTCGAGACGATAGCTTCCCGAGCACCAGCCTTCGTCACACTCGCCTGAAGTGGCGTTCGGTGAAGCAAACAGCAAGAGAATGAAGAAGAGCATGGGTGGCATGTTTTGTAATCTTTTCTTGGTGTTCAAGAGTACCTGGCTGCCACGGGAACAGGAGATACGGGGCTGTCTGCCGGGTGTTCTGTTCCAATCTTCATGTTGGGAGAGCATGTGGGGCACGGGAGAATTTTTATTCCGGGACATTGCTGTGAGGACATGTAACGTTTGTGGGTACGATTGGCTCTGTCGGGTAGAGCAGGGGCGGATACAACCCGCAGGGCAATCAGGTGCAACCTGGCCCAGTGGGATGCCCACGGGGAAGGAGCCCCACATTCAACCATCATAGATTTCGGAGTGTATCATGGCCACGGTGGAAGTAACCGATTCCAATTTCGAGCAACTGGTGTCCAAGCCTGGAATAGTCCTCGTGGACTTCTGGGCCGATTGGTGCGGCCCCTGCCGTATGTTCGGGCCCGTCTTCGAGCAGGCATCTGAAGACAACCCCGACATGGTCTTTGGAAAGTTGAACACCGAAGTACAGCAGGGACTGGCGGCGGCACTGGAGATCCGCTCCATCCCCACCTTGATGGTGTTCCGCGACGGCATTCTGCTTTTCAGGCAGGCGGGGGCGTTGCCAAAGGCGGCTCTCCAGGATCTCATCTCCCAGGTGAGGGGCCTGGACATGGAGAAGGTACGTGCCGAGGTGGAAAAGGCCAAAGACACCGAAGCAGGCGCCACAACGGCGAACTGAACGCCCATGGTGGTTTTCCGCGCCGTCGGGTCCCGGGAGACGGACCCCCGGAAAGTCCAGTGGCAGGGATGTTCCAGGAAGGAGCAATGTCGGCAGGCCGGGTCATGGTCTTTCAGCGGGCTCCGCCAGGCAGAACTTCACCGACCCACGTTCCACTTCCACCCTTTCGTCGTACATCGCGGGTCGCTGGAAATACATGACCATGAGGGCCGGCTCCCAGCGGTAGGGTTGCCCGTTCATCAGGACCCGGCCTTTCGCGATGGCCCGGGTGACATGCAGCAAGGGCAGGTGCCCCAGGTCCCTGGTCAATGCTTCGAAACGGCCCTGCCTGGTGGGGTCCGACATCTTGAAGCGGTATCGGGCGGTGTACGCGACGTGGTACCAGCCAGGGCGGAAGCCCAGGCCATCCAGGTCCAACCGGTGGGCCATTCGCACGAGGAGTTCACCGGCTTCTCGTGCAAGACCGAGTCCGGGGACCTCCTGTCCGGGCAGCCTGGGGCGTGAAACCGCGAAAGGAGCTTTTGGGTTTCGGAGAGTCAGCCAGTGAACATAGAGCAGTGAACTTTCGTCGATGCGGCAGGATTCCAGGACGCATTCCATGAGCAGGTGTTTCTGGCCATCTGACCATCCCCACAGCCTGATGCGATCCCCCGTGCTGGTGGAGTCGGTCTGTACCTTCAGGGGGCTGTAGCCGAGCCTGGTGATGTGAGGTAGGATTCCAAAGGAATACAGGCTGTACTCGATATTTTCGCTGGTGTACGTTCCCAGCAGCCGATGTGGCCTGGTTCCAGCCAGCCCCAGGGATTCCTCAAGGTCTTCTGCCGTCAGCAAGGCGCTTTCCCCCTGGTTCTCGCTGGTTGAGGGGTCCAGGTGGAGCCCCGCCGAAATCCTGGCGAAATGGCTGGTGAGGGGATCCGCGTCGTCCCGGATGGGCCTTCGTGAGCCCAGGGCCAGGGCCAGGCCCGTGCCCGCCAACGGTTTCCAGGATGCGGGGTGGTAGCCGCCGCCGGGAAGCCAGACGTTGGGGGTCTTACCGATGGCCTGAAGTACATGGAGATCTCTCAGGCGAGCACCCTTGGGACTCAGATCCAGTGTGCCCAGGCGGTCTCCACGGAGCACGTCTCCGCCGGCGATCACGAAGACCAACTCGCTGGGGGGCATCCGGGAGAGCAACGCATCGAGGGCCTTCAGATAGGGCTGGTCGCCGCAGGCCTGGGGCAGCAGGGTCTCGTCCGCACGGCCCTGGCTGTCCCAGGGCGTGCAGGAGAGGGAGCCCAGCCAGCATCGGTGCTGGTTTTCCAGGCACGCCGCGATTCCGTCGGGAGGATGGGCATCCAGGTCGAGTATCGAGATGTTGCCGGAGAAACCGTCGGCTCGTAGCGTGGCCACGGCCACGGCAATGTCGTTGAGAGCGCAGAGACCGGAGCCGCGATGGGGCATGGCGTGGTGGAAGCCACCCAGCAGGTTCAGGTGCGGGTTTCCGTACCTGATTGTGCTGCGAGCGGCTTCCAGGGTGCCGCCACATGCCAGGCGGATTGTCTTGAGAAGTTCGTCCACTGGGATGTCCCAGCTCTCCACCCCGAAGATCCTCCCCAGGGTGTCTGAATGCACCAGCGACTCCAGGTAGGCGGTTTCGTGGATACGAGCCAGGTCTTCGTAGCGAACCCTTGGGGGCTCGTGAATTCTGCCGCGTCTCGCCGCTCCGCTCTCCAGGAGGTACCAGAGAGCCAGGTCGGCTCTTCGGGGTTCTATCCCTACGCGAGGTTCCACCGAAGTGAGGGGCAAGCGGTAGGAGGGGTGGTGCCAGACGTGAAGGTTTCTACGCGAGAACCCGACGATGCTCCAGCCCGGTCTCCGGATTGTGAAGAATCGCCATGCCATTGCCCGCTCCCTTCGAGCCCCACTATCCCAGCAGCAAACCCGTGTCGTTTCGATGTGGCCTGGAAGGGTCGTGGAGGATGCCGTGGTTCCCCACGGCTCCCACCAGAAGCTGCGCGGGCTTTTTGCCGGCGTGGCTACGGCTACCTTTATGAGGGTCCACTGCGAGAGAGGCTTCCCAGGGGGGTGGGGGGTGATATACGGTTTGCTGGCGTGGGTGTTCAGTTCCGTGCCGCGGGCCGCGGCTGTTCCCTCCCGTGGGTCTGGAGGACGACAGGTCATGTTCTGGTGGTTGCCGACAATTCTGTGCGCCATGGCTCTGGGGGCCCATTTCCTGCGTGCCCAGCAAACTGTCATCACGCTGCTGTTTCTGCTTGCGCCGTTCTTGTTGCTGGTGAGGCGCCCATGGGCCCTGCGTAGCTTGCAGGCGGCGCTGCTGGTGGGTGCGTTTGAGTGGCTGCGCACAACCGCCGTCATGGTGCAGGAACGCGTGCTCTTCAACGAGCCATGGTTGCGGATGGTCCTGATAATGGGCGGAGTCACGTTGGCCACGATGGTCTCTGCCTGGGGCCTGACTGGTCGGCGCCCTGCGCTCTGGTTTCGGCTGCGGGAGCCTGGTACGGACGAGCAATGATCCGCGTCGGGGGTTCATTGCAGGTAACCGAGTGCCTCCAGTAGCTGCCGTTCACTCTCCCGAAGTTCCAACTCCTCGCCAGTCGACACGCCTCGATAGCGGATTGCGGCTCCCGGCCCGGGGGAGCGGTTTCCCACGGCTCGCCAGGTATCCTTGTGGGGGTTGATCCCCAGCCCGGCGTCGTAGGGCAGAAGCTGGAAGCGGTCACCGGGTTTGACGGACAGGCGCCCCTTCCATAGCTGCCCGGATTCCAGGAACCAGTGCCGGCTGCGCAGAACGACCGGCTGCATGGCCTCCCAGGGCTCGCCCAGCCTGGAGAGGAGGAGGGACTCCATGGCCGCGGCCCGGGCGGGTTGGTCCCCGAATCGATTCCTCAGCTCGCCCGGGTCCAGGTTGATGTCGTAGAGTGCACGGGTGTCGGTCTTCAGGTCCAGATCCAGGCGCCAGCCATCCTGGTAGATGGAGAGACGGTTGGAGCTGAAGCGGCTGGTATCGGCAACGAAGGCCCGTTGAGGCAGGGATGCGCCGGCAAGGGCGGGGGAGAGATCGATCCCCTGGGCAGTGGGTAGTCGGGTTCCCCCCAGGGCGGCCAGGGTTGGCGCGATGTCTTGCAGGCCCACCGCGGTTTCCACCTGGTTGGGGCTGATCACGGATGGTCCCGTGATGAGGAGCGGAACGTGGAGTTGTTCCTGGAAGAGGGTGTGGGCGTGACCCCAACTGCCCCGTTCCCCAAGTTCCTCGCCATGGTCCGCGGTCACGATCCATGTTGCGGTCCTGGCTGATTCTTCAAGGCTGTGGAACAGGCGGGACAACTGTTGGTCCACGTAGCGAATGGATTCGTCGTACTGGGCAACCTGGTGGCCGAGCTGCTGGGGATCCAGGGGGTGCTTCTTGTGGTAGAAGTAGTTTTTGTACCTGACATCCCCCTTGCGTGGGGCCCGGTCGAAGATGGTGTCGTATGGAGCAGGTGGGTCGTAGCTGTAGTGGACATCGTAGAAGTGGAGGAAGAGGAAGAACGGTTCTCCGGGGGCCAGGTTCTCCAGCCACGAGATGGCCGAGTCCACTATCTTTTCGGCGGAGACGGTCTTCTCCAGGTTGGTTTCGGGATCCAGGATGCCGAAGTCCTGGAAAGTCTGGAAGCCCCGCTGGAAGCCGTACCTGCTGGACACGAACAGGGTGGAGACGAAGGCGGCGCTTCGATAGCCCACCGAGCTGAGGGCGCCAGAGACAAGCGGCAGATCGGCTCCCAGGGCGCAGTCGTCTTCCACCGCCAGGTGTTGGTGGGGGAGTTGGCCACTCAACATGCTGGCATGGGCGGGCAGGGTCCATGGAGAGGGGGAACGGGCCTGGAGAAAGAGAACCCCGGAGCGTGCCAGGCTATCCAGAAATGGGCTCGTGGGGCGTTCGTAGCCGTAGCAGTAGAGATGATCGGCTCGCAGGGTGTCGATGCTCACCAGGATGAGATCCGGGCGACCGGGATCGCCCGCGGGGAGCGGGGGCGAAGAACATGCGCCCGCCCCCAGGCCCAGCAGAAGGGCAAACAGGACTACCAGTTTTTCCAATTGGGGAACCCCGCGGGCAGGTACCAGAGCATGAGCGGAACCAGGCAGAGCAGAGTAAGGGTGGCACCCAGCACGCGCCACCAACTGGACTTGATGGTTCGGAGGGTGGCCAGCGGGTTGGCCAGGAAAGCGGCGGCTGGAATGAGCCATAGCATGTCCAGGGGTACCCGGTAACGGGTGAGACCCGCCAGGGAACCCACGGCCGCCAGGTGGTAGGTGCTTATCATGCCCAGCACCAGCATGTAGATGCTGCCACGGCCTCCCCATGCACCCAGAGCTGCTCCCAGGACGTTTGCGAACGAAAAAGTCACCACCAGCGCGTACAGGCACTGGCGAGCCGGCTCGGGGATGCCCTTGAAGCCGTTCCAACGAAGGTGGCGGGTTAGAAAGGAGTTTGGGTTGAAAAGTTGTGCCAGGCGCATGGGTACACGGCCAAGGAAGCGGGCCGGGTGTTCCTTGATCCATGTGATGCCGTTTTCCGTTTCGCAGATGTCGCGTTGGATGGGCTTGCTCTTGGGGGCGCAGTGGGGACGCCCCGTGGCAGCGTGGCGCTCATAGGCCCGATCCGTGAGCTGGCCATTTCCGTAGTCGAAGGTGATGGGCGTGAAATCGTTGTTGCCCAGCCACATCATCTGGCCCATGGTCCTGTCGGAGATCACGAGGACTCCGAACTTGTGGCTGGCGTAGATGGAGTAGGGCGCCACGGTGAGAACGGTGGCCAACAGCATGAGGCCCACTCGCAGCCAGCCACGGGATCGCCTGAAGCCCCCCCAAAGCAGTCCCACGGCGAACATGGGTACCATGTAGGTGGCCACTCCCCTCAGCAGGACACACAGCCCAGCCAGCAGGCCCGCCAGCAGGGCCCAACGCGCTGAGCCTTCCCGAGCTCGGTACACGGACAGGAGGATCAGCAGAAGGAGCGTGCCGTAGAGCGATTCGCTCCACATTCGAACGGAGAAGAAAACGAAGGTTGGTGAAAGGGCGTACATCCACGCGGCCAGCCTCGCGGGACGGTGGCCCACGGCCCTTCCGCCCAGCCTTGCCAGAACCAGGGCCGCCGCTCCCGCCAAAATGGCCTGGCTCACCTTGATGGTCTCGGCGTAGCCGGTGATGGCCTTGTGGATGGCCAGCAACGCCACGTAGCCTGGCGCCCAGAGCCAGCCGTTGCTGGAGGTCATGCCCTGGCCATCCAACATGCGATTGGCGGTGAACAGGTACATGCACTCATCACGAATGCAGCGTTCATCGGGCCAGATGGCCAAAACCAGGAGCCGTAGTAGTACAGCCGCCAGCACGAGAGGGAACAGGCCGCGATCCTTCCACCACGGCTTTCCAGGTTCTGTCGTTGCTACCTTGTCCAACAGGGTGGTGTCTCCGCCTGGGGTGTCTGGAACTGCATGATTGACGATGAAAGGGCTGGAAGCTTCAGTGATTCCCGGTGGGGGAACGCGATTCGAAGGTATTCTTCGGCTTTCCGGAGGCCCGTGATGGTGGACTTTTTCTTATCCGTGTGCAGCTTGTCGAGGTAGACTCGAAAGAGTGCTTCGGAGGCTCCACTGCCACCCCTCCCTCCAATGAAGGCGCATCCCCTCGTGAAGGCTTACCAATCGCTTCGACTAGGCCACAGACCCGCCATGGGCTCCGCGCCGATGAGTTCCGTTGTAACGATAGCCCCGGGGTGCTGGCCAGGTGCTGTGCGAGAAGCATCCAATTACGAGCAGATCTCTTCCAACAAGGCTCCAGGGTCGTTCTCGTGCGGGTTTCTGGTGCGGGTCTTGCCACTGCTGCTGGTCCTGTTTTTTTCGTTTATCCCATCATCGGCCGTGGCGGCCAGCTTCGCCTCTGCGTCGAGCCGGCCGGAAACAGCTCCCATTGAACAGGGACCACAGTTCCCCGGCGGCTGGAAGATCCTGGAAGGCATCTACACCGTGGTGGGCGGAGACCCTGCAGACGCCTCCGGCATCACGCGAGTATCCGTGTACGGCGAACAGGCCGTGCCGCGGGTGGCCCGTTTCCTGGGATTGCCCGCTGGCCGCAGGATCAACATTTTCGTGGCGCACACCATGGAACAGTTTCGGGATATGCAACCCGGCACCGCTCCTGCCTGGGCCGAGGCAACCGCGTGGCCCAGGCATGGCGCCGTGTTTCTCAAGGCGCCGCGTCTACGTTCTGGGTTGGCCAGGAGCATGGAGCAGGTGCTGGACCACGAACTGACCCACGTCATCCTGGGCCGAGCCTTCCGCGGGGCTCCGGTGCCTCGTTGGCTCCAGGAAGGCCTGGCTCAATACGTGGCCAGGGAGTACACGGCCGAAACCACCAGGCTCATCGCCAGGGGTTCACTGGGCAAGGGCCTCCTGGACCTGCGAGAGCTGGCCTCGGGATTTCCCGACGACCCTCTACGCGCACAACTGGCCTATGCCCAGTCGGCGGACTTGGTGGCCTTCCTGCACAACGAGTTCGGTCCCGAGAGCATCACCATCCTGGTTCGGCGAATGGCCTCCGGTCAGGCCGTGGGGGCTTCTGTCAAGGCCGCAACCGGGCTTTCGCTGGACCAGGTGGATGAGCGATGGCGCTCCAGGTTGGCCAGCAGTGAACTCTGGCTGCCGGCCCTGGTGAACGACAGCACCTGGTGGGTGCTGGGCGCACTGGTGATGGTCCTGGGTGCTCTGCTGGTGCGGCGCAGGAATCGAAGGCGCCTTCAAGAATGGGAGGAAGAAGAATCTCTCTACGACCTGGCGGAGTATGATTGGGATGCTCTGATGGGGCCGTCGTCCAGGATTGGCATAAACGTGCATGAAAGCCAGGAAACAGATGCCATCTGCAAGGCTGTTTCCCCAGTGGCACCAGCCCCGGAATGAGCTGGATACCTTCCTGGGATCAATGGATGCTGGAACATTGCCGACGATTCGGCGGATTGGGTTATGTTGGGTATCGTTTCGGAGGCTCTGGCATGTACAGGTATTTTTTCCCCGTAGTTTCCCTCTCTCTGTTTTCCGTTGCTTGTGAATCCATGGCCCCGTCGGGCCATCCCTTCACACCGGTGTCCACCCAGGCTTCCCAACCGTCGGAAGCCCCCCCAAAGCAGAACGATGACTGGCAGTTTCCGCCAGAAGAACCGGCAGTGGTGCCGCTGGAACAAGAGGACACCACCACTCTAAATGAACCCACCGTTCGGGATCAAGACCTGGAAGTCCAGGTGGAGCCCGCCGCCCCGCTGGATGTCTCCGCCCCCGAAAGAGCGGTCGTGTCAACGTCGCAGCAGGGCAGCGCACCTGCCACCACGGGTTGGCCGCTGCGACTGGTGGCCACGGTGCCCGGCGCCCAACCACCCCGCGCCATCCTGGGCCTGCCAGATGGCAAAGAGCTGGTGGTTTCGGCTGGCACCATGATCCCATCGGCCAACATAGTGGTGGTAGCCGTTGGGCAGAGCACCGTGGATCTTGCCCAGATCATCCCGGCCGGAGATCACGCCGTCATCCGCTCCCAGACCTTGCTGGCCCAGCAATAGCTCTCGCTGAAAGCACCTGTTGGTCCACGGGGGCACAGGCCCCCGGGTAGAGGCGGCTGCCGTTGTTGGGAAAGACGCGCCCTGGCAGCGGCCGCAAACCTAGCCCCGGCTGCTGCTCAATACCTGTATTCGTCCCCCAGGCTGTTTCCGCTGAAGCTGTTGTTCAACAGTACGGGGTCGGCGCCTTCCAGCACCACCACCCCCCACGCGCCGGAGTCCCGGATAACGCTGTTCATCACGACGGCCGAGGAACCCAGGGTGATGTCGGCTCCTTCTGCCGAGCCGTCGGTCATTCCGGCGTGGGCCACTTCGCAGCCATCCAGAACGGAGCCGGCAGCGCCGGTACCCAGGGTTATGCCGTACCAGGTTCCGGGTATGTCGTCTTGTTGCAGGAACGACACGCCTGAGGCCAGCATGGCTCCGTCTCGCACCACCAGCGAGGTCCCCCAGGAAAACCTGAGAGTGCCGCCGCCCATGGTAAGAGTTGCGCCATCCACCGTGATGTCGCCCTCCACCAGCACCTGCTCCGAGGGAAGCTCCGACAGCTCCATGTCGGTCGAAAGCGTACCTCCGGCGCAGACTACTCCGTCGAAGCTGGTGGCGCTGTAGTCGTTGTCGCCCACGGCAGGCAGATCCTCGATGCCCACGACCAGGCCCGGACCCTGCGCGGAAAAAACGTTGCCCGTGAGGAACTCGGGGTTGCCGTACTTCACCGCTCCCGTGAGGTTCAGGGCTGTTCCCGGGGTGTCGCTGATGGAACTGTCGATGAAAAAGAGAAGGTCCGAGGCGCATTCAATGCCCACTCCCTGGAAGTCGGCGTAGCGGAACGTCGCTGCAGATGCTTCCGCCTGTATCTCCAGAACGGGTTCGGTACCGTCGGCCGCCAGAAGCTGGGCAGGGTTGTCGTCGCCGCCCCAGATGACGATAGCCCCGTCCTGGACCACCAGGTCTTCCGAGATCCGGAGCCTGGCCCCCTCGGCCAGCTTCAGGCTCCCCTCGCCCGACACGGAGAGCGAATCCAGCGTGAAAGGGTAGGGCTGTTGGGAAAGTGTGATCTCGGTGCTCAATGTGGACTCCGAGATGCGGATTTCTTCGTATTGAACCTCGCTGAAGTCCGGATTGCGGAGTTCCTGGGCCGCGTTGAAGGAGATCTCCAGGGGAATGTCCACGTAGGCCACGTTCACTCCGTCCAGAAGAGAGAACTCGGTCCCGGTTGTTTGAAGGCCGATTTCGGTGCCGTTGGACAGGTGGAGCTGTTCCAGGCTGGCGGTGCCTCCCGTCAGTTCCAGGATGGCACCCTCGGCGCCCCCATGGCGGATGGTGACATTGGCAAGGCTGATGGTGCCGTTGTTGGAGGACAAGGTACCGAAGTCGCCGTCGGTGGGGCTGGCGGAGTTGCTCTCCACCAGGATTGGAGCGGCGTTGGTGCCCAGGGCTTGCAAGGTGCCGCCGTCCACCTGCAGGTGGGTACCGGGTTCCATGTACAGCTCGATTCCCGGTTCCAACACCAGCGATCCCGTGAGGAGTACATCGCAGGTGAGGAGATGGGGGCTGTCGACCACTGCCCAGGTCTCGGAGCCCGAGATGCCACCGCAGTGATCCGTCGTGACCTTGTCGTCGCCATTGTCGCCATTGTCGTCGGTGAAGCCGGTGTCGATGCCGGTGCTGTCGGTTGTGCCGCTCCCGTCATTGCATGCATGGAGAGGGATTACCAGCAGGAAGGCCAGAGCCAGTCCGGCGGCCCTGTTCCGGCAGGGGGGGCTGTGGAGGTGGGTGGGGAGCTTCCATTCGCGGGTCGTGGAGGCTTGCATCATGTTCATTCACCTTGGGTGGTTTGTCGGCTGGGTTCCAGGATCGGACCAAGGTACGTGAATCTACCATCTTTCAAGGCTCGGGAGTCTGGCACCTTGACGGGTGGGCACTTCGGCGCTCTTCGCGTGACGGAGTTATCCTTGCGCGAACCCTTACCGGCCGCCAGACCCATGCGCAACATCCTCTACCTGCTCCTGTTGTTCCTGTCGGCTCCTTCGACCAGCCGGGCGAACGGCGGGTATTCCCTGGTTTTGACCGGTGGCATGGAGCTGCTGTCCCGGGGCGACCTGGCCTGGTACAGTGGGGATCGGGTGGCGGCCCACAGGCTGTATCGACTTGTGCTGGACAGCGAGGATCCCGCGGCTCGGGCCATGGCCCGGCTCCGGTTGCTGCATTTTTCCGGAAACCTGGGAATGCTGGTACACGGTCCCAGGGCCGACAGGGACCTGGCGTCTTGTACCGAAGGTCCCTGGTGCCTGCTGGCCTGGGCGGACTACAACCTCCTGGCCCCCCACGAGGTGGGCGCCGAACCCGCCATGGCTCGGGGGCTGGCTCTCCGCGCCATGGGCCAACTTCCGGGGCCGTCCCGGGCGAGGCTGTACCTCGCCACCGGAAACGAAGAACACCTCCGGGCTCTGGAGGCAGTTCCTCGCGACGGCCTGGGGGAGGGGCTCCTGTTGACCGGAGGACGGGCACCTCCTGGGCCTGGCACCTGCTTCCTGGGTCTTGGCATCCTGGCAGCGCCGGGATTGGGAGTAGGGGGAGCCCTGGAGCTGGTTCAACCCGACCTTGGCCGGAGGGGCTACTACCTGCGGGCCGAGGCATCTGGCAACAGCAGAGGTTCACTGGGTACGGTCTTCCAGTTGGCTGGCCCGGGACAGTGGCACGGTCTGGGCCTCTTCTCCATGTACCGCCTGGTTGTGGACCTCTACGACTTCGATACCAGTGGCAGCTTTCAGGTGGATACGGACCATGACGGGACCGTGGAGTACTCCGAAGCCAGCGCCATGCTTGGCTCGGGCGTGCGATGGAGGAGCCACATGTTCAGGGCCGGAACTTTGTTCAGGATGGACTGGCTGGAAGGCATGGACCTGTCCGCCCCCGGGTTGCTGAGCTACTGGGCCTACGATGTGCGCCGGGGTTGGGGAAGCGACAGGAGGGGAACTTTCGCCATGGTCTACATGGAAGGTGCTGCGCGGCGCTGGGGATCTGCCTACGATCACCTGGGCGTGCAGGGAGACTTCAGGATCTTCCTGGAGGCTCCCATGAGGTCGGTGTTGGCGGTCAGGACCACGGCCAGGGCGGTACTTCTGACTGATGTGCCCTTTTTTCTGTTTCCCTCGGCCGGTGGTGCCGAGATCCTGCGTGGCGCTCCGGCGGGTCGTTACAGGGGGGCGCAACTCCTGTCGCTGGACATGGAATGGCGTCACATGCTGTGGGGGCCCCTGGAGACCGTGCTATTCCTGGATGGAGCCTGGGTCGACGGGACCGGAGCCCATCCAGGTGGCGGGATGGGACTCCGCCTGATCCTTCCACCCAGGGAATTGAACGTGGCTCGGCTGGATTTTGCCGTGGGCGATGCCGGCTGGGCCTTGAGCGCCGGCTGGGGCGAGGCCTTCTGACGGAGATGAAATGAGAGATTTGCCAGGGATCGAGAAGATACCTCTGCCCACTCCTTTTCCCGTGGGTCGGGTGAACGTGTACCTGCTGCGCGGGGATCCTCTCACACTCATCGACACTGGCGTGGCCAGCAGCCGGTCCCTGGATGAGCTGGCGGGGCAACTGGCTGCCCGTTCGCTGGACCTGCGAGACATCGAGGTCATAGTGCTCACCCATGGCCACTACGATCACGCTGGCGCGGCGCCGGAGATCGCCAGGTTGTCCGGTGCCGTGATCCATTGCCACGAGGCCGCCGCCAGGAGCAGGTCCGGCCAGGAAAAGGCCGCCTTCTCCCGGCTGTTGCGTGACTCGGGAGCACCAGAAAGGGTGTTGGCAGGCTTCGAAAAGGCCATGAGTTTCGGGGCATCCTTTGGAGAACCCCTGGCAGGTGCGCCGGGGCTGCGGTTCATCCAGGATGGGCAGATGATCAGGCTCTGTGGGATGGATCTGCTGGCTCTGCACACTCCGGGGCATTCCCCCGGGCACCTGTGTCTGGCAGACCAGGAGCACCAGTTGGTATTTTGCGGAGATCTGCTCCTCCAGGACATCACTCCCAACCCCTTGCCGCACTTCGACCCTGGAAGGTCTCGGGGGCGTGTGCCCAGCCTGCCACTGTACCTCGGTTCTCTGGACCGGATCGAAGCGCTGGGCTCCGTGAAGGGTCTGACGGGGCACGGCGGCGACCTGGAAGACACGGCGGTGGTGGCACGCCGGAACCGCGAGCACGTGAGCCAACGGGCCACCCGAGTCCTGGCGGCCTGCCATGAGAACCCGGGCGTGACTCCCTTCGCCCTGGCCCTTGGGTTGTTTCGCCCGCGAGACCCGGGGGACCTGGCCCTGGCCTTTTCCGAGACCATAGCCTACCTGGACCTGCTGGAAGAGCAGCAGCGGATAAAGTTGCGGCCAGGCGCCGGGGTTGAACTCCTTGCAGGGCCTTCCAAGCTGGGACGGGCGCAGTAGCGGCTGGCGCTCCGCAGCAAGCGTGAGCCCTCCCGATGGCTCACGGGCGACGGATCACATAATCCAACTGCGTTGCCGGGTTCTGGCGGTTGCTGAACGATTCAGTCTTCCTGGCAGAGGCCCGGCAGATCGTCCAGGTCGTCGGGTTGGTCGCACCACCAGGTTTCGTCCTGGGAGTAGGGACCGGCGTAGGGGTCGATGACCATTCCGGTGGAATCATGGAGTTCGAAGTGCAGGTGCGGCGCGGTGCTGTAGCCACTGGATCCCACCTTGCCCAGCGGATCTCCTTGTTGGACCATTTGCCCTTCTTTCACGGATACCGAGCCGTTTTTCAGGTGCCAGTACAGGGTCTGGTGGCCGGTGTCATGCTCCAATATGACGTGGTTGGCAACCATTTCGTAGCCGTCGCAGGAGACGTCCATGGTTGAGAGATCGCCGTGGCAGCGGTCGTAGTGGCCGTCTTCCGTGGACAACACCACTCCAGCTTCTGCGGCCAGCACCGTGGCGCTGCCCGAGTCCATGGTGTCGAAGCCGCCGTCCAGCAGGAAGTCGGAGCCATCGTGTTCGTCGTAGCAGTAGGGAAAACCGGCCCCGGCGAAGTTGGTGCAGGTCAGCCTGTAGATGCCCTCGTAGACCTGGGGATCATGGTCCACACCCAGGGCGCCGCCGGAGATGAGCTGGGCTTCGTCGATGGGGAAACGAAACTGCAGGCTGGCTCGCTGTACCGGCTGGGCTGTATCGGTGGGGGCTGGATTGGCGGAGTCGCCAGTGGAAGACGGGCCGGGGGCGCAGGCGGTCACGAGGACCGCGGCGAGGCAGGAAAGCTCGATGTTGTGCATTGGCGGGCTCGCGGCGGTGGTCAGGTGGGGTCTTCAAGGAGAGAGTCCACCGTTTGCTGATCAGCCCCGGGAAACTGGTAGCGGGTGAGGTCGTCGGGGCCCACCCAGCGGATGTCGTTTACCCGCAGGGCACGTGGTTCCGGGCCCTTCAAGGTGCATTGGTAGACCAGCAGGTCCAGGTCGTAGCCCGAGTAGCCATGGGTGACGTGCAGCACCAACTGGCCCACGTCCACCTGGATGGCCATCCCCTCGTGCAGCTCACGGGCCAACGCTTCTTGGTCTGACTCGCCGATTTCCACTTTGCCTCCGGGGAATTCCCAAAGAAGAGGCAGGCGGGCTTCGGGCCTTCTCTGGGTAATGAGGTACTTGCCATCACGTTCCAGGAGCGCGGCCACTACCCGGTAGTGGGGCTTGTCAGCGAGAGCTGCCATTGCTCTGATCCTCCGAAAGCACTATCCTATCCAGCAGTATAATAGCTTCAGGTATCAATTGCCCTGTCGTAGATTACACCCATTCCGGTCACGCAGGCCTGTTTCGTAAAGAACTGCCCAACCCGCTGCTGACCTGCTGCGGCTCTGCGCCTGGCCTCGTCCCGTCGGGTCACGCATTCGTGCAGCGTGTTGGCAAGGGTGGTGGCATCGCCGGGCGGAACGGGCCAGCCCACGGTGTCGTCCAGCCATTCGCCCATACCGCCCACCTGAGAGGCGAGCACCGGCGTACCAAGGGACAGGGCCTCGATGCCGGTTATTCCAAGTGGCTCCTGCCAGGTGGAGGGGATGGCCAGCAGAGCCGCTCGCTGGAGCAATCCCAGCATGTCGCGGTGGTCAATCCAACCGGTGAAAACCACTGGCGCGGAGTTGGAGCGGGCCAGGGTTCTGGCCTGTTCTTCCAGGGACTCCCTGGATGGACCGCTCCCCGCCACCACCAGGGCCGGGGCTGGTTCTGGGAGCATGGCGTGGGCCCGGATCAGAAAATGGAAGCCCTTGCTGAACACCAGTCGTCCCGCCCCCAACACGAAGGGGGGCCGGGGAATGGATGCCTGGAACTCCCCTCGTAGAGTCTTGGCCACGCCTTCGCTCACGCCTCCGGCGGCCTTGGACATGGGGATGGAATTGCGGCCAGCCTCGGTTTTCCCGGAGCGTGTGTGAGAGGAGCCGGTGGAGTTGGCAGGTTCCCAGTATGGATATGGTGCTACCACGCTGACTTTTTCGGGGGACAGCCCGGCCTTCAGCAGCTCGGATTGCATGTAGCGCGAGAGGGTCGTGACCTGCGCCATGCGAGAGATGGCGTCGAGTCTCTCGGCGACGAGGGAGAGCATGAAGGAGCGATAGGAGCGATCTTTCAAGCAGGTCTGGCAAGCCTGGTGGGAGGGTCTCGCCCGGCATATTTCGAGATTGGGGAGAACCTTGCCGGGACCGGGGCAGAAGCACCTGTGGTCCTGGATGGTCATCACGCAGGCGAACCTGGCGGTCATGGTGCGCAGCAGTGCTGGTTGCAGCACGTTGTGCACATGGACCAGTCGGGGTTGCAGATGTTCCGCGAAGGCCAGGAATCTTCGGACGGCCGCTGCCTCCTGGCGCAGCCGCCCGCCCAGACCCTTGATCAAGGTCAGCGGTGGAACGCTGGGGTCATTGCCGGTCGCCCCTGCGCGGCCAACGGCGAGCCTCGGCCGCCATCCACGTGGCGGGGCGTCCAGCAGTGATCTCAGGAACTGCTCCGAGCCGCCGCCGGCGCCCATGGTATCGTTTACGTGGAGTACGGTTTTCAAGTTCCCACCACCTGGAAGCCCAGGAAGTCCTCCAGGGGGCTCTTCCCGAGATTCTGCACAGCAGCGTCAAGGCCTCCGCGGCAGATTCGCCAGGGTGTGGCTCCGTTGCGACGATGGCCATCCCCTCGACAAGCGCCCTGAATGTCCGGAGGAACACGACGGAGGACGAGAGACGCGGAGAAGCGAGGCATTTCGGAAGGCCGTTCCCCGGGCGGGACCTTCTTGGGGTTCGCCGGGGTTCAACATGGTTGGAACGGTGGCCGGGGCGGGTCAATGTTGCCTATTATACCGACATTCTGTCGAGAGGTGTTAATCTGTGTCCTGTGCAGCCAATTCAATGTGCGGGAGGCAGCATGACAGTCGAGCAGGCGCCGTACGCAGACCCCATATACAGGATCCTGTCGGACCATACCCAGGTCTCCGAGTGGCTCGAAAACCTCAGGGATTCCATGGACCTGCTTCATTGCGGCGGAACGAGGCCGGATTACCTGGCTCTTGAGAGCTATTTCCGAAGGAATGTGCGAGAGCATTTCCTGTACGAAGAAAACGTGGTGTTTCCGGCAATCGAGACCCTTGAGCCAGAGGTCGCGGTGGTGGAGCTTCTGCAGAGGCTACGCCGCGACCACGCCGAGATCCTTTCGGATGTGGCGGGTTTCTTCGGAAGGCTGTCCAGGCTTCTGCTCAGAGATCCCCAGACCGCCGAAACCCACCAGATCTGCGAAGAAGTCAGGCGTCTGGTGGAACGGATCCTGGACCACGCCCGGCTCGAAGATCGCGAGCTGATTCCCATCATCAAGCGGAGCAGGGTCCATCTCAAGGACCTGGTGGAAGATGCCAGTCCCGGTCAGGGCGATTGAGCCTGGCTCCAACCCAACCGGCCTCCGTAGTATCACATGGCAGCCGCCTCGGCCCTGCTGTGCGGCTCGTCGGTGGTTCTGCGGGGTTTTCGGAGAGCCCTTTCACGTTCCCACACGACCGGGTATTCGGGTTCTTCCGCCCTTCGAGAAGAGAGGACCCAACGACGAGCGACTCGTAGACAGGTCCTTGTGCCTGTAGGCAGACGGACCGGCTCTGGTAGCAGACACTCTGGGAGCAGCCCTCTGCCGAAAATATTGACAGGAGCCTGGAATGGCCGAGCAGAACAATGCCATCTACCTGGACTACCACTCCACGACCCCCGTGGACGCCCGCGTGGTGGACGCCATGCTGCCATACCTGCGCGAGAACTTTGGTAATCCAGCCAGCCGGAGTCACGCCTTCGGATGGACGGCCAAGGCGGCAGTGGACCTGGCCAGAGAACAGGTGGCCCAACTGTTGGGAGCCCAGCCCCGAGAGGTGGTGTTCACCTCTGGAGCCACCGAATCCGACAACCTGGCCCTGGCCGGAGTGGCAGCCAGATACCGCCACAGTGGCACTCACATCATCACCTCGCAGATAGAGCACAAGGCTGTGCTGGACCCTGCGTCGGCTCTTGAAAAACGGGGTTTCCAGGTCACACGCCTGCCTGTGGGTGCAGATGGAATAGTCGACCCGGAGGCGGTGCGGGAGGCAATACGCCCCGATACCATCCTATGTTCCATCATGATGGCCAACAACGAAGTGGGCACCATCCAGCCCGTCGCCCACATCGGGCGAATCTGCAAGGAGATGGGCGTTTTCTTCCACTGTGATGCTGCCCAGGCCATGGGCAGGGTGCCGGTATCCGTGAAGGACGCCGCCATCGATCTGCTGAGCCTTTCGGCCCACAAGATGTACGGTCCCAAGGGGATCGGAGCCCTGTACATCAGGCGGGGGCGGCCGTGGCTGCGCCTGGAGCCCCTGATCCTGGGCGGCGGTCACGAATCCGGACTGCGATCGGGCACGCTGCCCGTACACCAGATCGTGGGAATGGGTGTGGCAGCCAGTCTTGCCGGCGAAGAGCTGGCCCTTGGTCATGAACTGGAGCGGCAGCAGCGGCTCAGGGACAGGCTCCTGGAAGAGATCACCAACGGTCTTGACAAGGTACATGTCAACGGCTCCATGGAACATCGCCTGGTCAACAACCTGAACATCTCCTTTGATTTCGTCGATGCGGAAGCGCTGATGCTGGCCATGCCACAGTTGGCTGTCTCCAGCGGATCCGCCTGTACTTCAGCCACCATGGAACCCAGCCACGTCCTGATGGCCATGGGCTATTCCAGGGAAAGGGCCGCCTCCTCCATCCGCTTCGGCCTGGGGCGTTTTACCACCGAATCCGATATTTCAAGGGCGGTGGAGCTGGTGGTGGGCTGCGTCCCCCGTCTGCGGGAGCTGTCCCCCTTCTACAGGCCCGCCCCCTGATATCACAGGCGCTTCAAGAGCCGACGAAGCAGGTTCGGGCGGTCGGATTCAGGAAGGTGCAGGGAAGGGTGAAGACCGGGCGCCACCAGTACCGTGGCCAGGTATTGGTCGTCGGAGTCGTGTACCCGTACCAGGAAGAGCGCGTTGATGGAGTTCATTTCGGCCACCTTGAACTCGGGATCTCCCTCGATCCGTTCCGCTAACTCGGTGGCGCGCCTTTGATTGAAGGCTTTGAGATGTCGTGCGGGCAAACCCATGGTTTCGTCTCGGCCAGAAGTAACTGTACATTCATGATGAGATGATACCACAGGAAAAGGATAGCGTTGTCAACGAGATGGAGGCCCAGGGAGCCCCTGAGCCTCTCTGGGACGGGCAGAACGAAAAAAACACCAATAAAACAAATCCTGTCTGTCGTGGATCAAGTGGGGCCAGGGCTATTTGTAGGACAGGCAACGGCGCAGGTAGATGGTATCGGCCAGGGCGGCGGAGCTGTCGAAGGGCTCCCAGCCTTCCGGTACCTGGCAGATTTCGTCCTGGAGGACATCCGGGACCTTGGTGCCCCTTCCGGCGCAGTTGGCGCTTCGCCAGGTGCTGTACTCCCACTGGAGGCAGGTCGTGGTGCCGCTGGGCGCGGAAGCTGTTTCCTCGGGTTCAGTTGGTGCTTGCTCCTGCTCAGGCTCATCTTGTTCCTGGTGGGTCTCGGTTTGGGCCTGGTGGGTCTCTGGCGTGTCTGGCTGGGCTGGCTGGGCCTCGGGGGCTGGTTCGGATTGATCCGTGGGCGTCTCGGTGGGTTCGGCCACGGCCTGCGAAGCTGCCAGGAAGAACAGGCCGACGAGGGAGCCTGCTAGTGCCATCTCCAGGGTCTTGGAAATCATGGGAAGCGAGGGCATGTTTTCTCCTTGGGAACCTGGTCTTTCCAGGTGCAGATGTGGGAAGTTGAGGGGAGCAGGGGCGCTGTGGTGCCCATCGAAATCTTATCCTATTACGATGCGCTGCGTTTGCCGCGACCTTCGGGATATATGTCTCGCATCCACTCCTTCGGTGGCGACTGGATGACGTGAATACCACCCGGCCCGACGCAACAGGACTTCCTCGCGACTTTTACGGATTACCTGGCCTTGTCCGGTGTCTTGTAGAGTTGCTAGTTATCTTCGGGCTCTCTTCCTTCCTTTTGTCTTGCGGCAGTCCCTCGGATCTGCGTCTGTACCTGGCAGCTTCCCTGCGAGCCGGCGACGACCTGCCTGGGGCGCTGGACACCTGCCTTGTGATCCGTGCCCCCGACACCCGGGGCCAGTGCTTTGTGGACCTGCTTCGAGAGACAGGATCCGCAGGTTCCACCGGGGTCTTGTGCGCGGCCACGGAGCGGGAGTGCCCGCGCCTGTCCCAGGGGCTCTGGAAGTGGGAATGCTATTTCATCGGGGCCGAGGATTGCATGGAGGCTGGTAAGGTCAAGAAAGCAGCCCAGCTCTGTGCCATGGCCGGTGGCTTGAAGAACGATTGCGCCCAACATCTGTGGCAGGGTGAAGTGCGACGCTTGATCCACGACGCCGGGAGCGCCGGCTTCAGTGAGCGGCTCCCACGGGCGCAGGCCCTGTATTCCCAGTGGGATGATCTTCTGGGCGAAACATCGGATCTCAGCGACAGGTTCTGGTTGAGGTTCTTCCAGAACGGCTTCGAGCCCGAGCCTTCACTTCGTATCGAGGCATGTGACTCCCTGCCAGGGTCATTTCCGAAGCGCTGTCGTGAGGCGGCCGCCAGGCTGTACGAGGCCAGGCTGCGAGACGTGGTGGTGACACCTGGGGGGCGGCAGCTTCTCTGTGGCTTGGACGAGTTGAAGGTGGAATATCTCACGGGACTCCTGGATGGCATGGGAAAGGACCTCTCAGCGCAAGCCGCTGCCTGGCGCGAGGCGGGCCGGGCGGGCAGAACGCCTCCAGGCGCTGGTGATGACTCGCCAGTCACGGGCGACGAGCCTTCTCTAGGCCCGTCACGTCCTCCTGGCCACATGGGCTCCCCGGCCCGGCAGGACGGCCTCAAGTTCGGCCTTCGGAGTCCATTCAAGCTGAGAGCCAGCCCCGACCCTGTGTTGGACATCGTTCTGCAAGAGCAGTACCGTTGGGTTTGCCTCCTGGATAGAAGAGATCCTTCTCCCCCCATCCTCATTCCAGGTTCCCCCGGCGACCAGCCGGAAATCGGCCAGCAGAAGCAAAGCCCGACGACTTCTGGCCGTCTCCCCTGACGCACAGGTGCAGTCATGCGACCAAGTGTCTCTCTCGTGGTTCTCCTTCTTGTTGTGCTGGCCGGGCCGCTCCTGGCTTCCTGTGGATTCTTCTACGGGCCAGTGGATTCCGCCGACTCGGCAGCCCTGCGCTTCACCGTGCCCAGGGGCGCGGTGGCGGTCTCCCTGGGGAGCGCCCTGGAGCAGGCCGGTCTCGTTCGCGACGAGAGGCTCTGGAAGCTCTACCTGAAGACCAGCGGCAAGGGCGCATGTTTGAAGGCCGGTGACTTCTGGCTCAGGCGAGACATGTCGTTGCCCACGATCATGGAAACCCTCTGCGGGGCCCCAATCCCGGACGACCTGCCATTCACCGTGGTGGAGGGTTGGCGAATCGCCGATATCGACGCCGCCCTGTCGGACGCCCAACTCGCGGCGCCCGGCGAATACAGCCGGCTGGCTTCCCAGCCCGCGGTCTTCCACCTGCCGTTCCCGGTCCCGGGCTCCACGCTTGAAGGATTTCTCTTTCCGGACACCTACATGGTTTCCCCTGGTCATTTCCAGGTGAAGACCCTGCTGGAGAAGCAGCTCGCCAACTTTACACAGAAGTTCTGGGAAGTGAACAAGGGCATCCTGGGGCGGCGCAGCCTTCACGACGTGGTGGTGGTGGCGTCCCTCGTGGAGAGGGAAGAGCCCGATCCATCCAAGCGCCCCCTGGTGGCCGGAATCATCTGGAAGCGCCTGGACAAGGGCTGGAACCTGGGAGTAGACGCCACCAGCCGCTACACTCTGGCGGATTGGAACGACCGGGCGAGCTTCTTGAGGAAGCTGAAGGACCCGGCAGACCCCTACAATACCAGGCTGCGCCGGGGGCTGCCCCCCACCGCCATCGGCAATCCCAGCCTCTCCGCCCTCACGGCAGCCGTTCAGCCCACGGCCAGCGAGTACTGGTACTATCTCCACGACAGGAACAAGCAGGTCCATTTTGCCCGAAACGGGCGTGAGCACGAGGCCAACAGGCGCAGGTACCAGGTCTGGTGATGCCCCGGGGATCTCCTCCACCCGGTTCCAGGACTGCCCCCCATACAGGGCTCGCGGTGCGAGGCGACCCTTCCCGGCTACTGGTTGATCATCTTGCGCAGGTCGCCGTACTCCCTCATCTTCTGGAAGGACAGCTCCCCCCGCCAGGCCATGCCCGCCGCGATTCTACCCATGCGGACCAGGTTGAATGCCTGGGCCATTTCTAGAAGCAGCTCCGGGTGGTTGCGCCAGAAACGCGAGCGGTGGAGCCCCCGCAGGAACTCCCGTGGCAGGAAGCGCTTGCTCACGAGCATGTAGAGCGCCAGGTAGAAGGTGTCTTCGCGGCTGCGGGGCCAGTCGATATCCACCCGGAACTGCCGGAAGCTCTTGGTGGCCCAACCGTCGACGTCCCAGGGAGTGGCGTATCCCGAGCGGATCATCTTGTCGGTTACGCTGCTCTTTGGGTAGAGCGTGAGGGAGTAGAGGTAGATCTTGAAGGGGGACCTGAGGTCCATGAGCAGTTGAAACAGGGCTTCCTTGTCGGAGGTGTAGGCAAGGGGGTTGTCGATGATCACGTCGTACCTGGTTTCAAGGCCCAGTTCACGGTTCATCCTGTCGAACTCCAGGATCTGTTTTACCGTCGAGCTGCGTTCGTAGACTTCTTTCTGTTCCCTGTCGCTGCCCGCCTCGATGCCCAGTTGTACTCCGCGCAGGCCCGCGTCCTTCAGCATCTTGAGATTCTCGAAGCGGACCACGTCGGGGGTTATGAGGATATCGAAGGGCAGGCCGTGGAACTCTGCCTTGTACCTGGCGCAGAACTCCTCCAACCAGGGCCTGGGAAAAACGAAGGTATCGTCGTCGAACTTGAGCCAACGCATGTGGGGCATCAGCCGCCTGGCGTGGCGAAGTTCTTCCATCACCGAATCCACGCTGCGCCGGCGATGGTAGTTGCCCTTGCCCTCAGGGTAGATGGCTCGCAGAGAGCTGTTGTAACAGTAGGCGCAACGGTGTGGGCAGCCACGGCTGCAGAAGATGCGAAACTCGTGGTGATCCAGCACGGGATCGCCCTTGGTGAGGCGGTCTCGGTCGATCATGAACACGCCTTCGCCGCCCAACTGCCTGAAGGGTAGGGAGTCCAGGTCTGTCACCAGGGGCGAGATGGGGTTTTTGACGACGCTGCCACCGGGCCCGTGGAGCCAGAGGCTGGAGCTTTCCTCCAACTGCCGCCCTTCTTCCAGGCGGTTCACCAGGTCGAGAATGGGATGTTCGCCTTCTCCAACGATCAGGCCATCGGTGAAGGGTATGCAGTCCTCGGGCACCAGGGTTGTGTGGAGCCCCCCCCAGAGGACGAACAGTCGCCTCCCGAAACGCTCCTTCAGGTGCCGGGTGAGTTGGATGGCCGCCCTGTAGTAGGGGGAACCAAAGGAAAGCCCCACCAGGTCGTAGCCCCCACGCTCCACGAGATCCAGCAGGAGCTGGATCTCACGGGGGCTGGGCCATTCTACGCGATTGTTGCGCCAGTCCTTGAAGAACAGCATGTGAGCGCGGTAGTGACCCCGTTGGCGTAGCATGGAGACGAGGTGGCGCACTCCGCTGTTCTCTATGCCGTACATCGCCACCAATAGGACCTTCGTGAGCTTCATCTTCTTGTGATTCCTGTGGAGGCGTGGTGGCCTGGAAATTCAACCCTGGAGGAGCCGTATGCCCGCCCTGGCTTTGCGCAGGATGTCGTGGGGAGTGCTGCTTCGCAGCAGGTTCCGGGCCAGGAACCGTGGCCGCCAGTAGAAGCGCCGGTAGGCCAGCGACAGCAACCCTCGAAGTTCCTCGCGGTCCAGGTATTGTTCCCAGAGGGGTGGCTTGAAGTCCTGGCTGGGGTTGCTCATGAAGCGGTTCCATGGCTCCAGGCTCAGGATGCCTTCGTCGACGCCTTCCTGGAAGAGGCGGGTGCCGGGGAATGGCGTGAGTATGTTGAACATGACGAAGTCGGAGTCCAGCGAGACCGCGTAGTCGATGGTTCGAAGGACGTCCTGGCGCGTTCTTTCGGTGGGTGTGCCGATCATGAAATATGCAACGGTCTGAATGCCCACCTGCCTGCAAAGGCGAAATGCCTCTTCCACCTGGCGGATGGTCACGCCCTTTTGGAGACGCTCCAGGCCTTCGTCGGTGCCCTGTTCCACACCGAACTGGATTCGCCGGCATCCGGCGGCTTTCATGCTGTGCAGGAGTCGTGCGTCAACCCCGTTCACGCGGCATCGAGCGGTCCAGGAGAACCTGAGATCCCGCCTGGATACTTCGTCGCAAAAACCCAGCACGCGCTCGTTGTTGATGTTGAAGGTGTCGTCTACGAAGTAGATTTCGTCCATCCCCAGGTCCTTGCATGCCTGCACCTCGTCGCAGATACGCCCGGGGCTCATGCTGCGGTAGCGGTGGTGGGGAGTGTTGCAGAAAGTGCAGCGGTGGGGGCATCCTCGGCTCGTGACCAGGGTCGCAAAGGTGCTCCCCTTGCCGATGACATCGTAGTAGAGGCGATAGTCGATGAGGGTGCGATCCGGGATGGGGAGGGTGTCGAGCTGGTCGGTGGTGTAGACAAAGTCTGGGGCGGGGCCATCCGGTGCCGGTGAGATTCCTGGTATGCCACGGATGTCGGCGCCATGCTCCCAGGCTTGAAGGAGACGTTGCAGCGGGCGTTGCCCTTCACCCCGTATTACGGCGTCTACTCCCGGCAGGGCCCTCGACTGGTGGGGAAAATCGTTGACGTGGGGGCCACCCAGTACGATGTAGCGCACGGAAGGACAAGCGCGGGCAATTCGCAGCACGGCCACTATGTCCACCAGTTGGACCGTGAAGCACGAGATTCCCACGACCTGCGGCGCAAAGGCGCGGATTTGCCTGCCCATGGACTGTTCGTCCAGGTCGTGGAACTGGGCGTCGAGGATCCGGACCAGGTGCGGGGTGTTGCGTTCCAGCCAGGTGGCGAGAGCAAGCAGACCCAGCGGCGGGTAGGATTGGTTTTCTGCCGACACAGCTTTCGGTACTTCGTCCGCCAGCGCGTGGTGCGCCGGTGGACGGATCAGCATGACGCGCAAGCTCACCTCCCGATCCTGGTGATGGGGCTGGAGGCTCCAGGAACGTCGCCGGTGCCGAAGGCTGGCAGCAGGCGCAGAAGAGTGGGGGCGGGTCGCAGTTGGCCAACCTGGCTCACAGGCCCTTCCAGTGTAATGGTCCAGTCATCGGACACCTTCACCATGAGGCTGCCCCCTGGCATCTCCACCTTGATCTCCGTGCAGGCTGGGCTACGCTTGCTGCGCACCGCCGCGGCGGCCACCGCGCATGCGCTGGTTCCCGAAGAGAGGGTGGGGCCTGCGCCTCTTTCCCAGATGCGAACGATGATGTGGCCGGGACGCAGTACATGGGCAACCTGGACATTGACGCGGTTGGGAAAGATGGAGTGCTGCTCCAACGCCATGCCCCAGTCGCGCCACGGCAGCGAGTCCAGATCCTGGTCCGGCACGAAGATCACGCAGTGGGGGTTGCCCAGTCCTACGGAGGTGAAGCGGAGGTGGCTGGGCAGACCTGCCGATCTGGGAAGTGGAAGATCGATGGCCTGGGGAGCCTGGACGGATACGGGCACGGACGAGGGTTTGAAAGAGGCAGTGCCCATCTGGACCTGGACGCCGCCAGGGTCGCCGTCGATGAGATGGCAGTGGAGAACCCGTTCCCCCAACTCTATGCCCAGGCCCCGGGGGGCGCCGCAGTGATCCCTGAGATACCTTGCGAAGATGCGAAGCCCATTGCCGCTTTTTTCGGCTTCGGAGCCGTCGGGGTTGAAGATGCGAAGGCCCATGAAGGCCCTGGTGGAGGGTGTGGGAAGCAGCAGGCCATCGGCGCCGAAGCCCCAATGCCTGTCGCAGAGCAACGCAACCTGGGCGGGTGAGAACGCAGTCGTGGGTGAGTGCGCCACCAGGTAGTCGTTGCCAAGAGCCTGGTACTTGTAGAGCAGCATGGGGATCTCGTAGCAGGTTTTACGCCCCTGGAGCAGAATCAACTGGCGGACAAGATGGCGTGTCAGCCGGGGATGAAAGAGTGTAGCCTGGTTTCCAGCGATTGGGGGCGAGTCAGCCGCTGGTAGGTGGCGGGCCGCCTGTCCCTGTAGATAGCCCATTCTTCGCGCAGATCACGCGCCAGCTCCAGGTCCAGGTCGGCCCAGATCAGTTGGGAGTGTTCCCTGGATGCCTGTGCCAGCACGGTCCCCCTGGGGTCGCAGATCTGGCTTTGCCCTGCGAAAACGGGTGCTCCCGCCACGGGGTCCGGGCCCGCGCGGTTGCAGGCCGCCACGAAATACGAGTTGGTGCAGGCGTGAAACGAAGGCAGCTTGCGGCAGGTGGCTGTGGCAGGGCCGCTGGGCCACGAGGATGGCATCACCACCAGGTCTGCCGAGGACAGGCCCAGTAGGCGGGCTCCTTCGGGGAAGAGCAGATCACCACCCATGTAGACACCGATGTTGCCCTGCGATGTCTTGAAAACCGGGTAGCCCTTGTTGCCTGGCCGATAGTAGCTGCGCTCCCTGAACCATGGTGGTCTTTCTGCCACGTGCATCTTTCGGTAGCTGCCCAGCAGTTCACCATCCTGGTCCACCACCAGGGTAGTTGAGTACAGGCTGCCCGACGAGCTGGTTTCATAGATGGGCACAACCAGGATCATGCCAAGGGAACGGGCCTTTTCCAGGAGTAGCTTCGTAGTGGGCCCCTGGGGTACGGGCTCTGCGAGATCCTTCCATGCCTCGTTGCCGCTTGCGGGAAACCAGGGGTAGAAGGCAAGCTCTCTGAAACAGGCCACCTGGATGCCCAAGGAACTGGCCTGCTCCAGGAGATCCAGGTGGAGCTGGATGCATGCCTTCCTGCTGTCGCTGATGTCTGGCTCCAGCGGTCCTGGCGTGACAGCCTGTAGCAGCCCCACGCGGACGATTCGGGGCATGGGGTTCTCCTGTGGGTATCCGGCGAAGCCGTTGGAGGTGGAAATGCACGGAGGGGAAGGCGGATACTCCACAAGGAATAACTCCATGGCTGTGACTGCGCCGGTGCCCCCGGGAGCGACAGCGGGAACGGGGAGTGGTCTCTGCCTACCACAGCCTCATGGCACGGGTTGACGTGGAAGCATCTGCCACCTCTGTCCGTGGCACGGGACGGCGCCTTCGGCAGACCTTGGAAGCAGGATCTGCATGCACGGTTTGGTCGGCCATCGGGTTTCGAGGTTCCACGAGACCCAGAGATGTGTCATTATGGAATCGTAAACTGTAGAGCTGCCTGCATGGGAGTTCATGGCTGGCTGCATCCGAGCCTTTTCGGAGCTGTCTGCGGAGAGTTGCCCACTGAATCGGTGTTGCTGTCCAGGAGAAGACATGGTGGGAAAAGATCTGGTGCTGACCGTGGAATACTCCTCCGACCACGATGTCCGGAGAGGGATGGAGGAACCAGCGGTCAAGTTCACCCTGTACGGCTCCGGAAAGAAGCTTGCCCAGGGCAGGGCAGTCCCCACCGATGAATTCATGTTCATCACGGGGGCTTGCGAGAAACTGAAAAGTTACCTTGCCAACTATATATACGAGTTGCACGGGTTTGAAGGGCGGGCGGAGTGCGAGGAGGTCTCTCCAACTATTGAGGACCTGAAAGAGGGACCACTGGAGAAGATCGCCGAAATTCTGCAGAAAGATCCTGGCAACGGCAACATTCCAGCGGACGACAAGCCGGATTTCATCAGGTACTTTTATGAACTGTCACGGCAAGCAATCTGCCAACATGTGATTGGTGTTGACCTGCAGAGCCAGCTGAAGAAGCACACTGACCGTGGTGG
>JAJRWT010000080.1 GCA_024276675.1 Myxococcota bacterium | reverse complement strand
GGCGGCGACGTAGAGCAGGGTATATTCCCGGCAGTGAATCCTGCCCCAGTTCCAGCGATCCATCACGCAGTGGAGATCCACGTTGGACCAGTTGTGATCGTGGTAGCCCCTGCCCTTGACCTGCAACTCCTTTCCGTCCACGCGCAGAGTGCCGCTGACCTCGCCCCTGGGCACGGGTACGACCCACCCCAGAGTCCGTTTGCGCTTGTGATCGAAGTAGCACTCACCCGAGCCGTGGCGCCAGGGCGGCACCGAGCCTTCGAGCTGGAGATTGGCGAAGATCTTGCCACTTCCCCCCTCTATCGACAAGCAGTAGTGAAGTACGCTGCCCTCCTCAGAGCTTTTCACGGTGCTCTTCCCCATTCGCAGATCACAGCGATCCTTGCCGGCCTTGAATTCCCTGGGATCGATGTCTTTTTCCCAGTCCGTGATGGAGGTGCCGTCCTTCTTTGTAAAGGTGACTTCCACCTTGGGCGCCAGCGGCTTGCGGCGATCCATCTCGTGCTTGGTCCAGAAGGCTATCACCAGGCTGGAGCCATCGTCGAACTGGAAATCGAAGTACCACCACTCGATCTGACCGGGCCCCGTGTCCATTCGCAGGCCGTCTTCCCAGGGCTGGAACGGCCTGCTGGTCCAGCCTTTTTCGAGTTGCCGGTGCAGGGGGATGATTACAGGCTGGTTGCGCCGTGGGTCCAGCCGGTGACAGGCCAGGAGGGACTTGAAGTATCCGCGCATGGAAAACTCCTGGATTCGCTTGGGTTGCTCGAGGTTTGCACGAAAGCCCCGTCAGTCCCCGTCGTCATGTCGAGGCATGGGCGCCGTGGTGGTCGTCTTATTATGCGACACATGGGTCACGTGGTCAAAGCCCCGCCTGCAACCGTTCAAACCTCCACTCACAGAGCTGCTTGAAACGGTTGAGCACATTCGCGGTCACCTGGTTGTGGATGGCCTCCCAGATCCGGTGGACGGGACCGAAGAGAGACCAGCGCCTTTTTCCGTAGAAGTCGAAGCCCACCGCCATGAAGACCTGCGACATTTCCGTCTCTCCCCTGCTCTCGATTGACGATCGGACGTAGATCACAAATACACCGATGGGGTAGCCGCCCTCGCAGGAGTAGAGCAGGTAGCGGGCGTTGTCCGGATCGGATGGGCCCGGCGTACGTTGCATGTGCAGCAGGTTCAGGTCAAACAGGGGAGCGTCGCTCCAGTTGGTCCACCTGAGCAGCGGGTGGTCTTGAAGACCAAGAAGGTGGATTCTGATCTTCTCGATGGCGTCGTCGACCCGCTCCACGTTGGCTATGTGGTTCGGCCAGCAGGAGGAGTCTCCGTTCCAGTTGAGCAACTCCTCGAAGACGTGGTGAATCGGTGCCTCGATGCCTATCTTGTGTATGTTGAGCACCGAGTACTCACCTATATAGACCCCGATACGCTGCATGATGAGGCGGCTGTAGCCCTGTTGCTCCTTGCGGGAGGAGAATTGCATGAGCGTGGGCTGGGGCGGCCGTCGCAGCAGGAACGCGGCGATGTCGCCCAGCACGCTGTGGGTCCTGGTGGGCGGCGTGAGGGATTGGGACAGTGGGGGAGTCTCCATGGTTGATTTCGCTGAACAGAGGATATCCCCTGCCATGCCTGCGGGCAAAAGGAGAGCCAGAGCACAAAAACAGGGTGAAGAAGGTGCCGCCGTCCGCCATCATCGGCGCGGCGCCCTCCAGGTTGGCACCTGCAACCCGGGGAGTCCCATGGTCCGCCTCTGGGCAGTAGGAACAGCATTTACCTTCTCCTATGTTTCCAATTGCGTTATGGTCTCTGGTGCGGGCCACAGCGAGACGTAAACGAGGCCACGATGCCGTTGATTCAGGTAAAGAACAGAAATGTCCAGGTGGACTCCAGCGGGTTCCTGGTCAACACCGCGGACTGGGATCGCGATGTCGCCGTCGTTCTCGCCAGCAACACCATGCTCGGAACGCTGTCGGAGGCCCACTGGCGCGTCATCCTTTTCGTGCGCGACTACTACGAGCGCTACGAGAATGCGCCGATGCTGCGCACTATCACGAAACGCACACGGCTGGGCGAAAAGACGCTGCGGACGCTGTTTCCAAGCGCGTGTCGGGAATGCATGTGCAAGATCGCCGGCCTGCCGCAGCCCACTGGTTGAGCGACCTGATTCGGCTCTCCGGTGGAGAGTGGTCAACTGGAAGACAGAGCTACAAACGGGATTCAGCCCCGGGAGCTTTGCTGGGAGCCTCCAGGATGCACCGCTGGCGTATTCATGCGACAGCTACCAATACGGAGATGTTGCGCGACGGGGGAGACAGGTCTTCGGAGCGGGGAGGGGCCTGGTCATTGTTGTGAGGTTTCGTACTGGTACGTGACAAAGCCAGCAAGCCCGACAGCCCACACATTCAAGCTCGACGAGACAGGCTGCCAGATTGGAGAAGGTGGTTCGGACCTGGCGCATCATGCCAGAACCCGCCCCCCTGGAGGCTGTCCTTGGGCGCAAGCAAGTTGATGGCTGGCTGGAAAAGACCTTTTCAAGCCGTGATCCAACAACGGAACCGCTGCTGTGGTTGATACGGCCCCGCCAGTGGCGCCAACGAGTGGGGCGCTCCAAGTCTGATGGGGCCCCTGGCGGGCGGCAGTGTCCAGGGGAGCCCGGCAGTCAACCGGGCCGTCCCACCGGCATACGCTGGCCTGGACGGGACCGGCACCCCCCTGGGGCCATTTGTTACTCTTTGGCATCCGTGGGAGCCGCGAGATTCATGCCAAGCTTCTTGAGACCCTTTCTTCCCTTTGCCCGTTTCGTCTACGGCTGCCTGAAGGTGATCCTGAGCGGGAGCAGGTTCTACTGGGCCTGGATCGCTTTCCTGTGCGTTTTGATCGTGCTGGGCGGTTTTGCCTATGCCAGGCAGTTCCAGCAGGGCCTCATCGTGACGAACATGCGGGACCAGGTCTCGTGGGCCTTCTACATCGGCAACTTCACGTTTCTCGTGGGGGTGGCGGCAGCAGCGGTCGTGCTGGTCATACCCGCCTATGTATACCACTGGAAGCCAATCAAGGAGATCGCGGTCATCGGTGAGCTGCTGGCCGTCAGCGCCATCGTCATGTGCATCATGTTCGTCGTCGTCGATATCGGAAACCCGGCGCGAGCCTAGCACCTCGTCCCCTACCTGGGCCGGCTCAACATACCCAGCTCCCTGCTCTCCTGGGATGTCCTGGTGCTGAACCTCTATCTCATCTTGAACGTGGGCATCGCCACGCACGTGGTCTACCGCATGTACATGAAGCGCGAGTACAGCAAGCGCTTTGCCCTGCCGCTCATCCTGCTCTCCATCCCCGCTGCCGTGGCCATCCACACGGTGACGGCCTTCCTCTACAACGGTCTGCCCGCCCGTCCCTACTGGAACTCCGCGATCCTCGCCCCTCGCTTCCTGGCGTCGGCCTTTTGCTCAGGGCCCGCCATCATCCTCATCCTGCTGCAGGTTCTGCGGCGCTTCGCGGGGCTCAGGATAAAAAACGAAGCCTTGTGGAAGATCGCCGAACTCATGGCATACGCGATGTTCATCAACCTTTTTCTTCTTGGGGCCGAGGTCTTTCGCGAGTTCTACTCGGGGACGAGCCACATCGTCTATCACCAGTACCTCTACTCCGGCCTGCACGGGCACAAAGTCATCGTCGTATTCGCTTGGACATCGCTGGTCCTCAGTGTCCTGGCCTTCCTGATATTCCTGATTCCCTGGACCCGAAGGAACGTCATCACCCTGAACATGGGAGCGTTGTTCATCTACTTCGGGGTCTACATCGAAAAGGGAGTTGCCCTGGTAATTCCCGGTTTCACTCCTTCTTCCCTGGGCGAGATCTACGAGTACACGCCAAGCCTGTCGGAAATCGTGATCTCCTCGGGCATCTTCGGTGTCGGCTTTCTCATGTTCACGCTGATGGTAAAAGTGGCCATCGCCGTCCTCAATGGGAGGTTTTCCGTGGACACTGATCTGAGGAGCAGCATCTCCATTGCCCAAGGGCCCCCTCTGGTCTCCCCCCCTCCAACGGCCACCACATGAAGAACGCGCCCGTCAACGACTGTCCTGGGCAACAGGCCAACCGGGATCGACTCCTGGCTCGCCGGGACTTGCTGAAGAGCTTCGTCCAGGCCACCCTGCTGGGATTGGCTGGTTCATCCCTCGCCGGATGTGCCGTGTTTTCAGACACCTTCACCAGGGAGCTGTTTCAGTCCCATTACAGGGACATGACCGACAGCGAGCTTGCCAATGTCATTTCAAGGCTCGAAGAAGAGGTCTTCCGCCAGTACAAGAAACGGCCGGAGGTCCGTACAGATCCTCCTCTGAAGGGCGTCCGCTACGTCCAGGCAATCGACCTCTCCATCTGTCTTGGTTGTGGCAGGTGCATGCAAGGCTGCTTCGAAGAGAACAACCAGAGCCGCAGCCCCGAGATCAAGTGGATCATCATGCTCCACTCGAAGCACCTCAAGATCTGGCTCCTGCACGACAGCGAGCGCTACACCAATCCCCCTCAACGCAAGGATGACGGCAACTACTATCTGCCCGTGGGCTGCCAGCAATGTGATCGACCGGCCTGCGTCCGGAGCTGCCCGGTCCAGGCCACCTGGAAGGAGCCCGATGGTATCACGGTCGTTGATTACAACTGGTGCATCGGCTGCAGGTACTGCATGGCTGCCTGCCCCTACGAAGCACGAAAGTTCAACTGGGCCAGACCCACCATTCCGCGCTCCGACTTGAACCCGCTCATGCACTATCTGGGCAACAGGCCGCGCATGTACGGCATCGTGGAGAAGTGTACCTTCTGCATCCAGCGGGTAAGGAAGGGCCACAACCCCGCCTGCGTAGATGTCTGCCCGGTCGGGGCCCGGAAGTTCGGCGACGTGAACGACCCGTCATCGCAGGTTCACTTCATCGTCAAGCAGATGAAGACCATCCAGCTCAAAGAGGACGTTGGCACAAAGCCACGCTTCTATTACTACTTTTCTGCTGCTTGACCCAACCCTGGGCAGCGCCGCCCGCAGAGCCTGGAATTCTTCGAAGGCAAGGCTACCCTCGCGGTTTGTGCCCGGGATTTGTCAGCGACGTGCAAGGCCGCCGGTCGGAATGGGATGCCCCGAATGCCGGAGTGTTCTTGCGCGAGCCCCGCCGTTCAAGGGCAGTCTGAAGCTGTTTCGTAGGCCACTTCGATCACGGAGCCGGGATCCGGCATGGAGTCTCCGTTGAGGCGCAGGCAGGCCTGGCTTTCGTCCCAGGTCCAGCCGTCGAGGGTGCCATAGCTGATGTCTTCGCCGTCCACCTGGACGTACTCGAAGCTGGCCGCGCCATCCAGTGGTGTGTCCGAGAGGGTGAAGCAGTCCTGGGCTCCGCTGACCTCGGTGCCCAGCTCCAGGAGCGCCTCGGTGAAATCGGAGGCACAAATGGTCCACCAGCTCCCACCGGTGGCCTGGATCGCTTCGTCGTACTTGTCGCCGGAGATGGCCGAAACGACTGTATCGCCCTCCACCAGGAAACAGCCGGATCCCCCCGGGTCTCCGATGAAGCCCGAGAAGCTCGCGTTGGCGGCATCGGCCTCCAGGGATTCCAGCCACGTGGCGAAGCTGGCTGCATCCAGGGAGGAGTCGTCGTCTTCGTCGGTGAAGACGACGGCGGCAAATGCCGCATCTTCGCGGAGAAACCCGGCATTGTGCGTGGAGAGCAGGGGCTCTGTCAGTGCGGCCTCGATTGCATCCAGGCCTCGTTCGTCGCCGGAGCCGGTGAACTCGTCGGGGATGCGCGCCTGGAGTTCGGTCGCCATGTCCGTGGCGGAGCTGTCGATGTAGCCGCCGATCATGCGACCGGAGTAGGATGGGTCGTCCATGTCGGTGGTGATCAGGCCCAGGTGCAGGTCAACTCCGTCGAGTGGGTCAAACAGTTCTGCAATATCGGAAAAGAGCAGTCCCGCCACTTCCGCCATGGAGCCGGAATTGTCCAGGACCAGGAGCAGGTCCAGCTCCTCGTGGGTGGTCTGTACCATGGAATCGACCTGGAGTGCCGAGGCCATCTCGCCGGTTAGTTCCACCGAGACCATGGGTTCGTCGGGATCGTTGGAGTTGATCCGCAGGACGGTCTCCAGGGCCAGGTCGGCGGAAGGGGAGAAGACGACCTGCAGGTCCAGTGTTTCACCCGGAGCCAGGGAAACAACGGAGTCGAAGCCCTGGACCCCGTAGGCCCCAGTGTCGTCCAGGGTGGCGCTCTCCACGATGAGATCCGCAGCTCCGACGCTGGCGATGGTGATGGTGTGGGGATCCGAGGAACAGCCAGACTGGACTTCGCCGAAGTCCGCCGCTACCGGATCCAGCTCGATGTCGGGCCAATTCGATTCGACTCCCGTGTCCTGGTTTGCTGGGGACTCGGTGTCCGTCGGCCCCGGTGCGCTGTCCGAGCCAGAGTCTTTTGGGCCGGAGCAGGACGCTGCGAGGCAGGCCAGAACCAGGTATGAACGCATTGGAGATTCCTTTCGGCAGAGTAGAAGTTTCTTGATGTCCGGCTCCCGTCGCTGCGTGACTGCAACCTGTAGCATGGTAGTGGTCGGTCAGGGTTCGCGCAAGAACAACTTCCCTGGTAACGAGGGCGCCGAGGCGCCCGCCTGTGGGGTGCCGTGGGAGTGCTGGGAATGCGACCACGCAATGATCACGGGGTCGTCGAGCAAGCTCTTCACCTTCGTTCGTCCAATTGCCGCCGGTTGGCTCCGCAATCTCCATCATGGTACAGTTTTTTGTGTGCCTGATGAGTACCCTGGCGGCAGTCTTCTCTCTTCACATTTCCATATGCTCGGTTCTACATGCCCAACGAATCCCAGTCCTCCCCCCGGGATCAAGAAATGTCAGCGCATTCCACCGAGAAAGACCGCCGTCCCGTAGCCTTGCTTACATTTCAACTCGACGGCCACGTATACGGAGCACTCCTGGATCCCGTGCAGGAGCTGGTGCCCTTGATGACCTTGAGCCCTATTCCACGTGGCCCCGAATTCGTGGATGGCCTGGCGCGTATCCGCAACGACGCCGTCCCCGTGGTGGACACGAGATCCTGCCTGGGTATGGAACGGGCCTCTCCCACCAGGGGCAGCCGGATCATCGTAACCAGGCTGGAAGCCGGGCTCCTGGGGCTCGTGGTGGACCGGGTGCTGGACGTGGTGGAATTGGACCAGTCCGCAGCCAGGGATCTCGCCATCCTCAATGACTCCACTGTGGTGCCGAAGCGTGGCGGCTTTGTCATGGGAGTAGCACGCATTGGCAACGACCTCGTGCAACTCGTTCGGCTGGATGGATTGCTGGACGGAGCACAACTGGCCCGCCTGTTCCCAGAGCGAACCTCGGATGGCCCATGATCTCGCCGAAAAAAACCAACGGTGATCCCCCCGGTCTGTCCCCCCAGCTTCGCCGCGTGGAACATGTGCTGCGCTCCAGTACGGGCATCTCCTTTCAATCCGGCAACTGGACAGCCCTGCGTGACGCGGTGCAGGCGCGACGACGAGCCCTCTCGGGCCTGGGCATGGCCGAATACGTGGACCTTCTCTCGTCCTCCGCCGCCGAAATGGACGAGCTGATCTCGCTGGTCACCGTGGACGAAACCTACTTCATGCGCGAGAGGCGCCACTTCACGGCCCTGGCTGGAAAGGTGCTCCCCTCCATCCTCAGGCGCCACGCAGAGGCAGGTAGCGCCCATCCCACCATCCGACTGGTGAGCTGCGGCTGCGCCACCGGCGAGGAACCCTACTCCCTGGCCTTGACATTGCTGCTTTCTGGCCTGTTGAACAGGGCCCGTTTCCAGATCCTGGCCCTGGACATCGACGCCTCCGTCCTCGAAAAGGCGCGCACGGCCACCTACACCCGCAATTCCTTTCGCCAACCCGACAGCGATGGCCTGTTGGCCCCTTTCTTCTCCCACCATGGCGGACTTGCCCAGCTCAGCCCCCGGGTTCGCCGGATGGTGACTTTCGAAAAAGCCAACCTGCTGGACAGCGACTCCATCGTTTCCCACGTACTGGGTGCCGATGTGATCTTTCTGCGCAACGTGCTCATCTACTTCGACGAATACGCGATTCGCCGGGTCTTTCGCAACCTGGCCAGGGTGATGTCGCCCAGTGGCTACCTGTTTCTCGGCTCCACCGAGTTGGCGCGATGGAAGGCGAGCGGCATGACTCTGGTCGACCTGGGCGGGGTTCGGGTCTTGCGCCCCCGGCCACCGGGCTCTCACCACCCCGCCAAGCCGAGCAGGTCCAACTCCACCGCGTGCGCCCCGCGACAGGCCTGCGCACGCCCGGCTATCCACCATGGGCCATCCACCCCGCGGGTCAGCCGGGCACTGCCGACGCCGGGCCCCGGCCAGCCTGTTCGTCCCACACCCGCGCCCCCGCCCCCCCACCAGGCCGGTAAACAGCACGGCGACCAGGTTGCGGGGCTGTTGGCCCAGGCACGTGCGCAAGCTGACACCGGTGAAGACCAGCTCGCGTTATCCATCTGCGACGAAATCCTGCGGCTGGACAACCTGAACACCGAGGCCTATCTCACACGAGCGCTCATCGCATTCAAGGCCGGTAGATACCGCGATTCCCTCAAGGAGCTTCGTCGGGTGCTCTACTGCGACAAAGCCCATTTCGTCGGCCGCTTGTACATGGCCCTCTGCTATCGCGAAATGGGCATGGACTCGCGGGCCGATGCAGAGATGACCGCGGCGGTCAAGCTTGCCAGAAAGGCCCAGGCCACAAATCCCGGCTGCGAGATCAACGGTATTCCCGCCACGTACGTCCTGGGCCTGCAAGGGAAAGGCCCGGCGGCCAAGGAGGATCCCCTGTGAGCCCATCCTATCAGGATCTTCCGGCGAGCGCAGAGCTGCTCCAGGAGCATGCCCGGCGTTATGCCGTTTTCCAGGACCAGGAACCCGTGCTGGGCGTCCTGGTGCATATGCTGGCCTTCGAGCTTGGTAACGAGGCTTTCGTGGTGGAGACCGAGCTTCTCGAGTCGGTGGACACCCTGGGCAGGATCTCCCGCCTGCCAAGGCAGCCGCCAACGGTGGTTGGCGTCGTGAACCACAGGGGGGCGCTCGTCACCGCGCTGGACCTGGCCGTGGTCCTGGGCCTTGGGCGCACATCTCTCAGGCAGGACTCGCACCTCGTCCTTGCCCGGACCGGACAGGACGTGACCGCTTTTGTCGTGGACCGGCTGCTCTCCGCCATCACCCTGGACACAGGGACCTGCCAGCTCTTTCCCGCGACGCCCGAAGCTCGTCGCTCCGGCCTTGTGAAGGGAGTGTTCCAGCACGATGGCCGCCCACTCGTGTGGCTCGACCTGGCCAGGGCCGTGGGCAGAGCCCTGTCAACACTCCCCGACGGCGCGGATCCGGACGAAGCTTCCCACGCGCCGACAATATCCGGGACACCCCCACTCCAATCTGAAGGAGCGCAACCATGAACAGCGTCCAGGACACCAGCCTGCACCCGCCCGAAAAGACCGAGAGCCCCTCCGGCGATTTCCTCCACGATGTCGAGCCAGGCAGCGCCGCCCCTGAACCCGCTGGCGAGAAGCCCCGGTACCATGGCCTGCGATTTACCATCGCTCTCAAGGTCCTCCTGGGCACCGTGCCCATGCTGGTGATCCTGGCAGTGGTGGGGCTGGTCGGCATCCGCAGCGGCATGCTCGTCTCCGAGCGCATGGCCTTCATCAGCGACAAGGTATGGATCGCCGCCGACGCCGCCATGGAACTGCGCCTGGCCTTCCTCCAGAAAGCCATTGGCATGGATCTCCTGCTCCTGGGCGACCTGGAGAGGGCCCAGAAGATCCTGCAGGACTCCAACTCCGATTTCGCCCAGCAGTTGGACAGGTTGCGGAAGACGGGCCTGGTGGAAGATACGCTGCTGGACGAGATTTCCCGTGAAGAATCAGAGGTGACCACCGCCCTGGAGCGCCTGCACGAAGCGGCTACCAGGCATCTTGCCTCCGGGTCAGAGGGCCAGCGTGCGGATGTGCGGGATCTTGCCGAAGTGATCTTCCAGGCCCTCGACCACTCCACGGACCAGCTCGTGGAAATCGAGGCGACGGCAGCAAAGGACCTGGCACAGAGCATGGAAGAAGCGAAGCAGCAGGTCTCCAGCAGTACCGCATGGCTGATAGGCTGCTTCGTGATCGGCTCGCTCCTCTGTCTGGCCACTGCCGGGCTGACGGCGCGCTTGCTGAGTGTTCCCGCCAAACGCATCTCCAGCAGGATGAACGAGATCGCCGGCGCGGCCGCGGATCTCACCGCCGAGCTGGACGTGAGCGGCACCGACGAGATCGCCGAGCTGGCAAGCTCGTTCAACGCCATGAGGCGCACACTTACCGACATTATCACCGAGATCAGCCGGGCTTCTCTCAAGATCAGCGCCACGTCCAACGAGATCCTCTCGTCCGCGACTGAACACGAAGCAACGGCCTCGGAGCAGTCCGCCCAGATGACCCAGATCGACGCCACGTTGAAGCAGACATCGGCAAGCTCGACTGAACTCTCTCGCACGACCCGCGAGGTCGTTCGCTTCAACAAAGAAGTATCTCGGGACGCCCAGGAGGGTGCGGTCCTCATCCAGGAGACAGACAGCCGAATACAGGCCATGGCCGAGTCCAACCGCTCCGTGAGCGCGAAGCTGGCCATGCTCGGCACCAAGATTCAAGGGATTGGCAAGATCCTCACCACGATACTGAACGTGGCGGACCAGACGAACCTCCTGTCCTTCAACGCCGCCATCGAGGCGGCCAAGGCTGGTGAGCACGGCAAGGGTTTCAGCGTCGTGGCCCAGGAGATCCGCAGGCTCGCGGATCGCACGGCCGAATCCAGCCAGGAGATAGCCACCATGGTGGAAGAGGTACAGGCCGCATCCTCCAGCGCCACGATGGTGATGGACAAATCGGGCCAGGACGTGGCCATGGCCATATCCAGCGTCAACGCCCTGGCAGAGCGCTTCTCGGCCATCGGCGAAAAGGTGGGCATGGGCCTGGAGCAGGTCCAGGAGATATCCAATGGCGTGGATGAGATCGCCGAGGGCAACCGGCAGATCTCCATCTCCACGGACGAAATGAGCAAGGCTGTTCAGTTGACGGTCGCGGCAGCCGGCCAGCTCAAGCAGTCAGCCTATGACCTGGCGGCAATGGGCCAGCAGCTCCGTTCGCGGATATCAAGGTTCAAGCTCAAATAGGACGGTAGCAGCCCCATGCCCGACTACTCCAAGATGTCCCTTCGAGATGTGTTCAGGCTGGACGCCCGGGAGCGCGTGCAGGCTCTTGGGGATGACCTCTTGAAGCTGGAGTCCCGCCCGCATGATGACTCCTTGTTCGACGACGCCATGAGAGAAGCCCACAGCCTGAAGGCCTCGGCCAGGGTGGTTGACTGCCTGGATGCCCAGGAACTGGCCCACCAGATAGAGGCCCTCCTCGAAGGAGCAAAGCGTCGAGGCCGGGGGCTTCAGCCACCCGACGCTGACCTGCTGCTGCGCGCCTCGGACGCCATCCTGGACGTGGCCCTGGCCTTCGTGGAATCATCCGAGCACCACGTGCCCGTGGACGAGCTGCTGGCCTCTCTCCAGGCGGCTCGCGAGGGAAGCGCCGCCGTTGACGGAGTACCTGCTCCTGCCCCCGGGCAGCAGAACAAGGTGATCCCCGCCCCCGGCGAACCACCTTCGCCATCGCCCCCGGCCGGCCCGCCCCCCGGCGAACCACCTTCGCCATCGCCCCCTGCCGGCCTGCCCCCCGGCGCCTCCGCCCCCGGCGAACCACCTTCGCCATCGCCCCCGGCCGGCCTGCCCCCCGCCGAGTCGACCACCCGTCAGCGCACCGAGGGTCCTTCCGTGAGGATAGCCACGGACAAGCTGGATCGACTCATGAAGCTCTCGGGCGAGATCTACACCACGGCCCTGCAGATCCGGCGACAACACGTGGGTTGCTCCGTGCTGGCGTCGAGGCTGGCGGGCCTGGCGGCACATGTGGATCGGCTGCCTGTGCCCCACGCCGCCGCCGCCCCCCCAGGAACCCCCTTTTCCGATTGGCTCGACGATGCCCGTACCTACGTCGCCGGGCTGGAAGAGACAGCAAGGCAGCTCGCGGTGCGCACCGAGACCCTCGATACCACGCTGCGCTTCCTGGCCGAGGATCTCCAGGACCAGGTCATGGGCTCCCGGATGCTCCCCGTGGCAGGCCTGCTGGAAGCACAGGCCAGGCTCGTGAGGGACCTGGCCCGGGAGTCGGGAAAGCGAATCAGGCTCGATGTGGTCTGTGGTGATGCCGAGCTGGACAGGGATGTGCTGGAGCGGCTGGACAGCCCGCTGAAGCACCTTGTTCGAAATGCCTGCGACCACGGTATCGAGCCACCGGAAGAGAGAATCTCCGCGGGCAAGCCGAGCGAAGGCGTCGTGACGCTCTCCGCCACGCTCGAGGGCGACCGCGTAGAGCTGGTGGTCCAGGACGACGGCAGGGGTATCGACGCCGGCAAGGTCTTGGCCATCGCCCGCCAGCGAGGAGTCCTCCCCGGCGAGAGGCTCGAGGCAATGAAGCCGGCGGCCATCCTGGACCTGCTCTTCCTGCCTGGATTCTCCACCGCCAAGAGCGTGACACGCATCTCGGGCCGTGGCGTCGGATTGGACGTTGTACGGACAACCGTCGAACAGGTGATGGGCAGCGTGCGTATCGAGAGCGAGCCAGGCACCCACACGCGCTTCGTCCTCTCGATCCCGACCACGATGCTGCTGTTGCCCTCGCTCCTGGCCGAAGTGGGCGGCGAGGTGTTCTGCTTTCCACTGGCCGAGTTGGCCGGAGTGGGAGCCATGGACGATGCACGGCTCTCCACGGTGGAGGGCAGGCCCGTGGTGAAGCGACGGGGAGCCTTCCTTCCCCTGGTCGATCTGGCCGATATCTGGGATATGCCGCGTGCTCCGGGAGTCCAGGCGGGCCGATACTTGTTGTTTGCCGGTACCTCCGATGCCGTCGTCGCTCTTCGTGTCGACGCCTTCCTGGGCGAGAGGAGCGTGGTGTCCTCCCCTCTGGATCCCCGCCTGGGCCGAGTCGTGGACCTGTCCGGCGGCACCGTGCTGGATGACGGGCGGGCAGCCTTCATCGTCGATGTGGACAGCTTGATACGCTCCGTGGCCGACTTGACGGGTCGCAGTGCCTTGAGCAGGAGCGAGGAAGCACGTCTGAAGCGTCGCAAGCGAATCCTGCTGGCCGAGGACTCGCTCACGGTGCGCGAGCTGGAAAAGAAGATCCTGGAAACGAACGGCTACGATGTCGTGGCCGCGGTGGACGGGATGGACGCCCTGGAGAGGGCCCGGCGGCAACGCTTCGACCTGCTGCTGACGGATGTCGACATGCCACGCATGAATGGCCTGGAACTGATCCGCCGCTTCAAGAAAGACAAAAAACTCGCGAATATCCCCACCATAATCGTCAGTTACCACGAGTCGGAGGCAGACAAGCGGCGAGGCATGGAGGTCGGCGCGGACTCATACATCGCCAAGAGCCAGTACGACAACGCCGTCCTGCTGGAGACCGTGGCCAGTCTCCTGGAAGAAGACCAGACATGATCCGGGTCCTGGTGGTCAACGACTCCTACATGGTGCAGCAGATCCTGACTCGCATTGTGCAGCTTGCTCCGGGGATGGAGGTGGCCAGCCAGGCCTTCGACGGTCGACAGGCAATCGAGTTGGCAAGGACCGTCCGTCCGGACGTGATCCTCATGGACATCCGCATGCCCGTCATGGACGGCGTGGCCGCGGTCGAGCGCATCATGCGCTCCGACCCATGTCCCATCATCGTCGTGACGGCTACCCTGGACAGCCACATGTTGCAGATCTACGAGTGCCTGGCCCACGGTGCCCTCGAGGTGGTCAAGACGCCGGGCCTGGACTCCCGTTCTTCCAGGGCCCCGTCCGCCGCGGATATCCAGCGGGTGGGCCAGGAGCTGGTGAATCGAATCCGCGTAGCAGCCAACCTGGGATCGGCGCTCAGGATCAAGGGGGCGCTCCGCACCAGGGAGCCCAGGCCATTACCAACTGAGTCTCGTGCCGCCGCTCGGCCCGGCTCGGCCCTCACCCGCGACTTCCTGCTCATCGGAGCCTCCACCGGCGGGCCCGCGGCCCTCGAGGTGTTGCTGTCCGGGCTCCCCCGTGATCTGGACGTGGGCACCGTCGTGATTCAGCACATGGACCACGAGTTCATGGGCGGCCTCGCCGACTGGCTCTCCAGGGTCACACATTTTTGCGTCAAACCGGCTGGCGACGGCGCCCCCATCCGTCGGGGTTCCGTGCTCCTGGCCACCGGCACCCAGGACCTGGTGCTGGGGGTCGGGAGCAGGCTCGTGGCACGCGAGCCCCCCGATGGCGCCCTGCACGTGCCGTCCATCGACGTGACCTTCGCCTCCTTCGCGCGCCTGGCAAGGGGGCGGTTGGTGGCGGTTCTGTTGACGGGCATGGGCAAGGACGGAGCGCTGGGCCTGAAGGCGATACGCCAGGCCGGCGGGCGCACCATCGCGCAGGACCAGGCCACGTCGGTGGTTTTCGGGATGCCCGGAGCGGCGCAGGCGCTGGGTGCGGCGGAGTACGTGCTGCCGCTGCCCGGTATTCCCGGCAAGGTGATTCAACTGCTTGGGGAGTGACACATGGACGACATAGACATCCTCGTGGTAGAGGACAGCCCCACCCAGGCCAGGTGGCTTGCCATGGTGCTCCAGGAGCGCGGGATACGCCACCGAATGGCCTCGGACGGCGTCGAGGCCCTGGACCTGGTGTCAATGGCGCAGCCCGACCTTGTGCTCACCGACGTCCGCATGCCCAGGATGGACGGCTACGAGCTGTGCCGCCGTATCAAGAGCGACGACGCCACGTCGCACATCGTGGTGGTGCTGCTCACCACGTTGTCCAGGCCCACCGATGTCCTACTGGCGGTCAAGTGCGGAGCCGACAACTTCGTCACCAAGCCCTACGAACCCGACTTCTTGATTTCCAGGCTGGAGCAGACCCTGCGAAACCGCGAGCGGGAGCTGTCCGGCGAAGGAGTCTACTTTGCCGGCGAGTACCACGCCATCCCGGGGAGCGACAACAGCCTGCTGCTCCTGCTGCTCTCCACCTACGAAGAGGCCGTGTTGCGGAACAGGGCCCTGGAGCAGTCCAACAACGCGTTGAACCGCTCGTTGAGCAACCTCGAAAAGCTACAGGGGGACTACAAGGCCATCCTGGAGCGGAGCGCCGACGGCATCGTGGTCTGCAACCCCGACGGCGTGGTCCAGTTCGCCAACCCGGCCTCGGCCCACCTGCTGGGCAGGCCGGTGCGAGACCTTCTGGATCGGACTTTCGACTACCCGGTGGTAGCCGGCAGCAACCAGGAAGTGCAAGTGCGGCGAGGCGCGACGGACCCGTTGGTCATCGAGATGCGCGTGACCTCGACGAGCTGGGAGGGGCGGCAGTCCCACCTGGTGTCCATGCGCGACATCACCCATATCGCCCGTGAGAGAGAGCAGCTCGAGACACTGGCCGAAACCGACGGACTGACCGGTCTATTCAACCGCAGGGGTTTCCTGGCCGCCGGGAACCGCGTCCTGACCGAGGCAAGATCCTCCGGGCGGGGGGTCTCTGTGTTCTTTCTCGACATGGACGGCCTCAAAGAGATCAACGACAAGCTGGGTCACCAGGAGGGTGATCGGGCCATCAAGGACCTGGCCCGCCTGCTGGAAAACACCTTCAGGGAAACCGATGTCATTGGGCGGCTGGGCGGCGACGAGTTCGCCGTGCTTGCCCCCCGCGGCAGCCACGCGTCGAGCCAAGGCCTGAGGGATCGCCTGGAGCGCAACCTGCGTCGTCAAGGGAACATGGCGGGCCGGCTCTACAGGTTGTCGGCCAGCATCGGCATCGTGCTGGGCGACCCGCGAGGCTCCGAGGACCTGTCCGCGCTGCTTGACCGCGCCGACAACCTGATGTACCTACAGAAACGCACCCGCAAGCGCTCCCGTTCATTGGCTGGCGGCGACGATGGCCATAAAACCTGACACCTGGTTTCAACTGTCAGTTTTTTGTTCCTTCCAGCGTCCAGTGTTCCAGGGACAGAAACAGGAGCGGCTATTCCACAGCAATGGGAGCAATGGATGGCGCAATATCTCTACAGGTACGAAGCCAAGGGCATTCAGAGCTATGTCCTGGGCACCAGTCGTCTTCGTGAAATCGCCGGCGGCAGCGCCGTGGTGGAAGGGCTGGAGCAGCTTTTGCGGCAGACTCTGGCCCAGACCGGCGGCTCGCTGGAAGCGGCCGCGGCGGGCAACGCCACGGTTCTCTTCCCCAACGGCGATTCCCTGCGGGACTTCGTTCGCTGGTGGCCTGTCCTTGTTGGCCAACACGCCCCTGGTCTCCAGGTGGTGCAGGCCTGGGTGGAAGTGCCGGCCTCCGGCCGGCTGGAGGGCTCCCTCGAAGTCCTGGCTCGCAGACTGGCCCAGGAGCGCAACCGCAGGGATCCCCTGATCCCCGAAGCGGGTCCGCTGCTGGCTCGCGCCTCCCGCACCGGGCGTCCGGCCGTGGCGCGTGCCACCAAGGGCAGTGGCTTCGTGGACGCTGCAACGCGGCGCCGGGAAAGGGCTGCCCGTGGCGGGAAGGGCGCGGGAGACATGGACCGCCTGCTGCCGCATCATCGTAGAGATCGCCCCTTCGTCCGGGATCACAGCGACTTCCGCACCTCTGATCTGGCGGTCGTACACATCGACGGCAACGACATGGGCCGCCTGGTGATGAGCCTCTCTTCCCTGGCGGACTACAAGTCCTTCTCCCTGGCCCTCAAGGAAGCTACCCTGGCCGCGGCCACCGCGGCGATTGGCATGGTAGTGGGAGCCCTTCCACCCGATTACAGTGGTCCTTGCTGGCCGGTGCGGCCCGTGGTCGTGGGGGGCGACGATGTCACGGTCGTCACCAGGGCCGTGGACGCCCTGGCCTTCACCCGCACATTCATCGAGACCTTCCACCACGAGACAGCCGCGCGTGAGCGTGACCTCCACGGCCGGGGAGCCCTCGGCGCGTCGGCAGGCATCGCGTTCGTAAAAGAAAAGTCCCCTTTCTCACTCTCCTACGATCTGGCGGAATCCCTCTGCGCCTTCGCCAAGGAGCGCCTGCGCCGGGAAGACGGCCCCACGCCGTCGGCCATCGCTTTCCACCGGCCCACCGCCAGCCTCCACGTGACCTGGGAGCAGATTCTGCAGACCGACCTGTTGGCTACCAGGCCCGCGGGACCGATGATCGGTGGCCTGACCATGAACCCCTATCTCGTGGCGGGGCAGCATGGGCAGGCCCACCTGGACGGGCTTGTGGCGCTGGCAAAGGCCATGAAGGACCTGCCCCGGGGCGGCCTCCGTGAATGGGCCCGTGTGGCCCAGCACGACCCCCTGCGTGCGCGAGACCGCTGGGATCGCATGCAAGAGGTGGCGGATGCCAGCGCCTGGAAAAACCTGGTGGACGCGCTCCAATCCCTGGGTTGCACCGATGGGCCCTGGGGCCCGCGAGGCCGCACTCCTCTCTACGACGCCATCACTCTGGGCGCAATCATGGCAAAGGAACTCCCATGAAAGCCATCCTGCACATTCAGCTTCACAGCTTTTGGCACATCGGCACGGGCCAGGGGGGTGGCCCGGGAGTCGATGCCCGTATCGCCCTTACCCCCAATGGCCTGCCCTGCTTGCCCGGCAAGGCCCTCAAGGGACTTCTGCGGGACGCCCTGAGCACCGGCGCCGGCCTGGACCACCTGGGTATCTCCGCCGGAGATGTCGAGGAGTGGATGGGCACTGACATCCCACGGAAGTCGGGTTCCGGCGCTCCGGAAGAAGACGCCGCGGCCTACCAGGAGCAGGCTCGTTTTCGCACACGGCAGGGGCAGGTACGGGTGAGTTCCGCTCGCCTGGATCAGGATGGCGCCTGGGAGATCTGGGCCGCCACCGATGAAGGTCGCACGGCGGCGCCGCTGCTGCGGGCCCAGTTCGCCAGCACCCGCATCCAAGGCGACGGGACCGCCGCCGAGGGCTCTCTGCGCTCCGTGGAGCTGGCCGTGCCCCTGCTGCTGCACGCCTCCCTCCAGGGCCCCCGGGCCGCCGTGGATGCCATCGAAAGAGTTCTGCCGCTCATCCGCGCCCTTGGCGCCCACCGCAGTCGCGGGCTGGGTCGCGCCAGCTTTTCGTTGGAACGAGGTGAATGATGCACCAGACTTTGCTCGTGACATTGCTGGACGACGTGGCCATGAGCGCCGAGAGCGCCACCGCCGGCTACCAGGAATCCCTGGACCACCTGCCCGGCGGGGCCCTGCTTGGCGCCGCCGCTGCCGGGGGCTACGGAGATCGGGCCTGGGACCTCTTCCACTCGGGCGAGCTGCGCTTCGGGCCGGGCTACCCCCTCTCTCCCTCCGGTTTGCCCACCCTGCCGGTTCCGCTGGCCTTCCACCGGCCCAAGCTGAGCAGCGACCACCAGGTCTTCAATCTCTCCCGAGATCGTCCCCAGGGTGTGCAACTCGAGCAATTGAGGCGCGGCTTCATGGATCGTGACTGCAATCTGGTCCAGGTGGAGCACCAGGCTTCGCTGCGCACCGCCCTGGGAGCCGACGGCAGGGCCAGGGACGCCTTCCTGTTTCCCCTGGATGCCCTGCGAGCGGGCACCCGGTTCGCTGCGCGTATTTGGTCTGGCCACCAGGATCTCCTGGACAGGGCGGTCCAGGCCCTCCTGGGTGAGATCCGGCTCGGGCGTTCGCGCAACACCGAGTTCGGCCGAGCCCGAGTGGAGTTATCCCCCGAGCTGGATGCAGAGATGGACCGCTTGATGGAGACCGGCAAGGGCAACGGGAACGCCCGCATCTACTTCATGAGCGACGCCGCCCTGCGGGATCCCTCCACCGGCGCCCTTCTGCTGTGGCCCGAAGCCGCGGCCCTGGGCCTCGAAGCCGCCAGCCCCGATCCCCAGTACTCCTTCATCCGCACTCGTTGCTACAGCCACTTCAACGGCTTCCGCCAGCGGCCCGAGTTGGAGCGCCAGGTGATACGAGCGGGGAGCGTCCTGGCCTTGGTGGGGGATCTGCCCGCGGATGTCCTGGCCGGCGGCATCGGCGAAGACCGGGCGCGTGGGCTGGGGCAGGTCCTGGTGAACCCATGGTTCCTGGAGCCGCGCTCCTTGAAGCTCGTCCCCGCGGGTCGCCAGGTAGTCCAGCAGGTGGCCATGCCCAAAGGCCCCGTCGGCGCGTGGCTGACTCGCAAGCTGCGTGAGAGGGGACTCGACGAGAGAGCCTACCGCCTGGGCAGGGAGTGGGCCCAGGAACTCTCCCGCTGGGGGCGACCCATGCGTGCCCAGTGGGGCGAGGTGCGGACTCTTGCGGGCCGGATTCCCCAAACGGCCGAGCTGCGCACGGCCCTCTTCGATTCTGAAAAGGGCTACCTGGCCACCGGGGTGGGCAAGCTCAGGGCCCGGTGGGGGGCCAGCCGGGGGGGCGAAACCCTGGCCCAGGCCTTCGAGCGGATGTTCGAACGGGGAGCTTCGGATCTTCCCGACCCATGGCTGGCTCGGGCCGTCCAGGTGGCGGCTTCACGCATGGCACGGCTGGCCGCCCGTGATCGAGGCAACAGAGGTGAGGCATGATACCCACGCGTTTTGAACTGGCTCGCGTCACCCTGGAGTTCGACAGCCCCATGCTGGTGGGCACCGGAGGCGGCGACGATCTTTTCGACGCTGTCTGCGTGGAAGATGCCAACGGCCTGCCCACGATATCTGCCACGGGTATCATTGGGGTGCTGCGTCACGCCGAAGCTCGCCGCTTGGGAAAGGATCCCCACACGGATCAGGATATCATTGCCATGTTCGGCGGTGAAACCAAGGATCAGGGCAAGTCCTCTCGCGTCTGGGCTAGCTGGGCCGCAATACACGACAGCCGGGATCGGCCCGTCTCTGCTCTCGATGCTCCTCTGGACGACCCGGTGCTGTCCTTCGCGGCCTCGGGAGTCCTGCGGGACCACGTCAGGATCGGGACGCGGGGCGTGGTGGACGGCGCCGGCAAGTTCGACGAACGGCTGGTGCCGGCGGGAGCCCGCTTCACCTTCGAACTGGGCATGCACGGCTCCGGCGGGGGCTTGGCCCCGTTGGTGGCTCTGCTCCACTCTCCCCAGACCCACCTGGGCGGTCGCTCCCGGCGGGGTTTTGGCAGGTTCAAGGTGCTGCGTTGGTCCGCGCGCTCCTTCGACCTCTCACGCCCCTCGGACTGGGCGGCCTACAAGAAACTCTCCGTCGACCTTCGCCAGGACAGCTCCAAGGTCTTGAAGGCGAAGCAAGTACCCCAACCGTGGGCAGGCGCCCGATCCATCGTGTGGACCCTCAGACTCAGGCCCGAGCAGACCGTTCTCTTCGGCGGGGGCGCGCCCACCAACAAGAAGGGCGCCGAGCACGTAGACATGTTCAACGTGCGCGAGCCACGCATCACCTGGACCAGGGGGCGCGGGCAGGTGAGTCGGGCCAGGCCCTTTGTGCCTGTCTCCAGCATCAAGGGCGCCTTGCGCCACCGCGCGGCCTTCCACGCCCACGTGGCCCTGGGCAGGTTCGTGGACGACGTTCGCATCGGCGAATCGGGCCCCATCTGGCATGAAGAGGTCCAGGAACTGGTGGATAGCCTTTTCGGCTCGGTGAAGGGCAGGGACAGCGGCCAACCCGGGCGTGTGTTCATCTTCGAGCCCCAGGAGCTGCGAGACAGCGACGGCGTGTTTCAACATGTGAGCCTGGATCGCTTCACCCAGGGCCCCATGGACGGCATGCTCTTCGGCGAAGCTCCCCTGGATGGCTTTGGCGAAACCTGGCAAGTCCAGGTGAGTCTGCAATTGGGGAACGATACCGGCAGAATGGCCATCCAGGCATTGCAGGGAGCCCTGGAGGATCTTTGCCAGGGCCGCCTTGCCCTGGGCGGGGGAGCCAGCCGCGGGCATGGCTACTTCCGGGGTAGCATGGACAAAAAGGAGGTATCCAGATGATCGACTTCAAGAGCCTCCCATGGCACGACGGCAGAATTCCGGAGCTGGGGCGGCTGCTGGTTCAAGATTTCGTGTTCCAGGATTCGAAGAAGGCTGCCCGGTTCATCTCGGCGGGTGGGGATGGGTGGTTGCAATACCGCAGCCATATCGTTCTCTTCCAACAGGATGTGTCGCGTTGTGTCAGCGGCGACTCCGATGATCCTGGCCCCATCCTCTGCGGCGAACGCATACAGGAGCCTCTGTCGGATGGGCGCCTGGTGAGCCTCCACCTGCGCTACGCCGCCGGAGCCTGGCTCGCATGGAGATACACCCTGAGCCTGCTGGAGCAGGGCGAAGGCATACCCGTACTGGTCTTTCGCTCGGAGCATCCCACCACTGAGAGCCCTTCTCTGGGAGCCGTCGGGAAAGAGGCTGCCGGAAACAGCCGGCTCGGGCCCAGGCGAGGGGCGCCAGGCGCGTCGCGAGACGGGTCCTGCCGGATATCGGGCGTTGAAGGCGTATTGGAATACGTCGAGGCGCACGATGTCCAGCAGGGCCCGGCGCAGCAGCGCATGGCGCACCGCAGCGGGCCCGAGCTTTCCCGACGGCTCCTACGCATGAGCTACCTGAACTGCTGGCGGGCCAGGAGCCACGAGGGACTTGCCCAGTGGCGCCCCATGCTGGGCGTCTTCGCCGGTTGGAAGAAGCCAGGAGAACCATCATGAGCAAGCACGGCAAGAAGTCACTGGACAAGATACGCGCCCCCTACACCTTTGTCCCCCTCTCGGAGTTCGTGCTGGACTCCCAAAATGCTCCACAGCTCCGCGCCGAGTGGGTGAACCACGATGTCCCCTTCCACGACGCCGTCTGTGGCACCATGGAGATCGCTCTGCACGCACTGACGCCCATCTTCATTCGCGGCGCCGACCGGGTTTCCGGCGGATCCCCGAAGCCGGAACGTTTTTTCCGGCTGCCCAGCGGTTTGTTGGCCATCCCCGGCTCATCCCTGCGCGGCATGTTGCGAAACGTCCTGGAGATCGCCTGCTTCGCAAGAATGCGCAGGGTGAATCCCCACCGCTACGGTGTCCGCGACCTGCACAACCACGACTTGTACGGTCGCCACATGTCCGACGTCAAGACCAAGAAGACCACGATACCCCTGGTGAGCGCCGGCTGGCTGCGCCGCAACGACGATCCATCCACCAGCACCGGGCAACCCGCCCACATAGTCCCATGCGACTTCGCCAAGGTCCATTACGACCTGCTGGGCGCTCACGCAGAACGACTGGGCCTGCGGAACTACTCGCCGGGCGAGAAGCAGTCCGCTCCAGACAAGTATCGCAAGTGGGCTGGGCACTCGTTCCAGGTGCAGGCCCGCGTGGAATGGAAGCTGCAAAAGGGCGACCCCAGCATCAGCACACCCCGCAGCGGCGACTACGGGGTCGTGACGGAGCTGGGAACAAAAATGGCGGGCCCGGATGTCCGGCAGGGTGAACTGGTCTTCACCGGCCAACCCCAGGACTCGACCAGGAAGGGTTCCAAGCAACACGACTTCGTGTTCTTCAATCGGCCCGGCGCCAGGGCCCTGCCCGTGAGCGCCCAGGTATGGGAAGACTTCCGTTTCGTCCACAGGGACTCTGGCCAGCAGAACCGCATGGTCGACACACCCAACGCCGAGCTGCGAGCCTGGTTGGAGCGTAGCGGCTGGGATGACGGCGACCCCAAGGCCGCCCGGCACGGCATACCCGTTTTCTTTTTGTTGGAAAAGGACAAACCTCTGCGGGTGCGCGCCATTGGCTTGGCAATGATGTTCCGCCTTGCCTACCGCTATTCCGTCCTGGACGCCGTGTGGAATGCCCAGGGCAACGACCGGGGCGCCTTGGATCTGCCGGATCTCATCTTCGGCCATGTGCCCCTGGAGCGCAAGGGCAGGGGGAGAGACACCGGGCAGAACAGCCTGCGGGGCCGCGTGGACTTCGGCCATGGTCTCCTGCCTCCCGGCGCCAGAGAGCTGGAGCCCGTCAGAGCTGTGCTCGGGGCCCCCAAGGCCAGCTACTATCCCAACTACGTCGAGCAGGACCCGCGCATACCCGGCAATCCGCCCGTGCGGAAAAACGGCAAGCCCAGGTATGTCACATGGATGGACCAGGGTGTCAGGCCCCGAGGCTGGAAGCGATACCCTCCTCGCCCCCAAGCGGAATCCAGGCCGCAAATACCCAAGAGTTCCACGGAAAAGGTCATAACCACCTTCCAGCCCGTCCTTCTGCCTTCCCAAGAGCCTGTCCGCATACCCGTGCGAGTCCACAACCTGCGCCCCTTCGAGCTTGGGGCCCTTCTCTGGGCGCTGGACTTCGGCGGCGCTCCCGACACCTGCCACAGCTTGGGCATGGCCCGCAGCCTGGGCTATGGAGCGGTGCGTCTCTCCGTGGCCGCCTCGCACCTGCGTAGTGTCGACGGCCAAGATGTCCACCTGGACCAGGCCCGCCTGGCCTTCGCCGATTTCATGGAGACCGCCCTCGCCGACAGGGTGGACGGGGGCTGGGCCGCCTCGCGGCAGCTACACGCCCTCATCGCCGCCGCAACCGTCCACCCGGACCCTGACCGCGATCTTCGCCACATGAGACTGGACCACCCGCATTTCGGCAACGAGTTCACCCAGGCCAAAGACCGCGGCTTCGCCCTCTCTCCCCCCGATTCCCACCTGGAGTGGGCCAGGGCTGCTCTGGCGGCCCAGCAACGGAGGCCCCGGAAGGCGCCGACATCCAAGGTGGCCAAGGGAAAGCATTCCATTTCATCCTTATCGGCCAGCACTCCCAAGGCCGGCGCGAGTGGCGCTGCAACCAGGAGCGAGCCCGCTTCCCGATCCACCGCCACGGAGCGCAGCCGCTTTCGCAAGGCATACAAGGCCGGCCAACACCTGGAACTCATCCGCAGATGGATGGAAGAGGGCGGCGAGCGTGCTCCCGCCAGGCGTCGGATGATCCTCGATGTCATGGGGAAGCCATCAAAGAAGCTCAAGAAGAAGCACAAGGATCTCGTGGCTTGGCTCCGCCGGTGACCCCGGACCATGGGGGCCGTGTCTTGGAAGATCCCCAACAGGGTTCATTTCCCAGGAGCCCCCGTGGAGCGGGCTTTCCAGCCCGCTCCCCTCGCCGGCCCCAGAGTTCGCAATGGCCATGGAGAGCCATGGAGAATCCATGAACCTGACCCCGAGCCGTGACTGGTCCGCCGACATCACCGCCACCTGCCTCTACGCCGAGCTGGTCCCTCGGCGACCCTGGGTATTGCCGCCCTTTCCCGAGGTCACCCTTCGCGGCGCGGTGGGACGCGCCCTGATAGAGCTGGTTTGCCACCACGATGCGCCCCTTTGCAGGGATTGTCTGGACAGGGACCACTGCATCGTCCCCAACTGGTACGACCCCGGACTCACTGGCTCCGCGCAGCTACGCCCCTTCGTGCTGCGCTCTCTGCGTCCACCGGGATCGCGTGTGTCCAGGGAACATCCGCTGGGTATCGAGTGGGTCTTCACCGAACCCCCACCCGACGGCTTCCTCTTCCACGATGCGCTCCTGTGGGCTGTGCGGGAGGGCCTGGGCAGGGAACGTGTGCAGCACGATTTGAAGCGCATGATTGCTTTTTCGGGCTACCAGCCGCTGGAGGTCTTGGCAGAGGGCATATCGCTTCGACCCTGGCCGGCGCCCGGTCCGCTGCATCGCATGTTCGAACTCCCCGGCGGGGATCCCTATCACTTGACCTTGAGCCTGGAAACGCCCTTCCAACTGAAGAAACGCAAAGGTCTCGAGCCCAGTGCCGCCGCCTTGCTGGACGCCGCGGTGAATCGCCTGCGAAACGTCGCCCGCCGGCAGGGTATCTCGATTCTGCACCGATGGCCTCCCTTCCACAGCGTCCGCGGGATCTGGGAAGACCTCCAACTGGAGCGCGTTTCCCGCTTCTCCAGCCGCCAGGGCGAGCGTGTCAACCTGGACGGCTGGACCGGGACGATCCACCTGCAGGGCGACCTGGAACCCTGGGCCGAGCTGCTGGAGGCCGCCCAGCTCCTGCACCTGGGGCGCAAGACCAGTTTCGGCCTGGGGCGGATTTCCCTGGACTGGCGCTGTTCCTTCGACGAGTTCGACACTCCATGAAAAAGGGAGCACCCTCTCGTGGCCCTGGAGATTTCCCTCCCTGCTCATCTACCCATGGGCGAACCGATCTCCCCCCGGCGGCCCCCCTGTATCTGGCGCCCCCATCCCCGCCGCCCCCGCCCCGCTGGGTGCGCGGAACTCTCGCCCCGCCCGCTGGGTGCGCGGGCCTCTCGCCCCGCCCGCTGGGTACGCGGGCCTCTCGCCCGCCCCGCTGGGTACGCGGACCTCTCGCCCCGCCCTGGGCAGCACTCTCCGTGGCGGATTCTCTTTTTTGCGACCTCTTGATGTGGTATAGATTCAGTCTCGCCTTCCTCGGGGGCCATGTTCTTTGACATTCTCCATAAGACATGTTCTAATAGAGCCATGCTCAGCCAAACGCCAACAGGGCCATGCCTTCCCAGCCATGTTCTCCAGCTAGCTTTCGCTTCTCTTCTGGAGCAGGCTGGCGGGCGTTGCTTCCAGCCTGGAAGGACCGCGCCATTTTTGTCCTGCTTGCGGACAGCGCGGCCAAATACTGTCCGTCTTGCGCCAACCTCGGGCCCTCTTCGAAAACCCAGTTTCGTCCGTGAGGTCGGCGCAAATGGAAATCGTGCAATTTCAAGGACTTACGTCCACCCGGCTGTCGGCGGTTTGACATGTCAAGGCATTTTGGAAGAGGTCGGCGTTTTTGCCCTCGATTCTCCAGTTTCCAAAGAGCGAACCGAGGGCCGCTGTCGCAGCCCATGCCCCGTGAAGGAGGGGATTGAAACTCTCGCCCTTCAGGCTGTCCCACGCCGCCGCGCGGGCGGCCAGTCGCAGCCCATGCCCCGTGAAGGAGGGGATTGAAACCGTCAGAGCGTCCCTGATCTCCTGGAGGATCTGCGTCGCAGCCCATGCCCCGTGAAGGAGGGGATTGAAACTCTTAGCCAGCCCCTGATCGCACGGGTCTCCCTCTTGACCCGGTCGCAGCCCATGCCCCGTGAAGGAGGGGATTGAAACTTCCAGGTCGACTCGGTCCAGGAGATCTTCGCTGGCATCTAGTCGCAGCCCATGCCCCGTGAAGGAGGGGATTGAAACTCTATTGGACCATTGTCGCCGGCCACGTAGGCAGTGGACAGTCGCAGCCCATGCCCCGTGAAGGAGGGGATTGAAACTCTGAACCTTTCGCTCCATCTCGGCCGGAGAGACCTTGTGTCGCAGCCCATGCCCCGTGAAGGAGGGGATTGAAACCAGGCCGTCACCGACAAAACGACTACAAGGAAAAAAAAGTCGCAGCCCATGCCCCGTGAAGGAGGGGATTGAAACTGCCTGGCCGGGCAGGCTCGCTGAAAAGAGCGGTTGAAGGGTCGCAGCCCATGCCCCGTGAAGGAGGGGATTGAAACGAAGTGAGCTCTTGGACTGCCCAACTCACGATGTTCACCTCGTCGCAGCCCATGCCCCGTGAAGGAGGGGATTGAAACGTGCCTCAGCGAGGGGGACCAGGACGCGGCCGCGGCCGGTCGCAGCCCATGCCCCGTGAAGGAGGGGATTGAAACATGGTCCAGGGTCGTGTTGATCACGCCGTCTACATAGGAGTCGCAGCCCATGCCCCGTGAAGGAGGGGATTGAAACACATATGAGAAGTTTGGGTTTTCCTGGGCCGAGTCCCCGAGTCGCAGCCCATGCCCCGTGAAGGAGGGGATTGAAACTAGTCAGTGTCGGTGTCGCCCATCAGGGCTTGCTCGATGGGTCGCAGCCCATGCCCCGTGAAGGAGGGGATTGAAACCTCCGTCGTTAGAGTATGTGATGGGCTGTTGTTCGTTAAGTCGCAGCCCATGCCCCGTGAAGGAGGGGATTGAAACCCGGCGACACCAGCCGATGAATCTGCGCGTTCGGTCCTCGTTGTCGCAGCCCATGCCCCGTGAAGGAGGGGATTGAAACGAGCTCGGCAGCGAAACCGTCTGCGTCCGCGTCGTAGTCGCAGCCCATGCCCCGTGAAGGAGGGGATTGAAACCACCATGATGACACTCCTGCGCTGGAGATGGAAGCGCCTTCAATAAACAAGGCTCCGCTGAAGGCGATGCTGCTGAATGAGGCTTTCCGTAAGGCTCAATCTATAGACAAAAGGCTGATAGCGGGCGAGACGCCCGCGCTCCCAGGAGGG